>NZ_MACH01000053.1 GCF_001884065.1 Bacillus proteolyticus
AGATCCAAGTACAGATCCAAAAGATCCAAGTACAGATCCAAAAGATCCAAGTACAGATCCAAAAGATCCAAGCACAAATCCAGACAAAAATAGCGATTCAAAAGTTCCACCTACTACAGAAAATGATAAGCCAACATTACTTCCTAACACAGGAGGAACATCAGCAGAAATGAGTTCAATTCTTGGAGGTATTGTATTATTCCTTTTAGGTGGAATTCTACTCGCTCGTCAGCGAATAAAATAATAAAAAAGATTTAGATTATTGATTACACTGTAATCTGAGTAGCAGACAAATTAAAAGTTTACTATTGATATTACGCCCTTTAGGTAAGTATTCAAAAACACTTCACGATAAAGTGAAGGGAAGAATACAACCTGAAGGGTTTTTTTATAGAAAAAAGAGAACAGTTTCAAGGTGGAATCAATCTGCAACCCAATAATATGGTCAGCTTTCATAGAGAGATAAGCGGCTCTAAAACGATAATAAAACAAGTCTATTATCCATTGGATCATAAGCTTAGAGTGTGGTATCTCATTTAATTTAAGATCAATGCCATGTTCCATTAAGTTTTGGATGACTGCATGGTCATTTGTATGGCGGATTTAAATTTGGTCTCATTATTGGATACTTTTTATTTGTCAACTTGATGTCAATGGGGCGGGATCCCCTACACGCTTTTATGAAGAACCTTTATTTACACTAAAGATTGGAATCTTATTGTCGCCTGAAAATGTAGATAGGGGAAAATAATGTAAAAAAAACTATTGTATATTCAAAAACCTTATGTTACATTTGTGTTACAAAAAAGTTACAAAATGTGACTTATGTTACGGTTTGTTTTCTGTTGTTTTTCTGTATGTTACGAATTATAGTTTGAATTTCCAATTAACCGAGAATATGTAACGTTGAAGAAATAGCAAACTATAAATTAAAAATGATTTTTCTATGTGTATAAGAGTGTGTGTAGTAAAAAGTCTGAGTGAGAGCTTACGCACTATTAAAATTCTTTTCTGTCTTGAAAGAAGAATACCAACTATTTAGTAGTTTTTAAGTAATGATAGTAAATGAAATGTACTTCCTTTCTCACACATAATTTAGTACATATTTTACTTTCAGTCTAATTACTACACAGACTTTTATACATATGATGTTATTGTTTTAGGTATATATAGGGGGAGAGAAAATGAGAAAGTTATTAACGGTAATTGGACTTACGTTTTTAATGCTAGCTGGATGTAGTAATGGAGATTTTGACAAAGCAATGGATGAGGGAAATACCGCACTAACGAATAAAGAATATAAAACAGCCTTGTCATCATTTGAAAAAGCACTAGATGAGAAAAAAGATGATTCAGATGCAAAAGTGCTTGTAGAACAAACGAAAGCAATGATTGAAGCAGTGAAGTTAAAAGAAGAAACAAAGGTAGAAGAATCTGTTAAATCATTTGAAAAAGTAGAAAGCGTGAAGAATGGAAGCACTACGCTTGTAAAACAAGCAAAGGAAGAACGAACAGCGTTACTAGCTATTTTAGAAACAAAAAAGAAATATAGTGAACAACTGGTGAAAAGCGAAGAGTTAATCGGCAAGAAAAATTATTCAGAAGCGAAAGAGTTATTAACGAAGCTAGTTTCAGAAACAAAAGATAACAAGAACCTTGAAGAATATAATAAAAAAGCCGCAGGATTAATCACGAAAATTGGTGAAGAAGAAAAAAATGCAAAGAATGTAGCGGTAGCAACGAAAACAGAAAAAACGAATACAGCACCGGCTCAAAAGGTAGCGACAGAGAATAATAAAAAGGTAGAAGCAGACAAGACTCAAAAAGTAGCAACAGAAGATAATAAAAAAGTAGAAGCAGACAAGACTCAAAAAGTAACGACAGAAAATAATAAAAAAGTAGAGGCAGATAAGACTCAAAACGTAACGACAGAAAATAATAAAAAGGTAGAGACAGGAAAGAATCAAGATGCGTTTACTTTTGAGAAAGCTAAAGAATATATCAAAAATGAATATAAAGAAGAATATGATTATACGCTAGAAGATACGCAAGTAGAAAATGGAAAGAAATATTATAAAATTAGAGTGCGTACGACATATAAAATAGAAGGCGCAGCTGGATCAGGATTTACTGGAGTATTCAAAGTATTCGAAGATGGTACAATTATTGAACTGCATTAAATCGATGGAAAAGGTATCCTCAAACTATTTGAGGGTACCTTTTTTAGCATAAAAAAAGGCATCTAGCAAAAGTACTAGATGCAAATAAAAACACAAGGGAAGACAAAATTCTTCCCGTTTCCCGTAAGTAATTATATCAAAAAATATATAAAAAACTAGCTTTATTTTTAATATAATGAATGTGTGAAGCTATGAAAGCAAAAGATTACACTATTTTCATAGTGTTTTATTGAAAAAGGAGTTGTATAAATGATTAATTTTAAACCAAAAAATTTAAACCAACTACTAAAAGTGACGTTAATTAGTGCGAATAAGTCTTATGACGCGATTAAAGATTATGAATTTACGGGAGAAGCAGTAGCATTTCGTATAGATTTTGAGTATATAGATGTTGCTCTTATGATTACGGATATGTTAGGAAGATCAGCTTCTAATTTTAACATTTTGCCATATGCCCGTCCTAATACGAATGAAATAGATTATATTCAGTTTCAGGTGTATTCCATTAATGAGGGGAATTTTAAAGAAATGCTCGATATGATGTTATAACTATAATTTTACAAAACTGTATATAACAACTAATATATAATTAATAAATTCATATAATTGGAGTGATGAGATGCAGCCGTTAGAAAGGGAGATTCATTCTAATATGCTGAAAGTGTGGAGAATTCACGCTTTAATTGGGGCGGCAGTTATACTAGCAGTCGTAATTGCGTATTTCTTTTTTATGATCAATTTTAACTGGTGGGGCTGGTTGTTTGGATTATTAGTAACAGGCGCTATTACCTTTATCCCACTTGATTATTTTGTGTTTCCAAATTTACGTCAACGTTATTATAGTTACAGATTAAATGAAGAAGAGATTGAGATTCAAAAGGGAATGTTCGTTATAAAACGCGTACTTATTCCGATGATTCGCGTGCAGCACGTAACGATTGAGCAAGGACCAATTATGAGAAAGTATAATTTAGCAGAATTACATATTTCAACAGCGGCAACTTCTCATAGTATTCCAGGTTTAACGAAAGAAGAAGCAGAGCAGTTGAAAAGACAAATTGGAGAGCTTGCGAAAGTGAGTGATGAGGATGTATAAGAGGCAACATCCGATTACGATATTGTTAGGTATTCGAATTGCGACTTTGTTACCTTTTATTTTTCTTGTTTTATTTCGATCAGATGGTGAAGTAGAACCTTGGTATTTCTTACATCTTGTTCTTTTGGCCGTATTATTTATTATGGCAATTTTCTCAGCTATAAAGTGGTATTTCAAAGTGTACTGGGTTGAAAATAATATTGTACACATAAAGCACGGTGTCTTTGTAAAGAAGGAAAGTTATTTAAATAAAGACCGTGTACAAAACATTAGTACATCTTCTAATATCATTTATCAAATGCTTGGACTTACAAAATTAAATATAGAAGTAGCGGGCGGCGGTAGTGAGCCGGAAGTGATGCTAGCTGGGATTAAAGAAGATGAAGCGAAGGAACTGATTGCCTTATTAAATAAAAAAAGAAGCGCTGCGAGTGAAGAAGTACCCATGGCAGAAGAAAGTAAGACGATTTATCAGTTAACGATGAAAGAGATTTTAGTAGCTTCCATTACGTCTGGTAGATTCGGATTAGTGTTTTCTGGATTACTTCTTATTTACACAGAGTTTAATGAATTTCTTCCAAAATGGCTCGTCAGTAAAGTGGAAGCGTATGTGATGGATAACGGTGTATATGAATTAATCGTTATGGCTGCGATTTTAATGGCGGTTTCATGGGTCGTTTCGACAGTTGGCTATGCATTAAAATATGCGAACTTTAAAATCGAGCGAACCGGAAATGAAATTCGCATCGTTCAAGGGTTATTTGATAAGAAAGAGTTTGTTTTAAAACTACACCGCATTCAAGCTATTACGGTGAAAGAAGGAATTCTTCGCCAGCCTTTCGGTTATTGTTCTGTCGAAGTGGAAGTTATTCAAAGTATAGAAGCGGCTGGAAATGAAGTAATGCTACATCCCTTTATGAAGAAGAAAGATGTCCAGCAGTTACTTACGTATTTGCAGTTGCCGTATGAAACGGAAGAAGAAATCGTTCATTTACCGAAGGCCGCATTACGCCGTTACATCATAATGGGCTGGATTACAAGTGCCATACTCGCTGTGCCGATCGTCGGTGCGAGTATTTATTTTAAACAAAATAGTGCGTTGTTCACTTTAATACCACTATTTATCATATTTACGTTACTTGCATATGCTCGGTATAAAAGTGGTGGATATATGATACGGGAAAATCAATTAGTCATGGTATACCGTGGCCTTGCAAAATATACAGGAATCATGCGGAGAAGGCATGTTCAAGCAGTAGGATACAATCAATCGTATTTTCAAAAGAAAGACGAGCTATGTACAGCTGTTGTATCGGTAGCGGGGAATAGATATAAAGTGAAGCATATGCGAAAAGAAGATGCGCTCCGTATATATAATTGGTACAAAGAAAAAGGAAACACCGGTGTATAATGGTGTTTCCTTTTTTGTGTCGTGATTTGTCGATAAGTCGATATATTCGAAAAATCGCTGATATATTTTGAGTTGCGCCGATATATTCGAAAAATCGCTAATATAATTTCATGCACTGCCGGTGTTGTACTACTTTTTAATTAAACTAAAACATCAAAAGTAGTCACAAATGACGGACGAGAGAAAATACTTTTTTGCTGTTCTGCATGTGGATGCGCCGGAGCTTGTCCCTCTGCTTGTGCAGGACGTTTTTTATGAGCGTTTTCGAATGAACGTGATTCTGTCCAGTCCTTAAAGTTTTGCTCAGTTTCCCACATCGTTAAAATGACATATGTATCGTTACTTAATGGGCGAAGAACGCGGATTGCTTGGAAACCAGGTTCGTTTTCGATAAGGCCTGCGCGGTTTTTAAAGCGGTTTTCAAATACAGGACGACCTTCGTCTGTTACAGAAATGTTGTTACAAACGATGTAGCCAGGTTGTCCTTTAAATTCTCCAACAGCGTCTAATACGTCATACTGAAGTGCGGATTCTACAGATTCTTCAGTATTTTCTTTATAAAACATATCTTTTTCGTTATTTTTTGCAGTGAAATGTGCTTGTTCTAGAGGTGTTTCGTATGAAATAATAGCCTTCATTTTAATGCCCCCTTTATGGTTTGTCTCTATTATATCAATTCTCTTAAAAAACTTTGAAGATTATATACATAAAGATACTTCTTTTTCAAATAATAAATGTACCATCATTTGGAAAGAAGGCCGATGTATGAAGAAAGCAAAGTGGACTTTATTGGGCGGGTTAGCAACGTTTGTAGTAGCAATTGTACTTTATAAACTTATTGTGTTAGCTGGTGGCTATATGATGGATGAAAAGCAGCTTGTTTTCCACTCTTCATCACGTATCGTTGACCAGAAAGGAAAAGAAATTACGAAATTATATGTAGAAAATAGAGAGCTCGTGCCGATCGAAGAAATTCCAAAGTATGTGCAGCAAGCATTTATTGCGGTGGAAGATTCTCGTTTTTATGAGCATCAAGGAATTGATTATCCTTCTATATTTCGGGCGCTTTATAAAGATACGTTAGCTGGAGAGAAGGTAGAAGGCGGTAGTACGATTACACAGCAATTAGCTAAAAATGTCTTTTTAACTCGTGAAAAAACATTTACGCGCAAATTGAAAGAAGTCGCAATCTCTCTTCAATTAGAGCAAAAATATACGAAGCAGCAAATTCTTGAAATGTATATGAACCATATTTATTTTGGCCACGGGGCATATGGAATTCAAGCGGCAGCAAAGTTGTATTTTAATAAAAATGTAGAAGATTTAACAGTAGAAGAGGGGGCTATGCTTGCAGGGCTTCCGAAAGCGCCAAATGGCTATTCACCGTACTTATCCCCTGAGAAGAGTAAGGAACGCCGTGATCTTGTTTTGTCACTTATGCATAAACAAGGCTATTTAACAGCGGAAGATAGTGTTCGTTATCAAGGGAAAACAATCGCTCTTTATAAAAATTCAGATGAACGTGAACTGGCATATATGCCGTATATTGATATGGTTATAGATGAAGCAGCACGTTTATACGGTTTGTCTCATCAAGAAGTGCTTCGCGGAGGGTATACGTTTGTCGTACCGATGGATGAAAAAATTCAAAAGGTAGCATATAACCAGTTTCAAGATGCGAGAAATTTCCCTGGTAAAGAAAACGGTGCGCAAGGTGCATTTTTATTAATGGATAACCAAACTGGCGGAATTAAAGCAGCAATTGGCGGAAGAGAGTATGTTCCAAGAGGGCTTAATCGTGTTTTTGCTAAAAGGCAGCCTGGTTCTGTTTTAAAGCCGCTTATCGTATATGGACCTGCACTTGAGACGAAAAAATATAATCCATATTCTTTATTAACGAATGAAAAAAATTCGTTTGAAGGCTATGAACCTCGAAATTATAATCATGAGTATACGAAAGAGATGACGATGTACGATGCGGTATTAGAATCAGCAAATGTGCCAGCTGTCTCTTTATTAAATGAATTAGGGGTAGATGAGGGAAAGCAATATTTAGAGAAAGGAAATATTCATATTGCGGACTCAGGTTTAAGCACGGCACTTGGCGGGCTTAAAAATGGTGTTTCTCCATTTGATCTTGTTAAAATGTACCGCTCTTTTTTAGCGAACGGGAATATTATTGAACCACACGTTATTGATAAAGTATTAAATAGACACGGTGCAGTTATTGGAGAATCATCAAAAGCTGAAACGAAAGTCTTTTCAAAGCAAACGGCATGGTACATGACAAAGATGCTGGAAGGAGTTGTGAAAGAAGGTACGGCGAAAGCTGGTGTATATAATGGAGCTTTGGCTGGAAAGACTGGAACAACTTCATTGCCGAATGATGACCATGGTGCGCGCGATATGTGGTTTGTTGGATATACACCGAATTTAGTAGGGGCAGTTTGGATTGGCTATGATCGTACTGATAAAGAGCATCAATTACAAGATGGAAATGCATCTGCAACGATGTTGTTTAAAAAGATTTTAACGAAAGCAAACATACAAGATAAAGCGAGTTTTCATAGGCCAAAAGGTGTCGAAACAATTGGACTGCCAATTCGTTTAGATAAGATTCAAAACGTGGAAGCAAAACTAGTATTTAGTCCTTTCGGTTTATTTGCGATGAAACTAAGCTGGACGCCGCTTCCTGATGAGCGAATTATGTACCGGATTTATAAAGTTGAAAAAGGAATTCATACTCACGTTGGGACGGTAAAAGGAGCTGAGAAATATGAGGAAAAGTTTATTAACATATTCTCAAAACCGAGTTTTTACGTTGTGCCATTTAACACACAAACGAACCGTGAAGGAGAAAAGTCAAAAGTAGCTAAACCGTAGTTTTTCTCTGTGCTATAATAAGAATGTTGTGAAAATAGTAAGCGGTTTTACGAACGTTTGTGTCAATTTCATGAACAACGTACATAATGTTATGCATTTTGTTTTTACAAGCTGTATAGTAAAAAAAGATAAATATCGGAATAGAACGTATTTAAAGCAAAAGCATTGGTAGGGAAGGGAGCAAGGGTCTTGGTAAGAACTATAAATGAGACATTTTTAAAAGCATGTAGGGGGGAACGTACAGAGTATGTACCAGCATGGTATATGCGTCAAGCAGGTCGTTCGCAGCCGGAATATAGAAAGATAAAAGAGAAATATTCTTTATTTGAAATTACACATAATCCAGAATTATGCGCTTATGTTACAAAGTTGCCAGTTGATCAATATAACGTAGACGCAGCAATTCTTTATAAAGATATTATGTCACCACTACCTGCAATTGGTGTTGATGTGGAAATTAAATCTGGTATTGGCCCAGTAATTGATAATCCAATCCGTTCTTTACAAGATGTAGAAAAATTAGGGGAAATCAATCCAGAAGATGACGTACCTTACATACTAGATACAATTCGTTTATTAACGACAGAAATGTTAGATGTACCGTTAATCGGTTTTTCAGGAGCTCCATTTACGTTAGCGAGCTATATGATTGAAGGCGGTCCTTCTCGTAACTACCATAATACGAAAGCGTTCATGTATGCAGAGCCGAAAGCTTGGTTCGCATTAATGGATAAGCTTGCAGATATGGTTATTACATATTTAAAAGCGCAAATTAACGCAGGAGCAAAAGCTGTTCAAATTTTCGATTCTTGGGTTGGAACAGTAAATGTAGCGGATTACCGTATATTTATTAAACCAGCGATGGAGCGTATTTTTGCAGAAGTTCGCACGATGGGTGTACCAATGATTATGCACGGCGTTGGCGCTGCACACTTAGTAAATGAGTGGCACGACTTACCTCTTGATGTAGTCGGTTTAGACTGGCGTTTACCGATCGAAGAAGCACGTGCACGCGGCGTTCATAAGGCGGTACAAGGAAATATGGACCCTTCATTCTTACTTGCGCCATGGTCTGTTATTGAAGAACATGTAAAAGGTATTTTAGATCAAGGAATGAAAGAGCCAGGTTATATCTTTAACTTAGGTCACGGTGTATTCCCAGAAGTAAATCCAGATACATTAAAACGTTTAACTACATTTATTCATGAGTACTCTAAAGAACAGTTAGCGAAGTAAAGGAGATTGGCTGTATGAAAAAGAAAATTGGTTTGCTTGTAATGGCATACGGAACGCCATATAAAGAAGAAGATATTGAACGTTACTATACACATATTCGCAGAGGAAGAAAGCCAAGTCCTGAAATGCTAGAAGATTTAACAGAACGTTACCGTGCAATTGGTGGCATTTCTCCTTTAGCTACTATTACATTAGAGCAAGCTAAAAAGTTAGAGACGCGTTTAAATGAAGTGCAGGATGAAGTAGAGTATCACATGTATCTTGGCTTAAAACATATCGAACCGTTCATTGAAGATGCAGTACAAGCTATGCATAAAGATGGAATAGAAGATGCAATTGCACTCGTTCTTGCCCCTCATTATTCTACTTTTAGTGTGAAGTCGTATGTAGGACGAGCGCAAGAAGAAGCAGAAAAACTTGGAAACTTAACAATTCACGGCATCGATAGCTGGTATAAAGAACCGAAATTTATTCAGTATTGGGTCGATGCAGTGAAAGGTATATATAACGGTATGTCAGAAGCAGAACGTGAAAAAGCTGTGTTAATCGTATCAGCACATAGCTTACCAGAAAAAATCATCGCACTAGGCGATCCATATCCAGATCAACTAAATGAAACAGCTGACTATATCGCAAGAGGCGCTGAAGTAGCAAACTATGCAGTAGGTTGGCAAAGTGCCGGAAATACGCCAGATCCTTGGATTGGTCCAGATGTACAAGATTTAACGAGAGAACTAAATGAAAAGTACGGCTATACTTCATTCGTATATGCACCAGTTGGATTTGTTGCGGAACATTTAGAAGTTTTATATGACAATGACTTTGAGTGTAAAGTTGTAACGGATGAAATTGGCGCGAAATATTATCGTCCAGAAATGCCAAATGCATCGGACGCATTTATTGATTGCTTAACAGATGTTGTAGTAAAGAAAAAAGAATCTGTAATGTAAGTAGAAAGGGGGAGCTTACTTGAGGAAAAAAGTTGTGATCATCGGCGGTGGCATCACAGGATTAACAACAATGTATAACTTACAAAAAGAAATTCGTGAAAAAAACTTGCCGATAGATGCATTGCTTATAGAAGCGTCTGGTAAACTTGGCGGGAAAATTCAAACCGTTCAAAAAGATGGATTTACAATTGAACGTGGCCCTGATTCTTTCTTAGCAAGAAAAGAGAGTGCAGCTAAATTAGTGAAAGAATTAGGACTTGGCGATGAACTTGTAAATAATAAGGCAGGTCAATCATTTATCCTTGTAAATAATCGGTTACATAAAATGCCGAGCGGATCAATGATGGGAATTCCAACGCAAATTACGCCGTTTCTATTTTCCGGATTGTTCTCCCCAATTGGTAAATTAAGAGCTGGTTTTGACTTATTAATGCCAAGGTCAAAACCAGTTTCTGACCAATCACTCGGGCAGTTTTTCAGACATCGCCTCGGGAATGAAGTCGTTGAAAATTTAATTGAGCCATTATTATCTGGTATTTATGCAGGGGATATTGATGAAATGAGTTTAATGTCAACATTCCCTCAAATTTATCAAATCGAACAGGAGCACCGTAGTATTTCACTCGGTATGCGTACGCTCGCTCCGAAAGAAGAGAAGGCTGAAGTGAAAAAAGGAATCTTTAAAACTGTGAAAACCGGTTTAGAATCTATAGTAGAATCTCTTGAAGTGAAGATTCCTAATGATATGGTAATAAAAGGAACGCGTATTGAGAAAGTTGCAAAACTTGGTGATGGCTATACGATTACTCTTAGTAACGGAAAAGAATTAGAAGCAGATGCGATTGTAGTCGCAGCTCCGCATAAAGTGTTACCATCTATGTTTGCGCAGTACAAGCAGTTTCGTTTCTTCCGTAACATTCCATCTACATCAGTTGCGAACGTGGCACTTGCTTTCCCAAAGTCTGCCATTCAGCGTGATATTGATGGTACCGGATTTGTCGTATCAAGAAATAGTGATTACACGATTACGGCGTGTACGTGGACACATAAAAAATGGCCACATACAACGCCAGAAGGAAAAACGCTTCTTCGTTGTTACGTCGGACGACCTGGTGATGAAGCGATTGTCGAACAAACGGACGAAGAAATTGTGCAGCTTGTATTAGAGGACTTACAAAAGACAATGGATATTACAGAGGATCCAGAGTTTACAATTGTAAGCCGCTGGAAAGAAGCGATGCCTCAATATACAGTAGGTCATAAAGAACGAATGAAGAAGCTCACAACATTTATGGAAAGTGAGTTGCCAGGTGTGTATTTGGCAGGTAGTTCTTACGCTGGTTCTGGTCTTCCGGACTGTATTGAACAAGGTGAGAGAGCTGCAAAGTGTGTGCTAATTCATTTAGAGAAAGTAATGGAGACTGAATTAGTCGCAAATTAAAATATTTCAAACAAACCGCCTTCAATTAGATTGAAGGCGGTTTGTTTATTGAATAAAATAGCTGTTAGTTAATAAACCTATATAAGTTATTTTGTATTATAGTTTGAAAACTTGTAAATTAAATAAATTTTGTGTAAAACTTGTCGAAATATAGTTCTATATAACGAATCATTTGATATGATAGACATGCTGAGAAAATATGAATTAGGGAGAGGAAAATGACTGTGAAGAAACTGTTAAGTGTCTTTTTATCATTCATACTATTGTTTTCATTTACTGGAACTTTAGCGCAGGCGGAAGAAAATACTTCTATGTCGGTAGAAAAAGCAATTCAAGTATTTAAGCAGCAAGGGAAAACGAAGGGGATAGTGGAAGGATATATCGTTGGATATACGCAAAGTCCTTCTAAATACACGAAGGATCCGGCTAAGTTTGACGACACAAATGTGGCAATTGCCGATTCGCCAAACGAAACGAATCCAGACAAAATCATGCCTGTTCAGTTGCCAAAAGGCGATGTGAGATCGGCTGTAAACGTGAAAGATCACCCTGAAAATATCGGAAAGAAAGTTCAGCTAACAGGGACGCTTGAATTATATTTTAGTAGCCCAGGCTTAAAATCAGTAACAGCTCATAAGTTTCCAGGGGAAGAACAGAACCGTGTTAGCGATGTAGTAGCTTCGCCTGGTGGCGGGGAAGTTGCTAAAGGAACAGCGGTAACATTAACAACGAGCACAGAAGGAGCAACAATCTACTATACGTTAGATGGTTCTAATCCTACAAACAAAAGTGTTCGTTATAACGGACAAATTGTAGTGAATGAAAATATTGTAGTGAAAGCAATCGCAGAGAAAGAAGGGTTTACTTCTTCGGCGATTTCAACATTTTCATTTATTATCGTAAACAATGAACCAGTTCGTATTCATGATATTCAAGGGAAATCACATATTTCTCCTTACAATGGGAAGAAAGTATACAATGTGGAAGGCGTTGTAACAGCGCTTGATAAAAATGGCTTTTATATAGAAGACAATCAGCCAGATAATGATCCAGCTACTTCAGAAGGTATGTACGTATACAAAAAAGATGCGAATGTAGCAGTAGGAGATCTTATTCAAGTTGATGGAGAAGTAGAAGAATATGTTGGACCTGGATATGCAGAGCGATTTGAAACAGACTTAACGACGACGGAAATTAAGGCGAGTCGCGTTGCTGTAATCACAAAAGATCAACCTTTACCAGCGCCGATTGTATTAGGAGAAAACGGTGTGAAAATCCCTGATCAAATTATTGATAATGATGCATTCGGTTTATTTGATCCAAATGAAGATGCAATCGATTTTTATGAAAGTGTAGAAGGCATGCGCGTTACGATGCCAACGCCAAAAATTATCGCTCCGCAGAAAAACGGTAATTTATATGTAACAGTAAAAAATGGCGGAGATAAAGTAGTAACGAAGTATGGTACACCTTTATTAGATAAAGAGCAATTAAATCCAGAGCGTCTTTCTGTAAAGGTACCTCGTGATTATGTCGCGAAAGTAGGCGATACGTTCACTGGAGATATAACGGGAGTAGTAGGATATGACTACGGTTCGTTCCGCATTTCGCCAGTAACGGAATTACCATCTGTAGTGGACGGCGGATTTAAGCAAGTAGGGGCAAGTATTCAGCCGCGTCTTGATAAGTTAACAGTTGCTACATATAACATTGAAAACTTCTCAGCGAACAAAAAAGAAACAACGGACGAAAAAGTGAAAGCGTTAGCTTATTCTATTAAATATAACTTGAAAATGCCAGATATTATCGGTGTAGAGGAAATGCAAGATAATAATGGATCAATAAATGACGGTACGACAGATGCTTCATTAAGCGCAAAACGTATTATTGATGCAGTTCTAGAAATTCGCGGACCGAAGTATGAGTATGTAGAAATTGCGCCGAATAACAATCAAGATGGAGGAGCACCAGGAGCGAATATTCGCGTCGGTTTCTTCTATAACCCATCACGTGTGAAATTAGCGACAGTACCGAAGTTACTAGATAAAAATGTTGTTCGTATAGGGGACGAAAATCCTTTATTTGAAAGTACACGTAAACCGTTAGCGGCAGAATTTACGTTCCAAGGACAAAACGTTGTTGTCATCGCAAATCACTTAAACTCAAAACTAGGAGATGCAACACCATTTGGAAAAGTGCAGCCGCTCGTATTAAAGAGTGAAGAAAAACGAGTTCAATTAGCACAAGAAGTGAATCAATTCGTACAAGGTATTCAGAAAAAGAATACGAATGCACCAGTTGTTGTATTAGGTGATATGAACGATTTCGAGTTCTCTAAACCACTAGAAGCACTGCAAGGAACGATATTAAAAGATATGTTAAACACAGTGCCGAAAGAGAATCGCTACACGTACATTCATGAAGGTAACGCACAAGTGTTAGATCATATTTTAGTAACAAATAACATCGCGCCGCACACAATTGTAGACCCAGTACACTTAAACTCAAACATTATGAAAGAACATGGGCGTGTAAGTGACCACGATCCAGTACTTGCTCAAATTGATTTGAAGAAGGCTTCTTAAAATAGGGGAACGCTTAGGTATCTAAGCGTTCTTTTTAGGTTGCATGATCAAAACGCCCCTTTCCGAGGTAATGTGGACTATTTATGTTTATCCATATGAAAATCATAATTAGAAAATGATATTTTTACAATATTGCAAATTTTTAACTTGATTTAAATTGTTGATTTTCTATGGCTTTAGCAGTGAGCATTTTATTTAAAAAGAGAATATAACTAATCACTCGAGATTATATATAGATCCCCTTTTTATAAAATTCACGATAAAATTAATTGAATATTTAGTTTTTGAAAGGGAGGTCAACGATGCAAGCACAAATAAATGGAAAATTAATGAATCAGCTTGCAATTTTTTTTAGTACGATCGTCATGCTCCAATTTGTGGCTGAGGTAACAGGACTTACTCAAAATTTGGACATTACGTATAACTTAATAAATACAGCAACTTCCTATGTAACGTTTAGTTTGGCGGTTATTTTTACTTTAATAGGTGCGAGAAGAGAATTAAGTAAATATGCAATTATTTCATTATGTTTAGTGGTAGCTATTAAAGCAATTTATTTTGCGGCGGTTGTTATTTTGTGGGGATTGGCTGGTACGCCGTAAAAGAAGAGTAGTGAACGTATGCATTTGATACATGTAAACGATAATAAGAGCGTAATTCCCATCTTACATAGGGAATTACGCTCTTATTCGTTTTAATTACTTAGTCTGAAATTACTTGAAAAGCTTTTCTACATCGATCTCGTTTTTGAAGTCTTCTCATATATCTTTTTTTGTCCCGTTGTAATCCTTTTATGTACATGAATAAGCTGACAAGGAAGAAAAATGTACATTGTAAAATGTACGGTGACATCCCGTGTAATGGTTGTTTCGGATCATATAAGTGAATAGGTGCTCCGCCTACTGTAGGGAATAGTGTATTTAGTAGGACGAAAGGAATGGAAGTAACTACAAATGGAAATAGAAGTGCCATGTAATCCTTTTGTGACCATGTGGACGCTGCTAAACCTAAGAGGGCCATTAAACCAGCGAATAAAAAATTAATCCCTATATATAGAGAAATATAAGTGATGGGAGAAGAGAAATATAACTCTGCGAACATTCCGTTGCCATTTATCATGCTAGTACCAACGGTGGGATTTCCATTTGGAATCGTTAATTTGCAAAGTAATAAAGAAAGAATGAACGGTAAAGTATAAAGAAATCCACCACAGAAAAATGTAACGATATACTTCGTAAAGGAATACGAGAATAGGGAAATTTCCTTACTTATAAAAGCTTTGAAACCATCAGATTTATCGGAATTATAACTTGTACTAAATGGTAAACTTGCAATAACAGGCAGTAATAATAAATAAACATCCATTTCATTATCGCGAAAACCGATCCATTTAAAAGCAGTTGCCATAGTCCCGTTCGTTGCGTCTCCTAAATAACGAATTACATAATAATAATGATAAATAGAAATAAGAACTAATCCACTAAACATAATAATTAAAGAAACACGATTACAAAAAGCTTGCTTTATATTTAAACGAAGTGCACGCATCATGACTGAAAAAGCCTCCACTATTTTTATAAATCTGTCCACTTTCTATATTACTATTAATTGTAAGGATTTTCTTGTTTTTTTATGTGGTTATTAGAAAAAGAGGAATTTTATTGTTGCTAAGTAAGGTTTAACTGTAGAAGAAGATTGTTAGAGTGAAAGGAAAAGAGAGGGCATATGGAATTCTAGTTTAGACAAAATTACGCTTTCTACGCTGAAATAAGAAAAAGGTGTTCATAAAAATTATATCTGAAGAACATCTTTTCCTTTCTCCTTTTTTTCTGATACACTATGACAGTATTATATACATTGACTGGAATGTTTTTATACTGGGAATAACTAAAAAGAGAACTTGTATAGAATGTAAGCGTGTGGTAATATCAAAGATGTACTAATTGACCATATTATCCAATTGGTCATTTTTGGAGGTGATGATGTGGCGATAGATCGAAAACGTTCTATTATTGAAGCTGCAACAAAGTCTTTTTCAGCATTCGGTTATAAGGCGACGACGATGGATCAAGTTGCGAAGTTAGCGAATGTAGGAAAAGGAACAATTTATACTTTTTTCAAAAATAAAGAAGAACTATTTGGCGAAATTATTTCTAATTTAATTACAGAAATGAGGCAAGTTGCAAAAGATGCAATTCGTTCAGATATTTCATTTTTTGAAAATGTACATAGAGCATTATATAGTATATTAGAATTTAGAAAAGAACATCAGCTCATGATTAAATTAATTCAAGAAGAGCGCGATATGGGAACGAAAGAAGTACAAGAAGTGATGCAACAAGTAGATGTGGAAATCGTTTCTGTCATTCAATCTTATTTAGAGATTGCAATTGAAAAAGGTGAAATTAGCAAATGTGATCCAGAAATTACAGCGTTTATTATGCTACGCCTATACGTATCGCTTATTTTTGATTGGGAAAAAAATCATGAACCGTTAGAAAAAGAAAAAATATCGGAATTATTCGAACTGTATTTACTAAAAGGATTGTCAAATTAAGATAATCCTTTTAATATTATAAAAAATGACTAATTGAACAAAATGGTCATAAGTTTAATTAAAGGGGGGAATAGAGAAAGAAATTTCATAATGAGGAATAGTTGCATAGTATAAATTCGGGGATGAGGCATATGTATGAACAGAATATAGCCTTTTTATTTGCATAAAAATGACCGGATGTTAATTTTGGTCATTTTTAAAAGGGGGATAAATTATGAAATGGCATAAGTTGCTTAGCAAAGAATTTGCAGAGATTATAAAAAGCAAAAAAATATTAATCCCAATCATTGCGGTTTTATTTGTACCGATTTTATATGCAGGTATGTTTTTATGGGCTTTTTGGGATCCGTATGAACAGCTAGATGACTTACCAGTTGCGGTAGTCAATTTAGATAAAGGTGCAGAACTTGATGGGAAACCAATTGAGGTCGGGAAAGGGCTCGTTGATAACTTAAAAGATAATAAAAGTTTTAAATGGGAATTTGTAAGTGAAAAAGAAGCGAAAGAGGGAATGGAAGGCAGAAAGTATTACATGTTAGTACGTATTCCAGATGACTTCTCAAGTAACGCTACAACAGTATTAAAAGACGATCCGAAACCATTGAACTTAGAATATATTCCGAATGAAAGTTTGAACTTCTTATCTTCACAAATTGGCGGAACAGCCATTGAAAAAATTAAAAGTGAAGTATCAAGCACGTTAACGAAAACATATGCAGAGAAAATGTTTGATTCTATTAAAGACGTCTCAAAAGGATTAGCAGATGGAGCGGATGGGGCAAATAAGTTACATGACGGTACCGGTGAGTTGCATGACGGTTCGAGTAAAGTGACGGATGGGCTTTATACGTTGCAAGGAAAGTCTGGTGAGATGAAGGATGGAGTTCAGAAATTAGCAGATGGATCTAGTAAATTATTAGATGGGTCCGGAAAAGTAACAGATGGTTTAAATACATTAAATAGTAAAACAGGCGAAATACAAACGGGTATAGGGAAATTACAAGATGGATCAGAGAAAGTAACTGGTGGTTTGAATACGTTAGTAAATAAATCAGGTGAATTAAAAACAGGAACGAATGAATTAGCAAATGGTATGGAAAAACTTGTTGGAGGACAAAGTCAATTAGAGGGAGCTTCCCAAAAAATTGAAAAGGGTTTGCAAGAGTTAAATAGTACAGTGAAAAATTCTGTTGCAGGTTTAGAGGGAATGCGGTCGAAAGTTCCTTCTATATTAAATACGGTAAATGAGAAAATAGATGGAGCTGGGGAAAATGTAAATCAGTTAAATGAATTTACTCAATCAACAGCAGGGGATGCAAAAACGGCAGCACAAGATGTAGCGAATTTGCAAAAGCAAATCGAGAGTTTACCAAAAGAATATCAAGAGCAGCTACAACCATATATAGCAAATGCGACAAAAAGTACAGCGACAGTTCAGCAGAAAGCCATTGGAGTAGCAGGTGGAACAAATAAATTAAATGAAGAAGTAAAACAATTAAAAGGTGAAATAAATCAAACGACAAGTGAAATGCAAAACAAACTACCGAATTCAGAAGGGGTCAAAACTTTAACGGATGGTATTGAGAAATTAATGAATGCGCAAAACGAATTTGTAAGTAAATTTCATGGATTTGGTGAAGGATTAAGTAATGCCAAAGTAGGTGTAGATAAATTAAATAACGGGTCAGGTCAATTAATTGATGGAGTAACGCAATTAGCGGATGGCTCAAGTAAAGTAACTGGCGGTTTAGGCTCATTATCTGTAGGAGCAAACCAAATGACAGGCGGAATAACCCAATTAGCAGATGGCTCAAATCAAGTAACAACTGGATTAGGTACTCTAAATGGTGGTCTAAATAAAATGTCAACTGGCTCAACTCAGCTAATCGACGGAGTAAATAAACTAACAGACGGATCTGGAAAAGTGACAGATGGACTTGTGAAAGTAAACGATGGTTCAGGTACACTGGCTGAGAAACTTGGTGAAGGTGCAGAAAAAACAGGAGAAGTAAAAGGTACGGATAAAACGTATGATATGTTTGCAAGTCCTGTAAAAGTGAAGACGGAGAAAATGGCGGAAGTTCCAAACTACGGAACAGGATTCACACCATATTTCTTATCACTCGGTTTATTCGTTGGGGCATTACTATTATCTATCGTATACCCATTACGCGATACAGTTGGCGTTCCGAAATCAGGATTCAGCTGGTTTATTAGTAAGTTTGGTGTTTTACTATCAGTCGGTATTATTCAAGCAATAGTAGCAGATGTCATATTACTGTTCTGGTTAGGTGTAGAAGTACAAAGTATTCCATACTTCATACTCTTTAGTATTGTTACGAGTTTAGCGTTTATTTCATTAATTCAATGTTTAGTAACAGCATTCGGTGATGCAGGGCGTTTCATCGCCATCATCACATTAATTATTCAGCTTACAACAAGTGCTGGAACATTCCCACTAGAGTTGATTCCGAAGTATTTACAACCATTTAATGCTTGGCTACCGATGACATACTCTGTATCAGGATTTAAAGCAGTCGTATCAAGCGGAGATTTTAACTTCATGTGGCAAAATATTGGAATACTCATGATCTTTATCGTTGTATTATCAATTGGAACAATCGCTTCATTAACTTTGATGCACAAACGACAATTTAAAAATATTGCTGACAATCAATCGATTGAAGCTTAGAAAAAAGCACCTTTTTGGTGCTTTTTTTATTTTAGTGCAGGGTATCTTTTCTGTAGTTCGTATACAAATGTTTTCCAAATCTCTAGAAATGAAGGAAAAGGAATTACAACAATTTACAGAGAAACATAGAATAGAGGAGTTGATATGATGAAAGGCAATCTTACTTACTATTTTATCTTATATCCGCTAATCTTCTTTCTTGTTTATGCCCTTTCACCTATCTTGTTTGATAAAGAAGAATATACAAGTATGAAAGATATATTGGGAATGATTGTAACGTATTACATTCTAATTAGTGGATATTACTTTATTGATTGTTTAAGTGAAAGAATAAAGAAAAACGGTAAAGAAAAACAGTAAAGTTTCATTATTTAAAAGCTGATGGAGGATAACAAAATGACCGAAAGTGAAATGAAATTTAGAGATACGACCATTCGTAACTTTTTCGATAAAGAGGACCGCTTAAAATCGATTCCAGGTCAAAAGAAGAAAAAACTAGTATTGTTAGAGCATTTAGTTAGCAAGTTAAACGCTGAAAATCAATATACAGAAAAAGAAATTAATACATTCATAAAACAATATCATGATGATTTTTGTACGATTAGACGCGAGTTTATCGTGCATGGATTTATGGATCGTGAGGATAATATGTACCATATAAACGGGAGAGAAGTGTGGACGAAGTGGGAGGAGCTAAAGTAATGAATCAGCGGGGAGATCCCCACTGATTCAGAATTTAAGCTAGTTGTGCATTTTTTTGTAGTAAGTCTATGAACCCTTCAATATTTGAACTTGTAATGTATCCCAACGTTATATATTCATCTTCATAGTAAAATATTATTTTTTTATCAAAGATTCTTCTCTTCGTTTCTATAGATACAATTTTTTTATACTCAAATTCGGCAATGAATGTATTTTTACATTGTCCATAAAAGAGAAGCCTTCTATTAGTAGCCAGTAGCATGCCTGGATACGGGACTTTATGCGTATTCATATAGTCAGTAAGTGAACATTTTAAAGTAGATATAATAACTTCTTCTTTATGTAATAGTTGTTTTGCAGCTGTTAAGATTAGATTCATTGTATGTCTTCCTTTTTTTATTTAGATGTATGAATATTGTATCAAAAGTGGAAAGATTCTCAATATGTAATGATGCATATTGAGAGTTTTGGTTGGATGGCTTTTTAAAGAAAAAGGTACGAGGTGATTTAGTGATACGATTAGCAAAAGAGGCTGATGCGGAAGCAATTATAGATATTAGAAAAGAAATTATATTATCGGAAACTACTACAAAGTTTTTCATAGTATCTCCAAAGAAATTACCAAATGACATTGATGCAGAAAGGGAAAAGATACGGAAAAGCAATGAGAAAGGTAATCTTTACATAGTTTATGAAGTAGATAGTAAGGTGGTTGGCTTTTTACTTTTCAATCGATATGAACTAGAACGTTTACGACATGCAGGTACAATGGGAATGGGGATTAGAGAGGCATACTGTAATCAAGGCATTGGTACGAAGCTAATTGAATTTCTTATTAGTTGGGCTAAAGGGCAGAAAGGTTTAGAGAAAATTTGCTTAGGCGTAGTTTCTATTAATAATCGGGCGATTAAGGTGTATAAACGTATGGGATTTGTAGAAGAAGGAAGACAAAGAAAGCAAATTAAATATGAAGATGGATCGTATGGAGATGACGTATTGATGGGGTTTTATATTGAATAAAAAAGAGAAGTCTTCCATTAGTAGCATGCTGGAATACGGGATTTTATGAGTAATCGTATAGTCAGTGAACATTTTAATGAAGAGACCGCCAATATTGGCAGTCTCTTTTTAGTGGCAATGTTTACACTTAGCAAACCGTAAGTTCCAGTCGATTTTTCTGACGAAGATGATGTGAAAAATGCATAGAAATAAGCTGGAACCATTCTGTCGCATTTAAGTAACCAAGCCCAGGGTGTTCGACTTTACAATTATTTGAAATAGAAGTAAGTGTTGCTTCGGTATTTTTTACAATTGTAATTAATTCTAGAAATTGTTTCTGCACTTCTTCTTTGTTAGTTGGGTTTTCAGGTGTATATCCTGGATGACCTGGCACTTTGATTTGTATGTCCGGGAAAGCCCCCAGTATATATACTTTTTCACCCATATCGGTTTTTTTGTTAGTTACTGAGGGTGTTTCAGTTTTACATTTCGCGATGGCATTTAATTGCATGTATGTGGAGGCAACTAAATGATTATACATTTGACCGAGGGACCATTCCTCACTAGAAGGCTTCATCCTAAATTGTTCTATAGAGTATTTTTCTAACTCCTCTATGTAATACTTTGCTAACTCCTCGAATTTCATCATCTTGCTAACTCCTTTTTATGAAAATGTATTTGTTAATATCTACTATAAAGGAGGGCTGCTGACAACATTATGTCAGTAGTGAAATGGAAAAATTAAAAGTTTTAACATTTTTTTTACTTCATCATATATTTTCTCAGAAAGAATTTTTGGCTCTAGTACTTGCACTTGGCTTCCCCAGCTTAATACCCATTGAAATACTTCGTCTATGCTTCTTGATTTCAAAAAGACGTGAAAACCATTATCTTTATGCTCGTATGAATCTATAAAAAAGTATCGTGATTCAATAATTTTATGCGCAATGTGGGCTGGGAATAATAAATGGATTGTAACAGTACGATTGTTTTCAGGTTGATAGTCTTGTAAAGAAAAGTCCTTCGGTTTTGTAAAAAATTCTTGTTCTTGCTGTAATGTATCCATACGGTCTAAGCGAAAATTACGTATTTGTTTTCGCAGTAAACAATGAGCAACGATGTACCAAATTCCTGAAATGTTGACTAAACCGTAAGGATGAACGGTACGTTTTGTTTTCGTAGTTTCTCTCGGTTTACGATATGAAAAAGAGATAGATTGCTCTCTTTGAATAGCTTCTTGTAACAAGAAAAGTTGGCTCTCTAGTTTTTCTTGCTCGGCTTGCTGGTTTGAAAATATAGGAGAAAGGAAACGGAAAGTTCCTCGCAATTCCTCAATTTTCTTTTGTTGATCAGTAGGGAGGACTATCTCAAGTTTCTCTTTTGCTGATTGCGCATGTACAGAAAAAGAAGAGGTGAAAGCTTTCTCAATATAATCACCGCCCAATAAAAGAGTAACGGCCTCTTCTGGCGTAAGCTGAATGGGTGGTAAGAAATAACCATCCATTAATGAATAGCCGTGACCAGGCATTGAAAAAATGGGAACGCCGGATTCGCTGAGTGCGTCCATATCTCGATAAATAGTGCGTATACTTGTCTCAAATTTTTCAGCTAAGCTTTGTGCTGTGACAGTTTGTTTTCTTTGTAATTCAATTAATATAGCTAATAAACGATCCGTCCGATTCATGAAATATCATCCTTTATTTTATAAATATTCTTATTGTAAAATTCTAAAAGTAGTGTGTAACTTCCTTCCATTAACAGACTTTTCCCTATGTATAATATTAATATAGTAAAATCATAACAACCTATATTGCAGTTTCCAATAATATACTATATAATCAGGATAAGAAAACGTTTTCATGAAAAGGGGGAAAATTTCGTGTCGACTATCGAGGACGTGGCGAAATTAGCGGGGTTATCAAGGACAACGGTTTCTAGGGTGATTAATAATCATCCATATGTTTCAGATGAGAAGAAAAAAAGGGTTCAATTAGCGATGAAGCATTTAGGCTTCGTTCCTAATTCTGCGGCGAGAAGGCTTCGTAAACAAAAAACGGAAACAATTGCGGTGCTTGTTCCAAGGATTACAAATCCTTTCTTCAGTCGATTTATTGAAGCAATCGAGATTGCTGCTTCTGAACATAAATATAAACTGATTATTTGTCAAACAAGATATTTACCGGAAAAAGAGATGGAGTATTTACAATTATTATCTACGAAACAAGTAGATGGGATTATTCTATGTTCACTAGAAAATCCGTGGGAAGATGTAGAGCCATACTTACAACACGGTCCAATCGTGTTATGTAATGAATATATTGAGGAAGCAAATGTTCCAACAGTGAAGTTTGATCATGCGCAAGGAGCATACATAGCTGCCAATCATGTATTAGAACAAGGCTATCGTAATCTTATTTTTTGCCGTGGTAACGAAACCAAAGTTGTTAGCCAACAGCGAAAAATGGGCTTTTTACGCGCTATTACTGAAAAGAGTAGAGAAGTGGAAGCGATCGATTTTCTTGAAAACGCTTTCTCTTGGGATGATGGAAAAAGAATATTCCATGAAGTATTAAAGGACAAAAAAAATCCTACCGCGATTTTGGCAGGAGGCGACGAGGTTGCAGCTGGAATTATCTCAGAGGCGAAACGCCATAATTGGAGTATCCCAGAGGATCTCGCTGTTATCGGTTTTGATAATCAAATTTTATCACAGATTACAGAGCCAGGTATTACGACAATTGAACAGCCAATCGATGAGATGGCTCGAAAAGTTGTCGACTTAATGATGGATAAAATCCATACGAAAAATTATCGAAAAAAAGAATTGTATGAGTTTGAACTGGAGCTCTTGGTGAAAGGTTCAACGATGAAGGATACGATGTTATTAGCCTAGTAGACTATGTCTGCTAGGTTTTTTTATGTTCACAAACTACTATTCTTCGTGAACGCAATCGTCACATTTGTTATGGTATGCTTCGTGCTGCTCATCAATTTCTTTCCCGCAGTGTGCACAAGTTTTCGTCGGTAAATTTCTGAAAAACTCCATTGGTTGATCGATCATGTCAATCCCTCCATTTCCATTTCTTACTATCATTGTATTAGTACAAAAAACAAAAGTCAACAACTGTTTTATAACAAAATTGAAAATTAATGAAAAAGTTTAGGAAATGGATTATAGTTAACAATGTAGGATGTACGTAAAACATGCATTCCTACTCGGTTTTAGAAAGGATGGATACATATGAAAATGACTGTTGTCGGCTTTTGGGGCGGCTTTCCAGAAGCGGGAGAAGCAACGTCGGGGTATTTGTTTGAACACGATGGTTTTCGTTTACTTGTAGACTGTGGCAGTGGTGTACTAGCACAGCTTCAAAAATATATAACACCATCTGATATAGATGCAGTTGTACTGTCGCACTATCATCACGATCATGTTGCAGACATTGGGGTATTGCAATATGCGAGATTAATTACGAGTGCCACAAAAGGACAACTACCGGAGTTACCAATATACGGTCATTCGTTTGATGAGAACGGATTTAATTCTTTAACGCATGCACCGCATACGAAAGGAATCGCGTACAATCCAGAAGAAACACTTCAAGTTGGACCGTTTTCCATTTCATTCTTAAAAACTGTTCATCCTGTTACATGCTTTGCGATGCGCATTACAGCGGGTGATGACGCTGTAGTATATAGCGCAGATTCAAGTTATATTCCTGAATTTATTCCGTTCACAAAAGATGCTGATCTTTTCATTTGTGAATGTAATATGTATGCACATCAAGAAGCAGCAAAAGCAGGGCACATGAATAGTACAGAAGTAGCAAGTATTGCGAAAACTGCAAATGTAAAAGAACTTTTATTAACGCACTTACCGCATACAGGCAATCCATCTGATTTAGTAACAGAAGCAAAACAAATTTTCAGTGGCCACATTATGCTTGCGCATAGTGGTTACATCTGGAATTCATGAGGTGATATGGTGTTATTTATTGATAATAAAGGGATTACAGATCCTAGAATAAACTTAGCGATTGAAGAATATTGTGTGAAGAATTTAGATATTAACGAAACATATTTATTGTTCTACATTAACGAACCTTCAATTATCATTGGTAAAAACCAAAACACAGTAGAAGAAATTAATGCAGATTACGTAAAAGAAAAAGGTATTCATGTCGTTCGTCGTCTATCAGGCGGAGGCGCAGTATATCACGATTTAGGAAACTTAAACTTCAGCTTTATTACGAAAGATGATGGAGATAGTTTCAGCAACTTCAAAAAATTCACAGAGCCTGTAACGAAAGCGCTTAGTAAATTAGGCGTAAATGCAGAGCTAAGTGGTCGTAACGACATTTTAGCTGAAGGTAGAAAAATTTCAGGTAACGCGCAGTTCTCAACGAAAGGTCGTATGTTCAGTCATGGTACGTTACTATTTGACTCTGAAATCGATCACGTCGTATCAGCGTTAAAAGTAAAAATGGATAAGATCCAATCAAAAGGAATTAAATCAATACGTAGCCGCGTTGCGAACATTACAGAGTTCTTAAACGAAAAAATGACGACAGAAGAGTTTAGACAACTTCTTCTAGAAACAATTTTCGAAGGAGAAACAGAAATCCCAACGTACGAATTAACAGAGAATGATTGGAAAGAGATCCATAAACTTTCTGAAGAGCGCTACCAAAATTGGGACTGGAACTACGGAAAATCACCGAAGTTCAACTTACAACATTCACACCGTTTCCCAGTTGGACAAGTTGACGTTCGCCTTGAAGTGAAAAAAGGAACAGTAACAGAATGTAAAATTTACGGTGATTTCTTCGGATCACTAGATGTTCATGACATTGAAGAACGTCTAACAGGCATACAATTTGATAAAGATGCATTCGCTGTAGCTTTAGAAGGCGTAGATATAGTGCGCTACTTTGGTAATATTACAACAGAAGATTTCTTACATTTATTCTTCTAAAAATGAGAGAGGTTGTCATAAAGGGCAGCCTCTTTCTTTTTGTTTAGGTTGTCAGGATTTGTCGGTAAATCGATATATCTGGAAAATCGCCCATATAATTTTATTTACCACAAAACATAAAATCACAGGACATCTGCCCCTTACAAAGGAATATATATATTCAAAAGGAGGCACGGATCGAAATGAAAAGGGTAATGTCCGTTGTATTATTGCTCAGCTTAGTCATCGGCATGACAGCTTGTAACGATGAAACGTCCTCAAGTCGCACACTTTTATCTATTGGAAAACCAGCGAAAGATAATGTTATATATTTTACGCATACAGATAACAGACGAAAGATACAGGAAATACAAAACATGTTTCAAAATAAGAAGTGGAAAAGAAATGAAACATTCAGCACTGTTAATAAAACACCAGATGTCGTCTTTTCAATAGATGAAGACAATACAGGGTTACCGACATTATATGTTACGGTGTATTTTCATGAAGATGGAGCGGACGCTCTTAACTTGCACGGGGAGCATACGACGTTAAATAAAGAGGAACTTAATAAACTTAGAGAAAAGATGAATGCATATTATCCTAAAATGATTTCTGTACTAGTTTAATAATTTGCTGGTAAGTGGAATTCCCTTATCCTTCCAAAGAAATTCAACAGAAGATGCTCCGTGTATATGCAGTTAATAGAATATCACTTGCCACTTTAATTTTCTTTTAATATAATTAATTTAGAATTTTTAAATATTCTAAATTTTATAAAGGTGGGATTTGTGTGAATCTCGTTCAATCTTTGGCTGAAACGGCAAAAAATAAGGGGGATAAACCGGCGTACATATTTATGGATCAGTCGGTCTCATATGACCAATTAAACAAAATGGTCACTAGGTTTTCTAGCAATTTAGCAAAAATGGGCATTGGAAAAGGGGACAATGTCGCATTAGCTGTAGGCAATTCACCACATTTTTTAGTCGGTTTATACGGAACGATGAAAGCCGGAGCAACTGTCATTCCGATTAATCCAATTTATACAGCAGATGAAATACATTATATTTTACAAAATGGAGATGTAAAAACAATCATTGTACTCGACGTCCTTCTACCTGTTATACAATCTCTTACAACAAGACTTCCTTCACTTGAAAACATCATCATATGCGAAACCTCATCAGATTTTACTCATATAGAAACCGAAAAAATGAAAACGTTTACTAGTCTTATAGGAACTGGAGATATAACTTACGAAGGTCCTGAACTAGATGAAGAAGATGTAGCTGTTATTTTATACACTTCAGGTACAACTGGAAAGCCAAAAGGCGCTATGTTAACTCATAAAAATTTATATAGTAATGCTAGCGATGTTGCGTCATATTTACAATATACTGCGGACGATCGCGTCGTTGCAGCATTGCCAATGTTCCATGTGTTCTGTTTAACTGTTGCGGTAAATGCGCCGATTGTGAACGGGGCAACGATTTTAATGGTACCGAGGTTCAGTCCGAAAGAAGTATTTCGTATTTGTCGTACGTATGAACCAACGATTTTTGCTGGTGTACCGACGATGTACAATTACTTATATTTATTTGAAGAAGCAAGCGCAGAAGATGTGAAGACACTTCGTCTCTGTATTTCAGGTGGTGCATCAATGCCTGTTGCCCTTCTGAAAAACTTTGAACAACGTTTTGATGTTATCGTTTCAGAAGGATACGGATTATCAGAAGCATCACCAGTTACTTGTTTTAATCCGTTAGATCGTCCTCGTAAACCAGGTTCGATTGGTACAAATATTTGGCATGTAGAAAATAAAATTGTGAATGAACTTGGGGAAGAAGTACCTGTCGGTGCAGTTGGGGAGTTAATTGTTCGCGGACCTAACGTTATGAAGGGTTACTATAATGCGCCAGAAGATACAGCTGCGACACTTAAAGATGGCTGGCTATATACAGGTGACTTAGCGAAAATGGATGAAGAAGGTTACTTCTATATCGTCGATCGCAAAAAAGATATTGTTTTAGTTGGTGGTTATAACGTATACCCTCGTGAAGTAGAAGAAGTATTATATACTCACGATTCGGTAGCTGAAGTTGTTGTAATTGGCGTTCCTGATGAAAACTTAGGAGAAGCAGTTCGAGCTTACGTCGTTCTGAAACAAACGAACGTAACAGAAGAAGAACTGATGCATTACTGTACGCTACATTTAGCGAAATATAAAGTACCAAAGAGCATTGAGTTTTTAACAGAATTGCCGAAGAATACAACTGGTAAATTGTTAAGAAGAGCTTTGAGAGAGAAGGCATTGCAAGTATAAAAATAAAGGTATTCATCTCTATGACTAAGTGTTATAGAGGTGGATATCTTTTTGTTTTTTAGAATTGACTAAGCTATAAGCCCATATATTTAAAACGTAATATGACTAATACGGAGGGGATATGTATGGAGCAGAAGGAATTACGATTACGGAAAGTGCAATATCTCATTTGTGACATTATGGATGAAATGAATATGGAGAGTGAGAAGAAGAACTTAGAAACATTGCAAAAGGTAATTGATCACCTTTCAGGAGCGATTGGGGATTTAGTTGATCCATCGAGTACGTATTCGTTGGACTATTTAGAGAGAAAAGTGCATACTGCTCATTATTTATTGTTTAAAAATGATCGGAAAGCATATTTGTGTAATAAATAGGTATTATTCGTTTAATTTTTTATTTGACATTGATAATCATTATCAATATGATAGGGATGTTGGGTATATTCATATAAAGAGAGAGGTCATGTTGATAATGATTAAGAAAAAATATATTAATGCATTCGTTATAGCAGCAACTTTAGTAGTTCCATTTAGCGGTATTATGGCACCGATTGCGAAAGCTGATGCAGCGGTTGAAATGAAGGTAAATAGTGAACTTGCAGATGGTACATACGATGTTATTTTTAAAACTTATAAAGATCAAACAAATGAAACATCGGTTGCTTCAACATATTTAAAAAATGCAAAAGTAACAATTCAAGGTGACAAAAAAATCGTTACGTTAACAGTGCAAGATAGTAGCTATTTCCAGTATCTTAGAGTAGAAGATACTAATAAAGTAGGGACATTCCATGATGTGAAAGTGATCTCTGAAGATAAAACAAATAATGGTACGAAGGTTGTTCAATTTGAAATCGATGAGTTCTCGAAAAAATATAATATGCAAATGCATATATTAATTCCAGCAATTAAATATGATCATAAATATCAAGTGCAGTTTGAAATCGATGCAAGTACAATTGAAAAGAAATCTAAGTTCTCAGATGTACCGACTTGGGCACAAGAGTCAGTGCAATATTTAGTAGACAAAGAGGCAGTACACGGTAAGCCAGATGGTACATTTGCCCCCGCTGAAAATATCGATCGTGGTTCAGCAGCAAAAATATTAGCTACTGTTTTAGGGTTAGAAATTAATAAAGATGCGAAGCCATCATTCCGCGATGCTCAAAATCATTGGGCTACACCTTACATCGCAGCAGTTGAAAAAGCTGGTATTGTAAAAGGTGATGATAAGGGTAACTTTAATCCGAGCGGGCTAATTAACCGTGCATCAATGGCTTCTATGCTTGTAAATGCATATAAATTAGAAAGAAATGAAAATATTAAACTACCAAAAGAATTTGCTGATTTAAAAGATCATTGGGGAGCGAAGTATGCCAATGTTTTAATTCAAGAAAACATTTCAGTTGGAACAGATAATGGCTGGGCTCCTGATAAAGCAGTAAGCCGTGCGGAAGCAGCACAATTTATTGCAAAGACAGATAAATTGAAGAAATAAAATGAAATGAAAATCAGTGAGGGACTATCCTCGCTGATTTTCATTTATTAAGAAAAAACAAATTCCAAGTTGACACATATGAATTGCGGAATTAAAATGAAAAGAAATCAAACAGAATACAATAGAAGCTCATCAGAGAAACTGAAGGCGCACAATGTTCACTTTTGTGAAGAAATTGTGTGCCTTTTTCTATTGTACAAACTAAGGGGGCTTTATATATGAAACAGTGGGGTAAGACAGCATTTATGAAAAGTACAGGTGTTTTATTATCAGCATTTGTTCTTTTATCAGGGTGTGGTTCGGCAACATCCACTAGTAATTCTGAAGGGGGCGGGGATAAAAAGACAGTTGAGCTTTTAAATGTTTCATATGACCCGACTCGTGAGTTGTATCAAGATTTTAATAAAGACTTTGCGAAGTATTGGAAAGAGAAGCATGGTCAAACAGTAAATGTAAAACAATCACACGGGGGATCTGGAAGTCAGGCACGCTCCGTTATTGACGGTTTAGAAGCGGATGTTGTAACGCTCGCACTCGCTTATGATATTGATGCAATTAGTAAGAAGAAACAATTAGCAGAAGATTGGCAGAAGCGACTTGCGGATAATTCTACTCCGTACACATCAACAATTGTATTTCTTGTGAGAAAAGGAAACCCGAAAGGAATTAAAGATTGGGATGATTTAACGAAAAAAGGTGTGTCTGTCATTACACCGAATCCAAAAACATCTGGAGGAGCACGTTGGAACTATTTAGGTGCATGGGGATATGCGCTGAAGAAGTATGACAATAGTGAAGACAAGGCGAAAGAGTTTGTCGGCCAAATTTATAAAAATGTAGAAGTACTAGATTCAGGGGCGCGGGGGGCAACAACAACTTTCGTTGAAAAAGGAATTGGTGATGTGTTAATCGCTTGGGAAAATGAAGCGTTATTATCACAAAAGGAACTTGGAAAAGATAAATTTGAAATTGTAACACCTTCGATTAGTATACTTGCCGAGCCGCCAGTAGCAGTTGTAGACAAAGTCGTTGATAAAAAAGGAACGAAAAAAGTAGCAGAAGGATATCTTGAATATTTGTATTCAGAAAAAGGGCAGGAAATTGCGGCGAAAAACTTTTATCGCCCTCGTAACGAGAAAGTAGCAGAAAAGTACGCATCACAATTTCCGAAAGTTCAATTATTTACAGTAGATGAACTATTTGGCGGCTGGAAAAAAGCACAAGAAAAACATTTTAATGATGGCGGCGTATTCGATCAAATGTATAAAAAATAAGGGGGGATGAGGTGACGTTATATGAGGAAAAAGCGAGTCTTACCAGGGTTTGGATTATCTCTCGGATTTACAATGCTGTATATGAGTTTATTCGTACTTATACCACTTTCTATCGTATTTATTCAAACTTCGCAGCTAGGCTGGAAGAAGTTTGCTGGGGTTATAACGAGTGAGCGCGTGTTGCATTCCTATCAAGTAAGTCTCACAACCTCACTTGTAGCGGCAATCGTAAATGCCATTTTCGGTTTATTAATTGCTTGGGTACTCGTTCGCTACACATTTCCAGGGAAGCGGTTATTAGACGGACTAATCGATTTACCATTCGCTCTTCCGACTGCAGTAGCTGGTATTACACTTACGACGCTTTATGCGGAAAATGGCTGGGTTGGAAAAATATTTAGTGTGTTTCATATAAAAGTAGCTTTTACCCAGCTAGGAATTATTATTGCACTGACGTTTATTGGCCTACCATTTGTCGTCCGAATGGTGCAGCCAGTACTGCAAAGTATTGATAAAGAAGTAGAAGAAGCAGCTTCTAGTTTAGGGGCGTCACGCTTCCAAATATTTGTGAAAATCATTTTGCCAGAAATATTCCCGGCTCTACTTGCTGGTTTTTCACTCGCCTTTGCGCGGGCGTTAGGGGAATATGGATCTGTCGTGTTCATTGCAGGTAATATGCCAATGAAAACAGAAATCGCACCGCTTATGATTATGACAAAACTAGAACAATATGATTATGCAGGTGCAACAGCTGTAGCGGCTGTGATGCTTATTATTTCTCTTCTTTTCCTACTACTTATTAATATGATTCAAACTTGGAGTAGAAGGCATGAACTGAAAAGCGAATAGGAGGGGAGAAAATGGAACCAACATTATTAGAAAAGAAAATAGTAAAAAGCGTATCAGTTAAAAAAGAATCTAAGTTTGTACCAATTCTATTCATTACGATAACAATTTTATTTTTATCTCTCTTTCTATTACTGCCGCTCGTGACAATTTTTATGAAAGCATTCGAACGAGGAATTAATGTATATATTGCCGCTGTAACAGATCAAGAAGCATTTTTGGCAATCAGGTTAACGCTTCTCGTTGCATTAATTGTTGTACCACTGAATACGATATTCGGAATAGCAGCGGCTTGGCTTATTACAAAGTTTCAGTTTAAAGGAAAGCAACTATTATTATCTCTTATTGAACTGCCGTTTGCAGTATCACCAGTTATCGCGGGGTTAGTGTTCGTTTTACTTTTTACACCGAGAGCTGCTTTTGGTGGGTGGCTATTGGAACATGGTGTGAAACTCATTTTCTCTGTCCCAGGTATTATCATTGCAACGCTATTCGTAACGTTCCCGTTCGTTGCGCGTGAATTAATCCCGGTTATGCAGGCGCAAGGGAAAAGTGAAGAAGAAGCAGCTCTATCACTTGGCGCAAGCGGCTGGAAAATGTTTTGGCGAGTGACATTACCTAATATAAAATGGGGCCTTTTATACGGCATGATCCTATGTAATGCCCGCGCTATCGGTGAGTTCGGAGCAGTTTCCGTTGTGTCTGGTCACGTACGCGGCGTTACAAATACGATGCCGCTTCATATTGAAATTTTGTACAATGAATATCAATTTTCAGCAGCGTTCGCTGTGGCGACTTTAATGTCACTCATCGCAGTTTTTACGCTCGTTATAAAAAACTGGATTGAATGGAGAATGGAAAAACGACAATAAGGGGTGAGTGCGGTGAGTATTCAAATTCAAAATGTATCAAAACAATACGGTACATTTCAAGCGCTGACAGACATTCATTTGGATATTCCAAAAGGTGAACTGGTCGCTTTATTAGGCCCATCAGGTTCTGGGAAAACGACGTTATTACGAATTATTGCAGGACTAGAAGAAGCGGATCAAGGTGCCATTTCATTTGATGGAGAAGATTTAACAAATATTCATGTGAAAAACCGGCAAGTCGGTTTCGTCTTCCAGCATTATGCACTTTTTAAACATATGAATGTGTTTGAAAATGTCGCTTTCGGTTTAAAAGTAAGAAAGAAAAGTGTAAGGCCCTCAGCAGAAGTAATAGAAGAAAAAGTAACAGAACTATTGAAACTAGTAAAAATGGATGGTTTCGCAAAACGTTACCCAGCGCAATTATCTGGTGGACAACGACAGCGTATCGCACTAGCTCGGGCACTTGCAGTAGAACCGAAAATTTTATTACTTGATGAACCGTTTGGTGCACTTGATGCGAAAGTACGAAAAGAATTGCGAAGGTGGCTCCGAAAACTACATGACGAATTTCAAATTACGAGCGTATTCGTAACGCATGATCAAGAAGAAGCGTTAGACGTTGCGGACCGCATTGTCGTGATGAATGAAGGGCGCATTGAACAAATGGGAACGCCGGAAGAAGTGTATGAAAAACCAGCAAGTCCATTCGTATATGACTTTTTAGGAAATGTAAACTTATTTCACGGTCGCGTTCATAAAGGTAAGCTAAATGTAGGATCGGTGGAACTAGAAGCACCAGAGCATAAGCACGTTTCAAACGTAGACGGAGTGGGATACGTAAGGCCACATCACCTTTCAATCGCTCGTACGAAAGAAAATGTGGATGCCATTCCGGCGAAAGTAACATACTCACACGCAGTTGGCCCTGTCGTATATGTAGAATTGAAGCGCGACGGAACAGATGAATATTTAGAAGCAGAAATTAGTAAAGAGCAGTTCAGAAAGCTCAACATTCAAACGGGTGAGTTTGTATATGTACATCCGAGAGAAGTGAAAGTGTTTATTCCGGAGGATTTTGTGATTTAAGAGAGCAAAAATTAACTTGGATTAACAGTGAATTTTCGCTCATATTAGCAATCTATTAATAAGAGGAAGTCTCCTAAAATATATTTTTGGGGACTTCCTCTTGTTTGTTGCGATAACTTTTTTTCATATGAAATGTAGTGGGAAGTTTGTTATAGATATATGGAAATACAACAGAGAAATCTATCATGTTTGGCGGTAAAACGCAAACACACAAATATGAATATGATGTAGATAATAAAAATACAGTGTATATCGATGCGTTAAATCGCCGTATTGAACACACATATGATGAAAATGCAAACAAGATTAAAACAAAAATGCCAAATGGCTCGATTTTAGAGTCTGTATATGATACAGCAGATCGCGTCGTTGGAGAAAAACGCAATGGAAAAGATTCATTTACATATGAACGTGATCAAAATGGACAAGTTACGAAAGTCAAAGACCATGTTAATACAAAAACATACGATAAGGCAGACCGCGCGACAAGTGCAACGGATAGCCGAGGTGGAAAAATTGACTGGACGTATCATGACAAAGCAAACAGTAAGACAGAAAAACTAAAAGAACAAACAGTAACGCAAGGCGGATACACAAATAAAGTATCGTATGACTACAACACGTTAGATCAAAACATTCGTGTGACAGATGGTTCTCAAACGTATCGCTTTGATTATGACGATCAAGGAAATGTTCGTACGTATACAGCCGGAAATGGTTCGGGTTCTCCTTTCAACTATGACCATGCGAACAAAATTAAAGATTTAGTAGTAGGTACGTCAAATAGTATTCTACTTTCTGAACGATATGAATATGACCAATCGGGTAACCGTACGAAGATAAAGCATGAAAGTACAGGCGGAAAAGTAACAGAAACAAATTTTGTATATGACCCGATTAACCAACTATTAAACGAGGCATTACCAAACGGGACAAGTAAATCATACACATATGATGGATTTGGAAACCGTACGAGTGTTAAAGTTGTAGAGAACGGAAAAGAAACAAAATCTATAGCGGCAACATTCAATGAAGGAAACCAGCTTGTAAAATTCGGAAACGAATCGTTAACATATGATGCGAATGGCAATCGTACATCAGATGGGAAGTACAAGTATACATGGAATGAACATGACCAGATTGTAGCTATCACAAAACAAGGTGAAAGCAATGCATTCGCAACTTATAAATATGATGATGATAATCGTCGTATTGAAAAGAGTGTAAATGGTCAAGTAACACGTTACTTCTATGATGGAGATAGTATTAATCCGTTGTACGAGACGGATGGTAGCGGAAATGTACTTCGTCAATATGTATACTCAACAAGTGGCGCGCGTCTAGCAATGAAGTCAAAAGGACAAACGTTATACTACCACTCTAATCCTCGTGGTGATGTTGTTGCGATGACAGATCAAAATAAAGAAGTTGTAGCAACGTATGAATATGATTCATGGGGTAACGTATTAAAGAGTGACGCAAAAGGTATTGCAGCAGACAATCCATTTGGATATGCGGGATACATGTATGATAAAGAAATGGGTATGTATTACTTGATTGCGAGGTACTATAATCCGGAGCATGGGGTGTTCTTATCGGCGGATCCTGATCCAGGTGATGAAGATGATCCGGTTACAATGAATGGGTATACGTATGCAAACAATAATCCGGTAATGAAGGTTGATCCTGATGGGCATGTAGCTTGGTGGGTTGGTAGTGCAGCAATTGGTGCTGGTTTTGGAGTAGCTAAATATTTATACTAAAACAGGAATACTGGATATACTTGGAAAGGTGGTTTGAAAGCTGCAGGGAAAGGTGCTTTAAGTGGCTTGATTTCTGGTGGTGTAGGGAGAGTGTTTGGGTTTATAACTCCTATGCAAGGGGGGATAAGAGTAGTGAAAAAAACTATTCAAGGAAGGGAGCGAATCCCGTTTAAACAAGCAGGACGTAACGTGTCTCGTTTTATTGGAAACCCGAAAAAACACTTTGAAAGGCTTCCAGGTGCACGATTAGAAAGGCTAGCTAAAGCGAAGAAGAATTCTACAAAAGCAAAGTTAATGCGTATTTCTAATGCGATAGGAAAGCGTAAATAAATTTAAGAAGGAGAATTTAGGATTGGTAGAGCTTTTAGAATATTTATTAATTTTGGGTTTGAATATGCTAGTAGCATCTATCGTATTTTTACAAGAGTACTGCATAGGTAGTATAAGACTGTTTCATTATAAGAGAATCTTTGCCATGATTCTAGTAATACGTTCATTGTTGAGCATATGGATCATTTACCCTATGGCAGCTACCCTGTTAGGGACGCTAAATATCTTAGTGATTCAATCAATTATATTACTTTGCCTTTGGGGGATTATGCAGTGTGTAAAGAAGTACGAGGGAAAGTGGTATATTACAATGATTGCACTTATTATTTATGGTCTTAGCTGTTATTTTCATATTATGTATGCGAAAACTGTATAGATAATTAGAGGGTATTTATAGTGGGACATGTGATAGTTATGATGGATGGGAAACGCAAGTTGTAGGGTAATATATAATGAAAGACTATTTTAAATTAAATTTTAGATAGTCTTTTTTATTGTGAAAATAGGGATTTGAAATATTGCTAGTGAAAGTTAATATAAAATGGAATAGCTGAGATCCTACTCATTTGTACAAGTAATAATTTTTTATTTAAAAATATAATGCATAAAAATGATGATTGAGGAAGATTTGATGAACTTAAAATATAAAAATGGTTTTTATGTAAGAGAAGATGTGCATGGGGAAACTGTATTAGTATCTCAAAAAAATTTAGGTGAATGTATAGAATATATTAATATGTTTAATATTTCTGGAGTACAAATATGTGATATGTACTATGAATTAGAAGATATAAACTTTTTAAATGAGTGTGAGAATATTACACATTTAATGTTAGATAACATGTTTTTAAAAGATGTATCGGGTATATATGATTTAAATAAACTTCAAGATATATCAGTAATGGAGTCTAATTATAAATTAGAGTTAAATAAATTAACAAACTTAGAGAGCTTGACGATGTACTGTGATAAAAAGATAACAGGCTTACAGGAACTAACGAATTTAAAATCACTGTCTTTATGGAAATACAGTCCTAAAAATAGAGATTTGACTGAATTGAAACATTTACGAAATTTAGAAGATATAAGGATTACACAATCTAAAATAGATTCAATCAATGGTATTGAAAATTTTAATAAATTGCAGTCGTTACAATTAAATTATTTACGTACATTAAAAACGATAGAGCATTTAAAGTATGGGAGTAGAAAATTACTTAATTTAGAAATGGAAGCATGCAAAAATATTGAAGATTTTTCTGTTATTCAATGTTTAGAGTCTTTAGAGGTGTTGCACCTTTTCAATTGTGGGGATATACCGACAATAAGTTGTATACAAACATTAGATCATTTAAAACGTTTTTCTTTTTGGGGAAGTAATGTTGTAGATGGTGATGTTAGTTTCTGTGAGGGGATAGAATTTGTTAGTTTTACAGACAAAAAGCATTACTCTCATAAAAATAAGGATTTTAATGATATATAAGAGATAAGAGGGCATTATAATGAGGTTTCCAAAAGATGAAGATGGGCAAGTACTGAATAAATAAAAAGAGTGTCTAATTACTTTCAAGGAGAAAATATGGATATATATATTGAAATACACAAACCTGCAACTGAAAAAAACGAGTATTTTCTAGTGCTAGATGAACATGATAATTTTGAAAATGATAAAATTTCAAAGTTATTATCATCGGTTAATAGATATATAGTTGATGTTGATACAGGCATGGAACGATTTATGGAAACAATGATATCGAGATTTCATTTATATATTTTAATGAATTTTGAAGGGGTTCAAGAAGAATTAACAAAGGTGCAAAATTACATTTTGGAAAAAGAATTAAAAGAGTTAAACTGGAAAAAATCCACTGTAAAGAGCACGATTTTAACGAATCAGTATGATAATACAACTAATATTTTCGATGTGATTTCTCCTGTATGTATGGAGGGAAGTCTTATGTTCTTTTTCTCTGAGAAGGAAGTAAACGAAGAAGAGTTAGAAAATATAATAAAATATATAAAATTTGATCGGACAAGAGTATATTTTAATAAAGAAACAATTGAACTAGCGGGGAAAATGGGTTATATAGTAGGGCATTTTACAGATGAATATTATATAGTATCTTTACGTTCGGAAAAGCAAGTATTTGTTTGTTATGGGGAAGAACGTATTATGGGGTAGAATAGAGATACAAAACATGAAATTGCTACGTTGAGAATGAAAATGCATCTAAATTAAGGGTGTATTTTTTTTGCAATCTGTATGTATTTCATCTCATCAATTTTTTATTTACTGGTGTAGTTGCATGTAACTTTTTCTGAAATGATAATGTGCTGTTATTTTTATAATGGAGATCGTATTCACCCGTTATACGGGACGGATAGTAAGGGATGATTAAACGTGAAGTATACTTATTATTCGGAATTTCATTTAGTTCAAATGAAAGATAAAAAGGCTAAAGGTATGCCTCTTAGCCTTTTGTTTAATCAATACTTCTCAGTTTTATATTCATTTGGAAGCTATTTGAGTTAATTTACGAATAAATTCCACTGCACTGTTTTTATTACCTGCCAATTCTATAGGTACAGAGATGTAGGGTGCAGTATATAATTGTTTCGTCATATACCTCCTAAGGTGTTTTTAACAAGGTGATGGGTTATTTTTCATTGTGATATTCTTCTAAGGTGATACCTTTCTCGTATATTTCTGTTGCAATGTCACCTACGTATCGAATATGCCATGGTTCATATGAATAACCTGTAATGTGCTCTTTTCCTTTTAAATAACGTATAATAAAGCCAGCACGATGAGCATTGTTTTTAAGCCATTTTCCTTCAGTAGTATTCGCGAATTGAGTTTCTAGTGTATTATTGACACTATTCGCAGAAACATCCATCGTTAAACCTGTTTGATGTTCGCTATGACCTGGCTGTGCAGAAACTTTATCAGCTTGGACTTGACCTTGTTTCGCTACATTTCGTCTATAAACAGTTTGTTGATATTCTTCCGAACGAAATCCGGATATAGCATGTAGTACTATTCCATCTTGTTTCGCTAAAGCAAATAATTTTTCCAAAGCGGTAGCAGCTTCTTTTCGTAAATGACTTTTTTCTTGAATCCCATCGAATGCAAAAGTAACTTTAGGTACAACTAAATCGTCAGGTCTATAATTACTTGGAAGTTTCCTATTTTTATTAACTACTACATCCACACTATTGGGGGATCCAATAGTTACAGATCCATCATTATTTTGTATATCGTCCTTGCCTTTAGCGATGTCAGTTATACTAGGGAAAAAAATATATATGCATAGGAAGAGAAGAACAGCTCCCCCTACTAAGCGGCCTATTAATTTTCTAATCATTTTATTTACTCCTTATAGCAATCTATTTTAAAATTTACGTTTCTATATAATTTCGTATTATCTATTTATCATAATTTAAAGATTAATGCTACCAATTCAAAAAAGTCGAGCTAATTTTATTAAATCCATATGAAAATAATTTTTTTGTTTTTATAAATCTCTTAGTATCTTCTTTAGTTCCCGCAACAACAGAAATCAGCCTGTTTTCACCTTGTTTTGCTGTGCCTGTAAAACAGTATCCTGCTTCATCTGTAAATCCAGTTTTCAAACCATCAATTCCTTGAAAATACAATTCATCATTAGATGTATCGAGCATCTTATTTGTAGTTATTATAGTTGAACTATTATACGTTAATGTATAGTTTGTTAGCTTGGTTATATCTAAAACTTCGGGATATGCTTTTAACAAATGTTGCGCGAGCGTTGCGACATCTAAAACAGTCATTTTTGACTCTTTATTTTGAGCATTTGGTAGTCCTGTAGCATTAACAAAATGAGTCGCATTAGATAAATTTAATTGCTTTGCTTTCATATTCATAAGCTTTGTAAAATTCTCTTCACTTTTAGAAATATGCTCAGCTAAAGCAACAGCAGCATTATTGGCTGATGATATTACCATCGCATGAAATAAATCTCTAACAGTTAAACGATATTGATCTTAGCTCCAATACTATTTACAGCATTTGGACCAATTCTGACGGGATCGCTCCATTTTAATGTACCGTTATGAATTTTTTCTAGTACAATATACTCGGTCATCATCTTTGACATACTTGCTGGAGCAAGGGGCACATTTTCATTCTTACCATAAACAACTTTTCCTGATTGTGCATCCATTAGTATAGCAGCGTTAGCTTCTATAACGGGTTCTTTTGTAAAAGCTAAATAAGTATATAAGGTCACAAAAATAGCAATAAATACTATAAGCATGTTCCTACTTCTCTTTGCTATTTTCATTTTCTATTCTCCTTCATCATTGTTACTAGCAAAGTGTATGTTTCAGGATTTGTTGCAAAGTTTCCGAAGACATAAAGAGCTGAGGAATATTGCAACAGAATCTGATTTTTATTATTACATTGCAATAGTAAATAAACTATCTAATAACCTTACGTAAAGGTGACAAACTTGTAAGGTTTCATAAGTAGAAAATGAATGTAACAAAAGGATCCTATTAATTTAGACCTCTAATTGTTAGATGCAAATATAACAATTAGAGGTCTTTACTGTGATGAACAAGGTGCTTAATATTTACGTTTAACGTGCATAACAAGTTATAATAGAAGAAATTAATAAGGAGGCTGGCTGTGAAGAATCTTTGTTATTTCAATATATTTACTATGTTACTTGTATACACACTACTTATGTTTTACATAGGCTGGAACGGATGGGTTTGGCTCAGTGCGGTATTTGGCTGGGAATCTTGGGGATATTACGCTTTCGTAGTTGGATTTATTTCATATGCGTATATTCTCGTACAAGTGTTTAAGTTTTTGCCATTTTTACGAACGGTCGGTTCAATTTGGTTTGCGGTCATACAATATGCGCTTATGTTGTTGCCACTTGCTGATATTACAGTTTTCCTTTTTCAATTTGGGGTGGAGAAAGAAACAGCAATTATTTGGACAGGGGCGGCTGTGATAGCTACATTTATCTTTATCTTTGCGTATGGAGTATTTAATGCGTATAGTCCGGTAGTAAGAAAATACGAAGTGCACATACCGAAAAAGGTAGAGGGGCGTAAAAGTTTACGCATTGCGATGGCTTCTGATATGCATTTCGGTAAATTGTCTGGTGTTTCGCATTTAAAGAGACTTGTCCGTCATGTAAATGAAATGGAGCCCGATATTATTTTACTGCCTGGTGATATTATCGATGATCATCCAGGTGTGTTCATTCAGAAAAATATGGGACCAATCATGAAACAGATGAAAGCTCCATTAGGCGTATATGGTGTGTTAGGAAACCATGAATATTACGGCCGAGCTGTTCCTGAGTTTTTACAAGAGATGGATAAGATTGATATTCGTATTCTTTTAGATGAAGTCATTACAATTGAAGATGATTTTTATCTCGTCGGAAGAAGGGATAAAACAGAGCGTGATCGTCAAAGCTTTGAAAATCTAATGAGTACGGTAGATAAATCGCTTCCTGTTATCGCAATGGATCACCAACCATTTGAATTAAAACAAGCAGCGGACGCCGGCGTTGATTTATTATTATCCGGTCACACGCACCGCGGACAAATGGCGCCGAACCATATTGTGACGAGAAGAATGTACGAACTAGACTGGGGATATGCACAAAAAGGTGCATTCCACGCAATTGTTTCTTCTGGATTTGGATTCTGGGGACCACCGCTTAGACTTGGAAGTAGATCTGAGATTGTGCAGGTGGAGGTTACGTTTGAATAGATTTATGAAATAGAGGGCTGATAGCTCTCTATTTTTAAAAATAAAAAAGGCTCCACATAAGGAGCGCTCAATAAAAGTATAGTAAATGAATTAAAACAAATAACAGACATTTATAATATATACAAAAATAAATGTAATATCAATATATATTTAAATATAGATACAAAATAAATCAGAACATTCATGTTTTTATTGTTAAATATTGTATTTACTTGCCTTTGAAAAAGAGATACTATAAGAAGACTCTGCTTGAAAAGGGGGATTTTAAGTGATCATATCAGATGTCATATACGGTGAGTTTAAAGTAGATAAAGTGTTAGAAGAATTAATTTTAAGTAAGTCTGTGCAAAGACTAAAAGGTATTCATCAAAACGGCGCAAGCTACTTAATAAATGAGAAGTGGAATGTAACACGCTTTGATCATTCAGTTGGTGTTATGTTGTTAATAAAAAAACTCGGTGGTTCAGTAGAAGAACAGATTGCTGGTTTACTGCATGATGTATCGCATACTGCTTTTTCCCATGTGATCGATTACGTTTTTGATAACGAAAATGAAAGTTATCATGAAGAAATATTTAGTGCTGTCGTGAAAAACTCGGAAATCCCGGCGATTCTTTCAAAGCATGGTTATAACTATGAAGATATTTTGTTAGATGATTCAAAGTGGACATTGCTGGAAAGATCAGCACCAGAATTATGTGCAGACCGAGTGGATTATACATTACGAGATATGTATACATATGGGTATATTTCTTTAGAAGAAGCTCAAAATTTTTTAGATGATTTAATCGAAGTTAATGGGAGAATGGTACTTCAAAATATTGAAATTGCAGAATGGTTTACGAAGACGTATTACAAAGAAGTAATCGATTTCTTTATGAAACCACTTAATATTTATGGAAATGATATGTTAGCTAAAACGTTAAAGTTAGCTCTTCATAAAAAGGTTATTCATGCAGATGACTTTCTTCTTGAAGATCATGAGCTTATATCGAAATTGCAGCTATGTAACGATCCAGAAGTACATGTTTTATTAAGAAAAATTCATCCAAGTATAGAAGTAAAAGAAGATAGAAATGAGTATAATTTACATCAGAAAAATAAAGTCCGTCTTATTGATCCGCCGTTACTTCGTGCAGGTGAGGTTATTCAATCGTCTGTTGTGTCAGAAAACATAAGGAAGATGAGTGAGATCGCTTATGAAAAAGCGGTGAGAGGGATGTATGTGAAAGTGATTGCGAATTAAAAAAGAAGTAGCGCATCATTTCTAATGCGTTACTTCTTTTTATTAATTATCAAACCAATTCCAAACCTCAATATCTCCAAGAATCGCATAACGTACGTGCGGTGAGTTTTGTAATTTTAGTAACTCTTTTGACGGTCCAGTAATGACAATGCCATATACTTTTACTCCGTTATCTTTTACATATTTATAACGTTTATCTAAGTTTAGTTCACTTTCAGGAAGCATAGCAACTGTACTTACAGTTTTTTTATGTGTAGAAAGAATGCGCATCATTTCAATAACTTTATCCTCTTGCGTTTTCAGATTTTCTGTTTCATCATCAAGGAATCCTATATGTTCTGGAAATCCTATAAAGTCGCTCCCGGATAGGATGAAATCTTCTTCGTTTATTCTTTCTTGCCCAGTATCTAAAGCGTACCATACAGGAGTTGGAGGGAGTTCTTGTGCTTCAAATACACTATATAAAAGTGGTTCTAACTCTTGTAAAGTGTAGGATTTATCAAAAGAAATTGCTACTTCTGCAACGGTTCCCTCATGTACCTTTGCAAGTGTATCCCAAACCTTTTTAGATGCTTCTTTCAAATAATCACCTTGTTTTATTTTTGGATGAACAAAGTGGATGTTCGGTTGATAGTGCATATTCACCCAAGATTTATTTGTGATATTTAAAGAAGATAAAAAGCTGCTCGTTTCCATTGTACCGAGTGGCATTTCTTTTTTACCAATCGTTTTGACTAAATCAAATTGGCTGTTTGTTCGAAAGAAAGCTTCTACACTTGTTCCGCCCCCTATGACGCGGCTATTTGGGATAGTTGCTTCAAGTGCAAGAGAGGGAACATCTCTTATTTCTTTTAGCTTTTTATCATTATTAGCTTGAAAATAAAAGGCAGACAATACCCCGCCAATCATATATATAACGATACAAATTGCTAGTATAAAACCAAACATCTGTAAACGATGTTTCCACTTAATTCTCCAAAAAGGAACTTTAAGTTCTTTTGGAGGTAATTTTTTCTTTACGGGTTCACTCTTCGTAAGCAATTCATCTAAATGAGCTTCACATTCTGCACAAGTTTCTATATGACTTTCTAACTGTTCTTGCTCATCACGTGTGAGCGTACCTTTTTCATATTTCTCCCAAAGTTTTTTAAACTCTGCACAACCCATCTGTATCACTCCTTTATGCTTCTTGCTTCTTTTCGTCCGCGGTGTAATTCAATTTTCACTTTCGCTAATGAGAGACCGGTCATTTCTGCTATTTCCTTATAGGTGAATCCGTAGTAATCTCGTAGTAGTAGCATATTTCGTCTTTCGAGCGGAAGTGAGGATAAACTGTCTAACCAACTAGCAATCTCATGTTTTACAAAATATGCATGTTCTGTACTTGGCACGTTTGGTAAATGGAATTCTTCAACTGTCGTTGTTTTATATTTTTTTTCTTTTCGATACCAATCGATAAAGGCGTTGTAGGCAATCGTAAACAACCACGGCCTAATTTCTTCGCCTTTATAATAATCAATGTGGACTAGCATTCGGTAAAACGTTTCTTGCATAAGATCTTCCGCGTAGTGAGAATCTCCGGTTAGGGAGAGAAGATAGCGAAATAAATCTTGCATATGCTCTGAGTAAATCTCTTCTAATGATTGTTTGCGTTTCACTAATTTCCCTCCCTTCATACATAACAACGAAATACATATAAAAAAGTTACATTTGTTTTTAGAATTATAGTAAAAAACGTCAAGAATCAGATATGATTCTCTTTTATCATAATACATATAAGGCGGGTGAACAGAGATGGAAAGCTATGAAACACAAGTTCAAAGGTCAATTGATTATATTGAGGAAGATGTAATGGAAAAACAAACGCTGCGTAATTTGGCGCGTATTGCAGGTTTTTCTGAGTCGCATTTTCATCGTGTATTTCAGGCGTTAGTAGGTGATACAGTAATGGAGTATGTTCGAAAGAGGAGGTTAGCCCGGGCAGCTTATCAACTTTCTCATACGGATGAAAAAGTTATTGATATCGCATTTGAGCATGGCTTTCAATCTCACGAAACGTTCACGAGAGCCTTTAAAAAATTATTTCAAATGACACCAAGTGAATATCGAAAACAAGAAATCGAAACACCGATGTATTACAGAGTGAATGTAAAGCAAAGAAAATTAAATCCGTATTTAGGAGGCATACAAATGGAATATCGTATTGTAAATAAACCAGAATTTTTAGTGGCGGGTTATGAACTGAAGACGACAAGTAAAGAAGGAAAAAATCATCAAGACATTCCAGCATTTTGGCAAGAATATTTACAAAAAGATCTTGGAACGACGATTCCGAATCGTAAAGATACGAGCCAATGGGTAGAACTTGGATTATGTACTGATTTTAATTTAGAAACAGGGGACTTCACTTATATTATCGGAATGGAAGTTACAGACTTTGAAAATGTACCAAATGCAGTTGCAAAGCGTACATTCCCAGCTGCGACATATGCAGTATTTACAACGCCGAAAGTTCCTCATGAAGAAATGGTATCGTCTATTCATCAAACGTGGAATGCAGTATTCTCAGAATGGTTCCCGCACTCAGGATATGAGCATTGCGGAGTTACAGAATTTGAGCTATACGATGAGCGTTCCCATGCAGATAAAAGTGAGTTTGCTCAAGTTGAGCTTTGGATACCAGTGAAGAAGAAATAATAAGAGGAAAAGTGAACCACTCAGTGGTTCGCTTTTTTATCATATAGGTTGCCACATTTGACGATTTTTGTCGGTAAATCGATATATCTTGAAAATCGCTGATATAATTTGAGTTGCGCCGATATAATTTCATGTACCGTAGAACTAATACGAAAAACCACTTCATAATTTCATTCACCGAAAAAATTCCTCAAAAAAAAGACGCCCTACAGCGTCTTTCCTATGAACTAAACGGAAACATAAGTATAATCGTCGTTCCTTTTTCAAGTTCACTATCAATGGAGATCGTTCCGTTATGAGCATGAACGAGCTGTTTTGTAATGGCAAGGCCAAGTCCAGTTCCGATGTTGCTTTCTTCTGTATTCGTTCCTCTGTAGTACCGCTCGAATAGAAGTTCTTTCGTTTTATCGTCCATACCTTTTCCATCATCTGAAATAGATAGTGTAAAGAAGTTAGCATTTTGCGAAAGTTTTACGATTACGTTTGTCGTTTCATTATTATGTTTTACAGCGTTTGCGAGTAGGTTTTCGATAATACGCTGGAACCATTTTTCTTCAATAAAATATTGGATTTTGCTTGAACTTGGCACAAATTCAATATTTTGATTTTGTAGTGTTGGGTTATTAATAAATTGTAATAATACTCTTTGGACGAACTGATTAATTTCAACATTTACGTGTTGCGCAGGAAGAGTATCATTTTTTAATTGATATGTTAAGCTTAAGTCGTCAATTAATGTAGTCATATATTGAGATTTTTCTTTCATTACATGGCCAAATTGTTGAATGTCTTGATCAGTCCAATTATATTGCTTCGATTCTAGTAATAATGCATAGCCGTATATAGAGCTAAGCGGTGTTTTTAGATCATGCGTCAGGCCGGTAATCCACTCTTCACGTGTTTGTTGCAGTACTTTTCTCATTGCATCGTTCTTTTTCAAAGTAATAGAAAGGTGCTCTAGTGAGTTTGTAACATCTTTAAATATACGGAATGACCATTTTTCTTTACCGGAGCGCCGGAACCGAACAGGTTTGCCTTTTTTACTAACAGGTTCTTCATATTTTCCTCCGGCTATGTTTTTAAGCCAGCGCATCGTATGTAATAAAGGCTTTCCAAACTTATTTCCATACCAAATTGAAAGAATGACTAAATAAACAAACACAATAAGGAGGATTAAGCTGCATCCGATTAGAAGTTTCTTGGTAAATACATCATCTAATTCATCATCTGGATAATAATGAGCGTTTGGGGCGGATACAACGACGAGATGACCGCTATTTGAATCGTAAAAACTAGATGTATTTTCTTTATAATTCCACGGTTCTTTTTCATTAAGAGCCGTTTTTATGGCTGAAAATGTTTTTTTCTTCCCAGTTGGATAGGAAAAAACTTCTTCTCCATTGTTATTAAATATTTGTAGTGTTGCTTTTTCTTTAGAAATTAATTGTTTTTCTTGTTCAGTTAGTGCAAATTCATTTAATGATAAAGAAGGATGTCCTTGTTGTATCGTTTTTAGTAAAGTATTACTTTTTAGTTTGGCACCGTAAATAACAATCGCTGGTTTCTTTTCTAATTTAATCTCCCAATAGTTAAATTTATAAATACTGTTGCTGCTATTCTGTAAATACGTAAGTAAGGATGTCTTTGTGTAAGAGGTAGGAACATCGTTAGGCGTATTAAAGTTGTAAAGGACCTTTCCATCTTCATCTACAATTTGAAGCCAATCACTCTTTTCTTTTATTAAATCTTTTACCTCAGATTTTAAAGTAATTTTATTGTCTTCAGAAGAAATATATTCGGAGATTGTAAAGGTATCATAATCAGAAATATTAGGTTCATATAAAGTACTATTAAGAAGAAAAATTAAATAAGAAAAAGAAGCAACTACTGCGATAAGTAACGTAACTAAGACGAAAACGTGTTGTAAAATAAACTGGATTATAAGTCTCTTATTAAAATTCATATCTTTAACCTACTTTGTAATGAACTTATAGCCAAGTCCACGAACTGTTTTTATGTATTCTGGTTTACTTGGATCATGTTCAATTTTTTCACGTAGTTTTCGAATGTGAACCATAACAGTATTATCATCTCCATTATAGGCAGGTGCTCCCCAAACTTTTTCGTATAATTCTTCTTTCGAAAATACGTAGTTCGGATTCTCACAAAAGAAGAGTAGTAATTGAAAGAGTTGAGCGGAACATTCGACAACGTTTCCATCTACTGTTAGTTCCGCAGAATGTTGATCAATTTCAAATCTCCCAAATGAAATGGAGTGCGTTTTTTGTTCTTGTACGCTTTGCTTCATATGTCTTCGAAGTTGTGCTTTCATACGAGCGACTACTTCAAGTGGATTAAATGGCTTCGTAATATAATCATCGGCACCGTATGAAAATCCAGATACTTTATCTAAATCAGAAGTTTTCGCTGTTAGAAAGAAGATGGGGCAATCCGTTTTTTGGCGAATGATCGGACAAATGTCAAAACCAGACTGTCCAGGAAGCATCACATCTAAAATGATTAAATCGTAATTGTTTTGCTGGGTGAGAGATAAGGCTAGTTCCGCAGAGGTTGCAGTTGTAATATGAGAAAAACCTTCTTTTTTAAGAATGGTAGTTAGTAATTGTAAAATTGCTGTTTCATCATCAACGAGTAAAATATTTGCGTGATACATATGAATCCCTCCTAATTTCCTCGAATATCATATCATCTTTTTGTAACTTATGGAATTTTTAAGGAAATTTTAAGGTTTTCTTTCACAAAAAATTAAGATTCAAATGATATGATAAAAGTAACATGGGGAGGAGATGAATGTGAATCCGTTTCAAACGATGCGAGCTAGATATTTTTTAATTGTATTTGCATTATTAATTTTAATAGCACGAAGTAGTAATGAAGTGCTAGAAAATACATTTCATATACAGAATTCATCTTTTATAAACATTCTTATATTTTATATCCTTCCAATAGTATGGCTGTTTTACGGATATAGAAAGCATCGTGTTTCATTTTCATTATTTATTAATAGAAACGAAACATTTAATCTAGTGCAAGTTTTGTATATCGCAATTATGCTATGTATGTTTAGTTACGGCTATCTTATTTTGTACATGTACAGCTTCGCGTGGATTACACCAGATTTTATAATGAATGCCTTGCATGAACCGATTATAGATAGTACCGGGGGATATGTATATCAATTTATTATGGTCGTATTTATCGCGCCTATTGTCGGAGAGTTTGTTTTTCGAGGATTTTTACTACAGCGTTTTGCAGCAAAATGGGGTACTAGTATAGCGGTGGTCGTTGTAGCACTTTTATTTGCATGCTTACATGTTGATTTCCTTGGTGCAGTTGTGTTTAGCATCGTAATATCAATTGTATATATTCGTACGAAAAGCTTACTCATGCCAATTGCCATTCATATGTTAAACAATGCGTTTGTGCTTAGTTCATCTTTTTTAGTAAGCAGAGAAAAGATAATGAGTTTTGCCGATTTTTCGAACTATACGACATTCTTTCCAGGATTAATTATTTTTATGGCAGGATTAAACTTAGTACTCATCTTTTTATTTGTGAATCGCAAATATTGGAGTAAAGAAGTGCCTGTTATATATGCGGAGAAGGAAAAGAGCTTTTCGAGCATAGTGGGGGATAAGTAAGGTAGAGAAGATGTTTGAGAAAATATTGAAGGAAATGATAGATTCCACTTCTATTAGACGTAAGTACTTCTCCATCAATAATGATTTCATCTTATCGTGTTAGGGACATTAATAATAGTTAGCTTTATTGTGGAAGAAATGATGAGGCGTATCTTCAGACAGTATGTAAAGAACGAAGAAAATTATGTTAGGGCTCATAAAATGTTTGAGAAAGTAGTGGGGACTTTTATTTTATGAAAACTAAATCATCATTAATTCGTAATTTGAAAGGGGTGTATAAAATTATATGAATGAAACAATATCGTCAAATAAGTTTTTTTATTTGATTGTACTGAGTTTAGTATTAATTACGACAGTAAATGTTGTTCTTCGCTGGGAGGAAGTTTACTTTTTTATGTATTTAGCGCTCCATTTATTAGGGATTTTATGCATTACGGGCGGAGTAGTTGCTGAGAAAAAGCATGAAGAAAGTATTAATTATATGTGTGTGATTGGTCTTATTTTACTTTTAACTGTACAAGGTATTATGAAATATAGTTCTTTTTCTTTGCAAGATTTTAGTTTATTAATAGATGTGCTTCCTTAAGGCGGATTATTATAACGACGCTAGTTTGTAAGTACATTTCTTATACATAGATTATGAGACAAAGAAAATATTTAAAAATAGGGAAAACTCTTCTTGTAATAGAAGAGTTTTTTTATATAAATTGAACGAGCTAGAACAATTCTCACGATTAGCTTGTTCTAATTTTGAAAGTCCGAACTTACAATAATAATAGACAGGCAGCATAGAGGAGGGAATAGCGTGAGGAAAGTTATTGGGTGGTCGCTTTTTTTGTACGTTGGGTTTGCGTTACTTATATATTGGTATTTATTTGGATGGAATCATGAACTCATTCCAGACATGTATAAAGGAACGAGTGCGGATCCAGAGACTTTTATGAATGCGAGGGAGCTTACGCTAAGCCAAGATTATTCGCGCGTGAAAAACTTACTGTACTTTTTAGCGACGCCTCTTGAATGGATTATTTTATTGTTTGTACTTGTGCTCGGTATTTCAAAAAAGTTTGAGAAATGGTCGAAGGAAACGACAAAAATAAATGTCTTACAAGTTGCGATTTATTTCTTTTATTTATCATTACTGACAACAGTCCTTGCCCTGCCGATGCAATGGATTGGGCGTAAAGTGTCGGTTGCTTACGGTATTTCCACGCAAAGTACACAAAGCTGGATAAAAGATCACGTTATCGATTTTTGGGTTAATTATGCGACGATGTTACTCATTGTTACTGTTCTTTTATGGCTTATCCGTAAATTCCCGAAGAGATGGTGGCTAGCAGGGTGGGCGCTCTCTGTACCGTTTACAATTTTCTTAACGTTCGTGCAACCTGTTATTATTGATCCACTTTATAACGACTTCTCGACGCTGAAAAATAAAGAATTAGAAACGAAAATTTTAGCGATGGCAGATAAAGCTGATATTCCAGCTAAACACGTATATGAAGTAAATATGTCGGAAAAAACGAATTCGTTAAATGCATATGTAACAGGAATAGGCCTTAACTCGCGTATCGTAATGTGGGATACGACGCTTAAGCAATTAAAAGATAAAGAGATTTTATTTATAATGGCTCATGAAATGGGACATTACGTAATGAAACATATATATTGGGGCGTTGCGAGCTATGTCTTGCTATCGTTTATAGGTATGTATTTAATTAGTCGTATTTTAAATATGTGTATTCGAAAATGGGGAGATACGCTGAAAGTTTCAAAAATGGCATGTTTCTCGATTTTACCTTTATTTTTCTTAATTTCTTCTGTACTATCCTTTGCATCACAACCAGCAACAAACTACGTTTCTCGTATAGAAGAACGAGCGGCAGATCAATACGCTTTAAATATGACGAAAGATGGAAATTCAGGTGTGAGAACTTTTCAATACTTATCAAAAACAAGTTTAAGCCAAGTAAATCCGCCTGCGTTAGTGAAATTTTTCTTATACACACATCCACCAATTTTCGAAAGAATTCATACGTTTGAACAATATGAAAAACAGAAGAAGCAGTAGTATACTGCTTCTTTTTATTGTGGAGTATTCGAATTTTGGAAAATTATAGTGTATAATATATGGAATATTCAGTGAAATGTTTAGGAGGTTAATATTTTGTTTCATTCAAAATCAATGCCGGCTATAAAAATGATTCTTTCGATGTCTATTTTCGGATCGATTGGATTTTTTTCTGTCCAGACAGGTTTACCGTCTTTTGAATTAGTATTCGTTCGTTGTATTTGTGCGACTATATTTTTAGCATTATGTTGGTTCGTAACGGGGCAGTACAAAAGTGAGAAATGGAACAAAAAAGAAACCATGCAAATATTAGCTTGTGGTGTATTTCTTGTTTTTAACTGGGTGTTTTTATTTAAAGCGTTTGAAGTTATGTCGATTACAATTGCGATTTCTGTATATCATCTTGCACCGATCATCGTATTAATAATTGGTAGTATTGTATTTAAAGAGAGGTTTACAGTATTTTCTATTATATCCATCATTATTTGTTTTATCGGTACAGTTTTAATAGCTGGAGTAGATGGCAATGTGTCGCTTGAGAAATTAATGTCATCTGGAATGGTGTGGGCACTTCTTGCAGCTTTATTTTATGCATTTACAACGTTGCTCGGAAAAGGAATTAAGCATACGAGTGCGTATGCGATGACATTTTTACAAACATTTTTAGGTATATTTTTACTATTACCATTTATAGATTTCGGAGCATTTCAAGGATTAACACAAACGAATTGGATCATGATTACAGCGACAGGACTTATACATACAGGGTTTGTGTACTATTTGTTTTTTGACAGTTTAAGAGATTTACCGACGAGACTAATTTCTGTATTAGTGTTTCTAGATCCTGGTGTTGCAATTGTATTAGATACAGTCTTTACTGGATTCAGACCGACTAGTATGCAAATTGTAGGGATTGTCCTAATATTTGTAGGGATGGCGTTTACTTTTCGGAAGCCGCGAGATGAAAGAGTGCAAGTATGCTCAGAAGCGTGATTTATTCCAATAATCAAATAATATTGTAAATATTTTTGAGTATTCAATATAATCGAAAAAGAGGTGAATAAAGAAAAAGGTGGATGACTAAAATGAAGAAGTTATTAAAAGTAGCTATATCATTAACGTTAATGGGCGGAATATTTGTAAGTGCAAATGGTGCTTCTGCAAATACTGGCGTGAATCAAAAATCTGGTCCTAATATTATTATAGATTTTGATGATTTATCAAAGGATCACTGGGCATATGATGAAATTGTTGAACTAGTGCATCACCGAATTATGTATGGCTACGGAAATGGGAAATTTGGTGTAGAAGATAATGTAACACGCGAACAAGCAGCGGCAGTACTGTATCGCGCACTAGATTTGAAGCGAAATGTACATATTGAAAATCCATATGGAGATATTGACGGGAAATCAACAATGTTTCCTTATGAAATTTTACAATTAACAAAGCTCGGTATTTTTAAAGGAGACGAAAATCAGAACTTCCGTCCAAAAGATACGTTAACTCGTGCGGAACTAGCGCAAATTTTGGTGAAAGCATATAATCTGAAAGCAAAACAACCTCATACATTTACAGACGTATCAGAAGATTAGTGGGCAAGAGATGCGATTAGTGGGCTACAATCTAATAACATTGTAGTAGGAACAGGCGATGGGAAATTTGAACCTGAAATGCTTGTAACACGTGGGCAATTTGCGAAATTCTTAAAAAAGGCAATCGATAATTCACTAGGGAAAATGGAATAAATAAGAGTGTGAAAAAGTACAAGTAGATTATATTTGTGCTTTTTTTGTCTATAAAGTGAAATTTTTATAAGTGAAGGACTTGATTAGTAGATAGTAGAATATTGTATATATAACATCTTTGCAAAAGCTTTTGTCTATCCTTTTGAAAATTAAACAGAGGAACTAGAGCGTAAAGATGGGAATATTTCTTCAAATGATTTGTATACAATTCAGAATACCAATTGGAATTGAGAGCGAATTGGTTCACCTAGTAATCTTCAAAATAATAGATGTTAAAAATGCAATATATTACATAAGGCTTGTAAATACAGCATATGTAATATGAAAAAAGAATTTAGTCTATTATGTTCCATTTTTAATAAAGTGGAAATGAAGGAGAGAGGACAATGAAGAAAAAAATGTTACGTATAATGGCCGCAGCGACTATTATGGGTGGATTGTTGGTAAGTGCAAATGTTCCTAACATAAAAGCAGAAGAATATCCTGAAATGATTGTATTTGACGATGTCCCAGTAAACCATTGGGCATATGATTACATTCTAGATGCGGCATATAATAAAATTATGCTAGGTTATGGAAATGGAAAGTTTGGTGTAGGTGATAACGTAACACGTGAACAAGTGGCGGCAGTACTATATCGCGCACTTAATATAGAACATGAAGGACCGTTAAAAAATCCGTATAATGATATTTCTGAAAGATCAACAATGTTTCCAAATGAAATTTTAGCATTAACAGAACGCGGTATTTTTAAAGGTGATGAGAAGGGGAACTTTAGACCTAGGGAAATAATTACACGTGCAGAAGTAGCGCAAGTTCTTACACAGGCATTTTCATTTGAAGTGAAGCAACAGCATACATTTGCAGATGTACCGAATAATTACTGGGCAAAAAATTCAATTAGTGCTCTGCAATCAAATAATGTCATAGTAGGGACAGGAAATGGAAAGTTTGAACCGAATAAAGTTGTAACACGTGAGCAATATGCAACATTTTTATATAAAGCTATTATTAACTTTCATTTAAAAAATGAATGACGTTAAATTATATTGATATAGTATATTTTAAGAAAAAAGCGCGAAGATAACGCGCTTTTTTCTTGTTTTAAATGGCTTATTTTGTATATTTATTATGCTGTTCATAGTTTAGTGAATAGTATCATATGGAAAAAACAGGTTAATTTTAGTTACTTTTTATATCGAAAAAATATGATTTAGTAACTTTATTGTTCACTAAGTATAAAAATAAGTATATGAAATAGAGTTCATAAATTAGACAAAACTTATATGGATAAGTGTATTGTTACTTTTCTATGAATTCTTTATATTAGAAAAAAATACGTTTTTAGGGAGAGAACAAAGTGAAGAAAAAAATTTTAAAAGTAGCAACAGCTTTAACAATTATGGGTGGAATTGCATTTAGTGCTGAAGGCGCTACAGTGAATGCTGAAGTAGCTGCTAAGCCTAAGCCACAACAAGCAAGTCAGGCTATCTTTAAGGATGTACCAGCAGGACATTGGTCTTACGAAGCAATTCAAACTTTAGCACAAGAAGAAATTATGCTTGGTTATGGAAATGGCGTGTTCGGTTTTGGTCATAACATAACTCGTGAACAAGTAGCTGCTTTAATTTATCGTACTATCGATTTCAGTGAAGTATTCGAGGAAGGCGATATCCTTGAGAATCCATACAAAGATATTAATGAAAAATCAACAATGTTCTTAGAAGAAATTTTAGTATTAACAGAGGTAGGTATCTTTAACGGTGATGGAACTGGAAACTTTAGACCGAAAGATACACTAACACGTGCAGAAATGGCTCAAGTACTTACAGTAGCATATGAGTTAGAAGTAAAAGGAACACAAGGATTTAAAGATGTACCGAAAGGACATTGGGCATACAATGCGATTAATGCAGTAGGTTCAAATGGTATTTCTGTAGGAGATGGAACTGGAAACTTTGCTCCAAACATGAAAGTAACACGTGAACAATATGCGCAGTTCTTATTTAAAACAATTTTTGAATAAATAATAAAAAAGAGTCAGTGTTATATAACACTGACTCTTTTTTTGTGTGTAACGATGGTAAAAGAATATAGTTTCATAAAAAACAATTAAATTTTCAAAAAAAACTTCCTTTTCCGAAGATTTGTTATATAATATAAAACATAAAATAAAATCTGTTATAAAACAGTTTAAGAAGGGGATGCTAATATGTCGACGCAAACTTCACGGGTTACATTGCCCGGAGAAATGTTACCAGCGTACAACGAAATATTGACACCTGAGGCGCTTAGCTTTTTAAAGGAACTACATGGGAATTTCAACGAACGCCGCACGGAACTTTTACAAAAGCGTGTGGAGAAACAAAAAAGAATTGATGCAGGGGAGTTTCCTACGTTTTTAGAAGAAACAAAGCATATACGTGAAGGTGATTGGACAATCGCTGAGCTTCCGAAAGATTTAGAGGATCGTCGTGTGGAGATTACTGGACCAGTAGATAGAAAGATGGTCATTAACGCTTTAAATTCAGGTGCACATCTTTTTATGGCAGACTTTGAAGATTCGAATGCACCAACTTGGAGAAATGCTGTTGAAGGCCAAATTAACTTGCGAGATGCGAGTAAGGGAACGATCTCACATAAAAATGAGAACGGAAAAGAATATCGGTTAAATAGTAAAACGGCTGTCTTAATCGTGCGTCCGAGAGGGTGGCATTTAGAGGAAAAACATATGCAAGTTGACGGCAAGAACATGTCTGGCAGCTTAGTAGATTTTGGTTTGTTCTTTTTCCATAATGCTAAGACGCTTTTAGCAAAAGGAAGTGGCCCATACTTTTACTTACCGAAAATGGAAAGTTACTTAGAGGCAAGATTATGGAATGACGTTTTCGTATTCGCTCAAAAGTATATCGGTATTCCGAACGGAACGATTAAAGCGACTGTATTAATAGAAACGATTCACGCTTCATTTGAAATGGATGAAATTTTGTATGAACTAAGAGATCATTCTGCTGGTTTAAACTGCGGGCGATGGGATTATATATTTAGTTTCTTAAAGAGTTTCCGAAATCATAATGAATTTTTACTTCCAGATAGAGCGCAAGTCACGATGACAGCGCCGTTTATGCGCGCGTATTCTTTGAAAGTTATTCAAACGTGTCATCGCCGTAATGCACCAGCAATCGGAGGGATGGCAGCGCAAATCCCAATTAAGAATGATCCAGAAGCAAATGAGGTGGCTTTTGAGAAAGTGCGTGCTGATAAGGAGCGCGAAGCTTTAGATGGACATGACGGGACTTGGGTTGCCCACCCGGGACTTGTACCGGTTGCAATGGAAGTATTTAATCACATAATGAAAACGCCAAATCAAATTTTTAGAAAGCGTGAAGAAATAAGTGTAACAGAAAAGGATTTATTAGAAGTACCGATGGGAACGATTACAGAAAGTGGTCTTCGCACGAATATTAACGTCGGTATTCAATATATTGCATCTTGGTTAAGCGGGAGAGGAGCAGCTCCAATTTATAACTTAATGGAAGATGCGGCAACAGCGGAAATATCAAGAGCACAAGTATGGCAGTGGATTCGCCATGAGGGTGGAAAGCTAAGTGATGGCCGTAATATTACTTTTAAATTGATGGAAGAATTGAAAGAAGAAGAACTAGCAAAAATAGAAAGAGAGATTGGTAAGGAAGCATTTAAGAAGGGGAGATTTGAAGAAGCTACAAAACTGTTTACAAACCTTGTTCGTAATAATGAGTTCGTGCCGTTTTTAACATTACCGGGTTATGAAATTTTATAAGAAACAAGAAAAGGGGATGGAACATATGAAAAACGAAAGAATTGATAAATTGCAAGAAAGCTGGGAGTTAGATACACGCTGGAAAGGGATCACACGTCCATACTCAGCTGAAGATGTGATTCGTCTGCGCGGATCGATTGATATTGAACATACGTTGGCGCGCTGCGGTGCAGAGAAGCTTTGGAAATCACTTCATACAGAAGATTATATTAATGCACTTGGCGCATTAACAGGAAACCAAGCGATGCAACAAGTGAAGGCTGGATTAAAAGCAATTTATTTAAGCGGTTGGCAAGTAGCGGCAGATGCGAATCTTTCTGGACATATGTATCCTGATCAAAGCTTATACCCAGCGAACAGTGTACCAGCTGTTGTAAAGCGAATTAACCAAACACTTCAACGTGCTGATCAAATTCAGCACATGGAAGGAAATGGTGATACGGATTATTTCGTCCCAATTGTGGCGGATGCTGAAGCTGGCTTTGGTGGACAGTTAAACGTATTTGAGCTAATGAAAGGGATGATTGAGGCTGGTGCATCTGGCGTGCACTTCGAAGACCAATTATCTTCAGAGAAAAAATGCGGGCATTTAGGCGGAAAAGTATTATTACCGACGCAAACAGCGGTGCGTAATTTAATTTCGGCACGTCTTGCTGCGGATGTAATGGGTGTACCAACAATTATCGTCGCAAGAACAGATGCAGATGCGGCAGATTTAATTACGAGCGATATCGATCCAGTTGATCAAGAGTTTATTACAGGTGAAAGAACACCAGAAGGGTTTTATCGTACGAAAGCAGGTCTTGATCAAGCAATTGCACGTGGTTTAGCGTATGCGCCGTATGCAGATCTCGTTTGGTGTGAAACGTCGGAGCCAAGTTTAGAAGATGCAAAACGCTTTGCAGACGCAATTCATAAGAAATATCCAGGGAAGCTACTCGCTTACAATTGTTCGCCTTCATTTAACTGGAAACAAAAATTAGATGAAAAAACGATTGCAAGCTTCCAAAAAGAAATTGCATCGTACGGTTATAAATTCCAGTTCGTAACGCTTGCTGGATTCCATTCATTAAATTACGGCATGTTTGAATTAGCGCGTGGTTACAAAGAGCGCGGCATGGCTGCGTACTCTGAATTACAACAAGCAGAGTTCGCAGCAGAAAAATTTGGTTACTCTGCAACGCGCCATCAACGCGAAGTAGGAACAGGATACTTTGATGAAGTAGCACAAGTGATTACGGGCGGTACTTCATCAACGACTGCTCTAAAAGGATCCACAGAAGAAGAACAGTTTACGAAATAAAGATAGAAGTAGGTGCCTGTTATAGGTACCTACTTTTACTTAAAATATCCAATTTAATATAGTAAATATACCAATAATAGCAGTAAAAAGAAGGAATGCGAATAATGCTAGACAGCCCCATGTAAATAGTTTGTCTTTCCATGTTTCTTCATAATCATCAATTAGTTCCTCTATCACTTTTTTCTGCAATGGCTGTACGGGACATTCGGTGTGTAGTCCTGTAATAATGTTACGATCTCCTTTGAATTTTAAAGCACGTACAATATGATAAGGGTCGTTTCCCATCGATTTTTCAAATTGTAGACATGCCGCGTGCATAACATCTGTTTTCTCTTTTTCAAGATACCAATACCGTCCAGCCATTTCTGGGTATTGTAATGTAAAGTAAATATCACCGAGTTTTTTTCTAAGTTCTAATTCATTCGGATAAGTAGCGATTAATCCGTGTAATCTATCTCTTGCTTTTCCAAGGTTGTTATTTTTAAGATCTGTTTTAATTCTCTCTAATGTTTTTTCAGGTATTATTTCTGCCATATACGCCTCCTTATTAGAATAGGTGTGTTTATATTTTATAAGAAATAATAAAATTTAGAAATTTTATTATTAAAAAGGATTGTACATTCTATTTTAAGTATGCTATGATAATACCAGTTGAATAATTAAATTAAGCAATCCATATATTATCAAGTGCCGAAAACAAACGGGGAAAAGTATGTGAGAACTAGTTTATGTTTCGAATTTGATAATGTGTGGATTCTTTTTTTATACATGAAGACTAAATAATAAAATGTATTTTCTTAGGAGGAAATAATTATGACAGTTACAGGACAAGTAAAATGGTTTAACAACGAAAAAGGCTTCGGTTTCATCGAAGTTCCAGGCGAAAACGATGTATTCGTACATTTCTCTGCAATCGAAACTGAAGGTTTCAAATCTTTAGAAGAAGGCCAAAAAGTTAGCTTCGAAATCGAAGAAGGCAACCGTGGACCTCAAGCTAAAAACGTAATCAAACTATAATTTTATAGTTCATTATGGAAAAAAGGATGGCTTATGCCATCCTTTTTTTGTTGTTGAGATATATAATATTATATTAGTTATAAAGACTGCCTAAAAAGTACGATTGAAGAGATAAAGGCGTATGCGGAAACTTATGAAAATGATAAAATGGAACTTTAATCAGTGGGGGTTCATCCTCCACTGATTATTAGCCCTCACCAATCGGGTGTTAATGCGGGATAAAGTGATGTTAATTGATTTGAAAAAATCTTATTCTCATGTTTTAGATGAAGAACGATATACAATCACATTACAAATTGAAAGAGATACAGAAAATCTCGGAAGAAAATATGAATATGAAGAAGAGTAAAAGGCTTTCCAAAAAAGGAAGGCCTTTTACTCTTCTTTTCCAACTTTTTTCTTTGCTCGTTTCTTGCATTCTGGGCATTTTGATTTACGAAAAGGCTTTGCAAAGAGCAGTAGAATGAAAAATAAAGCGAATATAATACTAGCTGAGTTTTTCACAATAACAATGTTGTTATTTTTCATATGAATCGTTGGTTGGCTCTCTTTTTCTTCCATAATGGACCTCCATATATTGGATTTATATTTTAATTATAGCAAAGTTGATTGTTGTAATGATGTGAAAAGAGGAAGCGATTATAAATATTTATAGATGGTATAAATAATTTTTGTACAGGTTCAAATCATTCTATTGCTATATGATTAATTTTAAATTTAATAAATGTTTGATAAATGATAAAGTATTGTAAAAAAGGGAAATCTGTAAAGCGTTTCCTTTTCATAGGTGCTAAAATTGTACATGCAGCTGCTACTATAAATAGAAAAAGGAGATAGTAGAATATGGAAAGTAAAGTAGAACGTTATGTTGAAAATTATGTTGTAAGTAAAAATACGATGGCCTTACTTCCTGTTGTCCTAGGAGAAAAGAAAGTGGTTACGCGAATTGTTGAAATGGAAGATTCTTTTTTCGTATTTCAAAAACCTCTCGATATTATAGAGAGAAGTTGCCGGAAACATGGTTCTAGTTTTTTTGGAAGAAAAGAAGGAACGAAGGAGTTAACTAGTATTACACATAAAGCTCCTATCGCAATTAGCCCGACAGATCAACTTTATTTTTTCCCTACGTATTCTTATTCTCGAAAAGAGTGTGCGTGGTTGTCTCATTTTCATATTGAAAATAATAAAGAATTAAAAGATGGGAATCTTATTATTAGATTTATAAATGGTTTCGCTGTCAAGTTAGAAATATCCAAAAGCAGCTTTGAAAATCAGCAAAATCGTACAGCAAAATTACGGACAGAGTATGAAGACCGGAAGAAAAAACAAGGAAATCCTTCTTTTAAAGAGATTGATAAAAGTGAAGAATCTAAATTAACGCCAGCCTATGAGAAAGTGTATTTTGTGAGGGAAGGCGAAGTGTGAGAGGAAAAGGATGGGGGGACTCATCCTTTTTTGATTTCATTATATATACCGTTACGCTGTAAGATTCATAAATAAAACGAGAAAAATTTGCGGATTTTTTGTTCTTTAATGGCTTGAGAAAGTGTAAAATTACAATATAAGGGTAATTTTACTACATATATTTATCGCGATGTTAATATGCATCATTTAACATTTGCGGCATACATGATATTTCTTACCTTATTGTATAAAAAAAGGAGATGGTATGTTGAAAAGGACTATGTTATTTTGGGCGCAATATATTCTTGTTTTGCCTATATTATTTCTTACCTTTATGTTTACTGGTTTCGTTGGTAGTCAGTTAATGATAGGTGCTGATAAACAACATTTTATTTTTACGCCTCAAAATGCAACAGAATATAGTCAAATTAGTGAAATTGATAAATTACTATTTGCTTTTTCAATTCAGCCAGTTGTCACCATAGTATTTCTGCTATCGATCGTGTACGTACTGACACTTATTGTCTTTCAAATTATTGAATGTAAGAGGAAAAGAAAGATATTACATAGTTTGCAATATATGATTCTTATACCAATTTTTATTTACTTGTGGTTAGGAATAATACAATTTTCCGCAGTTAGTTTAACTTGGATAGATAATTGGAAAGATTACCTTATATTCACTCCTAGTACGATAACTGATGAGCAAGATATATATACGATTGATAAGTTTTTATACAAATTTCGAAGGTTACCTATTCCGAGTACAGTATTAATACTATCTTTCTTATATTTATTAATACTTGTCGTGATTGATAGTATACGCTTACTAAAAAAGTTTCTTATAAGAACTAGTCATTAGAAAGGGGTAATTGTTTGAAGGTACACCAATTATTTGCCATTACTTATTTCCATACAGGTAGAAATAACCTTACGCGTAGTAAGGGTATTTTTTTGAAACTATAGATTGACACTTTCTGTAGTTTCTTCTTTTTTATAATCTGTGCGTGGTGTCCAAATTATTCTCATGTCTTGTCGAATATTGAAAGATTATCATAGCATAATAATGAAGGAATTCTAGAGGAAGATATGGAAACTTAATAATTACATCTCCATATGTCATATCTACCATTTCCTCTTTCATATAAGCGATGATACAGTAGAGGTAGTAATTAGAGTAAAGGGGTAAAGTGTAGAATGGATTTTCAGACAATCAAAGAATATTTTTCACCAGAAAATATGGATCACATTGTTGAAAGTTATAAAGCGTTCGGGCCGCTTCTTGGTATTGGTTTACCGATGATAGAGGCGCTTATTCCAGCATTGCCTCTCATTGTGTTTGTACTGGCGAATGCTGTTGCATTTGGTTTTTGGTTCGGTTTTCTTTATTCGTGGCTTGGATCAGTAATTGGTGCAATGCTTGTATTTTTCATCATTCGTAGCTTTGGAAGGACGCGTTTCTTTTCTTTTGTAAATAAACATGAGAGAGTGCGAAAGGCGATGGGATGGATTGAAAGAAAAGGGTTTGCGCCAATCTTCGTCATATTCTGTTTTCCTTTCACACCATCTGCGCTTATAAACGTTGTAGCTGGTTTGTCTCGCATTAGCGTAAAACAATTTGGACTAGCGTTAGCATTCGGAAAGCTTGTTATGATCTTTATTTTAACGTATATCGGTCATGATTTAATGTCGTTTATTCATAAACCAGTAAAATCGGTTATTGTTGGCGTTGGTATTTTTATTTTATGGTATGTCGGTAAGAAAATTGAAGTAAAGTTAGAACTACATTAGGAAAAGTCTTCTTTGTAAAGATAAGCTTTATTATTAAAGGGCGAGGGGAGAAGCGAATGAAGAAAACTTTGAAAAAAGAAGGGCTAGAGTGGATAAGAACAATTTTAATTGGTGTACTATTAGCTGTATTTTTTCGAACGTTTTTCTTTTCAACGTACGTTGTAGAGGGGAAGTCAATGATGCCGACATTGCAAGATGGCAATATGCTCGTTGTAAATAAGGTGAGTTATCAAGTAGGGGACTTGAACAGGTTTGATGTCGTCGTTTTTCATGCGAATAAAAAAGAGGACTACGTAAAGCGAATTATCGGTTTACCTGGGGATCATATTGAATATAAGCAGGATAAACTATATATAAACGGACAATTTGTGGATGAACCTTATTTAGAGGCGTATAAGAAAGAGATAAATGGACGACAACTAACAGGTGATTTTAAATTAGAAGAATTAACGAAAGAAAAGTTTGTACCACCCGGGTCTATTTTTGTAGTTGGTGACAACCGCCTCGGTAGCTGGGATAGTAGGCATTTCGGTTTTGTAAAAGCTGATACAGTTGTCGGTAAAGTTGACCTGCGATATTGGCCGATTCGAGAGGTGCAAACGAATTTTTCAAAAGGTTGATATAATTATTTGAAGTACGAAAAAGGCAAACAATTATGTTTGTCTTGTTTATTTTATATTTTTTTAATCTATTGATAATGAGAATATTTTAGTATTTGTCTAACTACAGGTTTTGTTATTGAAGTACAGATAAATAAAAACGACATTACAGAAAAGAACGTCTTTTATTTTACTGATAAAAAAGTTATACATAACAGAATAACAGATGTTAACGGTGAAAAACAATGTATATTTAGAGAGTGTGGAATACCTGAGGTAGCATGGCAATTTATATATCAAGCGTTGCAGTCTAAAAATACTTGTTCACGTTCGAATTATACATTTAAACTTCCTTGCGCCGTATATGAAAAAGATTTTTTAAATCAATCAGAAAAGTATTTATCGGAATTATTAGGATATTATACGGATGATGATGATGTTAAAAAATTAGTGAATATTATATGTGACCGTGAAGAGTTAACTACAGTTAAAACTCATTATTATATAAAGGATACATGGTATACCGATAGTATTCAGTATATGTATAGTCAAAATCAATATTGGCTTATCCAAAAAATACTAGACAGTGGAGAGAAGCAAACGAATGTTATTTGTCTAGATATCTTTGCAATTATTGAAGAAATCAAAAAAATGGTTCTGTACCTTAAATCAATAGGTGGTGAATCAAAATGAGTAAAGAAATTAAAGTTACTCCTGCCCTTTTAAGGGAGTTAGCTTCTAATATAGAGCGTGCAGCTCATGAATTATTTGAAACACATAAACGTTTGAATCAGCAATTAATGGATTTACCCTTTCAAGTATCTGGAAGAGATGCTGTATTGAATCAGGCTTTATATGCAGGTTAAATGTTAGAGCGTGTAACGAATGATTTAAAAACTCATAGTAAATCATTAAGAAATATTGCTGATCGTTTTGAGAAAACTGATCAACAAGAAGTTTCATTAGGAGATTGGAAAATAGATAGTGTTGATTTATTAAGTCCTTTTGGGGGAGGCATTGATGAATGGAAAGAAAACCCCATGGGAGCCGGGTTAACAGCATTTGGAACCTTTAAAGATGGTCAAGAGGCATACCAAATTGCTCAAAGGCATAACCAAGGTTTTCGCGCGACACCATATACAAATAATCAAGGAAAACCTATGGTGCGATTTGAGAACCGTACACTTATTAAAGGAAAAGATGGTAATAACATTATTAGAAGAACAAAGCTGCCATTAGAGGAAGCTAAAACAATTGATGAAGTAAAACGTTATGTTTTAAAACCAGGTGCATTATTAAAAGAATCATTATCGTTAAAAAATAACGCATTAGGATATATAAGTACCGGTTTAGATGTCTTTAAAGATACGAAAGAAAATTTGGAAAGTAATGCGAGCGGCAGCAAAATTGTAGGAGACATTGTTGGTGATGTAGCGGTTGGAGTAGGTTCTACTGCTGCTAGTACTTGGGCGGGTGCTGCAGTCGGTACAGCAATTGGAGGACCCATTGGAACTGTGATTGGGGCTGGTGTAGGTTTTACTGCTTCTGTAGTATCTAGCATAATAACGGATGGAATTAAGTTCGATAAAGGGGATTGGAATAATGATGGTGAAAAAGACTCTATAAAAGACCGGATTAAATCTGGAATAGGCTCTGCTTTAGATGAAATCTTTTAATTTTCTATGAGGTGCATAATGGATAAATATAATTTTAAAAATATAGATGATGGCATACGAATATTACTACCATTTGATATAAGAAATATTGTCGGAGCCTTTGTATGGTTTATTATGAATTTTTTGTTATTGATTATAATTTTTGTATTTCCACCAATATATAATGTGTATTTTTACTTGGCGCTTCCATTTTTTATAGTATGTAACTTGTGGGGAATTTGGATTTTTATTAACAAACCTAAGCAGCCTCAATTGCAACATTTACTATATTCTGGATTTGTTGGAACTAGCATTTCATTTTGTAGTTTTATAGGTGTTCAAAAAATAGCTTACGAGTTAATAGGATTGGAATCACCTTTATTTTTTATTTTATCATTTATAGTATATTGTTTGGTTGTTTATAAATCCGGACAATTGTGGATTAAATATTTTACAGCTCGTTTAATGGGTATAAATGATCAGAAGGTGAAATTTTCAAAAGTCGGTGTTTTTTCAGGTGTAGGCTACATTGTTGGTCAAATCAGTATAGGAATTTTAAGTCAAGATTCTCTAGCGATTTTGCTAATTATCTTACTGTCATTTTTCTCGATTATTTTCTTGTTTGCGAGTGTCCATGTGTACTTTTATTTTGATTTTAAAAAACATCTTATCATTACAGGGCATTCAAAAATGAAACAGGTTCAACAAAAATCTAATCTTACAAGAAAGGAAAGGAGAAGGAAATGAATTCACATCTTCTACCTATAGGCTCTATCGTAATCTTAAAAGAAGGAACCAAGAAACTCATGATTTATGGACGTAAACAACAAGTAGAAACAGATAAAGTGAAAAAATTTGACTATATGGGATGTTTTTACCCAGAGGGCTATATTAGTCCTGATTTTACTTATTTATTTAACTATGACGATATTCAAGAAGTTGTATCAAGTGGATATAAAGATGAGAAAGAAAGAGCTTTTCAACAAAATATATTGTCTAAAGTGGAGTAAGAAATATTACATGGAAAAAGCTGCTTATATGAGCAGCTTTTTCTATGTAATTAAATACTTTAGTGGTTGTATTTTTATATTTTGAGAGGGGGTATCGTCATTATACATGTTTGTCTTTTTTCGTGTACTATAATACAATTATAGTAGCAAACTAACGTTCGTTATGTAAGTGAAAGGTGGGGTTACATGTCACTTCGATTTGTGATTGGTAGAGCGGGAAGTGGAAAAAGTACACTTTGTTTACGCGAAGTGCAAGAAGAGTTAAAACAGCGCCCGAGAGGGAAAACAATATTATATCTTGTGCCAGAACAGATGACATTCCAGACGCAGCAGGCGTTAATTGGAAGTGAGGATGTAAGAGGTTCTATTCGGGCACAAGTTTTTAGTTTTTCACGATTAGCGTGGAAGGTACTGCAAGAAGTTGGCGGAGCGAGTCGTCTTCATATTGATGAAGCTGGTGTACATATGTTACTCCGTAAAATTGTAGAGTCTCGTAAAGATGGGTTATCGGTGTTCCAAAAAGCAGCGGAGCAAAACGGTTTCTTTGAACATCTTGGTAGTATGATTGCAGAGTTTAAACGTTACAATGTGACGCCATCTAACGTATATGAAATGTGGCAACAACTAGACGCGCATAGTAGCAGTGCAGAGCAAAAATTGCTAGCGAATAAAGTGTATGACTTACAGCTATTATATGATGATTTTGAACGTGCCTTAATCGGAAAATATTTAGATTCAGAAGACTACCTACAATTGCTAGTGGAAAAGCTTCCGCAGTCTGAATATGTAAATGGTGCGGAAATTTATATAGATGGATTTCATTCATTTTCTCCGCAAGAGCTTGAAATTTTAAGGCAGCTTATGGTTTGTGGAGCGAGAGTTACGATCACGTTAACGATAGATGAAAAAACGTTAGCACAGCCAGTAAACGAACTAGATTTATTTTTTGAAACGACGTTAACATATGAAAAAATAATACAAGTAGCGCGTGAAGAGAAAATAGAAATTGAAAAAACAATTCCACTTATGGAACAGCCGCGTTTTCATTCTCCGGCATTAGCTCATTTAGAAGCTCATTTAGAAGCGCGTCCGAATGAAAAATTTAACGGTGAAGCGAGTGTAACAATCAGTACAGCAGCTAATTTACGAGCTGAAGTAGAAGGTGTAGCTCGTGAAATTCGTAAGCTTGTTGCAGATGAAGACTATCGTTACCGAGATATCGCAGTCCTCCTTCGTAACGGAGAAAGTTATTACGATGTAATGCGAACGTTATTTACGGATTATAATATCCCGCATTTCATCGATGAAAAACGCCCGATGTCACATCATCCGTTAGTAGAATGCATTCGTTCAGCTTTAGAGATTATTAGCGGAAATTGGCGTTATGATGCCGTGTTCCGCTGCGTGAAAACAGAGCTTTTATATCCGTTAGGTGTAAGAAAAGAAACGATGCGAGAAGAAATGGATGAGTTTGAAAACTACTGTTTAGCGTACGGTGTACAAGGGAAGCGATGGACTTCAGAGGATCCGTGGATGTATCGCCGTTATCGTTCTCTTGACGAGACAAACGGAATGATCACAGATAGTGAACGTGAAATGGAAGAGAAAATAAACAGGCTGCGTGATGTTGTAAGAACGCCTGTTATTCGTATGCAAAAAAGACTGAAGCGTGCGGGAACGGTTATGCAAATGTGCGAGGCAGTTTACTTATTTTTAGAAGAACTTGACGTTCCGAAGAAGTTAGAAGAGTTACGTATACGAGCAGAAGAAAGTGGAGATTTCTTATTTGCGACAGACCATGAACAAGTATGGGAAGAAGTAATGAGTCTTCTTGATACGTTCGTAGAGATGCTTGGTGAGGAGAAAATGTCACTATCCATGTTTACAGACGTTATGTCCACAGGTCTTGAGGCACTTCAATTCGCGAACATTCCGCCGTCATTAGATCAAGTATTAGTTGCTAATATTGATCACTCCCGGTTATCAAATGTGAAAGCGACGTTCATTATCGGCGTAAATGAAGGCGTCATTCCGGCAGCACCGATGGATGAAGGGATGCTTTCTGATGAGGAAAGAGAAGTTCTTGGCGCTGCGGGTATTGAACTTGCGCCAACGACGAGACAAACTTTATTAGAAGAACAGTTCGTTATGTACCAAATGGTAACGAGAGCGACTGAGAAATTATATATTTCATGCCCGCTTGCAGATGAAGAAGGAAAGACGTTACTTGCGTCTAGCTTTATTAAGAAAATAAAAAGAATGTTCCCTGATGTGAAAGAATCATTTATTACAAATGACGTAAATGACTTATCACGTTCGGAACAAATTTCATACGTAGCAACGCCAGAAGTGACATTGTCTTATGTCATGCAGCAGCTGCAAACATGGAAACGATACGGATTTGAAGGACAATTAGACTTTTGGTGGGATGTATATAACTTCTACGTAACTTCAGATGAATGGAAGCAAAAAAGTAGCCGCGTGTTATCAAGTTTATTTTACCGAAATCGTGCGCAGAAACTAAGTACAACTGTAAGTAGAGATTTATATGGAGATACAATTAAGGGAAGTGTCTCTCGTATGGAACTATTTAACCGTTGTGCGTACGCTCATTTCGCACAGCACGGTTTATCACTAAGAGAGCGTGATATTTTCAAACTTGATGCGCCAGATATCGGTGAACTATTCCATGCAGCGCTAAAGAGAATTGCAGACAGGTTATTACGTGAAAACCGTACTTGGGCAGATTTATCAATAAAAGAGTGTGAGCATCTTTCTACTTTAGTAATAGAAGAAATTGCACCGTTATTACAAAGACAAATTTTATTAAGTTCAAACCGTCATTTCTATTTAAAGCAAAAACTGCAACAAATCATTTTCCGTACGTCACTTATTCTTCGTGAACATGCGAAGTCGAGTGGCTTTGTACCAGTTGATTTAGAAGTACCGTTCGGTATGGGCGGTACAGGATCGCTTCCGCCAATGGAATTTGCGTTGCCAAATGGTGTAAAGATGGAAGTAGTGGGCCGTATTGACCGTGTTGATAAGGCGGAAGACGAGAGTGGTACGTTCCTTCGTATTATTGACTATAAATCAAGTTCGAAAGCGTTAGATTTAACAGAAGTGTATTACGGACTCGCGCTTCAAATGTTAACGTATTTAGATGTTGTTACTTCAAATGCACATACGTGGATGAAAAAGGGCGGCACTGCATCACCGGCGGGTGTATTGTATTTCCATATTCATAACCCGATTGTTGAGATGAAAGGCGATGCATCTGAAGAAGAAATTGAGAAAGAAATTTTAAAGAAATTTAAAATGAAAGGGCTCGTACTAGGAGATGCTGACGTTGTTCGTTTAATGGATAATAAACTTTCAACAGGAAGCTCTGATATTATTTCTGCTGGTCTGAAAAAAGATGGTAGTTTTAGTGCGCGTTCTAGCATTGCAAGTGAACAAGAATTTAACGTACTTCAAAAATATGTACACCACTCGTTTGAAAATATCGGAAAAGACATCACAGAAGGTGTTATCGATATTGCTCCTTACAAAAAGGGGAATAAAGCGGCTTGTACGTTCTGTAACTTTAAATCAGTTTGTCAGTTTGATGAATCACTTGAAGATAATCAATTCCGTACGTTAAAAGATATGAAAGATAGCGAAGCAATGGAGAAAATTAGAGAGGAGGTTGGCGGAGAATGATAGAAAATTGGCCTGAAAAACCAGAAGGTAGTCAATGGACAGATGACCAGTGGAAAGCGGTTGTAGCGAACGGACGTGATATTTTAGTCGCAGCAGCAGCTGGATCAGGGAAAACAGCAGTATTAGTTGAACGGATTATTAAAAAGATTATAAGTGAGGAAAATCCAGTCGATGTCGACCGCCTGCTCGTTGTAACATTTACGAATGCAGCAGCGCAAGAGATGAAAAACAGAATTGGGGAAGCGTTAGAAAAAGTATTAATTGATGGACCAGGATCGCAGCATATAAGAAAGCAGCTCAGCTTATTAAATAAAGCCTCCATTTCTACCATTCATTCATTTTGTTTACAAGTGATTAGAGGCTACTACTACATGCTTGATGTCGATCCTCGTTTCCGTATTGCGAATCAAACAGAAAATGAATTGTTAAAAGAAGAAGTGTTAGACGACATATTAGAAGAAGAGTATGGAATCGAAGATAATAGTATTTTCTTTGAACTCGTTGATCGTTATACGAGCGATCGTAGTGACGATGACTTACAACGAATGATTTTAGCGCTTCATACAGAATCAAGAGCGCATCCAAACCCGGAAAAATGGCTTGATAAATTAGTAGAAGCATACGACGTTGAAGGGAAGACGATTGAAGATTTAGTGTACGCTTCTTACTTATTAGAAGATGTGAAATTCCAGCTTGAAACAGCGGAAGAGCATATTCGTAAAGCAACTGAACTCGCAATGCTTCCTGATGGTCCAGCGCCTCGCGTTGAAACCCTGCAAGCGGATTTAGCTTTACTTGGAATGTTATCCTCAGCAGCTCGTGGATCGTGGACAAGCGTTTATGAAGCAATGCAAAATGTATCGTGGCAAACGTTAAAGCGTATTAAGAAAAGTGATTACAACGAAGATGTTGTAAAACAAGTAGACTCTCTTCGTAATAAAGCGAAAGATGAAGTGAAGAAATTACAAGAAGAGCTATTTAGCCGCAGACCAGAAAGTTTCTTACGAGATTTTCAAGATATGCATCCTGTATTAGAAAAACTCGTTCAGCTCGTAAAAGTATTTACAGAGCGTTTCCAAGCGATGAAGCGAGATAAAGGAATGGTCGATTTCACAGATTTAGAGCATTTCTGTTTACAAATTTTAAGTGAGCAAAGTGAAGACGGTGAAATGAAGCCGTCAGCAGTAGCACTTCAATATCGTAATAAATTTGCTGAAGTACTAGTTGATGAATATCAAGATACGAACTTCGTACAGGAATCAATTATTAAATTCGTAACGAAAGATTCTGAGAGTGAAGGAAACTTGTTCATGGTTGGTGACGTAAAACAGTCAATCTATCGTTTCCGACTAGCAGAACCAGGACTGTTTTTAGGGAAATACAAACGATTCACACAAGAAGGATCGGGCGGCGGAATGAAGATTGACTTAGCGAAAAACTTCCGTAGCCGTCATGAAGTGCTAGCTGGTACGAACTTTATCTTCAAACAAATTATGGGCGAAGAAGTCGGAGAAATCGATTATGATGCTGACGCTGAATTAAAGCTAGGTGCTAGCTATCCAGAAGGTGAAGATGTAGCGGCTGAGCTATTATGTATTCAGCAAACGGAAGAAGAAGTAATAGACGGAGAAGAAGGTGCCGAAGTCGAAAAAGCACAGCTTGAAGCTCGTCTTATGGCGCAGCGTATTAAAGCAATGGTCGATTCAGGTTATGAAGTGTATGATCGTAAAACTGATAGTATGCGCCAAGTACAATACCGTGATTTCGTTATTTTACTTCGCTCCATGCCGTGGGCGCCGCAAATTATGGAAGAGTTAAAACTACAAGGAATTCCAGTATATGCTGACCTTGCGACTGGTTATTTTGAAGCGACAGAAGTAAATATTATGATGAACGTATTCCGCGTTATTGATAATCCGATGCAAGATATTCCACTTGCAGCTATACTTCGTTCACCCATTGTTGGACTAAATGACGAAGAACTTGCGACGCTTCGTTCTCACGGGAAAAAAGGGTCATTTTATGAAGTAATGAGCTCATTCTTAAAAGGAGCACCGCTTGAAGAAGAACAAGAACTACATGATAAATTAGAGTGGTTTTATAACTTACTGCAAGGGTGGCGTGAATTCGCGCGTCAACAGTCTCTTTCTGATTTAATTTGGAAAGTGTACGGTGAGACAGGTTATTACGATTTCGTTGGCGGTTTGCCAGCAGGAAAGCAAAGACAAGCAAACTTACGCGTACTATATGACCGCGCAAGGCAATATGAAGCAACATCGTTTAGAGGATTATTCCGCTTCTTACGCTTTATTGAGCGTATTTTAGAACGCGGTGATGATATGGGAACGGCGAGAGCTCTTGGAGAACAAGAAGACGTAGTTCGCATTATGACGATTCATAAAAGTAAAGGGCTAGAGTTCCCAGTCGTATTTGTAGCTGGACTTGGTCGCCGTTTTAATACACAAGATTTAATGAAACGCTTCTTACTTCATAAAGATTTTGGTTTCGGTTCACAATTTATTGATCCTCGTAAACGGATTAAATATACGACATTATCGCAACTAGCGATTAAGCGTAAAATGAAAATGGAATTAATTGCGGAAGAAATGCGCGTATTATACGTAGCGTTAACGCGTGCGAAAGAGAAGTTAATTTTAATCGGAACAGTTAAGGATGCAAATAAGGAAATGGAAAAATGGCTTGATGCAAGGGAGCATAGTGAATGGTTATTACCAGACCATATACGTGCCGGAGCATCATGTTATTTAGACTGGATTGCACCTTCATTATATAGACATCGTGATAGTGAAATGCTACTTGAATTAGGACAAGGAAATATTCCAGGTGACATTTATGGATATGACACTAGCTGGAAAGTAGAAGTTGTTGACGGCAACACGTTACTTGCGCCAGAACCAGTTCAAGAAGAGAAACAAGAATTGTTAGAAGCGCTTCGTGAGAAAAAAGCCGTTCCGTTAGAGAGTGAAAGAAAAGATGAAGTGTACGACAGATTAACGTGGAAGTACGGATATGAGGATGCAACATCTCACCGTGCGAAGCAATCTGTTACAGAAATAAAGAGAAACTATCAATCAGAAGATGGCAGCGATAATGCCTTTATTAAAAAACTACGTGCACCAATTAAAACACGCCCTCGTTTTATGGAGAAAAAAGGATTAACATACGCAGAGCGCGGAACAGCAGTCCATGCTGTTATGCAACATGTAGATTTGAAGAAACCGATTACGATTGAAGCTCTTCAAGAACAAATTGCTGGAATGGTAAATAAGGAATTATTAACATTCGAGCAAGCTGAAGAAATAGCAATTGAAAAAGTGATTTCATTCTTTGAAAGTAATCTTGGTAAAAGAGTATTAGCCGCGAAAAGTGTAGAGCGTGAAGTACCATTTACGATGATGCTTGCAGCAGAAGAAGCATATCAAGATTGGCAAGGGAAGAAAGGCGAATCAATACTTGTCCAAGGGGTTATCGACTGCATGATCGAAGAGGAAGACGGAATTACTTTAATCGACTTTAAAACAGATACGATTGAAGGAAAGTTCCCAGGTGGATTCGATCAAGCGAAACCAATTTTAGAAGATCGATACAAAGTACAGCTTTCGCTATATGCAAAAGCATTCGAGAAAAGCTTAAAACATCCTGTGAAAGAGAAGTGTTTATACTTCTTTGATGGGAATCATGTTGTAAAGGTTGAGGAATAGAGCTTAGAAAGGGGTTATGGAGTATGGCGACGTTAAGAACTTGTGATCAAGGACACGAGTATTATAAAAGTAGCGATTGTCCAACTTGCCCAACCTGTGAGAAAGAGAGAAAGCCAAAAGAAGGCTTTCTTTCTCTTCTTTCAGCACCAGCAAGAAGGGCGTTAGAGCACCACGGAATAACGACTGTAGAAGAACTTTCAAAGTATAGTGAAAAAGAAATTTTGAAATTGCACGGTATGGGACCGGCATCTTTACCTAAATTAAGAGCGGCTTTAGAAGATAAGGGATTATCATTTAAATAAAGAAAAACTAATCATTAGTGAGGAGTAGCATCTTAACTAATGATTAGCTTATCCCGCTATTTGTGGGCAGTAAAACCCCCACTGATTAAAGTTTCACTTTATATAATCGGTATTAATTAGCTAGATAAACGCATATAACGAAATCTCATTTTGAAAATCTTAAATCGATGGACAAAACGCTTTAACAGATGAATTTATGAAGTGTAGAGAACTTGATAAAGAATATAAGTGAATTGATTATAATATTAAGAAAGGAAGTGCAATACTATGGATGTCGAAACAGTAATGCAAGAGCTTGAAACTCTCGGCAAGGAACGGACTAAAAAAATATACATATCCAATGGTGCAAAGGAGCCACTTTTTGGCGTAGCTACAGGTGTTATGAAACCAATCGCGAAGAAAATAAAAATTAATCAGAGTTTAGCTGAAGAGCTTTATGCTACAGGTAACTATGATGCGATGTACTTTGCAGGCATTATTGCAGATCCGAAAACTATGAACGAATCGGATTTTGATCGTTGGATGGATGGGGCGTACTTTTATATGCTATCCGATTATGTGGTGGCAGTAACTTTATCAGAGTCAGAGTTTGCACAAGACGTGGCTGATAAATGGATCGCAAGTGGTGACGAACTAAGAATGTCAGCGGGTTGGAGTTGCTACTGCTGGCTTTTAGGGAATCGAAAAGACCATGAATTTTCCGAAAGTAAGATTGCCAATATGCTAGAAGTTGTGAAAAATACAATTCACGATTCGCCAGAACGAACGAAATCCGCTATGAATAATTTTCTAAATACCGTGGGGATTTCATATGTGCCGCTACATGAAAAGGCAGTTGAAACCGCAAAGGAAGTAGGCATAGTAGAACTAAAACGGGGCAACAAGAAAAGCAGTTTTCTAAATGCTTACGAAAGTATTCATAAAGAACTTGATAGAGGAAGACTGGGGTTCAAACGTAAATATGTAAGGTGCTAAAAATTAGGATTCTGAAATTCTGTAAAATATTCAACTTTTGTATAAATACATCTATTCCTTTATTATAGAAAAGGACGCTATTTTTTGAATAAAACTTAGATTTTCAAATGACTTTATTGCTATAAATTTAACCCCGTCCTAAATTTAGAACGGGGTTGTGCTTGTTTGAGCTTTTAAAATATAATAAATTTATTTTCATTTTATAAAGAGAGTAAATATCATAAGAGGTATATATCTGTGTGGAAATAAACAATTGAAGGGGAATGTGCATGGATCCCATTAAAGAGAAATTAGATTTATTACGTAATGAAATAAAAGATATGGGTGGTATAATCGATTTAGATTGGTGCGATAGATTGTTATACCCTTATTATAAACACTTTAATGATAGTAAATTGAGATATCGATCAGGTTCATTGTTAGCATTTTGGGGAATTCTCCTAGAGTGGGAAGATGAAAGTGGGTTTCCATTTTATACAGGCACTCAGGAGTATGATTGTCATCATTTTGATATGTATTTAAAGGGATTTCTAAAGTACGCTCCTAAGATTGAGAGGCAATTTCCGAATATTTATCTTGTTATTGTTGGATCACTGATGGAGTTGGATGAAAGAGAAAGATGGGAAAGTGAATTTCCTAACATATGTAAGGAGTTATTCGATGCTGTTAGGGAGGAACTGTTCCATACTGATGTTACACAGATAAATGATGAGACATATCAAAATGCATATAAAGAAGGAAGAATGCTATATTAAAAGAATATAAGCTTGAATTAAAATTATCTTTAATAGAAGAAACAGCCCTAGCTCTACACAATATAGAGCTAAGGCTGTTTCTTTTTTACGCTGTTCCGATTTGATCTTGGTCTGCAACGTCCGAATCGAATGTATTTGTTGCACTAACGCCGCTAAAAGTATTAACGACAAATCCGACATTGGAAGCCCCAGATCCGTTATAAGCTTTCGTATTTTCTTTCGGAGACACGTTATAAAAATCTCCTAAGTTGAAAGAGCCGTTACTGTTTTGAACGACAAGATTTCCTACAACCGAAGGCATACCATCCACCTACTTTACTAAGCTTTTTAATTACTATATGAATTATTTATTGGAAGGTTCATCAGTAATGTATTGGCGGATTTGCATAATACGAGAGTTATTAAAAGCATAATCAACATTTCCAATTTGAAAGCAACCAGAATTTAAAAGTGTCCGCAAGTGAACATCATTTACTTCAATAAAAGGGCACTCATTTACAATATTCATTCTTACATCTGTGGTTCGCTTTGGAATAGTAATGTGTTCATCTGTGAAAATTTCAAAAGCATCTAAGCGACCTTCTCCTTTTAAATAACAAGAAATTTCCCGATGAACCAAAAGCGCCCTGCTTTTTAATTCCATTTGATTTGCATCACCAACTTGAAATACTGCAGCAATCCCCAAAGAAATAATAGAAACATTTTGGACAACTGAAACATGATGTAACATAATTTTGAGTCTCCTCAACCTGGAGTCGTAGGGACAGCTGTTACTAATGGTACAAATGGCCCCTCTGTAACGGATTCGAATGGCGTATCAAGAATAGAAGAAAGGATGAGAAGGTTAGCATCTCCAATTAAAAATAATGCGGAAGAAGAAACCCCGTTCATTTTAATCTGCCCTACTTTTAACTCGCGGTTCACAACATTTAAATTCATACATACTTACTCCTTTCGGAAATTGCCTGGTATGTGTTGAATAAAGGAAAGGAAGGCTTTGTCAATATCTTGTTTCATCGCTTGAATAATGACGTCTCGTAAATAATCGGGATCTGTGGAAATACCCTCATATGATTGAACTTGTGATAAATAATACGGAAGTCTATGTTCCATCTGTTTTTTTATGTCATCCACCATCATTTGTCGATACATCTCATCAAGCGGCGTTCTCTCTTCTTGTTCAAAATGGAGAATTCGACTATATGCTTCTTCATCTAAATAGCGATGCATTTCTTGGAGGATACCTTGATAAAAGTCTGGATTTGTTTCTGTTTCAGGATTTACTTTTAATGTTTCTGTATCCACTTGAAAATCTTCAATTTGTTGTCCTTTTGTTGAAAATGGATTCAAGCCAATATTTAAAGTACCGTTTAAATTTTCTACTTTTAATTGATCGAATTTATATTCCACTTTTCCTATAGAAGAGGAGGGACGACTTTTTAACTCATTAAGCTCTTCTTGTAGTAGGCGAACTTGATCTTCAAGATTTAGAATAGTTTGCTGCTGTATTTGAAGAGCTTGCTGAAGTTGGTTTAGGTAAGTGTATATATCTTGATTCATTTTGTGAAACCTCCTTTTCAATAGGGAGGGTATATTACTGCTATATATTTATGATAATGGTGGTCTAAGAAGAACTAGTTGAAGGCTTAATGGAAATAATTTGTCCTTTCGCACTTAAAGGGCGAAGAGGTTCTGTAAATCCGCCAGTATTTGAAAATTTAGAAAGAGCCTTAATACTACCTGCAGTTCCAATTTGAAAAACGGAAGAGGTCGTAATGCTATCGATTTTAATGCTGTTAATGATGATACTTTGGTTCACATAAAAATTCAAAGCAATCGCCCCCTTTAGTTCGAACCAATTATTGCTTGATCGATTACATCTGAATCATTGACAGTCGTTGAACTTTGATAATTGTAGACAGAGACGTTATCCCCAACATTAAAGGAGCCGGCCCCAGCAAAAGCGCGTGAATAACTAATAGGCCTAATCGCAAATACATCTCCAATATGAAAAATACCACTTGATCCAATATTAACGATACGAATATGTCCGACCATAGCTGGCATACAAAACACCTTTCATTTTTAAAATTTTCTTTTCTACTATTGTATGGGCGTTTTCAATAAAATGTGTATTTTTTTGAAATAAAAGAAACACATACGTTATTGCGTATGTGTTTCGAACATTTGAGTGTGTGTGCAATCTGTGTGTATATGCCAAATAACATTTAAGAGCCTGTCCAGTTCTTGGCTACAATCCACTGTTTTTTGAGAAGTCATTCCGTAGCGTTCAGCAAAATAGATCATTTTTTCGCGTTTTTTTTCGATAGCTTGCTCAAACATTGAAATCGGCTCCATCTCTCAATAAATTTTATGTATATATTTAGTACATATTATACAAAAATCACATAAAAAAGAAACATCTTCGCTAAAAAAAGTATAATTTCTACATTTTATGTCAAATGACGGATGTGGAACAAATATAAGGATGGTTGAATATTGTAAAAATTAGCGTGCATAAGAAGGTTTTTTTCTTAAAGATGCGAATACAATTAAAGGGTATGAGTTTTAGGATGGAGAGTGGAAATATTGCGTTTTGTAACGGCGAAGAAAGAAGAAAAGGTATTTGTAGGTATTGTGGATGAAGAGGAAGATAGAGTCTTACATTTAAGAGAAGCGCAAAGACAAAAAGGGGAAAAGGTTACGATCCCGATTACTATGTTAGAGTGTATTGAAAGAGGAAGTGAATGCCTTGAGAAGGTGTACGATATTGTAAATTGGGCGAAGGAAAATGCGGGAGCGGCGTATTATCCGTTAGCAGAAGTGAAAATATTAGCACCGATTCCAAGGCCGAGAAAAAATATTCTTTGTGTTGGAAAGAACTATCGTGAGCATGCGGTAGAAATGGGCGGAGTAGAGTCTATCCCTGAAAATATAATGATCTTTACAAAAGCGCCAACAACAGTGATCGGAATTGATGAGCAAATTAACGGTCACCCTCATGCAACGAATGAACTGGACTATGAAGGTGAACTAGCAATCGTTATTGGTAAGCGAGGGAAACAAATAAAAATAGAAAAAGCTCTTGATCATGTTTTTGGATATACAGTTATAAACGATGTAACTGCTCGGGATATTCAAAGGAAACATAAACAATTTTTCCTAGGGAAAAGTTTCGATACATTTTGTCCGATGGGACCGTATTTAATTCATAAATCAATGGTTAGAACGCCGAATGAATTACACATTGAAACGGTGGTAAATGGAGAAGTAAGGCAAACTTCAAATACGAGAGAAATGATTTTTTCAGTAGAAGAAATTATTTCAACTATAAGTAAAGGTATGACATTAGAACCAGGAGATATCATTGCAACAGGGACACCAGCTGGTGTTGGTAAAGGTTTTACACCACCGAAGTTTTTGCACGCTGGTGATGAAGTTGTTATTAAAGTAGAGGGAATTGGTACGCTTAGAAATATTGTGAAATGAAAAAAGAGCTATCTTGTGAAAAGGTAGCTCTTTCCTATGGTTGCGGATTAACAGAGTAATCTATAATAGCGAAAATATACAATCCGATTAATGCTAAAGTACAAATTCCAATTAGCATAGCTGCAAGTGCGCTTCTCTCACGGCCAAAACCTATAATTGTAAGAAAAACAGCAGTCCAAAATGATGTTTTAAGTAGTGTGAATGTATTAGGAGTTGAATAATGACTTAGTAACGTTGTAAATAATATGAAGCCGATGAATGTCATAGAAATAAAAATTGTAGCTAAATAGTTAATGTGTTTACCGTATTTCAACAGCATACAGTTGCCTCCTTTTGAAGAAAACAGAATATTCAATTTTATTTTACGATACATTACTAAAAAAAGAAAGGGGTTGTCCTATATTTTAGGACAACCCCACTATTATTAAGATAATACAGCTTTAATTTTTTGGAACGCCCACTCTAAATCTTCTTCAGAGATTACTAGAGGTGGTGCAATACGAATTACATTTTCGTGTGTTTCTTTACATAATAGACCAGCTGCTTTTAGTTGTTCACAGTAAGGACGAGCTGGCTCGTTTAATTCGATACCGATGAATAAACCTTTACCACGAATATCAGTAATCATTGGGTTATCAATTTCTTTTAATTGCCCAACTAATTTTTCTCCCAATTGAAGAGAACGCTCTGTTAATTTTTCTTCTTCTAATACTTCAAGAGCTGCGATAGAAACAGCACATGCAAGTGGGTTACCACCGAATGTAGAACCGTGAGAACCTGGCTCGAATACGCCTAAAATGTCGCTATTTGCTGCAACACAAGAGATTGGGAATACGCCGCCGCCAAGTGCTTTACCAAGTATGTACATGTCAGGAGTTACATTGTCCCAGTCGCAAGCAAATACTTTACCAGTACGGCCTAAGCCTGTTTGGATTTCATCTGCTACGAATAAAACGTTTTCTTTTTTACATACTTCAAAAGCTTCTTTTAAGAAACCAGCTGGTGGAATGTTAATTCCTGCTTCACCTTGGATTGGCTCTAAAATGAATGCAGCTGTATTTGGTGTAATCGCAGCTTTTAACGCTTCTAAATCACCGTAAGGAATTACAATAATGCCAGGAAGCATCGGACCGAAGCCACGCTTGTACTCTTCGTTTGATGACATAGAAACAGCACCCATTGTACGTCCGTGGAAGTTATCTTCACAAACGATGATTTCTGCACGGTTTGCCTCTACCTTTTTCACATCGTAAGCCCAGCGACGAGCTGTTTTAATTGCAGTTTCAACAGCTTCTGCACCTGTATTCATAGGAAGTACCATATTTTTATTTGTTAGTTTCGCAACTTTTTCGTACCAAGGACCTAATTGATCGCTATGGAAAGCACGAGAAGTTAACGTAACTCGATTAGCTTGGTCAATTAAAGCGTTAATGATTTTTGGATGACGATGACCTTGGTTTACTGCAGAATATGCACTTAATAAGTCCATATAGCGGTTTCCTTCAGGATCTTCTACCCAAACGCCTTCTGCTTTAGAAATAACGATTGGAAGTGGGTGATAGTTATTTGCTCCGTATGTGTCTGTAAGTTCGATAATATCCTTAGTTTGAATCATGATTGTTCCCCCTTTTGTTATTACAAGAAGTTTGTAAATACTCTAAATATTATAGCATTTAAATGTAAAAAAGCGAAACATTTCCTGAAAATAAATGAACATGTTATCATATAGAGTGAAAAAGTGTGAAAAAGAGGAGGCAGGGATACGATGGTACATATGCATATTACAGCATGGGCGTTAGGATTAATTTTATTCTTCGTTGCGTATTCACTTTATTCAGCAGGAAGAAAAGGTAAAGGTGTACATATGGGGCTTCGCCTAATGTATATCATCATTATTGTGACAGGCGTTTGGTTATACCTAGATCAAACTATAGTCGATAAGAGCTATCACATGTGGTACGGTCTAAAAATGCTAGCTGGTATATTAGTAATCGCTGGAATGGAAATGGTTCTTGTGAAAATGAGCAAGAACAAAGCAACAGGGGCATTTTGGGGATTATTTGTTATCGCGCTAGTAGCGGTATTTTACCTTGGATTGAAATTACCGATTGGTTGGCAAGTATTTTAATTAAAAATAAAACCACCTTATGATCTCAAATATTTGGGAGATAAGGTGGTTTTTTTACTTTATGTCGCATCGATATGCAACTCTTCTCCATTTACTTTCGTAAAACGGAACATATTTTTATTTGAAGCAGAGTGACGAACAAAATGGTGTTGTAGTGTACAAATCATCTCTTCATTATCAAATAAAAGAATATTTACACCTTCGCATGCTTCCTCTTTCGGTAAGAAAGATAAATAATTATGACAATACATGCAATCATATAAAGAGTAATGAAGCGATTGTAATGCCTCAGTTAATAATGTAAAGACAGAGTCAGGTAACTCCTCAAGCCATTCCGTATAGCTAAGAAGTAATTTTTTTCGAATTCGTATCATTTCCCCATTTTGCAAATGGTGCTGTTCGTTGGCGATTTGTAATACATCTTGTTCATAGAAACGTGCTGGTAGCCAATTGTTGTTATACAAAAGTTCAAAGCCATCTTGGATAATATCTTCTAATAAAAATGCTTCATCATTTTCATCATCAAAGAATACCCACTCATTGTTTATATATTCTACATTACCGACTGTATGAGCGCGCGGCTGGTTATACAAAATATGTTTGCGTTGTACCATAGTTCATTTCTCCTTTTATAGAAATAGTTATTCTTGTTATGGACAGTTCGTACGTTCTTTATAACTAGACACACCTAAAGAGAGGTGGGCATACAATAAAACACGCTTTACACTGTGAAACTGCTATTCCATATATGAATAGTTAGTTATCGTCAAGTTTGTTGTTTTTATGTATCCGCACTCATAGGGTGGGGATTACTGCACGTTCAGAAACAGATATTAGATTAGGAAGGATGATTCTTATGTGCGGGATTACAGGATGGGTGGATTATAAGCGCTCATTAGAAGGGGAAAGGGACGTTGTGACGAAAATGGCGGAAACGCTAGCGAAACGTGGTCCAGATGATAATAAAGTTTGGATAAAAGGAAATGTCGCATTTGGACATAAACGGTTAATCGTTGTAGATCCTGAAGGTGGTAAACAGCCGATGACTTGTTTAAAAGATGAAACGAATTATGCCATTTGCTATAACGGCGAACTGTATAATACAGAAGACATTCGGAAGGAGTTGTTAAGAAGAGGGTACACATTCAAGGGTCATTCTGATACGGAAGTATTATTAGCTTCTTATATCGAATGGAAAGAAGAATGTGTCGATCATTTAAACGGTATATATGCGTTTGTAGTATGGGATGAACAGAAAGAACAAGTGTTTATTGCAAGAGATCGATTAGGTGTAAAACCGCTTTTTTATAAATATGATAGTGGACGATTATTATTTGGTTCAGAGTTAAAAGCGATACTGGCGCATCCAGAGGTGAAGGCGGAAGTAACGTTAGAAGGATTATCAGAAATATTCGGTCTTGGACCATCTAGAACGCCTGGTCACGGTATTTATGCTGGTATTAAAGAATTGCGTCCAGGTCATGCGATGACATTTTCAAAGAACGGTTTATGTATATGGAGATATTGGAATGTAGAAAGCAAAAAACATGAAGATTCATTTGAAGAAACAGTAGAGAAAACACGTTTTTTATTACAAGATGCGATTACAAGACAATTAGTTTCTGATGTACCGTTATGCACATTTTTATCGGGCGGTGTAGATTCAAGTGCAATAACAGCAATTGCCGCAAGAGAATATGAAAGATCAGGGAAAGGTCAATTGCACACGTATTCTATTGACTACGAAGATAACGAAAAATACTTTAAAGCGAATGCATTTCAGCCCAATTCAGATGCTCCATTTATTAACTTAATGACTGAGACATTTCAAACAATCCACCATCGTTGTGTCATTTCAAATGAACAACTAGCACAGTATTTAACAGAAGCAGTGCTCGTTCGTGATTTGCCTGGTATGGCAGATATTGATTCGTCATTATTATGGTTTTGCCGTGAAATAAAACAAGATTTTGTCGTCGGTTTATCTGGAGAATGTGCAGATGAAATATTCGGTGGTTATCCGTGGTTTTATAGAGAAGATGATTTACAATCAAGTGCATTTCCGTGGATGCGTTCTACAGAAGCGCGTGAACAACTTCTAAAGAAAGAATGGAGAAATAAATTAAATTTACAACAATATGTGCAAAGGCGCTATGAAGAATCCATTCAAGAAGTTCCGATTTTAGAGGGAGAAAGCCCATTAGAAGCGAAGAGGCGACAATTATTTTATTTGAACATGGTTTGGTTTATGACAACATTATTAGACAGAAAAGACCGTATGAGTATGGGGGCAAGCTTAGAAGTACGCGTTCCATTTGCGGACCACCGACTTGTCGAATATGCGTGGAATATTCCTTGGGAAATGAAAATGTATAAAAACCGCGAAAAAGGTCTATTGCGTAAGGCGTTAGAAGGATTACTTCCAAATGATATATTGTATAGAAAGAAAAGTCCGTATCCTAAAACGCATAATCCATACTATACGAAAGCAGTAACGGTATGGCTACAAGATTTATTAACGGATAAAGGATCAATTTTACACGAACTATTCGATAAAGAGCAGCTGAGCGGATTGATTGAATCTGGTGGCAGTGCATTTCAATCGCCTTGGTTCGGTCAATTAATGACTGGGCCTCAGCTTTTAGCTCATTTAGCGCAAATTCATGTGTGGTTTAAAGAGTATGGGGTGAATATTAAGGAATAGTAAGAGGCGGCTTGCATGTTGTGTAAGCCGCCTTTTTTCTATTTCACTTGAATATAAACATATCTATTGTATTTTCCATCATCTGTTGTTGCGGTTAAGACAACACGTCCGGGTTTTAAAGCTTTCACATGAGTTGTATCATTTTGGGTTTCCAGGGCAATGATGTTTGTGTCACTACTTTTCCAAACTATCTTTTGATTTGTTGCATTTTCAGGAAGAACGGAGGCAGATACAAGTTTTTCATCTCCTTGGTTTAGCTCAAAAGATCGCTCGTCTACTTTGATACCTGTAACGGGCACGTGATTTGGTTCGACAGTTACTTTACATGTTGCTACATATTCGCCAGTAGCAGTTGTTGCAGTGATAGTTGTAGTACCAGTTTGTACAGCATGGATACTTGCTTTTTCATCCGTTGCTTGTATTGTTGCTACATTTGGATTATCGCTTTTCCAAATTAACTTTTTATTTGTAACGTTTGGGGTAATCTTCGCAACAAGTTCAAAGGTTTCTCTTTCTTTTAAAGAGTGTTCGGATTGATTAAGTGTAAGGTTAGTAGGGAACGTTTCAAGTAATTTCTCGGGTGTTTTTGCGTCCCAAGTCATAGGTTTATTCGAGCGCAGTGCTTGTGCTACAACTGCCGCTGTATCCATATTCGTCATAGAAGTTGTAATAGAGGATTTTGCTAGAATTCCAGGGCCGTTTGCCGCCCAAAAAATTGTCTTTTCTTCAGGAGATTCTCCGCCATGTCCATATCCTTTTCCTCCGTGGTCCGTTGTCATAATAATGAGGCTATCTTCTAATAAACCAGCGTCACGAATTGCATCTAATACAACCCCTACATTTTTATCTGTTTTTTCAATTTGTTGCATATATGCGGGGCTACCGTAGCCTTTAGAATGCCCAGCACCATCAATATCGTCAAAATGAATGAATGTGATCGCAGTATCTTTTCCCTCGGTTTTAATGTAATTTGAGATTTTTGGTGCTAATTGGTCATCCGGGACAGACTCTAAGTGAGCGCCTACAGATTGTTCGATAATCCCTTTATTAATAGGACTCCATCCAGCGAATGAGGCTATTTTTGCGTATGGTCGTTCTTGTTTTAGTACTTTCATAAAGGATGGATAAGGTGAGTTTTCAGGGAATGCTACTGACCCTGCGACTGTATTATCAAGTTTGGTTTTATCAGGTGTTACACCATGTATGATGCCACCCCAGTTTTGAGCGCTAATCGTTGGTGAAAGAGCTTGCGCGTTATAAGTGCTGGCACCGTTAGCGATAAAATTTTTAATATTAGGAGCAGTAGCATCTTTAACAGCGATACCGGCTCCATCTAACCCGATAATAAAGACATGTTTGTATGGGTAGTTTGTAGATTGTTTTAACCGCTCTTGAAGAGGAAGCATGTCCTGTTCGTCAATTTTTCCATCTTCATTTAAATCCGCATGCTTAATTTCATCCCAGTTTGGACTATTTATATCTGATCCGGTGTATTGTTTTATAAAGTTTAAATCGTCTTGTTTAAGTAAACCATCACGCGTTATATCTAAAGGATTTCCAACAGTTAGTTCTGCAGTAGCGGCTTTTTTTCCATCTTCAGAAATGGCTTGAATTGTCGTTTTCCCAATGCCTTTTCCAATTACTTTGACTCTTTCGTCTGTCGCTTCAATGTCTGCGATGCTTTTATCACTACTTGTCCAAGTAACTTTTTTATTTGTTGCATCGGAAGGCTGGATATTGGATTGTAAATAGGTGTAACCATCAATATTTAAATGAAGGGTTGGTTGATCAATGGAGATGTCAGTAACAGCAATTGGTGGAGCGGATTGATACATCTTTTGAACATCTGCAGCTGTTACTGCTTTTCTTAGAATAGATACTTCATCTAGTGTTGCGTCAAAGTTGTTTCCAAATAAGGTTCCTTTGCCATCAACTCCAATTTTTGTTGTGTAATTTGTATCGATTGTACCTTTCGTTTTACTAATATCAATTTGTTGTTCTAGCTTTCCGTCTTTATAAATAGTTGCATATCCATCGCGGTCATGAGAAATCGTAATGTGATGCCAAACGTTATCAGCGATATTTGGAATAGAGGCATCTATGCGAGAGCTACCAGAAGTTTTGAAATTCCAAAGGAGGGCCTTGTCCTTTAACCCAATAAACCAGCCTAAGTTTCCGCCGCTATTCCAATCTTTATTTGAAATGATAGCCGGATCAGCATTTACCCCGGAAGATTTTACCCAAAAGGCTACTGTGAAATCTGTACTTTCTCCAAATTTTAATTGCGAAGTGTCTCCTAAGTCGATATAAGAAGCGGTTTTTTGTGATATTGCTTTAAACTTGAGAGCCTTATTTATGCGTCCATCTGTAAATAAAGGATTACCATTTTTATACGAAATGATGTGATTGGACGCGGAACTATCATTTAGATTTTCCTCGAACGAAAGTTTCATAACCTCGTCAGTGAGTTTTTCTTGTTGCATTTGTATTGCTGGGGTGGGTGCAGCTAAAACGTTAAATGGAAGTGTCGTGGATAGGATCGTACTCATGGAAAGTGTAGAAATCAATACTGCTTTTTTTATAAAAGGTTGTGTCATTTTAAATCCTCCTTATATGCTTCTTTAATTAGAATTCGACGGAATTCTGTTTTCTTTTCTAAGATAAATAGTAAAGTACAAATTTTGAGGGATTATAACCAGAATATTGAGATTTTTTTAAGGTGTTGTGAAGTTCCACAGTAATTAAGAAGGATACAAAAATATGACAAATAATATTAAATGAATTGTCATATAAAATTCAAAATCATATTAGAAATAATACTTATTTAGAATAATTATTTTGACGTACTTATTATTACTTGTTATAATTGGAAACAAATGTTCTTGAAAAAGATTCTCATTTATAAGGTGAAACTTTAATCAGTGGGGGTATCCCCCACTGATTATCAGCCCTCACCAATCGGGCGTTTACGGGCAGTTGATCTTCCGGCTAAATTTTTTGCACTCGCCGAATTTTGAGGTGGGAGTCTTACTGCCCGTTAACGTGGGACAAAATTGAGGTGTTATATAGATGACGAAGAAGAAAATAGGTTTGCTTGTAATGGCGTATGGAACACCGGAGTCATTAGATGATGTAGAGGCGTATTATACTCATATCCGTCATGGGCGTAAGCCGTCTGAAGAAGCGCTTCAAGATTTAGTAGGGCGCTATAAAGCGATTGGTGGAATTTCGCCGCTTGCAAAAATTACGAAAGAGCAAGCGCATAAATTAACAGATTCATTGAATAAAATGTATACAGAGTATGAATTTGTTTGTTACTTAGGTTTAAAACATATTACTCCGTTTATTGAAGATGCAGTAGAAGAGATGAAGAAAGATGGAATTGAGCAGGCGATTAGCATCGTATTAGCACCGCACTATTCTACATTTAGCATTAAGCGTATAATGACCGTGCAATTCGCCTATCAAAAGAAATAGGTGGGCCTGTTATTGAACCGATTGAGCAATGGTACGATGAACCGAAGTTTATTTCGTATTGGGCAAATCAAATACAAGAAACGTTTACTACTATTGCAGATAAAGAGAAAGCAGTCGTAATTTTTTCGGCGCATAGTTTGCCAGAAAAAATTATTGCAGCAGGTGATTCTTACGTAGAGCAATTACAGCAGACAGCGGATTTAATTGCGGCAGAAGCCGGTATAAAGCATTATAAAACGGGTTGGCAAAGCGCTGGAAATACACCAGATCCATGGATTGGGCCAGATGTGCAAGATTTAACGAGAGATTTATATGAAGAACATGGTTATGAGTCTTTCGTATATTGTCCAGTTGGCTTTGTGGCAGAGCATTTAGAAGTTTTATATGACAACGATTATGAATGTAAAGTTGTAACTGATGAATTAAATGCCGCATATTTTAGACCAAATATGCCTAATTCACAATCTGTATTTATTGATTGCTTAGCTGAAATTGTTTCCAAAAAAATGAAGGAAATAGTTGACAAGGATTTAGTTTTAAATAATAATTAATTTATAATAATTTTAAATAAATAATAATTACTATGAAAGAAAGAGGATGATCCCCCATGACGAATCCAAATAATCGCTTAACAACAAACCAAGGTGCTCCGGTTGGAGATAACCAAAATTCTCGTACAGCTGGTCGCCGTGGACCGGTATTGTTAGAAGACTATCATTTAGTAGAAAAACTGGCTCACTTTGATCGTGAACGTATTCCAGAGCGCGTTGTGCATGCACGTGGTGCAGGTGCTCATGGTGTATTCGTAACTAAAAACAGCATGAAGCAATATACGAAAGCAGCGTTTTTACAAAATGAAGGAACTGAAACACCTGTATTCGTTCGTTTCTCAACGGTTATTCATGGTCAAGGTTCTCCGGAAACAGCGCGTGATCCACGAGGGTTCGCTGTTAAATTTTATACAGAAGAAGGAAACTACGATATCGTAGGTAATCATTTGCCGGTTTTCTTCATTCGTGATGCAATTAAATTCCCAGACATGGTGCATTCTTTAAAACCAGCACCTGATACAAATATTCAAACTCCAGATCGTTACTGGGATTTCATGACGTTAACTCCAGAATCAACACATATGATGACATGGGTGTTTTCTGATTATGGTACACCAGCAAACTACCGTGAAATGGAAGGTTTCGGCGTCCATTCATTTAAATGGATTAATGCAGAAGGTAAAATCGTTTACATTAAATATCACTGGAAACCACAGCGAGGTGTACGTAACTTAAGTGCAAAAGAAGTGCAAGAAGTACAAGGGAAAGACTTCAACCATGCAACTCGTGACTTGTTCGATGCGATCGAAAAAGGAAACCACCCAAAATGGGATTTACACGTACAAGTGATGCAACTAGAAGAAACGGATTCTTTAGATTTCGATCCATTAGACCCAACGAAAGTATGGCCAGAAGATCGCTTCCCATTAATTGAAGTAGGGACGATGACGTTAAATCGAAATCCGAAAAACTTCTTCGCAGAAGTAGAGCAAGTGGCATTCTCTCCAAGTGCAACTGTAAATGGTATTGAACCATCTGAAGATAAATTATTACAAGGTCGTTTATTCTCTTACCCAGATACACAGCGTTATCGCCTTGGTGCAAACTACTTACAAATTCCTGTAAACTGCCCATATGCAGCTGTTCATAACCAACAACGTGATGGTGCGATGCAAGTGAATCAAAACCCATCTACAATCAACTACGAACCGAGCCGTCATACTGAAAATCCAGTTGAAGACAAAGCTTACCGCGATTCAACTATGAAAGTAGAAGGCTATGTATCTCGTGAAAAAATTGAGAAACCAAATGATTTCAAACAAGCAGGTGAGCGTTACCGTTCATTCTCTAAAGAAGAACAAGACAACTTAATTGCGAACTTAACAAATGACTTAAAGGACGTAAATGAGCGCACGAAATTATTAGCTGTTTGTAATTTCTTCCGTGCAGATCAAGAGTATGGAATGCGCTTAGCGCAAGCTTTAAATGTTGATATTACGCAATATGTAGGGAATACTCCGAAATAAATAGGAAAAGACGACCGGGTTTCGGTCGTCTTTTTATGTGTAAAATAAGCTTTACACGGGGTATTGTACGTTTAAATTATGTCGGAATTTGTTAGTAAATCGATACAATGTGTCGAAACGTCGATATACCCGAAGAATCGCTGATATATTTACATTGATACTGACCGGGGTATACTATCAACAAGTACGATAAAAAGAGATGCAATCTACTATGAATAGATTGCATCTCTTTTTTAATTTACCCGCTCAGTATACTCGTAAGCTTTCTCCCCGTGCATCGAAATATCAAGCCCCATTTGTTCTTCGTGCTCATCGACGCGAACAGGAAGGAAGAAGTTAATAGCCTTAATAATGGCGTACGTCATTATGATCGTGAATGCATATGTTGCTCCGATTGCTACAAGTTGTTTGAAAAGGAGAGCTGCGTTTCCGTAAAATAATCCGTTAGCGCCATCGCTATTTATAGAAGTTGTTGCGAAAAGTCCGGTTGCAATACCGCCCCAAGTTCCTCCGATGCCGTGGCATCCAAATGCATCGAGTGTATCGTCGTATCCGAATTTTGTTTTTAAGAAGAAGACGGCGCTGAAGCATAATATGCCGCCAATTGCTCCGATAAGAAGAGCGGAGAAAGGTGTAACAAATCCGCAAGCTGGCGTAATTGCGACTAAACCAGAAACAACCCCGCAAGCAGCTCCCATCGCAGTCGGTTTTGATTGGAAGAACCATTCAGAAAGCATCCAAGTTAGAGCTGAAGCAGCAGCGGCTATATTTGTATTAATAAATGCAGTTAAAGCTACGTCATTTAAAGATAATGCACTACCGACGTTAAAACCGAACCAGCCGAACCAGAGTAAGCCTGCGCCTAGCATTGTAAATGGTAAATGATGAGGAGAGGTACCGCTTATGTTTTTTCGTTTTCCTAGGAAAATAGCTAATACAAGACCGGCAACACCAGATGTGATATGAACGACATTACCACCAGCGGAGTCTAACGCACCAAGTTCTCTTAGCCACCCGCCAACGCCCCACACCCAATGAGCGACAGGATTGTAAACGATTGTTGTCCAAAGAAGGATAAAAATAAGAAAGGCGGAAAATCGCATTCTTTCGGCGAATGCACCTGAAATTAAAGCGGGAGTTAAAATAGCGAACATAAGTTGGAACATCATAAATAAATTGTGAGGAATAGTAGATGAGTAGTCTGGATTTGGTGCGTAGGTAACTCCATTTAGACCGAACCAATCGAGATTGCCAATAAGCCCGTGCCAATCTGGTCCGAATGATAAAGAATAACCGATAACAATCCATTGAATCGAAACGATAGCCATTGCGCTATAACTGTGCATTGTCGTACTGAGTACGTTTTTACTGCGAACCATGCCCCCGTAAAAAAGTGCTAATCCTGGTGTCATCAACATGACCATTACTGTCGTTACAAAAATAAAAACTGTATCTCCCGTATTCATTCTCTCTCCTCCTATGATGTTAGAAAAGATAACATCGACTTGTTATGTTTCATATCATATTCGAAATAAAAAGAAAAATCAACTAAAAATTCAGAAAACTTTTGGTTGATGTTAGAAAATCTAACATTAGGTATTTTGGAGGGATAAAATCAACGTATGCGATTTGTTCTAATAATTGGTATAATATTCTTACAATTAGAAGTTTGGGGGATGCGTGTGAAAAAAATATGGACTAAGGAACTATTCATTTGTTTTTGTTTAGCCGTCGTTTTGTTTGTACCAATACATACTTTTGCAGACGAAAAAAGAGAGTGGCGAGATGAAGTCATATATTCCATTATGATTGATCGCTTCAATAATGGAGAACCGAAAAATGACAAACAGTTAGACGTTGGAAATTTAGAGGGGTATCAGGGTGGAGATATACGAGGGATTATAAAAAGACTGGATTACATAAAAGAAATGGGTTTTACTACTATTATGCTTTCGCCGCTTTTTGAAAGTGAAAAGTATGATGGATTAGGTGTTCAAAACTTTCAAAAAGTAAATGAACATTTCGGAACAGAAAATGATGTGAAAGAACTTGTAAATGAGGCTCACCAAAAAGGAATGAAAGTTGTATTTCAATTTCCGATTGGAGAAAACGAACAACAAGTCATCGACTCGATGAAATGGTGGATCAAAGAAGTTGATTTAGATGGAAGTTATGTAATACATAGTGAAAAAAAGTCGCGTTCTTTCTGGGATGACGTGCAAAAAGATATGCAAGCGATAAAGAAAGATTTTCATATTATGACAAAAGAAGATAGTGAATACAACGAAAAAATAGTAGAATCGTTTTCCAAAGCTGATGTATCGGTGAAAGCTTTATATGATGTGAGTAAAAAAGACGGGGAATCCGTTACATTTTTAGATAATCAAGATACAAAAAGATTTGCCCGGATTGCAAAAGAGAATATGAATTATCCACCATCTCGTTTGAAACTAGCTCTTACATATTTATTAACATCACCAGGTATACCGAATTTTTATTACGGAACTGAAATCGCATTAGATGGAGGGGGTGCTCCAGATAATAGACGATTAATGGATTTTAAATCGGATGAAAAGTTTATGCAGCACATAACGAAGTTAGGTGAACTTAGACAAACGAGACCATCTTTACGACGTGGTACGTTTGAACTTCTATATGATAAAGATGGAATGAGTATATTAAAACGAAAGTATAAAGACGAAGTAACACTAGTAGCGATTAATAATACGAAAGAAACACAAAAAGTTTCCTTGCCTGTAAGTACAATTGGTGAAAAACAAGAGCTAAGAGGATTGTTAGAAGACGAAATTATAAGAGAAGAAAACGGGAATTTTTATCTCGTTTTAAAGCGAGAAGAATCCAATGTATATAAAGTTAGCGAAGAAACAGGTGTGAATTGGTTATTTATCTCCTTAATAGTTGGTGTGAATGTATTATTTATTGCTTTTTTAATTGCGGTTAAAAAGAAACGGAAATGAGTAACTCTTCTTTTTAGTAGTCCGTTTGCAGTTTAAGATGAGGTGAGATATTTGGGGAGAAAGAAGTTGTTCGCTCTATGTTCTTGTCTTCTTATCGTATTCGTAAGTTTGTATTTTGGGGCCAACGGTGACGATGGGGAATTTGTTCAGTGGGGCGATAGTGTTCATTCTGTTGATACAGCGGTTCTTAAGAGAAATAATATTAAATACAAAATTGAAAATGATAAAGTGTATATTCCAGAAAAATCATTTGATAAAGCAATATATTGTTGCTCGTAATAAGTATAAAACCTCCTCTGAATAGAGGAGGTTTCTTTTTAGCGGTAGTTAATGAACTGTACGTCGATTGGTAAGTCAACGCTGCGAACGGCTGCGATTACTGCTTGTAAGTCATCACGGCTTTTCGCTGTTACGCGTACTTGGTCATCTTGAACTTGTGTTTTCACTTTTAATTTCATTTCTTTAATGATGTTGTTGATTTTTTTCGCGTTATCTTTATCGATACCTTGTTGCAGAGTTGCACGTTGGCGAACAGTGTTACCAGATGCAGCTTCAACTTTTCCGTAGTCCAAGTTTTTGATTGGAACGTTACGTTTTACAAGTTTAGCAATTAGAACGTCTTTTACTTGGTCTAATTTGAACTCGTCATCAGAAGTTAAAACAAGTACTTCTTTTTCTAATTTAATATCACTTTTACTACCTTTAAAGTCATATCGGTTTTGGATTTCCTTTAATGCGATGTTAATTGCGTTTGTTACTTCAGGTAATTCTACTTTCGAAACGATGTCAAAAGAACTCTCTTTTGCCATAGTTAGCACCTCCAAATAAATTTCTATCTTTTCATGCACCTAAATAGGCTATGTAATATACATATTAAAGTATAGCGGAAAATACATCGATTAGATAGAGTGTTGCAAATTAAGTGTTTTGACGGATCATCCGTAGGGTAATATAGTCCTATAGATAAAGTCTTTATTTAATTATAGTGAATTTTGGGCAGTTGGACAAATAAAGGAAAAATCGTGTTATAATTAACTTTTGTTTGGAATGATAAAAAAGATAACTTTATATATATAGAAGGGAATTAAAAAATATGTATTTGCAATTAGGATCGATTGAACAGGTAACTGTTTTACGCGAAACGGAAATCGGATATATGGTTGGAAACGAAGAGGAAGAAATCTTCCTGCATAAAAACGAATTAGCTGGAGAAATTGCAGAAGGCGATACAATTGATGTATTCTTATACCTTGATCACCAAAATCGTATTTCAGCAACAATGAAGGAGCCAATTATTACAACACATGATTGGAATTGGGTAAAGGTTGTAGAAGTTATTCCTAGTTTAGGTGTGTTTGTTGATATTGGTGTATCAAAAGATATACTAATTCCACTTGATGAGTTTCCGATTTATATGCCAGTATGGCCTCAAGAAGGCGACGAATTATATTGCACATTAAAATTAACGAATCGTGATCGTTTAATTGCTCTTCCGGCAAGAGACAGTGATATGCAAGAAATTATCGTAGATGCAACGCCATCTATGCGTAATAAAAACGTAAATGGACGTGTGTATCGCTCGCTTCAAGTTGGTTCATTCATACTAACTGATGAACATTTCCGTGCTTTCTTACACCATACTGAAAGAAAAGAGCAAGTGCGAATTGGTGAGCGTGTAACAGGTCGTATTATTGATGTGAAAGATGACGGTACAATCAACATTTCACTGCTTCCTCGTAAAGAAGAAGGAATGGAAGATGATGCTGCAGTAGTTTATGAATATATGGAAGAACGAGGCGGAGCAATGCCGTTTTGGGATAAGAGCCACCCAGAAGACATTAAAGAACGTTTCAACATGAGTAAAGCTGCATTTAAGCGTGCACTTGGTAAGTTGATGAAAGAAGAAAAAGTTTACCAAGAAGAAGGTTGGACTTACTTTAAGAAATAAAGTGAATAAAAAAGAACTATCTTTTCTCTAAAATTATTAGGGAAGAGATAGTTCTTTTTGCGTTTAGCAAAAATTGAGAGGGGGAGTAAGAGAATCGTTGGAAGAGGGATATTTTAAAGAATATAGAAAGGATAGATAGTTATATCTATATGAAAGAGAATTTGAATTTATTTTTAATGGAAAAGAAAAGAGGTGTGTAAATGAAATATTATAACGCTGGATACCTCATAATTTCCTATGATAGGGAACTTATCTATGAAGATTGTATTATTGGGGGACTATCACAAACGATTTTAACGATATGTAATGGGATTCGGCCTACCTTTCCGGATTATTGGTTTTTCCCTTGGTGTAATTCAAATGGAAATGACCCTATTGCTCAGATGATAAATGCAAGATTGAAGATTGGTAAAGAGGAACATGAAAGTGGACAATCTTTTTTAGATACATTAATACGAGAAAAAAAGTTTGCATGGCCGAATACTTTTAAATCTTTAAAGGATGCACGATTTTTTAAGCGAAATTATTTAAAGGGGATAGAAAATCTGGAGATTATTAGTTTGTATCTTTCAGAAGAGTATCGGACGGATTTCTTAATGAATGAGCGAGACGAAAATGATTTTGAAGCTTCGATATATGATTTTCTCGAAAGTGCATTACCTGCGGATGTTGAAAACGATGAAATATTAGGATTTGATATATGTGGCTTTAGTAACAATGATTTTTATTCTTTTATTCATAACAATCTACAAGTGGATTTTGGTAAGAAATTAAATGATTTATCACTTGTTGATAAGTATGAAGATGCGAAGCAGATTATCCATTTAATTGATGATGGGGAAATTGAGGCAGAAGAGGTGTTGTGGTATCCGTGGTTAGTTTTGAAATGTTGGAGAAATCTGCATAAGTATCGGCTGAAAAGGGAGGCATGATAGTGCAAGAGAATGTACTAGAACAATTAATAAAACGTCTTTCCGTATTATCTCCTGAAAAAGAAAGTGAAATAGCAGCGGTAGATCTATATGATATATATGAGAGTAGTGAAAGCTTTCAAAAAATGCTTGAAAATATGATACACTCTCAGCAGTCTAAAGAAGACTTAATAGATGCGTTAATTGAAGTAGAGATAGAGTTAGACCATATCAATTGGCATTATAAAAGCTTGAAGAAAAAATTGGAAAAATTGATGGAAGATTAAAAAGCACAATCTTATTTTTTTAATAAGATTGTGCTTTATTTTAGTTCTCTTTCCCAAAAAGATGAGAAAATGTATCTTTCAAATCACTATCGTTTATTTTAATATCCGCCTTTTTTAACTCATCTTGTAATAATTTTTGACCGAAGGAAGGATCAGCAATACGCTCTTCCTCTAAGTCTTTACGTATAGAGTCTTTCACTTCATCGTAAGGTTGTAAATCTTTTTTATCAGTTAGTTTAATAATGTGATAGCCGTTTGGTGATTTAACGGGATTGCTAATTTGGCCGGGTTTTAACTTATAGGCAGCTTTTTCGAATTCAGGTGTCATTTTGCCTGATCCGAAGTATCCGAGGTCTCCGCCATTATCTTTTGATAATGAATCTTGAGATTCTTGTTTTGCTAACTCTTCAAATGAAGCGCCGGTATCTAATTTTTTCTTTATTTCTTTTGCTTCATTTTCGTCGCTTACTAAAATGTGACTAGCTTTAATTTCTGGTTTATAGCGGTCTTTTACATCTTTTTCTGTAACGCTTTGTTTAATCGCCTCATTCAATGCGAGTTTGAATCTAATTTGATCTTGGAAATCTTTTTCATCTTTTAAACGATTATTTTCTAGTGCTGCTTTAAATTGGTCTCCATATTGATTTTTTGCTTTTTCTACTTCTTTATCTACCGCATCATCAGATACTTTATATTTTTTAGTGATAACATCTTGTGCTACCATTTCATATAGCATGTCTTTTCCGTAGCGATCTTTTAATTGCTTTTCGAAATCGCTCTTTGTAATGGTTGAGTTTGTTGTTGTGGCGATTGTGGCCGAGTCATTTTTTTGTCCGCAAGCAGATAGCATTATTATACTTATTAGTGCCGTGATAATGAATATACTTTTTCCTTTCATGCTAACACCTCATCCGAATATGTTATCGCTATTGTAGAATATAGAAGTGAACATGAAGTGAATTTTTAATGTTTTTTTCCTGTGAAATGTAAAAAAAGTACATCAACATTAATGTTGATGTACGATGTAATCAAAGGTGATCGGTTTTCTTAGAATATGCACGTTTTCCTTGCTGAATATTTTTTTGTTCTTGTTCATTTTTTTGAGTGCGCTTTGCATTATTATCGCGTGCTTTTTTGTCGTTATCGCTCGTATGTGGCATATGTATCAACTCCATTTCTAAACGTTGTACGTTTATCATTTCCTTTTTCGTAAAGACTATGTATAGCGGTGCATTCATGAATACTAAAGGTGGATTAGAAAATGGATTTGAAGCTGAATTATACTGAACTTATTAAGAAGTTAGTCGTTGTAATCATTGCGGGTTTATTAAATGCGATTGGGATGAATTTATTTTTAACACCAGCGAAAGTGTACGCGAGTGGTTTTGCTGGATTGTCTCAATTATTATCACAAATATTAGGTGACTTTTTATCTATTCATATATCTACAGGAGTATTGTTTAGTTTGTTTAATATTCCTGTCGTTATTTTAGCGTGGAAAAAGGTTGGGAAGGCGTTTACGTTTTTTAGTTTTTTATGCGTTGTATTTATGACATTGTTTTTGGAAATCATCCCAGTTCGAGCGGTTTCGAATGATATTATATTGAATGCGATTTTTGGTGGGATTATTTCTGCAATTGGAGTAGGAATTGCGTTAAAATGGGGTGCTTCTACAGGTGGTTTAGATATTATCGCTATGATTTTATCTAAGATAAAAGATAAACCTGTTGGCACATATTTTTTCTTTTTTAATGCAATTATCATTATTGCTGCGGGTTATGTATATGGGTGGGAGAAAGCGTTATATACGTTGGTGACTTTATATGTGTCAACGAGAATTATCGATGCGATTCATACTCGTCATGTGAAGATTACAGCGTTAATTGTTACGAAGAATGGGGCAGATGTAAGAAAGGCGATTCACTCGCGCTTGGTGAGAGGGATTACAACTATACCGGCAACAGGTGCTTATACAAATGAAAATAAAGAAATGTTAATGATTGTTATTACTCGTTATGAGTTGTACGAATTAGAGAGGGTTATTAAACAAGTAGACCCAGGTGCATTTACAAATATACTGCAAACGGTCGGTGTGTTTGGATTGTTTAGAAAAGATTAAAGAGGACCAAAGCTGGTCCTCCTTTTTTAATGCGAATTCGTAATGTTTTGCAATTGCTCCTGCATTTCACGTAGCTGAACTTTTTCAGCAGTTGAAGAGTTTGCATAAGCAGAGTGCAAAGAGTTTTTTGCTCTATAAACGAGTTCCTGTTGTTCAGCGCCACTTGAACAAGAAACGGCACTTGCAACAGCATCTCTAGCTTGTTGGAATAGTAAGTTCCCCATTTAAACCCCTCCAAATGAAGAGTTACTTCTTGCTTTTTCTGCCTCAGCTAATGTACCTCTGTACGGGAATCTTGCATCATGCTTCATAATAGAATCGGCTCCTTGCTGGATAAAACGTTTTGATTTGTTCTTTTTACCCATTCGAAAAACCCCCTTTATTTAGCTGAAAACAATTGACGCGCTGACTTTTGCGTCTAATTATAGTATGAGCGTTTGGCGAGAAACTATAAGCAGGGAATTTTTAGATTACAACCCAAGAACCTCTTCTAAATATAGAGCGATCCCATCTTCTTCATTCGTTAATGTCGTATGATTTGCGAGTGATTTTAATTCAGGAATTGCATTCCCCATTGCGATGCCATGACCAGCAAATTCGATCATTTCAAAGTCGTTATCTTCATCACCAAAAGCGATAATTCGCTCTTTAGGAATATTGTAATGACCTGAAATTTTTTGTAATCCGACAGCTTTATTTAATCCGCTTTTTACAATTTCAATAATTGGCCAAGGCGCACCCCATTTTCTATGATCGATGACTTCAGCGTGCATATCTGTTAAATGCTGACGAATTGCAGCGGAATGCTCGTCATGTGCGTCGATTAATAAGCAAGTTGGATGGTCGTTTAAAATATTTAATAAATCTCCTGTGAAAATCTTTGGAGAACCGAATTCAAAAATATGTTTTTTATCTTCATCAATTTCACGGACATACACATCATCCATGACTTCGGCATATACATTTTTTACGCCGAAATCAAAGCAAGCTCGGACGATTTCTTGCGCCGTTGAAAGTTCAAGAGGAGAGTGATGTGTTCCCCAACTTGAATCAAGTGGGTGATGCACGTAAGCGCCATTAAAGTTTACGATTGGTGTGTTAAGGCTAAGTTCTTTATAATAATCGTAACTAGCGCGGAATGGACGCCCTGTTGAAATAACAACAATATGTCCTTGTTCTTTTGCTTTTGCAATTGTGTTTTTAGTTCTTGGAGAAATTATTTTGTTGTCTGTTAATAAAGTTCCGTCTAGGTCTAGTGCGATTAAATGTTGTTTATTCATAATTTCACCTCTTATAATAATTTTTTTGTTTCTATCTGTATTTCCGTTTTTAATATGCAGAAATAAGAGGTTAGACTGGGTGAAACTACTGTAAATGAAAGTTTCACTATATATCCATCTTACGTCGTGAAGCGCTGTGGTGTCTACTATTTCTCATTGGAAATTAGGGAAAGTCAACAACTTTTTAGAAAGTTCAAACAATGTTTCTTTCATTATGTACAATTTGTGAAAAGGGTTACATTGTTTGACCGATGCGACTTATAATGAACATGTAATCTTCTCGTATATGTTTGACTCTCCTTTGAAACTGGCCTAAAGTAGGTTGGTTTCTTTTTTTCAACAAATATGCCAATAATTCCTGCTTAATCTTGTGTAATTATATATATGTGCATGAGTAAACGGTAGTACTTGTTTCCTAAACATGACAGAAAAGCTTTCTTTTAAAATGGATATACTAATGAGGCAAGACGTCATGGAAGGAGAATGGAAATGGGACAAAATCGCAGGTTTCGTTCAGGGCAAAAAGCGCCAAATGATGGAATTTATGTAGAAATTGGTGAAACGGGAAGTATGGTGAAAGATCCACAAATGGTGAAATTAACTGCCGGGGATCGGTTTCCAGAGAACACAAATCATAACCGTCAGTGGACATATAAAAGAAAACCGTAACAGAAGCCGCAATCGTTATTGCGGCTTTTTTGATTAGGAAAATGAATGTTACTTTTTGCATTTTCCAATAATAAGTTTGAAATACATAAGCAAAATTATTGTATAAAAAAGTCAGTTGGCGTATAATCAAATCAAAGGTCAAAGAAAGTCAAACATTTGGAGGGCGGTAAAGATGGACTTAAATCAAATGACAACGAAAACACAGGAAGCGATTACGAGTGCTCAGTCTTTAGCGGTATCTCATCATCATCAAGAAGTAGATACTGTTCATCTATTGCTTACGTTATTAGAGCAGCAAGACGGATTAGCAGTACGTATTTTTCAAAAAATGAATGTCGATATAGAAGCGTTAAAGCAAGGCGCTGAAAGTTTAATTAAGAAAAAGCCTTCTGTAACTGGAAGCGGAGCAGAGGCTGGGAAATTATATGTAACCGGTGCTTTGCAACAACTGCTTGTAAGAGCAGGGAAAGAAGCAGAGAAATTGCAGGATGACTACATTTCAATCGAACATGTATTACTTGCTTTTTCTGAAGAAAAAGGCGATATAAATCAATTATTTACGAGATTTCATATTACGAAAGATAACTTATTACAGTCTTTAATGACAGTTCGGGGGAATCAAAGAGTGACTAGTCAAAATCCAGAAGCAACTTATGAAGCATTAGAAAAATATGGCCGTGATTTAGTGGCGGAAGTGAGAGCGGGGAAAATTGATCCTGTTATCGGCCGAGATAGTGAAATTCGCCGCGTGATCCGTATTCTTTCACGTAAAACGAAAAATAACCCAGTTTTAATTGGTGAACCAGGTGTTGGTAAAACAGCAATCGTTGAAGGATTAGCGCAGCGTATTGTGAAAAAAGATGTACCAGAAGGGTTAAAAGATAGAACAATCTTCGCTCTAGATATGAGTGCACTTGTGGCCGGAGCAAAATTCCGCGGTGAGTTTGAAGAGCGTTTGCAAGCTGTATTAAATGAAATTAAAAAGAGTGAAGGGCGTATTTTATTATTCATTGATGAACTTCATACAATCGTCGGCGCTGGTAAAACAGAAGGAGCGATGGATGCAGGGAATATGTTAAAACCGATGCTAGCTCGTGGTGAACTACATTGTATCGGGGCGACGACGCTCGATGAATATCGTAAATATATCGAGAAAGATCCAGCGTTAGAAAGACGTTTTCAACAAGTATTAGCAGAAGAGCCAACTGTTGAAGATACAATTTCAATTTTACGTGGTTTAAAAGAGCGTTTTGAAATTTATCATGGTGTAAATATTCATGACCGCGCGATTGTAGCAGCATCTGTTTTATCAGATCGATATATTTCGGATCGCTTTTTACCTGATAAAGCAATCGATCTAGTTGATGAAGCTTGTGCAACAATCCGAACAGAAATTGATTCTATGCCAACAGAATTAGATGAAGTAACGCGCCGCATGATGCAATTAGAAATTGAAGAAGCTGCTCTTGGGAAAGAAAAGGACTTAGGTAGTCAAGAACGTCTAAAAGTACTGCAACGTGAATTATCGGATTTAAAAGAAGTTGCAAGTAGTATGAGAGCGAAATGGGAAAAAGAAAAAGAAGACATTCATAAAGTTCGTGACTTACGTGAACATTTAGAGCGTCTGCGTCGTGAATTAGAAGAAGCGGAAGGGAATTACGACTTAAATAAAGCAGCTGAACTTCGTCACGGGAAAATTCCTGCGATTGAAAAAGAATTAAAAGAAGCGGAAGAAATGGGCGCGCATAATAAGCAAGAAAATCGTTTATTACGTGAGGAAGTAAGTGAAGAAGAAATTGCAGACATTGTTTCACGCTGGACTGGTATTCCTGTAGCAAAACTCGTTGAAGGCGAACGCGAGAAGTTATTACGCTTAGAGCAAATTTTATCAGAGCGTGTGATTGGTCAAGAAGAAGCGGTAAGCCTTGTATCAGACGCAGTTCTTCGTGCGCGCGCTGGTATTAAAGATCCGAATCGTCCAATTGGTTCATTTATTTTCTTAGGACCTACAGGTGTTGGTAAAACTGAGCTTGCAAAAACGTTAGCACAAACGTTATTTGACAGTGAAGAGCAAATGATTCGTATCGATATGTCTGAGTATATGGAGAAACACGCCGTGTCACGTTTGATTGGTGCGCCTCCTGGATATGTTGGATACGAAGAGGGTGGTCAATTAACAGAAGCAGTAAGACGTAAACCATATTCTGTTATTTTGTTAGACGAAATTGAAAAAGCACATCCAGAAGTGTTTAATATTTTATTACAAATGTTAGATGATGGACGCATTACAGATTCACAAGGCCGTACAGTAGACTTTAAAAACACGGTTATTATTATGACTTCAAATATTGGATCTGCTCACTTATTAGAAGGATTAGAAGAAGATGGCTCTATTAAAGAAGAGTCAAGAGAACTTGTAATGGGGCAATTAAGAGGACATTTCCGACCAGAATTTTTAAACCGTGTCGATGAAATTATTTTATTCAAACCTCTTACAACGAATGAAATCAAAGGTATTGTTGATAAAATTGTAAAAGAATTACAAGGTCGTTTAGCTGACCGTCACATTACAGTAGAATTAACAAATGCAGCAAAAGAATTCGTTGTAGAAGCTGGATTCGATCCAATGTACGGGGCTCGTCCGTTAAAACGATATGTGCAGCGTCAAGTTGAGACGAAATTAGCGAGAGAATTAATTGCAGGAACGATTACTGATAATAGTCACGTAGTGGTTGATGTAGAAAATAACCAATTGGTTGTTCATATAAAGTAAAAAAAGAGTTCGGATAAAATCCGGACTCTTTTTAGTGTTGTTCTACTGGCTCGTTTGGAATCGCAGCTGCAATCGCTAATACTAATACTGCAAGAACAACTGAGAAAATAGACGCTTGGTTAAAATCGTATGTACCGCCAGTCATAGAGCCGATTACATAGCTCATCATATGTACAAGTGCGAACGACCAAATTAATGCCCAAATGAAACGCATATTTTACACCTCTATTCGTTCAATCTGTCCTTATTGTAACACAATTGAAAAAAGAATATAGAAAAATATTTGTAGATTTTTCAACGCAAATTTGTATTCTGTTCATACATTATAAAAGAGTACTTTTATACGTTTAGAAAATAAGGCGGGGGAAAAATGAGTATTACGGAACGTTTTTTTTACTTAGAAAAAGAACCATGTGTAATTTATTTACCGGAAAAGCCAAATGGATTTTCTGTTATGCTCCTAGGAGATTATAACTATTTTATTGAGAATGGTACAAGTTTATGGACACAGCATGCAGGAAGAGCTTATTTTTTACAGGGCCTTATTGAAAAAGGCTATACAGTCTTTTCGTCTAACTTATACGGAAGACATTGGGGAAACGATCGAGCTGTTCGTCTTGCAAAACGTTTGTATGATGTCGTACTAAGAAAAGAGACATTAAATACGAAAATGCACATTATGGCAGATGGTATGGGTGCGCTTGTAGCACTTGAAATGATGAACAAATACCCTGAATGTATACGTTCTGTCGTTATGTTAAATCCGTGTTTAGATTTACCAGAATATGTGGAGTTTGAGAAAGAGCATAAGTTTTTTTACAAAAGATTAGTGAAGGAATTAAGTTTGGCGTATGATTCCAAAGAAGAAGAATTAGAATCAAAAATAAATAAGAAATCATTTGCGCTTCTTCCGTCTTGTGTACCTGTTAAAATTTTCGTATCAACACAAGAAAAAAGAGGAAGAAAACAATTGTTACGTAAATACGAGAAAATGAGGCAATTAAATCAATGCGATACTTCTGTCTTATTCCATCTCCAAGATGTGAAATATAAAATGGTTAGGCAAACGACTGATTTCTTTAAAAAATATGAAGAAGAATTGTGAAGCTCCCATATACATAAATGAGGAGCTATTTGTTTCAAGGGGAAAGGGTTGGTGGTATGGAACGCGTGCTGATTATAGGTGCACTTACGTTTGTAGGTTATCACCTTGTGAATAAAATGATTGCAGAAGAAGTAGAAGTATATGGTCTTGATTTTGATGAATTTGATAGTATGACAAAAATTAATGAAGAGAAATTATTGTTGATTGGGCGAAATGCGTTATTTACGTACTATTCTATAAGGGATGAAGACGGATGGCGATCGGTAGAGGAAGAGAGTTTCGATACAGTTTATTTTTGTTTGTATGAGCCGAATCAGCAAAGTGGCTTTCGGAATGAAAGAGTCATATTACAATATTTAAAACGAATCGTAAGAATGTGTGAAAAAAATAAAGTAAAGTTAAATCTAATTTCTTCTATTGAAATAGGAAGCACTGAAGAATCCGAAAACAAACGTCTGTTTTCGAAAGTGGAAGAAGGGGTGAAAAAAGGAGAATTACAATATAGTGCATATCGAGTTCCTACATTATATGGGCCATGGCAACCGTCGTTTATGATGTATCATCAGCTCATTTTATCAGAACTTGATGAAAAAGAGTGCCGTTGTATAAGTGAAGAAAAAGGAAGTGATTTACTTTACGTTGAAGATGTATGTGAATACTTATGGGAAAATGGAATGAATGTAAAGCACCTCGGTATATATAATTTACTTAGTGGAAAAGAAGCATTATGGGAAAAAGGTATGAGCCTTTTACATGCAGATGGTAAGGTAAATAAAAAAGATGAGCATATAAGAAATGAAGCGGTAGAGGTTGTTTCTCTTAAAAGAAATACGCCGTTAGAATTTGGTTTAAATAAACAATTGGCACATATGAAAAAATATAAAGAGTTATACGAAGGGTAGTGTACGTGTTACACTATTGTATGGACTATAAATTTAAAGTTTTATTGGAGAGGAAGAGCATATATGAACGAAAAAAGCATGCAATTTTTACAAATCGCAATGAAGCATTTACCAGAAGCTAAGGCAATTTTAGATGATAATGGAATTGCACTTGATATGGAGAAAGCACAGCCGGTGTTAGAGCTATTGATGAAAGTAATGGGCGAAGCATATGAGCTTGGGAAAGCTGATAAAGAATAAAAAAACCTTCTTTTTTGAGAGGGAAAGAGGCTCAAGCCGTATGTAGAAGCGGTAAGGGCCTTTTTTGTTTCGAGCGAGGTAAGGCCAGAGCGGTGATGAGGAGAAGGTCTTAGTTTTGAAGGGAAGCTGATAAAGAATTAACCCGTCTTTTGGAGGGGAGGAGGCTCAAGCCGTGAGTAGAAGCGGTAAGGGCCTTTTTGTTTTGAGTGAAGTAAGGATAAGATGATGGAGTAATTTGTATTTCAAAATGGTATGGATTTTTCTGTTTCTTTTAATGAAAAATAAAGTTGGTAATACGCCGTCTTTATTTTTTAGCTGAAATATATTCTAGACAAAAGTACATTTATGTTTTAAAATTAGTACCAAGTCATAATAATTGATATAAAACGGAGGGCTGCGATGTGAACGTGGGCATTTTAGGGATCGGAAGATATGTGCCAGAAAAAGTAGTCACAAATCACGATTTAGAGAAAATCGTAGATACATCTGATGAATGGATTCGTACGAGAACGGGAATTGCAGAAAGACGCATTGCCGATGATACAATAGATACTTCATATATGGCGGTAGAGTCTTCTAAAAAAGCACTTGAAGATGCAGGAATTAGCGGAGAGGATATCGATCTTATTTTAGTCGCAACAGTAACGCCGGATCGCGCATTCCCAGCAGTAGCTTGTGTAATCCAGGAAGCAATTGGCGCAAAACATGCAGCTGCAATGGATTTAAGTGCAGCGTGTGCTGGCTTTATGTACGGAATGATTACAGCGCAGCAATTTATTCAAACGGGGACTTATAAAAATGTATTAGTAGTTGGTAGTGACAAACTATCCAAAATTGTAGATTGGAACGACCGAAATACAGCAGTACTATTTGGGGACGGAGCAGGTGCTATCGTAATGGGAGCTGTTTCGGAAGGAAAAGGTGTACTTTCATTCGAATTAGGAGCGGACGGAAGTGGTGGTAAGCATCTTTATCAAGACGAGTATGTTATGATGAATGGCAGAGAAGTCTTTAAATTTGCCGTTCGTCAACTTGGTGATTCTTGTCTTCGTGTGTTAGAAAAAGCAGGACTTACGAAAGAGGATGTGGACTTCTTAGTACCACATCAAGCGAATATTCGTATTATGGAATCCGCAAGAGAGAGATTAAATTTACCGAAAGAAAAAATGAGTATGACAATTGAAAAGTTCGGTAATACATCAGCATCTTCAATTCCAATTGCGATGGTAGAGGAATTGCAAAATGGACGTATTCAAGACGGTGATTTAATTATACTTGTTGGTTTTGGCGGCGGATTAACATGGGGAGCAGTCGCTCTTCGTTGGGGTAAATAAGGACTGAGAGAAAAAAAGGAGTGTATTTTGTATGGAAAAAAAGAGGGTCGTAATTACAGGATTAGGAGCTGTTACACCGATCGGAACAGATGTTGAAACAGCGTGGGAAAACATTAAAAAGGGTGTATCTGGAATCGGACGACTTACAAGAATTGATCCAGAAATGTTTCCAGCAAAAGTAGCAGCAGAAATTAACGACTTTGAAGTCGAGAAATATATTGATAAAAAAGAAGCGCGCCGTATGGATCGCTTTACACAATATGCAGTAGCAGCAGCGAAAATGGCAGTTGCAGATGCGAACCTTGAAATTACAGAAGAAAACGGACCTCGAATTGGTGTATGGATTGGTTCTGGTATTGGCGGTATGGAAACATACGAAGAACAATTTAAGATTTTTACTGAAAAAGGTCCACGCCGTGTGAGTCCATTCTTCGTACCAATGATGATTCCAGATATGGCAGCAGGTCAAGTATCAATCGCTACAGGAGCAAAAGGAATTAACACTTGTTCTGTAACGGCTTGTGCATCTGGTGCAAACTCAATTGGAGATGCATTTAAAGCAATTCAGCGTGGTGATGCTGACGCGATGATAACGGGCGGAGCAGAAGCACCGTTAACAAGTATGGCATTTGCTGGATTTAGTTCAGCGAAAGCATTAACATTTAATGAAGATCCAGCGACGGCTTGCCGTCCGTTCGATAAAAACCGTAGCGGTTTTGTAATGGGTGAAGGATCAGGAATTCTTATTCTTGAAGAATTAGAGCACGCGTTAGCACGTGGTGCCCATATTTATGCGGAAATTGCTGGTTATGGTGCAACGGGTGATGCGTTCCATATTACAATGCCTGCTCCTGGCGGTGAAGGCGGAGTGCGTGCAATGCGTCAAGCTTTAGCTGATGCAGGTCTAGAGCCAGAAGATATTGATTACATTAATGCGCATGGTACAAGTACAGATGCGAATGAAAAGTATGAAACGATGGCAATTAAAGAAACTTTCGGCGAGCATGCATATAAAGTAGCGATTAGCTCAACGAAATCAATGACAGGTCACTTATTAGGAGCAGCGGGTGCTGTTGAGGCGATCTTCTCTATTAAAACAATTACAGACGGAGTGATTCCTCCGACAATTAACTATGAAACGCCAGATCCAGATTGTGATTTAGATTACGTACCAAATAAAGCGAGACATCAAGAAGTAAACGCGGTATTGAGTAATTCATTAGGATTCGGTGGTCATAACGCAGTATTAGTATTTAAATCGTATAAATAATAGATAAAATAAGGTGTTTTTTCGTAACAAACTACGAAAAAACACCTTATTTATTTTTACGCTCTTTCCTTTTTTCGCATATACATAAAAAAAGGAGGGATGAAGATGGGGGTTGTTGATACGGCAAAATGGTTACACCTGTATTATGGACGCCCAGAAAAACTTTGTGAGAAATTTACAAAGTATATTCCATTGCCAAAAGAGAGGTTGTATCGCTTTTTAATCTCTAGAGGTATGTATCGCCCGGTAATGCGGGGTGAGCAGGAAATTAAAGAATTAGAGAAAAAAGAAATTTGGAAAGAACTTAGCATGGAGTATGAAAAATTAAAAAGTTGGCTAAAAGGTCCAGATGTTCCTATCTTTATTTTATTATCAGATTCATATAATCGAACGGTACAAGAAGAGTATAACGGGAAGGCTGGTTTATCTATGCGTCACGTTATTTTCTTATTCGTATGTGGACGTAATTCAGTAGAGGAACTAAAAGCTTTATTAACGCATGAATATCACCATATATGTAGATTGCATCAAATTGAGACGAAAGAAACAGAGTATACATTACTTGATACGATGATTATGGAAGGATTAGCTGAGCAAGCTGTATATGAAAGGTATACAGAAAAAAGATGCGCACCGTGGACTACTTACATTTCAAAAGAAGATGCTATTTATTATTGGAGAAATTCAATACAAGAACGAATAGATGTAAAGAGAGGTACGAGGGAGCATGATGTTTTATTAAATGGACTGCACCCGTATCCAAAAATGCTTGGCTATGCACTTGGATTCCATATTGTAAAAGATTGCGTAGCTTTTGAAGGAGAAGATACACTTTCTTTATTATCTATAGATGCGAAAGAAATATTGAATAAAGCAAATACATTTCATGTTTCGTAAAAAAACAGGAGAGCTATCTCTTGTTTTTTTATATATTATAGAAGAAAAAATAATAATTAGAATATATTTCCTCAAGTGGAATAAAGTTAAGCAAAAATGAACATAATGATTGGTACAAACAGTAGTGAAGTGAGGGGTAGAGAATGTTATATCTACATGATGTATGGGTAAATTGGTTTGAAGGTGAAGAGAATGGGTATAACGTTTGTCATTTTTACGAGTGGCGGAAAGATGATACGATTGAGCTATTAGATCAAGTGCCATTATTAAAAGTAGATTCCACATTATATCATTACATCGAGAACGAATTGTTAGAGCTTCCGCAAAAGTTATTGGAAGACGTACATCATAAGGCTTATATTCGTAAAAATCACGAACGTTTGCAACAAGAATATTGTTTTGTAGTTACAGATGGAAAAGGAATTATCGCGATTGATTCAATCGGCTATAATGTGCCAATTAGAAAAAGTAGGCTTATACCTCGTCAAGAGCAGATGGTATATGAGATGGTAGAAAATGTGCAAGCAGAAAAGTATGAGTTCCAGGTAGAAGAAATTGAAAAAGAGCATCATATTTTATCACCATCGCCTTTCATTATGAATGGCTTGACTCGTAAAGAAAGACAGCTAAAACAATTATTATTTATGGCGTTAGATCAATTACATACAACGAAAAATCCAGCTGAAATTCGCTATTGGTTCACAGAGTGGGATCCATCAGCATATGGAATGGTTCAACATATGGAATTTGAAGATATTTGGGCTAAACTTTATGATGAAGCGAAAACTGGATGGTCTGAGAAGCACGAACAATTATGCGAGCGCCTTGTAAAAGGACAGCCGTTTTTTGAAAAGCTATGGGAAATGGAAAATGAGCAGAAGGTAAATTAAAAAAACCGCCAATTGGCGGTTTTTTTTATGGAGTTGGCAAGAATG
>NZ_MACH01000054.1 GCF_001884065.1 Bacillus proteolyticus
GCTCCATCCCCCTCACATTCTGAGCGAGCCGCCTCCGCTTTATAAGTTACCTACGTTTTCTACTCAGTCCCATTGCGTTTTCTACTTTGCGTAGTTGTTTGAATGCAACGCGGTTTGCTTTTTCTGCACCTTTGTCTAGAATCTCGTCTAGTTCTGGGGAGCTGATTAGTTCGTTATATTTGTCTTGGATTGGGCGAATTGCTTCTACGACTACTTGTGCTAGGTCGCCTTTGAAGTCGCCGTATCCTTTTCCTGCGTACATTGCTTCTATTTCTTCAACTGTTTTTCCAGAGAATGAAGAATAGATTGTTAATAAGTTAGAGATACCAGGTTTGTTTTCTTTATCGAATTTTACGATACCTTCAGAGTCAGTTACAGCACTTTTAATTTTCTTTTCAATTGTTTTTGGTTCATCAAGCATACTGATCATTGATTTTGGATTTGGATCAGATTTACTCATTTTTTTCGTAGGTTCTGTTAATGACATAACGCGAGCTCCTACTTTTGGAATGCGAATTTCAGGAACTGTGAACACTTCACGGAAGCGTTTGTTGAAACGCTCTGCTAGATCACGTGTTAATTCCATATGTTGTTTTTGATCATCACCAACAGGCACGATTTCAGTGTTGTAAAGTAAAATATCAGCAGCCATTAATGGTGGATACGTAAGTAATCCAGCCGGAACTGAATCTCTACCAGAAGCTTTATCTTTATATTGTGTCATACGCTCCAATTCTCCAACGTAAGCAACTGATTGCATGATCCATCCTAGTTGAGCATGTGCTGGTACTTCTGACTGTACAAATAAAGTAGCTTTTTCAGGATCGATGCCGCATGCAACATATAGTGCAGCAAGACTGCGGATGTTTTTACGAAGCCCGACTGGATCTTGAGGTACTGTAATTGCATGTTGGTTTACAATGCAGAAATAACAGTCGTGTTCGTTTTGAAGCTCTGTAAATTGCTTCATAGCTCCTAAATAGTTGCCAAGTGTAATTGTTCCACTTGGCTGAATACCAGAAAAGATAACTGACATAAGTAATTCCTCCTAAATTTGAATGTGTGATAGGGAAGAGAAGGCATACAAAAAAAGCCCATTCATCCCAAATTACATAGGGACGAATGGACCGCGGTACCACCCTAATTATTTCACCGTTGTGAAATCTCTCAGATCCATAATAACGTCTGGATATAACGCCAAAGCCTACTACTCACGGTTCGGTTTGGTGCTCAAAAGCCCATTCCATATTGCACAATTACTTGTTCACACCAACCACAAGCTCTCTGAAATTGCCTCAATATGTACTCTTCTTTATCATCGCATACATATAAATTTATTTATTGTTAACTGAGCCCTTTTAATATGAAAGAACTAAAGTTTTATAACAAAATGTTTTGCTGATTATTATATCATATGGAATAGCGTTTGCAAACTACATCAAAATAGTAAAGCTAATGAGAGTCGAGAACAGACCGAGTACGATGCCGGTAATACAAATCGGATACGTCCATTTGAATGAATATGTTTTATAAATACGTTCTTTCTTATCGGTAGGTTCCTCTGCTTCTTCAATTAAGGAGTCAATTTTTTTGTTCGTACCAAATACTCTTTGGAATGCGTAAATTGTTACGTTAAAAAATCCATTTTGAAATATGTATAAAAAACCACCTATAAGAATAAATAACAATGAGATATAGAATGAAATGTTGACAAAATTCAACAAAAACTGAGATGAAACGAGGAATGCGCCAACACTAGAAGCGATTATCGCTACAAAAAATAGTATACAAGAATGAAAAAAAACTTTATTCAAAATATTCCCCTCCGTCAAAATATTACTAGAATTATTATACTATAAAAGTTATAATAAGTAATATAAATAATTTTTTGAAAATTATACGCAATTGAAGCCCTAATTTCAAGATGATGGTAGCAATGTTAACGTATTCCTTTACAAAAAAAAAATAAAATAAATAATTTATTAAAAATTTTAACAAAAAAACAAAAAACTATATTCACAATCGTCATATTATATGTATAATGAAAATTGTAGAAACTTGGAGATTATTCTTTCAATTCTGTTTTTTACAAGTGAGGGTACAGGAAGTGCAATTAGGGGAGGCAATACAACATGAAGAAAAAGATACCGTTATTAATTGCATCAACGTTGACAGTGAGTATGTTAGGAGCTTGTAGTTATCAAAAAGAAGATAATAAAGCAGGCGCAAAAGAAAAAGCCTCAAATAAGCAAGTGTTAAACCTAACTGAAACAGCTGAGATTCCAACAATGGATACGACGTTATCAACGGATGCAGCATCTTCTAACATCATGAATAATACAATGGAAGGATTATATCGTCTGGGGAAAGATGATAAACTCGTTCCAGGTGTCGCTAAATCCTATGAGAAATCAGAGGATGGTAAAAAGTATGTATTTAAATTACGTGAAGATGCGAAATGGTCCAATGGTGAGCCTGTAACAGCTAAAGACTTCGTTTATTCTTGGAGAAGAGCTGTAGATTCAAATACGGGTGCCAAGTTTGCTTACATACTATTTGATGTTAAAAATGCGGAGAAAGTTAACAAAAAAGAGTTACCAGTTGAAGAACTTGGTGTAAAGGCAATTGATGATCACACATTTGAAGTGGAATTAGACAACCCTGTTCCTTATTTTGTAAGTTTGACAGTCTATCCAACATTTTATCCTTTGAATGAGAAATTTGTAACAGAACAAGGAACAAAATTTGGATTAGAATCCAATACAACACTTTATAATGGCCCATTCGTTTTAAATGAATGGAAGCATGAACAAAGTTTCCAACTTAAGAAAAATCCAACGTATTGGGAAAATAAAGAAGTAAAACTTGAGGAAATAAACTTCAATATTGTTAAGGATCGTTCAACTGCTATAAATTTATATGAAACAAAAGCGATTGATCGAGTAGTATTAACATCAGAATTTGTAGATAAATACAAATCAGATGCTGATTTCAAAACGATTAAGAGACCGTCTACACAATTTATTCGCTTAAATGAAAAGAATAAGTTTTTAGCAAATAAAAATATCCGAAAAGCAATTGCAATGTCCTTTGAACGTGAAAATATCGGGAAAGTGATCTTGAACGATGGTTCAGAAGGAATATATGGTTTTGTTCCGAAAGGCTTAGCAAAAGGTCCGAATGGAAAAGACTTCCGTGAAGAAAACGGAAAGCTTATAAAAGAGGATGTTAAAGAAGCTCAAAAATATTGGGAAGCTGGTAAAAAAGAACTTGGTGTAGACAAAGTAGAGTTAGAGTTATTAAACTTTGATACCGATGATGCAAAAAAAATCGGAGAGTATTTAAAAGGACAATTCGAAAAGAACTTACCAGGTTTAACAGTTTCAACAAAAATGCAGCCATTTGCACAAAAATTAAAGCTTGAAGCAAGTGGAGATTATGCGATGTCGTATGCGGGATGGAGTCCAGATTATATGGATCCAATGTCATTCCTTGAAATGTATACAACAGGTAATTCACAAAATAAAGTGAATTACGCAAATCCAGCTTATGATGCGCTAATTAAGAAAGCCAAAACAGAAGTAGATGTACAAGCTCGCTGGGATGCTCTATTAAAAGCAGAACAACAACTGCTTGAGGATGCAGCGATTGCTCCAGTATATCAACCTGGAAAGGCATATTTACAACGTAGTTCAATTACAGGCCTATTAGAACATAAATATGGCGGAGAATTTAGCTATAAGTGGGTTGAACTCAAAAACTAAAAATGGTTTCCATCATGAATAAGGGTATATGCCTATGATGGGCATGTGCTCTTATTTTAAAAAAATAAAAGTAAGAATATTTCAAACTATCTTATTGCTTTTGAGAAAAACGGGGAGGTGCTTGACTATGGGACGTTATGTATTAAAACGTTTCGTGTACATGGCTTTGACATTATTTTTAATTACTACACTGACTTTCTTTTTGATGAAATTACTACCGGGTTCTCCACTTAAAAACCAGGAGAAGCTATCACCGGCACAAAAAGAAATCATTCTTGAAAAATATGGATTAAATGATCCAGTACCAGTTCAATATGCACGTTACTTAGGTAACTTAGCAAAAGGTGATTTAGGGGTATCATTCCAATATGATAACCGCCCAGTAACAGATATGATTGTGGATCGTATTGGACCATCAGCACAACTTGGTTTACAAGCGATTATATTAGGAACATTTATCGGATTAATTTTAGGAATCGTTGCGGCACTTCGTAACAATACGTGGGTCGATTATGGGGCGACAATAATTTCCGTACTCGGGATGTCGGTACCATCATTCGTATTCGCCGCATTACTACAATATTTCGTAGGGGTAAAACTTGGTTGGTTCCCAGTAGCATTCTGGAAAGGACCTGAGTTTACAGTAATGCCTACAATTGCCTTATCGATGGCAGTTATCGCAACAATCGCACGTTTCGCTCGTGCAGAGTTAATTGAGGTTATGCAAGCTGACTACATTTTAACAGCGAAAGCGAAAGGAATTAGCCAAGGCGTTATCATTATCAAGCACGCACTTCGTAACGCATTAATTCCAGTTGTAACAATTTTAGGACCAATGGTTGCTGGATTAATTACAGGTACACTAGTTATTGAGCAAATTTACGCTGTACCTGGACTTGGGGAACAATTCGTTAAATCGATTACAGTGAATGACTATACAGTTATTATGGGAACGACAATTTTCTATAGTGCGATCTTCATCTTAGTTATTTTCATAGTCGATATTTTATACGGAATTATTGATCCTCGTATTCGTTTAGCGGGAGGGAAAAAATGATGAAAGATGTACAAAAATTATCTCCAGATTTATTTCAACCAGCCAATCAAAGTAATGTTGATAATGAAGTCATTGCCCGTCCAAGCTTAACGTTTTGGCAAGATGTAAGAAGACGTTTGTTCCAACATAAAGGTGCAATGTTTGGTTTCGTATTATTAATGCTTATTGTACTACTAGCAATTATAGGACCGATGGTAAGTAAGCATTCTTATAAAGAGCAGGATTTAGGTCGTGCGAAAATGCCGCCGAAAATTCCAGTGATTGAAAATATTCATTGGCTACCATTTGACGGTACAGATCAATATGGTGTTGACCAATATGAAAAACGTGATATTAAAGAGTATTTCTGGTTTGGTACAGATGATCTTGGCCGTGATTTATGGACAAGAACATGGGAAGGTACACGAGTATCATTATATATCGCTCTTTTAGCAGCAGCGATTGACTTAGTAATTGGGGTTGCATACGGAGGTATTTCGGCCTTCTATGGCGGCAGAGTAGATAATATTATGCAACGTATTATGGAGATTATTAACGGTATTCCATACTTAATCATCGTTATTTTAATGGTAATCATTATGGGATCAGGTATTTGGTCGATTACACTCGCGATGGCAATTACAGGTTGGATAGGAATGTCGCGTATCGTTCGTGGACAAATCCTAAAATTAAAGAATCAAGAATATGTATTAGCATCTCGTACATTAGGTGCAACAAATACACAATTAATTGTAAAACACTTAATCCCGAACGTAATGGGACCAATTATCGTAATGACAATGTTTACAATTCCAACTGCAGTGTTTGGTGAGGCATTCTTAAGCTTCATCGGTTTAGGTATTCAGCCACCATTCGCATCACTTGGTTCTCTTGTAAACGATGGTTATAAATCAATTCAAACGTATCCACATATGATGTTCATCCCAGCGGTTGTCATCAGTATGTTAATCTTAGCATTCAACTTAATGGCAGACGGATTACGCGACGCGTTAGATCCAAAAATGCGTAAGTAAAAGAGGGGAGAAGTAAAAATGAAAACATTGCTAGAGGTAAAAGATTTGCAAGTCTCCTTTGATACACATGCAGGTGAAGTACAAGCTGTACGCGGTGTTACTTTTGATTTGAAAAAAGGAGAGACATTAGCAATTGTAGGAGAATCTGGTTCTGGTAAATCAGTTACTTCTAAAGCGTTAATGGGATTAATTCCGAATCCTCCAGGACGTATTAAAAACGGTGAAATCGTATTTGAAGGTCGTGACTTAACGAAACTAACAGAAAAAGAAATGCAGCAAGTACGCGGTAAAGATATTGCGATGATTTTCCAAGATCCAATGACATCATTAAATCCAACGATGACAATTGGTAATCAGATTATGGAAGGTCTTATTAAACACCAAGGGATGAGTAAAGCAGATGCACGTAAAGTTGCTTTAGAATTAATCGACCTTGTAGGTATTCCAAATCCGGAAGCACGCTTAAAACAATATCCTCACCAATTCTCAGGTGGTATGAGACAACGTGTAGTTATTGCGATGGCGTTAGCTTGTAATCCGAAATTATTAATTGCCGATGAGCCGACAACAGCGCTAGACGTTACAATTCAGGCGCAAATTTTAGAACTTATGAAGGACATTCAGCAAAAAACAGAAGCAGCAATCATTTTCATTACGCATGATTTAGGTGTAGTGGCAAACGTTGCTGATCGCGTGGCAGTTATGTACGCTGGTAAAGTTGTTGAAATTGGAACTGTTGATGAAATTTTCTACAATCCAAAACATCCATACACATGGGGCTTAATCGCATCTATGCCAAGCTTAGATGGTTCAGAGGACGAACTATATGCGATTCCAGGAACGCCTCCTGACTTATTAAAACCGCCAAAGGGTGATGCTTTTGCACCACGTAACCCGCAGGCGCTGAAAATTGATTTTGAAATGGAACCACCTTTATTTAAAGTAAGTGATACACATTATGCGGCAACTTGGTTACTTCATGAGCAAGCGCCAGAAGTAAAACCACCCGCAGTTGTTGAAAAACGTATTCTTCAAATGAAAGCAGGTGAACAACATGACTAAACAACGTGAGAAATTAATTGAAGTAAAAAATGTGAAACAACACTTTGATGTGAGTGGTGGTGTTGTTAAAGCAGTTAATGATATTTCATTTGATATTTACCGCGGTGAAACATTTGGACTTGTAGGAGAATCTGGTTGTGGTAAGTCAACTACTGGAAGAACGATCATTCGTTTATACGATGCAACTGCCGGTGAAGTGTTGTTCGATGGTGAAAATGTACATGGTAAAAAATCACGCGCAGAACTTAAGAAGTTCAACCGTAAAATGCAAATGATTTTCCAAGATCCATATGCATCATTAAATCCTCGTATGACAGTAGGGGATATTATCGCAGAAGGTATTGATATTCACGGACTAGCAAAAGGCAAAAAAGAGCGTATGGATCGTGTTCACGAGCTGTTAAATACAGTTGGTTTAAATAAAGAGCACGCGAACCGTTTCCCGCATGAATTCTCAGGCGGACAACGTCAACGTATCGGTATCGCTCGTGCGCTAGCTGTAGAACCTGAATTTATCATTGCTGATGAACCAATCTCAGCACTTGACGTATCGATTCAGGCGCAAGTTGTAAATTTACTAAAACAGTTACAAAGAGAAAAAGGTTTAACGTACCTATTCATCGCCCATGATTTATCGATGGTAAAATACATTAGTGATCGCATCGGTGTAATGTACCGTGGTCAAATCGTTGAGCTGACAACAAGTGAAGAGTTATATGAGAATCCAATGCATCCATATACAAAATCACTACTATCAGCAATTCCACTTCCAGATCCAGATTATGAGCGCAATCGTAAACGTATCGTATACGATCCAACGCAGCATGATTATGGTAGCGAAGTACCAACAATGCGTGAAATTCGCCCAGGACATTCCGTATTATGTTCTGAAGCGGAGTATAAGAAATATAAAGAAATCTATCAATAATAAAAAAAGCCATTCTTCCATTTAAGGAAGGGTGGCTTTTTTCTACTATATAAATGTGTTGTCAACATTGTCGGTAAGTCGATATATTGAAAGAATCGCCGATATAAATTTCATTCACTAATAACTACATCTTGATCAAACAAGCGTTACTGTACCTGAACAGAAACACTTTCTTCTTGTTCATTTGGTTTAACAAGTGCATAACTTTCCCAGGCTCTACTTCTCCATCGGAAGAACATAATAATTGCCCGCGTCCATTCGTCGATAGCAATTGCTAACCAAATACCAACGAGACCCATATCTAAGTGGAAGACGAAAAAGTAGCCGAGCGGTAAGCTCATTAATACCATAGAGAATGCACCGATTAACACAGGGTATTTTGCATCGCCTGCTGCGCGGAGTGAGTTAATGATGACGATGTTCATCGTCCGTCCTGTTTCCAGTAGTACACTTAGTAAAAGAACGGTTGCCCCTAGAGAGATAATATGTGGATTATCCGTAAATAGTCCCATTAATTGTGTGCGGAATGTAACAACGAGAATGACCATAAATAGAGTTACACCAATCGCCCATTGTACACTTTTCCATACGCGTGTGTACGCTTCATCTTTTTCATTTCCACCAACTAGGCGTCCAACGATAATCGCTGTTCCCATACCAATAGCAATAGCGAATAAATAAGTGAACATAGAAATGTTAGTAGCGTATTGTCTTGCTGCTAATGATTCCGTACCTAAGTATGTTGCGTAATATAAGAAGACAATTTGACAAGCTTGATACATGACTTGTTCGAATGCAGATGGAATGCCGATCTTTAATATTTTACCAACGTATTCTTTTGATAAAGTGAAGTAATATTGTAATTTCACACGGTATTCCATAACGCGGTATAGTAACCAGAAGAACACAATAAGTGCCAGTAGTCGACTGACAGCGGAAGAAATAGCGGCCCCCTGTACACCAAGTTCAGGGAAACCGAATTTCCCGAAAATAAGTACGTAGTTTCCGGCGATATGAATAATATTCATTCCAAGCGAAACGAACATTGCTTGCTTTGTAAAGCCGTGAACACGGATAATAGCGGCTAATGAGTTAATAATAGCTTGAAGGAAAATAGCTCCTCCGACAATGGATAAATAACCTTGTGCATACGTTAGTACATCGCCTTGTAAATTCATTGCCATCATCATATGTTTTGAAAATAAAAGAAAAGCAGCGCTTATAACGAGTCCGACCACTAAATTTAATGTGACGGCTAATGCTGATATTTTAGATGCTTCTATAAAACGTTTGGAACCGAGGTATTGAGATACGACGATTGCAGCGCCGTTCCCGATTACTTCTAGTACCAAAATAGCGATATGGAGATATTGATTCGCTGCACCAACCCCAGATACAGCATCGTCTGATAATGCACTTAACATAAAAGTATCAGCGATCCCCATCAACATAAAAAGAAAAACTTCTAGAAAAATAGGCCATGTTAATAGGAATAAACTTAGTTTCTCAGTTGGCCCACTTTTTGAGTGAATTGCTGTCATATCTGTCCCCTCTTTACCGATATCTATTTTTAGCAAAGTGTATCGTAACATACTTTCATAGCCATTGCACTCATTTTAACCTACATATTTTTAATATGAAGAGACCTTCATTTTATGTTAATAAGAGAAGGGTAATTATACATAAAATATTATAGGATATAAAATTTATTTTTCACTGATAATTTAGAAAAATATAAAAATAATATTTTTTACGTTTCAGTCAGGAAAAATAGCAATGTGAAACGTTTTCAAAGGTTTATTTTTTAACAGAAAATTTTAATAAAATAGAAATATAAATATACAAAGAATATATTTGTGTGTATAATATGAATTATTAGAACATATATATATTTCTTTCTGTTTGAAAATGAAAGGGCTAACATTTTTTGGAGGGGTGGAAGTATGAAAAAAAAGATACCAGTTTTTGTAGCATCAACAGTAGCGATGAGCATGATTTTAGGGGCATGTGGCTATCAAAAAGATGAACCGCAAGCGAACGCAAAAGGGGATAGCGGGAAAAGCGGTGCGAAGCAAGTTATTAATTTAATTGAAACACAAGAAATTCCAACGATGGACCCAGCGTTATCAGCTGATGCAGTTTCTTCAAAAGTAATGAATAATACGATGGAAGGTCTATACCGCCTTGGGAAAGATGATAAATTAGTGCCAGGTGTAGCGAAAGAATTCCAAAAGTCAGAAGACGGTAAAAAGTATACATTTAAATTACGTGAAGATGCAAAATGGTCAAATGGTGAACCTGTAACAGCGAAAGATTTCGTATATGGATGGCAAAGAGCGATTAATCCAGATACAGCTGCAAAATCAGCGTACATTATGTATGATATAAAAAATGCAGAAAAAATTAATAAAAAAGAGATGAGTCCAGATCAATTAGGCGTAAAAGCAATTGATGATCACACATTAGAAGTGGAATTAGACAACTCGATTCCGTATCTTGTTGATTTAATGGTATATCCAATCTTCTATCCTGTGAATGAAAAGTATGTAAAAGAGCAAGGTACGAAGTTTGGTTTAGAGGCAAACACAACACTTTATAATGGTCCATTTACATTAAGTGATTGGCAGCATGAACGTAGCTTCAAGATGACAAAGAGCTCATCATATTGGGACAATAAAGAAGTTAAGCTTGAGGAAGTAAACTTTAATATTGTAAAGGATACGTCTACGCCAATTAATTTATATGAAACAAACGCAGTCGATCGAGCGACGTTATTAGCTGAGTTCATCGATAAATATAAAGGGAAACCAGATTTCAAAACGGTAGAAGATACTTCTGTATTCTTCCTTCGCTTAAATCAAAAAGACCCAGCTTTAGCAAATAAAAATATTCGTAAAGCAATTTCTCTTGGTTTTGACCGTAAACCATTCGTTGATACATTATTAAATAACGGTTCTAAGCCAGCGACGGGATTAATTCCTGACAATTTCATTAAAGGACCGGATAAAAAAGATTTCCGTGCTGAAAATGGAGATATTATAAAACCAAATGTAAAAGAAGCGAAAAAGTATTGGGAAGCTGGTAAAAAAGAACTTGGTAAAAATGAAATCGAATTAGAGATGTTAAATGAAGATGTTGAATTATCGAAGAAAACTGGTGAATATTTAAAAGGTGAGTTGGAAAAGAATTTACCAGGTTTAACAGTGAAAATTAAACAGCAGCCATTCGCGCAAAAACTAAAATTAGAAGATGCGGGTGACTATGTAATGTCATTCTCTGGATGGAGTGCAGACTTCCCAGATCCAGTTACATATCTTGATATGTTCGTAACTGACGGAGCACAGAATAAAATGAATTATTCTAATCCGAAGTACGATGAGATTATTATGAAAGCGAAGAAAGATGGAAGCGACGTAAATGCTCGCTGGAAAAACTTATTAGAAGCGGAAAAAATGTTACTTGATGACGCTGCGATTGTTCCAGTATATCAACGTGGTAGAGCATATTTACAAAGAGAAACAATTAAAGATATGTACAACCATAAATATGGTGGCGAAGTAAGCTTCAAATGGGCATCAGTAGAGAAATAACAAAAAAAGCAGGTGATTACCTGCTTTTTTTAGTACGTACGTTTTTTATAAATGCCTTTTCCGCCAACTTGATTCCAGCCAGATTGCACATCTGAACTTTTGTTAACAAACTTCATTTTTTCTTTCCCACCAAAGAGTTTTTCACCGATGCTATTTGTAATGACACCAATCAATGCTGTTATTCCGATGATGAGGGTAGCAACAATGATAAAATCAGTAAAAAAAGCAATCATATGCAAATTCCCCCTTTGCCTGTCTGTATTTTTATTGTATGAGATAAAAGGTAAAAAAGAAAGAAATGTCAGAAAAATATTTGATTAATTTTAGAAATCGTATAGACATGAGTGATGAGATTTGTTAATATAAGAACAGGTGTTCTTGTTTTATTTTAGCTTTTGGTCTTACATTTCTCAATTGAATTATTGGGAAAAGGTAAGAAAACGTTCTCTTTTAGGCGATTCATGTTATGAAAAACCAATCGTATATAACATGAAGTATATTGTGAAAAGCAGGCGTCAAAAGGGTTGAAGATTGTTGTTAGATGACAGTTAAAGTGAGTGTAATCATGTTACATAGCAGTGGAATACACGGAGAAGTTTTCTCAACTAGCAGTAAATTTACTGTATATTTCTTGCAAAAACTATTGTATAATGATTATAGAAGTTACTTATTAAAAGTAATTATTGTTGCTTACATGAATTGCGATTTTTTACTTTGCTATAAGACAAGTTATCGCGAAAAATTGCGGAAGTTAGAAATTTAAACTGTAATTAGTACAGAATTTGTACTCTTTAAGGAGAGTGAGCTTTGTATGGTAACATTATATAGTTCTCCAAGCTGTACGTCTTGTAGAAAGGCGAAATTATGGCTAGAGGAAAATCATATTCCTTATACAGAACGTAATATTTTCTCAGAGCCATTAACGATTGAGGAAATTAAAGAGATTTTACGTATGACAGAAAGCGGAACGGATGAGATTATTTCTACTCGTTCAAAAGTTTTCCAAGAATTAAATGTAAACTTAGAGTCTTTACCACTTCAAGATTTATATAAGATGATTCGTGACTATCCAGGGATTTTACGTCGTCCAATTATGATTGACGAGAAGCGCCTTCAAGTAGGTTACAACGAAGACGAAATCCGCCGTTTCTTACCACGTACAGTAAGAACGTTCCAATTGCGTGAAGCACAGCGTCTTGTAAATTAATTATAATAATATGAAAACCTTCTACCTATTATATAGTAGAAGGTTTTCTTTTAATGTTTCACATTTCGTAATCGAACTCGTTGAACGATAATACCGATGCATAAAACGGTGAAAATGAATAAGTAAGGAATACTTGTCGTGAAACTTGGGTTGTTATGAAAAAAAGTTGCAAGTCTGTCTTCATGTGTAATCATTTTTCCTGCTGTATAGGCGAGAACTGCTGCCCCGCAAAAAATGAGGAACGGAAAACGTTCCATGAGTATTAAAATAAGTTTGCTGCCCCAAATGATAATCGGGATAGAAATGAGTAGACCGATTATTACGAGTAATAATCTTCCGTGAGCTGCACCCGCAATGGCAATAACATTATCAAACCCCATAACGAGATCTGCGAATACAATCGTACGCACCGCTTGGAATAAAGTCGTTTTTCCTTGAATCGAAGAAAGGTCGTTGTTGTTATCAGTTAGTAAATTTACTGCAATTAATGTGAGTAAAACTCCGCCGATGAGTTGTAAAAATGGGATGTCGAGTAAATAGACAGCTAGTATTGTGAGGAGAATTCGCAGCACAATTGCTAAAATAGTGCCAATCAAAATTGCTTTATTTCGCTTTGATTCAGGTAAATTTCGGCTAGCTAATGCGATAACAATTGCGTTATCACCACCTAGTACAACATCGATACCGACGATCATTAGTACAGATGTTAAAAACTCTAAGTCCATTCGTCTGCCTCCGTTTATGATGTTTTAATGAGCGATATGTATGTGATGAAGAAAGTTTGTTTAGCTTTTATCCCGTGCCTTTGGGATTAAATAATCTTCTCTTATAGAAGTTTCACTTTATTACAGTGTACGGGGCAACACGCAAATGTATGTCCAAATTTTTTGTGAACAGAGAATTGGAATAATGATTTTTAGCCGACTATCTGCGGGTAGTAAGATTCCGTCACAAAATCCGGCTATAAAGAAAAGGAGTTCGTTTTGAGCTTCCCTGTCCGTAAATGCCGATTAGTGTGGCTAATAATCAACGTGGATGAGCAAAGACCCCAACAATTAAAGTTTCAGTTTATGTAAGTAGCCGAATGCAGATAGGTATATAACTATTTTTGTAAAATAAATCGATTTTATTTCCATTCTGGAGAATCTTATCATAAAATGAGAGTACAAGAATCTATTGATTTGTCATATGAGTGGGGGATCCCTTCATAACAATTCTAAACAGGAAGGGAGAGTTGTATTTTGGAAATTGAAAGAATTAACGATCATACGATGAAATTTTTTATTACGTACGTTGATATAGAGGACAGAGGGTTTAACCGTGAAGAAATTTGGTATGACCGCGAACGGAGTGAAGAACTTTTTTGGGAAATGATGGATGAAGCTCGCGATCATGATGACTTCTTTATTGATGGACCGTTATGGATTCAAGTGCAAGCAGTTGACAAAGGGATTGAAGTACTTGTAACGAAAGCAGAACTTTCAAAGGATGGACAAAAATTAGAACTACCGATAGGTGTAGACAAAATTATAGATATTCCTTTAGATGAAGGAATCGAATCATTATTCCAGCAAGAATTAGAGGAAGAGGAAATAGAACCGACAGGTACAAACTTTAATGAAGATGGTACGTTTGGCTTTTTAATTAAGTTTAATGATTTTGAGGATGTAATTTCATTAAGTCATCGTCTAATTTTTGAAGATGTAAAAGATGAACTGTATTCATTTGAGGACCGCTATTATGTATATGTGGAATTCGATGAAGTGCTACATGATGAGGAAGAGATTGATCGTATTTTAAGTATTGTTTTAGAATATGGGGAAGAATCTACTTTAACAATTCACCGTGTAAGTGAGTATGGAAAACAAGTTGTGAAAGAGCATGCGCTTGAGACAATTCGTAACCATTTTCCTTCTAAAACGTAGGCCGATTTCTATAGTATGAAATCGGCTTTTTTTATGAAGAATAGGAAGGCTTTCTTAGTAAGGAGGTAAGAGATGAAAAACACGTTAAAACTACTTTTCTTTTTTCTACTATTGTTCGCATTATTTGTTTCGTTACGTATGTTTATTGATGTAGCATTTTATTCGGATGTCATTGGTATAAAAGACGTTTCGATTTTAGGTATTATTAGTATTTTATTTACGGTTTCCGCATTTTTAATTGGATGTGTTATTTTCTTAGAAAACAGACATCCATCCAAAACGCTTACATGGTTAATCGTACTAGGAATTTTTCCAGTGTTCGGTTTCTTTGCTTATTTATTATTTGGACAAAACTTTCGCAGAAAAAGAATGTTCCAAAAGAAGGCGTTACTCGATGAACAGGCGTTTTTACAATATAAGGGGCACGAAGATTACGAAGAACGAATTTTACGAGACCATAAGCATCAAGAATTGTTATTTCGTTTAGCTGATCGATTGGGTGCTTTAAATATTTCATTTCAAACTGAAACGAGGACATTAACAAATGGAGATGAAACGTTTCAGGCAATTTTAGATGGATTAAATCGAGCGAAACACCACATTCATATGGAGTATTACATTGTGCGTGATGACAAGCTCGGTACAGAAATTAAAGATATTTTAATGAAAAAAGCAAAAGAAGGCGTTGTCGTCCGTTTTTTATATGATGCGGTTGGAAGTTTTAAATTATCAAATTCATATATTGAAGAATTGAATGATGCAGGAGTAGAAATGGTTCCATTTTTCCCTGTGCGCTTTCCGATTTTAAACGATAAAATTAATTATCGAAACCATCGGAAAATCGTTATTATAGATGGAAATGAAGGTTTTGTAGGCGGATTAAATATTGGGGATGAATATTTAGGAAAAGATAAATACTTCGGTTTTTGGCGAGATACGCATTTATATTTGCGCGGTGAAGCAGTTCAAAGTTTACAGCTAATTTTCCTTCAAGATTGGTTTTATATGACTGGTGAGGCAGTATTAGCACCTGAATATTTACAAGCGAAAGCAGTTGAGGGTGATCATTGGGGCGGAGTACAACTCGTTGGAGGTGGACCAGATAATAAATGGGAAACAATTAAACATTTATATTTTGCAATGATTGCTTCAGCTAGGAAATCGATTTGGATTGCAACACCATACTTTATTCCAGACGATGATATTTTATCTGCATTAAAAGTAGCTGCACTTGCTGGTATTGATGTTCGTTTGTTAATGCCAAGTAAGCCAGATAAGCGCACTGTCTTTTATGCATCAAGATCGTATTTTCCAGAGTTATTAGATGCAGGAGTAAAAATATATGAATATGAAAAAGGTTTTCTTCATAGTAAAGTTGTTATCGTTGATTCGGATCTCGCTTCAATTGGGACAGCTAATATGGATATGAGAAGTTTTCATTTAAACTTTGAAGTAAATGCCTTTTTATATGATACAGATAGCATTCGAAAGCTCGTTCAAGATTTTAAAGACGATTTAGAAGAATCCAGTGAAATTCATGTTGATCGATTTCATAAGAGACGTCTTCACAGGCGGATTGTTGAATCGACGTATCGGTTATTATCACCTTTATTATAAAAAGAGATGTCCTAATTTAGGACATCTCTTTTTTTGAGAGGAATTTGTAGTAAATTGTAGAATACAAGGAGTTGAAAGGGTGTGATTGTGATGTTTATTGCAAGGAGAGAAAACGGAGAGAAAATTCATCTATTATATAACCGGGATGAAGAGTGTTTACGCGATATGCGTAAACGAGAAAAATTCTTTTGCACAGCTTGCGGAAAGGAAGTGCAAATGAAGTTAGGGACACAAAAGAGTTGGCATTTTGCTCATAAGAAAGTAGATTCTTGTCTTGCGTTTTACGAGGCAGAATCTGTGTACCATATGCACGGTAAAGAATTGTTATATAGATGGTTAAAACGTCAAGATTTCCATGTAGATATAGAGCGTTATCTGCCGGTAATCCAGCAACGACCAGATATTTACGTAGAGAGAGCGGATAGAAAAATTGCGATTGAATATCAATGTGCAAATCTCTCCATAGAGCAGCTTTATAAGCGAACATATTCGTATTGGCAAGCTAGTATACAAGTCATCTGGATAATCGGTGGAAATCAGTTAAAAAAGCAATCAGCCCATTGGATGACATTTTCCTCTTTTATGGCATTCGCCTTACAACCTTATCCTCAGCCATTTCTTATTTTCTTTTGCCCGAAACAAAAATCGTTTATGAAATGTGCGTTTATCACTCCGTTTTCTACAACTATCTCTTTTTCACATACTATTTATTTACCAACCGATACGACTACTGTTGAAATGCTCTTTTCTCCCGTTTCTTTCCGGAAAGAGGTATTAGGACAAGGATGGAAGAGAAAAAAGAACTATTTTCGGCAAAACGCTTTACCTATCTGGAATTATAATCATAAGTCACTACTACGCCTCTTATATCAATATAAATGTACCCCAGCGAGTTTCCCTTCTGAAATCGGTGTTCCGCTTCCATCCTCATTTGCTTTTCAAACAAATCCATTTATATGGCAAGCTTTTCTTTATATGAAGTGTATAAGTAAGCTTAAGGTAGGGGAGTATATTTCCCTTCAGTACGCATGTAATTATGTAGCGAAATATACAAAGAGGCGTCTACTTCCGTATTTTGCACAACATATATGGAAGATAGCAGTTGCAGAGTATATGACATTTTTATGTTATATAGGTGTGTTAAATAAAGTAGGCACTAATAAGTATCGAAAAATAAGAGATGTTGTTTTGTTAAAAACAGAGGAGGAAATTATGAAATATGATGACATTTGCTTAGCGCATGCACTATCTCTATTTGAGACAAAGTACAACATGAGAGAGGGAAAAGGGGATATAATAAAGACTGATCGTGAAGGAATTACATAAGAAAAATCGAATTGTACTTAAGTAGAGATATTTAAAGGAGGGCTTAAAGAATGGCTGAACAAAACACAGTAAAATCATTACCAGATCGCAATGAGATTGAAGAAGCAAACACATGGCGATTAGAAGATATTTTTCAAACAGATGCAGAATGGGAAAAAGAATTCCAAGCTATTAAAGAGCTATTGCCAAAGTTAACTGAATTTAAAGGGAAGCTTGGTGACTCTGCAGACAATTTGCTTGAGGCATTGCAATATGAAGATGAAATTTCAATGAGATTAGGTAAGCTATATACATATGCACATATGCGTTACGATCAAGATACAACAAACTCTGTGTATCAAGCATTAAATGATCGCGCAACAAATTTATACTCACAAGTATCTAGTAGCACAGCTTATATCGTGCCTGAAATTTTATCTATTTCAGAAGATACATTGCAAACATTCTTACAACAAAATCGAGAACTAAGTGTATATGAGCATGCATTAGAAGAAATTACACGTCAACGCCCGCATGTATTATCGGAAGCTGAAGAAGCGTTATTAGCAGAAGCATCTGAAGTGATGAGTGCATCAAGTAATACATTTGGTATGTTGAATAATGCGGATTTAAAATTCCCATCTATTAAAGGTGAGGATGGAGAAGAAGTAGAAATGACACATGGTCGTTATATTCAATTTTTAGAAAGTGATGATCGTCGTGTGCGCGAAGATGCATTCAAAGCTGTATATGAAACGTACGGAAAATATAAGAACACATTTGCAAGTACGTTAAGTGGGGCTGTGAAACGTAATAATTTCAATGCACGCGTTCGTAAATACGATTCTGCACGTCAAGCTGCATTAAGTAATAATAATATTCCTGAAGCGGTGTATGATCAACTTGTTGAATCGGTAAATGATAATTTACACTTACTACATCGCTACATCGATATTCGTAAGCGTGCCCTAGGTCTTGATGAGCTTCATATGTATGATTTATATACACCACTTGTACCAGAAGTGAAAATGAATGTGAAGTATGAAGAAGCACAAGAAATGTTATTGAAATCTTTAAATGTACTTGGTGATGAATATGTTGAAATTTTAAAAGAAGCATATGAGAATCGCTGGGTAGATGTATATGAGAATAAGGGAAAAAGAAGCGGAGCATATTCATCTGGTGCATACGGAACAAATCCGTATATTTTAATGAACTGGCATGATAATGTAAATAATTTATTTACACTTGCTCATGAGTTTGGTCATTCAGTGCATAGTTACTATACAAGGAAGACACAACCGCACGTATATGGTGATTATTCAATCTTCGTTGCAGAAGTAGCATCAACTTGTAATGAAGCACTTCTAAATGACTATTTATTAAAAACGACAGAAGATAAGAAAGAGCGTCTATATTTATTAAATCACTATTTAGAAGGATTCCGTGGTACTGTATTCCGTCAAACGATGTTCGCAGAGTTTGAGCATATTATTCATAAGAAAGTACAAGAAGGACATGCTGTTACGCCAGACATGTTAACGGAAATTTACTATGATTTAAATAAGAAGTATTTCGGTGACGCGTTAGTGATCGATAAAGAAATCGGTTTAGAATGGTCTCGTATTCCGCACTTCTATTACAACTATTACGTATATCAATACGCAACAGGATTTAGTGCAGCGACAGCTTTGTCAAAACAAATTTTAGAAGAGGGACAACCAGCGGTAGAACGTTACATTAATGAATTCTTAAAAGCTGGAAGCTCTGATTATCCAATTGAAGTGTTGAAAAAAGCAGGGGTAGATATGGCATCACCAGAACCTGTAAAAGAAGCATTACAAGTATTTGAAGAGAAATTAAATGAATTAGAAGCGCTATTGTTTGAAGAGAAGTAATGAGAAAAGACGAGGAATTTTATCCTCGTCTTTTTTTGTTTGGAACATTTGCTCAAAAGTACATAGTGTCGATATTTGTCGAATTATTAAGCTGATTTTCTTTACTTTTTCTATATTAGCAGGAATTTTCACGACTTATTTTTGTAGTTAAAATCCTTTAAATCGTTTTCTATAGTTGAAATAAGAGACAGCGATGACGATAACTCCGAATAAAAGAGGGAAGGCAATAATTTTAGGAAAAGCTTGTAATAGAGAGAGGATATACAAGAAAAAAGAAACAATAACACATAGAAAGATAAGAAAAATATGAGACTTTTTCATAAGGAAACCTCCTAAATTGCTTTTTTTATAGCTTATTCAAGAATGAAAACGTTTAGAATGTGACAAAAGTGTGAAATTCGACAAAAGGGGTTGTCATCTGACGTCGAATCTTGTAATATAATAAGCGTGAACGAATTCACATACAAACATATACCCCTTTGTTTGAACGTGAAAATTTCTCCCATCCCCTTTAATATTTTTATAAGCCGTAAAGAAGAAGACCTGGTGTTTACACCAGGTCTTTTTCTTTTGCTATCCATTTCCAATAACGCTCGCACTTCACTTCAATCATTTGTACTTTTCGTTTTAGTTGTAATTTTTTTAGTTCGCGCTCTATTTCTTGCTGCGGGCAGTCATATATAAATGAGATTTCCTTTGAAGAAATAAATTGTGTTACTTCTAGTAATACCTCTAAAGGAGGTAATGGCTCTGGCTCAATCTCGCATTTTACAAGTTCTTTTAATAACTGTACGTATACATCATAGGAATAAATTCCTGCGATTTTAATACCTTCCTCATCTGAATTTGCATGGAAAAATAGGAGGGAAGGTATTTCTGTAATATGCATCTCATTTGTGAATTTTAGGTCGCATTGGAAAGCTTTTTTTGCGCTAACTGAGTGTAGGTCTTTTTTAAATTCCTCTACATCAATGTCGCTATCTTTTGCACATGTAAGCAATAGTTCACCATCTGGGTTTGATACATTTTTAAGAAAAATGTATTCTTGGAGTTTTCGCAAAAATTTCGAACCTGCTTTTCGGCCTTGCAACTCCGCCGCTTTAATTGCCATCGAAACTAGATACGGCGTTGACGATGCCTCTTGCATATGTACTTTTCCATCACATGAAAAACCTTGTAAACTTGTTGTCTTTTCCCACACAAATCGAATATTAGCAGGTTTATTCCATTTGTGTGAGGAAGCGTTTGCCCCGTCCACTTTTCCAGTTACTATATGACGAATAGAGAAATATTTCCCATATTCGAGCCATAGTTTAATAATAAATGGCTCGATATCCCAGCAATCTTTACAAAGTGGATCAATAAATAAATATGCTTCTACAGACTTATGCTCGCATGTGAAAGGAGAAGGCATATTCATATGCTTTGCTTCCTGCTTATCCATTACACTTCACCTGTTTCATTTGGAGTATTGACCATATGTTGAGCAGTTAATGCTAAACGTTCAAAAACAAACTCTCTTATATGACCGTGCACTCCTGTATCATCCATCGCTTGTTCCATACATGATAGCCAAGCTTCTGCGCGTTTTGGAGTAATCTCAAACGGAAGATGGCGTGCTCTTAGCATGGGATGCCCATGTTCTTCAGTGTATAAATTAGGACCACCTAAATATTGTGTTAAAAATTGTTTCTGCTTCCTAGCGGTTTCTGTTAAATCATCCGGGAAGATCGGAGATAAGTCAGGGTGTTCACTGACATAGGAATAAAATGTATCCACTAATGTTGCAATGCATTGTTCACCGCCAATTGCTTCAAATGGTGTCATTGGTTGCTTGCTCATCCTTTATAAACTCCTTTTTCCATGAAATGTATATCTATTGTAGCAATGGAATGTTATGAAGAGCAACTAAACAGCCTTCATAACATTCGTTACTTATTTTATGTGTTGCTAATAAATCTTTACTTTCCAAAAAGGCGAAACATAACCACCAGTAAATCACTTCTTCACTGATGGAAATTTTACTTTAGCGCTCTTTGTTTTGTTTAGCAAGGAAAAAGCGTTTTACTTTGTTATTTGTATGACGAACTGGTACGTTATGTTGCTTCAATAACCTCATAAATGCTGCTTTACCAGTCTGTTCATCTTGCACTTCGTATTCAATTTCATAATCATCGTGATTGTAATAGAAACTATGATCAAAGACAAGTGTTCCGCCTTCAAATAATGTTTCAGCTCTTTCTGTTGTTAAACTTCCCATATAAGTTAAAGAGGAAACTGGAATTTGTAGTTTCTGAAGTTGATCCATTACAGTGCCTTGAATGATTACGTTTGTTTCCATCATAAGTTTTGCTTCTTTTTCAGTTATAGATTGATGAGTTTCTAATAAACCAATTTCAGCAGGTTGTTTTAATGTGAATGTATAAGTTCCATCTTTATGACGAATACGAAGTGCAGAGCCCGCATCTTTTAAAGAGAAGTGAGGCGTTTCAAAGTAGTGATTCACTTGTTTTGTAAATGCTTCAATAGAAAAAGATTTGCATAATGTTTGGAATTCTTCCTCTGTAACCATATTTTTAAATTCAATTTCAATTTCTTGTGTCATTGTATGCGCTCCTTTTGAAAAATAATTCTTTCCACATTATCGCTTTTTCGCAAATTTGGTTCAATGTTTTATTTGTTTGCGTCCATGTTATGATACAATAATACTGTTAAGTAAGACAGGAAGTTGAGATGGAGGAGTTTGAGCATGCAAAATAAAATTCAAGTTAAGAGCGTAGAAAAGAGAGAGAATGCGCTTATTTTTTGTGCGGAAAATACTGAAATAGAGGTAAAGGAGCTAAGTGCGCGTAATCACGTACTAGTAGACTCAGACAATTTATCATTTTTATATATCTTAGAAAACGAATCATCTTTCATTTATGTAAGTATGCCGCATACATGCTGGGAAGCAATGCATGAAGCGATGAATAAAGATACAGCGATGTTTATTCACGTGAATGATGTTGAAATAGAATTAGAAGGATTAAAAGAAGAAGTAGAATATTTAGTTGAAAATATTGAAGGTAATGCAAATTACGGAGAAGAACTAGTAACTGCTGTAGAAAAAGTGTTTCTATAAGTAAATGGATTGATTTTGGTGGTGGTTGAAATGAATCGTAATTGGGAAGAATTTTTAGCACCTTATCACCAAGCGGTGGCGGAGCTGAAAGTGAAACTAAAAGGAATGCGTACTCAATTTGCAATGTTAACGGAGCATTCTCCAATTGAGTTTGTAACAGGAAGGGTAAAATCGGTTGCAAGTATTATTGATAAAGCGGAGAAGAGAAATGTACCGCTAGACCGGCTCAGAGAAGATATGCAGGACATCGCCGGCCTTCGAATGATGTGTCAATTTGTTGATGAGATTAAGCCTGTTGTAGAATATCTTCGAAAACGAAATGATTTTGAAATTGTGGAAGAACGTGATTATGTAACGCAAAAGAAAGATAGCGGCTATCGCTCTTACCACGTTGTCATTAGTTATCCTGTTCAAACGATACAGGGAGAAAAAAAAGTGTTAGTGGAAATTCAAATTCGCACGTTAGCGATGAATTTTTGGGCAACGATTGAGCATTCTTTAAATTACAAATATAGTGGACGTTTTCCTGAAGATATTAAAATACGCTTACAACGTGCAGCGGAAGCGGCATTTTTATTAGATGAAGAAATGTCTTCCATTCGTCTTGAAATTCAAGAAGCGCAAAAGATCTTTTCACGAAAGCAGGAAACGAAAGATTCTGAATCATAAACTAAAGGGTGTTGGGCGATGAAATTTACAATTATGTCAAAGGGCGATCAATCATCAGATACATTAGCAAGTACGATGAAAGAATACTTGTTAGATTTTGGTTTTACGATGGATGAAAAGGAACCTGATATTGTAATTTCTGTTGGGGGAGATGGAACGCTTTTATATGCGTTTCATCGTTACTATAATCGATTAGATGAAACCGCATTTGTTGGTGTACATACAGGGCATTTAGGTTTCTATGCAGATTGGTTACCGACGGAAGTAGAGAAGTTAGTGATTGCGATTGCTAAAACACCGTTCCAAGTAGTTGAATACCCACTTTTAGAGGTGATTATTCGCTATGTGAATGGTAGTAAAGAGTCGCAGTATTTGGCGATGAATGAAGCGACTGTAAAAAGTGCAGAAGGAACATTAGTAACAGAAGTGGAAATACGCGGAGAGTATTTTGAAACGTTCCGCGGAGATGGTCTTTGTATTTCTACTCCTTCAGGAAGTACTGCGTATAATAAGGCACTTGGCGGAGCGATTATTCACCCTTCTATTGAAGCGATTCAAATTGCAGAAATGGCATCAATTAACAATCGTGTATTTCGTACGGTAGGTTCACCGCTCGTACTGCCGAAACATCATACATGCGTTTTAAAGCCGGCTGCAGGAATGAACTTGCAAATTACGGTGGATCATTTGACGATGGTTCATCAAGATGTGAAATCAATTCAGTATCGCGTTGCAAACGAGAAAGTACGATTTGTTCGTTTCCGTCCGTTCCCGTTCTGGAAACGTGTCCGTGACTCGTTTGTTGCAGATAAATAGAGAGGGTTTATATATTTGAACAGATTTACATTGAAATGGGATATACAGCTTGCAGATGAGGGGACTTTAGTTAGAGAGTTTTTGAAAACGAAAGGGATTTCGAAAGCTGCTTTAACCGATATAAAGTTTCACGGCGGAGCTATTGAAGTAAACGGTCAACATGCGAGTGTTCGCCACAAGTTACAAGCCGGTGAAGGATTACAAGTCTTCTTTCCATTCGAGGAAAGAAGTGAAGGGATGGAAGTAGAAGATATTCCTTTAAATATTGTATATGAAGATGACGCAGTGCTTGTTGTAAATAAAGAAGCATATATGTCGACAATTCCATCTAGAGAGCATCCATCAGGAAGTGTTGCAAATGCTCTGTTATATCATTATGATAAACAGAACCTTGCAAGTACAGTGCACATTGTAACGAGACTCGATCGTGATACTTCAGGACTTATGTTAATTGCAAAAAATAGATTCGTTCATCACCTTTTATCAAAGCAGCATCAACAAAAAGGAGTGAAACGAACGTATGAAGCGCTCGTTCATGGGATAATCCTAGAAGAGATAGGGACGATTGACGCACCGATCGGACGAAAAGCGGATAGTATTATCGAGCGAACTGTCTGTGAAGATGGTCAAAGAGCTGTTACTCATTTTAGAGTGATGGGAAGCTCTTCTAATAAGACGTATGTAGCACTTGAACTTGAAACAGGAAGAACGCATCAAATTCGTGTACATATGGCGCATATAGGACATCCGTTACTCGGGGATGATTTATACGGCGGTCGAAGAGATGTGATGAAGCGCCAAGCGCTTCATAGTACGTCTTTGACGTTTTATCACCCTATTTTAGAAAAGGAAATGACTTTTACAGTAGGTATCCCAGATGACATGCAATCCGCTTTACATAACAATTAAAGGGAACAAAATTCTTACTGAACGAAGGATTTTGTTCCCTTTTTTTTAGCGGAATAATATTAAAATTTGATTTTCACCAGTACGTTTAATAACGAAAAAGCCACTTTCAGCTTTTGTAGCAATGCCGTCATCATTTGGAAGACAGTATCCGTGTGTTTCACAAGTACCGTCATCACGTACTAACATTTGTCCAATTAATCCGACAGGAAGCCACTCAGTGCGGTCTCTTCTTGATATATATTTACAAGCTGGATCCCATTCTGTATTCAAAAGAGGTTGTGTGTCTTGCGTGTCCGTACGCGCATATTGACGTTTTCCAAAGCTATCTGTTTTATAGCGTTTTTGCCAACTTAAAGCACCGCTATTTCCTATGAGAGCAGGAGTAGCACTAGATATTCCTAATATGAATAAATCATTTGAAGTAGCTTTTCGAATTTTTTCTTCGCTACTAAATGTAACGAAATGACCGACATCAATAGAACTATGATCCGCTGTCTCAAACATTTGTGCAAAATCCGTTCCACTTGCATTGTAAGAAGCACCATCGATATACATTTCTCCGTTGTGAGCAAGCCATTTTGCACCGATATTATGGTCGGTGTCATTTGTACCATTTGCAATAAACCAAGAATAAGATTCTTCTGCCGTGCCGAAGCGCCCCATAATATGGCTGCCTGCAAAATGATCTGTTGATGTATGCATACCTTCCGCATGAGAAGAGAATCCGTTAGCGATAGTTGCGGTTCCTTCTGCATGTGCTGCTTCGCCTAAAGCAATTGTATGTTTTCCTTCCGCATGAGAATAAGAGCCGCCTGATGTCGTTTCACTTCCTTCACTATGCGAACTATGTCCAGTTGCTTTTGTTTTTGATCCTTCTGCATGAGAGAAAGAACCTTTTGCATGTGTAAGAAGCCCTTCTGCATGTGAAGCTGTACCTTTTGCATTAGAGTGAAGCCCCTCTGCATGTGCATACCGGTTCCCTTTTTTAACTTTTGTATTTTCGGGTGTAGGGGTCTGAATTATAATAGTTTTCTCCGTTTGTATATCATTTGATGGGGCTAATGCTTCTTTTATTTTTTTTACTTGATTTATAATAGTAGCTGGAATTTCTGGTTCCGCTTTTTTATTTATTGCTACAGGTATGTTTTCTTCCGTATTTTGCTCTGTTTGCTCAGATTGTACTACCTGTTCATTATGATTAGAGAGAGGTTTATGTTTTTGCTGCATCTTTGTTTTTCTATTATCGATTATGCGGCTCATTACAGCATTTTCTAAAGAGACATATTTTGTTCTTGTTTTACTTTTTTTTGATGATTCTTGTTCGTCCAGTTCTTCTAAAGCTGCAGCTCGAATGCTACACCAATTGTTAATTCCGTACATGGGCAGATAGAAAGGCGGGAATTTTCTTTTTTGTTTAGAAGATTTTTTCTTCATTCTGTCACCTCCTGCGACAGTATATGCCGTGTACTTAAAAAAAGATGCACTTTATTGCATCTTTTTTTAAGTACATTACCTAGTTTTTATATGAGATATGCCTAAATAATACGGTAATCCCTCGCAATTCATGAATTGCACTAAGTAAGGGGAGTTATGAAATTGGGCGGAATTTCTCAGCGACAAAAGGCAGGGAGGAAGGGACGGAAACGGTCTCCATTTCAGGAAAACGTAGTCCGGTTAGCTTTCCGCCAAATACAGCACCAGTATCGATATTGACTGTTTGATTTACAAAGCGAGGTTCTTTTACTGGAGTATGTCCATATATAATCCAAGTTTTCTCGTTATATTCTTGCGCCCAGTCGCGACGGACAGGTGAGCCGTCAGGATGCTTTTCTCCTGTAATATCGCCATATAATACAAAGGTTTGTACTTTTTTATCTTGTCTTCCTATGTAATCTTGCCGAATCCCGGCGTGACATACGATTACTCTTTTTTCATCTAGTATGTGATATAAAGGGGATTGCTCATAAAGGGTGATGAACTTTTCTTTTATAATGTTTTGCTTATGAGAAGATAGTGCTTCATATTCAGCGACAGTTGTTTCGAGTCCGTGAGCGATTGTTACATTACGCCCAAGGAAAAATCGGTATAGTTTATTGCAGTGATTTCCAGGAGCGTAATAAGCTTCTTTTTTATTTATGACAAGTTCCCATACAATTTCAATCATACGTAATGAGTGAGGACCGCGATCTGTAATATCACCAACGAATGCAAGCTGACGTTGGTCAGGGTGAATCGGTAGGCCACTACTCCAGTTGTATCCAAGTTTCGTCGTTAAATTTTGAAACTCTTGGAAGCACCCATGAATATCCCCTATAATGTCATATTTCATATTTAAACCTCCATCATATTTTTCATTAGTATATCTAAAAAAGGATAGAGATAAAAATGTACTGCTTTTTGTGTGGCTTATTTAAACATAAAGATTTTTGTTCTTGAGCGAACATTTAAAATAAATCCAATTGCAATCATGTATGTAAGCAGCGAACTTCCTCCATAGCTCATAAGGGGTAATGTTATCCCTGTAATAGGAAGTAATCCGATTGTCATCCCGATATTTTGGAATACTTGAAAAGTAAACATTCCAATTGTACCAGCGCAAATATAACTACCGAAAGGATCATTACTTTCTAAAGCGATATGAATCATTCGGAAAATGAGTAAGAAAAAAAGTGAAATAATGACACTTGCACCTAAAAAACCAAATTGTTCAGCGACATTAGTGAAAATAAAATCTGTATGTGGTTCTGGAAAATATACTTGTCCATTTTCCCAACCCTTTCCTTGCATTTCCCCTGATCCAGCAGCTAAGAATGCTTGTCTTAGTTGATAGCCTTGCGTATCATATTTGTATGGTGCTAACCAGCCGTAGAAGCGATTTAATTGATATTCTTTTAAAATGTTGGCTTTAAAGAACTCTGTATGAGAAAAAAATATATATATTAATGTAGAACCTGCTGTGACAATGCCGGAGACTAATCCGAAAATAAAACGCCATCGTATACCTGAAACTAGTATCATTGCTGCGAGCATAGCTGAAATTACCATCGTATTTCCTAAATCCGGTTCCTTTGCAATAAGGAGTAGTGGTGGCAAACTTGTTGCGAATATCTTTCCGAGTAATAAAAAATCTCCCTGTATTGTTCTGAAAAAATATTTCTCATTGTGATTTGCTATAATTCGTCCAATGACGATAATTAAAAATAATTTCATAATTTCAGAAGGCTGGAAATTTCCGATGCCTGGAAGCCTGTACCAAGCGGTAGCGCCTTTAATTGTAAGGGCACCTGGTACTTGAAGTTCTAGCCCAATAAGTAATACCATTGCAAAGCTATATAAATACCAAGCAATTTTTTGATAACGATCGAAATCGATAATCATAATAACGCTAATAGCAATAAATCCAATGAAATACCATTGAATTTGCTTTAGTACAAAATTCACGTTTTGCAAAAATTGTGGTAAAGAGGCTTGCGCACTTGCAATAGCAAAGCAACTAACAGTCCCAATGGCAAATAAGATGAATAGCAATACGTAGTCTATTTGATATTGAGAATTTGATTTCAATGTATGTAGTCCTTTCTATCACCTAGTAAGTATATGGATGACGTCATGATAAAAATAATATGCAAGCAGACTGTTCATACATTTATTCCACTATTTGTGGGAAGTCATACATCACGAGGAAGGAATAGCTCCTCCCTTGTGATGTGCTATATTGAACGGAGTTCTTTTGTAATTATATTTAAACAATAGGAAAGACGTGCATGTGTATTTATATCTGGAATGAGGTTTGGAAATAGATTGTAAAATTTGACCGCATTTTTATACCATCCATAAGCCCTTACCAGACCCTTTCTATAATATTTGGTGTCTTGTAAGAAACCATACTTTTTCGAGGATACAACGAGCTGTGAAAAATCTTCACAGCCTTCAAGGAATTTGTGATGTACTTGCTGTCCAGTATGAAGGCGGAATGAACTTAAAGGTTCAGTGATATACATCGCATCACCTTTTGAAAGTAAACTTATCCAAGAGGCCATATCAACACTACAACCATATTTTCTACCATTTAAAGTGCCGAAAGGTTCTGTTAATAGGTGTTTTCGAAAGAGTACAATTGTAGGTTCACCGATAATATTTTGTCCCTTTATAAGCATACGGTTTCCAAAATCTGTCCCATTTAGTAGAGTATCTTCATCAGATAATCTTTTCATGGAGGGGTGTTGTTCAATTATCTCTCCATTATCATTAATCCAAGTACGATAAGATGTAATAAGTGCGAGGTTTCGATCTAAGTCTTGTTGGAAATAGAACATCATTTTTTCGATTTTATTACTATAAAATATATCATCGTCCATTAAGAAATTGATGTACTCTCCATTGGACTGTTCTAAGAGCATAAGTGAGTTATTAAATTGTCCTAGAGTAGCGGAATTTCGAATGTACGTTATGTTTTTATAATTAGGTAAATAATGTCTCTTCATTAAAATTTCTGTTGCATCATTTGTACTATCATCTCCTACAATGATTTCAATATTCGAATAAGTTTGCGCTAATGCACTTTCTAGAGCAATTTTAAAATAATGTGGTCGATTAAAGGTGGGAATAAGGATGGAAACGAGAGGCAGATTTTTTTGTTATTCATATACAACTACCTTTCAGAAATTTTTTGTGTAAGAATAATATCTTGATAACTTGTGTACTCAGTTCTGTTACACCATGAACCATAATGGGGGGGATTCATTAATTCTAGCCCATACTTATTTAATAGAACGCGAATATCGTCCTCAGGATAGGCAACTGCGAAATTAGGAATATCTTTATTCAGAACATAACAATTGTCAATTTGATGATAGAAGCCTAATGTACTTACTCCTGCATTTAAGTAATAGGATGATTCAGGATTAATTAAAAAGAAAGTAATAAAACATCTCCCGTCTTTTTTCAGAACTCGTGTAATCTCAGATACATAGTGTTCTAATTCTTTCGGCAGGAGGTGTGTGAATACGGACGTTAAAAAAATAAAATCGAATGACTCGTCTTCATATGGAAACTTGTATTGGGAAGCATCTTCTTTTCCTTCTGGATTGTAGAACTGATTATGTATATCGACATGTTCAAAATGGAAATTGCTACGGAGCGTTGAAATGTTATTTCTGCACCATGTAATTCCCTCATTAAATAAGTCAAATCCATAATAAGTGCCATCATCACTTAAATAATTCATTAATGGAACCGCCATTCGGCCAATACCAGAGCCTATATCTAACACTGTTTCATTTGATTTTAAATTGCCAATTTCAATAAAATACTGCATAAATTCTTTTCCAACCGCTTCAAAGTCACCCCCTACATATTGAACGAGTTCTGGAGGTGGGATCAATGTGATTTTCTTCTCATTTTCGTTCATACATTCACTCCTTCCTTGTATTAAAGTAGGTAATTTCTATTTTGTATATAAATTAATATTCCATAGTGAGGGGAGCTTTACACTATTGGTTCTTATGGATCATTAGTACAATAGAACCCCTCAACTCAATAAAATTTATTCTATTCTTTTCGCCAATAAATACCGAAATCATCAATTTTAGTAATAGGTGCTTTTAAGTTTCTTTCATTTCTGAAATCTGTCACAGCCTCTGCACATGTTACTAACCCGTAATCATCAATGATAATATAGCCACCTGTTGAAACTTTGTCATATAAGTTTACAAGACTATCCATCGTTGATTCATACATATCACCATCAAGGCGAGCAATTGCAATTTTTTCTACTGGTGCTGAAGGTAATGTATCCTTAAACCACCCCTTTAAAAATTTCACCTGATCATTTAATAAATCATATTTTCTAAAGTTCTCTTGCACTTGTTCTAAAGAAACACGTAAGTAATCGAATGTGTGTAAATAATCACCGTAATCTTTCGGATACTGTTCTAAATTGGGTGCTGGTAGACCTGCAAATGAATCAGCAACCCACACAGTACGATTTTTGATGTTGTTTGCTTGTAAAAACCATTCATAAAGATGCATGATCCCCCGCGCCATACACCAGTTTCAATAAAGTCACCTTCTATATTTTCACGGACGACAGTTTCCATAGCCTCATGTAATTGATTCATACGTTTTCGCCCGATCATACTGTGTGCTGCTCTTGGCCAATCGTTGCCACCTTGACGCTCACTTTTCGAAACGTTAGGGTCAACGATTTTTAAATTATGATTTTCTGCGTACTGCTTAATAAATAAAGGGAGTGGAACTGTAACTGGTTCATATAATAATTCTTTAGATATATGTAACGTAGCAGGTAAATATGGTTCATACTCTAACCATATTTCAAACAAAATTGTTTTCTTTAATAACTCAAGATAAAGCTGAATAGCAGATCTATTTTCCATATTTGTGCCTCCCTCAAAAGGTCATACAACAATATGGTTATGTGAATAGTGTATGTTTCATGATTGAATTCATAATTGAAAAAGCAGTAAAAAATTAAGCGATTTTTTCAATAATAATTGATGCACTCGTACCAAGAGCTAACGATAATCCAAGTCCTGTAACAATAGCTTCAACCATTGATGGAGTCGTTGTAATTTGTGTAATTGCTTGGATAACTATAGGTGCGCCAAGTGAGATTAAGCTTGTGCCTGCACCTGGTACATTAGATCCATTAACTTGAATTGTAAGGCCGCCTAATATACCTACTGATGCAGTATATGCGATAACAGTAATTTTATAGAATCCAGTTTCATTTATGAGGAAAGTATCAGGGTCTAATTGAGAAATTGCAGTACCAAACAGAGATCCAACAGTATTAAATGGTACTGGATCATTAATTCCAAGAGCCACAGAAATAGAAGCAGAGTTAAATGCGTACAATCCTGCTGGAAGTCCTAATCCAGACGGTCCAGTAGGTCCAGTCGGCCCAGTAGGTCCAGTAGGTCCAGTCGCACCAGATGGCCCAGTAGGTCCAGTCGGCCCAGTCGCACCAGACGGCCCAGTAGGTCCAGTAGGTCCAGTCGGCCCAGTAGGTCCAGTAGGTCCAGTTGGAAGTGTAAATGGTGGTATTGGTGGTAAGGTCGGTCCTACCAGATTAGGATCAAATGCACTAGCGGATAATGATTCATCGGGATTTAAGCCATCTGAATAATTATTATTTGACATAAATTCACCTCCATAAAGCTTTCATTATATAGTAGATGCAAAGTCGTAAGAAAATGACACAGACATTTGAATTATTGAAAAGAATTCTAAAATGGCTTGAACAATATAAAAAAGTGGAAAGTTTTGTATTTGTATAACATATGATTGAGTTGGAAGAAGGTGATTATATTGAACAAGCAAGGCATTACAATTAGTTTATGTATGATAGTTCGGGATGAGGAAAAGACAATAGCTCGATGTTTGGATGCGATTGGAAAAATTGTTGATGAAATTGTAGTAGTTGATACAGGTTCTGTTGATCAAACGAAAGAAATTGTAGAGAAATACACTCCTAATATATATGATTTCCAATGGATTGATGATTTTGCGGCAGCTAGAAATTTTTCTTTTTCAAAAGCGACGCAAGAATATATATTGTGGCTAGATGCAGATGACGTATTATTAGAGGATGCTCAAGAAGCATTGAAACTTTTAAAAAGGGAATTAGATTCTAAAGTAGATGCTGTTTCGATGCCGTATCATCTTGTAATGGATTCTAACGGGAAACCCCTTTATTGCACAAAAAGATATCGACTTGTAAAGCGTGAAAAACAGTTTCAATGGTTTGGTAAGGTACATGAGTATTTAGCTGTTTCCGGTGAAATCTATAATAGTAACGTTGCTGTTACACATAAAAAGGAAAAAGAAGTGACGGATCGTAATTTGAAGATTTTTCAAAATACTGTAGCAGTAGGAGAAGAATTGAGTCCAAGAGATTTGTTTTATTACGCCAACGAGTCTATGGATAACGAAAAATTCAACGATGCGGTTCTTCTCTATGAAACATTTCTAAATCAAGATGAAGGATGGCATGAAGAGAAAATTTATGCATGCGGTAAGTTAGGGGATTGTTATGCGAAGCTCGGAATGTGGGAGAAGGCAATTGAATCTTGTGTAAAGTCGTTTCGGTACGATGTTCCTAGAGGAGAGAATTGTACAAGAATAGGACATATATACATGGAACAACAAAAATATAATGAGGCGATCTTTTGGTTTAAACTAGCAACGGAAGTACCACTAGCAGCGGATAGTCCGTTTCACAGTCCAGCCAGCTACACATGGCTTCCATATTTGCAAATGTGTATTTGCTATAGCAAGTTAGGAGAGCAAGACAAAGCTTATTATTACAATGAATTAGCAGCTTCTTACGTTCCGAATAATGCTGCAATCGAATATAACCGTAAATATTTTCGAGGTGTTTTTGATAAACAATATAAAGTGTAATGTAGGCTGTTTTTAGGAAATACCTTGTTATTATTCTAATGATGATAGATTGGCTATATATTAGAGTATTAGTAATGAAATCAGTAGAGGTGACACCCTTTGTAAGATGTATATTTCAAATTCAATTTGCATAAGGAGTGTGTGAAATGAATCGCGAAAAAAGTTCTTTATATGAAGAAAAATCCGATTATTATTATAATGCAGCGAATCCGATGTATTAAAGCATATAAAAAAGGAATGGAAAGAAGTTCTTGATATTGGTTGCTCTAGTGGTGCATTAGGAGCGGTTATAAAAGAAAATGGCACACGTGTATCAGGTATTGAGGCATTTCCAGAAGCAGCGAAAACAGCAAAAGAAAAGCTGGATCATGTTGTTTTAGGTGATATAGAGACAATGGATATGCCGTATGAGGAGGAGCAATTTGATTGCGTCATATTTGGGGATGTATTAGAGCATTTATTCGATCCGTGGGCTGTAATAGAAAAAGTAAAACCATATATAAAACAAAACGGTGTAATTTTAGCTAGTATACCAAATGTTGCTCACATTTCAGTATTAGCTCCCTTACTTTTTGGAAATTGGACGTATACAGAATATGGCTTACTAGATAAAAAGCACGTACGCTTCTTTACTTTTAATGAAATGCTAAGAATGTTTTTAAAAGCAGGATATTCTATTAATAAAGTAGATCGTGTATATATTGACCATAAAAAGTATGAGCCACTTATTGAAGAGTTATATGGAATGTGTAAAAAATATCGTCTTGGAAGTGGCTTCATGGCTGAGACGGTTGTGTTTCAATATATTATTGAAGCAGAAAAATCACAAGTATGAGTACTGCCGAAAAAACAATATTATTTGTTACGTGTATAAATGATCGGAAATTGTATGCACAATGTGTGCGACATATATTGCAATTGGCAGTACCTCCTGGGTATCTTGTACAATTTATGCCGATTCGAAATGCAAAAAGTATGACGAGCGGATACAATCAAGCCATTTCACATCCAGCGAAGTATAAAGTGTATTTACACCAAGATGTTTTTATTATAAATGGAGCTTTTCTATATGGATTAATTCAATTATTTGAGGAACATGAACACCTTGGGATGATTGGGATGGTAGGAGCGCAATATGTTCCTCCAACTGGCGTATGGAATGAAGGGCGTGGAATTGTTGGAAAAGTCATTGGTTATATGAACGATTTGTTTTATATGGCAGGTTTAGAGCAACCATTTCATGAATCAAAAACGTTTATCCCTGTTGAATGTATTGACGGTTTATTGATGGCGACACAATACGATATTCCATGGCGAGAAGACTTATTTGACGGGTTTGATTTCTATGATGTATCTCAATCATTTGAATTTAAAAAAGCAGGATATACAATCGGTGTACCTGTACAACGTGATGCGTGGTGTATTCATTATCATTTCGATGTGAATATGACGAACTATGAAAAGCATAGGAAAGTATTTGTGGAGCACTATATGTCAGATGTAAATAAGGAAGAATAAAGGGGCTACAAAAATGAAAGATCATACAATATTAGTGGTTGTTTGTATAAATAATGAAGAGCTTTTCAAGCAATGCGAGAGACAAATAAGAAATATTTTTGTTCCCCCTGGTTATGTTGTGCAAATTTTTCCGATACGAGATGCAAAAAGTATGGCAAGTGCGTACAACCGAGTACTTTCATATCCGGCGAAGTATAAAGTATATATACATCAAGATACTTATCTTATTAATCGGGAGATGTTTTATACACTCATTTCTCTTTTTAAAGATAATGAAAAGCTTGGTTTAATTGGAGTAGCTGGTGCTCAATTTTTACCGAGTAATGGGATATGGTGGGAAGGAAAAAATTTAGTAGGGAAAGTGATTGAGTACAGAAGACAGAATTATCAATTATTAAATTTAGACCAGGAGTATTATGGAAATAAGTCATTTATGTCAGTTCAGGCAATTGATGGTTTGCTAATGGCAACGCAGTTTGATATTCCGTGGCGCGAAGATTTGTTTCAAGGATTCCACTTTTATGATGTGTCACAGTCTTTAGAGTTTCAAAAGGCTGGTTATTTAGTAGGTATCCCTAATCAAGCAAATCTGTGGTGTATTCATTACAACGGAGATGAATTTGATGCGGATATATACGAGAAGTACCGGAAAGTGTTTGTAGAACATTATAAAGATATATTATCTCCATCGTAAGGGAGAGATGCAGGGTGAAAGGAATTATTTTAGCAGGTGGTACTGGATCGAGACTATATCCAATAACGAAAGTAACAAATAAACATTTGCTTCCTGTTGGGCGGTATCCAATGATTTATCATGCGGTATATAAGATGAAACAATGTGAGATTACAGATATTATGATTATTACAGGCAAAGAACATATGGGAGATGTTGTTAGTTTCTTAGGAAGTGGTCACGAATTTGGTGTGTCCTTTACGTATCGTGTGCAAGATAAAGCGGGCGGAATTGCACAAGCGTTAGGGCTTTGTGAGGATTTTATTGGGAATGATCGCATGGTAGTTATATTAGGAGATAATATTTTTTCAGATAATATTCGTCCATATGTTGAAGAGTTTACAAAGCAAAAAGAAGGTGCAAAAGTACTGCTTCAATCTGTAGAAGATCCTGAACGATTTGGCGTAGCGCATATTCAAAACAAAAAAATAATTGAAATTGAAGAAAAGCCGAAAAAGCCGAAAAGCTCCTATGCTGTTACGGGAATTTATTTGTATGATTCGAAAGTTTTTGCTTTTATAAAAGAATTAAAACCTTCCGCAAGGGGAGAACTTGAAATTACAGATATAAATAATTGGTATTTAAAACGAGGGATACTTACCTATAACGAAATGAGCGGCTGGTGGACGGATGCGGGAACTCATGCTTCTCTTCAAAGGGCGAATACGTTAGCCCGAGATATAAACTTTGGAAAACAGTTTAACGGAGAATAGGTGAAAATATGAAAGTTATAGAAACAAATTTTACCGATGCGAAATTGTTAGAACCGAGGTTATTTGGAGATGATCGAGGATTTTTTACAGAAAGTTATAATCAGAAGGTGCTAGAAACATTAGGGATTACGTATTCATTTGTACAGGATAACGTGTCTTATTCGGTTAGGTCGGGAACGATTCGGGGATTACACTTTCAAAAAAATCCGAAAGCACAAACGAAACTCATTCAAGTTATGCAAGGGGCAATTTATGATGTTATCGTAGACTTACGAAAAGAATCACCAACATTTAAACAGTGGAAAGGGTATATTTTAAGTGCGGATAACCACCGGCAATTATTGGTGCCAAAAGGATTTGCGCACGGGTTTTGTACGCTTGTTCCACATACTATTGTTATGTATAAAGTAGATGAGTATTATAGTGCACAGCATGACTCGGGATTACTTTGGGAGGATAAAGAATTAGCAATTCCATGGCCGGTAACAGATCCTATTTTATCTGATAAGGATCGAATATTACCATCACTTCAGGAATATGAAGATAGTTTTTAAGTAGGAGAGTTGTTTATGAATATATTAATAACAGGTGGAGCTGGATTTATTGGAAGTAATTTTGTTCATTACATGCTGCAAAGCTATGAAACATATAAAATCATTAATTTCGATGCATTAACATATAGCGGGAATTTGAATAATGTAAAGTCTATTCAAGAGCATCCTAATTACTCTTTTGTAAAAGGGAAAATTCAAAATGGAGAGCTGCTGGAGCATGTTATTAAAGAGCGTGATGTGCAAGTAATTGTTAATTTTGCAGCTGAATCACATGTGGACCGTAGTATTGAAAATCCGATTCCCTTTTACGATACGAATGTAATCGGGACAGTCACTTTATTAGAATTAGTGAAAAAGTATCCGCATATTAAGTTCGTGCAAGTATCAACAGATGAAGTATACGGTTCTTTAGGGAAAACAGGAAAGTTTACTGAGGAAACCCCCTTAGCTCCAAATAGTCCGTATTCTTCAAGTAAGGCGAGCTCAGATGTGATAGCTTTATCTTATTATAAAACATATCAATTACCAGTTATAGTAACGCGTTGTTCCAATAATTATGGACCGTACCAATATCCTGAAAAGTTAATTCCATTAATGGTTACGAATGCACTGGAAGGAAAAAAACTACCGTTATATGGTGATGGCTTAAATATAAGAGACTGGTTACATGTAACAGATCATTGTCGTGCGATTGATATTGTTTTGCATAAGGGACGTGTAGGAGAAGTATATAACATAGGTGGAAATAACGAAAAAACGAATGTAGAAGTTGTGGAACAAATTATTACTCTCTTAGGAAAAACAAAAAAAGACATTGAATATGTTACGGACCGTTTAGGGCACGATCGCCGTTATGCAATTGATGCAGAGAAAATGAAGAACGAATTTGATTGGGAACCGAAGTATACGTTCGAACATGGATTACAAGAGACGGTGCATTGGTATGAAAAGAATAAGGAATGGTGGAAACCACTAAAAGAACAGTAACAGTAAGGGGCATGTAAATGAAAGAGAGGGTTATCATAACAGGAGCAAATGGTCAATTAGGAAAGCAGCTGCAAGAAGAGTTAAATCCTGAAGAATATGACATATATCCATTTGATAAAAAGTTACTAGATGTAACAAATATATCCCAAGTTCAGCAAGTGGTACAAGAAATAAATCCACATATAATTATTCATTGTGCAGCGTATACGAAGGTTGATCATGCTGAAAAAGAACAGGATCTTGCTTATTTAATCAATGCAATAGGAGCTCGAAATATAGCGGTTGCTTCACAATCAGTAGGAGCAAAGTTAGTTTATATTAGTACCGATTATGTATTTCAGGGCGACAGACCGGATGGATACGATGAATTTTATAGTCCAGCGCCGATAAATATATACGGAGCTTCTAAGTATGCGGGGGAGCAGTTCGTCAAAGCGTTACATAATAAATATTTTATCGTTCGTACATCGTGGCTATATGGTAAGTATGGAAATAATTTTGTGAAAACGATGATGCGATTAGGTAAGGAAAGAGAAGAACTGTCTGTTGTAGCGGATCAAATCGGTTCTCCTACGTATGTGGCAGATTTAAATATGATTATTAATAAGCTCATTCATACTTCTTTATACGGTACGTATCATGTATCAAATAGAGGCTCATGTTCTTGGTTTGAATTTGCTCAAAAAATATTTTTGTATGCAAATATGAAAGTGAATGTATTACCTGTTTCAACCGAAGAATTTGGATCGGCGGCTGCAAGACCAAAATATTCTATCTTTCAACATAGTATGCTCAGGTTAAATGGTTTTGCACAAATGCCTTCTTGGGAAGAAGGATTAGAGCGTTTTTTTATAGAAACAAAAAGTCATTAACAAATTTATGTTAATGACTTTTTTGTTTGCCTTTAAGCGGTTTTATGGTACTATAATTATAGTATCAGGTACTAATAACAAGTATAAGTATTTCTGGGAGGATATATCATGGAACTATTACAAGGGAAAACATTTGTTGTTATGGGCGTTGCGAACCAAAGAAGTATTGCATGGGGAATTGCTCGCTCTTTGCATAATGCAGGTGCAAAATTAATCTTCACATATGCAGGAGAACGTTTAGAAAGAAACGTTCGTGAATTAGCGGACACATTAGAAGGACAAGAATCACTTGTATTACCTTGTGATGTAACGAATGATGAAGAACTGACAGCTTGCTTTGAAACGATTAAGCAAGAAGTTGGTACAATTCACGGTGTTGCACACTGTATTGCTTTTGCAAATCGTGATGATTTAAAAGGTGAATTTGTAGATACTTCTCGCGATGGATTTTTACTTGCACAAAATATTAGTGCATTCTCTTTAACGGCTGTAGCAAGAGAAGCGAAGAAAGTAATGACAGAAGGCGGAAATATTTTAACATTAACATACCTTGGCGGCGAGCGCGTTGTGAAAAACTATAACGTTATGGGTGTTGCGAAAGCTTCATTAGAAGCGAGCGTGAAATATTTAGCGAACGATTTAGGTCAACATGGCATACGCGTTAACGCTATTTCTGCAGGACCAATTCGTACGTTATCTGCGAAGGGCGTAGGCGATTTCAACTCAATCTTAAGAGAAATCGAAGAGCGTGCACCACTGCGTCGTACAACAACTCCAGAAGAAGTTGGCGATACAGCGGTATTCTTATTCAGTGATTTAGCACGCGGCGTAACAGGAGAAAACATTCACGTTGATTCAGGATATCATATTTTAGGATAAATATAATATTAATTTTTAAAGGACAATCTCTAAATGTTGAGATTGTCCTTTTTATTTGTTCTTGGAAAGAACGATTTTTAACGAAAGTTCTTACCACGTTATGAATATAACTATAATAGTACACGATTTATTCAGCTACGTATGGAAGTGGGAGGGACGAGTGTGAAGAATAAAAATAAAAGCTCAACAGTTGGAAAACCGTTGTTATATATTGCACAAGTAAGTTTAGAACTTGCTGCACCGAAAATAAAAAGAATTATCTTAACAAACTTTGAAAATGAGGATCAAAAAGAGGAAAGTAATAGAAACGAAAATGTTGTAAGTAGTGCTGTGGAAGAGGTAATAGAACAACAACAAGAAGAGCAGCAAGTAGAAGAAAAAATAGAAGAAGCGGAGCAAGTACAAGAGCAGCAAGAACAGCAAGAGCCAGTGAGAACAGTCCCATATAATAAATCATTTAAGGATATGAATAATGAAGAAAAAATTTACTTTTTATTAAACCGCCCTCATTATATTCCAAAAGTAAGGTGCAGAATAAAAACAGTGACGGTCTCATATGTCGGATCGATAATATCGTATCGAAAGGGGGTCGTATCAATTATGCCGCCAAATAGTATGAGAGATATTAGGTTATCTATAGAAGATATAAAATCAATTGATATGGCCGGTTTATAAATATGTAAAGGTGGTAGAAGGATTCTACCACCCCAATAGTTTTTTAGTTTACTTATTTAGATAGAAACGTCGCGTAAGCACTGAATAGCACAGAAACAGCTTAAATCAACAGTAAGGCAAGTAGATGTCGATTTTAATCTCGCATTTGGAACATTTAAAAACGTACAAATTGGATCGTCACCAGGTGGTACAGAAGAACCATCACCTAATACTACAGTTAATACACGTAGTACAGCGCAGCTATCATCGTCTACGCTCTCAACACGTAAAATTGGAGATCTACAGCTCTTAAGACTTCCTGATGGTGCAAATGCTTCAAAAGGTTCTCCAGCTTTTGTGTATAAAATAAAAGGGCGTGTATTTGCTACTGATGCAGTATTGTGTGCTCCTAAAAATGGGATTTCACAACCAGATCCACACGTTGTAGTAGAACAATCTTGTAGTTCATTGATGAATTTTACAACGTCAACCACACAATGTGAAGAGCTATGGTGTTTATTTTCGTTACAACTCATTAATGTCACTCCTTATCTTCTTGTTTGTATTTACATTAATAAGATATTGGAGTCGAGGAGATTTGGTCACAATCTCAAGACCTTTTTTTTTAAATAGGCGAAAGAAGATAAGGGAAGGTGGAAACATGCTGTTTACAAGTTGGCTTTTATTTTTTATTTTCGCATTAGCTGCTTTTAGGCTTACTCGTTTAATTGTTTATGATAAAATTACAGCCTTTTTGCGAAGACCGTTTATTGATGAATTAGAGATTACAGAGCCTGATGGAAGTGTATCAACTTTTACAAAAGTAAAAGGTAAAGGATTAAGAAAATGGATTGGCGAATTATTAAGCTGTTATTGGTGTACAGGTGTATGGGTTAGTGCTTTTTTATTAGTTTTATATAAGTGGATTCCTATCGTTGCAGAGCCGTTACTTGCATTATTAGCTATTGCAGGTGCAGCAGCGATCATTGAAACAGTAACAGGATATTTTATGGGGGAATAATATATTTTCATAATACGAGAAAAAGCGGAGTTTAAAAGAATCAGGGAACGGAAATAAGGAGTTGTTCATATAGTGAATAGACAGAAATGACAGTAGAGGAGATGTTTGCTGTGAGCAATAATCCAAGGCAAAATTTATATGACCTGCAGCAGTGGTATAGTATACAGCAACAACACCAAGCACAACAACAAGCATATCAAGAACAATTGCAGCAACAAGGGTTTGTGAAAAAAAAGGGATGTAATTGTGGGAAAAAAAAGAACATAATAAAACAATATGAAGAATGAAACACTCATGTTACTGTGAGTGTTTTTTATTATAAATATAAAAAGCGGTATTTCAATTAAGAAATACCGCTTTTTACTAACCGATTTGTACAACTGTTAATGCTGCAGCACGAACATCTACACTACCGAGTAATTGGACTGGTACAATTTGAATTAAGTTACCAGGGTTTAAGTTAATAAGAATAATACCACTGGATACGTCTACTTCACCAGTATCAATAACGTTAGAGCGGACTGCAGTACCTGAGCCTGGAATAATATTGTCTGGTGTATCTAATGATAAGAAGAAACGAGCAGCTTCAGGGATTGCATTGGAATTATCAAGGCTAATTGTCAATGTATAACTGATTTGATAAATACCAGCTCGTTGAATTCTAATACCATCTCCTATACTCACTGTATCGTTTATTACAGGTACAGTAATGTCTGGGTTTGGGCTTACGCTAGGTAATAGTAATGGTGTGAATAATGAAGCAAATTGAGGCGTAGAAGCATTAAAAGCAAAACCGAAGGCAGTTAGTGTACTAGCTGGTTTCGCCTCGCAATCAATTTTAGTAAATTCGCAATCAGAAGAGAACATGTTTTTTACTCCTTTGTCTGTTTCTACGTCCAGTTAATGAAAAGGACAGGTTCTATGTTCTAGACAAGTTCCCAATTTTATAAAAAATACATAATAATACCTTTTAAGCATGGATTGGGTGGCAGAATTTTCTGCCACCCAATCCATGCTTAAATCGTTATTTAGTTTTAAATCGTAACATCACGTAAGCATTGAATAGCGCAGAAACAACTTAAATCAACTGTCAGACAAGCAGGGGTCGATATTAATTTGGAATTTGGAACATTTAAAAACGCACAAACTGGATCGTCACCAGGTGGTACAGGAGAATTATCACCTAATACTACAGTTAATACACGCAATACAGCACAATCATCATCATCTATACTCTCGACGCGAAAAATTGGAGATTGACAACTAGTAAGACCTCCAAATGGTGCAAATGCTTTAAAGGGTGTTCCATCTTTTGTGTATAAAATAAAAGGACGTGTATTTGCTACTGATGCAGTGTTATGTGCTCCTAAAAAGGGGACTTCGCAACCAGATCCGCATGTTGTAGTTGCACATTCTTGTAGTTCATGTATAAAACGAACGACATTAGATACACAGTTGAAATCACAATCATGGTGATGATGGTCTTCATTACAATTGCAGCTCATTATGTTCACTCCTTATCGTGAGTTCTGACATACACTATTACAATATGAACGGGATATGATTGATATTACGTTAATTCTCAGGATAGAAACAGGGAATTTATATAGAGGGGATGTACATAACGTGATATGCAAAAAGACACCCTTACTTAATGGATGTCTTTTCAGGTAAATCTTTTCGCGTAGTATATAAAAAACGAGATATATCTAGTTTCTTTCCTCTGAAAAATTGCGGGGAGGAAATATAAAGCTCTTCTTTAGCGCGTGTAATGGCGACATAGAGTAATCGTCTTTCTTCTTCTAATGCTTCAGAAGTATCCGTCACACGGTCATTTGCATCTTTTAAAGAAGAAGTGTGCGGCAATATACCATCGCTGGCACCAAGTAAAAAGACGCATGGAAACTCAAGGCCTTTCGCGTTATGAATTGACATAAGTGATACGGCATCTTTTTGCGGCATTGTTTTTAATGCTTCCATTTCTTTTTGACCTTGAATCGCCTCGTCAATAAATTGTAAGTAAGCTGGAATATCGGTGAAACGAGTTGCAGACTCCATTAATTCTTCTAACATTTCTTCTTGTATGTCTTTATGCATCGTAAAGGAAGAACGATCGTTACTTTGTAAGTACTCTAAATATTTTCCTTTACCATGAATAATTTCTTTTAATGCCTTTTTCGGTTCTAATTCTTTTATAAATTTAATAAAATCGATGCGCTCATTGACCTTTTTCACTTGAAAAGGTTTCAAGCTCGGATTTAATAATAAGAAATGAAGAAGAGAAGGGAAACGCCCTTCACCATATTTCCATTGCTCCCGTTCAATAAATGAAATACATTCATCACGGCCGATATACATCGTCGGCAATATGTTAGAAAGAGATTCTAGGCGAAACGGTTCTAGCACGAGTCGTAAATGATCTAATACAGGCTTAATTAAAGAGTGCTCGTAAAATGATTGACTCGCACCGTGTTTAATAAACGGGATTTTATGAATTGTAAGCTGATCAAGTAACGAACGGCTTACAGAATGTGTGCGATACAGTAAACAAAAATCTTTATAGTTTCGCTCACCGCTATCTACCTTCTCTTGAATGAGCTGCAAAATTTGATTTGCTTCATCAAGAGTTGTAGCTGGTCGTGCGTAAAATGGTTGTACACCTTCATCACGAACAGAATATAGCTCTTTATCAAAACGTTCTTGATTTAGCTTGATAACTTCATTTCCAAGTCCGACGATAAATGGATTGGATCGATAATTCGTATTAAGCGCAATAATCGTTGTATTATCAAATTCTTTTGGAAAAGATAAAATAATTTGGTGACTTGCTCCTCGCCAGCCGTAAATCGCTTGATCGTCATCACCTGCGATAAATAAATTATTTCTTGGCGTGGCTAATAATTTTACAATTTCATATTGTGCATACGATGTATCTTGGAACTCATCTACTTCAATGTAGTGAAAACGTTGTTGCAATTGAGTAAGCAAAGGAGCATTATTTTCTAACATATAATACGTTTCTAATAAGATATCGTCAAAATCGATATAATTGTATCGTTGTTTTACCTCTTCAAAACGTTCGTATACTTCTTTGAATTCTTGTTCAACCGGTGTTTTCGCTTTTACATCTTTCGGACGATTCAATTTGTTTTTCTCAAGTGAAATCATAGCGAGTATCGTTTCAGCATCATAATCGTCTTTTAAGCGCAATTCTTTCAAAATTTTCTTTATCATAATTTGTTTATGTTTTTCATTTGCTAAAATTTGCTGATTATATCCTTGACTACGAAGCAATTTTAAAAAGACAGAGTGGAATGTACCAGCAACAACATAGTTACTTGCAGCATGATTCATACCAGGCAAGTTTGCTACACGACTTCGGATTTCTTCAGCTGCTTTTTGTGTAAACGTAAGCAGTAAAATATTTCGCGGATGAACATGTTTTACATTAACTAAATAACCAACGCGAGTTGTTAAAACAGATGTTTTACCACTTCCAGCGCCAGCTAGTGTAAGAACAGGTCCTTCTGTCGTTTGCACTGCTTCTAACTGTTTTTCATTTAAATAAATACCTTGCTGTTCTAAAGCACGGAAGTACGCTGCATCTGCATCTTCCTCCATAATTAAATGGGTAGACGTTTTTGGAATATGATATGTCGCTTGCGGAATGTCAGCATGTGTTAACGATTTTTGTGAAAATTTTTCTTGTGTCATATATTCACCTTCAAAACTATAGCATCAACATTTAACTTTAGCGGAAGAAAAAGAAAATAGCAATGTAAAAAACAGGAGGGGTTACCTCCTGCTACAAATTTATCCCGCTATTTGCGGGCAGTAAAACTCCAAACTCAAAATTCAGGTGGGAGATCAACTACCCGTAAACGCCCGATTGGTGAAGGCCGATAATCAGTGGGGGATGAACAAAACCCCCACTGATTAAAGTTTCACTTTATAATTCTTTTATCATTACGACGTGCGGGATATTGGCTTCCATAAACATATCAGAAGCTGTTACGTACCCTAGCTTTTTATAGAAAACTTCAGCATGTGTTTGGGCATGAAGTTTCAATTTCGGTAAAGACTCTTCCTTTGCGTATGCTTCAAGTGCATCCATAATGATTTTGCCAATTCCTTTTTTACGATGGGAAGCTAGTACACAAATGCGTTCCATTTTCCCAACTCCATCAACAATGCGAAAGCGACCTGCACCGACTGGAATGTCATTGTCATATACAACAACGTGCGCCGAAGTATCTTCAAATTCATCATATTCTTCTTCAGAAGAAACACGTTGCTCTTCCACAAAAACTTGTTTACGCACAGAGAATGCATCACTTAGCTGCTCATCTGTTTGTACGATTTGTGCGTGCAAATTAGTTGTTCTCCTTTCCAAGGTGGAATGTTTCATGTACAGTCCACGTTCCATTTTCTAATTGGTATAGAAGGTGGAAACGATCGATTGGTTGTTCATAATAGAAATCTTTCATACGTAATCGACCTAATACGTCAGCATGCTCTGCATCTGATAAGTCTTGACCGATTGTTAAATGAGGTACGAAAGAGTATTCACGCTCTTGTGTAAAGAAACCATTATGCATTTCTTCATTTAAGAAAGTTAGTTCAGGTGTTTTTTCTACTTTAAAATAAAGGACATTATTAACAGGTGCGAATGAACCGACTTTTCCAACATGAAGGGTGAAAGGGTTCGTTTTACTTGCGATTGTATGTAACTCGTTTACAATCGATTCTAGTTGATCATCTTGCGTCTCAAAGGGTGTTTTCAATGTAATATGTGGCGGAACTAATGCGTAGTGCGGATCATAACGTTTACGCAATCCGTTCGCTTTATCTTGAATCATTTTAGATGGAAAAATTACAATGCCTAATTTCATGTTCCAATTCCTCCCTTTGTAAGTCTAGTTAGATTTTGAGAAAAATAAATCTCTTTATCTATTATATCAAATTATTCTGAATACTGCTCTCTATTATTTCATTGATAGAATATGAGAGAAAGCTTTCGGTAAATCAGCTTGCCAATACTTCCAAGTGTGATTCCCTTCAAACTCTTCATAATGCGTGATGAAATTTCTATCTGTAAGAAGTTTATTTAACTCGCGATTTGGTTCTACGAAATCAGATACTTGTCCGTCTGTGCGCTTTACAGCTGTTTCTTCTGTCCCAATGACGTGATAAAGTTCTAACGCCTGTGGATCTTTGAAGCCTTTTGCTAAGTTCATGACTGTTTCATCAACAAATGGTGATTGCATAACGACTTTACCGAATGTATGCGGATACATAAGTGCAGTCATGAAAGAAACTGTACCGCCAAGAGAATCTCCAATTAAAACGCGTCCTTTACCCATTTGATACGTTGGATAATTTTCATCAATATATGGAGCAAGCTCGTGAGCAAGGAAACGAATGTAAGCAGCATTCTTTACATCATTTGGGAAATATTTTTCCTTACGATCGTGTACATTTTTATATGGAATACCGACAATAATTGTGCGGTCGATTTCTTCAGTTTCACGAAGACGCTCAATTACACGGTGCGCTTTACCAAGCTGAAAATAATCTCTACCATCTTGTGCAATAACAACCGTATGCTTATGGAGAGGTGTGTAATTTACTGGTAAATAAACAAGAAGTGTAAGTTCCTCTTGAAGTGATGTACTAAAAAATGAAATTTCTTCAATTCTCCCTATTGTTTGATTCATGTATATCCCCCTAAATAAAAATTTACTATGATTGTAAGAGCGACGCTTGTAGTGAAAAGGAAAGAAATAGTCACTAATAGGTGCCTCAATTTCTATTTTACCATAATGGTACGAAGAATCTAAAAAATTAGTATTTAAGTTATGAAAGAAAACGGATATAATGAAGTGGGATTTTTTACAGGTGAGAGGGGAGACAGAGTTTGAAACAAGAAAAATCAATCGCGCTACCATTAGCAATTTCTATTATAGCAATTTCATTCGCAGCAGTTTTTGTAAAGATGTCCTCAGCACCATCTTCTATTTTAAGTATGTACCGATTATGGATTATCGTACTTATTATGCTGCCAATCGTTTGGAACAAGCGGGAAGAGTTCCATAAGATTCAAATAAAAGATTGGGGATTTTTAATTGGATCTGGATTCTTTTTAGCACTTCATTTTCTATTATGGTTTGAATCTTTAAAGCATACAACAGTTGCTAGTTCGACGATTATTTTAGCACTTCAACCGATCGTATCTTTAGTTGGAGGTTTTTTCTTATTTAAAGAAAGAACAACATACTCAGCTATTGCGACAATGGGAATTGCGATACTAGGTGTAATGTGTATTGGCTGGGGAGATTTAGGGCTAAGTGAACAAGCGATTTATGGGGATATATTATCCTTTTTAAGTGTGATAGCAGTTGTCGGTTATTTATTTATCGGGCAAACAACAGTAAAGAAAGTATCACACTGGATTTACAGCTTTACAGTTTTTGCATTCGCAGGGATTTTTATGGGGATTTATAATATAGTGCTGCAAGTACCTTTTACAGGTTATACGAAGTGGGACTGGACCGTTTTTCTTTTACTTGCGATTGTGCCGACAGTGTCACATGTCATTAATAACTGGTTATTAAACTACGTAAATGCAACAACGATTTCAATGAGTATTTTAGGAGAACCAGTTGGGGCATCTATACTAGCGTTCTTCTTACTTGGGGAAAAATTAAACGCAATGCAAATTATCGGTAGCATGCTCGTATTGTTTGGTGTATCTGTTTTCTTACTACAGCAACAAAAAAGAACATCAAAAAATGTGGTGAACGAACCGGCTTATACACAGGAATTATAACGAGTGTATTCTAATATACGAAAAGAGAAGTTATTGGTAACTTCTCTTTTTTTGTTCCATGCAGAAAATAAAACAGATCAATAGGGGGAATTCCCGCCATATAGCATGAAAAAAGATAATATAAAGTGGAGTTACATCATACGTTGCCCATACAAATATTGAAGGGGAAGGAGAGACCAAATGAAAGATATTTTAATGAAATACATGACAAAGCTTACAACATTAAGTGAAGAGCAGCAGCGTATAATCGTGGAAGAATTACAAATTGAAGAATATAAAAAAGGAACAGTACTTCTAAGACAAGGAGATGTTCCGTCTAAATGTTACTTTGTATTAAAAGGATGCGTGAGGCAACATTGTATAGATGAAGCCGGAAAAGAAGTTACATCAAATTTTTATACAGAAGAACAAGCAATTGCAAATTTCAATCATCATAAACAAGATAAATCATCCCCACATACATTAACGTGTCTAGAAGACTGCCTAGTTGTAGTTGGCGACCTGTATTGTGAAAAGGACATGTATAAGAAATATTCACAGTTAGAAGAAATGACACGTCAAATGATTGAATACAATTTTGGGGAGGTACAAGAAGAACTTACATTATTTATTGCATCGACACCAGAAGAGCGCTACAAATCATTGTTACAAAAACGACCTCATTTAATCAATCGTGTTCCTCAATATCAATTGGCAAGTTATCTAGGTATTACGCCAGAATCATTAAGTAGAATTAAGAAACGACTCAAACAGTAGAGTTTTTTCCACCTCTAATCAATAGCCATATACTAAATCCTAGTTCACTTGCGATCATCGGTAGTTGAAAGACAACGTTAAGAATGGAAATCATCGCATCATATTGTGAAAACATTGTATTCATGACGTGAATTACGATATAACCGATAGCAGCGATGAATAGTAATACACTAATAAATTTCGGTATTTGTTTAGTTAGAAAAGTTACATATCCTAAAACGAAAAGATGTAAGCCGAAAATGATTAACCCTACAGACCAAATGTATTCGAATGCATTGAGAAACAATATCGTATATGTTTCTGGATTCGCAATCGTATTTTTTGAGAGTAGTAATACTAATATTAGATTGAATATAGCGATTCCAAGTATCGCTGTATACATAAGACGAAGCAAGGTAGCTAGTAATGAGAGGCTAGTATGAATCGGTTTTAGAAAGAAATAAAGAGCCCACGCGGCGACAATATCAGTAATAAAAATGATAATCCAGCCGAAAATTTCTGCTTTGAAAAGTGAATTTGAAGTTTGGATATTATGGAATGTGGTACTCGCGTTTTCTTGTACAATGAGATTTCCATGAACAAAACCGTAAGAAAAAAATGCAATGAATGCCATCACAAGAAGAGAAGAGCCAGCAAATAAGGCGTACTTTCGTTCAGTCATAATATATCCTCCTATTCTAATGTTGTTTTCATTGTAATAGGGAAGAGGAGAAGATTCATTGACTTAAATCAAGAGAGGGGAAGTTTAGTGGAATTTCCATCAAAAAAAGATGTATGGTTATATCCGATTTTTTTCGTTATCATTGGAGCGTGTTTTGCTCCCATATTTGCAGGGAGAGAATATTTTCTTTTATTCTTTACAATTCCATTAGCTATATTATTTATTTGGAGTTGGTTTTCAACAAAATACATCGTCGGAGAAGAAATAATTACTATTAGATCAGGTTTCGTTAAAAAGCGCATATTTATACGAGATATAAAACAAATTTCAAATACGAAAAATCCAATTGCAGCCCATGCACTATCATTTGATCGACTTGAAATTGTTTACGGTGCACATCAAACAGAAATTATTTCTCCTAAAGATAAAGAGCAATTCATCAATCTTGTTAAAAGTAAAAATCCACACATTGAAATCAAGTAAAAGAGTGGCTTCGTGGCCACTCTTTTACTTTGGATTTGTCATATAAGGTTGTACATGAATGACGCATAGGTCACGAAATTTTCCCTCAGCAGTTGTAACAATTACGACTGCTCTTCCTGCACTTTTTCCAGTAATCGTTACCGTATCACCTTTTGGATACATTGTGATGACATCAGCATTCATATTTGTCCAAATAAGTTCTTTATTCGTTGCTTGCACTGGCAAAACGAAAGCTGATAACTCAGTGCTTTGTCCAGTTCTTACTTTCAACTTATTTTTTTCCATATGAACACCGATGACTGAAATAACAGAAGGAGCAATAGAAATTTTTGGTGGATTAGGTTGTATGTTTAAACAAGAAGTAGAAGTATTTGTGATAGGTGAAAATTTTCTTATATGTTGTCGCTGGAAAGCTGCTAACATGTTGGAGTCCCCTTTCTGTATAAGTGCTGATACTAATACTATAAAGGAGTAGTGTTATGTTAAATTTAACGAAACATAAAGAATTTGTTAAATTTGAAAAGAAGATTGTCGAACTGTAATAAAAAGAAGGCTCTACTGTTATGATAACAGCAGAGCCTTCTTTTTATAGATTATGACTATGTTGTTTTTCGAAATTCTCAAATTGCTCTTCAACTTCTTTTGAAGGTTTAGTTAGTAAACTAACAATTATGATTACTATTAAACTAATAGCGAAACCAGGAATCATTTCATATAAGAAATCTTTTAAGAATTTGAATTGAGTCCAAATAATTACTGTAGCGGCACCTGAAATCATACCAGCAAGCGCACCCCATTTTGTCATGCGTTTCCAATATAAGCTTAATAAAATAGCAGGTCCGAATGAAGAACCAAATCCAGCCCAAGCGTATCCAACAAGAGCTAAAATCGTATCATTTTGTTTAAACGCTAATGCGCACCCAACTAAGGCGATAACAAGTACAGCCATACGACCGACAAATACAAGCTCTTTATCAGAAGCAGAGCGTTTAAAGAATGTACGATATAAATCTTCTGTTATAGCACTAGAGGTAACAAGAAGCTGAGATGAGATTGTACTCATAATCGCTGCTAAAATAGCTGCTAATAAAAATCCAGTAATAAGTGGGTGGAATAAAATTTTTCCTAGTTCAAGGAAAATTGTTTCTGGATTAGATAATGTCAACTCTTGTTGTGAATAGTAAGCAATACCAATAAGACCAGTAAACATAGCTCCGACAACAGAGAAAATCATCCAGCTCATACCAATTCTTCGTGCGCTTTTAATTTCTTTTACAGACGAAATTGCCATAAAGCGTACGATAATATGAGGTTGTCCAACATAACCAAGGCCCCATGCGAATAAAGAAATCATTCCTAAAGTAGAGGCACCTTTAAAAATATCTAAACGTGTTGGATCTACCGATCGAATTGTATCAAATGCAGGTCCAAGTCCGTGTGAATTCATAATTGTTACGATAGGAACAAGAATAAGAGCAACAACCATAATGATTCCTTGCACGAAGTCTGTCCAACTTACTGCTAAGAAACCACCAAATAATGTGTAAGCTACAACAACGCCTGCTACAATGAATAATCCAACATGATAGTTCATACCAAATGAATTTTCAAATAATACAGCGCCTGAAACTAATCCTGAAGCTACATAGAAAGTAAAGAAAATCATAATAACAAGTCCGGATACTAAGCGTAGCATGTGAGATTTGTCGTGGAAACGGTGTTCCAAAAATTCTGGAATAGTAATAGAGTTGTTTGCAATTTCAGAGTAGGTACGTAAGCGAGGAGCGACATATAGCCAGTTTGCGTATGCGCCTAATGTTAGGCCGATTGCAATCCAACTACTACTTAATCCAACGCTAAACATTGCACCGGGTAAGCCCATTAAAAGCCAACCGCTCATATCTGATGCTCCAGCACTTAATGCTGTTACTGCGGGGCCTAGTGTACGCCCGCCAAGCATATAATCTGTTAAGTTGGACGTTCGTTTGTAGGCGAAATAGCCGATTACTAACATCCCGAGCATGTAAATAGAGATAGAAGTTAAAGTTAACATCTGCGTACTCATGTAGTTCCCCTTCCTTTTGTCATGTCTTTTGATGCGTTATGCATATTTATAATCTATCATGATTATTCAGAAAAATCCATTCAGAAATATGAATTTTCTGAAATGTAAGCGTTTTTTGATAATGTTTCGCTTTTGTAATATATGATTTTCTGACAAAAAACCGTAATTTTAATAGAGTATTTATTATATTTACATAAAAACCGGTTGTTTTGTCAATATAATATTGAATGAAGAAAAAATATTTTTTTCGGAAAAAGTATTGACTTATTAGAAATGCGAGGAATATAATGAGTGCAACTTAAAAAAATGCAAGCGTTGATGAAGAAGAGTACACATGATGAACATGTCAGAGAGCTGATGGTTGGTGCGAATCAGTATGGAATTGATGTGGAATGGGCTTCGGAGCTTCCAAACCGAAACGAAAGAAGTAGGCTTTGGCGACATGATCTCATCGATATAAGAGACACGTATTATTTTTTGATACGGCAAAGTGCGTTACATTCGTAACGAATTAAGGTGGCACCACGGGAGTACCCGTCCTTTCTATAGGATGAGTACTCCCTTTTTGTGTACAAAAAATTAAATAAATGAAATCGTTTAAGTAAGAAGAGTACGTATATTGGAGACGTTACAGAGAGCCGGGGATAGGTGGGAGCCGGGTGCGGTGCCATATACGGAATGGGCTTACGAGAGGTATGCTGAACAATTATTTTCAGTAGGCAACCCGGGTTCCGCCGTTACAAGGATAAGGTATATATTTTGTACCTGAATAAAGCGGGATGCCTTTGCGTCCAACATGAGGTGGTACCACGGTAAATTTATCGTCCTCTACATATTTCGATATGTAGGGGACTTTTTTTATTTTTCAGAGTGAGGTGAAAGGCATGATGACAAAAGAGGAATTTATGAAGCAAAAAGAGCAAGGAAAAACATTTTTAGTAATCGCTGAAGAAGAAGGAGATAGCATTACGCCAATTTCTTTATATAGACGTATGAAAGGGAATAAGAAATTTTTATTAGAAAGCTCACAGCTTCATCAAGATAAAGGGCGCTATTCTTACCTAGGTTGTAATCCGTATGGAGAAGTGAAAAGCGTTGGTATGGAAGTCGAACGAACAGTGTATGGGCAAACAGAAAAGTTGCAAGGTAACGTACTGCAAGTGTTAGAAGAGGCAATCGCACCATCGCAAGTAGAGAGTCCATTCCCATTTTGCGGAGGAGCAGTTGGTTATATTGGTTATGACGTCATTCGGCAATATGAAAACATTGGAGCAGATTTACACGATCCATTAAATATTCCAGAAGTACACCTTTTACTATATCGTGAGTTTATCGTTTACGATCATTTACGCCAAAAGTTGTCGTTTGTATATGTATGCAGGGAAGATGATTCGGCTTTTTATGAAGAGGTATACGAAAGGTTGCAAGTATACAAAGAGGAAGTGCTAAAGGGAGAAGAAGAAGAAGTAAATGAAATACAATCAACATTATCATTCACTTCTTCCATAACGGAAAAAGAGTTTTGCGAAATGGTAGAAGCGGCGAAAGAGCATATACGAGCCGGAGACATATTCCAAGTCGTATTATCCCAGCGTTTGAAAAGTGAGTGTAAAGGTGATCCATTTGCATTATACCGAAAACTTCGCATTGCAAACCCGTCGCCATATATGTTTTATAGCGATCTTCAAGATTATGTTATACTCGGTTCTTCGCCAGAAAGTTTACTATCAGTAAGAGACGATAAGGTGATGACAAACCCAATTGCGGGTACGAGGCCGAGAGGGAAAACGAAGCAGGAAGATGAGGAAATCGAAAAAGAACTGTTAGGAAATGAGAAAGAGCGAGCAGAGCATATGATGCTTGTGGACCTAGGCCGAAATGACATTGGCAGAGTAAGTGAAATTGGCTCTGTGACGATAGATAAATATATGAAAGTAGAGAAATACTCTCACGTTATGCACATTGTATCTGAAGTTTACGGAACATTACGAAAACGAATGAGTGGATTTGATGCACTAGCGTATTGTTTACCAGCTGGCACAGTGTCAGGAGCCCCGAAAATAAGGGCGATGGAAATTATCAATACATTAGAGCATGAAAAAAGAAATGTATATGCCGGAGCAGTTGGATATATTTCATTCTCAGGAAACCTTGATATGGCGCTAGCAATTCGAACGATGGTTGTGAAAGATGAGAAAGCGTACGTTCAGGCAGGAGCGGGTATCGTCTACGATTCAGATCCGGTTGCTGAATATGAGGAAACATTAAATAAAGCGAGAGCGCTTTTGGAGGTTATGAAATGATTGTACTGATTGATAACTATGATTCCTTCACATATAACTTGTACCAACTATTAGGCGAGTACGAAGAAAACATCGTCGTCGTAAGAAATGATCAAATAACAATTGAACAATTAGAGGAGATGAAGCCGAAAGGAATTGTGCTTTCACCGGGACCTGGGAAACCAGAAGATGCTGGAATTTGTATCGATGTTATTCGTCACTTTTATAAGAACGTTCCCATCTTAGGAATTTGCCTTGGCCATCAAGCAATCATATCCGCATTTGGAGGAGAAATTGTTAGAGCAGAGCGCATTAAACACGGAAAAACATCACGTGTGAAACATAATGGAACGTCAATCTTTTCGTACGTTACGCAGCCGCTAACGGCAATGCGTTACCATTCACTCGTCGCAGAGCAAAATAGTTTACCACAATGCTTTGACATACTCGCGACGGCGATGGATGACGGAGAAATCATGGCAGTTCGTCATAACTATTATCCGCTCTTCGGATTACAGTTTCACCCAGAATCAATTGCAACAGAAGAAGGCGGAAAATTAATACGTGCCTTTTTAGCACAAGTGAAAGAGGAGGAGAGAGTATGAACAGTTATCTTCGAAAATTAGTAGAGGGACAGCATTTAACAGAGGAAGAAATGTATGAAGCAGGGCTCCTTTTATTAAGTGACAACATATTGGAAAGTGAAGTTGCAGCTTTCTTAGTATTGCTGAAAGCGAAAGGCGAGACAGCAGAAGAAATATTCGGTCTCGTTCGTGCTCTTCGCGAAAAGGCATTACCGTTTTCAAATCATATAAAGGGCGCAATGGACAATTGCGGAACGGGTGGTGACGGTGCGCAAACATTTAATATTAGTACAACATCGGCATTTGTACTTGCCGGAGCTGGCGTAAAGGTTGCGAAACATGGAAACCGCGCTGTTTCTAGTAAAACAGGAAGTGCTGATTTATTAGAAGAACTCGGTGTAAACATAAGCTGTACGCCAGGTGAGATTGACTATTTATTAGAAAATGTAGGAATTGCCTTCTTATTCGCACCAGCGATGCATCCAGCATTAAGACGCATTATGAAAATAAGAAAAGAATTAAACGTTCCGACGATCTTTAACTTAATTGGACCGTTGACGAATCCCGTTAATTTAGAAACACAATTTGTCGGTATTTATAAACGAGATATGTTATTACCGGTAGCGGAAGTATTGCAGAAACTTGGCAGAAAACAAGCGCTCATTGTAAACGGAAGTGGATTTTTAGATGAAGCATCATTACAAGGAGAAAACTGCGTCGCTATTTTAAAAGACAATGAAATAATTGAAATGAGTATTGCACCAGAAAACTACGGTTTTTCAAGAGTGAAAAATGAAGAAATTAGAGGCGGGAATTCAAAAGAAAATGCAAAGATTACGCTCGGAGTATTGAACGGAGAAAAAAGTGTATACCGCGATACCGTTTTATTAAATGCAGGGCTTGCTCTTTTCGCAAACGGAAAAACGGAAACGATTGAAGAGGGAATTAAACTAGCGACGCATAGCATTGACTCTGGAAAAGCATTAGCCAAACTAAACTTATTAATTACAGCAAGCAACGAAAAATTAGAAAGGGTGAATTAAAATGGGGACGATTTTAGACAAAATTGTAGAGCAAAAGAAAGTAGAAGTTGCGGAGTTATATGAAACATATACACCAGGGAATGAAAAAAGAAAAACATACTCACTCGTAAAAGCTTTAGAACAATTTACTGTCATTGCAGAAGTAAAGCGAGCATCACCATCAAAAGGAGATATAAATGTACACGTTGATGTACCAAAACAAGTAAAAACATATGAAGAATGCGGCGCAGGAGCAGTTTCCGTTTTAACAGACAGTCAATTTTTTAAAGGATCGTTTTATGACTTACAAACGGCAAGAGCAGAAAGTAACATTCCGCTTTTATGTAAAGATTTTATAATTGATAAGATTCAAATTGATAGAGCTTATGAAGCTGGTGCAGATCTTATTTTATTAATCGTTGCAGCATTGTCAAAAGAGAAATTAAAAGAGCTTTATAACTACGTACTAGAAAAAGGATTAGAAGCGATTGTTGAAGTTCATGATGAACAGGAATTAGAAATTGCAACCCGATTAAATCCGCACGTTATTGGAATTAATAACCGTAATTTAAAAACATTTGAAGTAGATTTAAGCCAAACTGAAAAGCTCGGAAAACGACTGAATGAGGAGAAAGTGCTTTGGATTAGTGAAAGTGGTATTCATTCAAAAGAAGATATTACTCGCGTTAAACGAGCTGGTGCAAAAGGTGTGTTAGTTGGAGAAGCGCTTATGACATCATCTTCTATAAGTAATTTTTTCGAAGACTGTAAGGTGAACATATGAAAGTGAAAATTTGCGGCATCACTGATGTTGAAACAGCAAAACGTGCTTGTGAATACGGAGCAGATGCACTCGGATTTGTTTTTGCAGAAAGTAAACGAAAAATCACTCCAGAGCAAGCGAAAGAAATTATTGAGGAAATTCCAGCCCACGTTTTAAAGGTCGGTGTTTTCGTAAATGAATCAGTAGAAGTGATCCAGAAAATTGCAGATGAGTGCGGGTTAACGCATGTTCAACTACATGGGGATGAAGACAATCATTACATCGGAAGATTGAAAATTCCGTCTATAAAAGCAGTAGGAGTAGCTTTAGAGCAAGATATGGAACATGCGAAAAAATACGAAACAGATTATATGTTATTTGATAGCCCGAAAGAAAAGTTCCGCGGAGGAAATGGAAAGACATTCTCATGGGAGTTACTCGCGCATATGCCAAAAGCATTGCGAGAGAAAACGATATTAGCTGGCGGATTAAACATCATTAATATAGAAGAAGCCATTCAAACCGTTCAGCCATATATGGTCGATGTGAGTAGCGGAGTAGAAACAGAAGGAAAGAAAGATCTAAAGAAAATAAAACAATTTATTATAAAAGCGAAGGAGTGTTCCAAATGAATTACGCATATCCAGATGAAAAAGGTCACTACGGTATATACGGAGGGCGATACGTTCCAGAAACGTTAATGCAATCTGTATTAGAACTAGAAGAAGCATATAAAAAAGCGATGCAGGATGAAGCGTTTCAAAAGGAATTAAATCATTATTTAAAAACGTACGTCGGAAGAGAAACACCGCTTTATTTCGCTGAAAATATGACGAAGTATTGCGGCGGTGCAAAAATTTATTTAAAACGTGAAGATTTGAATCATACAGGAGCTCATAAAATTAATAATACAATTGGTCAGGCACTTCTTGCAGTACGGATGGGCAAGAAAAAAGTTGTCGCTGAAACAGGAGCAGGACAACACGGGGTGGCAACCGCTACTGTATGTGCCCTACTCGGATTAGAATGCGTCATCTTTATGGGAGAAGAAGATGTGAGACGTCAAAAATTAAACGTGTTTCGAATGGAATTACTCGGAGCGAAAGTAGAAAGTGTAGCGGCAGGTAGCGGCACATTAAAAGATGCGGTAAACGAGGCGCTTCGCTACTGGGTTTCACACGTGCACGATACACACTACATTATGGGATCAGTTCTTGGACCACATCCATTCCCGCAAATTGTCCGTGATTTCCAAAGTGTAATTGGGAAAGAAACGAAAAAACAATACGAAGCATTAGAAGGGAAATTACCAGAAGCAGTCGTTGCTTGTATTGGCGGTGGTAGTAACGCAATGGGAATGTTTTATCCGTTCGTACACGATGAAGAAGTTACTCTTTACGGTGTTGAAGCAGCTGGAAAAGGTGTTCACACAGAAAAGCACGCAGCCACTTTAACGAAAGGAAGTGTCGGTGTTTTACACGGATCGATGATGTACCTTCTACAAAATGAAGAAGGACAAATTCAAGAAGCACACTCTATTTCAGCCGGACTAGATTACCCAGGGGTTGGACCAGAACATAGCTTGCTAAAAGATATTGGCCGCGTTTCTTATCATTCCATTACAGATGAAGAAGCGTTAGAAGCATTTCAATTATTAACGAAAAAAGAAGGTATTATCCCGGCATTAGAGAGTTCACATGCTGTTGCATACGCTTTAAAGCTAGCGCCACAAATGAAGCAAGACGAAGGACTTGTTATTTGTTTATCCGGCCGCGGTGATAAAGATGTAGAGAGTATAAAACGTTATATGGAAGAGGTGTAAAAAATGGGAGTAGAAAAAATTAAAGCAGCGTTTGAAAATGGCAAAAAAGCATTTATTCCGTACGTAATGGGCGGAGATGGTGGCCTTGAAAAACTAAAAGAAAGAATTCGTTTTCTTGATGAAGCAGGAGCAAGCATTGTTGAAATTGGTATCCCGTTTTCAGATCCAGTCGCAGACGGCCCAACGATTCAAAGAGCAGGGAAACGAGCGCTAGATAGCGGTGTAACATTAAAAGATATTTTTCAAGCGTTAGCAGAAGTAAGGAAAGAAGTAAAAATTCCATTTGTACTCATGACATATTTAAATCCAGTACTCGCATTCGGAAAGGAACGTTTCATTGAGAGTTGTCTTGAAGCAGGTGTGGATGGCATTATCGTTCCGGACTTACCTTATGAAGAACAAGACATCATTGCACCGCTTCTACGCGAGGCGAATATAGCTTTAATTCCGCTCGTTACTGTAACGAGTCCAATTGAGCGAATCGAAAAAATTACGAGTGAATCAGAAGGATTCGTCTACGCCGTTACAGTAGCGGGCGTAACGGGAGTACGTCAAAACTTTAAAGATGAGATTCATAGTTACTTAGAAAAAGTAAAATCACACGTCCACTTACCAGTAGTCGCAGGATTCGGTATTTCAACACGAGAGCAAATAGAAGAAATGATTACAATATGCGACGGTGTTGTCGTTGGAAGTAAGGTTATTGAGTTGTTAGAAAATGAAAAACAAGAGGAAATATGTGAGTTAATACAGGCAGTAAAACAAAAAGAAGAGGCATAAGTCTCTTCTTTTTGTTTTACGTAATAAATGTTAAAATATACAGAAAATACATATAATTTAGAGGGTGAGAAGGCATGCTAAGACGTAAACTATTATATCTTCTTTTAACTGTACCATTATACGCTTGGCTCATTAGCATGACGAAAATAGAGTTGATGGCTCTGTTTTTAGGATATGTATTCATCTTTTCCCAATTAAATCGAATACAAGAGCAATCTATTTTAGAAGTATGTATATTTTCGATTAGTATAGAACTATTTAGTATCGTTTCGATTGTGTTATTAAACGAGTTATTTCGGGGGATTTATTCATTTGCATTAATGAAATTTGGGAATATTGTACTGCAAGTAATATGTGCTTATATTGTGTTTGTTGTGTTAGAAAAAATAATCGGACAGCAGACGGTTTTTCAGGATAAAAGAACATGGGAGTGATTCAAAAAAAGAGCTGTTTGGCTCTTTTTTTAATCTGTTATAAAATTAATTGAAAATAACAATATCTGTTATATAATAGTTAAAAATTGCATTTTTTACGAAAAGAGATGATAACATGGCCATATTGTTGGCACTTATCCCGATTATGATGATTTTCATTTGTTTATTTTTGTTTAAACAAACGTCATTAAGAGCCTCATTAATCTCTTATGCCGTTTCTGTTGGAATCGTTTTACTCTCGCCAACGTTTCAATTAGGGATAAGTGAAACTGTGCACGCTACGATTAAAGGTTGGTTAATTTGTTTTATTGTCGGATACGTTTTGTTTTTCGGTATTTTTTTATTTCACCTCATGAACAAAATGGGATACATCGATCAAGTAGCACGATTTTTGGAACAAGTCACACATGACCGCTTATTACAAATGCTTCTTATGTGTTTTGGTATTTGCCCACTAATTGAATCAGTAAGTGGATTCGGTATTGGTTTTATGGTCGCAGCGTCGATCTTTCTTTCGTTAGGCTATAAACCATTTCAAGCTGTACTGCTCTCGTTTATCGGTTTGCTGGCTAGTTCATGGGGCGCGATGGCAACGGGTACGATTATCGGTTCGCAGCTTATTAACATGCCGCTCACAACTCTTGGCACAAATACAGCATTATTAAGTATCCCGATTTTTGCATACTTTATCTTCCTTTCTTTATACGTTGTCGGTGGCTTTCAGGCAGTTATAGAAAAGTGGAAGGAAGGCGTTGGTTTCTTTCTATTATTTTCTCTCGGAATCTATCTTTCTAACGCATACGTAAGTGTTGAACTAGCGGGAATATTAAGTTCTATCGTTACCATTACATTTGGTTTTTTAATCATTAAATTAAAAGGAAAAGATGAACAAAAACTTCTAACAGAGCATGCGGCGGCTACGGAGAGAGAAGTATCGATTCTAAAAATTATTAACCCTTATATCTTTTTAACAGTTTGTATTTTACTTTCTCGCCTCGTTCCTGTATTACACGATCTGCTCAGGTCATATGCAGTTCTCGATTTAAAATCATATTCTTACAAACTAGAGCTACTATATTCGCCAGGGTTTTGGCTCGCCATGACTTGTTTGTTTACAATCATTTTCTTCCGCATTCCACCTCATATTATTAAACAATCACTCTCGCAAACGATAAAACAATGGATTCCTTTCGCTATTACAACAACGATGTTCATTGCGATTTCAGAGCTAATGGGTGCATCTGGCATGCATTCATTACTCGCAAAGACAGCTGGTGAAACATTTGGTACGTTTTTCGTTTTCGCTGCTCCTTTCATTGGAGGAATTGGCGGTTTTTTAACCGGTAGTAACGCAGGATCAAATGCAATGTTTATAAAACTACAAATGCAAACAGCGCAAAATGTAGCACTCCCGTGGCAATACGTCACAACGCTTCAAAACACCGCATCATCAGTAGCGACGATCGCTTGTCCATCACGTATTACACTCGGTGCTTATTTATGTGATATACCTCATCGTGAAAATGAACTATTAAAGAAAACGACATTAATGATCTTTGGTGCGGTGTTGCTTGTAGTGGTGGAGGTAATTATTTGGTATGTGTTGATAAAGTGAAAAATCCTCCTAACGTAGGAGGATTTTTTTTATAATTGGATAATGTTTTAAATATGAAAAGCTTCTACTAAATGAATAGGAGATGAAAGGTATGCCCTTAAAAAACTATGGTGTATTAAAAGGTACAGTTATACAATCAAAGACTGGAAAAGGGAAAACACCTCATTATCAAGTTCATTTACAAGGCGAGGCAGGAGTAGACTATCGTATTGCAATTAACGTAAAGTCGCAAAGTTATCCGTCAGAAGTTTTATATTTTGCGAGTAATAATATTAGGTCAGAGGCGATTCATATATTACCGACATTACCGTTTGGTTTTACGGAAGTGAAAAACAATGAACCAAAAGTCGCTTTAGATTATGTAAGAGGTAATTTATTTGATTCGAAGCAAATGATTCCTTTACCTGCTGAAAAAACGGGATCTGATAATGATTTGAATGAGAAAATAGAACATTATATAAAACGAGCGATAGAGGAAAAAGCAATTATTTACGCGTTTGGCGAAAGATGGGGACCAGAAAAAAAGGTTCCGGATTCGTATTTCCACTTTACACCTGGAAATGGTGTACATGATATTCATATGAATCAAGGAAATGTAGAGAAATGGCAAGGTGATGACGGCATATGGCAAGACGGTGGACTACTTATTCATTTTGAGAAGAGGGAAGAGTGGGTAGGTATTTTCCTTGCCTTTCAGTCGCAATCATGGTGTACAGATGAAGAAGGGCATGCTCGTGTTCCGGTTGAGAATTATAGTTATAAGAAAAATAACTAATAAGAAGAGGGAGTTCACAACGAACGCCCTCTTCTCATTTTATAAAACCCAAAACTCACAAGTGTAGAAATACTAGAGAAAAGCAGGGCCACACTAGAAAATGCAATGAGATACATATTATATTTCATCATTTTGCCGATTAGTTGGTTACTATCATACTGAAAAAGTCCTGCTATTATATTGAATAAAAATAAAATGATAAACATGACGATGACACCGTCTATTGATCCTTTTATATCTGGTTTACTTAAAGCGATATGTGCGGAAATACAAATGGCGATAAATAAAAATAACCAAAATGAAGGATTCAATAAATTGCTTATTGTAAATAAGCTTTTCAATAATACAAACGTCGATAGTAGCATGTTTTGGATCATGTCTAAGTTAATAGAAGCCGATGCAACAGTTGTTTCGAGAGTCGTATTAAATAAAGAATATGACCCTGGTACGAAATAGCGCATTAAAAGTATTAAGGTAGTAATACCAGAAATAATAGGGCCGATACCGATAAAGAAATTACCGATTCGTTGATATATACTTTTTTGATTGTATTGATGTTGTACGTAACCTAAAGCTCCTTGACTTGTATCTGTCGGGAAGAACTGCGTTGCTACAATTTTATGACGAAATAGTATACACATAATTGCATGTCCAAGTTCATGAATAGGGACACCAATCCACGCAGTTAAAAGGAAGCCTTTCCTACCAAAAGCTCTCGACCAATACATTCGTGTGAGAGATTCTAAATAACCTAATATAAATCCAATTACAATGATGACACCAATTAAAGAGAATAATTGGATCACGCTTGTAAGGAGTGTTTGAAAAATCGAGTTTACAAATTCCACTGTCTTCATCCAATCTTTTAAAAATGTTATTTGCTCTGTTTCATAATAACATTATTTTTCTATATTACTAGCACACATAGTTTCGTTTAAAAGAAGGATTTCATATTCTTTTTCTTGTAGTCATGTTTTATGTACAAAGTCATATATTGAATTTGTAACACCCTATAAGGTATATGCTTAAGGAGGGATGAGAGAATGAAATGTCCGGCGTGTCATACAGAAAATGCAGCGGAAGCAAAGTTTTGCGGGAATTGTGGACATTCGTTAACGGAAGAAGTGATGGCAAGTGGTGCACAGGAAGAAGGGGAGCGACAAGCGCGCGTAGCACAAGTAAAGGAAACTCGCCCGAATGAAACGGTAGAGCAAGCGAAACGATTTGCGAGTGGCTATTTTCAGTTTTTTACACATGCTTTAAAAGCACCGACAGCGATTATGAAAAATGGCAATATTGAAGTGCGAAATGGAATTGTAAGTCTTGTTCTTATTTGTTTTTTAGGAGCATGTATTTTTTATAGAATGATGAGCGCAACGGCAGCTGTTACGAGAACGTTAGTACCAGATATAACTACTCCTACTTTCTTTGGAGAATCTGTAAAAATCTTTTTCTTTTTATTAATTTTAACGTTATTTGTCGGATTTATTATTTTTGTAAGTGGTAAGATGATGAAATCTTCTTTTTCGTTTCTTGAAGTATTCGGTATATGGGGAACGATAGCGACTCCGGCTATTGCTATATTAGTTCTTTCTTTTCTGTTTAGTTTCCTATTGATCTTCTTTCTACCGATATTATTAGGGGTGGCTACAACGTATATGTCAATTAGTATCATCGTAGCTATATTAAAACTAGATAGCGGTGGATTAGATCCTGTTTACACTCTTCTGATCGCAAATGTTTTAATCGGAATCGCAACGTGGATTGTACTTTGGTCTTACATTAATACGATAATTCAAACTATTACTGGAGGATTTACGGGCTTCTAAGGAAAAGGTGGTTGAATGGATGAATGTATGTACTAAGTGCGGAGTTCAGTATGAAGACGGAGTGCAATTTTGCCAAAACTGCGGGATGAAGAGGGAAAGTCTTGTAGTAAAGAAGAAAATGAGCGGTGGTACAAAAGTTGGCATTACACTCTTAACATTACTTGTTATAGTAATTGTTGGATTGTATTTGTATGGATCATCGTATTATAAGCAGACCGCACAAGTAGACCGAATGATTACTATTTTACAAGAGAGGGACGGGGAGAAATTAGCTGAGATCACCACGGCAGATGATCCAGCCGTTATTGTCACAAGAGAGAGTGTAACGCCTCTATTTTCATATATAAAAGAAAATCCATCTTACGTGAATGAATTGAAAGAATATTTGAGGCAAGGTGAAAAACAAGGGGATGGAATAGAAAGAACAGATTTTTCTTTAACGAAAGACGGGAAGTATTTCTTTATATTTGATCGGTATAAATTGAAAGCGAAGACGTATTATACGACTCTGCTTTCAAATGAAAAAGGTACATCTTTAAAAATGAACGGAAAAGAAATTGATAAGACAAATGACAAAAAGTTTGAGAAGCAATATGGACCGTTTCTTCCAGGGACTCAAGTGTTTCAAGCGGAATATAAAAATGACTATGTAAAACTATCACGAGAGGAAAAGGTTGTACTTATAAAACAAAGTCAAAATAATGTAACGGTAGATTTAACGTTGCAAGGGCAATATATTACAGTTCAAACGAATGCGCCTGGTGCAACATTGTACGTGAATCAAAAGCCGGTTACAGCGCTAGCGGGAGAAGAAATTACGTGGGGACCAGTAGCGACTGATGGAAGTGCGGTGATTTATTTAGAACGAAATGGAGAAAACGGAAGGGAAACGACCAAGGTAGAAACGGTAACGGCACTGTCAGCTTATAATCTTCCATTCCAAAAGAAAAGCATAGAAAAAACAGTTGTTTACAATGTTACTCCGCCGCCTACTACTCATTATGTATATAATGGTTTCATCTTCCCTGATAGTGATATTCGAAAATTAACGAGTGCGGACTTAACATATTTATCGAAAGAACAGTTGAAAATTGCTAGAAATGAAATATACGCAAGGCATGGACATATTTTTCAAACGAAAGATATGCAAGCATATTTTTCAAAACAGTCTTGGTATAGAGAGAATCCGTATTTTACGGGAACGTTAACGAGTGTGGAATCTTATAATGTTGAACTGATTAAATCAAGAGAATAGAGTACGTGAAAAAGGTACAGTGTATATTACTGTACCTTTTCTATGGTTGTTTAGCTGGACCAGGATCCCTTGAGAAAAAGATGTGAAAGAGGAATGTGACTTTACTTGCTCCTCCTGATGTACTAGCTTGCACATCAGATAATGCACTAGATGTTAAAACACCTTCAGAGCGAGGCGGTACGACTATTTTGAGGGCATCATCTGATTCTGATGATGCAGTAACTGTTATTGTATCATCAGATAAGTTTAAAATTTTAACAGTACCGATTGGTAAGATGGACTTGCCAGCGAATGATGCTGAAGCGAAGCGAGAGCCTTTCCAAATAGTTTGTGCGAAAGTCTCATCATTAGATAACCAAGCGCGAGCACTATAAAGTGTTGCGTTAATGGAAAATTCTTGGTCAAGCGATATGGCGGCTTTCGGTTCTTGCGGTTCCTCTGGAAGCTGGGCGAGAAGGCCTGCGCACATGTATATTTCACCTACTTTCAATAGTAACTGTTATAGCATATTAAATTTCTTGTTTATAAGACACGACGGTTACCTATTAAAGTATAGTTTTGTGCACCACATTTGTAGATTAAATTCTTTTTCTCTACAATTTAAGTAGGTGTTATTTCTGTAAAATATGGAAATCGTAAAGAGTATATAAAAAGAAGGAGTGGTAAAGTGAACTATGTCATTATTGGCGGAGATGCAGCTGGTATGAGTGCAGCAATGCAAATTGTTAGAAACGATAAATCGGCGAATGTTGTGACGTTAGAAAAAGGTGAAATCTATTCATACGCTCAGTGCGGATTACCTTATGTAATTAGCGGTGCGATTGCTTCAACTGAAAAATTAATTGCGCGGAATGTGAAGACATTTCGTGATAAATACGGAATTGATGCGAAAGTACGTCATGAAGTAACAAAAGTGGATACGGAAAAGAAAATTGTGTATGCAGTACATACGAAGACGAAAGATGTATTTGAATTTTCGTATGACCGTTTATTAATTGCGACCGGGGTGCGTCCTGTTATGCCGGATTGGGAAGGTAAAGATTTACAAGGTGTTCATCTTTTAAAAACAATTCCGGACGCTGAGCGCATATTAAGTACACTTAAAACGAATAAAATTGAAGATGTGACAATTATTGGCGGCGGTGCAATTGGTCTAGAGATGGCAGAAACATTTGTAGAACTTGGCAAGAAAGTAAGAATGATTGAGCGAAACGATCATATTGGCACAATTTATGATGCCGACATGGCGGAATATATACATAAAGAAGCAGACAAACATAATATTGAAATTTTAACAAATGAGAATGTAAAAGCGTTTAAAGGAAAAGCAAGAGTAGAACAACTGGAGACGGATAAAGGGACGTATAAAGCAGATCTCGTTCTAGTATCTGTCGGTGTACAGCCAAATACTGATTTTCTTGATGGGACAAATATACGTAAAAATCATAAAGGTGCAATTGAAATAAATGCCTATATGCAAACGAATGTGCAAGACGTATATGCTGCTGGTGATTGCGCTACACATTATCATGTTATAAAGGAAATTCATGATCATATCCCGCTTGGAACGACTGCAAATAAACAAGGGCGACTTGCCGGACTCAATATGGTTGATAAACGAAGAGTATTTAAAGGTACGTTAGGTACAGGGATTATTAAATTTATGAATCTGACGCTCGCAAGAACAGGCTTAAATGAAAAAGAAGCGAAAGGGCTAAACATCCCGTATAAGACGGTAAAAGTAGATTCAACAAATATGGCTGGTTATTACCCAAGTGCCAAACCACTTTACTTGAAATTACTATATCACGCCGATACGAAACAATTGTTAGGCGGTCAAGTAATTGGAGAAGAAGGTGTAGATAAGCGAATTGATGTGATTGCGATGGCACTTTTCAATAACATGAGTATTCACGATTTAGAAGATGTCGACTTAAGTTACGCACCACCATATAACAGCGTTTGGGATCCAATTCAACAAGCGGCAAGGAGAGCGGAATAGCACTTTTTTAAGTGCTATTTTTTCGTTAAAGGGGAGTAATCGTTTTTGTCGAATAAAGAGGTTTGGGGAATAGTTACATATAAGGAAGGGGATCTGTAAAAATGGTTGTGGCACTTCAAAAAGTTCAAGAATCAGAAAAAATGATTTTACGTAATTTATATTCACTATATCTACATGACCTCTCTAAGTTCACTACTAATATAACGATTGGAGCGGATGGTTTTTTTGAATACGAAGATTTGCATATGTTTTGGGAAAATGATGGAATCACTCCGTATTTTATAAAAGTTGATCATAGTAGTGTAGGATTTTTATTACTATTGGAACGTCCATTTTTGAAGAAAGAAAACGACTTTGGTATTAATGATATTTTCATATTGAATCAATATAAGGGAAAAGGAATCGGAAAGAAGGTTATTGAAAATTTACTAGAAGAGAAACGAGGACAATATTTCGTTATTGAACTTACAAAAAATATACCAGCTGTTTCTTTTTGGAAAAAAGTATATAGAGAGCTGAAAATTGAATTTGACGAGCGAACACAGCTAATTGATGATGAAGAATGCCTCGTTCAGACGTTTAAAATATAATTAAATAGGTGCCCCTGATATATTACTCTGAAATTCAACTTTATCCCGCTATTTGTGGGAGTCAGGCTGATTAAAGTTTCACTTTATTTCGAATATACCGTTCACCCTTGAAAACATAGTACTTATCGCTTATATTGTCATATAGTATTTATTTTTTAACAAAGCAATGAACGAACCAGGGGGTACAACATGGCAATTAACATGAAAACAATCGAAGAATGGATTGCTGAATCAAACGCAAGAAATGAAGAAGACTTTGGACACGTTGTGGAAGAAATGAAAGAAGTATGTGTCGGACTTGATAACGCGACATTAATTTATACGAAAAATGTATTTTGTTTCGGTAAGAAAGTAGAAGTATTGTTCTTCTTCCAAGATCATGTTGTTATCGGACAAGAAAAAGAAGAGTATGTTGAAATTGAGAAACTAAAGTATGATGACATTACAAATAGCAATCTAAAAACAAATGACAAAAATACAACTTTAGAATTAAAGTTTGCTAACGGACAATCTATCGATTTAGACAGTCTAAATGATAACTACGGTACGAAAAACTGGTTATTTGCAAGACAAATTAAGAGTATCTTTAAATTAATCTAGTGAAAAAGGCAGACCTAAAAGGGTCTGCTTTTTACTTATTCCCTATTACACAAAGGCAACCTCTTTCTTCATAATATTTCACACTTGTAAACCCTGTTTTATAAAAGAGATTTACTAATGATTCTGTCGTTTTAAATTCATCCATATGATATTGAACTTTGAAAGTTTCGGCCACTAATAAAAAGGATCCATTCGGTTTTAATATGCGAAATACTTCTTTTATATCGTGTTTAACGTCAGGCCAGAAGTAGTGGGTTTGAAAGGCGGTAATGAGATCGAAGCAATTCGCATGATGTGGAATAGAAGAGACGCTTGCTTTTTGAACAGTTACTTTTTGTATTTGTACATCTTTCATATTCGTATGTATAGAATCTTTCACAGCTTGATCGGAGTAATCAATTCCATATATTTTCCCAAACGGAGTTAGTCTAGAAAGCGTATGTATTGCTTTACCACCCCCACAACCAATATCTAAAATAACTGCATCTTCACGTATATGTATTTTTTGTAAAGCCCAATTTAAACGCTCCTTTTATGTAAGAATATATACTCATTTCGCTTTTAATAATTTAACTCCTCTAAAAAAAGCACGCCATCAACCGGCGTGCTTCTAATTATACAAATACCCTTTTAACCAATTACGCGCCCGATACGCCCCAACTGGAATTTGAATGAGAGACGTTTCATTTCCAGTATCAATCCCGTACAATTGATCGCATGAATTTGTATCAAAACTAAGTAAAGGATGACCACCCATTCCCATAGCGGTCGCAGCTAAAACAAGTCTATGAACGAGTATACCAGCTTCCATTTGGTGAATACGATATCCTCTATAGCCTAATGTATGTGTATAGTAATCTTTATTTCCGACTACATGCAGGCAAAGCGGTACTTGAAAAAGATTCACGTTATCCATCGTCATACTTGATTGAAGGGGATAACGAAGGTCTCCATATCGAAGTGGTTGTATGGAATGCGTTTTACTGTTATAAGAATAAGCACCGTTTTCAATACCTGTTACGTTATAAAAACATCCATATAATGAGACTCGTGCGTTTTCATTTAAAGAATTGCCATCAAGATCGTTGTAATAAGGGAATGCGAGGCTCGCTTCTTGTAATAAAGTAGCAAGTGAACGAGTATCCCATTTTGTTAAAGTAAAGTCAGCATCAGGTGAATATCGCTTTTTACAAAGATGTAAGAAATCATAGGATAAACGTTCTATTTTAGGTAGCTGTACAGCGTGTGCACTGTATTGCTGTCGATTTTTTTGAGTTAATGTTTGGAAGTGTTCTGTCGATTCAATCATAGAAGCTGCGTTAACTTTTGTTATCATCGGATATTCATCTACATGCTTTGAGCGAACGAAATGCTCATGTGTTAACGGTGGGATTTGCTGCAACAAGTCATGAGAAGTAACAGTTGTATTTTCACGGTAATCATTATGAAACCAATCTTTATGCGGTTCTGTACTTAGAGGAATAATACCATACACATTTTCCTCGCCTTCAGACAGTCCAAGTAAATGATTCATTGCTCGGTCTAGAAACTGAAAATATACTCCATTTGTGTAACCGAATTGTTTTGCACATTCAAGTAGATGCCCGATTAGAACACCACTATCTAACCCTTGAAGCCGGTATGAAAAATTATTGTATTTAAAGAAATTTTTCCAAAACATAGTGGATACGAATACTGTGCCAAAACAAGAATGTATGTTACAACGATTGCCGAGTGCTTCTGTAAGATAAGAATCGAAATTTCCCTCGCGAAGTAAGATAAGACGGTGATGCGCGGCGTCATAATGGTAAATGCCGTCTGGATAATGATCAATTTTTAAATACATATATAATTCATTTGGATATAAAGCACCCCCGGAAGGGATGAATCTTCGAAATAGAGTCGTTGTTTTATTATTTTCTAGGCTAGTAGTAGGTTGACATAATTGTGTTAAACCAAATGAGTACCAAAGATAATGCCCGATTTCCTCTAAGTTAGGTTTAGTAGAAGAGTTCCGCAAAGTTAATGGGATTTCTAAAGAGAGAGGGATGACTGGTAAATTTCGATATAATTTATAAGGAAGTGGTGCGTCGTCCCAGTCTACCTCATGATTCGGCATAATTTCATCAATAGAGAAATGGAGATGATGTAAAAAAGCATCCAGCTGCATGAAATCCCCTCCTTTACTATGGAAACGGGTGTGGGTGTGGATTTAATTGTTCATTCGTTAAAGGCTCAGCCATATATCCAAGTGTCATTGGTACGGTATACACTCTATCCAGTCCTGTAACCCGAGTGAGATGATGTCCGAATGTCATTGGAAGCATGCCTGGAATTAATACTTTTACACAATGTAATCCGTTCTTTTCTATGAGAGGAACGGTTTGATCTACAACGATTACTTTAAGTCCAGATTGATGTAACCTGTTTAAAAGTTGATGAAGATCAGATGTTAAATCCATATCAAATGATTGTAATGCCCTCATTTCTTGAAACGTTTGCACCGGAGCATCTTCACGTAAAAGGAAGTGAAGACGTTCTTCCGCTTCTTTCAATCCGTACAGCATACTATGGTCTTCCATTTTATTAACGAGATAAGAATCTTGTAAGCAGTTTTCGTAATACTCTCTTTTTTGCTGGAGCTCATCGTCTGTTATTAGTAACATGCCAGCTATTTCATGAATTGCACTCTTTAGAGCTCGGATTGGGTCTAAATGAGCGCCTCCCGCACAAACAACGTTCATTCCATTTTCACGCGTATTTTTTGCAATGACCCATAAGCTCGGGATGCCATGTTCCATCGTCGCGTTAAAAGCGTATAATTCATACCCCGTAATCGTGTGTAACCGCTGGATCATTAATTGTAATTCTGTATCATTTGCTGAACTAAGATCAAGACGAGGAAGAGGTAATTCTGCATACCATGTGAGTAAAAAAGCATCGCGCTCTACGATTTCTAATATGCCATGAAAAATGGCCTCTTCTAAACTACCACCAATCGCACATCCATTTGATGTTTCATACACAAAAGCATCTCTATGACCAAGGCTATAATAGGCGATTGATTCTGGAACTAAAAGTGGCCGTTTTTGTGATAAAGAATATCCCCATACCCAGTTTTGTTCATAATCAGGATCAAATGGTTTAAACGGAAAACTATCACGATTATAATGTTCATTTGTATGCACACCGAGTGTGAGGGGATTTAGTGCATGATCCTCTAAATCATGAAAACTACCATGCACATTTGTCTTTTTCCCGCGAGGTGACATACCGCAATATCGTTCTAAACCTTCTAAAATAGCAGTTGCCTCACTCAGTACAAATGAATGAGTTCGGCCTGCAACACCTTCATTTCCGAATATTAACGGCATGTTTATAATGACGTCAGCAAATGGCAATAAAGAATGCTGCATTTTTCCATTCAAAATACCAGTCCGGTAATCTAAATAGTCTCTCGTTAAAAATGTGTTTAGCTCATGAATAGAACGACAGCGATACGTTTCAGTACTTGTTTTTAAGCTCGGTTGTAAAGAAATTTCTGCCGCATCCGCAGTATCATCAGGTAAATTACTACATACAGGACAGAGAGGGTCTGGAAGGAAAGAATGCCGCGTACATTGCAGGGTTTGTAAGTTTAGTAAAATGAGTTCATTTTCTAAAGAAGAATGTCCGTGAGCTAATATTTTTTCCGTTTCAGCATGAATGAGCTGGCACATTTGTAACATCCCATTTTGAGTCGCACGTACATCACGCCTCGTCTCGGTATCCGCTTTTAACGCATATTTCCGCTGTAGTTCCCACATTTCTTTTTGATCAAATCCAGCGATAAAGCGTCGTCCATCGGCACAATGGGTACATCCTGTTGCAAGAGGAGGAATGAAAGGACCAATAACACCTTCACCAAATGAAGTAAATGCACGAAGCCACGGAATATGGTTCGAACGAAATGTCAGCTCAGCATCATGATGAATAGTAGAAGGAGAGCCGTCATGTAATACGAGAGCGAGGTGAATATTTTCAGGGATTTCTTCTGTAATTGTATGTTGGCGAATGATGGAATACTGTTTGCATAATTGATCGTGTACATAGTCTGCAAGTAGGCCATCTCCTGTAAGTAATATATTTTGAATCATAGACCGTCCTCCTTTGCAATTAATACCCCGTATACACCGTCTAAGTTGTCTCTTAAAAATGATTCAATAGCTAAATCAAAAACGAATGGATAAAAATTATTTTCCGCTAAATTTTGTAAGGCAGCTTGTAAAGACTGTACGCCTGGAATTTCTTCCTCTTCTTGTATTGCTACTCTAACAGAATCCGTACTATATAAAACAATGGATGATTCTGGCAAAACGTTAGCTTTATAAGGAAGCTCTTCATTTTGAATATGAAGGAGTGCTTGTTGCAGAGCGTTTCTTAATGCCAATGTTATATTAATATTTGCCGCACCGTACCATCTATCATTTATACCGATCCAAATGACAGGAAAACCAAGTAACTCCTCACTCATTCCCACTTTAGGTATGTCATGAATTGTAGAGAGAGCATCGTAGTAAAACCTACAATGTTTATCATGAATTTCGGTTAAATCAAGCTCTGTAACCTCTTCTAGCATATGTGATTGGCGTTCACACAACTTATTATTTAAATGTTTTTGCAGTGCACGGTATACACCTTCTGTCATCGTTTCCCCAGCACCAATACCGATATCAGTATGTTCGGGGATAAGACGATGAATCATTTCAGCTACATACGTTTCAACTCCTGTTAAACCAGCTTCGCGGCGTGCTTCATTATGAGTTAAACCACCACAAGTTATAGCAGGAAGGGGAGAGGTAGGTCCGTCTGATAATGGATTTGCAACTTGAATATAGCATTGTGATAAAGGTAGTTGGTGTAAATCTTGTTCATCCCATATGTGGAATATACCAGCTTCTTTAGAAGTTAATGTATCAAAAAAACGAAAAAGTTCAGTTGAAGTATATTGTCCAGAACGATGGGCAAGGTTTTCTTGAAGATTTTGCACCGTATCAATTGTAAAGATTTCATCGGTTGCGAGAAGATGCTTTATAAAAGGGTGCCACTTTCCTTCAAGTGTTTCAAAGTTTAATAAAAAGAATTGAGGATTATGCTGCCGGTTTAAATCGTCAGCGACATGTTTAAATAATTCAAAAACGATAACATTTGCTAATATTGCAGATGTGATTGGTGAGAAAGGCTCGGGCGGATTTTCATTTTGTAAAGTAGTTTCGTGTAGACGATGCCATGCGGATTCCCAGCATTCTTCACGATCTGCTATTACGACGGGGCCAGCTAAACCGATTCTTGATAAGCAAATAGCTGGTATGAAATTTTTCCCCTCATCTCTACAAATAGCATGTATTGCTCTTAAACTTTCAATATCTCCATTTTGAGAAACGTATAAAATCCAGTCGAAAGGCTCGAATACTTCATGCAGGGGACGATCCGTTGTAGTATCTATTTCTTGAATAAATACATTGTCATCAAGTTCATATGCACGTTCTACTAGCTCATGAATTCGATCGTAATTTGTTTCCGCATAATCTGTGACAAGATAATGAAATTTAGGTAATCCGGATTCTAGTAAAGAAGAAACTAAGGAAGTAAGCATATCCCCAGAACCAATTATAAGGACATTTGCCGCACGGTACGTCTCGAATTTTAAAGCACCTGAATGAGAATCGGCTTCTAAAAATTCAATTTGAGAAGCGTACCTGTCGAGTAACGTACTGTTTAATTCATGAGGAGCATCTTGACTTACATCACGGGCGAAACCATTTTCATATAAAATCTCTCCAATTTCAAATACACGATTTTGATAGGGGAGAGGGAGACCATCGGTTATTTCTGCTAAAGAATAATTACCGTTAAACATAGGCATTAATTTTTCAATCCAGTTATAAATCCCATCACCGTCCATGCGGAATGAACTGGCGTTATTTCGAAAATAGACACCCCCGTTTGAGTCGGGGAGGAAGAAAGTATCCTTATTTGCTTTAAGTTTTGCATGAGCTGGAAGGTTACTCATTTTAATCCTCCTTACGTTTTAAGCATACATTATTAGCTTATGCCATGTGATTTGTCCCGTATGAACACAATAAAAAAAGGCTGTAGAATGATTCATTCTACAGCCTTTAATAGATTAATAATCTATCAACCTTCTAATAATAATGATTTTGGATCTTCAAGCATATCTTTAACAGCAACAAGGAAGCTAACTGCTTCTTTACCATCAACAATACGGTGATCGTAAGATAGTGCAAGGTACATCATCGGACGGTTTTCCATACGCTCGTTATCAATCGCAACTGGACGTACTTGGATTTTATGCATTCCTAGAATACCTACTTGTGGGCTATTTAGGATTGGCGTAGACATTAGAGAACCGAATACACCACCGTTTGTAATTGTAAATGTACCACCTTGTAGCTCTTTTAATGAAAGTTTGTTATCACGTGCTTTTAGACCTAAATTACGAATCTCGCTTTCAATTTCAGCGAAGTTCAATTGGTTAGCATCACGTACAACTGGAACAACTAATCCATCTGGAGCTGCTACTGCAATACCGATATCATAGAATTTTTTAATGATAAGCTCATCGCCTTGAATTTCAGCATTTAATAATGGGAATTGTTTTAATGCTGCAACAACTGCTTTTGTGAAGAATGACATAAAGCCAAGACGCACATCATGTTTTTTCTCGAAAGCATCTTTGCGTTCTTTACGTAATTCCATGATCGCACTCATATCAACTTCGTTAAATGTTGTTAACATTGCAGATGTTTGTTGAACTTCTACAAGACGTTTTGCAATTGTTTGACGGCGGCGGGACATTTTCACACGCTCAACTGGTTTTTCGAATTCAGTTTTTGCAACTGGAGCAGGAGCTGGACTTTTTGGAGCAGCTGGTGCTTCTTTTGGCGCTGCAGCGTGAGCTTGTACATCATGTGGTCTCACACGTCCAAGTGGATCTGTGCTGCGCACGTCGTTTAAGTCAATTCCTAATTCACGAGCCATTTTGCGAGCAGCTGGTGATGCGATAGGACGATTTGTATTTGGTAAACCTTGCAACGCTTTATTTTGTTCAGCACTTGGAGCTTCTGCTTTCGGTGCTTCAGTAGTTTCTTGTTTTGGTTGCTCAGCAGGTGGTGCAGGTGTACTTACTGCAACTGGTGCTCCGTTTGCATCTAAAATTGCGATAGTTGCGCCAACTTCAACTGTATCCCCAGGTTCGCCTAGTAACTTCGATACAATACCTGAATCTTCTGCAATGATTTCTACATTGACTTTATCAGTTTCAAGCTCAACAACGCTGCCGCCTTTCTCAACTTTGTCACCTACGTTGATAAGCCATTGTGAAATAGTTCCTTCTGTAATAGATTCTGCAAGCTCAGGTACTTTAATTTCGATCATTTTAAATGTCCTCCCCTTATTTGCCTAACGGTGTGTTTTTCTTCTTTAATCTTCGGTAATCTCCATGTATTAGCTCGACTTGGGCAGATATTCTGCCCAAGTTGAGCTAATGAAATTCGTTGTTACTTTCAGTTGCTGAAAACTTCAATTTCTTGTTTATCTTGACGGAAGTTGTACTTCACATCTAAAGCGTGTGCAACAATTAGTTCTTGCTCAGCTTTGTGAGCGAATGGATCGCCACCAGATGGGCTAGAACGATCCGGGCGTCCAATGTAACCTGTTTTCACTTTATCTCCAGCTAGTTCGAACAGAATTGGAGCCATGTAATGCCATGCACCCATATTACGAGGTTCTTCTTGAACCCAAATGATTTCTTCTAAGTTTTTAAAGCGTTTAATAATAGATTGAACTTTCTCAGCAGGGAATGGATACAACTGTTCAATACGAACGACATGAACTTCATCTAAGTTGTATTCATGTTTACCAGACTCGATTTCTGCTGCTAAGTCAATCGCCATTTTACCTGTGCTTAAAACAAGGCGTTTTACTTTGTTTGGTTTCATGCCAAGGTTTTCTTGCTCTAAAGCAGGTTGGAAACGTCCTTCGCTTAACTGACTAGCAGTTGAAAGCGTAAGTGGGTGACGTAATAAGCTCTTCGGCGTCATAAGTACTAATGGTCGAACGGCTTCTGTTCCTAAGATAGATGCTTGACGACGTAAGATATGGAAGTATTGAGCCGCGCTCGTTAAGTTTGCAACTGTCCAGTTGTTTTCAGCAGCTAACTGTAAGAAACGCTCTGGACGTGCACTAGAGTGCTCTGGCCCTTGACCTTCATAACCGTGTGGTAATAGAAGGACTAAACCTGATTTTTGACCCCATTTTGCTCTTCCTGCTGAAACATATTGATCAAATAATGCTTGCGCAGTATTTGAGAAGTCACCATATTGCGCTTCCCACATAACAAGAGTTTCTGGAGCGAATACGTTATAACCATATTCATAACCAACAACAGCAGCCTCTGATAACGGACTGTTATGAACAGAGAATGAAGCATTAATGTTTGGTAAGCGATGTAATGGTGAATATGTTTCATTTGTATCAGTATCGTGTAATACGATATGACGATGCGCAAATGTACCACGCTGTGAATCTTGACCAGTTAAACGAATTGGCGTACCTTCTTGTAAAATAGAAGCGAATGCTAATGACTCAGCAAGTGCCCATTCAATTTTACCGTTCTCTTCAAGAGCATCTTTACGGCGCTCAAGAATTTTCTTCACTTTCGGATATACGTTAAATCCTTCAGGCCAAGATAATAAGCCTGCATTAATTGCACGAAGTGAGTCAATCTCAACACCAGTATCGATTGGCTGAATGCCTTGTGCAACAACATCTGGCACTTTAACGTGAATTGTTGCATCGCTCGTATCAGCTGGTGGTAGTTGTGCATAGTCAGATTTTAATTGCTCTTGTATAAACTGTGTAACTGTTTCAACCTCATCTGCATTTAGAACACCATCAGCTTGTAATTGATCTGCATAAATTGCTCTTACAGTAGGGTGGTTTTTAATTTTTTTGTACACTTGTGGTTGCGTAACCGCTGGGTCATCCATTTCGTTATGGCCATAGCGTCGGTAACCAATTAAATCAATCAAGAAGTCTTTTTTGAACAACATGCGATATTGAATCGCAAGGTTAGCAGCAGCAAGACAAGCTTCCGGATCATCAGCGTTCACGTGAACAATCGGAATATCAAAACCTTTTGCAAGGTCACTTGAATATTTCGTAGAACGAGAATCATAGCTATCAGTTGTAAAACCAACTGCATTGTTTGCGATAACATGAATTGTTCCGCCCGTTTGGTACGCGTTCAATCTGCTTAAGTTGAGTGTCTCAGACACAATACCTTGACCAGGGAATGCAGCATCACCATGAACTAAAATTACGAATGACTTTGACGTATCTTGTTCTGGAAGACCAGATTTTTTACGGTTTTCTTGAGCCGCACGTGCGAAACCTTCTACTACAGGATTAACGAACTCAAGATGACTTGGGTTATTTGCTAATGTAACGCGAGTGCTAACTTCTTCATTACTAACGACTTGTTCTCTACCTAAGTGGTATTTTACGTCGCCAGTCCATCCAGCATTTGCCACTGCGCCTTCTATTTTTGCATGTTTGAACTCAGCAAACATGTGACTATATGGTTTTTCTAATACGTGTGCAAGTACGCTTAGACGACCGCGGTGTGCCATACCAATCATGACATTTTCTACGCCGCCCTTGGCACCTTCTAGAACAATTTCATCTAGAACAGGTACAAGCATATCAACGCCCTCGATAGAGAAACGCTTTTGCCCAACGAATGTTTTATGCAAGAATTGCTCGAAACCTTCAACAGCTGTTAAACGTTTTAAAAGAGCAGTTCGTTTTTTATTTGATAGTGGTTGACGCAATGAATTTGATTCCACCATTTGATGCAACCACGCGCGTTCTTCACTATCTTGTATATGAGAAAATTCATAAGCTAAAGATTTTGTATAAACGTCTTTTAATCTATGAATTACATCAAGTGCAGTGTGAATACCTTCTGGTGCATCTTGCCATACTGTTTTCGCTGGAATCGCTTTCAAATCAGCATCGCTCAGTTCGTTCATTGCTTTCTCAAGAAGAGATTGTCCATTTGCAGCATCTTCCATCGGGTTGATGTGAGCCAACGTATGCCCGAAAGAACGAATCTGCTCAACAAGTTGAACGACTTTAAGAATTTTTTCAATGTTCCCTGTGTTTTGAGGAGAAAAATGTGTTGCTGTGTTGTCCCCTGTTACGACATCATCTTGAAACGAAGGAGCTCCAAAAATTTCAAAAAGCTCTTGTAATTCCGGATCAACAGAACCTGCTCCAGTTACGTAAAGATCATACTGTTCAATAACATAACCAAGGTTCGGACCATGGAACTTGGCCCAAGGGTTTGTCGTTGTATTCTTCCTCGTCATTTGTTTAAACCTCCCAATGCATATAATCCTTTTCCTATACAAAAGGTGCATTTTGCTCTTTTTCAATAATTGATGAACTAAAAATTAATGTAATTGTTTTCTTTACTCTTATGTTATTACAATAATTTACATAATACCAAACACTATTACTTATCTGTTTTGTAAAAAAACATTCACAATAACTTATCACCCAAGTTAATCTTTCATGTTATAAAGTAATTTTACAGAAAAATGGGGTGGATATATTTGGTATACCTACATTAATAACTATAATTGTTGCATTTGAATATAAGTAAAATTGTTAGAATGTTTCGATAAATATTAGTTTGAATTATGTATATTGAAATAATAAGCGCTTTCATTGATATTATACAACAATATAACGGAATATAGTATAAAAAATAAAAAATTATGAATTTAGCGTAAACTTTATTTCGATAGTGTTAAATATCGAAAGGAAAATGAAGGATTTCTACAAAAAAAGTGGCTAAACATAAAAAATGCTTCATAAACCGTTAGTTTCTATAAATATGGCGAAAAACAACGTAAAAACAATAGCGCATTTCATCTAATAAGGAGAAGAATGAAATAGTTTAAAAGGATAAAACAAATATGGAGATATTAAATTTTCACAAAAGTGGGGAGGAGATATAGTAACGGATATATACATTGTTCCATGTTTCATTTCAAAATAGACATGATTAAGTTGAAAAAGTTTCTTCTATATAAATAGAATGAAAAATAATCGGAATATATGTAAAGGATACTTGACGTAAAGTTTCCTTTACATATATACTCGGTATAAGGAAGGAGGGAGAAATTTCCTTGGAAAATAAAATGGTCGAATACCGAAAAAAATTCGGACTATCTCAAGAAAAATTGGCTGAGAAACTTGGAGTTTCCAGACAAACCATCATTTCAATTGAAAAAGGGAAATATGATCCATCACTTCCGTTAGCATTTGAAATAGCGAAAACATTTCAAACAACGATAGAATATGTGTTCATTTATGAGGGAAAAGAAGGGGAGGAGTAAAGATGAACTATTCACAAAAGTACTTTGTTATTATGGGAATTATTTTTCTATTTATGAGTGGATTTATGATATTAGCAGGTATAATGACGCATTCTGCACCGCCAATTCCAACTTATACCGTGCTTGCAATGATGATTATGTGTTTCTGCCTAAGCTACTTGCACCCGCAATTTAAAGAAAAAGACGAGCGAATGAAACTCATTCGTTACAAGGGAATGTTCTTCAGCTTTTTTGCGCTAACAGCATACTATCTTCTTTTCTCGATTGGCTTAAACTTAAAAGTAATTACACTATCTGCGGTTGAACTACTGAACATACTTATGGCACTTACGATGAGTACAGTTTTTATCTCATTTGTTGTTTTATCAAAAAGATATTAAGATGGAAGAGAGAAAGGAAGATTAATATATGCAAATGATGTATGCTTTTGGCATTGGACTTGTATTATTTTTAGCCGTATTCTTATTTATTCGTAAAGACGTTCAAGGTGGGACGTTAACGAAAAGAGGCTTTTATAAAATGATCGGCTGTTTAGTTGTTATGTTTATAGCGATTATCGTAATGATCGTTTTAATAAATCAGTCACTATAGAATTTAAAAATGGAACCTTACTTTTGTAAGGTTTTTCTTTTTTGAAAATAAAACAAAAATTACCATAAAACCCATTTGCTATCTATTCTCTGTATTATATAATCCAATAAAATGATAGGTAAGGAGAATAGTATATGAATAAAAAAGCTATCTTCTTTATAGCGGTATGTCTACTACTTATAGCTAGTGTTACTTACATAATATGTAACAAACGAGAACAAGTGCCACCTATGTTAGTATGGGAGGGCCAGGAATACTACGTTACGAATGAACCTGTCAAAGCAGAAGCAGTCGGACAAAAGCTTGGCGAAGTGACAAAGAAAATTGAAACAAGCAAACAACCTACTAAAAATAGGGAATCCAACATATTACAAGAAAAAACAGAAATATTTGAAATGATTTTAGAAGAAGAGGATGAAAGGCGGCCGATACTCGTAAAAGAACCTAATAGTGAAGAATATAGAATAGCAAGGCTGATGTTAAAACAAGTACTATAAAATGAAGAAACAAATTTGTAATAGAGAGTAGTGGCGTTATGAGATGGAAAGTAGGAACGTTTGAAAAAATAGAAACGAATGACCCATCTATTGAGCAATTAATACATACATTCAAAGAACAAAACCTAAATGGCGGTGCGGTTATAAGCTGTTTTAAAGTAAATAACGAAAATTTTTTCAAAGAAATACCGCGTGGAGAAGATGGACACAAGCGTTTTTTCAGAAGAATCTTTAACTCTTTAGATATAATCAATAACTTAGAAGCGTTAAAAATACATACATCAGAAAAATATAAGTGTCGTTTTAAAGAGCGTCAGGCAGTCATGCTTGATGGTAGTATTGCCACTCAAATTTTGTGCGGCGGAGCATATGTAGAATTTCAAGAACGACCAGTTGTCGCCAAGCAATTAGCGGTTAATTTATGTCAATATATGTTCCAAGATCGATATGAGGATATTAAAGCATTCGAAAGCTACCGTCCTTGGACAGATTGGTTTTACGGTATTGCGTGGGATACAACTTGGATGGTATTAGATAGTAAGGAGCATAAAATGTGGTTAATCTGTGCTACGGATTCGGATTGAAAGATAAAGGGCCTGGTAGGAATACTACAAGGCTCTTTATCTTTTGGAGAAGAATGGAAAATGGATCGTATAAATATTATACTAAAAAAACATTTGTAATGTAAGTTTTATACTATTGTATGCTGACGATAACTTAAAAGAATTATTGTTTGCGAATGTGAAATTTTTGGATAAGATGTTTGGTAGGAAGTGACTCGAAACGAAAAGACACTTTAGAGAGTGTCTTTTCGTTTTTTTGTAATTAGTAAGTACATAGTGTTTCGCTCAAATCACTAGTTTCTATAAGTAATAGTCAGCAGTCAAAGAGGTATGGAAAAACATATAACCTTTAAGAATAGCTCTAGGGAATTAATAGCCGGATATATAATATAAAGGTGATGGAGTGCGAAAAGATGTTATGTTCACTAATAACTAAGGGTTTGTGTTGTGGGAAGTGCGATTTGAAAAGCATACCAATTAAGCTGTTTATATAAGTAAATCAAATGTGTAAAAGAAATTAATTGTTTCTAAAATGGACTAATTATACAAGTGTATTAAATTTTTCTAGAGATAGTTTACTGTACTCGTATTTTCCTAAAAAGGTTAATTATCTTAGACATTCTTTTTGGAGTGTCAATGAGTTTGTTATATTCTACATTTTATATGAAGGGTGAAAAATGATGTAATTCGTTTCTTTGGGATTCGCTTAATGATTTAATCTTTTTATTTAATAAATCCTTTGCGAATTCGTATAATTCTAAATCTAAATTATTATCATTATTTATCTGTATTATTAATTCATTAGGTATTGATTTTATTATGGAGGGGGCTATAAAACTATTTAATTTATTGTATTTTAAATCTTTCCAATTAAAATGGTTTTTCATTAAAAACAAAGATTCTTTATACATATCTGTAATTCCGACTAAAACAAAATGATCTATTATGTTTTTTTTCGCAATATTTAAATTCGGGATATCTGTTCCAGATAAACATAGAGTTTGATGATTACAAACATAGAGTTTATGTTTAATAAATTGTTCAAACGTTAATTCAGAATTTATCCAATTATTTCGTTTGTAATGATGGTATTGAGAAAATATTCTATCCACAGGTTTTCTTAACATAGAAATATAAGTGATATTTCTTGAATGATTTATTTGAGATAATAGTTGCCCCTCTATTTCATACCGAAACTATAATGACCACTAATAGCTTTAGCGCTATATATATGATCTTTAAGCAGGTTTATTATTTGCTCCTTATTATTTAGAGGCCCAATGGTTTTATGTGCATACATAAATAATGAATGAGCACCATACTGTGTGTCTAAAATATCTCTTAATGTTGTACCACCAGTTTTAGCAATATGAATAAAAATAATTAATTCGTTATTTGAAGTCAAAAGTCACCCCCCCGTATATAAATTTAATACTAATATGATATGCACCAATTAGAGGTATGAGGGACGGTGAATACCTAGTATACACAAATTGTTAGTATGAAAAATATTTGAGTAAAGCTGTGTGATAAAGAGGGGATTCGAATAGCACGTATTGTTAAACGGTTTGATTACGGGAAAATATACAAAATAAAAGGGGCTGATTTAATTTTGGTGAGTTTCTTCATCTGTAACAGAAAAAGGAAATTTATGTACGTGCATGCTTGGGACAATAAGTGCTAAAAGAGCGTAGTAAAATTGAAGAGCGATTTAGTAGCCTCGAACATCCACGTTAGTTTAGGAAAAATCACTATTTATTATAGGTACATTTGTTTTTTGATTTACAACATTACATATTAAATTTAGTTTTGTAGATTATTTTTCGTTATTTTCCTTTTGGGCGAATCCTGTAGAACTTAGATTAAAACACATGGAAAAGTAGTGATAATAAATAATATGGAGCATAAAATATTTCTCCCTTAAATACAATTAGGAGGGAGATGGAAAATGTTTAACAAGGAGGAAGAATGGTCATTACAGCAGATAAACGTGATTTTGATTATGTAGGGGTTCTTTATCCGGTTCGTTATTTAGGTGATGAAAAAGTATTATGTTTTAATCATGATAAAATTGTAGAGGAAATACATAGAGGGTATTTGAATAAGAGTGAATTAGTTTTACGTGAGAGGTTAGTAGAATTGTAAAAAGATTGAAAAATACATATAGATTTTAAAAACACGATAGGGGAAACAAAATGGGAAAGATAATGAGAACTCTTGTAATCATAGGTATACTTATCCCTCCGGTACTACTGTGGAGTGCACCTGATATTCCGCTAAATGATAAACTGCTGTTTACAGGTTTACAACTGACTGTAGGGTTCACCACAGTAGTAACGTGAGAGGTTATATTTAGAAATCGAAAAAAGAAGAGGGCAAAATAGATATAAATTGTATAGAATGGCAGATAAGAATATTGGTGGTTAATCTTCTCAATAAAAGAAACTAACAGAAGCAGGGAGAAATCCTTGCTTTATTTTTTGTATAGAATTACTAAGTAGAGCATCATTAAATTAGGATATCCGAGGGGGATTACTGTAGGTAAAACTGGGGATCTGTGCTAAATAAACGGTAGTCCCAAGAGTTATCTCACTGGTTTCAACGAGTGTACAAACTATAATTTCAATTACTGTAAGGGTAAACCAGAGGAGGAAATCTCTTTACAGTTAGACCACTCAGAGAGTGTTAGGGACTCTATGGGATTCATCTATTTGTGGATTAATTAGTTATATCTCAAAAGCACAATAACGAGAGACGCATTCTGAGGCGATTAACTTTGATTAGGTGGGTCCCTTTTTCTTTTTTTATCGAGTAATTACTCAGGAGATGTGCTCTCGGTATTTTTTTGTTATTATTTATTGAGTTTTATGACCCCGGAGAGGCTCGAACTCACGACCTCCACCCTGTCAAGATGGCGCTCTCCCTGCTGAGCTACGGGAGAAAAGTTGATTTAAAGGTATTCTCACAGATTTGTATAAACGAAATTCTATTAAAAAAGCAATGGATATTGTAAATTCTGTGACCGCACTTGTGACCACAAAATATTAGCCTTAGCTGTTTGTATATGGATAAATCTCCTCAGTATTTGAGGGGATTTTTTATTACAAAACAAACTACACAGTTAGCATGAATTAAGTGTTGGAGAGTTAGACCAAGAAGCTTATACAAGTGTATGGAGAACGAAAGCAAGGAGGGGACAATACAAAGCGAGATAACGGACTACCTTATAAAAGATAAACTAGCGATTATGATCATGAGTGATATTGAGAAAGGTAGGTTTGATACTTATGATGGTGGGGGGTATTTTCGACATATTACAGTCCTTTTACTACAGAAATAGGGTATAGTAGCTTCTTTCACACGTCACGGAGCAAAAAATTCCGACACGAGACGGGTATTTGATACTTTTCATCTAATAAAAATACTTCAACAATGAGTATCTTTAAAGTAAATCTCGAAACGTGTATGTAGCATTTATTTAGGAATATACTCCCTCTTCATATTAACAGCATCTTTTCCTTTTGACTTCTTTTGCTTGCCCTTGATCACTTGCTTATATGAGCAAGGAATGCTGTGATGTTAGGGAACTTACTAGCCATCTCGCAAAACTTCTCAACAGCATCTAATTTCTCTGGAATAGAGAAATTAGATGCTGAAATAGTACTTTCATTTATATAGTCATTGTATCGAGTCAGTCTCACAACATTGGGTAGAAAACATCCTTCATTCACATTTTGTTGATAGTGAAGGTCTTGAATTACCTTAGTAAAGTTGTCAATACCACGCTTAAATTTCCATTCGCCTGCTCTTTTTCTTATTCTAAAGATAGGTAGTATTCTTTCTACATCTCCTTTTAAACGAAGAATGTATGTTTATTATCGAACTCCCCTCTAATAAACAATAGGAGCTTATTATTTCGAAAACCTAACAATGAATATTCTTTATGAGTAGGGTCAAATGGAACAAATAGAGCCATTGTTTATTTGTAGTTTCAAATTTCAATATCCGAAATTGCATACTAATTTGGATATTGGGAAATAATACCTTTAACGAAATGGAGGTGAAAACATGCCAACACGACCAGATTATAATGATGTTGGACAACTATCGTTGACAAAGTCATCTGTTGAACAGTTAAGGTTATTACGCATTCAATTCGAGAATAGTGGTCTTAGTGAGGAATCATTTGTGGAATTATTACTTAAGAAAGCGGGCTATATTCCTCATATATTGAATAAAAAAAGAACATCAAATGATGGTGGTGTCGATTTTATTATAGAAGTTTTTAACTTTGTCATCATTTGTCAACTTAAGTGGTGGTTTCATACTAAAGTACATAAGAAGCAGGCAAAACAAATATTTGGAGAGATGTACTTAAACGAAAGTGTAGATAAAATAAAACAGAATGATAAAGAAATACTATTTGCTCTAATTGTGCCATACGTAGGTCAGAACATTTGGAAACAACTTTCTTTATTTGAGAAAAATAAATTCTTTTTAATCACTGAAGAAAAATTTATTCGGTTTTTAACAAATCCATCATATTTTCTTGAGCATTACTTTAAGGAGGAAATTTTATGAACAACCGATATGAAAGTATACAGTTTGGTGTGATGAGTTACAGCATACCAAACAAGGAGGTAGTTTTTGGTCAAACTACCCTGGGACAACTTTTACCAGTCCCATACAGAGACACTGAAGCGGGATCAAATCCAAGAGAATATCAAGGACTTACAGAAGTAAATAAACGGATTCTTGAAAGTTTTTTACTACATGGGAAAAAGAACGATTTCTGGGCTTATCATTCGGGGGCTTCATTAACAATTACCAAGGGAGAAATTAATCCAAAAAAAGAGAATACACTTGAGTTTGCCGATGCGTGTATTACAAATGGATTACAAACAATATCATTAGGTCGTATATTAATAATTATTAAAACATATCAAATTGAAAGGGAAAAGGGAGAAAAGGTTATTCATAAGAAAATAGCTAAAAAAAATGAATTTTCACTGAGAGAGAAGCTATTAAAGTATTTCATAGAAGATGTGGTAGATATGATCTTTGTTAATGTAAGTATAAATGATGTAAACAATGTTCTAACATGGATTAATAAAAAGGAAAATATCAATTTTGAAAGGCGTTTAAATGAGATGTCTCTTGATGATTTACTAAATATTAAAATTCCTTTTAAAGCCGTACTTCTTGATGATTTAGTTTCAGAAGATGATACACAAAGACTGGGATATGATATAGCAAATAGTAATAATGATACTCAAAAGGTTAAAGTTGATGACAAATTTGGAACTCGGTACAAAGAGTGGTTGGAAAATGAACTGCTTTATCAAGTTTCAAAAGAGGAAATTTTAATTGAATACCGTCGATTTTCAATGAAGAAAAAGAAGGATAATCAAGAGGTTATACATATAATAGATTTACTACGGGCAATACTACCTACTACATTGTTTGTTGATAAAGATGATGAGGATATTCGAAAATTCATTGGAAAACGTGCTAATAAAGTAGAACCAGTGTATAACTTGTTCGAAAAAATAATATTTCTCCATTCCGACATACCAGAAGTAAAAAATGCTATAAAAATTGTAGCTAATCTTATGCCAGATTTGATTAGGATGATCAAAGTAGTTCGTAAATATGATGAAAAATTCAGACAAAATTTAGATTTTGACAAGATTGATCGATGGGCAGATCTGAAAAATTGTGAATCGTATAAATCTCATTTCTTTGACTCTTTTGGCAACCGAAAATCAGAAATCGAAGTAAATGATGCAATAAAAAAACACTTTAGGTTATCCTTTAAAAATTTACTTTCTCTTTTTATCTATGCTACACGTTTAGTGATTCAAGTAGATGAAAAACTCAATGTTTCATATGATTTAGACGAAGATGTTATTGAAGATATAATAGATAGAATTTACAGAACTTTTGTTATGGCTAGATCACAAAGGAGTATGATAGGGTCAACCTCAGACTTATTAAGGGATAGTCATCTATATAAATTAATTGAGACTGATGTTGAACAAATTATAGAAAAAAAATACAACTTACACGACTATGTTAAACAATTTAGAGTCGCTGTAGTGACATTAATTAATGATATTAATGAGAAAAAACTTCTCATCGATGATAAAAATTCAGTTATTAAAATAGAAAAATTTCCTGCATAAAAACAAAGCAATATAATGTAATTAATGAGAAGGTATTATAAAGGAGAGTTGTCAGGTTAATTGACAACTCCATTTTCCCTTTCAAGTGATTACAATTGTAATTCGCAGCCCGCTAATTTTAGTATCGTACCTCCCTATTTCACACGTCCAATTGTAAAAAAGTCGATACGAGACATATCCCCTGCATCTGCTAAATTAATACAATTTATTCCTGAGGTATTTTCAAGGCTAACTAGTATAATCTCATCTGTCTCTTTGGGTCTCTCTGTACATCCTCCTTTAAATCATTAGAGCTTCATCGAAACTAATTCCATAAAGAATAAAAAATTTGCCTTTTTCAAAAAAGTTCTTGACACGACTTTTTAGTTTTGATGACGAGAATCGTCAGCTTTTTTATAACGGATCAAGACCTAATTTCTCAATTCTTCGATTTGTATAATGATACTAGAGCTGATTCTTATTAATAGTAGGATCTTATTCAATTTATATGGTGTGCAAGATTAGTTGAAAAATTAGCGAATGTGTTCCTTACAGTAGGGAATAAAAACAGCAAAAACGGAACTGATTTTTCCGGAGGCTAAGGAATGAAAAACGAAAATTCCGCTCACTTCTTGCCTACTAATAACAAAGAAACAAAGAAATAAGAAAGAAACAAATAATAAAGAGAGGAGCTTTGCTTTTGTACATCGCTCCGCTTTCTGTTTTGGTTGTTTACTTAGGTTTCTCTTGGATTAATGATAGAGAATAACCCCGACTATTTCAAAGGAGGAAGCAAAAAATACGAAAAGAGGAATAATATTTTATGTTTGAAAAAGATAACAAGGACACGTTTGTAAAATTTAACAAAGAAGCGTACAAAAAGGATTCCATGGACATATTTCTTTATGGCGTTCTAAAGACTTTTGAGAATAAAGCAGGGTTTACTTCAATATCAGTGAAGCAATTGATGGAATTTTCTGATTTAGGAAGGTCACTTGTCTATAAAATTGAACAGTCATTAACTAATTTAATAGAACAACAACTAATCACAGTGTATGATGCAATTGATCTGAAAAATAAGGTTGAAATTAATAATTCTAGACAATCTGATATCTTATATATTAGGATAAATGGGATGGTAACGGATAATGACCCGTTTATTCAGATTTATACGAATGAAATACTTAGATTTATTAGTAAAAAGATGAAAGGTACAAAGGTTGAAATCTTTAAACAGTTCATATACATCTTGAAATTTGTTAATCAGGGTAATGGTTATAGAAAGATTAGCTTTCCAAACATAGCCAAAATCTCTGAAGAGACAGGGGGATCAGATCGAACTGTAAAAAACTATACGAAAATTTTGGAAGAAGAAGGATTTCTCTATAGTAACATTTTGATAATGGAAAAAGAGAAAGTGAAGAAAATCTATAGTAGACCACAGTATTCGCAGGATGTAGATGATGCAATTGCCGAGTGTATAGCAAGAAATACGAAAACGATAAATATTAAAAAGGGTAATGCTCAAAGTGTTGAAACGATTGTAGTTCAAGATAGTAAAGAATATAAAGCTACAATGAAAAAGCCTGAGCTGCTTCTTGCGTTAGATAGACAAATAAGAGATACTTTCCAAAAGTATGAGGGTGAGTCTAATGACCAAGCGTTATCTAAACTTCAAAAATATCAAGAAAAACATGGAGTTGAAGTGTTAGTTAAAGCTCTTCATATTGCGATGGATGGAAGAATTGGGTTGAAAAATCCAACTGGATTTATGTTGAAGCAGTTAGCAGATGGTGATGCTATTAAGGAAGCTGAATATCGTATTAAACGCTCTAAAGAACTATCAGAACGGATGGATAGGGAAGATAGTGTGGTGAAACACTTTGATTATAAAGAAGCTCTGAGGGAAAAGAAGAAGAAAGAGCAAGAAGGAAAGGGAGAAGTAAACAATCAAAGGGGAAACGAAAGAAAATTTTATCCCGAATTGGTCGAAGCCCAGAAATCAGAATCTAAAGAGCAGCGACAGAACCAAGTTGAATTACTTCCATATATACCAGAATGGAAACGTGAAGGCTTTAATAGCCGGGAAAATCATGAAAAGGCTAAAGAAGAGGAGGGAATGAAGAAATTATTGGCTAGTTTGTATATAAGTTAATTCTGTTGTTTATGGATTGAAGGGTATGGATTAATCATATCCTTTTGTTATGTCCAGCTATGTTTAATGAAATTTTGATTTTATGAAGAATAGACAATCCAATTTCACTCTCCAACCTGCCCAACTTACATTATAGAAAAGGTTTTTTATACTCTGAAATCAAGCCACATAAGTAAAAGAAATTATTTGTATTTTACTCGATAATTACAACTTTATGGTATCATGAAATCAAACCTTAAGAGGAGATTTTTTTTTATGAAAAAAGATTTAAATATTCTTGAAACAGCAATGCTTATGCAAGTAGGGGTAGAACTCGTTGAATATTTTATGAAATATTGTCCAAAAAGAGGTGAGTCAACAACACTCCCCTACTATCTAAAAAGCGAAGATCTCTACTTTGAAAGAGACAAAGTAATCTCATTTATGAATTACCTAAATAAGCCTTGGCCACGCTCTCCAAAAGGACAACGACCTTATATACCAGATCGTATTAAAGAAGATATTAAACGTGAATCCTTTTATGCTTGTGCAATATGTGGAGATATGAATCATGGTGAAATTGCACATATAGAGCCAGTGAGTGTTTACCCAAACAACTCTCCATATAATTTAATATATTTATGTCCTAACCATCATACACAATATGATTATGGGTATAAACTTTCCACTAATATTACAATTGAAGAAGTTAAACAAGTAAAATCTATCAAACAAAGTGCTAGAAAACGCATCCTTCGTTATGAAGCAAATGCAACAATGAAATTGACACAATTAATTAACATAATTCATGAAGTAAAAGACAAGATGGAAGAAGAAAGTAATTCAACTTTACAACAGGTCTATTTAACCGAGTCTAAGCAACTTCTAAAGGACATTTCTTCTATAACAAAAGAAGCTTTACAACAAGCAAGGAAAGATCAAGAAGCTGCTCCTATTGATAAATTCATAAACGAAAAAGCTCCTTATATTTCAGATATTATCGGAACTCTTGAGCAAAGTGATTCAAAAGTACATACTGAGAAAATAATAAATGAAATCTTAGAGCAATCTGAAGAAATAATTATTGATTTGGATGAGGAAGAATGCCCGCATTGTTATGGTAAAGGAATAAGGGGACTTAATGGGAAAATTTGTACATACTGTGATAGTGTAGGTTATGTTACTCGTGAGAAAAAAGGTAACTATGATCCAACAAAATTTAATGAAGCCGATTGTCCACATTGTTATGGTAAAGGAATCACTGGATTTGTAGGTGATTTGTGTATTTATTGTGAAGGAGATCAAGTTGTAATACTAGAGAAAGCAGAGAATTATAACTTTGAAGAATTAGGAATTGATTTTTGTCCTGCATGTGAAGGGAACGGGTTTCTAGGCATTAATGGAACTTTATGTACATTTTGTGGAGGCTCCTTATTTTTACCAAAGGAGATTGTAAAACAATTTGATATCAAAAAGGATTTACGAAAACCCTGCCCCCATTGTAATGGAAGGGGAACTACTGGGCTGAACAATAAAATTTGTATCTTTTGTAAAGGAGATTCCCTGATTACTCCAGAAAAGGCGGCATCCTATGATGTTAATAATATTGATGAAGTTGAATGTCCGCATTGTAATGGGAATGGTACTCAGGGGATTAATGGAGTCTTATGTGGCTACTGTAATGGTGACCAGAAGATAACGGCCGAAGAATTAAATAATTATGATAGGGAAAGCATTGATGAAGTTGAATGTCCAAGGTGTAACGGAAGAGGTTTAGTAGGATATAATGGCACGGTTTGTCCACTATGTAAAGGAGATCAAATTGTATCAATTTTAATAGCTACTACTTTTAATGAAAAATATAAGCAAAAATATGAAAGGTAGTTTTATCTTAGATGGTTAGATCTTAAAGATTCGAGAGAAAGGTCTGTACTATTGCCATATTTATAGAAAGGCATTGATATCTAAAGAAAAAACTATTGTGAGAGAAAACTATAACTGTTACTTCACTTAAAGGTGAGTGATATTAATCAAAAATATCGGTTAAGTAAAGTTATGAAAAGACATCCAACTAAGCTGGATGTCTTTTTTTAATACACACACGCCCATGCGTGGTGGGGGTTAAGAGGTCTGTTCATTGTTTCGTTGTTGGAATTGATTCTGATGGCATTATTTAAGCCAGCTGTGAGTAAGTTTGTTTGTGGGTTAGGCAGATATAGAAACAACTCTCATTCACACATTCAATCGGTAAATTTCCGACATGACTTAAAATAATGGATGTGATTAAGTGTGCTAAATTAATCACATCCTATAGTAAAAAGTTAATGTATTTCGACAAGGATAACCGATAACAGTTATTCTATTAGGCTGATACCAAAAATAATTGATGTTTTTGCTTGTATCATGTTGTTGTCTATAAGCTATGTAAAATTAAATCCTTGATTCATCGGATGAGTACGTAAGGAATGATGAACATGAACATAGCATATATCAGAGTATCAATAGTTGAACAGAACGAAGCAAGACAAGTCGAAGCTATGAAACAGTATAAAATAGATAAGGTGTATCAAGAAAAAGCATCAGCCAAAAATACAGACAGACCAAAGCTACAAGAGATGCTAGATTTTGCGAGAGAAGGGGACACGATCTTTGTTGCAGACTTCTCAAGATTAGCACGTTCCACTAAAGACTTATTACAACTAGTCGAACTATTAGAATCAAAAGGAGTTCAATTAGTATCAATAAAGGAGAATATTGATACTTCAACAGCAACTGGCAGACTAATGTTAAAGATGATTAGTGCTATTAACGATTTTGAACGTGAAAACATGCTTGAGAGACAGCGTGAAGGCATTGCGATAGCAAAAGCAGAAGCAAAAGCAAAAGCAGAAGGAAAGTTACAAAGGAAGAAAAGAAGTATCTATCTCAGACTTTGAAACGCATTATAAACGATATATGAATCGAGTAGTTTCTAAGTCGCAGCTTGCTAAAGAACTAGGGATATCAAGACCAAAATTAGACAAGTTAATCAAAGAACATCAGTTAGAAAGTTAAGGGACTCTTAAAGGGGTCTCTTTTTATTTACATTTGATTGGAGGGTATTTCCCACTTCTAATGCCTATCCAATCCTAAGGTAAGATGTGAGTAGGTAAAAATCCATCTCACGAAAAAAATAGCTTCGACGAAACGATAGTTATTGACAGAAATTTTATGCTGGCTAACTATTTTACTTTCCACTCTTTCTCGCAGTCTGGACATTTCCATTTAACGATTTTATCAGCTTCAATGCTACTAATCCCAATTTTTCTTGAAAAATGAGTTGTACCATATGCTTTTTGTGATTTTTTGGGTATAGGTTCTCCTTGTAAATCAGAATGGCAATACGGACAAAATTCTTTATTGCTTCTCATCAAATCACTCCTTCTAGATAGTTTAGCAAACAGCAAGAATTTAGACTAGTTAAAATTTTGACGTAATATGGTGGATGAGGCAATTATCGTGATACGATTAATTTAAAGACTTAATATATACAAAGGAGATTAAACATGCCTATCTATAACAAATTAGTAAGAGATAATATTTTGGAAATTATCAAAGCTGAGGGTTTAAGCTACAACGCAAGAATACTTACATCTGATGAGCTACTAGTAGAAGTAAAAGCAAAAATGATTGAGGAAGCACATGAGTTTATGGAAGCTGTTGAAAAAAAGGGAGCTATTGAGGAACTCGCAGATATTTTAGAGTTAATTCATGCTTCATTGGGAGCTTATGGGGTAGATTTTGAAGAGCTGGAAGCGATTCGTAAGGAGAAAAAAGAAAAGCGAGGTGGTTTTGAGAAAGCTATCTACCTTATTGACGTAAAGGACTAATAATTACTAAGGGGGGGATTGTATGAATAATTTCCTTGAGAATGACCAATCATTAGAATCTAAATTTCGATCGGTTTACTTGTTTGGAAGAAATGTAGCCACATATAAGTTTGCTTTTGCAAAGACACTATTAGAGCTAGGAAAAAGTGATAAGAGTTTTGTAAGCCTTGAGGAGTTGTCACCGATATTTGCTAAGTATATGTTAGAGCATATAGGGAATGGAAAAAGGCAAATTACTAGTGCATCATCTAAGTTTATCAATGCGTTAGAATTGTACAATGAACAGAAAATTACATGGGAACAGTTGTTGCAAGTTACTGAAAAAGTAGGCTTCAATAATGTAATAGATGCTTTTCATAACATTCCCAATGGGGAACTTAATACATTGTTCTATGAAAAGTCTGTTCAGGGAAAAACGTTAGGTATCGCATTAACTGATAGTATCTATATCTTGAATGAAAGTGAACAACGAGCGAATTTGTTCAATGAGATTGAAGGTAGATGGAACTTAGTAGAAAGTGCTTGGACGGAAAGAAATCCAAAGTTAGAAGTTAGATTTGATGGGGAGCTTGAGCAATTCTTCTTTTTGAAGTCTATTACACCAGAGAGGTATTTACACTCTCATGAACGTGTAAATTTAACGTCTGTAAGAAAACCACTAAATGGGTATCAAAAAGGAAAATGTTTTTATTGTTATAGAAGTATTTCTATTGATAGTGGTCAACCAAATACCTGTGATGTAGATCATTTTATACCGCTCTCTGTTCAATATTTATCAACGGTGGATATGGATTTAAATGGTGTATGGAATCTTGTATTAACTTGTCAAGAATGTAATAGGGGAGAACACAATGGTAAATTTGCTAGAGTACCGCATGAATCTTTGTTAGAGCGATTATACAAACGGAATGAATATCTAATTGAAAGTAATCATCCTCTTAAAGAAACAATCATCATGAAAACAGGAAAGAATAGTAAGTTAAGAGCAGAATTTTTAAAAACAACTTTTAATTATGCTTCTTCTATTAAAGGTTCTGGGTGGATGCCTAAACAATACTACGATATTGGATTTTAGGATAGATGAATATATTAACTCCTAAGACTTATAAATGTAGAAAATCTACATTTATAAGTCTTAAATGAAAACTCCGTTATTACTAAAATGGTAAATGAGGTAGTTTTTTCAACATAAATTACGCCTTCTCCCTTGAAAGTTAATTATTCGTTTAGGAATAATATTAGGGGGATATTTCTCACATTTTATGCCTTTGCATTTATGGAACCAGTACATAGTGGGTGTAAGCACATGTCAGGGATTTTTCAACCTTTAATTAATTAATGAAATATCGATTTTATTAGTTTGCAAAATAGAATATAAAGTAGTCACTTTTTCAATAGGGGCGTACCAAAAAAATAAAGGGGTTATTTTGACAGGGGCAGAACAGCTACCTGTCTTTTATTTAGTAAGAATATAAACGTAAAAATGAAGAATTTGCTTTAAAGTTAGTTGAGTTATAGTTATGATTAATAATAATTTCCTTTAATTTTAAGTTAGAATATAATTAAAAGCAGCATTTGTATATATTAATGAGTGTTTTTGAAGAGAAAAAATGCCAACTGAGAGGATAGAACTATGATTAAAAATGGTATTAGTTCAGAGCTATTAAATATTAAATCTTTTTTATCAGATGACTCGTATAAGTTTTTGATACCCGATTTTCAAAGGGATTTTGTATGGGGGCAAGAAGAAGTGCAACAACTATTAGATGATCTATCAGAAGATACTAATGGTTTTTCAGTAGGTGAAGATGACCTAGAAGGATATTTATTAGGAAATATAGTTCTAATAAAACCAACAGACAATGAACGTTATCTTGTAGTTGATGGACAACAGCGTCTTACTACAACAACATTAATTTGTAAATCATTAGAGGAAATTGTTGAAGCCAAAATAACTACATCACAAAATGCAAAAGAAATTAAGAAATGGCAGATGAAACTAAATGACATCGTTCAATCGTACGCAATTTTAGATAATGATGATGAAATTAAGGATTGTAAATTAATACATGACCCAACACTAAATTTTGGTAAGGTGTATAAAAATATTCTTTACAATAAAAAATATGAAGTAAAATTAGAGTCTGATTCAAAAATCGAGGAAGTCTATACAACAGCCAAAGATTATTTAGAAGCATTAAGCGATGAACAGTTGAAAAACTTCATTTCTTATTTTAAAAGTCGTATCTATTTTATTGTAACTGTATCAACTAGTTATAATAAAGCGTTTCAATTATTTGAGGTACTTAATGATCGAGGAAGAAGCTTAGAGCCACTTGATTTAGTGAAAAATTTATTCCTTAAGACTATATCCAAAGGTATAAATAAAAAAGATGATGTAGAGGAGTTTAATAATGATTGGAATGAATTTATTTCTAACCTTCAATTAAACCCTAAAAAGAAAATATCTTCTTCAACTTTTTTGAAGCATTACATTATTGGTAAATATGGAGAAAATATAAAAAAAGATATTGTATACGATTATTTTGAAACTAAAAGGCTTAATAGTAATGAAATATTTGACTTAGTAAGGGATTTAAAAGATGTTTCTAAGATATACTCTGAAATAGAAAAAGGAAATTACAAAGTCTTTTTAGATGATCATAACATGTTTATCATATTTAAACTTTTCAATATTAAACAGTTACATTCATTATTAATACCCTTTTACCAAGCAGATCAAAAATTGAAGGAACAAGTATTAGACCTTGGTGTAAGACTTGGAGCTTCTGTTTTATTTACATTTACACAAATGAATTTTATTGAAAGCATTCTTCCGACAATTTTGCAAAAATACTATTCAGAACTTGAAAATGGAAAGTATATAGATGATGCTTATAAAAAACTTGATGCTGAAGCAAAGAAAAATATTTTAAGTAAATCAACAGATATTAAACAAATATTACCATTAAGAAAGCTTGAAAATGCAAATGGAACCTTATCTAATAAGGCATCTGTAATTTTAAAGTTTATTGAATTATATTTCCATGGTAATAGTGCGGTAATAGTACCTCCGAAAAAACAAAAAATCACCGTAGAGCATATTTTATCTAAAGAGGTTATTTTTGATAAAGATATTTCTGATGCAGGCTTTATTGCAGTAGAGGATTTTAAAAATCATAAAAATCTTATTGGTAATTTAACTTTACTTTTCAATAATGAAAATTCGAGTGTAGGAAATAAAAAGTTTGAGGATAAGATTAAATTATATTCAGATCAAGATTTTATAATCACGCAAAGAGTTGCTAAAGATTTGATTTCCACAACAAAAGGTGGTAAGAACGCAAATTTAGTTTCCTTGGTGAACGAAAAGGAAAGTAAGTATGTACCTAATACAAAGGGACATTTTGATAAAGACTCGATTAAAGATCGCTCATCTAAAATTGCTGATTTAATTTATGACTTAGTAAACCAAAATATCAAAATATAGGAATTACAACGCTGCTTGTAATTCCTAATTTTCTAAAAGCTGTATTTGGTAACATAGAAGTGTTAAGAGAAAATAGACTTATAGTATAAATTTAGATTATATAAACAGAAATGGTGATTGAAAATGGAGAATAATATAGTGGATATGAAGAATTTGGACACTAATCTATTATTAAATCTTTTTGCTAATTCAATTGCGGAGTTAAAATCTCGTGAGGTCTTCCGTACAAAGAACCTTATTGGCGAGCTAGGAGAACATTTAGCAATAAAGTATTTTAATAAGACCTCTGAATTACCTAATTTAACAGCAACTCCTGTTGGTCATAATCATTATGATGCTACAAGCGAAGACGGAAAAAGATATAGTATAAAAACTGTAACTGGAAGCACAACTGGAACCTTTCAAAGTATAGAATTAGATGAAGAGGAAGAAAAAAGTGAGCCACAATTTGACTATGTTCTTGTAGTAGTATTGAAAGACTACGAACTTTATCGAATCAATCAACTTACATGGGAGCAATTTCTTCTATGTAAAGGGTGGCATAGTAGAATGAAAGCGTATAATTTAAGACTAACAAAAAAACTATATAAAAATTCGACTACTGTATTTTATTTGCCTGGAAAGCCATGTGAGCGAATAAAAATAACAAAGCCAAAATCAGCAACTAAAACGCTCGGTATAGGAGAAAGGTTTCAAATCGAACTAGCTGTAAGATTAGATAACGGTGAGGAAATATGTGGAAAGGACATCCTTTCTGATATTTCATATCATGAAAAAGACACTGACTATTTAGAGATAAAGGATGGGTATGTAGAATTTAAAGAAGGGATAGCAGTTAGAACTGTTGCGGAAGTTATTCTAGGATGTTATGGGAAAAAAAGTAGAAATTTAAAATTTGTACTTAGTAATCGACAAATAAATAAGCAGAAATAATGTGAGCTGTATCCTATAATCATTAAAAATAAGTAATTGTAAAACTCACTGTTTTAAACAAATAAATTCGGCCCAGAAGAAATTAAAGGATATTCTATGCTTTATATAAGATACTTCAACTCTAGGTGTGTATTTTTCTTTTGATTAACTTTGGAAATATATTCATAGAATGAGAGGGATTTGACACTAATTGAGATAATATACTTAAAGGGTATATTGTACAAGCGGATAGAAATATCACTTTACATAAAGATATATGGATTATTAACACTAAACTAGACAGTTTTCTTAAGGTGTTCAAGATTGTATTGAATTGGACTTACATATCCAAGTGTTCCGTGAATTTGAATATGATTGAACCAATGTACATAGTCTTGTAGTTTCTTAGATAAATCCTCAAGACTATTAATATGAGAACTCTGCGTTACAGCCTTAACTCTTTTCAGTTAAGGTTTTTCTTATAACAAAAAATAATAATAATGAACAACAGACTATTGTTTCTTATTTCTATCTAATGTTTATATCCTATATAAACTCATGAATGCTATATAATGTATTAAAGGAAACGGGGAGATATTTATGAGAGCATTTCTTGAGGCAGATTAGAAAAGTGCCGTATAATACTTGCAATATGATTTCCGAAGAACTTAAAAACCCTTCATTAGTATCAAACGAATTCGATACTATACCTATAACAGCGGAAGGAAGATTGAAGGTATTGCAATAGCTATAGAAAACTTGGTTCAAGCGATAGATGTTGAGGGTTCAGATTATGGAGGATATACTTCACCTCTATTTGAGATACAAGTAATGATAGAATCAGTTCAAAGACTTAATGATATTATTGAGGAATACAAAAGAAAGAGACATTAGGAGGATTTTTTATGGATTTTAGTATATTAGAATTTCCATTAGAAATAAATCAAACAATAGTACATCAAAAAAGTATTCGAGGCTTATCTAATATTGAACGTAGAGTATTAGAAGATGTATTTGTTACTTATATTTATTATAATTTAGAGCTGAAAAATATTTATATAGGCGAGACAAAAGATTTTTGTACAAGACATGATCAACATATGAGGGAAGATCATTTCTTAGAAGGAAAGTTTGATCAATGTATCGTTATTTACAATGCCTCAAAGTTTACAGAATCTCATGTGAAAGATTTAGAATTTATGCTTATCAATCATATGTTTGCTGAGAGAGATGTAACGAAATTTAATTTATTTAATCGCAATAACGGTCAGGCTCAGCCAGTATACAATGGACGAAATGAAATGGAACAGGTTGTCTTTGTTGATCTTTGGGAGAATAAGTTATTTGATAAAAAGTTAGTAGTTACACGAGAGCTGTCAAAGGTTCGAAATAAAATTTTATTCAAGTATTCACCTTTTAAGCAATTAAGCCAACAGCAATTAGATTATGAAGATGAAATTATTAAAAATATACATAATAAACATATGGTAATCGGTGGAGCAGGAACAGGTAAGTCTATTTTATTAATGTCTATAATGTACAAGTTGATTAATGAAAATCCAGATTTAAAAATTGGTATTGTAACGACAGGGAATTTAACTGATAAATTTAATCGAGTGTTAAAGCAACTGAATTTAGCTGGGAAATTGCAGTTTGAAAGAGCAGGTCAGTTAATTAGTAGAGCGAAAAAAGAAAAAATTGAATTTGATATAGTTTTAGTAGATGAATCGCATCGTCTGCAACGTTATTATCCAAAAGGGCATCCAGTGTCCAAAAGACATTTTAATAAAAAAGAGCCTCATATTAATGAATTACATATGCTAGAAGAAATATCAAAAGGTATTGTGTTATTTTACGATGCGTTTCAATCCATACGCCCACAAGATATTACACGTAATGATTTTAATCATCAGACGATTGAATATAAAAAATATAACTTAAAGCAACAGTTTCGAATTAAAAGTAATATCATTAACAACGAAGTATTTGATGGAGAAAGTTTTGTACAAGGAATTCAGTATGCCTTAAATATTTCAGATGATCGTAATTTTGATCCTGCCATTTTTGAATATAAAAATAAAGATTCGTATTTCCAAATTGTAGATTCTATCGGTGAATTATTCCATTTTACGACAGATATGGAGAAATTTCATGCCAATGCTACAAATCGTGTCATTGCTGGTTATACGAAGGAATGGAAGTCAAATCCGAAGTCTAGCGATAATAAGGGAAAGGAAAAATCGCAGTTGCCGTATGACTGGGAAGATGGCTGTAATAAATGGCGTTGGAATAGTCAGCATGAAAAGTGGGTTGAATTAGAAAGTTCTAAGACAGAAATCGGCTCTATTCATGCGATTCAAGGCGCTGACATCGATTATGTTGGCGTAATTATCGGAAATGATATCGAAGTAAACGATCAAGGGAATCTGGTCGGTGTAAGAGAAAACTATAAAGATACAGGTGGAACACCTTTATTAAAAGAGTTTAATGAAGAAGAGTTTACAGCTTATATATTAAACATTTATTATATTTTACTGACTAGAGGTATCGAAGGATGTAAAGTATATTTCGAAAGCTCGAATGTAAGGGAGTATTTTGAAAAGAAAATTTCTGAAGGAGTTCCTACCTCTAGGTCTTTTTCTACCGTATAAATAGATGTAAATAAAAGAATTATATTTTATGCAGCATTTTAGTGAATAAATTGATGGAATAAGGTGTAAAAATGAATGAAATTAAAGAATTAACAAACAAAGTTATTCAATTTAGAGATGAACGTAATTGGAAGCAATTTCATAATCCGAAAGATTTAGCAATTTCCATATCACTAGAAGCCAGTGAACTATTGGAGAATTTTCAATGGAAAAGTAATGAAGAAGCTCTAAATAAAAACATGGATAATATTAAAGATGAACTTGCTGATGTACTTATTTATTCAATGTTATTAGCAAATGACTTGGGATTTGATGTAGAAGAGATTGTAAAAAACAAAATAGAAAAGAACAACAGCAAATATCCTGTTGAAAAAGCTTACGGTGTAAAAACAAAATATACAGATTTATAAGAGTGCGCATAATGAGTAGGGGAATCCTTCAACCTACTGGAAATACAGGTGTGAGAGAACGCCATGTGGATATATTTGTTTGTCCTGTAGATATACAATTGTAGCTTTGGGATAAAGTTTGATTAAAAATATGTTACAAACTCATATTTTACAATAAATAAAAAGAATCTATTTCGAACAAAGATTTTTTATTAAAAGTCAAGAATGTCAAACATTATATAGGGTAAATAGGAAAGGATAGATGGACAGGGGATTATACCTGTTTACATCTATCCTTTTTGCCCACCATATGACCTCATATACAACTATTATATCAAATAATATTATTTGATATAATAAAATTACCATATACAGCTACAGTTAAGGACTCTAAGGAGGATCTTAACATTGAAAGGAAGCATCAAAAAAGATAAAAAAACAGGAAAGTATTTTTATATTGTAGATATTGGTGTCAACCCTCTAACAGGTAAGAGAAAGCAAAAGAAGAAAAGGGGATTTGCTACCAAAAAGGAAGCAGAAAATGCTTTAACAATGCTGCTTTCAGAAGTTCATATTGGAACATATGTAGGACCTAGCAAAATCTCTTATGGTGAATACTTACAGGATTGGTTCAATACCAAGAAGCACAGTGTTGGTAACCAAACAGCAAAGGTACTGAAGGGCTATTTGAACAGTCGTATCATCCCTTCTCTAGGCAATATCAAACTAGCTAAGTTAACATCATTGTATATGCAAAACTACGTTAATTCACTGCGAGACGAAGGTTTAAAGCGAGGAACAATTGAGAAGATAATCAAAATCATTCGGAACTCTCTTGAGCATGCAATAGATTTAGAATTAATCACTAAAAATGTTGCAGCGAAAACGAAGTTGCCCAAAGATGATAAGGAAGAGTTAACTGTATGGAACGAACAAGAAGTACAATTGTTCTTAAAGGCTGTACAGGATAGCAGATATTCTATCGTCTTTCATATGGCTCTTGTAACTGGAATGCGACAAGGTGAATTGCTAGGATTACGGTGGAAAGATGTTGATTTAGAAAAGGGACATTTGACCATTAGCCAAACGTTAAGTCATGATGGGAAGACGTTCTTGGTTGGAGGAAAAACGAAATCAAGTTTAAGAAAGATACTATTACCTGCATCCACAATAGCAAAGTTAAAGAAGCACAGAGCAGTCGTATTAAAAGAGAAGCTGAGTCAAGGTGTGGAATACCAAGACAATGACTTGGTGATGTGTACTCCTTCTGGAACACCAATTAATCCTGCTAATGTGAGAAGGAGTTTAAATGCTTTGATTAAGAAAGCGGCTGTACCAAAGATTCGCTTTCACGATTTACGTCATACACATGCAACTTTACTACTGGCTAAAGGTGTGAATGTGAAAGTGATTTCCGAGCGGTTAGGGCATAGTAACATCAAAATCACATTGGACACTTACTCACATGTATTACCAACGATGCAGGAAGATGCAGTTAACAAAATAGAAGAGATTTTGTAGGGAATGTGACCAATTCTGTGACCATTGGCTCTATAGAGAGTTGCTTAAACAAATAAAAAACCGCATCAAACGTTAATCTGACACGGTTTTTATAACAATGATCCCGACTGGCCTCGAACCAGCGACCTCCACCCTGTCAAGGTGGCGCTCTCCCTGCTGAGCTACGGGATCTTTAAAAATACTTATATAGTAGCATCTAATCATTATGCTAAAGCAATTATATATAATTAACTGAAATTTTACAATATTTTTATAGTAAGTTTTTAAAGAGGGAACATGTGCAAGTATATTAGTAGTGAATAAAGGGAGAATTAATAAGGAGAGAACTGAATAGAAAGTAGGTTTTGAATGTAGCGGTTATATTATTTTCGATATTTATCTAAAGGATTTTCGTCACTTAGATCAACAAGTAAAGGACATAAGAATAGCAAAGGTAAAGCGGCGTTAGCGTGATGAAAGGTATCATTAGACATATATTGCCGTCCGAAACAATACGGACAATCTTTTTTAAATGTTATGAGAAGTGACCATACATCTTTTACTTTCCACTTCGTTTTACAATACGTGCAACGCGCCATGGAGTTCCTCCTCATTTTAAGTTTTTTCTAGTATATTCTATTTTATTGTACTAAAGTCATTTGTATTTGAAGTGATAAAATGTAAGTTGTTTTGTTTTTTATATGGATGTATTATGCAATTTATGACCAAATGAATGTAGTTTGAGAATTATATAATAATAGATTTTCATTTTCAGTATGCAATTTGGCCAATATATCCTTTTTACAATTTTCAAGAAATCATGTATAAATGAAGTACAAGATATTTATAAATATTCAGGAGTAGAGGGAGAATTATTGTAATGGTAAGAAAAACGTTCAAGATGCGTGTGTCTAGAAATAGAACGATTTCGATTAATGGATCGATCCTTGATGTGGATGTGACGCATGATGAGTTTTTGCAAGAGTTCGTTGAGTGGGTCGATTCTAAAGGTTGGTCGTTTATGGGTATGACGGATGAGATTACAGCCGAGGAAGCTGGTCAAAAGTTAATAGATTCGTTGATTGATGAGAAGGATAAGAAAGAGTAATTCCTTCTTATTTTTTGTTGTATATTTATGGTCCTCATCGTAAAAATGTGATATAGTAAAAAACAGTGAATATTCTTCCAATTTAATACAAATTACATATAGATTGGTAGAGCTATGTTATAAAATGTGAAAGTAAAGGAAAAAGGGAGAGTCATATGGTAAATTTTAAGAAAATTTCGGTTTTTGTTACGGTTATTTGTTTATTTTTTTTGACACCTATGACGTTAAATGCTGAGACGAATATTGGAGTAAATCCGGAGCAAGTGGCACCGCCGCCTGCGGAAGGACCGAATGTTTTTAGTCAGTTTGCGACTACAATTGATGCAAAAACAGGAGATGTGTTGTACGACAAAAATGCACATCATCGTGCGTTCCCTGCTAGTATGACGAAAGTGTTAACGGCGATTTTGCTGATGGAGCATACGAAGCCAGAGGATCAATTTACGTTTTCACAATTAGCATTAGATCAAGAGAAGAGTAATTATCAGATTGAGTTTCAACCTGGTGAGACTATTAATAGAAATACTGCACTTATGATTTTAATGGTGCTGAGTGCGAATGATGTGTCGTATGCGATTGCGGAGCGTATTGGAGGAAGTGTTGAAAATTTCGCGAATATGATGAATGAAAAGGCGAAACAATTAGGGGCGAAAGATAGCCATTTTGTAACGCCGAATGGGTTGCATGATCCAAATCATTATACGACGCCATATGATATGGCCATGATTACAAGAGGGGTGCAGAAATATCCTGAGATTTTACAAGCGATGAATACGAAAAGGACGACGGTTACGACGTCTAGCCAGACGGTGTCTATTTTTAATAAGTCTACTTATTTTGAAAATCCATATAGCATGGGTGGTAAAACAGGATTTACAAATGAAGCGCGCAATACGCTCGTTTTATTAAATGAGAAGGATGGTAATCGTATTATAAATGTAGTAATGGCTTCTCAAAGACCTGAAATTTATGAAGATTTGAAGCAGATGGCGGAATATTCTTTTGGGCAATTTACGAAGCAAACTGTACTAGATAAGCATAGTTGGCATCAAAAGACAACGTATTTAAATAAAGATATTGATAGTGAACTTGAAAAAAGTGTAGAACTTATGCTTAAGAAAGATGAAGGGAAAAATGTGAGAACGACTTTCCGGGCCGCTTCATTAGATAAAGATTCGTTGTATCAGAAAGGAATCCACCGTGGTGAGGTAGTTGGTGCAGTTGATATTACGAAAAATAGTCAAACAATTGCGACGATAAATGTTCTTTCAAAAGAAGATGTTACTTTCGCGATACCTAAAAAAGATACAGTTGAACCTGAAGTAAAGGGATCAAATGTGAAAGTGATAAGTGTTGGTGTAGGAGCGATTGTATTATTTGGAGCGATTTTATATGTAGTGCTGCGCCGAAATAACCAAGGGGTGAAATCAGAAGAGAAGTAAATAGCTAATATGGAGACTGTGATGAGATTTTGTCACGGTCTTTTTTGCGTTAATATACCTCTTATAAATAACTAATAATTGTAAATTTTCTTATTGCATTCCTCTATCGTTCGTTATATTATTTAGTTGTGTTCTTGTTAAAGAACTAATGTGGATATTGCATACTTCAAATAATATAAAACAACGGAGAGGGAGAGAGATGATGAAATTAATTTGGAAGGTAATTAGCAACGTTATCTCATTTGTTTTATTTGCGGTAATGGTTTGTTTAGCTTTTGTAGTTATTTCTTCAAAAGCGAGTGGTGGTGATCCAACAGTGATGGGATATCAATTTAAGAGCGTTCTGTCAGGATCGATGGAGCCAACATTTTTGACAGGGTCAATCATTGCGATAGAGCCAACGAAAGATGGTTCTAAATATCAAAAAGGTGATGTTATTACGTTTAAAGAGAAAGATAACAAAATTGTCACTCACCGTATTATCGGTGTGAAAGATATAAATGGAAAAGTAATGTATGAAACAAAAGGGGATAACAACAACGGACCAGATTTAGCACCAGTACTTGCAGAGAATGTAATCGGAAAATATGCAGATATTACAGTTCCATACCTTGGTTATGGATTGAATTATGCGAGTTCAAAAGCGGGAGCAGCATTACTTCTTATTATTCCAGGAGTCCTTTTACTTTGCTATTCCGCGATTTCTATTTTTGGCGCTATTCGTAGCATCGACGGAGAAAAGAAAGATAAAAAAGTAGAACAATCCGTCTAGTTATAATTTCCTACTAGGAAATTAACAAATATATATATATTATGGGGGATTTGGACATGACTTTAAAGAAAAAATTAGGGATGGGCATCGCATCAGCAGTACTAGGAGCAGCATTAGTTGGTGGAGGAACATTTGCATTCTTTAGCGATAAAGAAGTGTCAAATAATACATTTGCGTCTGGGACATTGGATTTAGCGCTGAACCCATCAACAATTGTGAAAGTGGATAATTTAAAACCAGGTGATACAATTGAAAAAGAGTTTACATTAGAGAATAAAGGTACATTAGATATTAAAAAAGTATTATTAAATACAGAGTATGATGTAGAAGATGTGAAGAAGGATAATAAGAGAGACTTTGGTGAAGACATTGAAGTAGTTTTCTTAAAAAATATTGATAAACAAGAGGACGTAATTAAGAGAATGACATTAAAAGAGTTGAAGAGTAAAACATTGACTGCTGCAGAAAATGATTTAGTAAGTTGGCTGTCGCCTGAGAAAGGTATTGAAGCAGGAACTAGTGATTCATTTAAAGTGAAATTCCACTTCATAAATAAAAATGAAGCTCAAAATGAATTCCAAGGTGATAAACTTCAATTAAAATGGACATTTGAGGCACAACAAGGCGATGGTGTGGAGAAGAAATAATCATACTGAAAAGAGACTATCAAAAGTAGTCTCTTTTTGTGCTGAACGGGAAATGTAAAAAGAAACATAATTTATATTTCATTTTGTAATTCACTTTATTATAATAAAGATATAGTTCTTGATAAAGAACAAGTTGTTCGATAGGAGAGATTAAAATGCTGAAGACACCTCGCAAATTCAAAAAGATGCTTATATTGCCATGTTTGTGCTCTTTTACTTTTTATTTAGGTTCTCAAATGATAACTTATACCGAAGCAGCTTTCACTCATGAGACGAAAGTGCAGGCTACTATTTCTACAGCAAGTATTTTTCCAAAAACAGTTGATCAGTTAACAGATCAAGCTAATCAGCATAAGGAAGTTATTTTGCATGAGTATGAAGAGATGAAATCAAAATTAACTTTCACTTCCACTCAAGAGGTAGAACAGACACTTGCTACGTGGAAACAAGGACGTGAGAAAATTGTTGCGGAGAGAGAACTGTTACAAAGAGTATATGTATCAATAGAAAATCCGTATAACCAAGTGAAAGAAGAGTTAAAGGAAAATAAAAATGAATCCACTAAGCAAGTATTCTCTTATGTGAATGCTGGTTTTCATATAGTGAAAGAAAACTGTGAGTATGTTGATAAAGAGGTTAATTTACAGGTAATTGATAAACAAATTCAAGCCTTTGAGAAATTATTAGTAGATGAAACAGAAAAGCAAAAGAACCTAGAAGAGAGTAAGAAGCAGGAAGAAGCGAAAAAGCTAGAAGAGAGTAGGAAGCAAGAAGAAGCGAAAAAGCTAGAAGAGAGTAAGAAGCAAGAAGAAGCGAAAAAGCTAGAAGAGAGTAAGAAGCAAGAAGAAGCGAAAAAGCTAGAAGAAAGTAAGAAACAAGAAGAAGCGAAAAAGCTAGAAGAAAGTAAGAAGCAAGAAGAAGCGAAAAAGCTAGAGGAAAGTAAGGAGCAAGAAGAAGCGAAAAAGCTAGAGGAAAGTAAGAAGCAAGAAGAAGCGAAAAAGTTAGAAGAGAGCAAGAAACAAGAAGAACAGAAGAAATAGGAATAGCAAGTAAAATACAGCAGCATTTCGGAAGGTATAAATACAATCATAAGACAAATAGATGAGAGAGCCCTACTACTCATCTATTTGCGTTGTTTTTTTCGAAGGTATAAGGGCCAAAAAATTCAACGAATGCGAGGAAGTTAGTTGGCCGCACGCTATTTGGTGCAGGTTAATAATCAGTGGGGATGGACAAAAAACACTGATGAAAGTTTTATTTTATTTCTCAATAATTTTCTGGGAAAAACAAAAAATGTTGAGAAATAAAAATAATCAAAAAAAATGTTGTGTTTATATAGTTTCGTTCGTTATAATGAACTTGAGGTTTTCAAAAAAGAACAAATATTAGCTAAGCTAATATAGTTTTAGTTACACCTCTTATTTGAAATAAGAAATAAGCATGTAAAAATACAAAAAATAGCTAGGGGGAATTTATTGTGAGTCTAAAGAAAAAATTAGGTATGGGAGTTGCATCAGCAGCACTGGGGTTATCTTTAATTGGTGGAGGAACATTCGCATTCTTTAGCGACAAAGAAGTGTCGAACAATACATTTGCAGCTGGGACGTTAGATCTTGCTTTAAACCCTAAAACAATCGTTGATATTAAAGACCTAAAGCCAGGGGATTCAGTTAAGAAAGAGTTCTTATTACAGAACAAAGGAACATTAGCTATTAAAGATGTTAAACTAGCGACAAAGTACAGCATTACAGATGCAAAAAACGATAATGCTGGTGAAGATTTTGGTAAGCACATTAAAGTGAAATTCATTTGGAACTGGGATAAGCAAAGTGAGCCTGTATATGAAACAACTTTAGCGGATTTACAAAATGCTGATCCTGATCTTGTAGCTAAAGATATATTTGCTCCAGAGTGGGGTGAAAAAGGTGGCTTAGACGCTGGATCAGAAGACTATCTATGGGTACAATTTGTATTCGAAGATGATGGTAAAGATCAAAATAAATTCCAAGGCGATTCATTGAACTTAGAATGGACATTCAACGCAAGCCAAACAGATGGCGAAGAAAAATAATAAATCAAAAGCGGGTATCCCCCGCTTTTTTTTATAAAGAAAAAGAAGTGCCGTTTTAAGCACTCCTTACTATGTATTATTTTTGGTTTTTCTTCCATTGTGTAAACTCGAGAAATTCACGAAACTGTTCTTTTGAGACACCAGAGCTCATCGCATCTTTAACGAGCTGTGTCCATTCGGAGTCTAGATGACTTTCCGTAGTTGTTTCATCGTGAAGTAAAGTATCAACTGGAATTTGTAGAACTGTTGCGATTTTTTCAAGAAACTGAATGGAAGGGTTTTGTTGTAAATTTCGTTCTATAGAACTAATGTAAGATTTAGCAACACCAGCTTTTTCGGCAAGTTCTGTTAGTGAAATACCTTTTTGTAAACGAAGGCGTTTTATACGTTCTCCTATCATATTTGCGCACCTTTCTATCAATATGTAGTCGTCTTATGATGTCATTATTATAACATAAAATTCGTTAAAAAGAACGAGGCTATTGAGCCTGGCTCGTATGCTTCATACGTTGAAAAAAGTGTTCAATATCTTGCAGGGCAATGCCAGCATCTAGAGCTTCAAGTATTAAATCAATCCATTCTTGATCTAGTGAGTCAGCCTTATCTTTGTACAAGTGTAATTCCTCCCTAATTATTGGTCATAATTGCTGCTACATAGTAGACGATAATTAACCGACTTTTATATTTTATGTGTCAAATTATCGAATATTGTGTAGATGAAACAAAGATAAAATCCCCATTAAATTCCCTCTATGGAAAGTATAAGGTTTTCGTCAAAACTTTTCAATATTTTCAGAAAACATTGTTGAATCATGATATATTCGTATATTAACTATGAAATTTTTACAAATATATTAAAAAAATTACATAATATAACTAAATATTGAAAAAATATTGAATTTTTAATAAAATTTAATTTGTAATACATATTTTATATTAGGGGAGGAAATAAGGGATGAAAAAGAAACCATTTAAAGTGTTATCATCAATTGCTTTGACAGCTGTTCTAGGCTTATCACTTGGTGCTGGAAGTCAGCCTACATATGCTGAAACGCCGGAGAACAAGACAGCTACAAGTCCAGTTGATGATCATTTAATCCCAGAAGAGAGATTAGCAGATGCACTGAAAAAACGTGGGGTAATTGGTTCATCTGCTTCAGAGACAGAAACAAAGAAAGCTGTTGAGAAGTATGTAGAGAAGAAAAAGGGAGAAAATCCTGGAAAAGAAGCGACAAATGGGGACCCACTTACGAAAGAAGCATCTGACTTTTTAAAGAAAGTGAAAGATGCAAAAACAGATACGAAAGAAAAATCAGAGCAACCAGCAAACGGGACTGCAACAGGAACAAGTCCAGTTAGAGGCGGCTTAAATGGGAAAGTGCCAACTTCACCTGCTAAACAAAAAGAATATAACGGTGAAGTTCGTAAAGATAAAGTACTTGTTTTGCTTGTAGAGTACGCTGATTTCAAACATAACAATATTGATAAAGAGCCTGGTTACATGTATTCCAACGACTTTAATAAAGAACACTATGAAAAAATGTTATTCGGTAACGAGCCGTTTACACTAGATGATGGAAGTAAAATTGAAACGTTTAAACAATATTATGAAGAGCAATCAGGTGGTAGTTACACAGTGGATGGAACAGTTACAAAATGGTTAACGGTTCCTGGTAAAGCAGCTGATTACGGTGCTGATGCTGGTACAGGTCATGATAATAAAGGACCAAAAGGACCACGTGATCTAGTAAAAGATGCATTAAAAGCAGCTGTAGATAGCGGACTTGACTTATCACAGTTTGATCAGTTTGATCAATACGATGTAAATGGTGATGGAAATAAAAATCAACCGGACGGTTTAATTGATCACTTAATGATTATTCATGCGGGCGTTGGACAAGAAGCTGGCGGGGGGAAATTAGGTGATGATGCAATTTGGTCACATCGCTGGACAGTTGGACCAAATCCATTCCCAATCGCAGGTACACAAGCGAAAGTTCCATATTGGGGCGGAAAGATGGCAGCATTCGACTACACAATTGAACCAGAAGATGGCGCAGTTGGTGTATTCGCACATGAATACGGCCATGATTTAGGTCTTCCAGATGAGTATGATACACAATATAGCGGTCAGGGTGAGCCGGTTGAAGCTTGGTCTATTATGAGTGGCGGTAGCTGGGCTGGTAAAATTGCAGGAACAACACCTACAAGTCTTTCACCACAAAATAAAGAGTTTTTCCAAAAAACAATCGGTGGTAACTGGGCGAATATCGTAGAAGTAGATTACGAGAAATTAAATAAAGGTATCGGTCTAGCAACATACTTAGACCAAAGTGTTACGAAGTCAGATCGTCCAGGTTTGATTCGTGTTAACTTACCAGATAAAGAGGTAAAAGGAATTCAGCCTGCATTTGGTAAACAGTATTACTACAGCACAAAAGGTGATGACCTTCATACAACGATGGAAACGCCACTATTCGATTTAACGAAAGCAACGACTGCAAAATTCGATTATAAGTCATTGTATGAAATCGAAGCAGAGTACGATTTCCTTGAAGTACACGCTGTAACAGAAGATGGACAAAAAACGTTGATTGAAAGAATTGGTGAGAAAGCAAATAGTGGAAATGCAGCTACGACAAATGGAAAATGGGTTGATAAATCATATGATTTAAGTCAATTCAAAGGTAAGAAAGTGAAACTAGTATTTGAATATATTACAGACGGTGGATTGGCGTTAAATGGATTTGCACTTGATAATGCGTCACTAACTGTAGATGGAAATGTTGCATTCTCTGATGATGCAGAAGGTACACCACAATTCAAATTGGACGGTTTCGTTGCATCTAACGGAATGGATAAGAAAAAGCATAACTACTATGTAGAGTGGAGAAACTATGCGGGTTCAGATAACGCATTGAAATTTGCTCGCGGTCCAGTATATAACACTGGTATGGTTGTATGGTATGCGGATTCAGCTTACACAGATAACTGGGTTGGCGTACATCCAGGACATGGTTTCCTTGGTGTAGTTGACTCTCATCCAGAAGCAATTGCAGGAACTTTAAATGGCAAACCAACATTTAAGAGCAGTACGCGATTCCAAATTGCTGATTCGGCGTTCTCATTCGACAAAACGCCAGCTTGGAAAGTTGTATCTCCAACGCGTGGAACATTCGTATACGATGGATTACCAGGAGTACCGAAGTTTGATGACTCTAAAAAGTATATTAATGAGCAAATTCCAGATGCAGGACGTATTTTACCGAAGCTTGGTCTGAAGTTTGAAGTAGTAGGACAAGCTGATGATAACTCTGCAGGTGCTGTTCGTTTATATCGTTAATACAGTAAAACTACCGAGAGAATTTCTTTCGGTAGTTTTTTTGTGAGCAATGAATTTTATATAGCTGGAAAAGTCATATATAATGTAACTTTACGAATAGAAATTTGTTACATATGAAGTCTATATAAATAATGAAAGAATTGGATAAAAATAGTGGGAGAAGGTGAGTGAATGAGTATTTCCTCTATTGTAAATAAACAAAAGGAATATTTTTACAAAGGGCATACAAGAAGTGTAGAAACGAGAAAGAATAGTTTGAAGAAGCTTTATGAAGGAATTCAGCGTTTTGAGGATGAGATTTTTCAAGCATTGAAATTGGATTTGAATAAATCAGTTCACGAATCATTTACAACAGAAATTGGATATGTACTAAAAGAGATTTCGTTTCAAATGAAGCACATTTCCTCTTGGAGTAAGCCAAAGCGAGTTCGAACAGCACTGACTCATTTTGGATCAAAGGGGAAAGTAGTGCCAGAACCGTATGGTGTGACGCTTATTATCGCACCGTGGAACTATCCGTTTCAGTTAGCAATTGCACCACTTGTAGGAGCATTGGCAGCCGGAAATACAGTCGTTTTAAAGCCGTCAGAGTTAACACCAAACGTTTCAAATGTGCTTACGAGAATGGTAGAAGAATTATTCCCAGAAGAGCTTGTATCGGTAGTAGAAGGCGGTGTTGAGGAAAGCACTGCACTTTTAAAGGAGCCGTTTGATTATATTTTCTTTACAGGTAGTGTTGGTGTTGGAAAAGTTGTGATGGAAGCAGCGTCGAAAAATTTAACGCCTCTTACGTTAGAGCTTGGCGGGAAAAGTCCATGTATTGTGCATAAAGATGCGAAGCTAGATGTAACTGCAAGACGTATCGTTTGGGGCAAGTTTTTAAATGCTGGGCAGACGTGTGTGGCACCTGATTATATGTACGTTCATTCTTCAGTGAAAGAACAGCTAATCGAGGCATTACGGCATGAAATCACGGAGCAATATGGAAAAGAGCCTTTACAAAATGACAATTACGTAAGAATTGTGAGTGAGCGTCATTTTGAACGTTTATGTACATTTTTGCAAGACGGTAAACCTGTGATTGGCGGGGATTATAAGAAAGCAACATTGCAAATTGAGCCGACAGTGTTAACGAATGTTACATGGGAAAGTGCTGTTATGGAAGATGAAATTTTCGGACCGATTTTACCAATTATAGAATATGAAAAAATAGAAGAGGTAATTGAAACGATTCAACAGCATCCAAAGCCATTAGCGCTATATGTATTTTCTGAAGATAAAGAAGTGCAAAAGAAAGTGACGAGTAATATTTCATATGGCGGAGGCTGTATTAATGATGTTGTCTATCATCTTGCAACGCCATATTTACCTTTTGGGGGCGTTGGGAGCAGTGGGTTAGGTAGCTATCATGGTGAACAAAGTTTTCGGACTTTTTCCCATTATAAAAGCATTTTGTCCCAATCTACAGCATTCGATATGAAAATTCGTTACTCTTCTACAAAAAGTGCTTTAAAATTCATACGAAAGTTGTTAAAATGATGATGGTGTTTATCAGTAGGCGTAGCCGTATGATAAAAACCCCTTCGCAACTGAAGGGGTTTTTCTGTTCGACATATGTATCATGCGAAAATGAATCAAACATACTACATAAAGAATAGAAGAGAACGCTGCTAAACAACCATTTTTGTTTGGATCGAAACAAAAAATAGTCTATAGAACATAAATATTTATTCATGAATATAAAAATTAAAATTTAAGGTAGATAGGACGGGAAAATGAAAAAGATTATTAAAGTTGAAGCAGTAGAAAAACATTTTGGAAATCAAGTGATTATCCCCCCTCTTTCTTTAGATATTAAAGAAGGAGAATTTTTAACAATTTTAGGACCGAGTGGTTGCGGGAAAACGACTTTACTTCGTATGATCGCAGGATTTGAAACGCCAACTAAAGGGAATCTTTTATTAGATGATGAAAAGATTAACGATTTGCCGCCATACAAGCGTCATATGAATTTAGTGTTCCAACATTACGCACTATTCCCACATATGAATGTTGAAAAAAATATTTGTTTCGGTATGAAAATGCAAAAAGTACCAGCAGCAGAGCAGAAAGAACGTGCGGAAGAGGCAATGCGTTTAACGCAGTTACTTGAGTTCCGTAATCGTAAACCTTCGAAGCTTTCTGGTGGACAGCAGCAACGTGTAGCAATTGCAAGAGCAATTGTAAACAACCCACGTGTATTATTATTAGATGAGCCACTTGGAGCGCTTGACTTTAAGTTAAGAAAAGATTTGCAACGTGAATTGAAAAACTTACAACGTAATTTAGGAATTACGTTCATATATGTAACGCACGATCAAGAAGAAGCGATGAGTATGAGTGATCGTATTGTCGTTATGAATAAAGGGCATATCGAACAAGTCGGCACGCCTAAAGAAATTTACAATCAACCGAAAACATTGTTTGTTGCGACGTTCATCGGTGAAAATAATATCGTGAAAAATGGGGAAAACTACGTAGCAGTTCGCCCTGAAAATGTAAAAGTTCGCTCGGTTGAAGAGCCAATTTTAAAAGAATACCACCTTGGACATATTGAAGATATTGAATTTGTTGGAAATATGGAAAAGCTATATGTACGTGAGGAGAAAACAGCAGAATTACTAATGGCATACCAAACTGCTGAAGAAGCAACGCAGTGGAGCATTGGGGATAATGTATATGTAGGCTGGGAGCAAGAGGACGAGGTGACCTTAAATTGAAGAAAGGGAAATTACTCGCATTACCTACAGTCGTATGGCTGTTACTCTTCTTCCTAATTCCACTGCTGTTCGTATTAGCATTTGCCTTCATGCAGCGCGGAGCATACGGGACAGTGGAGATGAAATTTACATTAGATAACATAGCGCGTGTGTTTGATCCATTATATATGGGGACGTTATGGGAAACAGTGAAGATAGCTGTTATTACTACAGTAATATGTTTATTAATCGGTTATCCATTTGCCTATACAATTACAATTGTTGATCGTAAATATCGTTCTATCCTTCTATTATTGGCAACGATTCCGTTCTGGATTAACTTTCTTGTTCGTTCGTACGCATGGATTGTTATTTTACGTTCACAAGGACTTGTAAACACATTGCTATTGAAACTAGGTATCATTAGTGAACCTTTAAATCTGCTATATAATACACCTTCTGTAATACTCGGAATGGTATATTCTTTATTACCATTTATGATTTTACCAGTGTATGCAGCAATTGAGCAGCTTGATAAGCGTAAGCTAGAGGCAGCTTATGATTTAGGAGCAACACCAGTAAAGGCATTTTGGAATGTAACAGTACCGATGACGATGTCAGGGATTACAACTGGTTCTATTTTAGTATTCGTTTCTTCTATCGGAATGTTTGTTGTATCAGACGTTATGGGTGGGTCGAAAGTAGCATTAATCGGAAACGTAATTCAAAACCAATTCTTAGGCTCACGTGACTGGCCGTTTGGTTCCGCGTTATCTATGATTGTTGTTCTATTCTCTGTTCTGTTAATTTACTTATATTATCGTGCAACGAAAGTATATAAATATGATGGAAACGGAGGGGAATAGGCAAAAATGAAGAAGTTTTTAGTTTCTTATTCTTGGTTAATCTTATTGTTTTTGTATTTTCCAATGATGGTTTTAATGGTATATTCCTTCAACGATTCTCGCATTAATGCGGAATGGGAGGGCTTTACACTCCATTGGTATACAGATTTATTTCAAAAACAAGATGTTATTGATGCGTTTGTAAATAGTATTACGATTGCTCTTATAACGACAATTGTGACGACAGTTCTTGGTGTGATTTTTGCTATTGCATTACACCGTTACAAATATCGTTATGAAGGTGCCATTAACGGTCTTGTATATTTACCAATTTTAATTCCTGATATTTTAATGGGATTATCTTTACTTATCCTATTTAGTCAATTAGGTATGGAACTTGGAAAAACAACAATTATTATTGCACACATTACATTCAGTATTTCATTTGTTGTTGTTATTTTAGCGGCACGTCTTTCTGGTATGGGACGTGATTTAGAAGAGGCTGCAAACGATTTAGGAGCAACGCCGTGGCAAACGTTTCGTTATGTAACGTTTCCAGCAATTGCACCAGGAGTTATTTCAGCCGCATTATTAACATTCACATTATCGATTGATGATTTTGTAATTAGTTTCTTCGTATCAGGACCAGGATCAACAACATTGCCATTATACATTTATAGTATGGTTAAGCGAGGAGTATCACCTGAAATTAATGCTCTTTCTACAATATTAATTGTTGTAATTGTAGGATTAATGGTGCTATCGGAAATTTTCCGTAATAAAGGTGCAGACGGTGAAGAAAACTCTGGAGGACACCTTCCTTTATAATATGAATGATATAGAAAGAACGAGGAGGTAAAAAATCAATGAAATTGATGAAGACATTAGCTGGCGCAGCTATTAGCTTCGGCCTTGTTGCAGGTGTACTTGCGGGCTGTGGTGAGAAGAAAGAAGAATTGAATATTTATAGTTGGGCTGACAACTTTGATGAGCAAGTTTTAAAAGATTTTGAAAAGAAATATAACGTGAAAATTAACTATGATAAATATGCAAGTAATGAAGAAATGCTTGCGAAATTACAAGCTGGTGGCGCGACATATGATTTAATTCAGCCATCTGATTACATGGTGAAAACGATGGCGAAGATGGACTTATTAGCGCCTTTAGATAAGAAGAACATCCCGAACATCGAGAATCTTGTTTCTAACTTTAAAACACCTGCGTTTGATCCAGAGAATAAGTATTCTCTAGTATATACTTGGGGTGTAACAGGCATTGCATACAATAAAAAGTATGTGAAAGAAGCACCTACAAGCTGGGCGGATTTATGGAACGATAAATATAAAGGACATGTTACTTTATTAAATGATTCTCGTGAAGTATTAGGAATGGGACTTAAGAAAAATGGTTTCTCTAATAGTACAAAAGAGGATGCACAGTTAAAGACAGCGTCTAATGATTTACAGAAGCTACTTCCAAACTTATTAGCATTTGATACAGATAATATTAAACAAAAATTCATTACAGAAGATGCGTGGATCGGAACAGTTTGGTCTGGAGATGCAGCATTTATCGCGAAAGATAACAAAGATGTAGGATACGTTGTACCAAAAGAAGGCGGCACAATTTGGGCTGACACGTTAGCGATTCCAAAAGGTGCGAAACATAAAGAACTTGCAGAGAAGTTTATGAACTACTTATTAGATGAAAAAGTAAGTGTGAAAAACTATGAGTCAATTGGTTATAGTAATCCAAATGAAAAAGCTCGTCCTCTTCATAGTAAAGAATATCGTGATAACCATATGATCTTCTTATCACCAGAAGAATTAAATCGTACAGAATGGCTTGTTGATGTAGACGATAAGTTAAAAGACTATGATCGTTACTGGACAGAGTTAAAAACAAAAGGTAAATAAGTAAGGAAATGCGGTTTCTAAAGTAGAAATCGCATTTTTTCATAGTAGGAGGAAATCGATTGAAGAAGAAGTTACATCAGTATGAGGGAATGTGTATCGTTTTATTATTTGTTTTATTTAGTATCATCGCTTGGAGGGTACATGTAGGTGGTGTTACAATGATGGATACATATGTCCGCGGATTAGTAAAAGGGTTACAAACGGAAAGCTCTATTACATTTTTCTCATACTTTACAAAGATGGGATCTGAGATTGGGATCATAACTACGCTTGTTATAAGTTTGCTTGTTTTTTGGAAGAAACGTTATTATGCTGCAATGATTGTGTATCCAATGGCTATATTAACGACGCATCTTGTTAATAAGGGAATAAAAGAAATTGTGAAAAGAGACCGTCCATCATTAAATGAGGCACTTGACGCACTTGGGTATAGCTTCCCAAGTGGACATGCAATGCTATCTATCATAACATTCGGTTTTCTTGCCTATATCATTGCTGCAAATTTGAAAAGTATAGCTGGAAAATGTGGTATTACGATTTTGATGGGCATATTAATTGTATGGATTGGATTAAGTAGAGTTATTTTAAATGTTCATTACCCGACTGATATTTTAGCTGGTTACTGCGCAGGTGGCATTTTGTTAATCATTGCAATTTATTGTCATCGTTTGCTTACCGAGAGATTGGGACTTAATAACGAGAGATAAAAAAACGTCTAGAAAAACTAGTATTATAGTTTTCCTGGACGTTTTTTGTTTATAGGGAGATGTGATACAGTATAAATAATAAGTGAATTATATAAAGTAGGTGAAAATGTGTGAAGACCAATGTACATAAAATTGATAAGTGGGGGAAGTTAGGCGCTTTTTTGTATCAATTTCGTTATACAGTAATCGTCGTATTACTACTACTCGCAATAGCGCTCGGTATTTTTGCTCCAAAGCTTCCGGGAGTATTAGGTGGTGATGGTTTCCAAACGGAAGGGGATTATCAAAAGACGAAAGAAATTTTAGATAAAGATTTTAAGCAGTCTCAGGATACACTTTTACTCATTTTTGAGAAGAACAAGGATGCTTCACATGAGGAGTTTCAAAAAGGTATAGAGGGAATTATAAAACATATTCAAGAGAAAGAAACGTATGAGTCTTTCCATCATCCGATAGAAAATAAAGTGATGCTACAAGATGATATCGGTTATGCGACGATTTTATTTTCCGGGAAAACAAATAAAGATCGAATGGAAAAGACATTGCAATTTGCTGATGAAATCAAGAAAGAAAGTAGTGCAGTATTAAAAGTAACACCGACAGGGTATCCGAAAATTAATCAAGAGATTAATGAAAGAACACAAAATGATTTAAAAGTAGCAGAGATGATCGGTTTACCTATTGCTTTTCTCGTACTATTATTCTCATTTGGTAGTCTGCTTGCGTCTATTTTACCGATTTTAAATGGGATATTAAGTGTAATTAGTACGATGGGGATTTTATATTTTATCGGCGTTGATAAAGAGTTATCTATTTTCGTGTTAAATGTTGCACCGATGATTGGGCTCGCATTATCAATTGATTTTGCACTGTTATTTGTAAATCGCTTTCGAGAGGAAGTTGCGAAGAGAACAGTGAAAGAGGCAATCGCGATTACGTATCAAACCGCGGGACGCGCTATCGTATTTTCAGGGTTATGTGTATTCGTCGGTTTATCCGGTTTATTTTTCTTTAAGATAGACTATATTCAATCTGTTGCCATTAGCGGGATGATTGTTGTCATTATGAGTATTTTATTTTCACTCACACTCCTTCCTGCACTGTTATCTTTAATCGGAAAAAGAATATTAAAAAAGAATCAGGTAGCACCTACTCCATCGAATGTATGGCGTAAATTTGCACAGTTTGTAATGAAACATCCAGTCGTAATGATTGTTGCTGTTACAACATTTATTGTTATTTGTTTATTACCACTACGTACAGCTAATTTGCAGTTTCCTGGTGTTGAAGCATTACCAGAAAAGAGTGATACGAGAGTTGCATTTGAGAAGTATGAAGAAGCCTTTAATAAGACGGTCAAAACACACGCCGATGTTACTTTAGTAGTAGAGACGAAGGATGATATAACGGAAAAAGAAAGCTTACAAAAGGTGGAAGATGTCGTTCAAAAGTTAAAAGATGACAAGCAAGTATATAAGGTGACAAGTGTATATGACGTGCTAAATGGAATGAAAGCAGATCAAGTTGCGGGAATGTTACAATCACCAGAAGCGGCGAAAATAGTTCCTGTATTTGAAGCGTATACGAAAGGAAATAAAACAACAATGGAAGTCTTTTTGGATACGAAGCCAAGTACAGAAACTGCAAAACAATGGGTTCGTGATTTCAAAAAGAATTATAAAGAAAACGATGTTACTTATTATTTAGGCGGGATGACAACGTTCCAACAAGAGTTGGAAGATGAAATTAAAGATAAAGTTGCAATTGGTATGTCTGTTATATTTGGGTCAACCTTTGTCATTTTATTATTCGCATTCCGTTCGATACTCATTCCAATAAAGGCGATTATTATGAATGTACTTAGTTTAAGTGCAACAATTGGAATTGTTATTTGGTTATTTGAAGGTGGTCATTTCGGATTAGATGAGAGTTCAGTTTTATTTGTATTACCAATCTTTATTTTCGGCCTCGTATTTGGGCTTAGCATGGATTATGAAGTATTTCTTATTTCACGAATCCATGAGTTATATGAGGAAACTGGAGATAACGATCAAGCAACGCTAGAAGGGCTTGTCTCGACAAGCCGCATCATTACATCCGCTGCTTTAATTATGATTGTTGTTACCGGTGCGTTCGCCTTTACTGATATTTTGCCAGTAAAGCAGATGGGTATTGGAGTCGCATTAGCGATATTTCTTGATGCAACAATTATTCGCCTTATGCTCGTACCAAGTTTAATGAAATTGTTTGGAGATTGGAACTGGTGGTTACCATTCCGAAAGAAAAAAGAAAAATCGTCCTAAAAAATACTCATCTATAAGGTGAGTATTTTTTTTATGAATAGCAAGGCCTATATTTTGCAAATAGTATGTGATAAGAACATTACATACAAGTAGGTGAAGGCAATGTTTCGTTATTTTAAGTTTAAGCTAAATGATACAGTACAGTTTGCTGAAAAAGATGGACATATGTATCGCATTGTCGGTTATCGGTTAGAAAAAGGATTTTATCCAAAAGATGAATGGACTCATATCATTTATGAACTGCTTAGAGAATTTGATGGGTATACGATGGATGCGGAAGAAGAGGAACTTGTAAAGGTCATTCAAGTAGAGGATGAGTATTACAAAATACAAGAAGTATCGGGGTATCGTTATCCAGTAAAAATGAAGCAAAAGCAGCAAGTTATGAAAGGAGAGAAGATAGACGACTTATTAGATACGTACAACGACTATAAACGATTGGCAGATTTCTTTAAAGATTTATCGTATGAACAAAAGGCTGAAGCAGTATTGCAAGAAATGAAAAGGATTAGAGCATGAGGGGCAGTCTATTATAAGACTGTCTTCTCTTTTTGGCGGTGCATCAAAGTGTATTTTCCGTTACAATGAGAGAATCAATAGAAATAAGGTGATACAGTATGGAGACAAAGAAAAAGGGCGAATGGTGTGAAATTACGGTTCCAGCGATATGGAATAGTATAAGCATTGAATCGCTGTTAAAAGTAGAATGGGAAGTGCCAAAAAAATTATTACATCAGCTTCGTATGGAAAAAGGTATTACGGTTAACGGAGAACAGAGGAGATGGGATGAACTTTTAAAAGAAGGAGATAAGTTACAAGTTCATATGTTTATGGAGGAGGAGTACGGCGTAAATCCAGAATATGGTGAATTAGATGTAGTGTATGAAGACGATCACGTACTCATTGTAAATAAGCCCGAGCAAATGGATACACATCCATCTGAAAAAGATGGGACGGGAACACTTGCCAATCTTGTTGCTTTTCATTTTCAAATGCAAGGTTTAGAGACTAAGGTTCGCCATATTCATAGGTTAGACAAAGATACGACAGGTGGTGTTGTATTCGCAAAACATAGAATTGCGGGTGCAATTATGGATCGTTTATTAATGGAACGGAAAATTAAAAGAACGTATGCGGCACTTGTTGAAGGAAAAGTAAAAAAGAAGCAAGGGAAAATTGATGCAGCTATCGGAAGAGATCGACATCACGCTACAAGGCGCCGCGTTTCTCCAAAGGGAGACCAAGCTATAACATATTATAAAGTAGAGAAATATTTTAACAAACAAAATGCTACGCTCGTAACGTTACAGTTAGAAACCGGTAGAACACATCAAATTCGTGTTCATATGAGCTATAATGGAAATCCGTTAGTAGGGGATGTATTATATGGTGGACAAACAAAATACATGTCTCATCAAGCGCTACATGCGATGAAGATTAATTTTTTACATCCAATTACGAAAGAAGAGATCATGGTTGACGTACCTTTCCCTGCAAATTTAAACAATACAATGAAAAAATTTGAAAGAGAAAACGGGTAAAGTGTAAGTTTAAACTTGAAAAAGGTAGATTTTTGCAGGGATTTCTCTAAAAGAGGCGAAGCCGTTAAGAGAAAAGAGAGGTGAGAATCACTTGGTCAAATATAAATACGTGCTAGGAATATTTTTCGCTTGTCTTTTACTTACTCTATGCATCTATCCATATTTACCAACTCGTATGGCAGTGCATTGGAACGAGAATGGTGTAGCGAATGAGTTTATAAGTAAACAAGTTGTCGTGTTATCTCTGCCTGTCCTTATTATTTTTTTACATGGATTTGTGTATATTATTTCACATAATATATATAAGTTTAACGAAGGAGAGCATTTTAGTGTAAGCGGATTTATAAAGAGTATTACTTTATTTATGTTGTTTATCCATATGCTTATTCTTTTTATTAATTTGAGAAGTATTATATTCTTTCAGACAGGACTAACGATTGGAATTAGTATGTTTCTTTTTATGCTTAGTAAAGTGTTTAAAAAGGTGAAGGATACAGAGAAAGAACCAATCAAATTACAAAAAATCCGTTTAGTTAGTAGGCGAATCTTTCAAGTGATGGCATGTAGCATATTATTTTCATTGCTTTTGAGCCTAAAATGGGGATTTTATGTATTAATTAGTGTGATAAGCTTCGGGTCTATTTTATTTATGTTCTACATTTTATATTCGTACATAATAGAAAGTTATGAAATTTAAAAAAGAGTCTTCTCCTAATGAGAAGACTCTTTTAATCTATTTACTTCGTAATAAATTGTTGTGTCCAGTAGTTACCGCTTTCTACATAACCAACACCGATGTGAGTGAAGCTATTATTTAAGATGTTTGCACGGTGTCCAGCACTGTTCATCCAAGCTTGTACTACCTCTTCAGGTGTACGTTGGCCTTGAGCGATGTTTTCACCTGCAGATGTATAAGAAATACCAAATTTCTTCATCATGTCAAACGGAGACCCGTATGTAGGGCTGTTATGATCAAAGTAGTTATTTTTTTGCATATCTTCAGATTTAATGCGCGCTACTTTGCTTAATTCAGTATCGATTTTTAGTGCTGGTAGGCCTTGTTTTGTACGCTCAGCGTTTGTTAATTCAACAACACGTTGTTCGAACTCACTTAAAGATTTTGCTTCTTCAGCAGGCTTTTGCTCAGCTGGTTTTTGTTCTGTAGGTTTTTGAGTATTGTTGTTTTCAGCAGGCTTTTGCTCAGCTGGTTTTTGTTCAGCAGGCTTTTGAGTTTCTGGCTTAGCTGTTGGTTGCTCAGTTACAACATTTTCAGTAGGCTGTTGACCAGGAATGAAGCAATCTTGTTGGAATTGTCCTTGATTCCATTGTGCTAATGATTCAACTCCCATAGATTGTAAGAATGCTTGTAATTCTTGCTGGCTCATTTGCTTCATCATCATTTTTGAATGCTGAATATTTTGAACCTTTATGTTAGATGGTTGTACTGTTGCAGCTTGTGCATCTAAAGAAGATACTCCTAAAGTAAGAGCTGTTGCAGCAGCTACAGATAATAAAACACGCTTTTTCATGATGTGTGTCCCCCTATATAAAGTTTTAATTTGTTTTCACACGATTTGTTTTTGACAGCCTGTCTGACTGACAAATTCATCGTAGCATACAATTTACAAGAAAAAAGATGGAAAAAAATTCATAGACTTCAAAATTACCTAATTTATCCTAGAGGAAGAAAAGGGCGGAAATAAGAGAAACATAGAGTATAAAAGGAATTTTCAGCATTTTTATACTTCGTTTTAAGAGGGGGGGTTGGATAAAGTTACCTAAATAGAAAATGAAGAATCCTATTGTATCAATGGTTTGAGCAATTTTCAGAGGAATATAATGGATTGATTTTTACAAAACTGTAATGTTTCTGTTGTTCTTTTTTATAATAAAGTAACATATTTTTAATGTTGTAGCAGACAAAAAAGCGGCTATCTCTTTACATAGACGAAGGAGATAGCCGTTTTCCTATTATTACGTATGTTACGAGTTAGTTTCAATTGCTTCTAATAATAAATCTACGATGTGAATTCCTCTCATTTTATGAGAAAGACCTTCCCGTTCAATGCCTAATTTCATTTGTAATAGACAACCTGGATTTGCAGTAACAATCGTTGCTGCATCTGTTTCATGTACACAGTCCATTTTATAATCTAGGAATTCCATTGATAACTCTGAATGAACAATGTTGTAAATACCAGCAGAACCACAGCAGCGGTCCGCATCTTTCATTTCACGGTATGTCGCGCCTTGGATGGCTTCTAGTAACATACGAGGTTCAGAAGATGTTCGCATAACATTGCGTAAATGACAAGAGTCTTGATACGTAATGATTTGTGGCGTGAGTCGTAAGTCAGTACGTTTATGGAAATCTAATTCTACTAGTATAGCGGTAATATCTTTAATTTTAGAAACAAACTGCTTTGCTCGCTTTGCCCACTTAGGATCATCCTTTAACAAATAATCATAATCTACGAGATAAGCTCCGCAACCACCTGCATTCGTAATAATATAGTCGATGTTTAAATCTTCGAATGCTTTTATATTTCGTTTTGCTAATTCTTTTGCTCCACTTTTTTCACCAGCATGCCCATGTAACGCCCCGCAGCAACTTTGTGTTTTCGGAATAACGATATCACAACCAGCTAACTGAAGAAGTTTCATCGTTGCGTTATTTGTTTCTAAAAACATCGTATCCATTAAACAACCTGTGAAGAAGGCAACTTGTTTCTTCTTTGTCACCTCAGCAGGTAAAAATTCAGGACGATTTTGCATTGCTTTCATTTTAGGGACTTTTGGTAAAACGAGATCCATCGTTGCAAGTGTTTCAGGGAATAACTTCATAATACCTGTTTTATGTGTTAGCGTTTGTAAACCAGAACGCTGGTAAAATCCGATTAGTCCTGTTAATGTTCTCATTCGATTTTGATGAGGGAATAGTCCTTCAAATACAACTTTACGAACAGCTCTCACGGGCACCGAGAACTTTTTATTTTGATTTATAATATCACGAGCTTCTTCTAATAAATGTCCATAATTCACACCAGATGGACAAACAGGCTCACAAGCTCGGCAGCCAAGGCAAACATTTAATGTATTTTCAATATCTTCATCTGGCTCAATTAAGCCATCGACGACGGCTTTCATTAATGCAATACGCCCGCGTGGTGAATGTGATTCTTTATATCCAGATTGAATGTAAGTAGGGCAAGTCGGTAAACAAAAGCCGCATCGCATACAGTTTAGTAGTTCATCTTCACTTAATCGTTCTTTAAATTCCTTTTGAATGTTTTCCGTATTTAATGTGGTCATCGCTCAACCACCACTCTTTTACGAGAGTCTTTCGCGAACATTTTACCTGGATTCATAATGTTATTTGGATCGAAGGCTTGTTTAATTCCTTGCATAGCAGCAATACCTTCTTTACCTAATTTCATTTCTAAATAAGGAGCTTTCATCGCGCCAACACCATGTTCACCAGTAATCGTGCCACCAAGTTCAATTGCTTTCGCAAATATTTCAGCAAAAGCTTGTTCAGCTCGGTGCATTTCTTCTTCATTACGAGCATCTGTCATACAAGTTGGATGTAGGTTGCCGTCACCAGCATGACCAAAAGTACAAATAGGAATATTATATTTCTTTGCAATTGCATTAATTGCTTCAACCATTGGAGCAATTTGTGAACGTGGTACCGTTGCATCTTCTAATATTGTAGTAGGTTTTAGTCTCGCAAGTGCTGATAGTGCACTACGACGTGCTGTACGAAGGGCATCTGCTTCCGCTTCATCTTTTGCGATGCGAACATCGACTGCATTCATGGAACGACAAACGTTAGCCATTTTTTCAATATCTCGATTGACAACTTCGGGCGGTCCATCTTGTTCAATTAATAAAATTGCCTTCACGTCAGTTGGTAAACCGATTTGTGCAAACTCTTCTACAACTTCAATTGTCGGTTGATCTAAAAACTCAAGTGTCGCAGGAATGATTTTATTTGCAATAATAGAAGAAACAGCACGTGCAGCTTCGTTAATATCTTCATATAGTGCGAGCATTGTTTTCTTCGTTTCAGGCATAGGAACAAGTTTTAATATCGCTTCCGTAACAACACCAAGTGTTCCTTCAGAACCGATAAATAGACGAGTTAAATCGTAACCAGCTACATCTTTTGCTAATTTACCGCCAGTGCGAATGATATCGCCATTTGGTAAGACAAGCTCAAGTCCCATTACATAATCACGTGTTACGCCATATTTTAACCCACGCAATCCACCTGAGTTTTCATTAATGTTACCGCCGATTGTAGAAATTTTCATAGAGCTTGGATCTGGTGGATAAAATAAACCTTTTTCTTCTACTGCTTTAATAATATCAAGTGTAATAACACCAGCTTGTACAGTAATTGTTAAATTTTCTTCGTCAATTTCTAAAATATTGTTCATATGGCGGAAAATAAGGACAATGCCGCCTTCAAGTGGACACGTTCCAGCGCAAAGATTTGTTCCAGACCCGCGAACATATACAGGAATTCTATGAGTGTTACACACTTTTAACACGTCTGCTACTTCATTTGTATTACGAGGAGCAATGACTGCATCAGGCATCGCTTGGAAGTTTGGAGTGGCATCATAACTATAAGTTAAACGCCCCATATTGGATGTATCTACATTATCTTCGCCAACAATGGATACGAATGAATCAATAATTTGCTTTTCTAACATTGGGAATCCCCCTCAAACTGTTAACGTATTTAGTAATAATAAAAACGTTGTAACAGTGCTTTCATTATAATGATAAAAAAGTCAGGGGATTCTTTCTATGTGTAATCATCTAAAGATTAATCTATTTTATCGTTCTTTTTTGTGTGATTATCTAATAATAGAAGTGCAAAGTATAAAACATTTAAATCTTTGAATTGTTTTGGGTCAAGTTCTGTATGTTCCTCAATCTTTTTTAACCTGTAATGCAATGTGTTAATGTGTATATGTAATTGCTGAGCTGTTTGCTTATAGGATTGGTTATAATCAATAAATAAACGTAAAGTGTGCATAAGTTCAGGAGATGATACTAAGTTTTTGATGGTACGCTCTAGAAACTGTTCCCGTGTTTCAGTAGAAATATCTTGTAAGCACATTTCTAAACGTAAATCTTCATTAAATACTATTTTTTTCGTTTCAAGTGATACTGAAAGAGCTTGTAATGCTTGTTCGTACGATAAGTTCATATTGCTTGGCGTAACTGTTTGCCCAATCCCGATATATAAAGTAATAGAAAATAAAGTTTCACAGTCTTGTTTTAATCGTTTTAAAAATTGATAAGTTTGCTCTTTGGAGCTTATCACCGTAAATAAGATGAATCGATCATTTCCCCAGCGAACAAATAGATGCTCCTTTGTTAATATATTGCGTACGTGTTGCCAAATTTTACGCTGAAGCATCGTGTCATTTTGATCGATAGAGAACAAAATAAGTTGTTTCTTCTTATATAAATCAATACCAAGTGTTTTTGCACGATCGAAAAAACTTGGAGACCAGTCTGTATTTTGAAGCCAATCAAAAACAAATGCTTCATAAGAACGGTGCTCAAGTTCTAGCTGTTCTAAAAAGTAATTTTCATGAATTAATAGTTCGGTCATTTTACGTAATATTTCTCCATATTGGGAAATGTTTTCAGGTTCTCCTGTGATTCCAATAACACCGATTACTTCATCATGGAATAGCAAAGGAAGATTCATCCCCGCCTTTACGCCTTGCAGTCGCCTTTCATCTTCTTTTGTAATAATGACAGTCTTTTTTTGTTTCGCACAGCGGAGTGCGCCTTCATGAAATTGACCGATTCTTTCCGCATCTGTACTTGCGATAATAACACCTTGTATATTAATGATAATAATATTTTCTGTAATCAGTCTGCGTACTTCCCGTACAATTTTATTCGCTAAATCAGGAAAAAGCATAATTTGCACACCTCAAATTCTATTTGTTGTACATTATATATGTAAGTTTATTAATAAAGGAAGATTTCACATTTTCCACACATTTATTTGTTATTTTACAATTATAACGAAATCATCCGAAGATGGAGGGAATCTTTTGAGAAAGTTTATTTTTCTTCTCTGTTTTTTATTTCTATTAGTAGGGTGTCAAGGAAGTTCATATACACCAATTGCTAAAGATAAAAATGTTATTATAACAACGAATATAAAAGAAGGCAGTATTAGTTTTATTGATAAAAAATCTAAAAAGTTAATCACGACATGGGAATTAAATGAACCGATGGCAGGAATTGCACTACTTCCAAATAATGAGGAAATACTTGTATACGGCAAGCAGTTAGAATATATGTATGTATACTCACTAACAGAAGGAAGACAGGTGGACAAATATAAGACAGGAAAAGGAATTGTGAATGTAGTCGTATCAGAAGACAAAAAACAATTATTTGCTGCCGATCAAAATGCTCAAAAGGTAAGGTTCTTTACGATAGAAGGGAAAGAGACAGGGAGTGTTTCAACAGGAAAAGGACCGATAACGATGGTAGAGCATCATAATCAGTTATCTGTACTAAATTTTTATGATACGAAACTAACAACAATTGATACAAAGAAAAAAGAGGCTATCCAATCCTTTATGATTCCCCCAGCATCAACAGGAGCGACGATTAGTCCTGATGGGAAAGAAATATGGATTGGCGGACATGGTGATGGAAGTCAGGTGAATGAGAAAGTATTAGTGTATTCATTACAGAGCGGAGAAATGGTTCGTTCTTTACATGCTCCGTTTATGCCAGTGAATATAACAAAGGATGATAAGTATGTATATGCGCTAAGTCACGGTTCGAATACGCTTAGAAAGTTTGATGCAAGTACGTATCAAGAGGTAGGATTTGCAGAAGTAGGATCTAATCCATTTGCATTTTTGAAAAGTGGTGCAGAAGGATATGTAGCTAGTTATGATAGCGATGAAGTATGCGTAATGGATATGAAGAATATGAAAATAAAACAAACAATTAAAGTCGGAAAAGGACCGTTTCAACTCATAGAGAGAGAAGGGGAAGGACAATGAGTAAATATAAAGTGCTAGTTGTAGATGACGAAAGTGATATGAGGCAACTTGTCGGAATGTACTTAGATAACTTCGGATACGAGTGGGGAGAAGCTGAAAATGGAAAAGAGGCACTTCGAAAATTAGAAACGGATCATTACGATTTCGTTGTACTAGATATTATGATGCCAGAGATGGATGGGCTTTCAGTTTGTAAAGAGATTCGAAAAACGTCGGATGTACCTATTATATTTTTAACAGCAAAAGGTGAAGAGTGGAATAGGGTGAACGGCTTACGTATGGGAGCAGATGATTATATTGTAAAGCCGTTTAGTCCTGGGGAACTAATTGCTCGTATGGAAGCTGTTTTAAGACGATATACAAAGCAAGAACAGCAAGAAGAGATTCAATTTGGACCGATTCTTATTAATGAAAAAAGTAGACGAATTGAGACGGATGGACAAGCAGTGTCACTTACAGTTAAAGAGTTTGATTTACTATATTTTCTTTGCCAACATAATGGACAAGTATTTAGTCGGGAGCAATTGCTTGAAAAGGTATGGGGATATGATTATGCAGGAAGTACAAGAACAGTAGATACGCATGTGAAAACGATGCGTCTAAAGCTCGGAGAAAATGGAAACTACATTCAAACCGTTTGGGGTGTAGGTTATAAATTTGAGGTGTAACGTATGTTTACGATGGTACAAAAGCTTTGGCTTACAGTAGTATGTGCAGTATGTGTAACAGTTTCCTTTCTTTATTTTGTATCTTTATACTCATATGAAAAGCTATACGTGGACAATTTAAAAGATTCATTAGTAATGGAAGGGAAGCGTCTTGCTACGCAATATGATAAACGTGAAGGAGTATCCACTTTTGAAGAGAAAGTAAGAGCATACGATCAAATATCTAGTTCAGATGTTCTTTTCGTGTATAATCCGCGTGATTTAAGTGCATGTTTGCCTTTCGATGTGCACCATCATTCTCTTATAAGTGAAGGGGATAGACAGTCACTATTAGATGGGAAAACTGTGACTAAGATAGGGTATGAAGAACATTTTAATCGCAATATTATGGGTGTTGTCATTCCTGTTTTAGATAATAAAAAATTAGTTGGTATTGTATACTCCTATATTCCTTTAAAAAGTATAAAAGATTTAATATTTGATATGGGCCTTATTTTAGCGCCGTTAGCACTTGCTATGATTCTAATTACAATATGGATTGGTAGAAAAATTATTATTGCTATTACAAGACCGCTTTCGCAAATGGAACGGGTTGCAAATCATTTGGCTACTGGAGATTTCTCAGAGCGGATTACAATTTCTTCAGAAGATGAAATCGGACGATTGGGAAAAGCTTTTAATAAAATGGCAAATTCTTTAGAAACAGAAGATGTAAAGCGTAAGGAGTTTTTAGCTAATGTTTCGCATGAGCTTAGAACACCACTTAGTTATATTAAAGGATATAGTGAAGCTATTTTAGACGGTGTGGCAAAGGGGCCGCAGCAGGAAAAAGTAACGCAACTCATCCATAAAGAAGCAGATCGCATGCAGCGCCTCGTTCATGATTTATTAGATTTAGCGCAGCTAGAAGGTGAACACTTTCCTCTAAAGAAACAACCTATCGTTTTTTCACAGCTTATTGAAGACGTACTTGATACGTACGAGTTACAGTTTATAGAAAAAAAACTTCGTATTTCAACGAATTTAAATCCTGAAATTATCGTAATGATTGATGATGATCGCATGCAACAAGTACTTCATAATGTGTTAGATAATGCGATACGTTATACAAATCAAAACGGGGATATCATAATAACATTAAAGCAAATTGATGATTCCTGTGAATTGCACATAAAAGATACAGGAATAGGTATTGATACAGAGCATTTAGAAAATCTCGGGGAACGCTTTTACCGAGTAGATAAAGCGAGAAGTCGTCAACACGGTGGAACAGGTTTAGGCCTTGCAATTGTAAGGCAAATTGTTCATATACATGATGGTGAGTGGAGAATAGAAAGTGAAAAAGGTAAGGGAACGACAGTTATTATTAAATTAAAAGTACAAGATGAGGAGAGCATGTTCTAATTTCGGAGACATGCTCTTTATAGTTACACGGAAATATATTAATTAATATCGAACAAATATCAAAAATTTGACTATTTTATGAACAAAACATTTGTACTTCTTACTAATTCGTTCTAAAATAGTTATGGATGTTAATTTCTTATAAAACGTTACAATTGTTGTTTGGAAGATACTGAGGTGATTTAACTGGAGTACAAATCTATTAAACCAAAAAAAATTTACGAAGAAGTATCTGAAGCTATTTTAACAATGATTAAAAATGGTACGTTAAAACCTGGTGACAAGCTACTCCCTGTTCATCAATTAGCAGAGCAGTTTCAAGTTGGCAGATCTGCAGTTCGTGAAGCGCTAAGTGCGCTCAGAGCAATGGGCTTAATTGAAATGAAACAAGGAGAAGGTACATATGTAAAGAATTTCGATTCTTCTTCATTAACAAAATCATTAAATAATAAGTTATTAATGAAGAAAGAGGATATTTTGAATTTATTAGAAGTACGGAAGGTGCTTGAAGTGGGGGCAGTTCGAGCAGCTGCGGCAAAACGTACGGATGATAATTTGCAAAATATGAAACATTGGTTAGATGAAATGGCAAAAAGCATTGGAGATGAAAAAGCTGGTGAAAAAGCAGACTTTCAGTTCCATATGGGAATCGCACAATCTTCGCATAATAGCATCTTACTTGAGCTCATGAATCATGTTTCAGAGATGATTGCTGAAACAATTGGTGAATCAAGACGCATTATTTTATATGGTGAACAAACAACATCAGAACGACTTTTAGAGGAGCATCAATCTATATATGATGCGGTGTTAAAGCAAGATGTGGAATTAGCGCAGCAAGCGATGCTAGATCATTTAACAAATGTAGAACATATTGTCACAGGTAAAAGCGATATAAATTCGTAATTTAATCTTTTAAAAATCTAATTTTCTGATAAAATAGAGAGAGATTAAGTAAGCGTTTTCTTTGGAAGAGGGAGAGGATAGGCCATGGTTGAGCCTACTTCTTCTAATCTTAGTCATCAGATGACCATATGATTGTTGGCGAAGTTGTAATGAGGGGGAATTATAGTTATGAAAGTTACTTTATTTGTTACTTGTTTAGTCGATATGTTTGAAACAAACGTCGGTAAAGCAACAGTTGAAGTATTGGAGCGTTTAGGTTGTGAAATTGAATTTCCAGAAACACAAGTTTGTTGTGGTCAGCCTGCTTATAATAGCGGCCATGTAGAAGCGGCAAAAGAAGCGATGAAACATATGATTGAAACTTTCGAAGATGCAGAATATATCGTCACACCATCTGGCTCTTGTGCGACAATGTTTCATGAGTATCCGCATGTTTTTAAAGATGATCCAAAATGGGCTAAACGTGCACAAAAGGTTGCTGATAAAACATATGAATTTACACAATTTATTGTAGATGTTTTAAAAGTTACAGACGTTGGTGCAAGTTTACCAGGGATTGCTACTATTCATAAATCGTGTCATATGACACGCCTGCTCGGAGTAAAAGAGGCACCAGGGATTTTATTATCAAACGTAAAAGGATTAACTGTAAGAGAACTGCCAAACGAGCAAAATTGTTGTGGGTTTGGGGGAACGTTTTCAGTTAAGATGACACCTATTTCTGAGCAAATGGTGGATGAAAAAGTAGATAGTGTAATGGAAACAGGTGCAGATTATTTAATCGGTGCAGATTGTGGGTGTTTGTTAAACATTGGCGGACGTATTGAGCGTTTAGGTAAAGAAGTAAAAGTAATGCATATTGCTGAGGTACTGAATAGTCGCTCATGAAGGGGGAACATAAGCTATGTCTATGAAAATCAGTGAGAAAAAATTTAATGATCGCGTAGGCGATGGAATTCAAGATTCGTTTATGCGCGGAGCGGTATCTTCTGCACAAACGAGATTATATACAAATCGATTAAAAGCAGCGGACGAATTAGGAAACTGGGAAGAGTGGCGTGAACTAGGTGAACAAATTCGTCAACATACGTTAGAGAATCTTGATTATTATTTAATGCAGTTAAGTGAAAATGTATCAAAAAGAGGCGGTCACGTTTACTTTGCAAAAACGAAAGAGGATGCGGCAAAGTATATTCAAGACGTTGCGAAAAAGAAACAAGCGAAAAAAGTTGTAAAATCAAAATCAATGGTAACTGAAGAAATTAGTATGAATCACGCCCTTGAAGAGATTGGTTGTGAAGTGTTAGAGAGTGACTTAGGAGAGTATATCTTGCAAGTAGATAATGATCCACCATCACATATTATTGCGCCTGCACTTCATAAAAATAGAACGCAAATTCGCGATGTATTCAAAGAAAAACTTGGATATGAAAATTCAGATGATCCATACGAAATGACAAAGTTTGTTCGTAAACAGCTTCGTGAGAAATTTATGGATGCAGAAATTGGTGTGACAGGTTGTAACTTCGCTGTTGCAAATACTGGTTCTCTTTGTTTAGTAACGAACGAAGGTAATGCCGATCTTGTTATGTCGATTCCGAAAACTCAAATTGCAGTAATGGGTATGGAACGTATGGTTCCGACAATGGAAGAATTAGATGTTTTAGTTGGTTTACTATGTCGTAGTGCAGTAGGTCAAAAATTAACAAGTTATGTAACAGTAGCAGGACCAATTCAAGAGGAAGAGGTAGATGGACCAGAAGAGTTTCATTTAGTCGTTGTTGATAATGGCCGCTCTCAAATTCTTGGATCAGAATTCCGTTCAGTATTGCAATGTATTCGTTGTGCTGCTTGTGTTAACGTATGTCCTGTATATCGTCACGTTGGTGGACATTCATATGGTTCTATTTATTCAGGACCAATTGGTGCCGTATTAACACCACTTTTAGGTGGGTATGACGATTACAAAGAGCTTCCTTATGCATCTAGTTTATGCGGAGCATGTACAGAAGCTTGTCCAGTAAAAATTCCATTGCATGATTTATTATTAAAACATCGTCAAGTTATCGTTGAGCAAGAAGGACGTGCTCCACTTGCAGAAAAATTAGCAATGAAAATGTTTAGTATGGGTGCTTCTTCAGCGGCTTTATATAAAATCGGATCAAAAATGGCACCGGCAGCAATGAGTCCATTTACATCTGGCAACCGTGTATCAAAAGGCGTTGGGCCACTTAAAAACTGGACAGATATTCGTGAATTCCCGGCTCCAAGTAAAGAAAGATTCCGTGATTGGTATAAAGATCATAAGAAAGGCGGGGACAAATAATGACAGGATTAATTCAAAACCGTGAGTCCTTTCTAGATAATATCGCAAAAGAACTTGGACGCGCGCGTAAAACAGAAGGCGTAGAACGTCCAGCATGGAAAAGTAATGTGAATGTAGAAACGTTAAAAGATTATTCCCAAGAAGAATTGTTAGAAGTATTTAAAAATCAATGTACAAACATTCATACAACTGTTGTGGAAACGACAAACGACCGTTTACGTGAAGATATTCAAAAAGTAATCGTTGAAAACGGCGGAGGACCTATTATATTATCAGCAGATGAACGTTTTGATTCCTATGGATTGACTTCTTTATTTAAAGAAGAGCTTCCAAAGCAAGATGTTGAAGTAAATGTATGGGATCCTGAGAAAAAAGAAGAGAATATGCGTATAGCGGAAAAAGCGAATATTGGAATCGCATTTAGTGATTATACTTTAGCTGAATCTGGTACGATTGTTGTACAGAGTCATAAAGGCCAAGGGCGTTCTTTACACTTTTTACCGACTGTATACCTTGCTATTATTCCACGTGAAACACTTGTACCTCGTATTACACAAGCAGTTCAACATATGAACTCTCGTGTGGAAAAAGGTGAAGCGGTCGCATCTTGTATTAACTTTATTACAGGACCGAGTAACTCTGCGGATATTGAAATGAATCTTGTTGTCGGAGTACATGGACCATTAAAAGCAGTGTATTTCATCGTGTAAAATAGGGGAAAGCAGGCCGGAAAACGGCCTGCTTTTTTAATAGAATAAAGATAATATGAAGTAGAAGTTCTCTCCTTTTTTTGCTATGTTCTTTTGGAAAGGAGAGGAAGGGATGTTCACTTATTTATATGCATTGTTAGTGGGTATGGTGTTTGGTTCTTTTTTTATGGTAATCGCAATGAGGGTTCCAATAGGTGAATCTATTATTACACCGCGTTCGTATTGTCACTACTGCAAGTATACGTTACAGCCGAAAGAACTTATTCCAATCATTTCATTTTGTATGCAGAAAGGGCGTTGTACGAATTGTAAAAGAAAAATCTCATGTTTGTACATAGTATTTGAATTTGTTACAGGGAGTTTATTTTTTCTTACTGTATATGTAATTGGAATAGAACGAGAGCTCATCATCATTTTATCGCTCTTTTCTTTACTTCTTATTATTTCAGTTACAGATTTAGTATATATGCTAATACCTAATCGTATTTTAATTTGGTTTGCACTTTTGCTTATTTTAGAATGTATTTTTGTACCGTTAGTTACTTGGATAGATAGTTTAGCTGGTAGTGGAACTATATTCATTTTGTTATATTGCATGCAAAGGATTCATCCAGATGGTCTTGGCGGAGGTGATGTAAAATTACTTTCGTTACTCGGATTTATAGTGGGAGTGAAAGGGGTTTTTATAACTTTATTTTTAGCATCTTGCTTTAGTCTTTGTTTTTTCGGAATAGGTATAGCGTTAAAACGTATAAAAATAAGAACCAAAATGCCGTTTGGACCTTTTATTAGCCTTGGAGCAATATGTTATATGTTGGTCACATATGCAAAATAGAGAGGAGATAGAAAATGAATGTATATATGGATGATCAAAGAAGTTGCCCGTATGGATATCTTTTGGCAACTACAGTAGAATCTGCGTTACAATTTGTTCGGATTAATAAGGTAAACATCCTCTCTCTTGACTTTAACATGGGATGGAGGCAAAAGAATGGGGCGGAATTTGTAGAAGCCTTTTGTAGAGAAGGTCTATATGTTAATGAAATTCACCTTCATACAAATGATGTCATCGGTATGCATCAGATGAAACAGAGAATTGAGAAGGGGAAAGAGCAAGGAGAAATTAATCCTCATATTGTCATTAAATATGTGGGAAGCTAAAAACTCCAAAGTAAAACTTTGGAGTTTTTAATGTTTCATATGTGCTTGTAAAGGAATAATTTCCTCTGTTTGAGCTACTACTAATTCAGTTTCTTCTTGTTTAGCAACAGGTGCTTTCTTTGTTAAGTAATGATATACCATACCGACAAATACCGATCCGCCAATAATGTTACCGATTGTAACTGGAATTAAGTTATGAATAGCCCCAGCGAAAGTAATTGTATCAGGATGTGGTGAAACTAAAGATAAGGCAAACAATGATAAATTTGCAATGCTATGCTCATAGCCAGATAAGAAGAATGTGAAAACGAGCATCATTATCATCAATATTTTTGCTGTATCACCTTTTACTTGAGAAGGTAAGAAGCAGGCAAGACATACGAGCCAGTTACATAAAATTGCTTTAAAGAATAATTGCATTGTAGGTGTGTTCATTTTTCCTTCAATGACTGTATTCATTAAATGACCATGATCGATTGCTCCGAAAATGCCAGTTGCGTAAAATAGTAAGGCAAAGAATAAAGCGCCAGCTAAGTTACCTGCATAACAAGTAACCCAGTTACGAAGTGTATCAGAAATCGTTGTTTCTTTTCGTAAAGTTGCCACTGTGAAATACATTGTATTTCCAGTAAATAATTCAGCACCGCCATACATAATAAGTACGAGAGCAATTCCGAAAAACATGGAGGAAGCTAAATATGTTGCTGGTGAATCTGCAATGTGAAAAAAGTTACCTAATTTAAAACATAGTACAATAACAAAACCGATATAAATACCAGCAAGTGCAGCACGAATGAAATATTGCATTGGATTTGTATCTAGTATTTGCTTTTTGTTCTTAGCCAGTTTTACAACATAGTCTAATCCTTGTTCTAGCATGAGTAATACGCTCCTTTAGTACATCATCTATAAATACTCCTTATAAGAATAAAGTACATGGAATTGTTCACAGTTTCAATAAGTTTGTGCAATCTTTCACAAAAAGGACATACATAAATTAAGAAAGCGATTACAAAAGGTAGTATAATGGAATTTTTTCTGAAAATAGAGAGGGAATTGAAACAAAAAAGAAAAAGCGCTGTAATTACAGCGCTTTTTCGTCTAAATTCTTTTCTACTTTTACTTCTACCTCTTTTGAGAAGAACCAACCGCCAACTGCGATTCCGACTAATACAATCCAGAATGTAAGCTTCCACGGAGTAGATTCTGGGAATGAGTGCGGAAGGACACCTAAAGCAGGGTGTGCTAGCGTATAAATCGCTAATTTCACACCAACCCAACCTACAATTAAGAATGCTGCAGTTTCAAGTCCTGGTTTACGTTTTAATATTTGTACGAAAGCAGTTGCTGCAAATCGCATTATAACTAATCCGATAAGTCCACCTGTAAAGATAACGATAAATTGACCTGTATCAAGACTGCCAATCGTACCTAATCCTGTTTTCGGTAAAGTCACTGCTAATGCAACAGCAGCTAAGATTGAATCAACAGCGAAGGCGATATCAGCAACTTCGACTTTAAATACAGTCCACCAAAAGTTCTCTTGTTTTTTCTTTGCTTCTTTTTCTTCTGTTTCTTCATGTGTATTCTTTTTAACATACGTTTTAAATAAGTGATTTCCCGCGATAAACATAAGGTAAATCGCACCAATTGCTTGCACTTGCCATACATCGACTAGGAACGAAATCATAAATAGTGATCCGAAGCGGAAAACGAACGCTCCTGCTAATCCATAAAATAGTGCTTTCTTTCGTTTTTCTTCTGGTAAATGTTTTACCATAATTGCGAGAACGAGAGCGTTATCAGCCGCTAAAATCCCCTCTAGTGCAATTAGGATGAGTAATACCCAACCATACTCCAATAATAATGATACATCCATGTACATTCTCCTCTCATTTCTATAAATGCTAAACAAGTGAAGAAGTTCCCCACTGTTTAGCTTCCCCATACTCCTGCGCATCAACGGTGGAAGGAATTGGTAAAAACAAAAAAGACCTCTGCCGTTGATAGGCAAAGGTCTTGCTAGACATATGTAATGAAAATGCCAACAAAGCCGGAAGAACTGAGTTCTACGTAATGACGACTTTGTTTCCAAGAAATAGTTCTTGGACGCTACTCCCCTTTGGAGATATGCTATTGTACTCTCATTATATGGATAATTTATACGGTTGTCAACCTGTTAAAATATCTTCGTTTGGATATTTTATTTTCTTTTGTTTTTTACGTGCAAATGAAAAGGCTAATGTTAAAGGTCCCATCTTTCCAAAAAACATCATAAAGATAATAATTGTTTTGCCGATGATTGTTAAGTGTGGTGTCAAATTCATGCTAAGGCCGACAGTTCCAAATGCTGAAAATACTTCAAAAGCACTCATTAATAGAGGAACTCGTTCAGTGATGCTTAAAATTAAAATAGAAAGAAAAATAAACGAAATTGAAATAATGGTAATCGTTAAAGATTTGACAATGAGCGTATCTTTAATGGATTTTTTAAACACGACAATATCATCTTGTTCATGCAAAAATTTAAATACGCCTAAAAACATAATTAAAAAAGTTGTTAACTTAATCCCACCACCAGTTGAAGCACTGCCAGCACCAATAAACATAAGAAGCATCATTAATAAAAGAGAAGGTTTTGATAATGCAGAGATATCAACAGTATTAAACCCGGCAGTGCGCGTCGAAACCGCCTGAAAATAAGCAGCCATACCTTCTTCAAAGGGTGTAAAACCTCTCATGGAAATTGAATTATGGAACTCGAATATAAAAATAAAAGCTGTAGCAATAATATTGACGATTAGAGTAGAAGAGAGCATAAGTTTTGAGTGCAATGTAAGGTTTTTAAAGTTTTTCTTTCTTTTTATATCTACAATCACTGTAAAACCAATTCCCCCTAAAATAATGAGAGAAGAAATAACAAGATTGACGAGAACGCTATGAGAGTGGGACATTAAATTATCGCTCCATACAGAAAAGCCAGCATTGTTAAAGGCAGAGATAGAATGAAAAAAGCTATAATATATACCTTTGGCAATCCCGTATTTTGGCACCCATTCAAAAGAGAGAAGTAAAGTAGCGATACATTCTACAGCAAAAGAAAATAAAAATAATGCTTTTGCAAGACGAATGATTCCACCGACATTTGTTTGGTTTAATGCTTGTTGTAATAAAATTCTGTTTTGAAGACCAATTTTTCTGCCGAGCATAATTGCAATTAAAACAGCAAAGCTCATAATGCCGAGCCCGCCAACCTGTATAAGCGTTAAAATTACGCATTGGCCAAATAAGGTAAATACTTTTCCAGTGTCCACAACACCAAGCCCTGTAACTGTACAAGCAGAAACCGTTGTAAATAAGGCATCGAGCCATGAAATAGATGTTGTTGTAGCAATTGGCAATTTTAATAAGCATGTACCAATAATTGATAGCGTAATAAAAGATAATGTAAGAACACGGGGAGGGCTCATGCTAATGTTAATCCGTTTCATGTCACATATCGTTCCTTTCAATTTGCTCTTACTAGTATGTGAAGAAGAACTATTATGTATGTTAAAAAAGAAAGAGGCAGAGAATATCTGCCTCTAAGCCATATGTTATATAATTATCCGCGTAATTGTTGTTGAGCTAAAGCAACAAGACGTTTTGTTACTTCACCGCCAACTGAGCCGTTAGAACGAGATGCTGTGTTAGATCCTAAGCTTACACCAAATTCTTGCGCAATTTCATATTTAAATTGTTCAAGCGCTTGTTCTGCACCTGGAACTAGTAATTTGTTTGTTTTTACCATGTTGATACACATCCTTATGAGTAGTCCAGTTCAGCTAAGTACTATCTGAACTGGTACCGTTATTTTATGTGGAAACGACGTGCTCATACACGGAAGTAATCGGTGAGTTTAGAAGTTCTTGGATAGAAAAAAGAGTAGCAAATTTGCTACTCTTTTTTCAGTATTGTCGCTGTACCTTCCACGACGATATCATCGGATTGATTGTAGATGTTTGTTTGTAATGTAATGATTTTTTTATCATCCCGTTTTTTAATTACTTCTGCCACTACACGAAGTGTATCGCCGATTTTGACAGGAGCACGGAATGAAACGTTTTGGGATAAATAAATCGTATTTTTGCCTGGGAGTTTCGTTCCAAGAACGGTAGAAATAAAACTTGAAACGAGCATACCGTGAGCAATACGTTCTTTAAACATTGTCGTTTTTGCAAAAGAGTCTAAAATATGAATAGGATTTACATCTCCAGTCAATTTTGCAAAATTGATAACGTCCTCATCCGTAATAGTTTTTGTTAGAGATGCTTGATCACCGACTTGAATCTCATCATAACGAAGCTCCGGAACAGTTTGTGCTTCTTGGAATGGATTCATTTTGTCCTCCTTCTTTTCCATATCGAAAAATGTAAGCCATCTTGATGTAGTAGGAGGAAGAAAGAGTTTTGTTTGTGCTGCAGTTAGTTGCCACATTTTTCTTACTTGATGGAAGTAAATAGATTTTTTGAGTTTTCCTCGAACTGCTTTGCGAGTTCTAGTTGTTTGGACTTGAACTCTCCCAAAAAAACTTCTAACTGTTTTTGAACCTCTTCGCGTTGCGATTGTTGTTGTTCAATAAAGTGTTTTGTTGTTTCTTCAAATTGACCGCTAGTTTGAGTAAGAATAGACAAAGATGTTTTCGTAGGAGAAACAGTAAGTTGATGCATTTGAGTAGAAAGCTCATTCCATTTCCCTTGCCACTCGTTAATTTGATCATTTAAGGAGTTACCAGTTAATTGCTTCACGTAATCTGTATATTGGTTATTGAACTGAGCTGTGAATTGTTGTAGTTCTTTTTCTAGTTCATTTACTCCTGATGTTAATTTATGCAAAGCGTCTTGTTGTTGTTTTAACGTTTCTAAAGTAAGTTGCTCTAATTGTTTCCCAGCTGAAGAGAAGAGGGAAAGAGATTGAGACCAGTTTTTCCAAAATGCATCGACTAATTCGTATGGCTTAGTTTCCATTGTTTGACCTCCAAATGTTTTTTTGCATATTGTGAACGCAGATTACTCTGCTTTACCACCAGGTGAAGATGAAGAATCCTTTTCATCCTTTTCTGGAGAAGTAGAAAATGGAAAGAATGCATTGGTGTATAACGTGAAAAACGTCCGCAACATATTTTGATAATGTTCAAAAGAAGTCGCACATGTTGATAAATATTGCTCTCCATATTCAGTTAAAGAATAAATTCGTTTCGCTGGCCCGCCTTCACTTGTATCCCAAGTGGAAGAAATGAGATTTTCTTTTTCTAACTTGCGCAATGTTCTATACACATTACCTTGGTCAACAGAAGAAAAGCCGATGTCCATTAGCATTTGAATGAGTTTGTAACCATGAAGACTCCAGTCTTTTAGACAGAGAAGTAAGAAAGGAACTAAGAAGTTTTTTGGCATGGAGTTTGGTTGTTTCGCTTGGTTTTTTTCCAAACTTTCTGGGTGTTCTGGTTCATTATGTAGCATGATTGTGCATCACCTCATGAATCAGTTAGATGGAATTTTTTGCTTATAAGTGCAATTTACACCTATCTGTTTTTAATGTCAATACATTTGTTAGAAAATAAAGAAAAATAAAATATATACTTGAAGTTTTATTCGGAATATTAGAAAATAGTGAATAGGTTGAATTGTTTCAAAAACGAAAAAGGGAGTGTAGGCGAAGTGATTGATCAAAAATTCGATCCATTGCAAGCATGGAAAAATGCTTATGAACAAACCGAAACATTTTGGGGGAAAGCGCTCAATGAAACAATTAAAACAGAAGAATATTCTGCTTGGATGGGCAGCGTTCTAGACTTGAATTTGTTTTATCAAAAAGCATTAAATGATACGACAAAAAGTTATTTAGAACAAGTGAATGTGCCAACGAAAGAGGATATCGCTAGAGTAGCTACGCTTGTTATTAACTTAGAAAATAAAGTTGATAACATCGAGGAAGTTCTAGAAGAGAAAGTGGATTCATTAGGACAAGCTCCTACATTAAAGCGTGATGTTACGAAAGTAAAACAAGATATTCGCACGTTAGAAACGAAAGTTGATCAAATTCTAGAATTACTAGAAAAGCAAAATGCGGTACTAGCTAAACTACAAGTACCTGTAAAAGAAGAAGTAAAGCCTGCGAATAAGCCAGAAAATAAAAAATGATAAAAGCGTTTGTTTATAACGTGTAAAAGAGAGAGGGAGAATCTCTTTTTCATGAATAAACAACGAAACATAATTAATATATGGACTCTATTAGTATGAGTACCAAAATGATTCATAACAATCGTTCACAAATTCATTTAAGGGGGAAAAGAAATGGTTCAATTAAATGGCAAAGTAGCAATCGTAACAGGTGGGGCAAAAGGAATTGGGAAAGCAATTACAGTAGCATTAGCACAAGAGGGAGCAAAAGTTGTTATTAACTATAACAGCAGTAAAGAAGCAGCTGAAAACTTAGTAAATGAATTAGGAAAAGAAGGACATGACGTTTATGCAGTTCAAGCGGATGTTTCTAAAGTAGAAGATGCAAACAGACTTGTAGAAGAAGCTGTGAATCATTTTGGTAAAGTTGATATTCTTGTTAATAATGCTGGTATTACAAGAGATCGTACATTCAAAAAATTAAATCGTGAAGATTGGGAGCGCGTAATTGACGTGAACTTAAGCAGCGTATTCAATACGACAAGCGCAGTACTTCCATACATATCGGAAGCAGAAGAAGGAAGAATCATTAGTATTTCTTCTATTATTGGCCAAGCTGGTGGATTTGGACAAACAAATTACTCAGCAGCAAAAGCAGGTATGCTAGGATTTACAAAATCATTAGCTTTAGAACTTGCAAGAACAAATGTAACTGTAAACGCAATTTGCCCAGGATTTATTGATACTGAAATGGTAGCAGAAGTACCAGAAGAAGTGCGTCAAAAAATCGTTGCGAAAATCCCGAAAAAACGTTTTGGTCAAGCTGATGAAATTGCAAAAGGTGTAGTATACCTATGCCGTGACGGTGCGTATATCACTGGTCAGCAATTAAACATTAACGGCGGATTATACATGTAATGAAGTAAGAAAAAAGTGCATATCCATAGCAGGAATGCACTTCTTTTTTTTAGAAAGAAATCGACCGAAAAGGGGATAAAAAAATGACTACATTCGTAACAGAATGGGAAAAGCAATTAGAGTTGTACCCAGAAGAATATCGCAAAGCATATCGTCGTGTGAAAAGAGCGAGCGAAATTTTATTACGCGAACCAGAACCACAAGTTGGTTTAACACCAAAAGAGGTTATTTGGACGAAGAATAAAACGAAGCTGTATCGTTACATTCCAAAACAAGAAAAAACGCAGAGAGTTCCAATCTTATTAATATATGCTCTTATTAATAAACCATATATTATGGATTTAACTCCAGGAAATAGTTTAGTGGAATATTTAGTAGATCGTGGTTTTGATGTATATATGCTTGATTGGGGCACATTTGGTTTAGAAGATAGTCATTTGAAATTTGATGATTTCGTGTTCGATTATATTGCAAAAGCAGTGAAAAAAGTAATGAGAACTGCAAAATCGGACGAGATTTCTTTACTTGGTTATTGCATGGGTGGAACATTAACATCTATTTATGCAGCACTTCATCCGCACATGCCAATTCGTAACTTGATTTTTATGACAAGTCCTTTTGATTTCTCTGAAACAGGATTATACGGTCCTTTACTAGATGAGAAATATTTCAATTTAGATAAAGCGGTTGATACATTCGGAAATATTCCGCCAGAAATGATTGATTTCGGAAATAAGATGTTAAAACCAATTACAAACTTCGTTGGTCCATATGTTGCTTTAGTCGATCGTTCAGAAAATGAGCGCTTCGTCGAAAGCTGGAAGTTAGTTCAAAAATGGGTTGGTGACGGTATTCCATTCCCAGGCGAATCTTATAGACAATGGATTCGTGATTTTTATCAAAATAATAAATTAGTGAAGGGTGAACTCGTTATTCGCGGACAAAAGGTAGACCTTGCAAATATTAAGGCGAATGTCTTAAATATTTCCGCGAAACGTGATCATATTGCTTTGCCATGTCAAGTAGAGGCTTTACTTGATCATATTTCTAGCACAGATAAACAGTATGTATGTTTACCAACAGGACATATGTCTATTGTGTATGGTGGAACGGCTGTAAAGCAAACATATCCGACGGTTGGAAATTGGCTTGAAGAGCGTTCTAATTAAAAAGAAGAAATCCAACTAGCGTATGTTAGTTGGATTTTTTTATGGAAAATGACGAAACATAGGGAGGAGAAAAATACATTGTAGGAGTATAATTATGAAGCTTATGACTGGTAAGTTGTTTTGGAGTGCTGGAGTTTCTGTACCTTGTTATCCAACGTTAGAAAATGATATGATATGTGATGTGCTAGTAATTGGAAGTGGAGAAGCGGGTGCTCATATAGCGTATTCGTTAGCTAAAATTGGAATGCGTGTTATGCTCATTGAAAAAAGAGCAATTGCATGTGGTAGCACAGCTGCAAATACAGGATTACTACAATTTGTTCATGATAAATCGTTGACCTCTCTTATTCATACATTTGGTGAAGAGAAAGGGGTGCGAGCATATAGACTTTGTTATGAAGCGCTTAGAACAATGGAGAAAGTTGTGCCAACTCTCGATATTGATCCCCATTTTATTCCACGAAATAGTTTGTATTATGCAAGTAGAGATGAAGATATTTCATTTTTACAAGAAGAATATAATACGTTACGCCATTATGGGTTTCCGGTTGAATATTTTACAGAGTCTGATATTAAGAAGCGTTATTCATTTGCAAAACAAGCAGCGTTATATACAAACGGTGATGCAGAAGTGAATCCATATTTATTAGCGCATAGTCTTTTGCATAAAGCGAAACAAATGGGTGCTACTATATATGAGCATACAGAGGCATTACATATTAAACGAATCCAAAATGATTTAATTTGTTACACGAACACAGGAAATAAAATCGTAGCAAAGAATATTATTATGGCGACAGGTTATGAAGCAATCTTTGGAAAGAAAGAAAAAAACACAACAGTAGAAACATCTTATGCTGTTGTAACAAATAAAATAGATCATTTTGAAGGCTGGCATGAGCAATCATTAATTTGGGAAACAGCACGGCCTTACTTATATTTTCGAACGTATCAAAACCGCATTATTGTAGGTGGATTAGATGAAGCGATACAAATTCAACCAATCGGTGATACGAAATTATTGCATAAGCGTGATATCCTTATTAATATTGTAAAAGAAATGTTCCCGCAGTATAAAAATATACAGGCAGAGTACTATTGGGCAGCAGCATTTGGTGGCAGTCATGATGGTCTCCCTATTTTAAAAGAAGATAAAGAAATACATAATTTATATTACGCACTGCCGTATGGGGGAAATGGAACTGTATACGGAATGGTATTTGCGAAATTATTCGAGAAGTTATTTACAAATGAAGAAAGTGATGATTTTTCTTTATTTAATCGATAGAAAAAAGGTAGCGAAGTGATGGAATGAGAGATATAAAAAAGTTTTTACAAAAATTACGTCCCGTGCAACTTATCGTTTTATTTTATTTACTAGCGGTAGTCGTATCGGTGATTTTACTTAGTTTGCCATTTGTTACGAAGCCTGGTGTGAAATGGACATTTATAGATGCGCTGTTTACATCTGTTAGTGCTGTAAGTGTTACGGGACTTTCTGTTGTTACTATTTCAGATACGTTTACAACAGCAGGAATTATTGTTTTAGCCTTGATTTTACAATTAGGCGGATTAGGAATTATGGCACTTGGTACATTCGTTTGGATTATAACGGGTAAAAAGATAGGTTTGCAAAGAAGAAGGTTAATTATGGCAGACCATAACCAAGGAAATTTATCGGGCCTTGTAGAATTAATGCGTTCTATTTTAATTGTAATTATTTCGATAGAACTTATTGGAGCAATACTGTTAGGTACAAGATTTTTATTATATTTCCCGACTTGGCAAGAAGCTTATTTTCATGGTTTCTTTGCCGCTGTGAGTGCAACAACGAACGGAGGATTTGATTTAACAGGACAATCACTTATTCCGTACAAAAAAGATTACATTGTTCAAATGATTCATATGTTGCTTATTATTTTAGGAGCTATTGGTTTCCCGGTATTAATGGAAGTAAAGCAATTCCTTAGTAAAAGGCAAAGGCAACAGCAACTATTTCGCTTTTCATTATTTACAAAATTGACGACAACGACATTTTTTGCACTCGTTATTGTTGGAACAATTATGATTTTTCTATTAGAACGAAATCATTTTTTAGTAGGAAAGTCATGGCATGAAACTGTATTTTATACGCTATTCCAATCTGTGACGACGCGAAGTGGTGGACTGGCTACAATGGATATCCGTGAATTATCACAACCAACGCTTTTATTTATGAGTATATTAATGTTCATTGGAGCATCTCCAAGCTCAGTTGGGGGTGGAATACGTACAACAACATTTGCTGTTAGTATATTATCGTTATATACATTTGCAAGGGGCGGGAGAACAGTCCGAGTTTTCAAACGTCAGCTACATGAAGAGGATGTGTTGAAAGCATCTGTCGTTATGACGATGGGGATTTTATTATGTGCCTCAGCGCTATTTATTTTATCCATTACAGAAAATGTACCACTTATGAGCTTAATAGTTGAAGTTTGTTCTGCTTTCGGGACAACAGGCCTATCAACAGGCATTACGCCAGATTTAACAACGGTTGGTAAACTTGTACTCATTGTACTTATGTTTATCGGACGTGTCGGTATTTTAACATTTATATTAGCTAGTGGCGGAAGAGAGCAACCACCTCGCTATAAATATCCGAAAGAGCGGATTATTATTGGATAGTATGGAGCCATTCTACCTATGTTAGGTAGAATGGTTTTTTAGTCGTTAATGCCAAATTGCGGATGCATAAAAGCTTCATTTTTATTATCAACTTCGTTTTTTAGCAACTCTTGATTTTCTTCTGAAATCCACCCAATATCATTTGTAGGATGTATCCATTCTTCCCCAGCCATAATGGCAGGATCTACCTCATCACTCCAATTATTAAGAGGACTGTTAGTGGAATCGTATTTACTGTCTCCAATTACAACATCATATTGATTTATAAAAGGTTGTTGCATCTTTTTGCCCGTGCCTTTAAAAGATGGAAAATTCATTTGATGAGGGAGCGTTTCGTCTAAAATTGGCGATTGGATCGTTTCTTTCTCCTTCAAAGTCATCGCTCCTTTTTGTAATGGCTTGTTCGTATGTAGTATTTCCATATATAAGCTCTTATGTACTTGTTAACACTTCCCAGTAATAATTACTTTAAGTTGTTTCAAACTAGAATAGAAAGTTATTTAGTGAGAGCAGGTGAGTATGTTGGTAAAAAGGAAAGTAAAACAAAATGCAGCAATTAATAATAATAAAACTCCGAAAGAAAGCTTACCCGATGCAGAATTTGCAGTAGAGTATGAAGGAGAAAATAGTGCGAAGTACGCAAATCGTAATTCAAAAAAAGGTAAACAAAAATGAGGCGTTTTTTACAAACGCCTCATTTTTTTGTGGGATTATAAAGGTTTTTTTAATTATTTGTAAATTTCACGTTGGATATTGGCAGAAAAATGCGAAAAAACATAGAAGTAGCAACGTATTGCACAAAAACAAACAACAAACAAAAGATTAATGTTGGTTTAATACTGCTTTTACACTAGTTGTTTATATTTGAGTTGTACATAAGATTTGTAAAAGGAGAGAGAGACAGTGAAAAAAACAATCTTTAAAGCTGTAGCAACTGGAATGGTATTTTCGTTATTAATGGGGTGTGGTGCAAAGAAAGAAGAAAGTGCTGGGGCGAAAGTAAAAGATGATAAATTATCTGGATCATTAACTGTTTACACAGCGATCGAAGAAGAACTTGTACCAATTTATCTTGATTCTTTTAAAAAGAAATATCCAGATGTGAAGTTGAACATTGTACGTGATTCAACAGGAGTAATTACTGCGAAATTGCTAGCTGAAGGAAAAAATACACAAGCAGATGTTGTATGGGGAACTGCAGCGTCTAGTCTATTAGCTTTAGATAAAAAAGATATGTTAAAAGGATACTCTCCAAAAGGAGCAGATCGTGTTCTTCCGCAATTTAAAGATGATAAGCAACCAGAAAAATGGGTAGGAAATACTGCATTTATGACGGGGATTGCTGTGAATAAAGAAGAATTGAAGAAGAAAAATTTACCGATGCCAGAATCATATGAAGATTTAACGAAACCAGAATATAAAGGAACACTAGTTATGCCACATCCAGCTTCTTCTGGAACAGGATTTTTAACAGTTTCTGCATGGCTACAAATTATGGGAGAAGATAAGGGCTGGGATTACATGAAGAAACTTCATGATAATATGGCAACTTATACTCATTCAGGTTCAAAACCAGCGAAATTAGCAGGTGCAGGTGAATATCCAGTGGGTGTATCAATGGTTTATAGTGCTTTGAAAGAGAAACAAAAAGGTGCACCAGTTGAAGTTGTATTGCCGAAAGAAGGATTAGGTTGGGAAGTAGAAGCGAACGCACTTATTAAAAAAGATAATGCAAAAAATGATAAATTAGCGCAAGCATTTTTAGATTGGGCAATTACTGATGATGTAATGAAGTTATACTTCGAGAAAAATGGATTTGCGACAATTAAAAATGATTATAAACTTCCAGATGGATTCCCTAAAGATGTGACAGAAAAGTTATATAAAAAGAATGACTTTAAGTGGGCAGCAGAAAATCGCGACAAAATTTTAGAAAAATGGGAAAAAGAGTTTGGCCAAAAAGCAGAACCGAAAAAGTAAGTGAGTGGGAGAGAGAAAAAATGAGCGAATATTTATCAATTCAACACATTCAAAAACAGTTTGATGCATTTACAGCGTTAAAAGATATTTCTTTTACTGTGAAAAAAAATGAGTTTGTATGTTTATTAGGCCCAAGTGGTTGTGGGAAAACAACATTGCTTCGAATTTTAGCAGGGCTAGAAGAGGCAACAACAGGTAGTATAGCTGTGGATGGAAAAGATATTACAGCATTACCTCCCGGAAAGAGGAACTTCGGAATGGTGTTTCAATCGTATGCATTATTTCCGAATTTAACAGCACTTGAAAATATTGAATATGGCTTAAAGACAAAAAAATATGGAAAAGCAGAAGTAAAAGAGAAGGCGCTATCGGCGTTAGAACTTGTTGATTTGCTGAATGTAAAAGATAAATATCCTGCTCAAATGTCTGGTGGACAACAGCAGCGAGTGGCACTTGCACGTGCGCTCGCTCTGTCTCCCGATATTTTGTTACTCGATGAGCCGTTATCAGCTTTAGATGCAAAAGTGCGTGAAAAGTTGCGTAGAGAAATGCGCGATTTGCAAGAAAAAGTGGGAGTAACAACTATTATGGTAACGCATGATCAAGAAGAGGCATTAACGATGGCTGATAAAATTGTTGTAATGAATCATGCGGAAATTATGCAGATTGGAACACCAGAGGAGATTTATCAAAGACCAGCCAATCCGTTTGTGGCAGATTTTATTGGTTCTATTAATTTCTTTTCGAAAAATAACGAAGAACATGCAATTCGTCCGGAACATGTAACAGTTGTACAAAATAATGGTATTAAAACAGTTGTAGAAAGCATGGAATTTCGCGGCTCTGTATACCGGACGGAAGTGCGGGTTATAGAAGAGAAAACACACCTTTATAACGAGAAAATTGTAGTGGATATATTGGCATCAGAAGTAGAGGAAACTGCTATTAGAAAAGGAAAGCCAATTCAAATCTCTTTCTCAGAAAATCATATGTTGTCATATGGAAAGAAGGTCATTGTATAGATGGAGATGTTAGAAAATTTAAAGGTGGAAAGTGCGAAAAAAAAGATTAAAAGACGTATCGGTAAAGAAGAGTGGATACAAAGACTATTAATTATTGGTATGCTTCTTTCATTTTTTATCATGCTTGTATTGCCTCTATTACAACTATTTACACAAGCCTTTTACGATAAAGACGGAGCTTTCGTTGGTGTTGCGAATTTCAGTAAATATTTCACAACACCAACGCTAGTACAATCATTACAAAATACGATATGGATTTCGGGCGCTACAACAATTATTTCAGTTACACTCGCGTTCGCTTATGCATATGCGATTGCTCGTACCAATGTTTTTGGAAAGCGCGTATTTCAATATGTAGCATTATTACCATTATTCGCACCAACGATGATGCACGGTATTGCGCTTACATATTTATTTGGTAATCAAGGATTAATAACAAAAGGGATGTTTGGTTTATTTGAAGGAATACAAATACCGTTATACGGACCAGTAGGAATTGTAATGGCTGAAGTTATGTATACATTTCCACAAGCATTCCTTATTTTATTAATTGCTTTCCAAGGTTCTGATTATCGTTTATATGAAGCTTCTAATATGTTAGGTGCAAGTAAAGCGAAGCAGTTTCTTACGGTTACTTTACCTAGTGTGAAATACGGATTAATTAGTGCGATGTTCGTTGTATTTACACTTAGTTTCACTGATTTTGGGGCACCAAAAATTGTTGGTGGACAATATAATGTGCTTGCTACTGACGTATATAAGCAAGTAATTGGACAGCAAAATATGTCCATGGGCGCAACTGTCGGAATGATTTTATTAATCCCAGCTATTTTCTCATTTGCAGTTGATCGTATTACGCAAAGGAAACAGGCGAATCTCTTATCTTCAAAGGCAGTACCTTACAGAATAATAAATAATAAGAAAAGAGATGTTATTTCATTCGTATATTGTAGCGTAGTAACGCTTATGATCATTCTTTTATTTGTGGCAGTTGGTATTGCTGCAAGTGTGAAAGTATGGCCATATAATATGAGTTTTACATTTGAGCATTTTAATTTTTCAAGTTTGACAGGAGACGGACTTGAAGCATTTAAAAATAGTGTAATTGTCTCAGCCGTTACGGCAGTTATCGGGGCGATTTTAACATTTGTGTTCGCTTATGCGATTGAAAAAATAGAACAGCTACAATTTTTAAGAAAAGTAGGTTATTTCTTCTCAATTGTACCGTTAGCGATTCCTGGATTAGTACTTGGATTAGGATATGTCTTTTTCTTCAGTCAACCAACAATTCAAATTCTAGGACTTTCAATAACAAATCCGTTTCATTCTTTATATGGCACAATTGCCATTTTAGTATTAGTAAATATCATTCATTTCTACTCTGTAACATTCGTTACGGCAACGACGGCTTTAAAGAAACTAGACCGAGAGTTTGAGCTTGTTTCGCAGTCGATGAGCATACCGTTTTATAAAACTTTCTTTCGAGTAACGGTACCGATGTGTTTACCAGCCATTTTAGAAATGGTTATGTACTACTTCGTAAATTCAATGGTAACTGTATCGGCAGTCGTGTTCTTGTATGCGGCTGATTTTAAACTAGCTGCTGTATCAATTGTAAATATGGATGATGCAGGAAATGTAGCACCAGCAGCTGCAATGAGTGTACTTATTGTTGTTACAAATATTGTAGTAAGAGTTGTATATGAATGGGGAACGAAAGCACTTCGTAACCGAACGTCACAATGGCAAAAAAGATAAGTGAGAAGGGTGATGAATAGAATGAAAATTGAAGCAGTTATTTTTGATTGGGCTGGTACGACGGTTGATTACGGATGTTTTGCACCACTGGAAGTATTTATGGAGATCTTCCATAAACGCGGTGTTGAAATTACAGCAGAAGAAGCCCGTAAGCCAATGGGGTTATTAAAAATAGATCATGTAAGGGCACTTACAGAGATGCCTCGTATTGCAAGTGAGTGGAATCGTATTTTCGGACAATTACCAACAGAAGCAGATATTCAGGAGATGTATGAAGAATTTGAAGAGATTCTCTTCGCTATTTTACCGCGTTATGCGTCGCCGATTAATGGAGTAAAAGAAGTGATTGCTTCTTTACGTGAAAGAGGAATTAAAATTGGTTCAACGACTGGTTATACGAGAGAAATGATGGACATTGTAGAAAAAGAAGCAGCACTACAAGGATATAAACCTGATTTTCTTGTAACGCCAGATGATGTTCCAGCGGGGCGTCCTTATCCGTGGATGTGCTATAAAAATGCGATGGAGCTTGGTGTATATCCAATGAATCATATGATAAAAGTTGGAGACACCGTGTCAGATATGAAAGAGGGTAGAAATGCTGGAATGTGGACAGTTGGTGTAATTCTTGGCAGTAGTGAGCTCGGTTTAACGGAAGAGGAAGTTGAGAATATGGATCTGTTAGAGCTTCGTGAAAAAATGGAGATAGTTCGTAATCGTTTCATTGAAAATGGGGCACATTTTACGATTGAAACGATGCAGGAAATCAAAAACGTACTGGAACATATCGAGAAACAAGAACTTATTATTTCATAAAAGGGGCATAGGATCATGAATGAAAATCACTACTTATTATTAACGCCAGGACCATTAACGACAACAAAAACTGTAAAAGAAGTTATGTTATATGATTGGTGTACGTGGGATGTTGAATATAACACGATGGTGCAAGATGTAAGAAATAGGCTTGTATCGTTAGCAACAAAGGAAGAAGAAAAGTACACAACAGTTTTAATGCAGGGAAGCGGTACGTTTTCGGTTGAAGCAGTAATCGGTTCTGTTATTCCTACAAACGGAAAGCTGCTAGTTTGTACAAATGGTGCGTACGGTAAGCGGATTGTACAAATGGCAGAGATGTTACATATAGATGTGGTGGTCAGTCAAACAGAAGAGTGGGAGCCTACTAATATTGCAGAAGTAGAACAGTTATTGCAACAAGATAAAGAGATTACACATATTGTAGTTGTTCATTGTGAAACAACTACAGGTATTATTAATCCAATTGTAGACGTATGTAAATTGGGAAAACAATACGGAAAAGTTACACTGGTTGACGCGATGAGTAGTTTCGGTGGTATTGAAATAGATATCGCTGAGATGCAAATTGACTTTCTAATTAGTAGTGCGAATAAGTGTATTCAAGGTGTGCCTGGATTCGGCTTTGTTATCGCAAAGCGTGATGAATTGTTGAAGTGTCAAGGGCAGGCACGTTCATTATCTTTAGATTTATACGATCAGTGGGAAACGATGGAAAACCAAAATGGAAAATGGCGTTTTACGTCACCTACACATGTTGTACACGCTTTTTATCAAGCGCTCCTGGAACTAGAAAAAGAGTGCGGAGTAAGAGCACGTTACAATCGATATTATAACAATCAAAAACTATTAGTGAATAGAATGAAAGAAATCGGATTTAATCCACTAGTAGATGAAAAATATCAATCTCCTATTATTACATCTTTCATTTATCCAGAAGCAGGATTTGAATTTCAGCAATTATATAACGAATTAAAGCAGTACGGATTTGTTATTTACCCAGGGAAAATTTCGAAAGTAGATACGTTCCGTATTGGAAATATCGGTGATGTACATGAAGAAGACATTAATCGTTTAGTTGATAGTATTGCTAAAGGGGTTGTTATAGGGTGAAAGTATTTTGCTTAGGTGGAGCAGGTAAAATTTGTCGTGAAGCAATTTTAGATTTAGTTCAATTTTCATCTTTTGAGACGATTACGGTCGCCGATTTTAATGAAGAGGAAGGCCGAAAAGTAGTAGAGTGGTTAAATGATCCTCGCGTTGATTTTGTAAAAGTCGATGTGACAAATCATGAGGATACTGTTGCAAAAATGAAAGGCTATGACATTGTAATGGATGGCACGACGATAAAGTTAAATGGATTGTCCACTCGTTGTATTGCAGATGCCGGCTGTCACGGTGTGAACTTGAATGGATTTGGTGAAGAGAATGAATCCCATTCTATATTTGTTCAAAACGGAAAAACATGTTTACCTGGTTTTGGTATGACGCCAGGTGTAACGCAAATGATGGCTATGCATGCAGCAAATCAGCTAGATACTGTAGAGTCAGTTCGAGTAAGCCATGGCTCATATCGCCCAATTGCTTTTTCAGCATCAATTACAGAAACAACGACATATGAATATGATCCACATTTACCATCGCGTACAGTGTATGAAGGCGGTGAATTTCAGCAAGTACCTCCGTTTGCGCGCCCAAGAGAAATTGAATTACCAGCGCCTTACGGAAAAACAACGCAGTATATAATCCCGCATTCAGAAACGATTACGTTGGCGAAGGCGCTGGAGGACAAAGGTGTTGGGCTGATAGAAACGAGAGGTACTTGGCCTGAGCAAAATATGCAGCTCATTCGTGCTTTATATGATTATGGTATATTGCGTAATGATCAAATTGAAATAAATGGTGAAGAAATAGGTATTATGGATTGTATTTCGAAGTATCTACTAAAATCGAAAGAAGGACAAGAAACAGAGCTTTATGGTTATGCACTTCATGTAGAAGTAGTAGGTATGAAAAATAATCAAAAACAAAGGCATGTGTTATATCATACACATCCGCTATCTGACGGTTCTGTAGTAGGTTGGGAGAAATTAAGAGCTTATACAAGAAATGTTGGAATCCCATTCGGAGTCGCTACAGAGTTAATTGCAAAAGGAGTAGTTAATAAAGTCGGTGTTATTACTCCTGAAGAAGCTTTTGAAAATCCACAAATCATTTTTGACGAATTAGAAAAGCGTGGTATTCATATTCATGAAGAGGTTTCTACTTACAAAGAAAATTATAACTTTGTATAAGTAAGGCAGTTTATGAGGTAGATATAAATGGGGTGAGGCTATGTCTGTAGTAGGTGAAGAAAGAAAGCGAACAATTCTTGAGAAGGTAGAGTTTAAAGGGAAAGTAAAAGTTTCAGAATTAGCGAGAGAGTTTGCTGTATCAACAGAGACGATTCGCCGGTATTTAGAAGAATTAGATCGTGAAAAAAAGTTGAAGAAAGTGTATGGTGGAGCCGTTCAACTTCCGGGAGCTGGAATAGAGGCACCAATGTTAGAACGAGAGATGCTGCATATAGAAGAAAAGAAAAGAATTGGGTATAAGGCAGCAACGTTTGTAGAAGATGGAGATGTTATTGCAATTGATGATGGAAGTACACCACTTCAAATGGTACCGTATCTTGTTCATCGTAAAAATTTGACGATTGTTACGAGCTCTTTCCCAGTAGCGACACAATTAATATCTTCTATTAATAAAAAGATGTTTCACGGTGAGGTTTTATTTATTGGTGGAAAAGTATCTCCAAAACATTCACGGGTGTCAGGGTCTATTTCACAGCAAGTAATCCATCAATTTCATTTTCATAAAGCATTCGTTTCGATTGATGGGTTGTTGCCAGGTTTTGGGGTTTCTAGCTTTGAATTAGAAAAGGCGAAACTGTCAGAAGCGATGATTAAGCTAGCTGAGAAAACATATATTTTATGTGATCATACAAAGGTAGGCGTAAAAGGGAATTATAGAATAGCAGCATTTTCTCATATTCAACATATCATTTGTGATAAGAAAATGCCTTATAGTTTTGAAGAAGAAGTCAAAAAGCATAATATTCAATGGACAATGTGCTAAATGAATTGAATACCTCTAGACTCCCGCCTAATTTTTAGGTGGGAGTTTTACTATCAGCAAGTAACAAAATAAAAGATTTGTATTTATGCAAAAAGTGGACACATTTTCTCATCTCGTTCATATAATTTACCAATACAAAAAAAGTTGGTCGAAGGAAAGAAGGGGAAGTATGTCAGAACGGATATATAATAAACTTGTATTGTATGCAAACATTTTGCAAAAAATTGGTGTTATTAATGAAAAGGAAAAAAGTGAAATTCTTCATACGATAGGTAAAAAAGCCCTTTGAGTAAAGGGTTTTTAATTTTTTATCTATGGAAATATAAACTCAATGTAATATTCTCATTGATAATGATAATGAGATTCATTATCATTTATTACGTTAGTAATTGATAGGTATTATCAATTAAAATATATATAAGACAAGGGGATATTATTTTGAAAAAAAGTTATATTAAAGCTCTAGTAGTAGCAACCACATTGGCTATTCCATTTGCTGCGTATTCTACTCCAGCGTTAGCAGCAATAAAAATTGAAGCAAACCAGTCGTTAGCAGCAGCCAGTGATCGCACGTATGATACTGAGATTAAAATATATAAGGATCAAAAAGATGAGCCATCTATGGTTTCTCAGTACATAAAAAATCCTAAAGTAGCAATTGAAGACGGGAAAAAAATTGTTACTGTAACAATGCAAGATAGCGATTATTTTCAATATCTTAGAATAGAAGATAGAAACCAGCCTGGTGTATTTCATGATGTAAAAGTTTTGTCAGAAGATAAGAGGAAAAATGGGACGAAAGTAGTTCAATTTGAAATTGGTGAATTTGAGAAGAAGCATAATATGCAAATGCATATACTTATTCCAGCTATTGGATACGATCACAAATATCAAGTTCAATTTGAAATTAAAGATCCAACTGTAAGCGACAAAGAAACAGAGAAACCAGATGATAACTCTAATTCAGGCAATACGGAAACAGATAATCCAGTTGATAATCAAAATATGATAACAGATAACAAATTAAGAGAACTTGTTAATAAAAAAGTATTTAATAGAAAAGATTTAAATACACCAATTACGAAAGAAGAGTTATTACAAGTAAAGGACTTGTTTTTAAACACGAATGAGATTCTTGATTATAGTGCATTAAAATATATGCCAAATTTAAAATCTTTAACAGTTGCGAATGCGAAGATAACAGATCCGTCGTTCTTTGCGAATTTAAAGCAATTAAATCATTTAGCTTTGCGTGGTAATGAATTTTCAGATGTAACACCACTTGTTAAGATGGATAATTTAGAATCTCTTGATTTGAGTAATAATAAAATTACAAACGTTGCACCACTAATTGAAATGAAAAATGTAAAAAGTTTATATCTATCAGGCAACCAAATAGAAGATGTAACAGCATTAGCGAAAATGGAACAACTAGATTACTTGAATTTAGCAGATAATAAAATTACGAATGTTGCTCCATTAAGCGCGTTGAAAAATGTAACATACTTAACTTTAGCAGGTAATCAAATTGAAGATGTGACACCACTTGCTAAAATGACTCAGCTTACAGAATTAGATTTACCTAATAATGAGTTAAAGGATATTACTCCATTATCAAATCTAGTAAACTTACAAAAGCTTGATTTAGAAGCAAATTATATTTCAGACTTATCGCCAGTTAGTAATTTGAATAAGTTAGTATATTTAAGTTTTGTTGCAAATGAAATCCGTGATGTTAGACCAGTAATAGAACTAAGTAAGAAAGCTTATATTAATGTTCAAAACCAAAAAGTCTTTTTAGAGGATACAGAAGTAAATAAAGAAGTAAAAGTACCTATATACGAGAAAGACGGCGAGGTATCTACAAAAATCCGTCTGAAGAGTGATGGTGGTACGTATAGTAATGATGTAGTGAAATGGAGTACACCAGGTGAGAAAGTATATGAATTTGGAGTGAAAGATCCATTTGCGGATACAGGAATCTTCTTTACAGGATCTGTAATTCAAAATGTAGTAGAAAGTAAAGGAGATAACACTTCTAAAGAAGATGAAAAAGTAGAAGTAGTAGAATTTAAAGATGTACCAAAAGGACATTGGTCAGAAGAAGCAATTAATTATTTAGCGAAAGAAAATATTTTTAAAGGATATGGAAATGGACAATTTGGATTTGGGGATAATATTACCCGTGGACAAGTTGCATCTTTAGTACAAAGGTATTTGAAATTAGAAAATAAAGTAGAGCAGAAAGAAATGTTTACAGATACGAAAGGGCATATGTTTGAGCAAGATATTGCTACAGTTGCACAAGCTAGAATTATGCAAGGAGATGGTACAGGGAAGTTTCGTCCAGAAGGAGTATTAACTAGGTACGAGATGTCAGTAGTATTACAAAAAGTATTTCAGTTAAAAGCAAATGAAAGTAATTTGGAGAACTTTAAAGACGTACCAACTGGTCATTGGGCAGAAGGATATGTGAAAGCTTTAGAGGATAATAACATATCAAAAGGTGACGGGAATGGGAACTTTTTAGGGGATAATTTCGTAACACGTGAACAATATGCACAATTTTTATATAACGCAATAAAAAAATAATAAATGAGAAAAATACGTTATTCTTTAATAAGAAGAATAACGTATTTTTTATATGTACAAAATCAAGTAAGAAATAGACAGGAGTACTTATAGGTGATATGTCTATTTTTCCGAGAGGTGCTGAAACCATATTGACAAAAAGGCATTCTCGTGTGATAATTCAATTAAATTTTTAGAATAATCAAAAAACATTCCTTTTACATAGAAAGGATTTGAACATTATATTAATATTACGCCGGGGGTGACGAAATGTTATTTTTTCTGAAGAAATGGAACGAATTAAAAGATGTGAAGGCAGAACTGGCACTTCGCGATTGGTTTTATGGTACAAAAATTAGTTTATCGATGTGTACGTCAAAAGAGCCATTAACATTTTTGATAAATGTAGAGGGAAGAGATAAAGGAGTATTTTCTGAAGAAGACTTTATTGTAGTAAATTGCATGTGTGAGCCAGTATTTGAAAACGAAGAAAAACCAGCTTCAGAGTCGTTTATGCATGCGGATATTTATAAAAAAAGCAGTGCAGAATGTATTTTGCAAGTACAGACTGTAGATAGTCATTTAATGTCAGAGCTATATGGGAAAGAAGGAGAAGTAACATTCGAAAAACGCAGCGTGGAACGTGTTTTTGGCAAAGAAGGCATTACAGAAATGACAATTCCAATTGTAGAAGATGAAAAAAAATTCGCTGATTTATTGGAAAGTAATGTTCCGAATTTTACTGAAGGTGGAGGAGTAGTCCTTGTTCATAATTACGGAATGATTGTGTGGGGAAAATCACCAGAAGAAGCGAAAAAATGGTTGGAAGGTATAGAATATTTAATGAACTATCACGTAAAGCTTTTAATGATAAAAGGGGCAAAAAGTTCTGTTATATAAAGGTGTATTCATAGTGGTTACCATTATATAAAAATGAAAGCGTTTTAAAAGTAAATTTCACTCATAAAATATAGATCTCCTTATTATATATAGATTACATGTTGACATGTAAGGAGGAACATATTTTGCGAGTTAAATATCATTTTCTGCCAAAACAGCAGGTGACATTTTGCAAAACGAATGATTCTGGTGAAAAGGCTTTGCAAATTATGAATGAAACGGGATTTCGGGCGATCCCCGTATTAGCAGAAGATGAGAAGGAATTCACGGGGATTATTTATAAAGTAGATCTTTTAGAGAAGAAGTGTAATAGCGGATTAGAGCATGTAAGTACAGGAGATGTGCTGGAAGATTCAAATTCGTTTATTTTTGAAAAGGATTCTTTTTTTAGAGCTTTTTACGTGATTCGTCGTCTCCCGTTTTTAGCGGTTTTAAATGAATATAATGAATTTGTCGGTATTTTAACACATTCTAATGTATTTGATGTTATTGAAGATTCGTTCGGTATGCGGACGGGTGGTTATATATTAACAATTGCAACACAAGATTGTAAGGGAACAATTAAAGAGCTGGGGACATTGTTAAAGGCATACAATATAGGTGGACTGTTTACGCTTGATAATGGTGATCAATATATTCGCCGTATTATCGTAAATATATCAGATGAGTTAAATGAAAAAAGATTAAAGCAATTAATTGAAAAGATAGAGAAAAAGGGATTTAGGGTGAGTCATGTAGATCATATTTAAGTTAAAAAGGAAAGGTAGCTATCTGTTATATGTAGATAGCTACCTTTTTTAGTACGAGAAATGAATCTTATTTTGAAACAGGAGGTGGAGATAATACTAAATCAGATAAAAAAATGAAGTCTGCATGTTCGCGAACTTTAGGAATAGAAGTTTCAATAACACGTGATGTAATTTCACCTGGAGGACCAACGTGCCCGATAGCTACCATGATTGGTTTTTCTTGAATTTTTTTGATGAGTAATTGGGCTTGTCTTGAAATATGACTTGCCGTATATACATCATCAAAAAATAATTGATTTTCAATGATAGACACCCCTAATTCTTTACCGATTTTTGGGACAACACTATTAGGATTTGTTTTACTATCTAAATAAAATAAACCGTGTTTTTTACAGGCAGAAAGTATAAGACGTACAATCCTTTCATCAGCGGTTACTTTTGATCCCATATGATTGTTCATTCCTATTGCATGAGGTATTTCTTGAATTGCTTGTTCGAGTCGATTGTTTATTTCTTCATCGCTTAAATCTGTTGTAATCGCTTTCGGTCCAAGCCACTCTTTTTTTCCTCTAATTGGCTCCATGGGCATATGTATAATAACTTCATGCCCTTTTTTATGGGCAGCTATTGCATCTTGTTTAGTAGAAGGAAGAAATGGCATAACAGCAATAGTGAGTGGAATAGGAAGTGATAACATCCTATCAGTTCCTTTCATATTATTGCCGAAATCATCGATGACAATAGCAACTTTATTCGTATGAGCGTTTGCTTGAATAGGAAATAGGAAGAAGGGTATGAACAGGGTGAAGACGAGAAATGTAATAGTATATTTGCGCATTTAAATATTTCCTTTCTATTTTATCCCGCTATTTGCGGGCAGTAATATTCCCACCTCAAAATTCGGCTAGAGCAAAGAAGTTAGGTGGGAGATCCACTGCCCGTAAACGCCCGATTGGTGAGGGCTAATAATCAGTTGGAGGGAGAAAAATCCCTACTGATTAAAGTTTCACTTTATCAATCATCATTATGTTTTGCGTTTTCACATAAATTAAACAAAAAATGTCGAAGAAAAGTACATTAAAAATAGAGAACCCACTGTTTACTGAGCATTTACAAAAAAAGAAGATGAAAAAAATGTCTATTATTGCGAATGTATTTACAAAGATAGAATAATTTGTAATAATTCTCAAAGTGAGGGTAAAGATTTGTAAATTACAGGGGGAAAATGTTAAATTTTCTGATTCTTCAAATAGGATTAAATGCTTAAAGGGCTAAAGTAGAAGAGACGTTTAGAGCATGGAAGAATAATAAGGGGGATATGGATGTTTAATGTAAAAAGGAAGTACACATTAGAAAAGCTTTCGCATGATATTCATATGAAACGTGAAGAAATGATTCATTTAGGATTAACAAGTGGATTAAACAGTATGGAGACCATTCAAGTTAGTCAAGAATTGGACAAGCTTATCGTACAGTATCAGCGTTACAAAGAAAAACAAACACCGAAATGGATTTCAATTATAAAGGGCCCTATTTTTCAAATTGGGTATGAAGGCAAATCGAGCAATTTTTGGAGAATGCTTGTGGCTGGTTTTATGAAATAAGTATAATTATCCTTTTTGGATAAGGATAATTATACTATGTGTAATGGAATCTCTATATGAACTGTCGTTCCTTTGTTTTCTTTACTATCAATAAATATATGCCCGTTGTACATCTCTACAATTCGTTTACATATGACAAGCCCAAGACCTGTTCCAGTATCTTTATTAGTAAAGAACGGATGAAAGAGGTGTTTTTGAATATGTTTTGGAATTCCCTTTCCAGTATCAATAATTTGCAGTTGTGCGTGTTTTTCATTGTTTGTTACTACAATGGTTAATGTATCACCAGAAGCCATAGCTTCAATTGCATTTTTTGTAATGTTTAAAACCACTTGTTTCATATGGTCTTTTGAGCAAAGTATATGAACAGGGTGGTCTGGCAAATGTAAATGAAATACAATGTTATGTAGATTCGCCTCAGATTGAATAATTAATGCTACCTCATTAAGAATCGTTCTTACATCATATGTTTGCTCAATGATGGCAGTCGGCTTTCCAAGAATAAGAAATTCGCTTACAATTTCATTAATACGTTCAATTTCTTGTTCAATTACTGAAAAGTAGAACTGATCCTGTTCATCTCTATATTTCTCTTTTAATAGAGCAACGAGTCCTTTAATTCCAGTAAGGGGATTACGGATTTCGTGAGCTGTACTAGCCGCAAAAGTTCCAACCAATTCAATCTTCTGTAGTTCATTTTGTTGTCTTTCTAGTTTTGTTTGCCGTTTTAATAACATATATTGAGCGAGTAAAAATAAAATAGACATTAAAAATAAAGTAGCTATACATTCTATTGAAACTAACTGGTATAAGGTTTGTTGATGAATAGGTAACGGAGAAACGGAGACCTTCCAGTTTAATCTTTGGAGTGGGGTAGTAAGCATATTAGAATGCTCATCACTTGTTTCATTGTTATCATCGGTTAGAAAAACTACATCATGTTTATCAGTTACTTCGAAATGATATTGTGGTTTAATAGCATTTAAAGAGGATGAAATGTAGTCAAAGCGTAAACTAGCTAACAATAACCCAGAGAGTTCCTTTTGTTTATTAAATATTGGCGAGGCAATCATAATAGCTTGATGTCCAAGGACGCGATCTGTAATGACAGATGATACAGTTGTTTTCTTAGTTTGTAATGCGTCTTGAATATACTTACGGTCTGAGACGTCTACAGGCCTTGATTCACCTTCTGATGCGATTGTAATGATTCCTTCTGGTGTAGCGTAATATAGACCAGAAAATCGTGCATCGTTTCCATCTGTATCATGTACAATTTGTTTAATTCCATTTATGTTACCAGTCTCGGTACCTACGACTTTTGCGAGCATTTCTAAGGCAGAAATCGCTTCACCAAGGTGATGGTCTAAATAGTCTCTATATAAAAAGAGAACAGTATGAGCAGATAATTTGTTTCCCTGTTTCATTTGATAAGTGTGATACGAAAAAAATGCGGCACCAATCCCTATCGTTGGCAGTATAACAAGCAGTATGTAAAAAACTATGCTTTGTAATTTGAATTTCAAATTTGGTACTCCTTCTTTTTTATTATCATTATATATAAACTATGTTAAAATTGTCATGTTTTTATTCAAGAATCATTTGCATTACATTAGGGAGAGGAAAAGGGATGAGTGAATATTCATTCGGAAATTGTAATGAAGTACTACATTGCTTTTCTTTTTGTTGTGGAGAATTTAAGTGAAGGGTTGAAATGGTATGACATCAAATAATGAGCGAGCAGATATTTCTCAATCTTTAAAAGTATTTATTGCATTATCCCGTGTACATCGTTCTGTTATGGATACTACAAATAAATCCATACAAAGTAACGGATTAAATCCAACTGAGTTTGCTGTATTAGAACTACTATATCATAAAGGAGGCCAACCACTTCAGCAAATCGGTGAGCGTATTTTAATAGCTAGTGGCAGCATTACATACGTTGTAGATAAGCTAGAGAAAAAAGGACTAGTAAAGAGAATCCCGTGCCCGAATGATAGACGTGTTATTTATGCACAATTAACGGAGTCTGGAGAGAGCTTTATTGCTTCTATTTTTCCTGGGCATGAGCAAGTTATACATCAGTCTTTCGAAATGTTAACGAAAGATGAAAAGGATGAATTACTTGATCTATTAAAAAAGATTGGAAAGTATGAAAAATAACAATATGTTCCAAAGGAGCTTTGGATAAAGAAATCCAAGGCTTTTTTGTTTACATGTAATCATGACAGTATCTACTGTATTTTGCTGAAAAATAAGAGGATATTTGTAAGTAAGCATTGAATTATAGTAATGATACATATAATGGAGAGGGGGCGCGTTCATGTCATTTAAAGACTATGAATATAAACGGCCAAATATTGAAGAATTAAAAGAGAAGTTTACTGTTTCTTTAGAAAAGTTCGATAATGCAAAAACGGTTGAAGAACAAAAACAAGTAATTAATTCAATCAATGAAATTCGCAATGATTTTGGTACAATGGGGAATCTTTGTTACATTCGTCATTCTGTTGATACGACAGATGCTTTTTATAAAGAAGAGCAAGATTTCTTTGATGAATACTCCCCGGTTGTACAAGGCTACGGAACAAAATATTATAAGGCGTTAATGAATTCTCCATTCCGTGAAGAATTAGAAGCGTATTATGGAAAGCAATTATTTGCTTTAGCTGAATGTGATTTAAAAACATATTCAGATGAAGTAGTGAAAGATTTGCAATTAGAGAATAAATTGTCTTCACAATATACACAGTTGTTAGCATCTGCAAAAATTGACTTTGCAGGAGAAGAAAGAACATTATCACAACTTATTCCGTTCATGCAAGGAAAAGAAAGAAGCGAACGTAAAGCAGCAAGTGAAGCATACTACGGATTTTTAGCCGGGAATGAGGAAGAGTTAGACCGTATTTATGATGAGCTTGTTAAAGTGAGAACAACAATTGCAAAAACACTTGGTTTTAAAAACTTTGTTGAATTAGGATATGCGAGAATGTATCGTACAGATTATAATGCTGAAATGGTTGCGAACTATCGCCAGCAAGTATTAGATTATATCGTTCCGGTTGCAACAGAGTTAAGAAATAGACAAAAAGCACGCATTGGTGTAGAAAAGCTCGCTTATTATGATGAAAACTTTGAGTTTGCTACAGGTAACCCAACTCCAAAAGGTGATGCGGATTGGATTATTAATCACGGGAAAACGATGTATAAAGAATTATCAGCTGAAACAGATGAATTTTTTAATTTCATGCTAGATAATGATTTATTAGATTTAGTTGCGAAAAAAGGAAAAGCTGGTGGTGGATATTGTACATATATTGAAAATTATAAAGCGCCATTCATTTTCTCAAACTTTAATGGAACGTCTGGTGACATTGATGTACTAACACATGAAGCTGGTCATGCTTTCCAAGTATATGAAAGTCGTAAGTATGAAATTCCAGAATACAATTGGCCAACATATGAAGCGTGTGAAATCCATTCAATGAGTATGGAATTCTTTACATGGCCATGGATGAAGTTATTCTTTGAAGAAGATGCGGAAAAATATTATTTCTCACACTTAAGTTCAGCACTTCTATTTTTACCGTACGGTGTATCTGTAGATGAATATCAACATTATGTATATGAGAATCCAGAAGCATCGCCAGCAGAACGTAAGTCAGCATGGCGTAACATAGAGAAGAAATATTTACCACATCGTGATTATGAAGATAATGATTATTTAGAGCGTGGTGGTTTCTGGCAACGTCAAGGTCACATTTATAGCTCACCGTTCTATTATATTGACTACACGTTAGCTCAAATTTGTGCGCTGCAATTTTGGAAACGTGCAAGAGATAATAGACAAGAGGCTTGGGAAGATTATGTGAATCTTTGTCAGCAAGGTGGAAGTAAATCATTCTTAGAATTAGTAGAAGTTGCAAATTTAACATCGCCATTTGCTGAAGGTTGTGTAAAAAGTGTAATTACAGAAATTGAAGCGTGGTTACGTGCTGTTGACGACACAAAATTGTAAAAAACATGCGCTTTTTTTCACATGTTTAACATCGACATAATGGAAAAATGATGAGATAATAAAAGAAAATTCAGAATTATTTAAGAGGTGTTTCTAATAAGGAGCACCTCTTTTCACCAACAAAAGGGGGGAAAGCATTATGCTTCAATCTAATATGGATGTTAGTTTAGAAACTTTAGTCCACTCATTACAGTCTACACGAAGCACGCTGTTATCAGAAATTGAAATGTTAAATGATACTGAGGTGAATGTAAAGCCACGTCGTGATAAATGGAGTATTATTCAAATTTTGCATCATTTACATTTAGTTGAACAGTCTGTCACATCTGCCCTTGTATATGCTTTGCAAAAAAAAGAAAGAAAGCTTGCTCCATTTAAAGACCTCCAACTTACGCTTGATCGCACATATAAACGGGAAGCTCCTCAACAAATGAAACCAACAGAGACATTAATGAAAAAACTGCAAGGAATTCAATTACTAGAACATTCACGACAAGAATTATTACATGCACTTCATAGTGTGATAGATGAAAAAGAATTATTTGAAAATGGATTGAAACATCCTATTTTTAATGATTTGAATTTATACCAATGGGTTCAATTTCTGGATTTGCACGAACAAAGGCATCTTACACAGTTAAAAGAAGCAAAACATGCAATTTTACAGCGATAAAGTGAAACTTTAATCATTGGGTGGCATTCCGCATTGATTATTATTCTTTACCAATCGGGATGCGCTCAAATAGTGGGAAAAAGGAAAAGAAGCGGTGAACCGCTTCTTTTCCTTTTTTACTCATGCATAGTTTTCTTTCTCATTTTGGAATACTACATGGAGAAGAGAAAAGGAGTTGAAAAGTATGTCAAAGAAAAAGAGAGAAGAAGAGCGCGCTTGGAAAGCTCGGAAAGAGAATCAAAAACCACATGGAAAAGTAAAAGCTTTTGCAGAATTAGTTGAAGGAACAGAAAAAACGTGATGAATTTCATCACGTTTTTTGTATGATTGGGAAAGTTAATAAAAATGTTGTACCTGTTCCTTTTTCACTAATAATATCAATTTTTCCATTCATTGCTTGAATGACACTGAAGACGACCATCATCCCGAGTCCGGTCCCTTTTTCTTTCGTCGAGTAGAAGGGGGACCCGAGGCGTTTTACTTGTTCTGGATCCATACCAACGCCTGTATCTTTTATATACAATTGTATATGTTTATGGTCTGGAACTAATGTAAGAATAAGGTCACCACCGTTAGGCATAGCCTCAATGCAGTTTTTTAAAATATTTAATAAGCATTGGTTCAGCTTTTGCCTTTCACCAGCTATAAAGAAAGATGTACTTTGTTTTATGTAATGCATACGAACATTTGTTAAATTGGCGAGAGGTGTAATTAAAGATAACGCATGAAGTAACTCATCCTCTACTTGTAATTGTTGTTCTTTTTCAATACTCGGTTTTGCAAAAGTTAAGTAGTCTGTAAGAACATGATTTGCTTGTTCGATACCGTTAATGGCTATATCGATATATAATTTCCGTTCTTGCTCAGTACATGTACCGGACTGCAATAGTTGTAAAAAACCTTTCGTAGATGTTAAAGGATTACGAATTTCATGCGAGATAGAAGCCGCCATTTCGCCGATTAAATGAAATTTTTCAGCGTTCATAAGTTCATTTTGTAGACGAATTTGCATTTGGAGTATATGTAGCAAATACAAAATAAGAATGGTACCAATCATAGTGCATAGCTCATATATAATAATATGTGGTATATACTCGGTCTTATTTGCTACTTCTGCAAGGAAAAAAGGTATCCAACCAATTCCATAGGCGATGCTATAAAAAATAGCAAGTAGAATCTTTATATGATTTGAGCTGCGATTAAATAGTTTGTACGTTAACAATAGAATCGTAAATAGAAGAATAGAAGCAATAATGGATGGGAAAACACCGACTCCTCCTAATAATACGCGATATATGTTTAATACAACTAAGATAGAACCACCAGCAATAGGTCCTCCTGTTAATGTACCGACAATTAATACGATATGACGCATATCAAATTGAAAACCATTATTTGTTTTTGCTGCAAATGTGATACATAGTATGGTAGCGAGGCAACACAATACAATAAATATAGCTGAATTTAATTTAGGAGACCGTTTTCCTTTTTGATTCCAAAATAAGTGATATATAAGCATCGTAACGAGAATGAATAATATATTTAAAAAGAGGTAAATAATAAAGAGTTTCAGTGGAATGCCTCCTCTCTTCTCACATTAAATTAATCATACTATAAAATGAGAGAAATGAGATATGAAATGGCGGAAAAATCAGAAATTTTTTCTGGTAGTATACAATATGTTACAATATGTTTTGTCAATGAAAGAAGAAATTCCATGCACCGCATGGGAGAGGTTCGCGAACTCCCTCTATAAAAAACTATGGAAACAACAATATCCTTAGGTATTGTTTTGTTTTTTTATTGTGACAGTTCAAGAACGTTCTTTCTTCTTATTCGTAGTAGAGAAGGAGAATGAGTGAAATGAAAAAAGAAAAAGCAGTTGTTGTTTTTAGTGGTGGACAAGATAGTACAACATGTTTATTTTGGGCGATAGAGCAGTTTGCAGAAGTAGAAGCTGTAACATTTAATTACAATCAACGTCATAAGTTAGAAATTGATTGTGCAGTGGAAATTGCGAAAGAGCTAGGAATTAAACATACGGTACTAGATATGAGTCTATTAAATCAACTTGCTCCAAATGCGTTAACGAGAACGGATATGGAGATTACACATGAAGAAGGTGAATTGCCATCTACATTTGTAGATGGACGAAATTTATTATTCTTATCATTTGCTGCTGTATTAGCAAAACAAGTTGGAGCACGTCATATTGTAACGGGTGTATGTGAAACTGATTTTAGTGGTTATCCAGATTGCCGTGACGTGTTTGTGAAATCGTTAAACGTTACTTTAAATTTATCCATGGATTATCCGTTTGTTATTCATACACCGCTTATGTGGATTGATAAAGCAGCGACGTGGAAATTATCTGATGAACTTGGAGCATTCGAGTTTGTTCGAGAAAAAACATTAACGTGTTATAACGGAATCATTGGTGATGGTTGCGGTGAATGTCCAGCATGTCAACTTCGTAAAGCAGGATTAGATACGTACTTACAAGAACGCGAAGGAGCGAACAACTAATGGATAACTTTTTTGGATTTCGCATCGTAGAAAATTTGCAAAAAATGGACAAGGATATTCAGCGTGAACAACTTCAATATCATAATAAAAGAGTAATGGTCAGCAAGGAATTTACATTTGATGCAGCACACCATTTACACTGTTATGAAGGTAAATGTAAAAATTTACATGGCCACACATATAAAGTTGTATTTGGAATTAGTGGATATGTAAATGAAATAGGACTTGCAATTGACTTTGGAGATATAAAAGAAATTTGGAAAAATGAAATAGAAATTTATTTAGATCATCGTTATTTAAATGAAACATTACCAGCAATGAATACGACTGCTGAAAATATGGTAGTTTGGATTTATGAAAAGATGGCAGAAGCATTAACAAAAGATAATCGTGCGAATGAATACAAAGGAGCGCGTGTTGAATTTGTTCGTCTATTTGAGACACCGACTAGTTATGCGGAAGTGAGACGGGAGTGGATGCTCGATGAGTAAAATCCCCGTCTTAGAAATATTTGGTCCGACCATTCAAGGTGAAGGAATGGTTGTAGGACAAAAGACAATGTTTATCCGTACAGCGGGCTGTGATTATAGCTGTGCTTGGTGTGATTCGGCTTTTACGTGGGATGGATCGGCGAAAGATCAAATTAGACAAATGCCAGCGGAAGACATTTGGAATGAGCTTGTTGAAATTGGAGGAGAAAATTTCTCTCATGTTACGATTTCGGGTGGAAATCCTGTTTTATTGAAAAATATTGAGTCGCTTCTTTCTATATTAAAAGAAAATGGGATGCGAACGGCGATCGAAACACAAGGGAGTAAATGGCAAGATTGGTTACTTCAAATTGATGAGGTAACGATTTCGCCAAAACCACCAAGTTCAACAATGAAAACAGATTTTCAGAAGTTAGATGATGTTATTCAGAAACTAGCAGGAAAAGATATTAGTTTAAAAGTAGTCGTATTCGATGATTATGACTTTGAATATGCAGTTAAGATGCACGAACGTTATCCGGATGTACCATTTTTCTTACAAGTAGGGAACGATGATACGAAAACAGTGGATGATGCAATGCTTATTAAAAAATTATTAGATAAGTATGAGTGGCTTATTGAAAAAGCTGTTAATTGTAAAGAAATGAATGATGCGAAAGTATTGCCTCAGCTTCATGCGTTAGTATGGGGAAATAAACGCGGCGTATAATGAGAAGGGATGTTTAAAATGGCAGGAAGATTAGATGAAGATTTAAAAGATGTAACATTATTAGGAAATCAAAATACAAAATATTTATTTGAATATAGTCCAGAAATTTTAGAGGTATTTGATAATAACCATCCAAATCGTGATTACTTTGTAAAATTCAATTGTCCTGAATTTACAAGTTTATGTCCGAAAACAGGACAACCAGATTTTGCAACAATTTATATTAGCTACATTCCAGAACAAAGAATGGTAGAGAGTAAATCTTTAAAGCTATATTTATTTAGCTTCCGAAATCATGGTGACTTCCACGAAGATTGCATGAACGTTATTATGAATGATTTAATTAAATTAATGGATCCACGTTATATTGAGGTATGGGGGAAATTTACACCACGTGGTGGGATTTCAATCGATCCTTACTGTAATTACGGTCGCCCAGGAACTAAGTATGAGAAAATGGCAGACTACCGTATGATGAATCACGATCTATATCCAGAAACAGTTGATAATCGTTAATATATATAGAAAGAAAGGATCTGTATGATATACAGATCCTTTCTTTCTATTATATTATGCATGTTGATTAATGACAGTATAGTTTTTATGGCTTACAACTGTAAGAGGTTCCATATCTAGTTCTCTGAAATTTTCCATAATTGTTAAATCAACAATAACGGAATTTTGATTTACTTTTTGAACACGGCCTTGCATTCCACCTTTAAATTCAATGATATCTCCAGTTTCTGCGATCTGCATAAGCAACTCTCCTTGTTACAGTTTTCCCCAAAAAAGAATAATTTGGGCTTTTTTTATTTCCTCTTATTTTGAACTATATTTACTAATTTGTAAATGTTTCCAAAGTAAAAATTCAAAAAATATTCACTTTTTGTAAGAAAATATGTAAAAAAATATTGTTAGGAGAGGAATGATGAAAATGCATACATCTTTATATGGGAGTATAATAAAAAAGATACAATGACCTACTAAAGTAGGAGAAATTAGGGGCGGTAAAATGATGTTTGAAATTGTGGGGAGCTTTATAGCGATTTTATTATTTTTATTTTCTTATATACAGTTGAAGAAAATGCGTCAACATGAAACAACTACATATTTTGATGGACTGGATGGTGTGCATGCATCGATAACGCATAATAGTAGTGGGGATATGTAATGATATATAACTTTCTTCTTATGCATGGTATGATGGCAATAAGAAATAGTACATAATATAGTTCGTAAGTGATGAATGGGGAGTGGAAAGAATGCGAATTTCTTTTATTCGTCATGGTCGTTTGGACAGTACTATAGAGCCAATGACAATTATTTCATTTCGTGAATGGATGAAGCAATATGATTTAGGAACTACGGTAAAAGAAGCTCATATACCGATTGAAACAATTGAGGCGATTACAACAGCGAAATTGGTCGTAACGAGTGATCAGAGGCGTGCTGTGCGATCAGCAACCGAATTAATGGATTCTTTATCTTTTGTGCAAAATCCTCTTTTTAGGGAAGCTGAAATTCCGACAGGTTTTTATGCTCCAAAATGGTTGAAATGTAAACCTAATGTATGGATGTTTATTGGACGTACACTATGGATAGCTGCTTATAGTAAGGATGTTGAGTCTTATAAGGAAGTACGAGAAAGAGCAAGGCAAGCTGCTAATATGTTACACCGCTATGCGCTCGTACACGGACGTATTGCTCTTGTAGGTCATAGTTATTTTAATGTGATGATTGGGACTGAACTGAGGGCAATGGGGTGGTCAGGTTCGCCTATTTTCCATAGAAAGCCATGGGGATGTACAACGTATACATTTCGTGAGGCAATGGATGGAAATGTATTAAATACGAATTTAACATAAAAGAGGCTGTCCCTTTGGCAGCCTCTTTCTTTACATAACAAGCAAAAAGAATTGTCCTTTTAAGATATAGAAACTAATGACCGTAATGGTTTTATTAGATGGGCATACGGTTCACCAACGAGCATAACGATGTTATCTTTTTTGTAACCAAGTTTTTCATATAGTGAAAAAGCGCGTTTGTTTTCTAAATTAACAAGTAAGGCGATTTTTTCATGACCTTTTTCAGTTGCATGAAGTTCAGCTGCATCGATTAATTTAGAGCCAATGCCACGTCCACTGTACATATTTGAAACTGACAACGTGTCAATATAATACTCATCAAATTCAGCTTCTTTTTCTAACGTAATGGATTCGTCTTCATGTAGTTCTCTTAAGTGGTGTACGATTGGTGCATCAAGTTGTTCAGCGTCACTACCGTGATAAACGACAATAACTCCAACTACCTTTCCATCTTGTTCAGCCACTAAACAGTTTTCATAGCTCAATCGATTATTTTCTTTTGCGAACCATGTTTCAAGTCCTAGTATCACTTTTGCTTCAACTGTGCTACCTGTGATTTTTTCAGCAATTTCGTGCAGAGCGTTATACAGTAAAGGTGCTACTCCTATCGCATCTGTCTTTTTTGCTTTCCGAATCATAGTATCCCTCCTAGTTCTATGCATATATTGTAGCATAAAATAAAATAACAAACAGTGGATTGGAACTTTGTTATACAGAGCATCAAAAAGTTTGATATAGAGAAGTAGCTATGTTAGTATATGATATTTAGTGCGAAAATAATAAAGTGATATAGCTATAAAAGTAATGAAAGTGAATTACATAATAGTAACGGGATAAATTTACCGTTGTCGACCTATAGAAGATGCGATAAAATAAACTATTGCAGAGAGGTGAAATACATGGATGAACAATTAGCAAATGCAATTTTGGATCAGCTGAAAAATGGTGAAATAAAGGAGTATGTTGCGACGAAAGATGTATTTTATACGTTCAGGGAAGTTGTTGTAAGTCGAGAAGATTTTAAACATATTATCGGGAACGCACAGCGCGGTGGACAGGTAATTTATACATATTCAGAAACACCACGTTCATAAATAGAAGATAAAGGGGAGGAGAATTATGGGAGATTTTAAACAAGGCATTTTACCGCATTGGGATTATATGTGGAAAGATAGAGCTGGGAATAGGTTTATGGGAATGGTTATGTATCCAGAGAAACGAAAATGTTCAGCAAAAATGCTTCAGAAAATAAAAAGAGCATATGAGCAAGCTGTAGAAATTAAAGTAACTGTACAAGTTCAACATACATATCAGTACGTAGAAGGAATGATCGTATACTTTGATGAAGAAGCTCCTGTATGTACAATGCTCGATAAAGATGAGAATCCACATCATATATTTATAAAAGATATTTTGCGTATTGAGCACCCGGAATAATTTTTTTCATAAATAAATTGAAGTTCCATAATAATAATCTTTTTCTATAATAGTTATCTTTTAGTATGTAACGAGGAACGAAAGAGTATGTATAATATTTAATAAAGTAAAATTGATAAATGTAATCGTTGTTTAGAACAGATTATCGTTTAATGTCTGTTCTTTTTTGCGTGATGCTGGAGAAATATAATCCTCCAGCATTTACTGTTTTACGACAAAAAATATTGCTAACTTTTTTAAAATGAGGTTAAATGCGTTGACAACTTTTTTGAAAAGCACTTTATTGACATGAGTTTTAGAATGTTGTTTCATAGTCTTTGTATTGAAAAAAAACGATGATCATGTCGAAAAGTAAAAGTTAAAAAAATAAAGATTTTATACATATATCTTGTGTCTTATTTTGAAACGTAATACAATATATAGAGAAAACAAGAAACGACATACAGAGAATATATATTGGAGAGGGAGGGTCGGAAATGTTAGTTGCATATGATTCTATGACAGGAAACGTGAAGCGTTTCATCCACAAATTAAATATGCCGGCCGTTCAAATTGATGAAGCTCTAGTATTAGATGAAGACTTTATTCTTATTACGTATACAACAGGTTTTGGCAATGTACCGGAACGTGTTTTAGACTTTTTAGAACGCAATAATGAAAAATTAAAAGGCGTATCTGCAAGCGGCAATCGTAATTGGGGAGACATGTTCGGTGCAAGTGCTGACAAAATTTCTACTAAATATGAAGTGCCTATTGTATCAAAATTTGAGTTATCTGGAACAAATAATGATGTAGAATATTTTAAAGAAAGGGTGCGGGAGATTGCGACACATTGAACTGAATAATGAAATCACGCAAATGCAGGACGGTTTTTATCAGCTTCATAAAGATAAAGAGGCGTTAGAAGTCTTTATGGAAGAAGCTAGAGAGAATACCGTTCATTTTAATAGCGTGGCAGAGCGAATGGAGTATATGAAAGAACACGATTACTATTACAACGTTCTGGACGAGTATAGCTTGGAGGAAGTAGAGGGAGTATATAACATCGCTTATGGTGAAAACTTCGAGTTCCAATCTTATATGGCAGCATCTAAGTTCTATAAAGATTATGCGTTAAAAACGAATGATCAAAAACAATACTTAGAAAGCTATGAAGATCGTGTAGCAATTGTGTCATTATACTTAGGACGCGGTGATGTTGCGAAGGCAAAACACTTCGCAAGCATGATTGTAAAACAAAACTACCAACCAGCGACACCAACCTTTTTAAATGCGGGAAGAAGCAGAAGAGGAGAAATGGTGTCTTGTTTCTTGTTAGAGATGGATGATAGCTTAAATTCAATTGGCTTTAACATTAATACTGCAATGCAATTATCGAAAATCGGTGGTGGAGTAGCTTTAAACTTATCTAAGCTACGCGCACGTGGTGAGCAAATTAAAGGTATTGATAACGCCGCAAGTGGTGTAGTACCTGTTATGAAATTGCTTGAAGATTCGTTTTCATATGCGAATCAACTTGGCCAACGAAAAGGTGCCGGTGCTGTATACTTAAACATTTTCCATTGGGATATTATTGAATTCCTTGATACAAAAAAAATAAATGCCGATGAGAAGAGCCGTATTCAGTCTCTATCAATCGGAATTATCGTTCCAAGTAAGTTCTTTGAACTTGCTGAGAAAAACGAACCTTTCCATGTTTTCGCGCCTTATACAGTATTTAAAGAGTACGGAAAACATTTAGATGATATAGATATTGATGAAATGTACGATGAATTAATGAGCAATCCGAAAGTGAAGAAGAAGCCACTAGATATTAGTGCACGTGATATGCTGATTAAAATCGCTATGATCCAGCTTGAGTCTGGTTATCCATACTTAATGTTTAAATCAAATGCAAATAACCAGCATCCATTGAAGGATATTGGAACTGTGAAGATGTCGAACTTGTGTTAAATATGTAGCACCTTCTAGTAGAAATGCTAGTCGAACACTCCGTTAAACGGGGAAAGCCTCAAGTTTGAGGTAACCTACCGTGCTAAATCTTATCTTAGAATGAAAATATAAAAGTTCAGAATGTATCTTATTATTTTGTATAGCAGAGTTATCGGACAACATAAAGTAATAAGAGACTTTCTGAATTAAGATAAGTAAAAGCCTAACGACTATCCCATTTGGGAGTAGAGCGCAAGCGATTGGCGTTCGAAAAGCGGAGCACCTAACCAGGTAATGCTGTAGGTGATGATATAGTCTGTCCTGTATGGTGACATACAGCAGTTGCATGAGCAACGGACTGAGTAGTAGCGAACTCGGTTGAACATTCGAGACAGAAATCTTCCAGCTTCAAGAAACTTCTGAAATAAATGATTACGGTACAGATGACATTATCCGTCGTGATATTAACTGTAACTTAGGATCGTTAAATATCGTAAATGTAATGGAAAATAAAGAAATTCGTGAAGCAGTTCATGCGGGGATGGAAGCTTTAACAGCTGTTTCTGATATGACGATCATTCCGAATGCGCCAACTGTGAAAAAAGCAAATGATGAGCTTCATTCAGTTGGACTTGGAGCAATGAATTTACACGGATATTTATCAAAAAATAAAATCGCATATGAAAGTGCAGAAGCGAAAGAGTTCGCTCGTACATTCTTTATGATGTTAAATTACTACTCGATTGAGAAAAGTATGGAAATCGCTAAAGAAAAAGGCGAAACATTTAAAGACTTCGATAAGTCTGATTATGCGAACGGCACATACTTTGAAAAGTATGAAACGACAGATTACAGCCCAGTAACTGAAAAAGTTCAGCAATTATTTGAAGGAATTCATATTCCAACAAAAGCAGATTGGACAAGTTTAAAAGAGCAAGTGAAGAAGAATGGGTTATATAATTCATATCGTCTTGCAATCGCTCCGACACAATCGATTAGTTACGTTCAAAATGCAACTTCAAGCGTAATGCCGATCGTAAGTCAAATTGAATCAAGAACGTATGCGAATGCGACAACATATTATCCAATGCCGTATTTATCAAAAGATACATTCTGGTACTATAAATCTTCTTACGATATGAATCAGTTTAAATTAATTGATTTAATCGCGGAAATTCAAGAACATATTGACCAAGGAATTAGTACTATTCTTTATGTTAATAGTGATATTTCAACACGTGAGTTAGCACGTTACTACATTTATGCACATAAAAAAGGCTTGAAGAGTCTTTATTATACGAGAACACGTAAATTAAGCGTAGAAGAGTGCGTGGCTTGTACCGTTTAATATAAAAAGTGAGACATTATGAGCAGGGTTTTTCTGAACCCTGCTCATGCTTAGTTATCAATTTTTTTATGTTTATTTAGAGAAGGGGCGATTTAATGCGTGCGGTAAACTGGAACAAAAAAGAAGATGATTTTAGTTTAATGTTTTGGAAGCAAAACATCGCTCAGTTTTGGACAGAAGAAGAAATCGCAGTGTCTTCTGACAAAAATACTTGGGCACAATTATCAAGAGAAGAGCAAATTGCTTATAAGCGTGTATTAGGTGGTTTAACACTTTTAGATACGAAACAAGGTGGCGAAGGGATGCCTCTTGTGCTTGTTCATCTTGAAAATTTACAAGCGAAAAGTGTATTAGCTTTCATGGGCGCTATGGAAGAAGTACATGCGAAGAGTTACAGTCATATTTTCACAACGTTAGCTACTGAAGAAGAAATTGATGATATTTTTGAATGGGTAGATAACCATCCATTACTTGAGAAAAAAGCTGGTATTGTTACTAATTACTATCGTCGTTTATTAAAGTCTGAAGTAACGAAAAAAGAGTTATACATGGCAATGGTAGCAAGTGTGTTCTTAGAAAGTTACTTATTCTATAGTGGATTCTTCTATCCACTTTATTTAGCAGGTCAAGGGAAATTGACGGCAAGTGGTGAGATTATTAACCTAATAATTCGTGATGAGTCCATTCACGGCGTATTCGTCGGTATTTTAGCACAACAAATCTTCGCAGAACTTTCTGCAGGAGATCAACAAGAAGTGCAAAAAGAAACGCAAGAATTATTAATGGAACTATATGAAATTGAAATGGCATATACAGAAGAAATTTACACTTCTATCGGTCTTGTAGAGGATGTAAATCGTTTCGTTCGTTACAATGCGAATAAAGGACTTATGAACTTAGGGCTTGAGCCGAAGTTTGAAGAAGAAGAAATTAACCCAATCGTTTTAAATGGTTTACGTACAGATACGAAAAACCATGATTTCTTCTCTGTAAAAGGAAATGGTTACGTAAAAGCAACGAACGTTGAAAAGTTAGCTGACGATGACTTCGTATTCAATTTTTAATATAGTGTTATAGAAAAAGCTGTCTTTATAGAGAAGACAGCTTTTTTGCTATGAATGGTTTACATAATGTTATTATTTCATGAAAATGTTTTAATCTTGTAAAAGCCCAGTTTGCGAGGAAGTGGGGATAAAGAAAATACACGGGTTAAAGTTTTATTTTCATATTTAGTGGTATGAGAGATTGAATAACTTATGTAAAAATGAATAAAAAATGAGAAGAAATGAGGTCCAACTACACCTATACGTTCTTTTTAATATTGAATTTTCAAAGTCTAGAAATTTTGGCTTAAAAATTGCATGAATATTTAAAAAGTAACGAAAAGGGAGGTAATACTTGATGTGATATTTAGTTAATTGAAAACGCTTCCTTTTAACTGTCGATTTTTAAATGGAAATTAGATAGAGAAAGTAGGGGGAATGATAGGTGGGAAAAGTAGTTGGTTTAAAACGTTCATTAGGACTTTGGTCAATTGTTATGCTAGGGGTCGGGTATATGACACCGATGGTTGGATTTGATACATTTGGAATCGTTTCTGAAAAAACGGGCGGTCATGTTCCAGGAGCTTATCTTATTGCATTAGCAGGAATGTTGTTTACCGCTGCAAGCTACGGAAAAATGGTAAAGGTTTTTCCTACCGCAGGATCTGCTTATACGTATACGCAGAAGACAATTAGTGCAAGGCTTGGGTTTCTTGTTGGATGGTCCGCGTTATTGGATTATTTATTTCTACCGATGGTGAACGCACTATTAACGAGAATTTATATGTCAGCATTTTTTCCAAGTGTTCCTAGTTGGGTATGGGTCATTGGTTTTGTTCTCCTGGTTACATTAATAAATATGATTAGCGTAAATGTTACTGCTAATTTCAATACGTTCTTAGTAATATTTCAAGTGTTAGTAATGGCCGTGTTTGTTTTTCTAGTTATAAAAGGTTTATTAGCGGGAGAGGGAACAGGAGAAGTTTTTTCCATTCAGCCGTTTTTTCAATCGGATATACAAATATCACCGTTAGTTGCAGGTGCGACAATTCTTTGTTTCTCATTTTTAGGTTTTGATGCAGTAACTACATTTTCAGAAGAGACACCAAACGCGGAGAAAACAATTCCTCGAGCTATTTTTCTTACTGCTTTAATTGGTGGAGTTTTATTCATTACTACTACGTATTTTACACAGTCTATTTTTCCAGATACATCTGTATTTAAAGATAAAGAATCAGCGTCTCCAGAAATCGCGCTATATGTTGGAGGAAAACTATTTCAAGCTTTCTTTTTAGTAGGAACGCTTATGGGGACACTTGCGTCTGGTTTAGCTTCTCATACAAGTGTATCCAGATTATTGTACGTTATGGGGCGAGACAATGTAATTCCGAAGAAAATATTCGGATACATTCATCCCCGCTGGAGAACTCCAGTATATAACATTGTTATTGTAGGAATTATTTCGCTCTCCGCTATATTCATTGATTTAGAAACGGCAGCATCTCTTATTAATTTTGGAGCGCTTATTGCATTTACATTTGTTAATTTATCTGTAATTTCCTACTATGTAATTAAGAAAAAAAGATATAAAACGATAAAAGATTGTTTAAATTTCTTAGTTATGCCTATTTTAGGTGCTGGTACTGTAGCAGTACTATGGTTTAACCTCAATATTCATTCACTTATTCTAGGGCTTTGCTGGGCTACTATTGGAATTGGGTACCTTCTATATATTACAAATATGTTCCGTTCAGCTCCTCCGCAAATGCATTTTGAAGAAGTACAGGAAGTGTAAAACACAAAAGACATCGGATAAATTTCGATGTCTTTTGTGTTTTATATCTGGTAATCATGCAGTATTGCATAAGTCATTCAAAGATTCATAAGTAGGAGGATAACAAGATAGGATTAACATAGTATTTTCACTTGGCATGATTATTGCTTTGTACAATTAGTAAAAATATAAAGAGGGGTGTTATCGTGCCGATTCAATCAGAAAAGCATACAAATACAGTTGAAGTTGAAGTTAAAAATCCTTTAGAGGAATTTCAAGCTATATTAAAAGAGGCACTTCATTTTTTAGGTTATCCAGACGAAGTATTCGAATTTCTGAAAAAACCGATGCGTTTTTTAGAAGTAAGCATTCCTGTTCGCATGGATGATGGAACAACAAAGGTATTTCAAGGGTATCGCGCTCAGCATAACGACGCAGCAGGGCCAACAAAAGGTGGTATTAGATTTCATCCAGATGTTACGGCAGAAGAAGTAAAAGCACTTGCTGGCTGGATGAGCTTGAAATGTGGAGTGACAGGACTGCCATATGGAGGCGCAAAGGGCGGGATTATTTGTAATCCACAGGAGTTGAGTTTTAGAGAACTAGAGTTACTGAGTCGTGGGTATGTAAGAGCAGTAAGTCAAATTGTGGGACCGACGAAAGATATTCCGGCACCTGATATGTATACAAATGCGCAAATTATGGCTTGGATGCTAGATGAATATGACCATATTAGGGAGTTTGACTCTCCAGGCTTTATAACCGGGAAGCCATTAATGTTAGGAGGATCACAAGGACGGGAAACAGCAACTTCTAAAGGTGTATTGTATACACTTCAGTTAGTAAGTGAGTTAAAACAAATTCCTTTGCAAAATATGCGAGTTATTATTCAAGGGTTTGGGAATGTTGGAGGTTATTTGGCGAAATATTTATATGATATTGGTGTGAAAGTAGTCGGGGTATCAGATGCTATAGGAGGAATTTATAATCCAGACGGTCTAGATGTTCCTTATTTACTAGAAAACAGAGATTCTTTCGGTGTAGTATCGAATCTCTTTAGTAAAACAATTTCTAATCAGGAGTTGTTAGAAAAAGAATGTGATGTACTCATTCCGGCGGCAATTGGAGGAGTCATTACAAAGCATAATGCAGGAAAGCTTGGATGTAAGATTATCATTGAGGCTGCAAATGGACCAACAACAAAAGAGGCGATAACTATGTTAGAGGAAAAGGGAATTTTGGTTGTTCCAGATATTTTAGCAAACTCTGGTGGCGTGATTGTTTCATATTTTGAATGGTGTCAAAATAACCAAGGATATTACTGGACGGAGCAATATGTTGATCAATGTTTAAAGGAGAAAATTACATCTAGTTTTTCTAACGTACTTGATACTTCTAAATGCTTTGGAGTAAATATGAAAATTGCTGCTTATATTGAAGGGGTTCGCAAGATTGTAGAAGCATCGCGCCTAAGAGGTTGGTTGCATTTTTAACCTAAAGGGAGGGCTAAAATGAAACTGGATATTTTATTAGAAGAAGTGGAGAGACAACAAATCAGTTATTACTGTATTGTGTCGAATAGTCATCGTTACGATATAGCTGTTACGTATTCACAACAGTTTCTTGGAAAAGCAATGGTTACCTCAATTCAAAATGGGAGAATGGTTTTATTAAGCCAAGAAGATATTGGAGAGGAACAATATTGGGCAACAAGGCTAGGAATTGAGGTAGAGGACATAGAGGAGTTTCAAAGCTTTTTCTATATGATTCTTCAGTCACAAAGGTTAGAAGAACAATATTAATAGAATAAAAGAAAGGGATGATTGATTATGTATTATGATATTATTACGAGTCCGTGTTATGGAATAATTGAAAAAGTGTCTATTAATAAGGATTCTCGAGTTTATGAATGGGAGCCATTATTTTCTATTAAAGATATGAATGGTAAACTGGAAGTAATTAAGATGGGATGTAGTGGAGAAGTTCAATCTTTAGAAGTAGAGGCAGGCGATAAAGTAATTCCAGGTATGGTATTAGCGTATATTCAAGAAGACCTTTTCGTTAGTGGTAGCGATTAATGATAGAACAATGAGGAAGATGGAGGCACTCATCTTCCTTTTTTTATTAAATAAAGGAAAAAAAGTTTATTATCAGATTAATTAAAAAAATCTGTATTTAATGATACAATACAAATTAAGTAGTCCAAAGGAGGAATAGCAGAATGTTTTCCATTGCTCGTAATAAAATTAGACCCATTGTTTCTCTACCTATCGATCAATCCGAAAAGGAACGGAATATAGATGTTGAAAATATAAAAGAACCTTTTCTATTTTTAAAAAGAGGAGAGAAATTATTTGCATACGTTCATGTCAAGGATCTGCTATCAAACAGTAAGGAGTTAAATTCCAAGGCGTTGCTTTCAAATGCAGTTTCGCTAGATACAATATGTTATCTTAGTAAAAATATTTCTTTAACAGCTCTTTTTCAAATTATTGGAGCGCCGATTGCCATAGTGAAAAATGAAATGGATGAGTTAATAGGATATATAAGAAGAGAAGATATTTTTGCAGAACTATTTAAACAAGAAAATCAGAGTGTTGATATATTGAAAATTATTTTAACGTCTATTCCGATGGGGATTTTTGTAGTAGACCGTGAAAAGAAAATTGTAAATTGCAATGAATCTGGTTTGAAGATGATTAAATCTACACCTGAAAAAGTGATGAATGTACCAGCGGAACAAATTTTTAATGAAGAACAAATTAATAGCGTATTTGCAACGGGAAAGACAATTTTGAATCAATTACAAATCACAAATGAGATGGGTGTATTAGTTGACTACAGTCCTATTCCAAACTTTGATCAAAGCATTGAAGGAATGGTTATTATCGTACAAGATTTGCCGATGGTTGAGGACATGGCGATGGAAATTGAATATATAAAGGATTTAAATAAAGATTTACATGCAATCTTGTCTAGTATTTATGATGAAATATTAGTTGTTAATCATAAAGGGGAATTAATTCGTTACAGTGAAACCGTTATCAATGATTTTTGGGGGAGTAATTTGAAAGATCTTTTAGGAAAAAATCTTTTAGACTTAGAAAAGAAAGGATTATTTAGTCCATCTGTCACACGATTAGTGCTGGAACAACAAAAAAAGGTATCAGTTGTACAAGAAACAAAAAGCGGAAGAAAAATATTGGCAGTTGGAAATCCTGTATTTAATGAAAACGGAGAGCTTCACCGCATTATTATTGCCTCAAGAGATATTACAGAAGCAACGAGATTGAAGACGGAATTACATGAAATAAAGAAGATATCAGAGCAATATAAGAAAGAATTAGATGATTTTAAAAATAAAGATCGTTTTCTTAAGAAGCTTATTTACTGTAGTCCGAAAATGGAGCAAATTATTAACCAAGCTAAAAAAATAGCAGATTTTTCTTCCAACGTTCTTATTTCTGGAGAATCTGGTGTCGGAAAAGAAGTAATTGCCCAGGCAATTCATCAACTTGGAAACAGATCTTCAAAGCCATTTTTAAAATTAAATTGTGGTGCAATTCCAGAAACTTTGTTAGAAAGTGAATTATTTGGTTATACGAAAGGTGCTTTTACAGGAGCCGATAAAAATGGAAAAGAAGGATATTTTAAGCGAGCTGACCAAGGTATTTTATTTTTAGATGAAATTGGAGAAATGCCTTTACATTTGCAAGTGAAATTACTTAGAGTCCTACAAGAACAAGAGGTAATTCCTATCGGAAGTACAATACCTATGAAAATAAATGTGCAAATCATTGCTGCTACAAATAAGAGTCTTGAAAAGATGGTAGAGGCAGGAACGTTCCGTGAAGATTTATTTTATCGCTTAAATGTAATTCCATTGGAAGTTCCTCCTCTACGAGAGAGAATGGAAGATGTTCCAGTACTTGCCTTTCATTTTTTACAACAGTTAAATGAAAAATATAATAAAAATTATCATCTAACTCCGGATGCACTTAACTTACTAGAGTTTTATTCATGGCCAGGAAATGTACGTGAATTACAAAATATGATTGAACGTTTAGTAGTATCAGCAGATGATCCGGTAATTGAAGCTGAGTTTGTTAGTAAGTTTTTAACAACTGGCTATGATTTTAAAAAATCAAAACCAGTTATTACAAGAGTATTACCGTTACAAGAAGCACTACATTCTGTAGAAGAACAATTGATTTTACTTGCAATGAAGCAGTATAAAACAACGACTAAGGCTGCAAAAGCTCTTGGAATCAGCCAATCTTCAGTGAGTCGTAAATATCAAAAGATTGTTAGTGAAAAAGAGATAGCGGCTGATATCATCTCATATTCCTAAAAAAGGAGAAGGTCACATAGACTTCTCCTTTTTGTGTGCGCACAGCATGTACATATTCTCTGGGATTCAAGTCCCGAGTGGTGAAGGCGGTAGCGGAAATGATTAAAGTCTCACTTTATGCAAAATGGAATAGTGTATGCGGAAATGCATAAAATGTTTGTTATTTTTAAGAAAATAGTCAGTTTATCCCGCTATTTGTGGGCAGTAAAACTCCCACCTCAAAATTCAGGTGGAGCAAAGAAGTTAGGTTGGAGCCCTGCTGCCCGTAAACGCCGGATTGGTGAGGGCTGATAATCAGTGGGGATGAACAAAACCCTCACTGATTAAAGTTTCACTTTATGTATGATTCTTTTGAATTTTAAATATTGGCATGAAATTTGCTTATAAATATATAAACAATCGATAAAGGGGGATTCAATATAGTGCTAGATTTAAAAATGTATGTAAACGGTGAATGGAGAGACTCTAGTAATCAAGAAAAAAGGATGATTATTAACCCTGCGAATGGCAAGGGTATAGCATATGCACCTGAGGGAACGATTGAGGATGCAAAATACGCAATAGAAGTGGCAAAAGCGGCTTTTGATAGCGGAATTTGGTCAGAAACATCTACTGCTGAAAGGGCATCATATTTATTTAAAATAGCAGATGAAATTGATAAAAATATGGAAGAATTAGTATACCTTGAAACAATGGATAATGGAAAAACATACCGTGAGGCAGAAGGAGATATTGGAGATGCAGCGGCTTGTTTTCGCTATTATGCCGGATTGATTACAAAGCCAGATGGTCAAACATATCATGTAGCCGATCCGATGCAAGCGATGGTTGTAAGAGAGCCAGTTGGTGTTTGTGGATTAATTGTTCCATGGAATTATCCGCTATTGATGAGTGTATGGAAAATAGCACCTGCTTTAGCAGCTGGAAATACAATTGTGTTTAAACCTTCTGAAGTGACACCAATTACTGCGACAAAGCTATTCGAAATCCTTGAAAAAGTAGGGCTACCAAAAGGTGTTGCCAATATGGTAATGGGGGCTGGTCCAATAGTAGGGAATGAAATTGCAGCGAGTCATAAAGTGGATATGATTTCCTTTACAGGTGGAACAAAAACAGGTAAGCACATTATGAGAACGGCAGCAGATAATATGAAAAAGATTTCGCTAGAGCTTGGAGGCAAATCACCAAATATTATTTTTGCAGATGCAGATTTTGAAACGGCGATTGATTATGCACTATTTGGTATTTATGCAGGTAGCGGACAAGTATGTTCAGCAGGATCGAGAATCCTTGTTGAAGAAAGCGTTTACGATAAATTTGTTAATAGTTTTGTAGAGAGAGCGCAGCAAATTAACGTTGGGCCTGGTGATAATCCTGAATCAGAAATGGGACCACTTGTAAGTCAAGAACATATGGAAAAAGTATTACGCTACATTGAAATTGGGAAAGACGAAGGCGCAGACATTGCTTGTGGAGGTAAGCGAATACTGACAGATGGAAAAGATCAGGGTTTCTTTATTGAACCAACGGTCTTTGTTAATGTAAAACCTGATATGCGCATTGTCCAGGAAGAAATCTTCGGTCCTGTTGTAGTAATTCAAAAGTTTGAAAATGAACAAGAAGCAATTGGGTTAGCAAATGGTACAGATTATGGCTTAGCTGGAGGGGTATTTACTGTTGATGGTGCGAAAGCAATGCGTGTAATTCGCAAGCTTCGCGCAGGAATTACGTGGATTAATAGCTATCATCCAACATACAATGAGGCGCCTTGGGGCGGATATAAGCAAAGTGGTATAGGTCGTAGTCTAGGAACGTTTGGTTTAGAAGAATTTCAAGAAATTAAGCAGATTAATATAAATCTAGAAGTAGAACCTATTGGTTGGTTTGCAAATAAAAAAAATGTAGAGGTGAATTAGATGGAAACGAACGTGAAAAATAAATTGAATGAGAAAGAATTAAATGTAAATGAGTATATTACGAAAGTACTACAGTTAATTGAAAAAGAAAAAGTATCTGAAGAAGAGGCAAATTGGATTCAAAAAGAAACAGTAGACGGATTTAGAGAGCATGTGAATCCTGGTTTTCTTGCTTATAGAAAAACAGTAACAAAAGATGGACAATTTGCAGCAGTAGAATGGTCTGATGAAGGATCTTGTTTTATGGATATTAATGGTAAGAAATACATTGACTGTTTAGGTGGATTCGGAATTTATAATGTTGGTCACCGTAATCCGAAAGTAGTAAAAGCTGTAACAGATCAATTAAAGCGTCAAGCATTGCACAGTCAGGATTTACTAGATCCACTTCGAGCGATTCTTGCAAAGATTTTAGCGGATATTACACCTGGTGATTTGAAATATGCCTTCTTCACAAATAGTGGAACAGAAAGTGTAGAGGCAGCATTAAAACTAGCAAAAATGTATAGTGAACGAACAACTTTCATTTCTACAACTCGTGCTTTCCATGGTAAGAGCCTTGGTGCTTTATCTGGGACGGCAAAAGGAATGTTCCGTAAGCCATTTTTACCATTAATTCCGGGTTTCCGTCATGTCCCATTTGGCGATATTGATATGATGAGAAAAACATTTGAGACATGTGCATTAGTAGGAGAAGATGTTGCAGCAGTTATTTTGGAGCCAATTCAAGGGGAGGGCGGCATTATTTTACCTCCAGAAAATTATTTGAAACAAGTGCGAGAGCTTTGTGATGAGTTTGATTCGCTCCTTATTTTCGATGAAGTACAAACTGGAATGGGCCGTACAGGAAAAATGTTTGCAGCAGATTTATATGATGTTGTGCCGGATATTATTTGTCTTGCGAAAGCGTTTGGTGGAGGTGTAATGCCAGCGGGAGCTATTGTTGCGAAAGAAAAAGTATTCCAAAGTTGGTTTGAAAATCCATTTATGCATACAACAACGTTTGGCGGGAATCCTCTCGCATGTGCTGCTGCAATTGCAACAATCCATGTATTATTGGAAGAAAAATTACCAGAACGTGCTGCTGAAGTTGGGGCGTATTTCTTAAATGGATTGAAACAAGCAGCAGAAGGACACGAAGATAAAATCTTTGAAATTCGTGGTCAAGGTTTAATGATTGGTATTGAATTCCATAAAGACGAGATTGGTTACGAAGTGTCAAAGGCAATGTTTGATCAAGGTATTCTCGTTGCGGGAACATTAATTAACTCAAAAACAATTCGTATTGAACCATCCCTTACAATTAGTTATGAAGAAGTAGATACAGTGATTAATACGTTTAAATCCGTGCTAAATCAAGTAAAAGTAAAATGAATTTAAATTCAAACAAGTAATATATTTATATGTTATTACAAAAAGGCAGTGTAACGAAAAGTTACACTGCCTTTTTATTACATTTTTAATTGGAAGTATTTACATGACGCTTGTCTTAGTGTACTATTTAACTAACACACTAAGACAGGAGGGGAGAAATGAAAATCGAGTTTTCTCCAAACACACCAATTTACATCCAAGTAATGGAATACATAAAAAAAGAAATTGTAACGGGTCATTTATTGCCTGGCGATAAAATTCCCTCTGTACGTGAATTAGCGAGTGAATTACAAGTAAATCCAAATACGATTCAACGTACATTTCAAGAACTAGAGCGGGATGGAGTTGTTGTAACGCGTAGAGGAATGGGACGATATGTAACGAATGAAGGGGAGAAAATTATGGAGCTGCGAAAAGATATGGCGAGAGAATTACTTCATTCTTTTATAGATGGAATGGACAATTTAGGTTTTTCAGAAGAAGAAATCGTTACAATCCTTCGTTCTTCGTTACATGAGAAAAGGGAGGAGAGCGAATGACAGAGTTATTAAAAATAGAAAACTTATGGAAGCGGTACGGATTAAAAGCAGTGATCCGTGAGTTAAATATAGAGATTACAGAAGGAAAAATTGTTGGGCTTGTTGGGGATAACGGAAGTGGGAAAACCACGTTATTGAAAATGATTGCAGGCCTGCAGCATCCTTCAGAAGGTAGTATAGCAATTAACGGTAAAAAAGTAGGATTAGAGACGAAAGAAATCGTTTCATTTATGTCTGATAAGCCAGTTTTTGATGATTGGATGACTGTAAAAGATGCTTTATTTTTCTATCGAGATTTTTATAAAGATTTTGATATTCAAAAAGCAGTAGATACGATTGCGGAATTTAAAATACCGTTAGAAGAAAAAATTACAGCATTATCAAAAGGGATGGTGGAAAAGCTTCAAATTATTTTAACGTTTTCTCGAAAAGCGAAGTTATATGTACTGGATGAACCACTTGGCGGGATTGATCTAGTTTCTAGAGAGCACGTATTAGATCTCATTCTACAATTTTATAGAGAAGATTGTACAATACTAATCTCAACTCATTTAATAAATGAAGTTGAAAATATTTTTGATGAAGTGGTCTTTTTAAAAGATGGAGAAATTGTACTTCACGAAAATGTAGAAGAGTTACGTTTTCAGAGAGGAAAAGCTGTCACGGATGTGTTTAAGGAGGTGTTTAGAAGGTGAAGTCGAGCATAATATATATGTACAATGTAAATAAAAGGCAAATTATTATTTCATTGTTATCATTTATATTCGTTGTAGCTGTAGCTTTCGTAAGTTTGGGGAATTATATTAAGCAAGAATCAGGAGAGGTAAGGCAAACAATTATAGTTGGTTTGGTTATCCTAGTATATATAATCTTTTTAGCATTGATATTTATTCAGGCATTTTCTGCATTTGGAAAAATGACTGAAAGCACATTATTTCGGTTAACACCGATATCAGGTAAAAAAATTGTTTTAGCAATATTGTTATATACTGCAATTGGTTTATTTATTTTTGAAGTAATAGGTTCTATTTTTTTATATAGTATTTCTATGAAAATAATAAAAGGTACAGAGCTCTATGAAGTGTTATTTACCCAAAGTGTATTAAATCCATTAAAGCACCTATTTAGTACTATTATATATATATTTAATTTTTCTAGTATATTGCTTGTTTTGCTTTTTGTAGTAGCTAGCGTTAAAGTGTTTTCTTTGAAAAAGAAGAAGTTAGAATATCCAATTATATTTTTCTTATTTTTAATAGTAACAAAAGTATTAGGAACTATATACGGAATGTTGGGCGGTCTTGCTCCTACAGCGTCTTTAATAACAAAGTTAGTGTATATAGATGAATCATCAGGAGCAAATGTGCTGCTCTATCAAGAAAAACTTATGAATATATATAGTATTTGTTTTTCTGTCGGAGTATTTATTTTACTTGTTTATATAACAGGTCGCATAATCGACAAAAAACTAGAAGTTTAAAGGAGGAATCAGCATTGGGAAACGTAGTAGTAAAATTAGAAAATGTTCGAAAAAGAATTGGTGGAACAGAAATTATTCGCGGTTTATCATTTGAAGTTCAAGAAGGAGAAGTGTACGGTTTCCTTGGACCAAATGGAAGTGGTAAGACGACGACAATCCGGATGATGACAGGTCTTATATCAATGACAGAAGGCGATATTACAATTTGTGGTCATAGCATTCGCACGGAGCGTGAAAAGGCGTTAGAGCAAATTGGCGCAATTGTAGAAAATCCTGAGCTATATGATTATATGACAGGTATGCAGAACTTAAAGCAGTTTGCAAACATGGCAATTACCCCAATTAGTAAAGAACGCATCGCTGAAATTGTAAAGCTTGTTGAATTAGAGCATGCCATTCATAAAAAGGTAAAAACATACTCACTTGGTATGAAACAGCGTTTAGGAATTGCACAGGCGTTACTTCATCAGCCGAAAATATTAATTTTAGATGAACCGACAAATGGATTAGATCCAGCTGGTATTCGCCAAATTCGTGATTATTTACAACGATTAGCGAAAGAAGAAAATATTGCGGTCATTGTATCAAGTCATTTATTAAGTGAGATTGAATTAATGTGTGATCGCGTTGTTATTATAAAGCAAGGTGAGTTTGTACAAGAGTATAACTTACATGAACAAGCGAAAGATGATGAAACAGTTGTAGTTGTATTTGAAGTAGGTCAAGTTCAGAAAGCGAACGAAATTATTAAAGGGAAAGTACAAGGAAATGTAATTGTGACATCTATAATGAAAGAAGAGATTCCGCAAATTGTAAAACAGTTAGTGCATGCTGATGTACTTGTGTACGGTGTGACAGTTCAAAATAAAACGTTAGAGGATGAGTTCTTAGCGATTACAGGGGGAGTGAAAGCGTAATGTTTAAATTAATTCAAAATGAATTTTTGAAGTTACATGCGAAAAAAGGTATGTACATTTTAATAGGTGTAATTACAGCATTGGAGATTTTGGGAGTTTTAGGGATGCTGAAATGGGGAGGAGGAAATGAGTTTAAAGGATCATATTTCGATTTTGTAAGCTCAGAGATTGGTTTAATTATCTTATTTGCAACAATTTTTGGAATCACGATTGCTTCTCGTACAATTACTGATGAGTTTCAAAAAGGTACAATTAAGCAGTTATTAATCCGTCCGAGAAAACGAATTACAGTTTTGTTCTCTAAATATATTACAGTGTTACTTACTATATTATTTATCATATTTGCTAGCACGTTAATCGCAATGATTATTGGCGGAATTGTAATGGATGGTAGTAAAACTGAATTAACATTAGGAATTGTATTAAAAACAATTGTATATCAACTTTTATCACCATTTTTCTTTGCGACGCTTGCATTTTTCTTAGCAAACGTATTTAGAAATTCTGTATTACCATTAATTATTACGATGTTCCTGTTTTTCTTACAAGGAGTAATTAATATGGTACTAATGATGTTTGCAAAAGGTGTAGCGAAATTTGTTGTGTTCTTCCATTTAAATTTAAGTGTTTACGATAGCAATAAATTAGTTAGTGGTGGAATGGAACCACCATTTACAGAATTTACGTTTACAACTTCATTATTACTTGTAGTTGTATACTTTGCTGTATTACTTGTAGCATCAAGTGTATTATTCCAAAAACGTGACGTATTATAATAGAGAAAATCCCCGTGTTAACGGGGATTTTTATTACATAACGCTCTCCTAGATTTTAACTGGAAAGTAATACGGTATTTTAAGAGATATGTTGTTTGAAATTATTTGAGAAAAATAGGAAGATTTTCAACTATATTCATATTATAATTTAGTTATCCGACCATTTATCCCGCATTAACGGGCAGTAAGACCCTCACCTCAAAATTCAGCGAAAGAAAAGAAGTTAGGTGGGGAATCAACTGCCCGTAAAAGCCCGATTGGTGAGGGCTGATAATCAGTGGGGGATGAAGAACACCCCCACTGATTAAAGTTTCACTTTATTTTTACTATCTCTGGAGGTGTTCAATATGCAATATGCATTTTCACGTATAAGGCTACGTAGTTTTTTTGGATGGATGATTATAGGGATATTCCTAACGATGATTCCATTAAGTTTATCAGGAGCTTCTGACAATACGATAGAGTTCATGTCACAAATATCAATATTTTTCGTATTTCCACTATTATGGCTATATTTAAAAACAAGTAAAAATAATGTTGTTTTTAAAAGTTTTTTTGATAAGCCCAGCCGGTTACATTGGGGGTTAATTATATTAGCAACGATAATGGGAATGATTTTTTCAGTCGGTATATCCCAAATTCAATTCTATATATTAGCACATACTTTACCTGATTTCTTAATTATTATGCTAGAAGACGGAAATGTTATTAATACGAGTAACATATATATGACGATATTTACTTTCATTTCAGCATGTGTATTAGCACCTATTATGGAAGAAGTTATATTTAGGGGCTTCTTTTTACAGCGAATGGCTTATAAATGGGGGATTAAACGAGCGGTTATTATATCCTCTCTGATTTTTGGACTAGGACATTTTGATGTTATCGGTGCTTTCATGTTCGGTGTTATTATGTGCCTTCTATACATAAAGACAAAAAATATATGGACGAATATTGCTGTGCACGCTCTTAATAATTTGATTGCGACAAGTATACAATTTGTAAGTGGAGAGGGAAGTGATGCAATCTCAATTACGGAATTGCAGGCACAAAGTAATTTATGGATTGGTATTGGCCTTGCGGTTGTTGGGCTACTGTGGTTAATTCCTTACATTTGGAAACAATGGCGTACAGTAAAAGAAGTTGGTGTGCCACCTGTTCGCTTCATAGACGAAGAAAAAGTCGTGAATACATCAGAAGAAAATGAAATATATAGCCAAGTGATCGTAACGGATAGATTAATGGCTGTAGAACTATCAGATGAAGCTGTAAATAAGCTTCGGTTAGAGGAAAATGATTATGTAACAGTTTCTGTAGAAGAAGATAAAATTATAATAAAGAAAGCACATGATAGATAATTAAAAAGTAGCTCGCTAGGAGCTACTTTTTAATTTGTAATAATTTCTACACGAAAATTATTACCGTTCTTTACATATTTTATATCTGTAACAGTGCGGACTGTTTTTAAAAGCTCCACTTTTTCACCAATTCGAGGGATGGTCGGAACATTGTCCCAAATACCAAGCAAGTCGTCTAATTGTGCCGTTTTTTCATAAAACCAGATTTTCAATGTAAAGCCCCTTTCTCGAACTTTATGTATTTTAATACATAATATATTATTTTTATTCTTATTGTAAGGGGTTTTTTAATATTTTATGAATAAAAATAAATTAAACTTCTGGGAAGATATGTTCAATATCCGGAGTAAGAGATACTTCTGATAATACGATATGAGAAACTGTCGTTGCATATGAAGAAACATCATTAATAAATTCTTCAAGTTCTACGAGTGAAGGAACAGAAATTTTTACAATATAGCATAAGCTTCCTGTTACTCGGTAACAAAAACTTGCAGATGGATAAGACTGAATAAACTGTTGCATACGTGTTGTATCACCATTTTTTAAAGTAATTTCTAAAATGCAATCTAAAACGAGTCCAGCTTTCTTATAATCGATATCGATTGTGTATTTTTGAATAACGCCTTCACTTTCGAGTTTACGAACACGTTCTGTAGTAGACGGAGCGGATAAGTTTACTCGTTTTGCTAATTCGCGCATGGAAAGGCGACTATCATTATATAATTCATTTAAAATTTTTCGATCAACACGGTCTAGTTGCATTTGTAAATAAACCTCCAGTGAAATGATATTTTTTGTAAAGGAAAAATATAAATTAAGATTCATATGAAATGTAAAGTGAACTTTATTTATTTTACAATAAAACAGAAGGAAATAGGAGGGGAAATGATGGAGAGGATTTCATTATCAAATGTAGGAGATACAAAGTTTCAAAAGTTATTAGGTCATAATCCGGATATATTACATTCGTGGAGTGCGTTAGAGGATACAATGTACAATAAAGGAACTCTTTCAGCAGAGTTGAAGGAGCAAGTGAGACGAACATTAGCGTATGGGAATGAATGTCCATACTGTATGGCAAAGGGAAGACCTGATGATATGCAAAAGGTAGAAGAAATTAGTGTAGCAGTTACTTTTGCACATACATTTGTCCATGACCGAAAGGCGATAAATGATAATATGTTTCATGTCTTAAAACAATATTGGACGGAAAAAGAAATTGTAGAGCTTTGCACGTATATTTGTTTTATTACTGCGTCGCAGCAACTTGGTTTTCTGTTTCAATTACAGCCCAATTAAATAGGAGGATAGTATGCTTAATCAAGTAGCACTTCTAATCATTGATGTACAAGAAGCATTCAACTTGCCGTACTGGGGCATGAGGAATAACCTTTTCGCGGAAGAAAATATGAAAAGTTTGTTAGAAGAGTGGAGAAAAAGGAAACTACCAGTTTTTCATATTCAACATGTAAATAAAGAAGATGTTCAGTCGATGTTTTATCAATATGCGGAAACGGTGAATTTTAAGGAAGAAGTGAAACCACTGCCAGATGAGGTGATTATTCAGAAATCTGTTAATAGCGCGTTCATTGGGACAAATTTAGAAGAACAATTAGGAGAGCAAAAATGTAATACTGTAGTGATTGTAGGATTAACAACAAATCATTGTGTGGAGACTACAACACGGATGGCAGGTAATTTAGGATTTACAACGTATTTAGTGAGCGATGCGACGGCTACATTCAATCGTAAAGGTCTGGACGGGATAGAGTATAGTGCAGAGGACATTCACAATATGACACTTGTAAACTTGCATGATGAATTTGCTAAAATCGTTATGACTGAAGATGTTTTAAAATTATTTTAAGAAAATAATTGCGGAATTATGTAGAAAAAAATAAGAATATTTCGTATAATCTAAGTATAATCATTTTGAAAATAGGGGTGGCATCATATGAAGCAAATTCCAGTAAAGAAAATAGAAGAAGTACTCGTTTTAGCAGGAGAGGATAAACAAAAGCAAAAGGAATTTTATGAATTGCTCTTAACAACGGAGTTTTATGTTGCTGGTTCATTAGAAGCAGAGGACGGGGCAACAGAAGGCACACTTCGTTTGCGTCATTTCCAAGGAGAGGACAGATGGATCGTTCCATTCTTTACGCAATTGGAATTTGTAAAAGATGTGTTGCCAGAAGGGACACCCCTTATTACGATACGTGGAAAAGAATTATTTGGTAGCATCGAGAAAGATGCGACAGCTGTATTAAATGTTGGAACAGATATGAGTAAAACATTTATTCCAGAAGAAATCGCAGATATCGCATCTGGACGAATCTTTAATTATTATAAGTAAAAGGAAAAGCTTAGTAGCTTTTCCTTTTTAATTTGAACAAGGAGTGGCTATACCAGTAGAAATAGAAACAGTTTTGTTATTTGTATTTATTGTTGCTGTAGCTCCGAGGGGAATACCGATATTTGGGCTTATATGTCCAATTGGTAAACCGAATAGCACAGGTATATTATATGGTGTGAAATATTCATATAATATTGTTTGCAATGATTGGGATGGTTTAGAAGGGTTGCAGTCGTGACAACTTGTAAAAATTACGCCACTGCATTCATTAAACTGTCCAGATAAAAGTAGTTGATTTAACATCCGGTCAATGCGGTACGGTTCTTCACCAATATCTTCAAGCAATAAAAGTTTATTTGCCGTATTTATCTCATAGGGCGAGCCAATTATACTTGTTAATACAGTTAAATTCCCTCCAACTAATGCGCCTGTAACTGTACATGGAGAGGTAGGTACGATACATTCTGATGCATATAAGATAGATGAATACGGATGGAAAAGTTGATTGAAAGAAGATAAAGAGAGAGAATCTATACCTTTGCCTAATTCTTCAATCATTGGGCCATGAAAAGTAACCAGCTCCGCATAACGTGAAAAAGCGATATGCAAAGCCGTAATATCGCTATATCCCCAAAAAATTTTTGGATTCTGTTGAATAATTTCATATTGGATGTAAGGGAGAAGGCGAGCGCTTCCGTAACCACCCCGTGCACAAAAAACCGCTTTGACCTCAGTATTTGCAAATGCTTCATGTATATCATCAAGACGAACTTGATCACTTCCAGCTAAATATCCATATTTTTCATAAACACTCTTTCCAATTATTACGGATAATCCCATCTCTTTTAATACTTTCACGCCTTTTAAAACATTTTCGGACGTTGGTGGGCCTGATGGAGCGATAACCATTACAGTGTCACCTTGTTTTAATGCATTTGGATAAATCATTGTATTCCCTCCTTCTCTTTCAATATATTCGCGTAGTGATGGTTCAATCCTTGTAAAAGGAGGGGAAAGTATGTCATATAAAGAAGGTATAAGGAAAGTAGGAGGGGAAAAGATGTTTACAAGCCGAGTTACAGAGATCTTACAAGTGAAAAATCCTATTATTCAAGCGGGGATGGCAGGTGCTATTACAACGCCAGATCTCGTTGCAGCTGTAAGTAATGGCGGAGGGTTAGGTACGCTTGGAGCTGGCTATATGGGCCCAGAAAAAATTCGTGAAGCTATTTATAAGATAAGGGAGTTAACAGATAAACCATTTGGTGTTAATTTACTTTTAACAAAAGAGATAAAGATAGAAGAAGAAAAGGTAAAAGAGGCGAACGTATTACTTGAAGCGGTGAATAGAGAACTAGGTATAGAGGGAGAGCAGGCGCTAAAGCTGCCGAAAAGCTATAAAGCGCAATTACAAGTACTACTAGAGGAAAAGGTACCAGTCGTTAGTTTTGCATTTCAAACGTTAGAAAAAGAAGAAATAGATGATTTGAAAAGGGAAGGGATAAAAGTTATCGGAACAGCTACCCATGTAGCGGAAGCGAAAGCACTTGCTAAGTTAGGGGTAGATATTATCGTCGGGCAAGGTAGCGAGGCAGGAGGGCATAGAGGAACGTTTATCGGGAAAGAACGTGAAGCTATGATTGGTACGTTTGCGTTAATTCCACAATTAGTAGCAGCAGTACCTCATATTCCGATTGTCGCAGCAGGTGGTGTAATGAACGGACAAGGGCTTGTTGCGGCATTTGCGTTAGGGGCAGAAGCTGTTCAAATGGGATCAGCCTTTTTAACGAGTGAAGAAAGTATTACACATGATGCATATAAAGAGGCCGTATTACAAAGTACAGATACGAGTACAACTGTAACCCGTGCGTTTTCCGGGAAATATGCACGGGGTATTCGTAATGAATTTATAGAGAGACATGAAGAAAAAGAAGAAGGGCTTCCGATGTATCCAGTCCAAAATGTATTAACTTCTAAAATACGCCAAGAAGCAGCGAAGCAAAATAAGGGAGAGTATATGTCGCTTTGGGCGGGACAAGCATCATCATTAGCACGAATAGAGCCAGCTCAGCACGTAGTGGAGCGGGTCATGAAAGAAGTAGAAGATGTAATTGAACAATTACAAAATATATATAGAAAAAGACCACTTGAATAATTCAAGCGGTCTTTTCATTAGTTTGTTTTATAAAATTGTTGGATGGCCTCGTCGATGTAAACCCAGCCTTTCCAACCTAAGTGCATATGATCTTTTAAGAAGTACTTATCATATTCATGATTTGAGAAGTCAGCAATTGGATAGCCAGCTTTCTTAATTTGCTCATGAACTTTATTGTAGTATAATTCGCGTTTTTCTTTCGGGAAGCCAGCGTAATCATACCAAGGACCTTTTACAGGAACAGAAATGAAGAGTGGTTTTGCACCAGATTGTTTTAATAAATCAAGTACAATTTGTAAATCCTCATACTCTGGTGATTGGTCATAAGCATCATTTTTTAAGTAACCTTCACGTTGCTTTAATTTCTTCTTAATTTTGCTATTGAAGTAATCATCTTCGATACCATATTCGTTAGAGCCTGATTCTACTGCGCCTGTTTGATCAGCATGCTTACGAGTCTCTTCCCAGTTCATTTGTTTCAATGATGGATCAAGCGTTTCTTTATGCGGCTTAATATCAAACATTGCTGTAAATAAATCTTTACGATCTAAAATGTTACGATAAATATAAGCGAAAGGTTTAGCAGCAAGTGCTTTTACTTTATACTTTGTATCATCGTAGGCGATACCTTCAAGCGAAATTTTTAGTAAAGTTTCTTTTTTTACAATCTCAAAGTTTAATAAACGCTTCGCAATTTGTTTTTTCATTTCAGGTTTTAAATCATCGTTGAAAATGAGGTGGTAACCTTGTTGTTTTGAAAAGTTAGGTGCAAAGTGTGTCTCATCAATACCTTGTGGTACAAACCATTGCGGAGAAAGAACGAATATCATTTTTTTATCTTTCAATTGATCCATTGTAGATGCGAAGTTTAATACATGTACAAGGTCTTGTGTTCCGCCGCGTCCAAGCAGGAATGGTGTGAATCCTTCAGGCTTTACTTTGAAATAGTTCGATGGATGAAAAGCATCCATACGTGCGAATTCCGATGAACCGTACATCGGAAGATATTTCGGATCTGCTAACATCTTTTGCTGTAAAATCATACTTTGAATCTTTTCTTCTTTTAAAGAAGTCGCAGCTTGTTCTACTTTCTCATCACTTAAAAGTGGAAGTAGGAAGCGCGTAGGAATAAGTAAGAATACAGCAAAAAGGGCCAATGCTAAAAGCATCGGACCAAATTTTGCTTTGTTCATCGGATTTCTTCCAACTTCTTAATAACCATATTTGGTGTAGCCCACTCATCACGGTCAAAATCAGAAATAGAAACTTCAATATCTAAACGCTCTTGGAATTCAACTAATAAAGATACTACAGCGAAAGAATCAAGAATACCTTCTTCAAATAATTGAACATCTAAGTTTTCTTTCACAATATCGTTTTCACATACTTCTTCTAAAATATCTAATACTTGTTCTTTGAATTCTGCCATTTTTAAAATCTCCTTTATATCCGAAATATATTATATGTGCAACTTCTTAATAGTATAAGAAGGGTGCATTAAAAGTATCTGTTAAGGTGTCCAGAGAAGATTAGGAAACCGAAACATACAACGTGGAACGTAATTACAATCGCAAGGACATGCGTAAATTTATTATTTGGCCAAAACTTATGCTTCTTGTTTCTTCGTTCGAAAATATCGAACAAGATAAACAAGGCAGCGTGATAAAGACCATAAATAATGTATTGATACACATGCTCACCAGTAATATGCCATATTCCCATGATGAAAAAGTTTAAAAATGCACCGATATACGAAATTGTGTAACGGTTTTTAATTAGCTTTTTCTTCGTTGCAAAAAAGACGAAACGCATGTAAATAAAGTCACGGAACCAGAATGATAAACTCATGTGCCAGCGGTTCCAGAAGTCTTTAATGTTACGACTAATAAATGGTTTATTAAAGTTTTCTGGAGTTTTAATTCCCATCATATAACTTACACCAATTACAAATGAGCTATAACCAGCAAAGTCAAAGAATAAATATAAACTATAGCTATACATGTAGATCATATTTGATAGGATTGTATCTTGCTGAGCGAATGCCGGATCCATAAAATATTGCTTTATTAAGTAAGCAATAATAAATTTATACAAGAAACCTTGGAAAATACGGTTTAGCCCTGTATATAGTAAGTTTTGATATTCTTCTGCACTAGGTGGCTTTTGAATATCTTTTTGGAATCTGCGGTAACGATCGATAGGTCCTGTTGAGATAGCTGGGAAGAATAAAACGAATTCCCAAAAATTAAAGAAGGAAAGCTCTTTAATTAAGCCATCACGAACTTCAAATACCATTTGTACTGCTCTAAATGTTACATAGGACATTCCTAAAAATACGACAAACTTTAGCTCAGGTACAAACGGTGCGATTTTTGCCAAAATAAGTGGTAAAATCGATAAAATAACAGCTATATAAAACCTAAATGTACTATTATTTTGTTTTCTTAATAATAAATAGCCTTTAATAAGGGCGTATTGCCAAATAATAAATGCGGCTAACATTATTGCTTGCTTTGGTTTATCAGAGAAGATAATAACAAGCATTAATAATGTTAAAAAGGCATTATATTTACGCAACATTTTACCTTTTAATCCAGCTATGATAGTAGGTATTAATAAAATGCCCACTATAGCGAAAAAATAAAATGATCCATATGCGGTCATGCTGTAACCTCACTCAATAATTTTTTGCGATCTACCTTTCCATTTGGTGTCATTGGAATAGAAGATTGATACATGAATTTACGTGGAATCATGTAGTTTGGTAATCGCTCATTGAGTTCTTTTTTGATTGCAGATGTTAATTTGAATTCTTTTTCAAATGAATGTTCTCCAGGAACAACAACCGCTAATAAATAATCGTATTTTTCACCTTTTTTAATTGGAACAATAACTGCTCCTTCTACGTAAGAACACGCACGAAGATGATGCTCAATTTCTTCTAATTCCATTCGATAACCATGAAGCTTAATTTGGAAATCAAGACGACCATTATAGAATAGAAGACCATTTTCAACATAGCCAGCATCGCCTGTTTTATAGGCGCGCTCACCGTCAATCATAGTAAATGCTTTTTCTGTTAATTCAGGGCTTCCTAAATATCCAACGCTTACGCTTGGACCGACAATTACGATTTCACCTTTTTCACCATCAGGTGCAATCGTACCATCTTCTTTCACAATAAGAAGGCGGCAGTCTGATTTACAGTAGCCAACTGGAAGTGATTTGTATTGATCAAGCACTTCTTCTGTAACATGAATACCTGTTACAGCGACAGTAGCTTCTGTTGGACCATAAGTGTTCATAATTGTTGCTTTTGGGAAACGCTCAATTAATTTTCTAGCCACTTCATTTGGTAATACTTCACCGCAGAATAAGAATGTTTTCATGTTTGGTAGCATACTCTCAGAGAAAGATGCTTCCATTAAACACATTTCTGCGAAAGATGGTGTCGAAGTCCATACTTGTATATCCGATTGCTCTAAAGAAGCAAACAAGTCTTTTGGACGTGCAATCATATCTTTATCGATTGCCCAAAGTGTACCACCTGTTACTAATGATGGGTAAATATCCATTACAGATAAATCGAATGAGAAAGGTGCTTGATTTAAGAATACTTGCCCTGTTTGTAAATTGAAATCTTCTACAGCCCATTTTGTAAAGCTAACAAGGCAGTTATAAGTAATCTGGACCCCTTTCGGATTACCTGTACTTCCTGATGTGTAAATAATGTAGAAGTTCTCATCACCTTTTACCGCATGTTCAGGATTTGGAGTTTTCCCTTTATGAGTAAAGAAAATATCTTTTAAGTTGTCTTCACTTACAATGCGAACGGGTAAATCAGTTACAGTTACTTCGGTCCCTGATAAAAGTAATTTCGCACCAGAATTTTCAGCGATACGTTGTACACGATCAGCTGGGATAGATAAATCTACAGGAATGTAAGCATGTCCAGCTTTTACACATCCTAAAAAGTTAATAATCATTTCAGGTTGCATATGGCCATACACCATAATTGGTGAACGATCATCTGGATACTCAGAAGAAATCCAATGTGCTAACGCATCAGAATCTTCCTTTAATTGTTTGTACGTAATTTTCGCATCTCGCCAAACAAAAGCGGTTTGATCAGGCGTTTCTGCAGCCCACTTTTCAATTTGTTCTAATAACTTCATAACGTTCCCACCCTAGAATTCATTGTAAATAAATGTACTTGTGTTTGTATCATGGAATCCATACAACCAAAGTAATGCAAATAAAATTGCAAGGTAATAAACCGTTTTTGCAACCCATTGTGTGAGTGGTCGAGACCATATCTCTTTTAATCTTTCCATGTCTTTCCCTCTCTTAATGAAATAATAGCTCTTTGTAGGTATCATGTCCTACATTATTGTGAAAAAAACAAAATTCCACATTTTAGGTAAAAATAAGACAAAAGGCTCTTTTCTGATATTAGCACTAAATACTAAAAAAGAAAATCCCTAACTTAGCAATTATATTACATTCAGCATGAATTTGTAATGGGTTTGACATGTAAATAGAAAGTGGATTGTATGAATACATAAAAGTGGATTATAAGAATACGCGAAAATATAATATTTGTTTCCTATTAATCGGTAGAGACTGAGCAAACTTTAAATTTCTAGATCCTATTAAAAGGAGGGAATTATCATGAATAGAGTGTGGAAGAGTCTTATTTCGGAAGAAAATATAATGAAATGGAGACGGCATTTCCATAAGTATCCGGAATTATCGTTTCATGAAAAAGAAACTTCACAATTTATATATGATACATTATGCTCATTTTCTTCTTTTGAAGTAACGAGACCAACGCAGTACAGTGTGCTAGCAATTAAAAGAGGAAGGCAACAAGGGAAAGTAGTTGCGATTCGAGCTGATATAGATGCGTTACCAATTCAAGAGGAGACAAGGAAACCTTATACGTCTATGAATAAAGGAATAATGCATGCATGCGGGCATGATGCTCACGCAGCTATTTTGTTAAGTACAGCAGAGGCGCTATCAAATATAAAGGAAGATTTTGATGGTGAGATTCGTCTATTCTTTCAGCACGCAGAGGAAGTGTACCCTGGTGGCGGACAAGAAATGGTAGAGGCCGGTGTTATGGACGGCGTTGATTATGTAATAGGTTTGCATGTTATGTCTGGATTGGAGAGCGGGAAAATAGGTATTGTATATGGTCCTATGATGGCAGCGCCAGACGTGTTTACAATTGAAATTTTAGGAAAGGGCGGTCATGCGGCACGGCCAGAAGAAACGATAGATCCTATCGCTATCGGAGCACAGATTATTACAAACTTACAATATATCGTATCAAGAAACACAAGTGCTTTTATGCATAGGGTAGTGTCAGTAACACAATTTCATGGGGGAATGGCCGATAATATCATTCCTAGTGCAGCAACTTTAATGGGAACTGTTCGATCTTTTAATCAAACATTAAGAGCGGAAGCAAAAGAGAAAATTGAGCAAATTGTGAAAGGAATTACAGAAGCACATGGAGGGGATTATACATATACGTATCGTTACGGATATGATCCAGTTGTTAATAATGAGTACATTACAAAAATAGTAGAAGAAAGCGCGATGAAATTGTTCGGAAATCAGCGTATTGTGCATCTTGAACCTTCTATGGGAGGAGAAGATTTTTCTGCATATTTAAGAAAAGCACCTGGCTGTTTCATTAAATTAGGAACAGGGAATACAAATATGGATACTTGTTATCCCCATCATCATCCGAAATTTGATGTGGATGAATCGGCTTTAATTTATGGAGTAGAATTATTTTTAGAAACAACGATAAGGTTACTAAAATCATAGAAAAGTATAAAAAAAGGCAACTGCGCTCTATCGCAGTTGCTTCTATTTCTTCCGTCAGAGAGGGCTGAGAAAGAACTATGCTCATTTATAGTATATGAATAGCTAACGGACAAGCTTGTACATTTTAACTATTTTTTTAAAAATAGTTATTGACTTTGATAATCAATTTCAATTAATCTAATGATATAATTGAAATTGATAATTATTATCAATGAAACAGATGAGGAACTTTAATGAGAAAAACATTTCACCTTTTACGAAGGGGATTAGAAAATAAAAATAAAGATGTCGATAAGCATATTGAGTGGCAACGAAATGTAATTCGTTCTGAATATGCAGACGAGAAGAATACAAGTCAAACAGAAAAAGCGATACATAGTAAAGGGAGAGATTCAGTTGAGTAAGTTAATAATGATTTATGCAAGTATGAGTGGAAATACAGAGGAAATGGCCGATCATATTGCGGGTGTGATTCGTGAAACAGAAAATGAGATTGAAGTCATTGATATTATGGATACACCAGAAGCTTCTATATTAGAACAATATGATGGTATTATTTTAGGAGCCTATACTTGGGGAGACGGTGACCTTCCTGATGATTTCTTAGATTTTTATGATGCAATGGATGCGATTAACTTAACTGGTAAAAAAGCAGCAGCATTCGGTTCTTGTGACTCGGCTTATCCGAAATACGGTGTAGCGGTTGATATTTTAATAGAAAAGCTGCAGGAGCGCGGGGCAACAGTTGTGTTAGAAGGACTAAAAGTAGAATTAACGCCAGAAGATGAAGATGTAGAGAAATGTTTACAGTTTGGAGCTGAATTTGTAAAACACCTTTCTTAATGGCAGAAGGGAGATGAAGAGCAATTGCATGAGAGAATCTCAATTAAAACGATGACAGATTATCATTTATATGATTTTATGCGTTGTCCACATAAATTTTATTTCCGTCATATAAAAAGAAGAGAACCATCTTCATTTGAATGGCAACAAATAGCACAAATGATTGTGAATCAAATTATTAATGAGTATTACACACTACCAGCGGGCCAACAAACGAAAATTTTACTTTTAATATTAATAGAGAAATATTGGAAAAAAGTAAGGGTTAATATGTTTGCTTCCAAAGCAGAGTACTATATTGTTTTAGCGAAGTTAATAGATCACTTATTACAGTTTGTTGAAAGAGATGAGTGTCAGGCGCCACCGTTATTTTTATATGAGAAGTTTCGAACATATATGGAAGAGTTAGGTGTTCATATTTCATTGACATTTGAAGTTGGTGAGTGGAGTACAGAATCATTTACAATTAAAAAGTATGTTGTCGATGCGGATGAGGAAATTCTTGCTCTTTGTCAGAAGCTAATGACTGTATTTAGTTATAAAGCTTTCGGCATTCTTCCTGGAAAAATCGAAGTTATTAATTTAATAGAAGGAACTAAGTATGAGTACATTCCAAAACAGGAAGATATTATAACTGGGATGGATGATTTATTTAGAATGAAAGAAATGCTGCAACAACCTGAACACTACACAGAGCGTAATTATCGTTCAGAGTGTATGAGCTGTGCCTTTCGTAGTGAATGCCAAGTAGAAGAGGCAAAAGAGAAAGTGTTGCAGAAGAAAAATATTGTACATTAAAGGATGCAATTTTGCATCCTTTTTATTATTGACATGAAAAGCTTTTCATCATTTACGGTATATTTGTAGTAAATTTTATCCCGCTATTTGGGGGTCGCCCGATTGGTGAGGGCTGATAATCAATAGGGGATCCCCCCTTGATTAAAGTTTCACTTTATAAGAGGAGGAATAATCAATGAAAGATGAAACGAAAGTATTTCAATGGTTAAAAGAACAAAATGCTCCTTTTGGAATTCAACTGCAAATTTTACAGGCGTTTCAACTGTATAAAGTCATTGTTGAAATGGATAAAAAGTTAATGATGTATGAAGAGAGGGACTATAGGGAGAGAATGTAATCTCATCCCTGCAGTATCACTTTCAGTTGATCTGTACTCGCTATGAATTCAAGCTCATTTTTTGTTTCAAAGTTATAAATAATATTATGTAGTAAAGGGCTGTATTGATAAAAGGTAGTGATACGGTGAATAAGTAATGGATCATTGTGAGAAATAAGGGAACAGTATTGTTCATATACAGATGTAGTAAATTCATGTCCGAAATCATAATATAGCCCGGCAAAATCAAAAGCGGGATCGCCAATTTGAGCATCTCCAAAATCGATAACACCTGAAATGTTTTTGTTCAGGGTGTTAAATAAAATGTGATGATGTGTAAAGTCAGCATGAATAATTGTATTTTGAAAGGTAGATTTAGCTATATTGGCAAAGAAATTTTCGAATAGACGATTTAAGGCTGATTTTTGGAGTGAAGTAAGACTGTTAGTAACATACTGATTTAATTTTGTTTGTAGCACTTTCCAGTAGGTAAGTGTTTTTTCGATAGAAAATCCTAATGGTTTAACATGTTTTAAAGGAATGCTATGTAGAGCCGCAAGGAAAGTAGCTAATTGTGCAATAATTATTGTCCGTTCTTTTTGCTCTAACTTCGTAACTATTTCTGTTTTTAACGGTTCACCGTGAATGAGAGTATAGTAACTACAAAGCGGAGCAGTATCAGTATCATTTTTATATAATAGGCAATACTGTGGAACCTCGATTTCTTGTAGCGAATGAGAGAGAAGTTTGCATAGTTCCTTTTCTAAAGGAATCCGCTTTGCATATTCAAGTTTTCGCGGGAAACGAAATAGTAGTTCATCATTTACTATAGCCGCTATGTTATCCCAGCCTTCTTCATTTTGTTTATATGAGTGTATAGAAAGATTAGGCAGAGCTTCTTTTATATATTGTTTGTAAGAGTCCATAATTGTTCCTCGTTTCTAAGTTAAAATTAGGGTATTCCAGTTTATGATATCAGAATATTCCCTCTATATGTAACGCTTTTGGTTTGTTCATATAAAGTGGCAGTTTTATCCCGCTATTTGTCGGGCAGTAAAACTTGCACTTCAAAATTCGGCTGGAGCAAAGAAGTTCGGTGGGAGCCTTACTGCCGGTAAACGCCCGATTGATGTGGGCTAATAATCAGTAGAGGACGAACAAAATCCTCACCGATTAAAGTTTCACTTTATAGATCAGTATGAGCTATACGTAAATCAGTATATGAATTTTTAAATTTTTTCCTCCTAAATTTTTTTAGACATATTTTCATAAGGTGTTCAGAATACAACAGATCAGCTATTTCTGTTTATTGAACGCATGCGATACACAAACTATAATAATAAATATAAATAACCGACACTATGTTGGTTAAAAAATAGGGGGTATAAAAATGAAAAACCAAGTATCAATAGTAGTTGAACATGCATTGAATGACGTAACACCAGAAATGATTGACTGGTGGTGGGATAATATTGATAACTCTGAACGATATAAACTATGGCATCCAGAAGAACATGTTGATTTTAAGTGGTTAGTTGACCCTAAAGTACATGGACACGTAGGAGCCATATCAGCTTCGATTGAATCTGCGGGAGATGGACTAGAATTCCCGCTAAGAATTAGATGGGAAGAGCCTAAAGATTGTCCTATAAATACCCATTACAGCCATGTTTTAATGGGTTCATGTTTAGATGATGATGACGATGTAATTTCACAAGTAATACATCAATACGAAAAATCCGAGAACGGTACAGTAATGACTTCTACATTCATTTTCCCGAAAGGATTACCACCATTTATTAATCTAAGTGGTTTATATAAACACAATGTAGAAGAAATGAGTCAATTCAGTATATTTTTACCGAAACTTTTTGCAGAAAATCTGTAAGATAACTTAACAGCTTTTACTTGTAATAAGTGACTAACTAGAAAACAAATTGGCCTTCAATGTTTTAGATACGTCTAAAATACTGGGGGCCGTCAATATAAAATCAATCCCTTGCCACTTTACTTCTTCTGGGTAATGTACGCTTCTCTTCAAATGAAAAACCCCTCCGTTGAATTTACATACTTAGTATGCGAATTCAACGGAGGGATTTTTTCATGTACCACTATTCGGGTGCACTTCAAAGAGCAAATGGATTTTAAAGATTTTCATTTTGTTGCCCAAGTTCTTTTTGAGCAATGTATAAGTTTCCTTGCTCAACTTGTTTCAGTGTATGGACAGAATCTCCTGCATATCCTTTTTCTGTTTTAACAGTTCTTTTTGAACGATTAGATTCTTGTTTCTTCATATAATAAGCCACCTTTCATTAAAAATAGACGAAAATAATGAGTACGAGTAATACAGCTGCAAAAATGGTAATGCCCATTAAAAAAGAGGTGTTTTTATATTTCGGTGGCTTATGTACATCTTGCCGATATCCAGGTGAAATTTCAGGGGCGAATTCTTCATCGAATGATTGTTTCTTTTGTTTTTCGTCCATATGTATCCACCTTTCTTTTTCATTATGTTACACGTTACAAGAAAAAATATGCATGAAGAAAACAGCCGCTATATCATTAGCGGCTGTTTTGCGTTGTATATTTTCTCTGAACTTGAAAGAGACGGATAAGCAGGAAGATTGCTCCAAATGCTAGACCGATAATAAGGCCGATCCAATACCCTTTTGCTGCCCAATCAGTATAAGTTGCTAATATGTAGCCAAGAGGTAGACCGATTACCCAATAGGCGATCAATGTCATAATTAAGGCAACATTTACATCTTTATAACCACGAAGTGCTCCTTGTACTGGAGTTGCAATCGCATCTGAAATTTGAAACAAAATCGCGAAGATAAGAAATTCTTTTGCTAAATGGTGGACATTTGCATCTGTCGTATAAATAGAAGCAATTTCATCATCAAAGAAGTAGAGAAGGATTGAATATAAAAGAGCAAAAGCAAGAGCTAAACCAATGCCGATAAATCCATATTGCTTTGCAGTATTGTATCGTTTTGCCCCGACTTCAAATCCAACGGCTATCGTCATTGCCATTGCTAAACTTAAAGGGGTCATATACAACAAGGAAGCAAAGTTCATAGCTGCTTGATGTGCTGCTATTGTTGTCGTACTAAAATTACTCATCATAAGTGTTACCGCAGCGAAAATACTTGTTTCAAAAAAGATAGCAAATCCGATAGGGACACCAAGTTTCAGGAATTCCTTCCAGCTTGTAAGGGAAGGGCGGTATAACTGTTTAAAGATATTGAAAGAAGCGAAAGGCTCTTTCGTACGAATAATAATGACTGTAATAATTAAAATACACCAATATGTTGCTGCAGAAGCGATTGCCGCACCAACACCACCAAGTTTTGGAAAGCCAAAGTTACCAAAAATTAATAAGTAATTTAATACTACGTTAATTGGTAATGATAGTAATGTAATAATCATTGTTGTTCGAGTTTTTCCTAATGCATCAACAAATCCACGTAAGACGGTGTAAGTAAATAAAGGAATAATTCCAATCGCGATAATACTTAAAAATTGTGCTGCAATACGTTCCACAGGTTCTTCTAATTGCATGCCATTTAAAATAGGTGAAACAGTGAAGAATCCGATAAGGATAACAACGAAACTAGCACAAATTGCTAAATATACTGCTTGTATGACAACGTGGGGAACGTCCTCTTTTTTCTTTGATCCAACGAGCTGTGCAACAATAGGAGTAGTAGCTATTAAAATACCTGTTAATCCCGTACTAACTGGAAGCCATATACTTGTTCCGATAGCAACACCCGCTAAATCAGTAGGACTTGCATGTCCTGACATTGTCGTATCAAAAAAGCTCATCGCAAATAATGACATTTGCGTTACAAAAATCGGGAAAAAGAGTAATACGAATTGCTTTAACTTTTGTGAGAATGAAGTAGTTTCTTTCATAAAATCCCCTTTCAACGTAAAAAACAAACTCTTACTATCATACAATTTAATCGAAAAATAGAAAAGAAATACGCGTATACAACAAATGCAATCAATAAAAAAAGGATGCACTTTGAAAAGGGATAAGGTATTATGATAAGGTGTGAAAAAATTACATATTCGTTATTAAGGAGGCACTACTTGTGGCTGATTGGTTAATTGGAATAATCATGGGTGCTGTTGAAGGTTTAACAGAGTTTTTACCAGTTTCATCAACAGGACATATGATTTTAACAGGTCATTTACTTGGATTTGACGATGAGAGAGCGAAAGTTTTCGAAGTTGTTATCCAATTGGGATCGATTTTAGCAGTTGTTGTTATATTTTGGAAGCGTTTATGGTCATTAGTCGGAATAGGGAAAGTAACAGATGGACCATCGTTAAATTTATTACATATTATTATCGGGATGATTCCTGCTGGAATTCTTGGTGTATTATTCCATAGTGCAATTAAAGAAGTTTTATTCGGTCCAGGACCGGTTGTTATTAGCTTAGTAGCTGGTGGTATTTTAATGATTGTTGCTGAGAAGTTTTCAAAACCAAGTACAGCGAGAACGTTAGATGAAATCACATATAAGCAAGCATTTACAATTGGGATGTTCCAATGTTTAGCACTTTGGCCAGGATTTTCTCGTTCTGGATCTACAATAAGTGGTGGTTTGCTAGCTCGTGTTTCACATACAGCGGCAGCGGAATATACGTTTATTTTAGCAGTGCCAATGATGGTAGCTGCAAGTGGATTAGATTTAATTAAAAGTTGGGATATTTTAAGCACGGCTGATATACCATTATTTGCAACTGGATTTATTACAGCATTTGTTGTTGCGATGCTTGCAATCGTGTCATTCTTAAAATTATTAGCTCGTGTAAAACTAACACCGTTCGCTTATTATCGTTTCATTTTAGCAGCGGTATTCTATTTCTTCCTTATGTAAGAATAAATTATCGGAAATACCCTATAGATTAGACGCTTGAAAAAGGTCAATTCTATAGGGTATTTCTTTTATAGCAGGAGAAAATAAAAATTTTGCTCTCATTTACTTGTATTTCACTATGTAAAATATGACATAATGATTTTAGTATATTTATATAAATAAAATTTATAGGGTATTTGAGAGGAGCAGTTTAGTGAGTTTTGCAATAGAAATAGTAATTCCAGCACCAATTGATGTTGTGTTTGATTATGTAAATAATGATGAGAAAATAATGGAATGGAGTACCTTTATGGTAGAAAATAGGTATCCTCCAAATGTAGATATAAACAATCCCCGTGAAGGTGATAAATATGTATCTGTGCAAAAGATGGGTAAGAAAATATATGAGTTTGAGGCGGAAATTTTAGAGTGTGAAGCACCTTATATCGTATCAATTGGATGTGAAATGAAGCAAGGTTATACTGCCGTAACTTATATGTTAGAAGAGGATGAAGAAGGTACATCGCTTACTTTAATCGTAGAATTTGAACCGAAGAATTTTTTATATAAGATTATGTACAAGTTGACTGGATGGATGACGCGTGCGGTATATATGGGTGAGATGGAGCGTTTAGCAGAGTGCGTAGATGCTGCATATTCTCAGAAAAAAAAGATTATAATTTAGTAAAATAAAAACCTGCCGAAATCGGCAGGTTTTTATTTTACTACTTTTTCAATCATGCTTTCCATTACATGTTCCCAAAGAGAAGTATCATCAGCTAAGGTAGCACGGAAATTAGCATACATTTCTTTTTGCTTTTCCTCGAATGTTGGATCTTCTTTTTCAGGCAGTGTAGAACGCATGGAAGTTACTAATTCTTGTACTTTTGGAGCGCGTGGTCCAAAGACGGCTTGTTCATTTCCGTCTTTATCAATGAAGATAAAGATTGGAATGGCGCGGGCTGTTCCATTTGTTAAATATTGATCCATTAATTCTAAGTTTTCATCACGAATTAATAATGTCATATCAATATTTGCAACTTCAGAAATTCGTTTCATAACAGGTACGCATAAAAGAGCGTCGCCGCACCAGTCAGCTGTTAGTACGATAACGCGCCAGCCATCATTTTGACGTTCTTCTAAAACGGGAAGTAATTCATTTGGAATTAAAAAGTTATTGTAAATGTGCAGTAGCTCGTATTGGTTTACTTTCATTTCATTTACATATGTATCAAAGGACATGCCTTTATCAGCCCATTGTAGTAAGTTCATAAGTAACACCTCTTTAGTATGATTTATTTTTATTGTACCAATTTTTATATAGAAAAGCTTGTATTCTTACTCTTTCTTATCACTAAATAATTTATTTAGTGTGTAAAGGAATAGTGCGACACATAGTTCAGCTATGTTGGACATTTGTACGCTCTCTATCCAGTAGTCGGCAGTATGAATGACGAACCAATCTAGTGTAACTTCAATAATGGAGAGAAGAGCAATTGAGAGCCAATTTGGCATGTTTGTCATCATTGGATATAGGAGTACTTTAAAGAAAATGAATATAAAATATGTAATACCATCTAATAAAAGGATAAGTGAAAAAAAGAGTAGTAGAGCTGTTCGTGATGAATATTCTATACCTGTAATTTGAAAGATTCCTACATATACAAAGAATATAAATGCAAAGAATATAATGAGAATAAGAATAACAACACCAATAATAATAGTCTTATCTTTTAGACTGAGATTAGAAAATTTGTCTTCTCCACTCACTATCCCAACTCCTTTTTCTGGAAAAACAATTTCATTGTACCATGAAATATTTATTAAAAAACTACGAATTATGGGAAAATAAGGTGACAAAAAGTAAGATTTCATGTAAAATTATTAATAAGGTTTTTATTTAACTAAATGAAATAAAAGGGGCTGTCAAAGTTGTCTCAAAATCGAGAGCAATTAATGGAAGAACTATCGACAAATGTTTTTGCTATGTTTCGCACGCTGCGTAATGATATTGGAAAAATATTTGGTGGTTACATACCGTGGAATGAGTTCATCGTCCTTAGAATATTGAATCGCACGAATAAAGAAATGGTATCACGTGTAGCGAATGAGTTAAATGTGTCGAATAGTCATATTACAGCTGTTACAGAAAAATTAATTAATAAAGGCTTTGTAACTCGTTCACGTTCTACATCAGATCGCCGAGTTGTATATTTAGAGATTACAGAACAAGGGAAAGATTTAGTGGCGAAAATGGAAGAGGAGAAAAAGAAATATTTACAAGAAAGATTCTCTGCACTTTCAGAAGACGAAATGAATGTAATGATATCTATTTCTAAAAAACTTATTTAAATAATTATAAATAAGAAAACGCTTACGTAATGACAAAGAAGGCTTTCCTTATATAGTGGAGGTCTTCTTTCGTATGTAAAAGATTATAAAAAAGAAAATATGTACCATACTACTAGTAAAGGAAGGAGGTAGAAATATGACGAATCGTAATGGTAGTAAAGGTAGCGGAAATCAAGGTTCACCAAAATCAGGACAATTCCAGCAGGAGTTTAGTACTGAATTTGAAACAGGTAATGATAACAAAGGAAAAGAATATCGTTCGAAAAAAGGAAGCAAATCAAAAAAGGAGTGAGATAATTCACTCCTTTTTTGATTTAAGATGCTGCCGATTGATCTGTATTATATTTTTCTTCTGATTTCGCGACAATCATTGCGCAAATTGCATCACCGGAAATATTTACAGCTGTTCTAGACATATCTAGGATGCGATCAATACCGATAATTAAAGCAATACCTTCTACTGGTAGGTTTACTTGATTTAAAACCATCGTAAGCATTACAAGTCCAACACCTGGTACACCAGCAGTGCCGTCCATATTAATCGTTGCACCTAGTGGTTGTACAAAAGAGCTTATCGCTTTTGGAACTCCAAGTTTTTCTTGTGCAGTTTTCATTGCAAATGGAAGAGATGCATTAGAGCTAGATGTACTAAATCCAATTGCCATTACCGGTCCAAAATGTTTAAAGAAACGAATAATACTTTCTTTTGCCAATACCTTTAATAAGCCGCCGTATACGAAGACACCGTGAATAATGTTGTTTTTATAGATTTGTGAAGCAGGCATTTCTGCTGAGAAATAGGGATAAGAAAATAAAAAAATAAGACCATCACATATAGGATGGTCAAGGGAAGGGGACAATTTATGTCAATTTAATTAGGGATGGAAGTTGCTTCTAGACACTGGGGAATGTCTTATAAATTAGGGAGGAACAACTTCGATACATATACTATAAAAGGTGGATGTGACCTAGATGTGAACATGGAGTGAAAGAGAGAGGGAGTTTCAAATAAAAGATAGAGTAAACAAAAAAATAAGACCATCACATATAGGATGGTCAAGGGAAGGGGACAATTTATGTCAATTTAATTAGGGATGGAAGTTGCTTCTAGACACTGGGGAATGTCTTATAAATTAGGGAGGAACAACTTCGATACATATACTATAAAAGGTGGATGTGACCTAGATGTGAACATGGAGTGAAAGAGAGAGGGAGTTTCAAATAAAAGATAGAGTAAACAAAAAAATAAGACCATCATATAAAAGATGGCCTAGGGAAGGGGACAATTTATGTCAATTTAATTAGGGATGGAAGCTGTTCAAGACACTGGGGAATGTCTTATAAATTAGGGAGGAACAACTTCGATACATACACTATAAAAGATAGATGTGACCTAGATGTGAACATAGAGTGAAAGAGGGAGGGAGTTTTAAGTAAGAAGAAAGAGAGAGTAAAAAAATAAGACCATCACATATAGGATGGTCAAGGAAGGGGACAATTTATGTCAATTTAATTAGGGATGGAAGCTGCTTCTAGACACTGGGGAATGTCTTATAAATTAGGGAGGAACAGCTCCGATACGTATACTATAAAAGGTAGATGTGACCCTCGTGTGAACTTGGCGTGAAAGATATGGGAATTTGAAAAAAGGGTAAAATAGTTGTAGGTGTAAGAGTTATAGTATAAGTGGAGATATAATAGAGAATATTCTTTTGTAAAATAATAGGAGTCTGAATATAAATAAAAGTTGAAATCTATGAAAAAAAGGATTATGCTCAACTATATTATGAGAATATAAGGGTTATCCCGCTACTTGTAGGCTCTTAAAGGGTCTTTATTTATGAGGGGATAAAAGCTTCACTTGATAAAGGGAGTTAGTGATATGGAAGTAGCAAAAAAACAAGGGGTGTATAATCGCATTATACGATTAAATCCACCACAAATTTTAGCATTAGGCTTTTTTTGTTTAATTGTGGTCGGAGGATTGTTATTAAAGTTACCGTTTGCAACGAAAGTACATATTAGTTGGGTAGATGCTTTCTTCACAGCTACGTCGGCAGCGACTGTAACGGGTTTAGGCGTTGTAGATACTGCAAGTACATTTACGATGTTTGGTGAAATTGTTATTATGTTTTTAATTCAAATAGGTGGTCTCGGTCTTATGACGATAGCCATTTTAATTGTTTGGGTATTAGGTAAAAAAATTGGTTTACGTCACCGACTATTAATTGGAGAAGCATTTAATCAAACAAATATTGGTGGTCTTGTGAAATTAGTGAAACGAGTTTTTATTTTTTCTATTTGTATTGAGCTAATTGGAGTTATCTTTTTATCGATTCGCTTTATTCCAGAGTTTGGATTTGGAAAAGGTTTATACTATAGTATTTTTCACGTTATTGCGTCATATAATAATGCCGGTTTTGCGCTTTGGCCAGATAATTTAACAAGATACGTAGGAGATCCTATTGTTAATATTGGGATTTGTTCTTTAATTGTAATAGGAGGGCTAGGGTTTACGGTATTAATTGATATATGGTATAGTCGCAGTTTCCGAAAATTATCACTTCACTCGAAGATCATGATTGTTGGAACGATAGCACTTAACATTATTGCGATGATTGTGATTTTTGTATTGGAATATAATAATGTGAAGACTTTGGGACAACTATCTTTAAATGAAAAGTTATGGGCTTCGTTCTTCCAAGGAATTACACCTCGTACAGCCGGTTTTAACACGATAGATTATGGCGGCATGGAAGAGTCGTCGATATTATTTACGATGATATTAATGTTTATTGGTGCAGGAAGTGTATCGACAGGTGGTGGAATTAAGTTAACGACATTCGTTATTTTAATTACATCAGTTCTTTCTTTCTTTAGAAAGAAAGAGGATTTTGTTTTATTTCATCGTACGATTAAAATGTCGACAGTAACGAGAGCGTTAGCAATTGTCGTTGCTAGTCAAATACTTATTTTTACAGCGGTATTTGTATTAATGCTTACAGAAGACTTCAGTTTTATTCAGTTATTATTTGAGACAATTTCAGCGTTTGGCACAGTAGGATTAACAATGGGGATTACTGCGAAGCTATCGGCGTTTGGAAAATGTATTATTATGTTTGTTATGTTTTGTGGATTAATCGGACCGTTAACACTTGTTTTCTCTTTGGCACGACCAGCGAAACAAAAAATTAAATATCCATCAGAAGATGTATTTACAGGATAAGGTATCCCGCATAAAGCGAGATACCTTTTTCATTTTAAAAAAGAGAGAACAATAACCCAATAAGCGCCACTCGGAATAAAATCGCAATAAGTGCAGCGATACCACCTACAATGGCAGCGATACCGCCAGTTACAGTAGCCCCACGATTATATGCGTAAATACCGAGTAAAACAGACACAAGACCAAACAGTGTTGGGAATGTAAATAGCGATAATATTGCTAAAGCAAGAGCAATAAAACCAGCAGTCGATCCAGCTGCAGATGATCTTACATCATCGTTATCTTTATCATCATAATCAATACGTTGTGGTGCAACTTCAGCCGCGTATTCTTCTTTATAGTCACTATAATCACTATCTATTCGATCTCTTTTTTTATATTCATCAAATTTCTCAGTCAAAGTAAGGACTCCTTTCATAACAAGGTTCAATAATAGTATGTTTCTCTTTACTGTTTTTATCCCGCTATTTGCGAGCAGTAAGACTCCCGCCTCAAAATTCGGCTGGGGCGAAGAAGTTAGGTGGGAGTCGGGCTGCCCGTAAACGCCCGATTGGTGAAGGCTAATAATCAGTGGGGGATGAACAAAACCCCACTGATTAAAGTTTCACTTTATCCGAGCCTGTACAGGGAGTAATATCCAATTGGAAAGTGAAAATGTTTTTTTAAAATAGGAAAACTAAGTATGACTTCCTCTATTTTGGAAAGTATAAAAAAGAATAATGAGGAAAGGGTGCAATACATAATGGAACATCCAATTGAAAATTTAATGAAAACAGCAATGACAAATTTAAAAGAGATGGTAGATGTAAATACGATTGTTGGAAGTCCAGTTTCAACAGCTGACGGAAATGTAGTATTAACAGTGTCTCAAGTGGCTTTCGGTTTTGGAGCTGGTGGAAGTGACTTTAAAGGGGAGTTTATTTCTGAAAAACATAATGGCGGACAAGGGCAGCATAAAGAGAACAAGCAAAATCATCCATTCGGAGGCGGAAGCGGGGCTGGGGTTTCTATTAGCCCAGTTGCTTTTTTAGTAGTTGGTTCTAACGGTGTGCAAGTATTGCATCTCAATAGTAGTACACATTTAATTGAAAAAGCTCTAAATACTGTACCAAGCACTGTAGATAAATTTGTAAATGGTCGTCACAAGTAAACTTGCATTTTTTAGGAATTATGATATATTAGAAAAAGTGCGCTTTAGGATGATCGGAATAATTGAACTGTAAATATATATGATGTGTGGAATAAGGGAGAGGAATTTATGATTAATATCAAAAACTTAGTAGTTGGCTTATTTATGTTAGTAAGCGGTTTTGTTGTATATGTAATAAAAGAAAAAGCTCCATTCTAAAACAGACAAACCGTTAATGTCTGTTTTTAATTTGTAAAAAATGTTGACAAGTTATTGTATTGGTGTTAAAATTTTAATTCGTGTCTCGGTTAAAGCTAGTGTAAAGTAAATAAATCTTATGAATATAATACGAAAAGTTTGCGAAAGATCGGGTAGTCTTACCAACAACTTTTGTGAACAAACCCTATAAATTGTATATGTAAGCTTTATATGTATACTAGTGAATCAAGGAGCGGTCAGTGGAACCGTAATGATGAGAGAGAGGTAGGGCTTTCATCCAGTATATGTTACTTTCCCGTTAGGTGAATATAAAAAAGAGGGCTCCTTTTGAAAAGGAGCCCTCTTTCTTTTGTGTATTGTAATTTGTAAAAATTTAAATGCGACTTTCAACTTGCTGACAAATTTCATCTGTTGTTAAACCATGAGCTGTAATTACCGATCCTTTTATTGATGTATCTGCAATACCCATCATATTAGAATCTTGCCCAGTTACAACACAACAATCGCACCCCTGTGCATCGTGTTCTGAGTTAAGTGTAACGACTTCATGTCCATGTTGCTGAAGAGCTTGTTGAACATCTGTTAACGAGTTTTCAACGCCAATTCTAGCCATAATTCTCACCTCCTACCATCTAGTCGTTAGTATGCTCAAGTTTTTACCATATATTTATGAAAAGATGGTAGGAAGAGAATATTTGTTTAGTCGTTATATACACCAGTAAGCATTTGACTTACGAACTGATCGTTTAAAGTATCTTGGGCGGAAGAAGTATTTGAATGAATGCCGATTGAAGCAATAAAATTATTATGTTCTTTATTATTTGGTTCTACCTCTACATAATTATCGAATTTACAAAAACCTTTCGTATCCATTAGATCAAATAGTTGAAGCATTTCTACTACCTCTTGTCTCGTTCCTTTAATTTGTACACACGCCATATTGATTTCCTCCTTCATTTTGACAAATTGTTTTTTAAAAATAGGATTATGATTACGAAATGAAAAATATGAATGTTATTTTTAGACAGCGTTATTTTTATTATTTTCCCCCTTTTTCAGCAAAAGTCGTTGTATATTCCCGAATTTATAAAAACGGACGTCCGTTTATTGAATACAATAGATTCGTATCAATTGACAAAAATCCTTCTTTTAAACAAATATTTTTTTTAGTGGAAATTGGCGAAAAAAATTTTTTGACTTTTTGTAAACGTTAACAATGCTGTTAAATCAATATAATCAAAGATGTACGTACGATTAAAAATTAAAAATTTTCTAAAAATTCACTTGATTTATTTAGAAAGGAGAGTAAACTAGGAAACAATAAAAAACTCATAGAACATAGGGGGCGCTTTCCAGTGAACGAGCAATGGATTTTCTTAAATGGAGAATTTGTTCCAAAAGACGAAGCAAAAGTTTCAGTATATGATCATGGCTATTTATATGGCGATGGAGTGTTCGAAGGGATTAGGGTGTATAGCGGTAATGTTTTCCGTTTGAGAGAGCATCTTGTCCGGTTATATGAATCAGCGAAATCCATCATGTTAGAAATTCCATATACGTTAGAAGAAGCAATGAAGATCGTTGTTGAAACGATTCGACATAACAAACTATCTAATGGATATATCCGCCTAGTTGTGTCAAGAGGACCAGGGAATCTTGGATTAGATCCCGATTCTTGTACGAAACCAAATGTAGTAGTAATTGCAGAACAACTATCTTTATTCCCACAAGAATATTATGAAAAAGGGATTCCAATTATAACAGTTGCAACGCGTCGTAATCGCCCAGATGTTTTGTCGCCTCAAGTAAAATCTTTAAATTACTTAAATAATATTTTAGTTCGCATCGAAGCGAAATTAGCTGGAGTACAAGAAGCACTTATGTTAAATGATCAAGGGTATGTAGCTGAAGGCTCTGGAGATAACGTATTTATTGTAAAAGGAAATAAATTAATTACACCGCCAAGTTCTGCTGGGGCGTTAGAAGGTATTACACGAAACGCAATTTTAGAAATCGGCGAAAAGCTTGGGTATGACGTAAGAGAAGAATTATTCACAAGGCACGATGTATATGTAGCTGATGAAGTGTTTTTAACAGGAACGGCTGCTGAAGTCATTGCTGTTACGACAGTAGATGGTAGAACGATTGGTTTAGGAAAAACAGGTCCACATACAAATCGTCTATTAGAAGAATTTCGTAAATTAGTTGTAGAAGATGGTGAGAAAATTTACGAAGAAAATAAAGTTGGATAATAACTCTTTATGACATGATAAAACGTTGATAGGGAGGAGTAGTTGATTGTGAAGCCTCACAGAGAGTCGGTGGTTGCTGAAAACCGATGGTTCACGTCGACGAACATCGCCCTTGAGTGCTAAGCTGAAGCATTTGTCTAGGCTTAGACGGTAGCTCCGTTATTAGCTAGACTCATCCCGAGTCACTGAGGCAAGAGTATTCTTGCAAAGAAGGGTGGTACCGCGAAATCTTTCGTCCCTTCAGCACATAGCTGGAGTGTGGACGTAGGATTTTTTTATTTTATAAAGGGTATAAAAAGGGGGCTTATAAGAAAAATGTCTTCAAAAACAGAAGAGAAACTGGCAACTGGTGCACAGCTATTGTTAGAAGCGCTAGAAAAGGAAAGAGTAGAAGTGATTTTCGGTTATCCAGGTGGTGCTGTTTTACCTCTATATGATGCGCTTTATGATTGTGAGATTCCGCATATTTTAACGCGGCATGAACAAGGTGCAATTCATGCCGCTGAAGGATATGCAAGAATTACAGGGAATCCAGGAGTTGTAATTGCAACAAGCGGGCCTGGTGCTACAAATGTTATTACTGGTCTAGCTGACGCGATGATTGATTCATTACCGCTTGTTGTATTTACAGGGCAAGTAGCAACAACGTTAATCGGGAGTGATGCTTTCCAAGAAGCTGATATTATGGGGCTTACGATGCCGGTGACGAAACATAATTATCAAGTACGAAAAGCATCGGATTTACCTCGAATTATTAAAGAAGCATTTCATATAGCTAGAACAGGAAGACCGGGCCCAGTTGTAATTGACCTTCCGAAAGATATGGTAGTAGAGAAAGGTGAGCGATGTAGTGATGTACAAATGGATTTACCAGGATACCAGCCTAATTACGAACCGAATCTACTACAAATAAACAAATTATTACAAGCGATTGCGACTTCAAAAAAGCCGTTAATTTTAGCTGGAGCAGGTGTATTACATGCAAAGGCATCGAAAGAATTAACAAGCTTTGCTCGTAAATATCAAATTCCTGTTGTGCATACATTACTTGGTCTTGGTGGTTTTCCGCCTGATGATAAATTATTTCTTGGGATGGGAGGAATGCACGGTTCTTACACGGCTAATATGACGTTATATGAATGTGATCTACTTATAAATATAGGAGCAAGATTTGACGATCGTCTTACTGGGAATTTAGCATATTTTGCTAAAGAAGCGCTTGTCGCACATATAGATATTGATCCAGCGGAAATCGGAAAAAATGTGCCGACTGAAATTCCAATTGTTGCGAGTGCGAAGCGGGCGTTAGAAGTATTACTTCAAACAGAAGGAAGTAAAGAAAATCATCATGAATGGCTCTCTTTATTAAAGAGTAGAAAAGAAAAATATCCATTAACTTATAAACGAAATTCTGAAAGTATTAAACCTCAATACGCGATTGATATGCTATATGAAATTACGAAGGGAAAAGCCATTGTAACAACAGACGTTGGGCAACATCAAATGTGGGCAGCACAATATTATCCGCTGAAAAATCCAGATAAATGGGTAACTTCTGGAGGCTTAGGAACAATGGGATTTGGATTTCCAGCAGCAATTGGTGCACAAATTGCAAAGCCAGAGGAATTAGTTATTGCCATTGTCGGTGATGCGGGATTTCAAATGACCCTGCAAGAACTAAGTGTATTAAAAGAGCATTCTTTACCAGTTAAAGTGTTTATTTTAAATAATGAAGCTTTAGGAATGGTAAGACAATGGCAAGATGAGTTTTATAATAAACGATATTCGCACTCCATACTTTCGTGTCAACCAGATTTTGTTGCCCTTGCGAATGCATACGGCATAAAAGGCGTCCGTATTGATGATCCACTTCTTGCAAAGAAGCAATTAAAGCATGCGATTGAATTACAAGAACCAGTATTAATTGATTGCCGCGTACTTCAATCTGAAAAGGTTATACCGATGGTTGCCCCAGGAAAAGGGGTTCACCAAATGGAGGGAGTGGAGAAAAGGTGAAGAGAATTGTTACAGCGACAGTTCGAAATCAAAGCGGTGTGTTAAATCGAATTACAGGCGTTATGACACGTAGACATTTTAATATTGAAAGTATTTCAGTAGGGCATACGGAATCGTCGGATATTTCAAGGATGACGATTGTTGTACATGTTGAAAGTGAACAGCAAGTTGAACAGTTAATTAAACAACTGCATAAGCAAATCGATGTCCTAAAAGTCTCTGATATTACAGAAGAGGCAATGATTGCTAGAGAACTCGCGCTTATTAAAGTGGCAACTTCAAGTGTAACAAGAGCAGAATTATATAGTTTAATTGAACCGTTCCGAGCCGCTGTAATAGATGTTGGAAAGGATTCCATAGTGGTGCAAGTAACAGGTACCCAGGAGAAAGTAGAAGCGTTAATTGAATTGCTTCGTCCATACGGTTTGAAAGAAATTGCTAGAACAGGTGTAACAGCATTTACGCGTAGTATGAAAAAACAAGATAAACAAGTGATGTTAATTCAATAATTATTTAAATATAGGGGGAAATGAAAATGGCAAAAGTTTATTATGAGAAAGATGTAACGGTAAATGTATTAAAGGACAAGAAAGTAGCAATTATCGGATATGGATCGCAAGGTCATGCGCATGCGCAAAACTTACGTGATAACGGATTTGATGTAGTAGTTGGACTGAGAAAAGGAAAGTCATGGGATAAGGCGAAAGAAGATGGCTTTTCTGTATATACAGTAGCGGAAGCAGCACAACAGGCGGATGTAGTAATGATTCTACTACCTGATGAATTGCAGCCAGAAGTATATGGAGCTGAAATTGCACCAAACTTACAAGGCGGGAATTCTCTTGTGTTCGCACATGGCTTTAATGTTCACTTTGATCAAGTAAAACCGCCAGCTAATGTAGATGTATTTCTAGTAGCGCCGAAAGGCCCAGGGCATCTAGTGCGCCGTACGTTTGCTGAGGGCGGAGCTGTTCCTGCATTGTTTGCAGTATATCAAGATGCAACAGGAGTTGCGACTGAAAAAGCACTTTCTTATGCTGATGGAATTGGAGCGACGAGAGCTGGTGTATTAGAAACAACGTTTAAGGAAGAAACAGAAACAGATTTATTTGGAGAGCAAGCTGTGCTTTGTGGCGGAGTAACTGCGCTAGTAAAAGCTGGATTTGAAACGTTAGTTGATGCAGGATATCAACCTGAACTTGCATATTTTGAATGTTTACATGAATTGAAACTCATTGTTGATCTTATGTACGAAGGTGGACTTGAAAATATGAGATATTCAGTTTCAGATACAGCGCAGTGGGGCGACTTCGTATCAGGACCACGCGTTGTTACTGAAGATACGAAGAAAGCGATGGGAGAAGTGTTAGCAGAAATTCAAGATGGTACATTTGCAAGAGGTTGGATTGCAGAGCATAAAGCAGGAAGACCACATTTCCAGGCGACAAATGAGAAAGAAAATGAACATGAAATCGAAGTAGTTGGACGTAAATTACGCGAAATGATGCCTTTCGTACAGCCACGAGTAAAGGTAGGGATTAAATAATATGAAGCAGATTTTGTTCATGGATACGACGCTTCGTGATGGCGAACAATCACCAGGAGTTAATTTAAATGAACAAGAGAAATTGCAGATTGCAAGGCAACTAGAGAGACTTGGTATTAATGTAATGGAAGCGGGATTCGCAGCAGCTTCTGAAGGTGATTTTCAATCGGTAAAACGTATCGCAAATACCATTCAAAATGCTACGGTTATGAGTTTAGCTAGAGCGAAAGAAAGTGATATTCGAAGAGCCTATGAAGCGGTGAAAGGTGCTGTCTCTCCTCGTTTACACGTATTTTTAGCTACAAGTGACATTCATATGAAATATAAGCTTTGTATGTCAAAAGAAGATGTATTAGATAGCATTCATCGCTCGGTTACGCTCGGAAAATCGTTATTTCCGACAGTGCAATTTTCAGCAGAAGATGCAACAAGAACATCGAGAGTATTTTTAGCTGAAGCAGTAGAAGTAGCGATTCGTGCAGGAGCGAATGTAATCAATATTCCTGATACAGTTGGATATACGAATCCAGAAGAATATTATTCTCTTTTTAAATACTTACAAGAATCTGTTCCTTCGTATGAAAAAGCAATTTTCTCTTGTCACTGTCACGATGATCTTGGGATGGCAGTAGCGAATTCGTTAGCTGCGGTTGAAGGCGGAGCATTGCAAGTAGAAGGAACGATTAATGGAATTGGAGAAAGAGCGGGGAATGCAGCTCTAGAAGAGGTCGCAGTTGCTCTTCATATTAGAAAAGATTTCTATGAAGCAGAGTCTTCTATGACGTTAAAAGAAATTAAAGCGACAAGTACATTAGTAAGTCGTTTAACAGGTATGGTTGTACCAAAAAATAAAGCGATTGTTGGAGCGAATGCATTTGCTCATGAATCAGGTATTCATCAAGATGGTGTTTTAAAAGAAGTGACGACATATGAAATTATTGAACCGACGCTTATAGGTGAATCTCAAAATCTATTTGTACTTGGAAAACATTCTGGTCGTCACGCATTTACGGAAAAAATGAAAGAACTAGGCTATGAATTTACAAAGGAAGAACGTGATGCGGTATTTGAAGCTTTTAAAAAATTAGCTGATCGTAAGAAGGAAATTACTGAAGAAGATTTACGAGCGCTTATGCTTGGTGAAGCAGCATTTGCGGCGCAGCAATATAACATTACGCAATTACAAGTGCACTTCGTATCAAATAGTACACAATGTGCGACAGTTGTGCTGAAGGATGAGGAAGGAAACGTATACGAAGATGCAGCGACTGGTTCTGGTAGTATTGAAGCAATTTACAATGCAATCCAAAGAATTTTAGGATTAGAATGTGAATTGGCAGATTATCGCATACAATCTATTACGCAAGGTCAAGACGCACTTGCCCATGTTCATGTTGAATTAAAAGAAGGAATGCATCAAGTATCAGGTTTTGGTGTTGCACAAGACGTATTGGAAGCTTCGGCGAGAGCTTATGTCCACGCGGCAGGGAAATTGAAATCTTTTATAGCGCTTGTAAAGTAAATGTTAGATAAGTGAGGAAAGTTCTCCTCACTTATCTAATTAAAGTTCTGAAAATTCAGTTGAAGGGGTGCTTAAGTTGGAAAAACGTATTGTTTGTTTAGCTGGTGATGGTGTTGGTCCGGAAATTATGGAAAGTGCGAAGGAAGTATTGCATATGGTAGAGAGGCTATATGGACATCATTTTCATTTACAAGATGAGTACTTTGGTGGGAGTGCTATTGACGTAACTGGGCAACCATTACCGCAGCGAACACTTGCCGCTTGTTTAGCAAGTGATGCGGTTTTACTTGGAGCGGTTGGTGGCCCACGGTGGGATGGTGCGAAAGAAAGGCCAGAGAAAGGATTATTAGCTTTAAGGAAAGGACTTGGTGTATTTGCGAATGTTCGACCTGTAACGGTAGAAAGCGCAACTGCACATTTATCGCCATTAAAAAACGCTGATGAAATTGATTTCGTTGTTGTTCGTGAATTAACAGGTGGCATTTATTTTTCTTATCCGAAAGAACGAACAGAAGAAGTGGCAACAGATACTCTTACTTATCATCGTCATGAAATTGAACGTATCGTCTCGTATGCTTTTCAATTAGCGAGCAAACGGAAGAAAAAAGTTACGTCTATTGATAAGGCGAATGTTTTAGAGTCTAGTAAATTATGGCGAACTGTTACGGAAGAAGTAGCTCTTCGCTATCCAAATGTTGAATTAGAGCATATTCTAGTCGATGCAGCTGCTATGGAATTAATTCGTAATCCAGGTCGATTTGACGTTATCGTAACAGAAAATTTATTTGGTGATATTTTAAGTGACGAGGCTTCTGTATTAGCGGGATCGTTAGGAATGCTTCCATCAGCAAGCCACGCTGAAAATGGTCCTTCGTTATACGAGCCTATTCACGGATCAGCACCGGATATTGCGGGGAGAAATAAGGCGAACCCAATTGCGATGATGCGTTCTGTTGCAATGATGCTTGGACAATCATTTGGATTAATGAGAGAAGGGTCTGCAATTGAATCCGCAATATCTGCAGTTCTTCAATCGGGAAAATATACAGCAGACATTGGGGGAGATGAGACGACAACTTCATTTACGAAGGCAGTTATTCAAGAGATGGAAGAGCAAGCGCTAGTAGGGAGAGGAAGATAATGGGGAAAAGATTACTAGATAAGCTTTGGGAGAGACATGTAGTTGCGACAAACGAAAATGGATTGGATTTATTATATATCGATCTTCATCTCGTTCATGAAGTAACGTCACCGCAAGCCTTTGAAGGCTTGCGGCTTACAAATAGAACTGTTCGGAGACCAGAATTAACATTTGCAACGATGGATCATAATATTCCAACGAAAGATGTTTGGAATATTACCGATCGTATTGCGAAGCAGCAATTGGATACACTTCGTGAGAACTGCAAACAATTTCAAGTGTCATTAGCTGATATTGGTGATGAAGAGCAAGGGATTGTCCATGTTATAGGACCAGAACTTGGACTCACGCAGCCAGGGAAAACGATTGTTTGCGGTGATAGTCATACAGCAACCCACGGTGCTTTCGGAGCGTTAGCATTTGGCATTGGTACGAGTGAAGTAGAGCATGTATTAGCAACGCAAACGCTGTGGCAACGAAAACCGAAAGCGATGGGTATTGAATTAAAAGGAAAGTTACAGAAAGGTGTTTATGCAAAAGATATTATTTTACATCTCCTTTCAAAGTACGGCGTAGCAGTTGGAACCGGATATGTAATGGAATTTTACGGTGAGACGATTCATGCTATGGAAATGGAAGAGAGAATGACACTTTGCAATATGGCAATTGAAGGAGGAGCGAAAGCTGGTATCATTGCACCAGATGAAAAAACATTTTTTTATGTAAAAGGGCGTAAATATGCACCGAAAGACTATGGAACTTTTACGGAAAAATGGTCGGAGCTTTATACAGATTCAGATGCAATTTATGATTTGCATATTTCGATAGACGTTACGGATTTAGCACCGTATGTTACTTGGGGAACAAATCCTAGTATGGGTGTTCGCATTGATGAAAAATTACCAGAAAAGCGTGATGAAAATGATGAAAGAGCATTTTCGTATATGGGATTGAGTCCTGGACAAAGCACTTTTGAAATTCCAGTTCAGCATGTTTTCATAGGATCTTGTACAAATTCCAGGCTATCTGATTTAGAAATTGCCGCATCTGTTGTAAAGGGGAAAAAGGTAAAAGACGGTGTGCGAGCCCTCGTTGTTCCTGGGTCTAAAAAGGTAAGAGAAGCAGCAATGCAAAAAGGATTACATCGCATATTTGAAGAAGCGGGGTTTGAATGGAGAGAGCCTGGATGTTCAATGTGTCTTGGAATGAATCCGGATCAAGTGCCGGAAGGAGAACATTGTGCATCTACTTCAAATCGTAACTTTGAAGGAAGACAAGGAAAAGGAGCAAGAACGCATTTAGTTAGCCCAGCAATGGCAGCAGCAGCTGCGTTATATGGTCATTTTGTTGATATTAGAAAGGAGAGTTACGATGGAGCCATTTCGTATTCATAAAGGTACTGCCGCAGTACTTATGAATGACAACATTGATACAGATCAAATTATTCCGAAGCAATATTTAAAGAGAATTGAAAGGACGGGATTTGGACAGTATTTATTTGATGAGTGGCGTTACGATAATGAGCGTCATGAAAATCCTAATTTCCCTCTTAATGCTCCAGAAAGAAAAGGGGCAAGTATATTAATTACAGGTGATAATTTTGGGTGCGGTTCTTCAAGAGAACATGCTCCGTGGGCGCTTGCTGATTATGGTTTCCGCGTTATTATCGCCGGAGGGTTTGCAGATATTTTTTATATGAATTGTATGAAAAATGGTATGTTACCAATTGTAATGGATAAAGTAATGCGAGAACAACTTGCCAAAACTGATGCGAGAGAACAAATAGAAGTAGATTTAGAGAATGAAGTAATTACAACGAGTACGCACAGGTTTCATTTTACAATCGAGAAAATGTGGAAAGAGAAATTATTAAATGGTCTAGACGAAATTAGTATTACGATGCAATATGAACAAGAAATTGGAGAGTATGAAAGGAAAGTAGCTTTATATTAAGAAATAACGGAATTTTTAAAATGTATTTACATTCAGAATTAAGTGTTATATACTATGTAAAAATCAGAGTAGAAAGGGAGTAAGTATTATGAATATCGTGCAATCTATTAAAATGCTTACACAACTACATCATCATACATAAAACCCTTGAACCTAGCGTGAAAACGTGTAGGTACAAGGGTTATTCCCGTTGTACCTACACTCTACTAAAGAGCCTTGTAGGTATTTTGTCTACAAGGCTCTTTTTATTTTCGGTTTAGGTGAATGAAATAGGCATACATTAGAAAGGGAAAGGTGTGAGAATTTAGATGACAAAATGGAAACGTGCAAACCCAAATGGAACGAGAGACTATTTATTCGAAGAATGTACGTTAATTGAAGAAGTAGAACAAAAATTAAGGCGTACTTTTTTAGAGCGAGGTTATGAAGAAATAAGGACACCGACAATAGAATTTTATGATGTTTTTGCATTTCGAAGCAGGCCGATAGATGAGGAAAAGATGTATAAATTTTTTGATGAAAAGGGACGGATTATCGTGTTACGCCCAGATATGACAATTCCTTTAGCGAGAGTGATGGGAACGCAGAGCTGGGATACTCCGCTTAAACTGACGTATAGCGGGAATGTATTTCGGGCGAATGAGTCCCATTCTGGAAAATATAATGAAATCGTACAAAGTGGTATTGAAATTATCGGGATTGATAATGTAAGAGCTGAAATTGAATGCGTAATAAGTGTTATTCAGGCACTTCAAAAGTTAAAGGTGCAATCTTTTACAATTGAGATTGGGCAAGTACAGTTATATAAATGTATTGTAAAAAAACTCTCCATTTGTGATGAAGAAGAGAGTGTGCTTAGAACATATATTGAAAGTAAAAATTATGCTGCTCTATCAAATTTTATTAGAGAAAAAAAATTAGATCGATGTGATGAAACAGTAAGATTACTTGAGAAATTGCCAAGGCTATTTGGAAATTTAGAAGTTATTGAGGAAGCAGAAAAACTCGCCTCAAGTAATGAAATGAAAATGGCGATTGCCAGAGTGAAAGAAATATATGAAGCGATTGAAAAACTAGGCTATGGATCTTACATCTCAATTGATTTAGGTATGATTCAACATTTGGATTATTATACAGGTGTTATTTTCAAAGGGTATATATATGAAATTGGAGAAGAAATTGTTAGTGGAGGAAGATATGATGAGTTAATTGGGAATTTTGGAGAGATGCTACCGGCTGTTGGACTCGCGGTGCAAGTCAATCAAATTGTGAAGGCGCTGCAAGAGCAGCAAGAACCATATGAACGAAAGAAAATAGATATTATGATTCATTATGAGTTAAATAGATTAGCAGAAGCGGAAAGATTACGAAATTCACTTCAAAAGGATGGGAAAAAAGTAGAGCTATCTTTATTCCCTAATTTAAACGACACCTTTCAATTTGCTAGAAAAAATAAAATAGTAACGGTCGTAGAGGCAAAGAACGAATCATTAGTGGAATATGTATGGAAAGAGAAATGGGTATTCCAGAAAGAAGGAGAAACTTCATGCGTAACATTCAAATTGCGTTAACGAAAGGAAGATTAGAGAAGCATGTGATTCCATTGTTTGAGCAGATTGGAATTGATTGTTCGGAGCTCAAAAATAAAGGACGAAAGCTTGTCTTTCAAAGTAGAAATACAGATATCTCATTTATTTTAGTGAAAGCAGTAGATGTTGCTACTTATGTAGAACATGGAGTAGCTGATATTGGGGTCGTTGGAAAAGATATTTTAATGGAAAACGAGAAAGATGTTTATGAAATGTTGGATTTAGGAGTAGGCGTGTGTAAGTTTTGTGTTGCTTCTATTCCTACTTATAATCCGAAGAGTTACCGGAAGAAACGCATTGCTACGAAATATCCACATATTACTTCTAACTATTTTCATGATAAAGGGGAGGATGTAGAGATTATAAAAATAGAAGGTTCTGTAGAAATCGCTCCTATTCTTGGATTGGCAGATGCGATTGTTGATATTGTTGAAACAGGAAAAACATTACAAGAAAATGGACTCATTGTATTTGAGGAAATGTGTTCTATATCTGCTCGAATGATTGTAAATAAGGCTGCATTAAAAACTAAAAAAGACGAAATATTCAGTATTATAAATATGATGGAGCAAGAAATTTTGTCAGGAAAATAGGGGGGCTTGTAATGGAGATAGTTTGTGAGGATTTCCAAGTTGCGTTATCGAAAATAAAGTTGCTACGAGAAAACGCTAATATAATAGAAGGAACTGTTCAAAGAAGTGTAAACGAAATCGTTCAAAATGTAAGGGAGAGTAAAGATGAGGCTGTATCTTTCTATACAAAAAAGTTCGATGGTGTGGAGGTTAAAGAGTTTCGTGTAAGTGAGGAAGAAATAAAACAAGCGAGTAGGTTTGTAGAGAATTCATTTTTAGATGCGTTAAAAGAGGCAAAGAAAAATATTATTTCGTATCATGAAAAGCAAAAAAGACAATCGATGTTCGATTGCACGAGTGAGGGCATCATTAGAGGACAAATCATTCGGCCTTTAGAAAATGTAGGGGTATATGTGCCAGGCGGAACTGCTTCGTATCCTTCGTCAGTATTAATGAATGTATTGCCAGCAAAAATCGCAGGCGTGGAAAAAATTGTAATGGTGACGCCGCCGAATCAAGGAGGAATTGATCCACATATTTTAGTTGCTGCAAGCCTTGCAGGAGTAGATGAAATTTATACGATAGGTGGTGCGCAAGCAATTGCTGCTTTAGCATACGGGACGGAATCGATTCCGAAAGTGGATAAAATAGTTGGACCAGGAAATTTGTACGTCGCTCTAGCGAAACGAGAAGTATACGGAATAGTAAATATCGATATGATTGCTGGACCATCAGAAATTGTAGTTATTGCTGATGAAACCGGCAATGCAAAATATATTGCTGCTGATTTATTATCACAAGCGGAGCATGACGAGAGAGCAACAGCAATTTGCATTACAACGAGTATAGAGTTAGCGAAAGAAGTAGAAAGAGAGATAGAAAGACAGCTAGCGACATTACCAAGAAGTGAAATCGCACGTGAATCGATAAATAGAAATGGAGCCATCTTTATCGTTCCTTCTTTAGATGAGGCACTAAAGTTATCGAATGAAATCGCTCCAGAACATTTAGAGTTACATATAAAAGAGCCGATGAATGCTCTAGCGTATGTGAAACATGCAGGATCTATTTTTCTTGGACCATATGCACCGGAACCGCTCGGTGATTATTTAGCAGGACCGAATCATGTGTTACCGACAAGTGGAACGGCAAAGTTTTTCTCACCGTTATCAGTTGATGATTTCGTGAAAAAATCAAGCTTTCTATCTTATACGGAGGAAGCGTTAAGAGATGTACAACATCATATTGTAGAACTTGCAAATAAAGAAGGGTTACATGCGCATGCGAGAGCAATTCAAATAAGATTTGAGGAGGAAGAATAATGCGTGAGTCCAGTCAAATACGTGAAACGACAGAAACAAAAATAAAATTAAGTTTGCAGCTTGATGAAAGCAAGAATGTTTCTGTGCAAACGGGAGTTGGATTTTTTGATCATATGTTAACTTTATTTGCAAGGCATGGAAGATTCGGTTTGCAAGTGGAGGCGGAAGGCGATGTATTCGTTGATGCGCATCATACAATTGAAGATGTTGGAATTGTACTCGGAAATTGCTTGAAAGAAGCGTTGCAAAATAAAGAGGGGATTAACCGCTACGGTTCAGCGTATGTACCGATGGATGAATCGTTAGGATTTGTCGCGATTGATATAAGCGGACGCTCATATATTGTATTTCAAGGTGAATTAACAAATCCGAAACTAGGAGATTTTGACACGGAATTAACGGAAGAATTTTTTAGAGCAGTTGCCCATGCAGCAAATATTACGTTACATGCTCGCATTTTATACGGGAGCAATACACATCACAAAATTGAAGCTCTATTTAAAGCGTTTGGTCGAGCGCTTAGAGAAGCAGTCGAAAGAAATGCCAACATTACTGGTGTAAATTCAACGAAAGGGATGTTGTAATTGATTGCTATTATAGATTATGGAATGGGGAATATTCGCAGTGTGGAACAAGCATTAAAATATATTGGAGCAGAGCACATCGTAACGGATGATAAAGAAGAAATATTGAGAAGTGATGGCGTTATTTTACCGGGAGTAGGCGCATTTCCGAAAGCAATGGACGTTTTAGAAGAAAAAGATTTAGTATGTGTGCTAAAAGAATTTGGGAGTTCGGGAAAACCACTTTTGGGCATTTGCTTAGGAATGCAGCTTTTATTTGAAAAAAGTGAGGAGCTACAAGACTGTAACGGATTAAATTTATTGCCAGGTGTCATTAGAAAGTTAAAAGTTCCTTATAAAATTCCACATATGGGGTGGAATGAATTAAAGAAAGATGGAGAAATATCGCTTTGGAATGGAGTAGAGGACGGTTCTTTCGTATACTATGTCCACTCTTATTATGCAGATTGTCCAAATGAAATTGTGTATGGGTCAAGTGAGTATGGAGTGCAAGTACCTGGTTTTGTAGCAAAAGGAAATATATATGGCGCACAGTTTCATCCTGAAAAAAGTGGTGACATTGGAATGCAAATGTTGAAAAATTTCAAAGGGGTGGTAGAAGCATGGAAATCTTCCCAGCTATCGATTTAAAAGAAGGTCGATGCGTTAGACTTTATCAAGGGGAATTTAGTAAGGAAACAGTAATGAATGAAGACCCGGTTGCGCAAGCGCTCATATTTGAAAAGTTTGGAGCGAAAATACTACACATTGTTGATTTAGATGGTGCAATTGCTGGGGAGTCAGTAAATTTGTCCGTAATTGAAAGGATATGCAGGGCGGTACGTATTCCTGTGCAAGTTGGAGGAGGAGTTCGATCACTTGCGGCAGTAGAGAAGTTATTGTTAGTCGGTGTAAAAAAAGTAATTTTAGGAACAGCTGCTCTTTATGATAAGGCATTTTTAGAAGAAGCAGTTCGTCTATACAAAGAGAAAATCATAGTTGGAATTGACGCGAAAAATGGTTTTGTAGCAACGAGAGGCTGGCTTGATATGTCTGAAATTTCTTACATTGTTTTAGCAAAGCAAATGGAGAATTTAGGTGTTCAAACGATTGTGTTTACAGACATTTCGAAAGACGGGACGCTGGCAGGGCCAAATTTTGAGCAATTAGAGTTATTACAAAAAAGCGTAGGCATTCGTCTCATTGCTTCTGGAGGAGTAGCATCTATTCAAGATGTGAAAAAATTAAATGACATGAATATATATGGCGTCATAATTGGAAAGGCACTTTACGAGAAAACGATTGATTTAGAAGAAGTGTTACAGGTGACGAAGCTATGTTAACGAAACGAATTATTCCATGTCTAGATGTAAAAGGAGGGCGAGTCGTAAAGGGTGTGAATTTTATAGGGTTACAAGACGTCGGTGATCCTGTTGAAATAGCAGCTTTATATAATGATGCGGGAGCAGATGAAATCGTATTTTTAGATATTAATGCGACGCATGAAGGGCGAAAAACGATTATAGATGTTGTAGAACAAACAGCTTCGAAAGTATTTATTCCTCTTACAGTTGGAGGAGGGATTTTAAGTTTGAAAGATATGTACAATTTACTAAGAGCTGGAGCAGATAAAGTTTCAATAAACTCAGCGGCAGTGAGAAGTCCGAAGTTAATCCAGGAAGGTGCAGAACATTTTGGCTCACAATGTATTGTTGTAGCAATTGATGCTAGAAAAGTAGAGGAAGATAAATGGAATGTATACGTGAACGGCGGAAGAGTCGATACAGGGATGGATGCAATCGAATGGGCGAAGCATGTTGTCCAGCTAGGGGCAGGAGAAATTTTACTAACGAGTATGGATGCAGATGGAACAAAAAATGGATATGATCTTCGGTTAACAGAAGCAATTTCAAAAAGTGTTTCCGTCCCAGTCATCGCATCTGGAGGGTGTGGTCATTCGGATCACATTATAGAAGTCTTTCAAAAGACAACTGTTGACGCAGCATTGGCAGCATCAATCTTTCACTATGGCGAGGCAACTGTACAGGATGTGAAGAGGAAATTAAGAGAAGCAAACGTTGAGGTGCGGTTATGAAACCTAACTTTTCAAATGGGTTGATACCAGCTGTTGTTATCGAGGAAGATACGAAAGAAGTTTTAATGCTAGCTTATATGAATGAAGAAGCGTATGAAAAGACGTTGGAAACGAAAAAAACATGGTTCTATTCCCGCTCGAGACAATCGTTGTGGAATAAAGGAGAAACATCAGGTAATGTTCAATATGTTCAGTCACTTTATTTAGACTGTGATCAAGATTCAATCGTTGTTGTCGTAAAGCAAATAGGGCCTGCTTGCCATACGGGAGAAAAAACGTGTTTTCACTATAAAATTATATAGGGGGGGTACATATGGAAGATATCCTTAAGTTATTATTTGAAACAATTGAAGAACGAAAGAAAAATCCACTCTCTGAATCATATACGAATTATTTATTTTCAAAAGGTGAAGATAAAATTTTAAAGAAAATTGGTGAGGAGTGCACCGAAGTAATTATCGCGTCTAAAAATAATGATAAAGAAGAACTAGTAAAAGAAATGGTTGATGTGTTCTATCACTGTTTTGTTCTATTAGCTGAAAAAAATATTTCGTTAGAAGATGTCATGCAAGAAGTGAAAGAAAGAAATGGAAAGCTTTCGAGAGTAGGAGATCGAAAAGAAATAGATACATTATAAGGAGGGAATATGGATGAAAGTGGACTATCACCTTCATTTAGAAGAAGGACCTTATTCAATAGGTTGGCTTGCTAAAATAAATGATGCACTACAATATTATGAACCGCTTAAAGAAGATAAACATTCAATAGGATGGCTTATGAAAGCACAAGAACGCCTGCAAAAACGTGTGAAGGAAGGCCCATTTACAGCGAAATGGATTGATTTATATTTAGAAGAGGCGTTGCGAAAAGGGATAAAGGAAGTTGGCATTGTCGATCATTTATATCGATTTCACGAGGCGAAAGGATATTATGAAAAATATGTAGATATTAGTGATTCAAAACTCGGTCGTTTACAGAAGGAATGGCTAGACCAAGTAAGAGTAACGTCTCTTTATGATTTTACAAAGGCGATTGAAGAGGCAAAAGAGCGATGGAGTAAACGAGGGGTAACGCTCAAACTTGGAATTGAAGCGGATTATTTTATCGGCGGCGAACAAGAGCTAAAAGAGTTACTAGCATTAGGAGACTTTGATTATGTAATCGGTTCAGTCCATTTTATAGAGGGGTGGGGATTTGATAATCCAGATGCGAAAGAGTATTTTGGTAAGCATGATTTACATACTTTATATCATACGTTTTTCGCTACAGTTGAAAGTGCGGTTCGTTCTGAGCTCTTTGATATAATAGCTCATCTTGATAACATAAAAGTATTTAATTATCGGTTAGATGAGAATGAACAGCTTTTTTATTATAAGGAAATTGCGCGTGCGCTAGTAGAAACGAATACCGCAACAGAAGTAAATGCAGGATTGTACTATCGCTATCCTGTTCGTGAAATGTGTCCAAGTCCACTATATTTACAAGTGTTAGCTAAATATGGAGTTCCAATTACGATTTCTTCGGATGCTCATTATCCGAATGATCTAGGGAAATACGTAAAAGAAAATGTGCAAACATTACGGACTCACGGTATTACTCAAATCGCAACATTTTCGAAACGAGTAAGAGTAATGAGACAACTTGAAGAAGAAGTAACAATTTCAAAATAAAACACGATTTTTTGATGAAAACCACCCTTTTTGTTCAAAATAAGAAAGAATGAAAAGGAGGGTGAAAAATGGTGAAACAACAAAATAAACAAAACGTACAAGCGACAGATCAAGTGACAGATCAAGTGATAGATCAAGCTTATACTTCTGAAACGAATAATACAGCTAACTCAGTTATCGAGGAACAAATTAGCGATACAGTTGCAGAAGGAACAATTGATGCGAAGCTTGGAAAAGAATCGCAAGAGAAGGCGTAAGAAGAGAGGAGAGATGAATCTCCTCTTTTCTTATGTGAAAAAATGAAGATTTTCAAAACTATAATCAAATTCCTTGGTTTTTATATGTGGATTTCTTACAATGAAATATAAGAGATATCTTATTTTGCATAGAAGAGGTGTTAGTAGTGGCGAAAATATTAGTAGCAGGGAAAATTCCAGAAATCGGATTAGAACTATTAAAGGATCATGATGTAGAAATGTATGATAAAGAAGAATTAATTTCTTTAGATGAATTAACAGAGCGTGTAAAAGATAAAGATGCATTGTTAAGCTTACTTTCTACAAAGGTGACGAAAGAAGTTATTGATGCGGCACCTCATTTAAAGATTGTTGCAAACTACGGTGCTGGTTACGATAATATTGATTTCACTTATGCAGGAGAAAAAGGAATTGCAGTGTCGAATACACCGAAAGTATCAACTGAAGCGACAGCAGAATTAACATTTGCACTTCTGTTAGCAGCTGCACGTAGAATTCCTGAAGGTGATACGTTATGTCGTACAACTGGATTTAACGGATGGGCACCGTTATTCTTCTTGGGCCGCGAAGTACACGGTAAGACAATCGGAATTATTGGCCTTGGAGAAATTGGGAAGGCAGTTGCAAAGCGTGCGAAAGCATTTGGAATGGATATTTTATATACGGGGCCAAATCGTAAGCCTGAAGCGGAAAGTGAACTGGGAGCAACATATGTAACATTGGAAGAATTATTACAAACAGCAGACTTTATTACAATTAACTGTGCTTATAATCCGAAATTACATCATATGATTGATGAAGAACAGTTTAAAATGATGAAGAAAACAGCATATATTATAAATGCTTCACGTGGACCAATTATGCACGAATCAGCACTTGCTCATGCACTAAAAACGAATGAAATTGAAGGTGCAGCTCTTGACGTATTTGAATTTGAACCGAAAATTACAGAAGAGCTAAAAGGATTAAAGAATGTAGTACTTGCTCCTCATGTAGGAAATGCAACATTCGAAACTCGTGATGCGATGGCTGAAATGGCAGTGAGAAATATTTTAGCTGTATTAAACGATGAAGAACCTGTAACACCTGTAAATCAAAAATTATTAGTTACAAAATAAAAAGAAACCTTCCAATTTCGGAAGGTTTCTTTTTATTTTTCTTTATTTGCTTTTTTAGAAGGTCTTTGTCTAAGGAATTGAGATAGCATATACAAAATATATAGTGGAATGGCAATGAATAAGAAAACAGAAAAATTACCAAAACCTGTTTGGTACATTGTGATAATGCTTCCAACTAAAAATAGTGTAATAATGATGCTATATCGTGGAATTGGTACATCCTTTAAACTTGGGATGCGAATTCGGCTCACCATTAAAAATGCGAACGTTACAAATACTGTAATAAGAACGATTTTTGGAATGGTATTTGAAAATAATGTTAGGAAAGCGACAAGCCCTCCTGCTGCAGTAATCGGAACTCCAGTGAAATATTTCATAGAAGTAGAAGATGGTGTTACATTAAATCGTGCTAAGCGATATGCTCCGAACAGTGGGAATAATCCCGCTATGTATAGTCCAATGATTCCGTAGTTGGAAAAAGATGTGTAATACATTAAAACAGCAGGTGCTGCGCCAAATGTTACAACATCTGCGAGTGAATCAAGCTCTTTTCCCATTTGTGAATCAACGCGTAATAAACGAGCAACACGACCATCAAGACTATCTAACATCATCCCGATAAGTACTAAAATAGCAGCTGATTTATAATATCCTAAAGATGCATAGCCAATTGACAAGAATCCGCTATATAAATTTCCGAGCGTAAATAAGTTTGGAATAGCTGCTCTATACAAAATCTGATCCCTTGCTTTCTGTTATAAATTCTTAATTAGTGTATGAAAGTTTACTTATTTTATCATACCATAAATTTCTTCCTCATACGAAAGAAATTCCCAATTTGTGAAAGATTTCATAGAGGACAAGATTGAAGTATAAGTAAAAAAAGAAGCAACTTTTCATAAAGTTGCTTCTTACATTATTCAAATTTTGTTATCATCGTTCCAGTTTTATATCGATTATTAGGATCGAATCGTAATAAATCTCCATAGATCAGTTTGTCGGATAGTTTTAAATCTGTTTTTGCTTTTTCAATATACGGCTGACATAGCGCTACATCTGCCTCTTCACCGGAGCTTTTTTTGTAGCACATATTTTTTGTGTACACATAATCCTCTGTTACAAAACTACCATCGCGCATTACCATGAGAGGGTCTTTTTCTTTTATAAATAAGTCAGTTCCAAATTCAACTGATTGATTTGTTTTAATACCAAGTAAATGAAGAAGCGTCGGTTTAATATCAATTTGTCCTGATACTTTAGAAATAACTTTTCCTTCTTGACCAGGTACATGAATAATAAGAGGGACGCGCTGCAATTGCATAGAATCAAACGGTGTAATAGCGTCTTTCCCAAGGAACTGAGCCATAGATGCATTATGGTTTTCGGAAATGCCGTAGTGATCTCCATAAATGACAATAACAGAATTGTCGTAAAGTCCTTCTTCTTTTAATTGGTTAATGAATAATTTGAGAGCTTCATCCGTGTAGCGGACCGTTGGGAAATAGCGATTTAGAACGCCGCTTTCCGAATTAAACTCATCAACATATTGATCTTCTGGATTTAGAAGAAATGGAAAATGGTTTGTTAAAGTAATAAATTTTGTATAGAACGGTTGTGGTAAAGATTTTAGCTTTGGAATAGATTGTTCAAAGAACTCTTTATCTTTTAATCCCCAACCGACAGACATTTGCTCCGTGCCTACGTAATCATTTAAATTAAAGTAACGATCATATCCAAGTGCAGGGTACATTACATCACGATTCCAAAACGTTTTATCGTTTGAATGGAAGACAGCAGAAGAATATCCGTATTTCTTTAATTGTTCTGGTGTAGCTGTATATTCATTCGTTGCATGAGTGAAGAATACAGAACCACGGTCTAACGGATAAAGTGAGTTTTCAACGATAAATTCAGCATCAGAAGTTTTACCTTGTCCCGTTTGATGATAGAAGTTATCAAAATAGAAACTATCTTTAATAAACTCATTTAAAAATGGAGTAATTTCTTTTCCATTTATCTTTTTATTAATAACAAAACTTTGTGTAGATTCCATTGAAATTAAAATTACATTTTTACCCTTTGCAGCTCCAAATAAGTTTTTATCAACTTGTTTATCTTTTGAGTCTGTATAGTTTTTAATTTCAGAGAACCCGTCTCCACTTGCAAATACACGCTCGGCTGAAGACTTAGATTGAAGGGTAATATCAAATAGATGATATGTGTATAACCCTAAATTTTTCACGACAGTTTGACGATCAAATGAGCGTGAGAACATTTGTGGTTTATATATAACTGAAACAACAATTTGTAGTGCTAATAATGCTGTTACACCGCTAAAGAAAGTTCGCTTCTCAGAGCGAGAAAGCGGCGTCTTGTCACAGAATGATGGGAATTTACGTGAAATAAACATTAAAATAATTGCATCTGCAAATAAAAGTAATGTTTTATACGTAAATAGTTCTTTAATGCTCGTTCCTAAGTCAGCCATATTATTTGTTTGGAATAAAACAGGGAAAGTAACAAAATCGTTATAGAACCCGTAAAACATTGCATTTCCAAATAAAATAAATGACAGTATAAAACTAATTACAATAATAATTCGGTTTCGGTACTTAGATGCAAGTAAAGCGAAACCAAAAAATAAAAGTAACGAAGCTAGTGGGTTAATAAAAAGCATAAATTCTTCAAAGAAGTTATCAATTCTAATATCAAATGCTAGCTTGTACACAATATATGTTTTTATCCATAATAAAACGACTGCAACTAGTGCAAATCGTAATTTTGGAAACAGACGTTGTAGCATAATATACTCCTCTCTTAAAAGCATGACAGTTCTTGTGAGTCCCTTTGAATAGCGCTTCACTTTATATATACGAACAGTCCTTTATTATTATGATTATTATACTATGAGTATCATTATACGAAAATAAAAGCGGGTTGTGGGCTTTTTTTGCAACAATTGAGTAGAAAAAGCGAAGTGGGAGACAATAAAATGGAATTTCTATGTATGATTATTATCATTCGTTAAACATAGAAAGTATCGCAATGGTACGGAGGTTATGATGCGAAAATTATTATATCTAATAGTATGCATTAGTTTTATGCTTTTTTCTTCACCGAGTGTATCAGTAGCACAATATGATGCACCGCTCATGGAAGATGCTCTTTATTCTGTGTTATTTCCAAAAATAAATGAAGCGATTGAGAAGCAATATGGAAAATTAAAACCGTTTGATTGTCCTAAAATTATTAGTTTAAAAAAACTTTATAGCGGTACATATTTATTTCAAGCAGTAATTGAAATAACGAAATATGAATCAGGAATAGGTGGTAAAGTACTTCCTCCATTTGAGAAGATAAGTATGACATTTAACAATGAAGAAGGAGAATGGACTGTTACAAAAATATCTATAAAGCGCTTACCGGATGAAACGAAATTAAACTGTAAAAAAACAATTTAAAAAATTGTTTGACAAATAAAATGTTCCTTTGGTATTGTTAATAGCAACAATTAGATGTTTGAAAATTAAATAGACTTACCTCATCTACTCTCAAAGGTAGAGGCCGCGATAGGAAAGAGTAAGCTATGGGAGATTTAATGGAATCTGTGATCATAGTTTGAAAGGGACTATTGCCGAAATATAAGAATAACCATCTTATTCATATATTGGGACTGCATTGAATAAATGTAGTACTGTCATAAGATTTATTTTATGGAGAGCTATTTGGAGATGTTGATGCGGTTTCTTATTTTGAGAAGATAACAACTCGTTTATTTTTTCAATATATATTTTTCCTAATAAGAAACGCGTGTGAACATTGTTCCGCGCGTTTTTTGTCTATCTAAAAGCGTGCTGCAATGAATAGAAGATTGGGGTTATGAGTTTTAGAGGAAATAAGGGAGGAATTCAAATGTATTTACACGGCACAAGCCGAATCAATGGGCAAGGACACTTAGAAATTGGTGGGTGCGATACGACGCAGCTAGCAAAACAATACGGAACACCACTTTATGTATACGATGAAGAGTCTATTCGAGGAAAGTGCCGCGCGTTTCATCGTGCTTTTAAAGAAAGTGGTTTCTCTTATCAAGTAGCATATGCAAGCAAGGCGTTCTTGTGCATGGAGATGTGCCGAGTAGCTCGTGAAGAGAATATGTCATTAGATGTTGTTTCTGGAGGAGAATTATATACTGCGCTTCAAGCAGGATTTCCAGCATCGCGCATTCATTTTCACGGCAATAATAAAACAGAAGAAGAGATCGTGATGGCTCTTCAGGCGAATATTGGTTGTTTTGTCGTAGATAATTTCTTGGAATTAGAAATTTTGCATGATTTAGCAGTGCAACATGGAAAGTTTGTGAACATATTAATCCGTGTAACGCCAGGAGTAGAGGCACATACACACGAATATATAACAACAGGTCAAGAGGATTCGAAATTTGGATTTGGTGTTTCAAATGGTCAAGCGATGCAAGCAATTGAGCTAGCTTTGCAAAAATCAAATTATAATGTGCTAGGAATTCACTCGCACATCGGATCACAAATATTCGAAACGGCTGGTTTTGTTCGAGCAATTAAAGTACTACGTCAATTTTTAGAAGAAGTGAGAGAGCGAACAAACTATGTAGTGAAAGTATTGAATGTAGGTGGAGGTTTCGGTATACGTTATACGGAGTCTGATACACCGTTAACACTTGAAACATATGTGGAGGCTGTAACGAGTACGATAAGAGAGCAGTTTACAGTATGTGAATACCCGCTTCCAGAAATATGGATTGAACCAGGTCGTAGTATCGTAGGTGATGCTGGAACAACAATTTATACAGTCGGATCGGTGAAAGAGATTCCTGGTATTCGGAAATATGTTTCAGTCGATGGTGGGATGACAGATAATTTAAGACCAGCTTTATATAACGCTCGTTATGAAGCAATGTTAGCGAATCGAGGGAATGATGAGAATGAGGAACTCGTTTCGATTGCTGGGAAATGCTGTGAAAGTGGAGATATGCTGATTTGGGATATTAACTTACCGCAAGTTGCTTCTTCTGATTTACTAGCAATTTCTTGTACGGGGGCATATGGGTACTCGATGGCGAATAATTATAATCGTATTCGTAGACCAGCTGTCGTCTTTGCAAAAGGCGGAACATCACAAATCGTTGTAGAGCGTGAAACGTATGAAAATATTATTGGGAACGATCGCATACGTATTAAAGAGCTTGTTTAGGTAGGGAAAAGGAGTTGTTCTGAGGGGCAATTCCTTTTTTATAAAATAATTAAAATATATCGGAAAACTAGGATTGAAAAAAAACAGAATTGTGATAAAATACAAATACAAAGCTTATCAAGAGAAGCGGAGGGAACTGGCCCGGCGAAGCTCGGCAACCTGCTTATAGAAAGCAAGGTGCTAAATCCAGCAAAATGGAATCCATTTTGAAAGATAAGGTAAAATATATTACCGAACAGTCTTTTCGAAATGGGAAAGATTTTTTTTATGAATAAAAAGGGGGGCTGTTCGCGTGAGCGTACGGGAACATTTTGAGGAAGTATCTGAGAAAATTCAAGCGATGCTTGCTGATATGAAATATGGCTCAATTACAATTGTTGTGCAAGATGGAAAAGTAATTCAATTAGAGAAAAGTGAAAAAGTACGTTTAAAGTAAAAAGCGCTGACTAGAAAAACTAGAGGCGGTTTTAACCTATTTTATTAGGTTAAAACCGTCTTTTTGCTTTTACAGGGGGAAAAAAACATGTTGACGTATGAAACGTGGAAAGAAAATGGTGTTTCATTTTCAGAAGAAGATGAAACGAAAGGCGCGCTATCCGTATTAAGTTGGGCTTATAAAGAATATAAAGATGAAATCGTATACGCATGTAGCTTTGGATTAGAAGGTATGGTATTACTGCATCTTATAAACCAAGTAAATCCATCTGCTAAAGTTGTATTTTTGGATACAAATGTTCACTTTCAAGAAACGTATGAATTAATTCAAAAAGTGCGAGAGCGATTTCCTTCATTAAATATTATAGAAAAACAGCCAGAGTTAACACTTGAAGAACAGGCGAAGATCCATGGAGAGAATTTATGGGAAAGTAATCCGAACCTCTGTTGTAAAATTAGAAAAATATTACCGTTAGAAAAATCATTAGCAGCGGAAAAAGCGTGGATATCGGGCTTAAGAAGGGAACAATCAGAAACACGTAAGCATACAAATTTTATAAATCAAGATCATCGCTTTCAATCTATTAAAGTTTGTCCACTTATTCATTGGACGTGGAAAGAAGTGTGGCGATATGTATACAAACATAGTTTGCCATATAATCCATTGCATGATATTGGCTATCCAAGTATTGGGTGTGAAAAATGTACGTTACCTGTAGGAGATGGTGGTGACTCAAGAGATGGTAGATGGGCGGGGAAAATGAAGACAGAGTGTGGCCTTCATTTTCAATAAGGTAGATTTTGAAATAAAGCTAAGAAGGGATATAAAAAGATGAGTACAACAAATGAATTAGTAAACCGTATTGATGAAACATATGACATATCGAACATTGTAAAAGAAATTGAGCTAGACAAAATCGCGCTTAGTGATTTAGAACTTCTGGCGATAGGAGGATATAGTCCACTTACGGGATTTTTAGGGAAGAGGGATTATGATTCAGTCGTAGAAACGCTCCGTTTAGCAAATGGTAGCGTGTGGAGTATACCAATTACATTACCAGTAACAGAAGAAGTAGCAGAGAGACTGAAAGTAGGAGAGGAAGTAAAACTTGTTAACGATGGGAATGTATATGGTGTCATTCAAATAGAAGATATTTTTGTACCTGATAAAGAAAAAGAGGCGTTACTTGTATATAAAACGACGGATGAGGATCATCCGGGAGTAAAAAAATTATATGAACGACCAAATGTTTACGTAGGAGGAGCTATTATTCTTACAAAACGTTTTGGGAATAATCCATTTCCTTCTTATCATTTAGATCCAATTGAAACGAGAGAAGAATTTAAAAAACGTGGTTGGAAAACAGTAGTCGGATTTCAAACGAGAAACCCGGTACATCGTGCTCATGAATATATTCAAAAGTCAGCTCTTGAAATTGTAGACGGTCTCTTTTTAAATCCACTTGTTGGGGAAACGAAGTCAGATGATATTCCTGCGGATGTAAGGATGGAAAGCTACGAAGTATTACTTCAAAACTATTATCCGGAAAATCGTGTCTTTTTAGGTGTATTCCCTGCAGCGATGCGTTACGCAGGACCGAGAGAAGCGATATTTCATGCATTAGTAAGAAAGAATTTTGGATGTACCCACTTTATTGTAGGGCGCGATCATGCTGGGGTAGGAGATTATTACGGAACATATGAAGCACAAGAAATTTTTACGAACTTTACATTAGAAGAGTTAGGAATTACGCCACTATTTTTTGAACATAGTTTTTACTGTACTAGATGTGAAGCGATGGCTTCAACGAAAACGTGTCCGCACGGAAAAGAGGACCGTGTCATTTTATCAGGTACAAAAGTAAGAGAAATGTTAAGAAATGGTGAGATTCCGCCAAGTACATTTAGTCGTAAAGAAGTAGTGGAAGTGCTAATTAAAGGTTTGAAAAAAGAAGTAGTAACAGAATAGGGAGAGAATGAGATGGATACGAATACTACTTGGCATACAGCTTCTGTTTCAAAAGATGAGAGAAGAGTGAAGAATGGGCATCACAGCTTTGTAGTTTGGTTTACTGGTTTATCAGCTTCAGGTAAATCTACAGTAGCGAATGCGGTTGCTCGTAAACTGTTTGAAAAGAATATCGGAAATTATGTGCTAGATGGGGATAATATTCGCCAAGGTTTAAATAAAGATTTAGGTTTTTCTGAAAGTGATCGCATGGAAAATATAAGACGTATTGGTGAAGTGGCGAAGCTATTTGTAGATCAAGGTACTGTTGTTCTTACAGCGTTTATTTCACCGTTTCGAGTAGACCGAAAACAAGTAAGAGATCTATTAGCTGCAGATGAGTTTATAGAAGTGTTTGTAAAATGTCCAATTGAAGAGTGCGAGAAACGTGATCCGAAAGGACTTTATAAAAAGGCGAGAAAAGGTGATATTAAAGAGTTTACGGGAATTGATTCACCGTATGAGGAACCAGAACGAGCGGAATTAATTGTAGAAACGCACAAGTATTCTATTGAAGAATGTGCAGAACAAATTGTGAAGTACTTACAAGAGCGTAGTTTCATATAGGGGGATAAAAGATGAGTTATGAAAAAGTGTGGGCTAATAATGAAAAATTAAATCAAACAGAGAAAAAGAAATTAGAGAAAGACGGATTAGAAATATTTAATGATATTCCTTACTATGCGGAGAATGGATTTGAATCTATTCCGAAAGAAGAGTGGGACGCTTTTAAATGGGCGGGATTGTATTTACAAAGACCGAAAGAAGCTGGCTATTTTATGATGCGTGTAAATATTCCTTCGGGGATTATTACGAATGCACAGGCAGAAGTGCTTGCTTCTATCGCTGAGGATTATGGGCGTGATGTAATAGATATTACGACAAGACAGGCGATTCAGTTTCACTGGTTAGAAATTGGGAAAATTCCAGATATTTTCAAACGATTAGCAAGAGTGGGGTTATCTTCAGCAGGGGCGTGTGGTGATATAACGCGTAATATTACAGGGAATCCACTTGCTGGCATTGATGCGAATGAACTATTTGATACAACGCAAATTGTGAAAGAAGTATATGACTATTTCCAACATAATGAAGAGTTTTCTAACTTACCACGTAAATTTAAAATGTCTATTAGTTCTAACATTTATAACTCAGCAAACGCAGAGATTAACTGTGTTGCATTTACACCTGCTACGAAAGAGATAGATGGTGAGAAAAAAGTTGGTTTTCATATAAAAGTAGGTGGGGGATTATCAGCCCGTCCATATTTAGCTGATGAATTAGATGTGTTCGTTTTACCAGAAGAAGTGAAGGCGGTAGCGATTGCAATTGCTACTATATTCCGTGATTTTGGATATCGTGAAAAACGTCATTTAGCCCGTTTGAAATTTCTTGTTGCTGACTGGGGTGCGGAGAAATTTAAAGAGAAATTAATAGAGTATACAGGACCATTGCAAAGCAAAGGGGAAAGTGCACTCAAAGGATGGAATGCAGGATACTTTTATGGCGTCCAAGATCAAAAACAAGAAGGATTAAAATATGTCGGTTTTAATGTACCGGTAGGGCGTTTACATGCAGAAGAAATGTTTGAGATTGCTAGAATTGCAAAGCAATATGGAAACGGGCAAATTCGTACTTGTAACTCACAAAACTTCATTATTCCGAATGTTCCGCCAAAAAATGTTGCAGGATTATTAAGTGAACCGTTGTTTGAAGCAATTTCAGCAAATCCGAAATCGTTTATCGGTCATGCGGTTTCATGTACTGGCATTGAGTATTGCAATCTTGCACTAGTAGAAACGAAAGAAAGATTGCGTAAAATCGCCGAATACTTAGATACACAAATCGCACTCGATGTTCCGGTTCGAATTCATATGGTAGGATGCCCGAATTCATGTGGTCAACGTCAAATTGCTGATATTGGTTTGCAAGGAGTAAAAATGAAAACGAAGGAAAAAGGAATTGTTGAGGCATTTGAAATATATGTAGGCGGAACGCTATTAGACGGAGGAGCATATAACGAAAAGTTAAAAGGGAAAATAGATGGAGAAAATTTGCCTGATGTCCTCGTATCATTTTTGAATTATTTCCAAAAGAATAAACTACTAGCCGAAACGTTTTATGATTTCGTCGGACGTGTTGGAGTGGAAGAATTACAAATTGTACTAAATAACGTATTAGAAGAAGTAATAGCATCTTAGGAGGGGGCAATATGGACTTATATCGATTTGAAGCTGTATTAGTAAATAGTATTGTTCCAATTGTTGTCGTTGCTCAAAGTGAAGAACAGGCATTTAAGCTCGCGGAGATGGAGCTTGAAAAGCATTTTTTACCGCTGCCAGAAGTAAAGGAAATTTCTCTATTTGAAAAAAAGAAGATTCGAAAAGGTGCGGCATTTGTTATTCATGAGTAGGGAACAGGTAATATGAAATAATGAAAACTTCCATTCGTATATAAGGATGGAAGTTTCACTTTAATAGTAGAAATGAGGAGAGATGATGGGGAAGGTTTATATCGTTGGAGCAGGTCCTGGTGATCCAGATTTAATTACTGTGAAAGGGTTGAAATGTATTGAGAAAGCAGACGTTATTTTATACGACCGTCTTGTAAATAAAGAGTTGCTTTCATACGCAAAGTCTGAAGCTGATTTAATTTATTGTGGAAAACTGCCAAATTATCACACGATGAAGCAAGAGACGATTAACACGTTTCTTATTAAATACGCGAAAAAAGGAAAAGTTGTAACGAGGCTAAAGGGCGGAGATCCATTTGTATTTGGAAGAGGTGGAGAAGAAGCTGAAGCGTTAGCGAAGCAAAGTATCCCATTTGAAATTATTCCTGGTATTTCAGCTGGTATAGCTGCTCCTGCTTACGCTGGAATTCCAGTAACACACCGCGATGCAAGTGCAAGTTTTGCTATTGTGACAGGGCATCGGAAAGAAGATGCTGAAGAGGAAGTGAAGTGGGAAAATTTAGCGAAAGGTGTGGATACATTAGCGGTCTATATGGGGGTTAGTAATTTACCTTATATATGTGAACAACTTATAAAGTACGGAAAAGAAAAGAGTACACCTGCTGCTATTATTGAGCGGGGGACGACATCTATGCAACGTACAGTTACAGGGACGTTAGGAACGATAGTAGAAGTAGCTAAAAAAGAACAGATTCAAAATCCAAGTATGATTGTTATTGGAGAAGTTGTCCGTTTTAGAGAAAAGATACATTGGTTTGAGAAACAAGCGGAAAATGCATATCCAGTAAGCGGAGTATTGTAAAATGAAGGCTGTCTTATATATATGTCATGGAAGCCGTTTGAAAGCAGCAAAAGAAGAAGCGGTTGCATTTATTACGTCATGTATGAATCGTGTAGAGGCAAATATTCAAGAAGTTTGTTTTTTTGAGTTAGCGAGTCCTTCTATTGAAGAAGGATTTCGTACATGTGTGAAGCGTGGTGCTACAGAGATTGTCGCTATTCCTGTTTTTTTATTAGCGGCAGGGCATGTAAAGAAAGATATTCCGCTTGAATTGCGAAAATTAAACGAGGAATATCCGGATATCAAAATAGTGTATGGTAATCCATTTGGTGTATCAGAAGTGCTTGTAAAAGCGGTATATAACGGAAGTGGCATTAAAGACTATGAAGAAGAAGTAACACTTTTGCTTGTTGCAAGAGGGAGTAGTGATCCGGAAACTTTACAAGACATAAATTGGATCTCTTCTTTATTTCAAAAAGAAGAGAACATTAAAGAGGTGGAAGTTTGTTATTTAGCAGCTGCAGAGCCGAAGTTTGATGAGAAGTTGAAAGAAATTGTAGAACAAAAAGAACGGAACATTGTTGTGTTACCTTACTTATTATTTACAGGCTTACTTATGAAACATGTTGAGAAAGAAGTGTGTCAATATGAGTCGGAAGAGATAAAAATAAGTCCATATTTAGGGAAGAATGTGGCGTTTCGAGAGATGTTAATTCAGAAAACAGAGGAAATACTGAAGGGAGAACAATATGTATCCACTTACAGTGCGAGTTGATAAGAAACGTGTGGTTGTCATTGGCGGAGGGAAAGTAGCAGGGTTTAAAATTGTTCCCTTACTAAAACAAGGTGCGGATATAATTGTGATAAGTACAGAATTAGATGCGAATTTAGTAAAACTTGTAGAAGAAAAGCAAATTCGTTGGTATCAAAGGGAGTATGAGAAAAGTGATATCGACGATGCTTTTTTAGTAGTCGCAGCGACTAGCGATTCGGTACTAAATGAACAAATTGCTGAAGATGCCTCGGCAAATCAATTGATAAATGTTATTACGAATCCGGAAAGTGGAAATGTTCATTTTCCGGCGGCAATTCATCGTGGACTACTTAATGTAGCTGTTTCTACTGGAGGGGCTAGTCCGAAACTTGCAAAAAAAATTCGTGATGATATTGCAAATAAATATGATGAGACCTATGAATCATATCTTGATTTTTTATATGAAGTTAGAATAAAAGTGAAAGAATTGCAAGTAGAGAAAAGGAAGAAAAATATATTATTGCAAGAAGTATTAAAGTCGGTATATGTTCAAAATGAACAAAAAAGAGAAATTTTTTTACAAGAATTAGAGAGGGAACTTCATGTAGGATAGTGAGTGAATTGTGCTTTACAAATGTAAAAATATAATTTATAATCACAAGTAACTTCAATAGATGAAATCGATGAGCAAGAAGAGTACGTATATTTGAGGCGTTCAGAGAGCTGGGGTAAGGTGTGAGCCCGGTACGATAAAATATACAGAATGGGCTTGCGAGAGGTATGCTGAACATTGTAGTAGGCAACCCGGGTTCCGCCGTTAAAAGGATAGAGTATCGGAGTTTTCCTGTACTTGAACAAGTGGGATTTATCAATCCAATTGAGGTGGTACCACGGTATTTATATTACATATATCGTCCTCTACATGCATATTTGCGTGTAGGGGACTTTTTTATTTTCTAAAGGAGGTGTGCGAGTATGAAATGAAAGTGTATAATTAGTAAAAGTTTAAATATTCAGAAAAGGAGAAATTATAATGAAAGAAACACAGCAATGGACGTCGAAAATAGGCTTTGTACTCGCAGCAGCCGGAGCCGCAGTAGGTCTTGGGGCAATATGGAAATTTCCATATGTTGCAGGTAATGGCGGGGGAGGCGCATTCTTCCTTGTATTCTTACTATTAACTGTATTTATTGGTATGCCTCTCCTTATAGCTGAATTTGTTATCGGACGTAGTACCCAAAAAGAGGCGGTTACAGCTTATAAAATATTAGTACCAAATAGTAAGTTATATCCTTGGATTGGTCGTATGGGAGTTGTTACTTGTTTTAGCGTACTATCTTTTTATAGTGTTGTAGGCGGATGGATTTTACTTTATTTATACTATAGTGTCACAGGTAGTTTCTGGAACGGTGTAGTCGATTATGGGCAATTGTTTGGTGAAACAATTTCAAATCCAGCAAGTGCTATTGGAGCACAATTCATCTTTATGCTTTGTACCATTTTTGTTGTTAGTAAAGGTGTGGAAAAAGGCATAGAAAAAGCAAGTAAGTACATGATGCCGCTATTATTCATTTTATTTATTGCTATCATTATTCGTGCCTTAACGCTTGATGGCGCTATGGCTGGGGTAGAATTCTTCTTAAAACCAGATTTTTCAAAGCTCACAGCAGATACGATTTTATATGCGATGGGACAATCTTTCTTCTCACTAACGGTAGGTGCCTCGGTAATGGTAACGTATAGTTCGTATTTAAAGAAAGAAGAGCATTTAGCTAAATCAGCAACATCTATTGTAAGTTTAACTGTATTTATTACAGTACTTGCAGGATTAGCGATTTTCCCAGCGATTTTCGCATTAGGAGTTAAACCGACAGAAGGACCAGGGCTACTGTTTATCGTTCTTCCTGCTGTCTTTGCAAAAATTCCATTTGGACAATTTTTCTTCATTATGTTTTTAGTATTATTCTTCTTTGCGACTTTAACATCTGCGATTTCAATGCTAGAAATTGTAGTAGCATCTGTTGCGAAAGATAATGAGAAGAAGCGTCCATCAGCTTCGTTATTAATTGGTATTCTTATTTTTGCAGTTGGAATTCCATCAGCGTTATCGTTTGGAATTATGAGTGATGTGAAAATATTTGGTAAGACATTCTTTGATTTCGTCGATTTTTCGGTCAGTAATGTGTTACTGCCATTAGGAGTACTAGCCATTTCGCTATTCGTACCAAATAAAATGAGTAAAGAGTTATTAATGAAAGAATTAGAAGTTACGGAAACGAAAGGAAAAACATTATTTAACATTTGGTTCTTCTTACTTCGTTATGTTATTCCGGTAACTGTAATTATCGTATTTTTAAATGCGATAGGCGTATTTAAAACGTTTGCATAATAAAAAGACGGAGATTTCTCCGTCTTTTTATTATGTTGTAGAAGTATTTAATAAGCGATTATATGCTTTATAAGCTGTGACAACTGCGATAAATGATCCAATTAAAAATAACGCTGAGCCGCCGAATGTAAATAACCGGCCGATGTATGCTTCTCTAGCTTCTTCTATTTCTTCTTGTAATTGTGTATTCATATTTATCACCCCGCAAAATATAGGCATTTAGTTGTAGTTTATGTAAAACGCCTAAAAAGTGTGAAGTAGTAAAAAAAACTCGGTATGCACCGAGTTTTTTTATAATCCGATATAAGGAGACGGATCAACTGCGTTTGTCTTACCAACATTCCATTCCCCAATATGAAGTTCGAAGTGTAAATGTTGTCCGTAAGATTGACCGGTATTTCCCATAAAGCCAAGTTGATCGCCTTGTTTTACAGTTTGTCCATTGGATACAGAGCGACTATTCATATGTGCATACACTGTCGTATATGTTTTTCCGTTAACACGGTGAGATAAGTAAACAACGTTTCCGTAACTAGAGGATAATTCTGAACGGATAACAACACCATCTGCAGCGGCAATAATTGGAACTGTTCCCGAAGCTGCGATATCGATTCCTTTATGGTTATCTAAAGAACGTGCGCCGAATCCAGAAGTTTTTGATCCAGCCGCTGGTTTAATAAATCCACCTTTGTTCGTATCTTGCGGTGTTGGTGCGGCTTGTGTGCTTTCTTTAGCAGAAGCAGCGGCTTGTTTTTTTGCTTCCTCAGCCTTGCGTGCCTCTTCCGCTTTCCGAGCTTCTTCCGCACGTTTTTCCTCTTCAATTGCTTTTTGAACAGCTTGACGCTGGTTTTCTAAAATACCTTGTGACTCTTCTAATCCTTCAATCTCGGAATCTACTTTTGATACTTTCGTATGTAGATCTTTAATAAGAGTTTGTTGCTGTTGTTGATTACTTACTAACTCTTGTTGTTTTTGCTCTAATTTTTGTTCAGATTCTTTCAGTTGTTGCTCTTTTTTCTCAACAGCCTCTTTTTCTGTCGTTACAGCATTTTGATCGTTTGTTTGCTTTTTCACAATATCGGTATCGTTATTTAAAATTAAACTTACAGAGTACATATTATCAACAAGATCGGCAATATTTGCAGAACTTGTTATTACTTCTGTAATGATACTCGTACGAGGCTTTTCTTGCATAGATTGTAGTCGTTGTTTAATAACTTCCTGTCGTGTATCTATGTTCGTTTGTAATTGCTCTATATGCTTCTTTTTTTCAGTAATAACTTGCTGTGTGTTGCTAATTTCTTTTTTTGTATCGTTTAATTCAGCTTCGTTTTTATTAATAGAAGTAGTTAATTCATCAATTTTCTTTTGTAATTCTTGGATTTCTTTTTCTATTTGTTCTTTCTCAGCTGATTTATTTTGTAAGTCATTTTGTTTGCCTTCTAATTCAGATTGAATATTAGATAATTTATTTTCATTCGTTTCAGCGTATACGGGTGAAAGTAACGGGGAAACGAAAATCGTTCCAGCTGCTAAAACACTAAACGCTGCAAATTTCTTTTTCATTGTTGTCTGGCTCCTTTCCCTATGAATGTTATATATCATAAGAAGAAGAGTGTCTATCGTTGTAATCATAATGTAAAGAGAATTTTATAATTTTGCTAAGTTTTGTCGGAATTTAGCATCTTTTCGTAGTGTTTGTCATAAAGTTAAAATTCTTGAATGTATAGAAAAAGGTATCAATTTCTATATTGTTTAAAAAAATCATGGGAAATGATGGAGTTTTCCATAATGAAACAGTACTTCAAAAACCTATCAATCACTAGTGAGGAATCGATTTCATGTGAGGTTTTCTGACATGAGGTTTATTTTTGTCAAGAAAATTATTTGTGTTCGGGCAAACTTATTTTGTTGTCAGATTTTAATTTTTGATTTATGATTTTTAACAGGGACAAAATGTATTGAATTGTCGAATAATATGTAATACTCTTAATTTCAAGTTTTATAGACATAGAATGAGAGATAGAGTGACACATCGAAGAGGGGGTTACCACAAGTATGAAAAGAATAGGACTTGCATGGCAAATTTTAATAGGACTTGCGCTTGGTATTGCAGTTGGGGCTATTTTCTTTGGCAATCCAGAAGTGGTGAAGTACTTACAACCAATTGGTGATATTTTCATCCGATTAATTAAGATGATTGTTGTACCGATTGTTGTAGCGAGTATTGTTGTTGGGGTTGCTGGTGTTGGCGATGTTAAGAAGTTAGGCCGACTAGGCGGAAAAACAATTATTTACTTTGAAATTATTACAACGATTGCAATTGCTGTTGGTCTATTAATAGCAAACATTTTCCAACCTGGAAAAGGCGTTGATATGGATAAGTTAACAAAAACAGATATTTCTAAATATACACATACGACAGAGCAAGTACAAAGTCATTCGTTCGCGGATACGTTTGTAAATATTGTTCCGACGAACATTATGAAATCATTAGCTGAAGGTGATATGCTTGCTATTATCTTCTTCTCAGTATTATTTGGTTTAGGTGTAGCAGCAATTGGTGAGCGTGGCAAACCAGTTCTGCAATTTTTCCAAGGTGTAGCAGATGCAATGTTTTATGTAACGAACCAAGTTATGAAGTTTGCGCCATTTGGTGTATTCGCATTAATTGGTGTTACAGTTTCTACATTCGGATTAGCTTCATTAATTCCATTAGGGAAATTACTCATTGTAGTATATGGAGCAATGATATTCTTCGTTGTGGTCGTATTAGGACTTACAGCGAAAATATTCGGTATTAACATTTTCCAATTCTTTAAAATTTTAAAAGACGAGCTGATCTTAGCGTACTCTACAGCAAGTTCAGAAACGGTTTTACCGAAAATTATGGAGAAAATGGAGAAATTCGGTTGCCCGAAAGCAATTACATCTTTCGTTATTCCAACAGGTTATTCATTTAACTTAGATGGATCAACGTTATATCAAGCAATTGCGGCAATTTTCTTAGCGCAAATGTACGGTATTGAATTATCCATTACACAACAAATTACGTTATTACTTGTATTAATGGTTACATCAAAAGGTATCGCGGGTGTACCGGGCGTATCATTCGTTGTATTATTAGCAACACTTGGTACAGTAGGTATTCCAGCTGAAGGTTTAGCGTTTATTGCAGGTATTGACCGTATTCTAGATATGGCTCGTACGGCAGTTAACGTTGTAGGTAACTCTTTAGCGGCTGTAGTTATGTCTAAGTGGGAAGGTCAATATGACGCTGAAAAAGGACAAGCCTATTTAAAAGAGATATCTGAAAAGGGTCAAGCGGCTTAATTATGATTTGAAAAGCTCTCACATATTATGTGAGAGCTTTTCTGTATGTAGAAGAGGAGCGAAAGTTATGAAACGTAAGTACGGTGATGGTTCTACGTGGAAGCGATTAATAGAGAAGACATACACAGTAAAACGAGTTGAAGCAGGTATGTTAGGAATATTGGATATAAAAAAGGTGAGAGAGCCTAGTTATAAAGAATACAATAGTAAAGAGATTTGCATTGCAGGTGATGGGTATACATGGATGCAATATTTTATAAGCGACAAAAACTTTGCAATTACAGCTATGTTAGACAATCAAAAACAATTAGTGCAATATTATATCGATGTGACGAAAGAATTTAAAATTGACGATCGTGGTTTGCCTTATTTTGATGATTTATACTTAGATGTAGTATTGTTACCGAGCGGTGAGATTTATGTATTGGATGAAGATGAGTTAGAGGATGCCTATAATATAGGTGATGTTACTAAGGAAGAATATGAATTAGCATGGCGTATAACAAAATGGATTGTAGCAACGATAAAAAATGGAGAATTTTCTTGGATTTCAATATTAGATAAAGAAATCGAAAAGTTAAAATGATTGTTTTATTCAAATTTTTGCATAATTACCAAAAAAATCTATACAAAAAATAATTGACTTTTGTTTTGTAAGCGAGTAAAGTTAGGGAAGAAATTATTATTAAAAAATAAATATGAAACCTTCTTATAAAGAGAGGCGGAGGGACTGGCCCTACGATGCCTCGGCAGCGGACTCGATTTCAGAGTGCTGTGCCAAATCCAGCAAGCATGTGCTTGAAAGATGAGAAGAGCGTTTCTTATAGATGTATAAGACCTCTTCTCATTGGAAGAGGTCTTTTGTTATTCATTAGAAAAAGGTTGAAACTAGGGAGAGATGGTACTTTGAAAGAAACGAGAGGAAATGGTTTAGCTTTATTACCACTTGGTATATTTTTGGCGCTATTTATTGGTTCTGGAATTATTACAGGTGATTTCTATAAATTGCCGATACTTGTAGCAATTTCAATTGCTGTAGGGGTCGCTTTAGTGATGAATCGTAAAGAAAGCTTTAATGCGAAAGTAGAACGATTTGCTAAAGGTGCAGGAAATCCGGATATTATGATTATGGTATTAATTTTTGTACTTGCAGGGGCGTTTTCTGAAACAGCAAAAGGAATGGGCGGAGTTGATTCAACTGTTAATTTAGCGTTATCTATTTTGCCACCAGGATTTATCGTTGCTGGAATTTTTGTTATAGGGGCATTTATTTCATTAGCGATGGGAACTTCAATGGGAACAATTGCAGCACTAGCACCAATTGCTGTAGGGATTAGTGGGCAAACTGATATCTCAATTGCACTTGCGATGGCTACTGTTGTGGGCGGAGCGATGTTTGGTGATAATTTATCATTTATTTCAGATACAACAATTGCTGCTGTTCGTTCACAAGGAACAGAAATGAAAGATAAGTTTAAAACGAACTTTTTAATTGTATTGCCAGCTGCTATTATTACAATTGTACTATTAGTAATAATTACTTTAGGAAGTGATACACAAGTTAAAGCCCATAGTTTCGACTGGATAAAGATTTTACCGTATGCAGGAGTACTTATTACGGCGTTACTTGGTTGGAATGTACTTATTGTGTTAACTGGTGGAACTGTATTATCAGGTGTTATAGGGCTTATAGATGGAAGTTACACGTTAGAAAGTTTCTTTAAAAGTGTAACGACTGGCATGGGCAGTATGATGGAGCTAGTATTACTTGCTATATTAATCGGTGGTATGGTTGAACTGATCCAATATAATGGTGGTATTCAATATTTAATGAATCTTTTAACGCGTAATATTCGTTCGAAAAAAGGAGCAGAGTTCGGTATTGCTGGTTTAGTGAGTATGACGAATATGTGTACAGCGAATAATACGATTTCGATTATTTTTACAGGTCCTCTTGCGAAGAACATTGCGGATCAATATGAAATTGATCCACGTAAATCAGCGAGTGTACTAGATCTTTTCTCTTGCTGTATACAAGGGTTAATCCCATATGGTGCTCAAATGTTAACTGCGGCAGGATTTGCTGCGTTATCTCCGGTTGAATTGTTACCATATGCATTTTATCCGATCTTAGTTGGAGTATGTGGAATCATTTCTATATTAATTGGTTTCCCGAGATTTTCTAAAGTGGCGGAAAAAAAAGAGTATCATAAAACAGCATAATTAAATATGGATGTTATTCGTAGTAACAGAAGCCGTACAGAGAATATTCTCTGTACGGCTTTTTATGTGTGATAAAAGAGGGAATTATCCTATCCTACCTTCTGTTTTTACAAAAGGCTGAATTTAACTCAGTCTTAAGTCTGAGTTAAAAACGGTTCTTAAGCTCGTTATGGAAAAAAGAAAAAATAGTTAAGATAAGAGTATCAAATCGAAGGGAGGCAAGCACAAGATGAAACAATTTCTAGCGTTTATCGCGGCCGGTATTTTGGCTTTAATTGCTCTTGGTAGTCTTGCTGGTATTGTAGGATTCGCAATCGGAGCAGGAGTTGTGTACTGGAGCTATAAATCATTTGTGCGAGCACAATCATTTTTTGGAAAGTTAGCTTGGGGTATTGTTGGTTTAATCGGTTTGTCCATTGCACTTTCTCATTCCCCAGCATTAATCGGTATCGCAGCATTAGTAGTTTTATACTACGGATACCGTGAGTGGAAAAAAGAAAAAAACGTAGTTGTTGATTCTGCTCCAGAAAGTTCTAAACCATATAGCAACTTTGAAGATGAGTGGAACAAGTTAATGAAAAACTAATATAAAATAAATTAAATTAAATTAAATTAAATTATAAAGTAGAAGAGAGGAAGATTTATAATGAAACAATCTTTATTCGGACGTGTACGCGATGCAATTTTAGCTGATTTTCATAATGTGTTAGATGAGAAAGAAAGAAAAAATCCAATTGCTATGTTAAACCAATATTTACGCGATAGTGAGCGTGAAATAACAAAAATTGAGAAGTTAATTCAGCGTCATAAAACATTAAAATCTAACTTCGCTCGTGAGCTTGAGCAAGCACGCTATTTTGTTAACAAAAGATCAAAGCAAGCTATCATTGCTCAAGAAGCAGGCGAGTTACAACTGCATGAACGTGCATTAGAAGAAGTAGCGTATTATGAAGGGCAAGTAACTCGCTTAGAAGAAATGTATGCTGGTGTTGTAGAGCAAATTGATGAGTTAGAGCGTCGTCTTTCAGAAATGAAAAATAAATTAAAAGAAATGAACGCAAAACGTATGGAATTAATGGCGCGTGAAAATATGGCACATGCAAACCGTCGTATGAATACTGCTATGCATAAAATGGATGAAAATAATCCGTTCTTACGATTTGAAGAAATTGATGATCACATTCGTGACTTAGAGCTTCGTATAAATGAAGAGCATGAGCGTGATACATTTGATATGAAAATTGCAAAACTAGAGCGTGAGATGAAAGAGAAAAATGAAGTATCATTAACGAAAGAAGTAACAAAATAATTGTAGTATATAATAAAACAGGCTTATGATATAGTGATAGAAGAAAAGGTGTTGGAAAGCAATGCCTTTTCTTCTATGTATATGTGACAAAGAGGGAGGGGAGCTGAAATGAAGAAGCACTTTTCAAAAACACAATTAATGGGGATGCTCCTCATCATATTTGGATTCGGTCTTTTTCTTGATATGATACTTGGACATTTTGAACCAGGTGGTCTAATATTTGCATTTATTATGATTATGTTTGGAAGGCATTACCGAAAGAAAAATCGTTATGTAAGAGGAAATGTATTTTTATTTGTCGGTGGTATTGTATTCTTATTCTTCTTATTTTCATCAGCAGCATTCGTACTTGTTGTATTTGCTTGTTTAGCTTTAATTGGTTATCAACTTATTCAACAAGGGCACCAGCAAAAAGCAATGAAAGTTGAAATTAAAGAAAAGGGATATATAGATGAAGAAAAACAAATATATCGTACAGAACCGTACATAAAAAATATGTTCGTAGGTAATGTACGAATGATGGATCATATTTATGAACTTGAGGATATTAACGTCCAATATGGCGCTTGTGATGTCGAGATTGATTTAACAACTGCGATGATTCCAGAGGGAGAAACGGTAATTGTTATTCGGGGAGTCGTTGGTAACATTCGTTTATATGTGCCATATGATATCGAACTGTCCTTAAATCATTCTGTTATTGTTGGGCGAGTGCTCTTGCCGGGACACGAAGAAACAGGATTTAACCGTAATGTTACGTTTAGAACAGAACAGTATAAAGAAGCTCCTCGCCGTATAAAAATTATTTCTTCGCTTGTCGTAGGTGATACGGAAGTGAGGAAAGTATAATGAAAAAACAAAAGAATATTTCGTGGATGTATATTCGTTATTCTATGTTGTCCTCTGTGAGTATCGCACTTATTTGTACAATTGTATATGTATGGAAAAGCGAACAACAAGTTTATGATTTACTATGGAAAGAATCCATTGCTTCTGTTCCAATTGGCTTGTTTATTATGAGTACTAGTCTTCTTATCGGAGGAATTGTAGGGTATGCAATCGGTTATTATATAGAGCAGCGTATACAAGGATTAAATACTTTTCTATTTGAAGTAGAGCGAGGGAATTTTCCGAGTGATGTTTCGTTTACTGCGGATGATGAATTTCATGAAGTGGAACGAAAAGTAATCGTTCTGGCTCGTCGATTAGAGGAGCAAGCGGGGCTATTTCAAAAAGTAACGAATGAACGAGCTCATTGGAATGAAGAGATGAGACAAGAAGCGATTTCCCAAGAGAGGCATCGATTGGCGAGGGAGCTGCATGATTCTGTAAGTCAGCAGCTTTTTGCAATGTCGATGATGATGTCAGCTATTAATGAACAAGTAGCTGAAATTCCAGACACGACGAAAAAACAGTTGCAGCTTGTTGAGAATATGGTTGTAAATGCACAATCAGAAATGAGAGCATTGCTCCTTCATTTACGCCCAGTGCAGTTAGAAGGTAAGAAACTAACAGAGGGTATAGAAGAATTATTAACAGAACTGTCTAGAAAGCAACATATGAAAATTGAATGGTTAGTTGAACCGATTCAATTAAAAAAAGGTGTAGAAGATCATTTATTCCGTATTGTACAAGAGGCGCTGTCTAATACTTTACGACATGCGAAGGCAAAGAAAACCGAAGTACGCCTTCGTAAAATTGATCAATATGCGATTTTGAAAATTATTGATGATGGTGTTGGGTTTAAGGTTGGGGTTAATAAGGCAGGTTCATACGGCTTAAGGTCAATGCAAGAGCGAGTTCATGAAATTGGTGGTACATTAAAAGTCCTTAGTTTTCCGAATAAAGGTACGCAAATAGAAGTGAAAGTACCGATTATGATTGAGAGAGGGGGAGAATCATGATAAAAGTATTACTAGTTGATGATCATGAAATGGTTCGAATGGGTGTATCAGCATATTTATCAACGCAGCCAGATATTGAAGTAGTTGGAGAAGCTGAAAATGGAAGAAAAGGTTCAGAGTTAGCCTTGCAGTTAAGACCGGATATTATTTTAATGGACCTTGTTATGGATGAGATGGACGGAGTTGAAGCGACACGCGCTATTATTCAAGAATGGCCAGAAGCGAAAATTGTAGTTGTAACGAGCTTTTTAGATGATGAAAAGTTATATCCTGTTATTGAGGCGGGAGCGACAAGTTATTTATTAAAAACATCAAGAGCGAGTGATATTGCAGACGCTGTACGAGCTACTTATGATGGGGAAACGGTATTAGAGCCGAAAGTTACTGGCAAAATGATGTCTCGTATGCGTCAGAAGAAAGAACAACCTTTGCATGAGGAGTTAACAGAAAGAGAGTCTGAAATTTTGTTATTAATTGCAGAGGGGAAAAGTAATCAAGAGATTGCAGATGAGTTGTTTATTGCCCTTAAAACAGTAAAGACACATGTGAGTAATATATTAAATAAGCTAAATGTAAGTGACCGGACACAGGCGGTTATTTATGCGTTTAGACACCAATTGACGAAATAAAAAGGAAGCTTTGACTAAATATGGTCAAAGCTTTTGGTTGACGGTCAATTATGTGAGCGTTATCATTAAGGTGTTAACAGTACATACAAAGGGGATAGAGTGTATGTTAGTTCAAACGATATTTGGAATGAATGAAACGAAAAAATTAGGTAACTATGTGGATGCGCTGCAAGCACTTTGTGAACAATATGATATTGAAACAGATCGTATTGCAATTATTGAGGCAACAGAAGAATATTATTTATTTCTAGTAAAGCAAGAAGATTGCTATGATGTTGTAAAAGTAGAAACGGTGGATACGAATATTGATTACTATACGAAAGCTTATAAAGTAAGTAGCTTTAATCATACTTCTTATCAAATGTAAAAAACTCCCGAAATGGGAGTTTTTTTATGATGCTTTCGATTCAGGTGAATGGTCCGTTAATGGTACTGCTTTTGCACCACTTAATTTTGCGATAATAAAACCGATAATAGCCCCAACTAATGCTGGCACTAACCAGCCAATTCCTTCATTATATAATGGAATAAACTCGAAATAAGATGTGATAAATGAAACAGGAATATTCCCTTGTTTTAATCCATCAAAAACGCTAACAACTGCTGTTCCGATTAAAGCACATACATAAACAGATCGATAGCCACCGAAATATTTATGAAGTAATGATAATAACACGAGTACAATTGCAACTGGATATACAACAAGTAAAATAGGAACAGAGATTGCGATAATTTTTGTTAAACCTAAATTGGCAACTAATAATCCTAACAAGCAAATGACGCTTGCTAACGTTTTGTATGAAAATTTTGTCAATAATGTTGAGAAGTATTGACTGCATGCAGATACAAGTCCAACGCATGTTGTTAAGCAAGCAAGTGTAACGATAAGAGATAACAGAATTAGACCATATGGACCGAATAATTGTTGTACGATAACGGTAAGTAGCTGTCCTCCATTGTTTGCGTATCCAAGAGAGACACTAGTTGTACCGAGCCAGCCAAGTGCACCATATACAAGTACGAGGCCAGTAGCGGCAATAAGTCCTGCTTTTGCTGTTGCGATGGCAATTGATTTACGGTCATTCACACCTTTTGAGCGAATTGCATTTACAACGATAATCCCAAATGCAAGTGCTGAAATGGTATCCATCGTTAAGTATCCTTCCATAAAACCTTTGAAAATTGGAGAAGTTTGATACTCTTGCATAGCTGGTCCAGATTGCCCGAGGGGTGTAAATACACTCTTAACGAATAATAAGAAAATAGAGAGTAATAAAATAGGTGTTAATACACTTCCGATACGATCGACGAGCTTAGAAGGGTTTAAACTAAGCCAAAATACGATAGCAAAGAAGATGACTGTGTATAAAAATAGCGCTAGGCTGCTAGAGCGAATAGATTCTGGTAAGAAAGAACTAACTCCCATTTCATAAGCGACATTAGCGACACGCGGAATGCCCATAGATGGACCAATTGCAATGTATACAATTACCGTAAAGAATATTCCGAATGATGGGTGAACATGACTCGCAAGTTGCTGCATGCCATTTCCTGATAGAGAGATGGCGATTACAGTAAGTAGCGGTAAGCCGACTCCTGTTAGTAAAAACCCAATCATCGCTGGCCAAAAGTTTTCACCAGCATTTTGTCCAAGCATTGGAGGGAAAATTAAATTTCCTGCCCCAAAAAATAAAGAAAATAGCATAAGGCCTGTGAAAAAAACGTGCTTTTTTGATACAGTGTTCATTGTTTTTCCTCCTTTTTTGTAAATTCATTGTAAGAACACAAAAAACTCGTCCCTTAAGAAAGGGACGAGTTATATTTACCCGCGATACCACCCTAATTTATACATGTAGAAATATATCTATATGTATACGGCTTTACAACGTACAACATGATACGTGTTCCTTGTAACGGGGGACGACCGGTAAGAACTTACTTCAGCATTCGGTTCTACTTCTCGGAGATGATTTTCGGTTACGAACTGAGCATTGGCTTTCAGCAAAATACCAACTCTCTGGGGAACAGCCCTATAACGTACTCGTTCTCGTCAATGAATTTTTATTCAAGTATTCTGACAATATTTTCACATGTTTTTTTCAGAAAGTCAACATATTTTTTGGGAAATACACTTTCCTGTAGAAATATAGCTGAGAATATAAGGATTAATGCTGTTTGTAAAAATGCTGTAAAACATTATAGAGAATTGTAAAGTTTATGGAGAAAATCGATATTTAGAGGAGTAAAGAAGGTATTGTTAGAATTTACAGAGAATAATACAACAATCCACTTGTTGGAAAGAACAAACCAAAAGAGGTGACTGAAATGCTTGCGATGGGAGTATTATTTGGCATTATTGCTATAATTGGTTTTATGTGGTTATATTATTCGCGTTCGTTTAAACAAGCAGAAGTTTTACTCTTTCAAAAAGGTAGTTTGTTGACAAATCAGTCTAGATATTTAGTATGTCCGAAGTGTGGAAGTGCACAGGCCAGGAGTGGAGGATATCAAGAGTGTTGCAAAATTAGATTATGAAAGAAGGAAGCCTCACATTATTTTGTGAGGCTTCCTTCCTTACAATTTCATGGCGCTCCAAATGGTCCAACGATCTCTTTCGATAATAGGAAAGACGTGTTGTAATGCTGTTTGGATATGATGTAGAAGTTGAGAAAGTTCATGATCTGTTAATTCATATAGAATGGATCGTCCGGTTCGAGGAGATAAATCTTGCAGCAATGCTTCTACAGAATCATGTGTTTTTCGTACTTCCCATTGTGTTTGAATGGGGAAAACTTGAAGAGAATATTTTTGTAATTCTTGCTGTATAGTAGTGGTTTTTGGTCTTCTTTTTGATTCTATTTCAATGAGTTTTGGAAATACAGAGAAAAAGTATCCACGAATGTGTTCAGGACTTCCTGGAATTGTACAATCTTCAATAGTTCGGTCTTGTAAAATAATTATACCGTCTTTTTTTAATATGCGAGAAGCCTCTCGGATAAATATAGGAATATCTTGTAAGTGATGAATGACGGCACGCGAAATGATAAGGTCGAATGTTTCGTTAGGGTATGGAATGTTGTGCGCATCACCGTGAATGAATGAAATGTTTGGGAAGCCGTTACAATTTTCTTTTGCAGCTTGTAATATTTCTTTTGAAAAATCAAGTCCAACAACACTTTTGGCTCCCATAAGAGCAAGTTCTTTCGTATAAATGCCGCCACCACAACCTATATCAATTACTTGTTTATTTTGCACATCTGCAATATTGTTTATTGTTTCCTGCCATGAAATATGTGCGTTACGACTTGCATACGTATACCTATTATTTGCATCATGAAAATTAATGGACATTATAAAATCCTCCCTTCATTGTATAGTATAGCTCATTCTATATAATGTAACGTTTTTGTTTCATGTATGAGGATTATAAGAATTTCTTATTGGAAAAGGAGAATCGATTTGAAAGGGAAATATTTAATGGTTTTATGTGTTATTTTACTCGCGTCGTGTGGTCAAGCCGAGCAAAAGAAAGAATCGAAACAAGTAGAGGAGACAGTGAATGAAGTGAAAGAACCATTACAAGTAACTGTTATACAAAAAGGTACAGAAGAAAAAAAATTAAAGAAAATGGATGCGGAGTTAGTGGTAGATATTATAAACAAAGCAGAAAAACAAGAAGTAACAGGTAGCTTTGGTGAAGCAGAATATGAAATACAAATTAGTAGAGATGGGAAAATAGAAACGTATTATGCATGGTTAAGAGGAGAGGATCGACGGGGATGGGTGCAATATAAAAAAGCTATGTATATGCTGAATGAAAAAGATACGGAAAAACTTTTGGCTATATTTCCAAAGATTCCAGAACAAAAAGAAGATGAGATGCAGGTAGGGCCTTTAACGGAAATAACGAAAAAAGATTTGCAGATTACCGCGTTCCATATTAAAGCGGGTGATCAAAAAATGAATTATACAGTACGTTATACGATTTCACAATCACTATATAATAAGTTAGCGAAGGAACAAGAATATTATTTGCAATTGATTTTCCCGGAAAAGGTTCAAAAATTTATCGGAGCAAAAGAAAGTGAAATAATTGCAGCAGAAAAAGTAAAGGAAGGGTATAAACAGTATGAATTGAATGTTACTGTTCCGATAAAAGATGCTTCAGAATCACAATTAAAATCACTAGAAGCCTATTATGATAATTACGATTTGCAAATATTAAATAGTAAGAAAGAAAAAGTAGGAGCATTTCAAAACATTATTCAAATTGTTAAAGATTATGGTGAAAAAATGAACTTACAAAGATAAAGTGAAACTTTAATCAGTGGGGGATCCATCCCCTACTGATTATTAGCCTATACCAATCGGGCGTTTACGGGATAAATGTGAATCGTAAAGTCTATACAGATTTTCCTAGGAAATGATAAGAGAGGGGAAAGAATCCCCTCTCTATTACTTTGCTTTTGCAGATGGCTCATTCATTGATTTTCGTGTAATAAGAAAAGAAATCATAAGAGCGGAAAGAATGATAAGAGCAATAAATAAGTGATTTGGCAACAAATCTAATAATAATACGTAGCTAACGGTATAAAAAATAAGAGTTGAAGCTAAAAAAGATAGAGCGCCTATCATAAGGGATTGTAATTTCATTTGTAATACCTCCTTTCATTTATATTTTTGGCTAAAAATGGATGTAATAAACATTATTTCTAACAATAGAAAAAAATATGTCATAATAAAGACAAGAATAGGTTTTGGTGAGTGTAAATGACTCAGTAAAGTGAGATAAAGGAGAGGAATATGAAAAAAAATAAAAAAGGGTTATGGGGAATTATCGTTGCAATAGGGTTATTTTTACTGTCTAAGTTAAAGTGGGTATTTGCCATTTTTAAGTTAGCAAAATTCTCAACAGTATTTAGTATGTTCTTATCGCTTGGGGCATACGCGGTTATATATGGATGGAAATTTGGGGTAGCGCTCGTTTATTTGTTGTTTGTTCATGAAATGGGTCATTTATGGGCCGCGAAAAGAAAAGGGATACCAACATCGCCGGCGATCTTTATTCCATTTATGGGAGCTCTTATTGGCATGAAAGAAATGCCGAAAAATGCAAAAGATGAAGCTTACATCGCCTTTATGGGGCCTCTTTTCGGCTTGCTTTCATTTTTACCGGCTATTCCACTATATATAATAACGAAAGAGCCATTTTGGGCGCTTATTATTTTGCTTGGAAGTATGATTAATTTCTTTAATTTAATTCCAGTTTCTCCGTTAGATGGTGGAAGAATAATTTCAGTTGTAAGTACGAAAATTTGGGGAGCAGGGCTAGTTGTACTACTTGGCTATTCTATTTACTTCAAAAGTATTTTAGGTGGATTTATTGTTATTATCGGTTGTATGGAATTGTATAGAGTAATAAAGAGAGATGAACCGATTAAGGAATTAGGATATAAAATCGATGGAATGAAAGAATATGTTTCTAGGCTTGAAGAGGAATTAAAAGAAACTGGTGCGGTGCATCGCACTATTTATATGATTCATCATGAGATGAATGTATTAAGACAAAGAGAGCGTGAGAAAGAATTAAAAACAGAAGAAATTCAAAAAATCGAAGTGCTAGAATACCTTTTACCAAAGTTTGAGCCGCTTGATTATGTCCCATATGAAGATGAAAAAGATGAGTATACAATTCATATAAGAGAAGCATTTGAAGTGTCGGAAAGAAAATTAAATGAATGGGAAATAGAAAAGGAACAACAAGAAAATTATTATAAAGTTGATACGAAAACAAAATGGACAGTTTTTGCTTGTTATATCGGATTAATGGCTATACTCGGTTATACAGCTTATGAAGGTTATATTGTTTTACAAGAGCATTTACCAAAGAGAAGTTTGTAGAAAAATAGTGTCGAAATGACAAGAAGGATTTAAACAGGAATTACATTTCTGCGAGAGAATGTTACAAGTGTAACAGTACATTGTAATATTCATAGTAGAAAAGGAGTTCTGTATATGAAGAAATTGTTAAGTGTATTGGTAACTATTACTGTAATGGCAATAGCGAGCTATAGTCTTACGAAAGTACTACTGTATTATGCGAATAAGTCTGCTGGAGTAAATACAGTAGCACAAATAGAAGATGTGCAAGAGAAGAAGAAGACACTCGAGTTTGTTCGTACGACGCATGAAAGTTATAATAATTTCTTGAACTATGGTAAGGCAGAGGAATACACAGATGGGGATTGGAAACATTTTAAACAATGGTTTCAAGAGCAAGAACCTTCTTTAAAAAATATACATAAAGAAATAAAAAATGAAAAAATAAAACGTGATGTGAATAGAAGTTATGAAATTGTAAAAAAAGGTGTGGAGCTTCATAATATTGAGTATGTAGTCTATGCTCATCGCGTATATCATGACTTGGATATACTTGTAAATAAATATAAAGGTGAAACGAATGTGTGGGGGTATACCGAGTTTGGAGATGGGCAGAATATACAAGTAATTGAACAAGCGATACAAACGAAGTAGTAGGCTAGCTAGAATTCTAGTTAGTTTTTTTTTGAGCACTATTAATGATGGCTAATTAAAATTTACTTAATATGTGCATTGTTCATATATTTTTCACAAAAACACCATGCCAATAGTGATTAAAATCACAATATGTATTATACAATTCAGTTAAACTAAAATCAGTTAAAGAAATAGAGGAGTGGGATACAATGTTAAGTGCAAAAACAATTGAAATCGTAAAATCAACAGTACCGTTATTACAGGAAAAAGGCGTTGAAATTACAACGAGATTTTATCAAATTTTATTTTCGGAACATCCGGAGTTATTGAATATTTTCAACCATACGAATCAGAAAAAGGGAAGACAACAACAAGCATTAGCAAATGCGGTTTATGCAGCTGCAATGTACATTGATAATTTAGAGGCTATTATTCCAGTTGTAAAACAAATAGGTCATAAGCATAGAAGTTTAGGTATTAAAGCAGAGCATTATCCAATAGTAGGTACATGCTTACTACGAGCGATTAAAGAGGTCGCAGGCGCACCAGACGAAGTTTTAAATGCATGGGGAGAAGCGTATGGCGTCATTGCTGATGCATTCATTAGCATTGAAGCGGATATGTATGAAGAAGCTGCACATAAAGAAGGTGGATGGAAAGATTTCCGCAACTTTGTGATTGTTAAAAAGGTGAAGGAAAGTGACGTTATTACATCATTTTATTTAAAACCTGAAGATGGCGGGAAAGTTTCATCATTCATCCCAGGACAATATGTAACGATTCAAATAAATATTGAAGGTGAAACATATACGCATAATCGTCAATATAGCCTATCTGATGCTCCTGGAAAAGAATACTATCGCATTAGTGTAAAGAAAGAAAAAGGTGTAGATACACCAGATGGTAAAGTATCTAATTACTTACATGATCATGTAGGAGAAGGAGATGTCTTACCAGTAAGTGCACCAGCGGGAGATTTCGTGTTAAATATGGAGTCAACATTACCTGTTGTATTAATTAGTGGTGGAGTAGGTATTACACCGATGATGAGTATGTTAAATACGCTAATCGAACAAGAATCAAAGCGTAATGTATGCTTTGTTCATGCGGCGATAAATAGTAATACACATGCGATGAAAGAGCATGTTGAGACAGTAGAAAAAGAGTATGAACAAGTGAAAGCATATACTTGCTACTCTTCACCGACAGAGCAAGATGTGGAAATGAAGAATTTTGACAAAGAAGGATTCATTGAACGTGGATGGTTACAAACTATTATTCCAACAATTGAAGCAGAATTTTATTTCTGTGGCCCAGTACCATTTATGAAGCATATAAATGCTGCATTAATTGATTTGGGTGTTAAACAAGAGAACATTCATTATGAATTTTTCGGTCCTGCAGCAAGCTTACAATAGATTAACGTTGCTAAGCAAAAAACGAGGTATTATTTTACCTCGTTTTTTGCTTGTTCTCTTAATAAGCGATTTACTGTTTCGCGGCGTACACCTATAAGTTGACCAATTTCAGTTTGTGTTAATATTTCATAAATAGGAATGTCACCTAAATATAAGGTGAACCACTCTTGTAAACGATGAAGGCGCTCTTTAGGAGAGACAGTTGTCAATTGATCGATACGCTGTTGCATCATTCTTAATTTCGATTGTAATTGCGTAGCGATATTTTCATACGATGCAGGATTTTCCTGAAGTTGACCGTACCATTCATTGCTAATTATAGGCTCAACTTCTGTTTTCATTAAAGCGATAGCTGTACCGTGATATTCCTTCGGTGAAATTAAAGAATGGTGAGGTATCGTTTCACCAGGAACGATAATATTAAATAAAAATGGTGTTCCGTCTGCTTCTAACCGAATAACTTTTAATAAACCTGTTTTTATAAAATATAATGGACCGTCCTCACCTTGACGGAATAATACATCTCCCTTATGTAGAATCAATGTTAGCCCCCCATTAAAACATTTCTATTTCTTATATTTTAGCGTATATGTATCAAGACAATATGCTTTTTAAACAGCAATTTCATTGACGAAATGTATGCTATTACAGTAGTATACTATTTAGTGTGTAATAGTACTAGCAATGAATACGCTGTAGGGGGTTTAGTATATTGTTAGATGCGATGAAGATGACGGATATGAGAATTCCGGCGAATGCTACCATTCATGTAGAAGAGATGAATGGTGGAGTCGTTTTATCCGTTGAAATAGACGGCCAAATTATTTATACGATGGCTTATGATGAAGAAACAGATAGTTATGCTGAATTATATGATCGAAATGATAAGAGGGCGTGCCAAGTACATGAAGACTTTATGGGATGGTCACTTCTTCACTAAAAAGATGTCAATATGACATCTTTTTTTATTGAATCGATAGATTATACAAAGAAATGAAATATAAGGATAAAATTTGTAATAAATGATTTTGCATTGTTAGCACTTTGTAACTGCATGCGACCTGTTTTTTCGCTATCATAAAGATAACAGTCGTAGCTATAGGAGTGATCAACTTGAAGAAAGTACATATTTCAAATTTTATGCTATTAAGTGTTTGTTTAGTTTTATTTGTTCTCCTAGGAGCCTTTTTATATTCATGTGTATAAGAAAAAACGCATTCTAGAAAGAACGCGTTATAAAAATGAAGTAATGATTAATCTAGTTCCAAGAATAATTAATGTGATACGTAATAAATTAATTACGGCATTACCACTTAATTTTGTGTTAATATAAGCCCCGATTTTTCCGCCAATCCATGCACCAGGAATCAAAATTAATGCATAGATCCAGCTAACATTTCCAAGGGAGATGTGAGTTGCAGAACTTACAATTGCTGATAAAAATACGATAAACATCGAAGTTGCTACAGCAATGTGTGCTGGGAACGCAAAAAGGAGCATCATCGCTGGCACAAGTAAGGCGCCACCACCGATTCCGAATAATCCGGATATAAATCCAACTATAAAGGCGATAAAGATAGCGAGAAATGGTGGGAATTGATAGTCTACAGTATTTCCTTCTTTATCTGTAAAAGATCGTTTAATTACAGTCATATTTGATAAGGAAAGAGGTTTCAATTTGTCCCGTAACATAAGAAGAATGGAGACGAATATAAGAAAAATCCCAAAGTATAAAGAAAATGTATCTTGGTTTAAAAATTTGTTTGCCCATGACCCGATAATACCACCAGGGCCACTCCCGATAAATAAAATAAGTCCACTTTTATAATCTACCCGTTTATGTTTCATGTATGTAAGGGTAGAAGACAGCCCTGTAAAAACGACTGTTACCATAGAAGTTCCTACTGCGAGTTGTGGTGATAAACTGTGTAATCCAATTAATAACGGAACGATAATAATTCCGCCCCCAAGCCCTACTAGGCTCCCGACTGTCCCGGCGATTAATCCGATGAAAAGTAACATGATGTATTCCAAAATTGCCAACTCCTCTATATAACTTATCCAACAATCATTATACACGCTTTTTAATAAGAAATAGACTTGTTCACAAAAAAGTCGTCTTCCTGGAAAAATAAGGAAGACGACTTTTGATTAAAAGATTAAGTGTAATAAGTAGTAAAATAACGCAGCTAAAGAAGCTGAAATAGGAAGTGTAATTACCCATGTAATTAACATGCGTTTTGCAGTTCCCCATTTTACACCTTTCACACGATGTGAAGCACCAACTCCTAAAATAGAAGAAGAGATAACGTGCGTTGTACTAACCGGTAAGTGAATGAATGTTGCACCGAAAATAACAAGTGATGATGATAAATCGGCAGCTACACCATTTACAGGACGAATTTTCATAATTTGTCCACCGACAGTTTTAATAATTTTCCACCCACCGACAGAAGTACCAAGCCCCATTGCAGTTGCACAAGCTAATTGTACCCAGAAAGGGATGTCGTCAGAAGTATGATAGTTATTGGCCATAAGAGCCATCGTAATGATTCCCATTGCTTTTTGTGCATCATTCGTACCGTGTGTAAAAGCTTGTAATGCTGCAGTGAAGATCTGGAATATACGGAAGTTTTTGTTCGTTTTCGTTAAGTTAAAGTTTTTAAAGACGACTTTAAAAATACTATATACGATATAACCAATAACAAAAGCGATAATCGGTGAAATGATTAAAGCTTCAAGAATTTTTATAAACCCTTTATAGTTTAATGCGTTAACACCAGCAGCAGCAATTGCTGCACCAGCGATTGCGCCAATGATTGCATGCGAAGAACTACTTGGAATACCATAGTACCAAGTGATTAAATTCCAAGCTATTGCCGCAAGCAAAGCAGCTAAAATTACAAGAGAACCATTAGGTAAAGCAAATGGGTCAACGATATCTTTTGTAATAGTTTTTGCTACACCTGTAAATGTCATCGCACCTAAAAAGTTCATAAGAGCTGCCATAATAATTGCATGTCTAGGCTTTAGAGCTTTCGTTGAAACAGCCGTTGCAATAGCGTTTGCTGTATCGTGAAATCCATTGATAAAGTCAAAAGCTAAAGCGCAAATGACTACTAAAACGGTCAGTATCAAGAGTGTATCCATGATCAAACTCCTTACGCGTTCTTCATAATGATTGTTTCTAATACGTTTGCAACGCTTTGACAGCTATCAGCTACTTCTTCAAGCTCTTCGTAAATCTCTTTAAATTGAATAATTTTAATCGGATCTTTCTCACGAGAGAATAAGTGCTTAATCGCATGACGGCGAATATCATCACATTGTGATTCGTAATCCTTAATCTTAATCGCATTTGTACGAATATCGACTAATTTCTTTTTAGACAGTAATTCAACAGAGTTTGCAATTTCAATCGCACATTGATTAATTGCTTCTACGAATTTAATCATGTATTCATCAGCTTCTGTAATAGAATACATTTCGAATAGACCAGCACTATGATCTAATCCGTCTAATACATCATCCATACTCATTGCAAGCTGTAGGATGTCTTCACGTTCAATAGGAGTAATAAACGCTTTGTTTAGCTCCATAATGATTTCGTGAATAAATGAGTCACCTTTTGACTCATACTCTTTCATGCGCATAGAAAACTCTTTTAAATCGCTAGCATTTTTAATTTTATACTCCACGAAAAACTGCGCGCCTTCTTTTAAATTTTCGGAAACATTCATTAGCATTTCAGAAAATTTATCTTTTTTTGATTTAAAGACCATTATTAGTTACCCCCACAAAAGTAATATATGTAAAATATATTGGCTAGTCAATTCTAACAAAAAACTGTCGTTTTTTAAAACATTTTATCGAAAAGTTTACAAAAACTTAACATAACTCACATTGTTGCATTAATAATATCAATACTAATGGTGAATATCTTACTTGTAGAATGTCCTTTTCTTGTAAAAAGTATGAATGTGAAAGAAAAGCTTTACACTATAGGAAAGACTACGTTATTATAATAAATTTAAAAGGAGGTATATTCTTCCTTTTAAAAAGAAGCGTGTAAACAAACGAAGGAAGTGAACGAATGAAATTGAAGAACACTCACTTAAAAAAAACGCTTGAGTGGTTCAATCAGAGGAAAAAACTACGCAATTCATTAATTGTATTGGGAAGTTTGCTCGTTACTCTATTTATTGCTGTAAATATAATAATTTCCATTCAAGATATATCTGAATTAAAACAAGCTGTACCACAACCGACTTTAATTTATGATGCAAATAATGAAGTTGCGACTAAATTAGCTTCTTCTAAAACAGAAGGGGTCAAAAGGAAAGATATTCCTGATATTATGGTTCAAGCAATTGTTGCAGTAGAAGATAAGGAATTTTTTAGTCATCATGGCATTTACTATAGTGGAATCATAAGCGCTGTATTTAAGAACATTACAGCTGGTGAAGTTGTGGCTGGTGGTAGTACAATTACACAACAACTTGCAAAAAATGTATTTTTAACACAAGATCGCACATACTCACGTAAAATAAAGGAATATTTTTTAACAAAAAAAATAGAGCGTACTTATTCAAAAGATGAAATTATAGAAATGTATATGAATCAAATTTATTTTGGTGAAGGTGCTTGGGGGATAAAAAGAGCAGCCAAATCTTATTTTGATAAAGATGTAAAAGACTTAACAATTTCAGAAGCTGCAACGATTGCAGGATTAATTAAAGCGCCATCTGCGTATTCGCCGTATAAAAACTTTAATAAATCCATTGAAAGACGTAATGTCGTATTAAGTTTAATGAAGGAACAAGGATATATTTCTGAAGAACAATATAATCAGGAGAAAGAATCAGGTCTTGTATTACGACGTGGTGTTGACGATAAATATAAGGGAAAATACTCTCAATACGTAGATTATATTGTTAGAGAAGCGATGGACAAGTATGAATTAACACAAAATGAAATTTTAGCAGGTGGTTATCGTATTTATACGGAACTTGACCCGAAAAAACAACAAGCGGTTGAAGATGTTGTGAATAATGATAGTTATTTTAAAGATAGTGGTTCAGATCAGCTTATGCAAACTGGAGTGGTCCTTATGAATCCCAAAACTGGCGGTGTTCCAGCTTTAGTTGGAGGTAGAGGTCCATATCAATTTTTACAGTTTAATCATGCGACACAATTAAAAAGGCAGCCCGGTTCAACGTTAAAGCCTCTTGCAGTGTATGTACCAGCGTTAGAGCAAGGATATGAAGTATACGATGTTTTAAAAGATGAACCATTTAATATTAAAGAATATGCACCACAAAATAGTGATCATACGTTCCATGGCAATGTGACAATGTATGAAGCAGTGGCAAAGTCATATAATGTTTCAGCAGTTTGGCTATTAGAGCAAATTGGATTAGATAAAGGATTGAAATCTTTAGAGCGGTTTGGTATTCCATTAGAGCCTGAAGATCGTACGTATCCGATTGCTTTAGGAGGTATGCATGTAGGGACTTCTCCATTTGTAATGGCTCAAGCGTATAGCACATTGGCAAATGATGGTGTCCAAGTAGAAGCTCATGCTATTAGAGAAATCCAAAATGCTGAAGGGGAAACAATTGGAAAATGGTATAAGAAAGAAACTCGTGTGACGAACGAGAAAGTTGCCCAAAAGATGACATACTTATTAAAAGGTGTTATTGAAAGGGGAACGGGTGAAAAAGCGAAAGTTAATAATATCGATACCGCAGGCAAAACGGGGACTACCCAGCTTGTAAATGGACCAAGCACTGGTGCGAAGGATTCGTGGTTTGTTGGATACACACCGGATTTAGTAGGTGCGATTTGGGTAGGGTATGATAAAACAGATAGTGAGCATTATGTGCCAGGAGGCAGCCAAATTACAACGACAATGTTCCGGGACATTATGAAGAAAGCGAATGGAAATCCAGCTCAAAAGGCATTTCAGTTATCACTAATACCTGAGGCGGATTATACAAAGCAATTAAAAATGATTGAGGAAGAAAAACGAAGGAAAGAAGAAGAGGAAAAACGAAAAGAAGAGGAACAACAAAGAAAAAAAGAGCAACAAGAGTGGTTTGACAAAGTGAAAGAGTGGATTCCATCATTTTGGTAAAAGAAAGAGGCGAATAACGAAATTCGCCTCTTTTTCGTATGGAAAATAAAGTGAAACTTTAATCGGTGGAAATCTTTGCATACCTTTACTTGTTATTAGTACATATCAATTGGGATAAATGATATTACTCGTTAAGTATAATATTCGTACTGCCAAAGGATTGAGAATCGTATGTGACGATTACGGTACCTATACTAATAGGTTCGTAAGGTAATTCTTCTTCATAATTACCATTATTTTTATTGTGAATAGAAAGTGTGATTTCATCAATTTCTTTATTTGTATACTGATCTTTAATCGTTTCAGCAATTTGAAGTAGCGCTTCGTAACTAGAAGCTTCTGTAATAAGCATTCCTTTTATAACCTTTTTTTCATTTTGTGTGGAAGAGGAATACGGGATGTCGTTTTGTTTTGTATACAGAAGTTCGTATGGAACTGTTTTTCTTTCTGCTTTTGAAATGTTTGAATATTTTAGAGTTAAAAGAAATCCTATACATAAAATTATGCATACCATAAGAACAAACCAAAAACGTGTCAGTGATATAATTCTCATTATCATCCCTCTTTCATGTCTTTGTCTTCACTATTTATCATACAAAAAGAGAATTAAGCTAAAGTAAATTTGAAGTAAAGAAACGTAAAGAAGGAGTACTTATCCTCCAAAATAAGTACTCCTTTTTATTAAAAGAGAGATTTAACATACAATCAAAATAATACAAATTACTATAAACCAAATATTCTTGGTCTTTCAAAAATAAGATAAAAACTAAAAGTTAGTAAATTCGGAAGACTGATAGTGTAGCTGTTGTGTCACCAGTGTTAGGAATAGAAATAGTATTAGCTGTAGGTTGTACAGCGATTGTTGTACCAGCTTGTAAAGTAACGATTGTAGAGAAAGAAACAGCACTACCGATAACGTTAGTTGAAAAATTGCGAGTAGGTGGTTGACCGTTGAATGAAATACCGAACCCGAATGGTGAAGAACCCGGGAAGGTTGTAGATGCTGAGAAACTAATATCGTATACTCCTGTTTCTAGAATAGTTAAAGTATCTGAAGTGTCGTTAAAAGTTATATTATTTATTTCAAAAACTTGATTGAATTGGATGTTTGTTCCAGGAAATATAGTTTGTGCATTGGAGTTTCCTATTGCTGCTATAGTTACAGGGATTGGTGTGCCCGCCGGTCCAGTAGCACCGGTAACACCAGCAGGTCCTTGAGCACCTTGAGCGCCAGTAGCACCAGCAGGTCCTATTGTTCCTCCACCAAGGAACCTGATCCATATTGAACTAGGATAGCTTGAATTTCTGTAATAAGCTTAACTAGTTTATCGATAGTACAGCAATCGATTTTGAATAACTTAGTAATATACAATAAATAATTAAGCAAACTTTGTAGCTCAACGTACAATGCTCCGCATGAGAAAGGTGAGGACTTTAGGATAGTTAATAAGTTAGCAATAATAGAACTACCAATTTTTTCTTGTGCAGGTGATAAATCTAAGCAACTGAGGAATTTTTGAAGATTATTCAGGAGAGCAATTAGTTTATCGATGTTTTCTTGAGAAGGGTTTTGAAATACAGCTTGAATACTATGACCAAGAGCTTGAAGAAGTCTAGCATACTCTTTTAGTTCTGCCTTAGAGATGTTAATATAACTGCAAGCTCTTACTTCGCAACAATCATTACCATAAAATACTTTCCCTTTCTTTTATAGAATAAATAGTCGTTACTATATAATAAAATGAAAACTAAACTGAATTCGTGAGGGACAAACTACTATTTCAAAAAAATAAGAAGTTTACCTATATTTTGAAAACAAAGAACAATGAAGAGATAGAGAAAGATTTATATGAGTTAAAAAAGAATAGGCTAGAATAAAAAAACTGCACGCAAATTGTTAAATTATATCTAACAATTTGCGTGCAGTTTGTGGAACAGCACAACCTTTTTAATGATTAATTCGTTCATAGTTCGCTTTAGGTAAAATTGGAATAGAAATAGTGAAAGTTGTACCGTTTTGATTACTAGACATTTTTAATGTACCGTTATGATTTTGAATAATTTTCTTCGTTACTGACAAGCCCAGTCCTGTTCCTGAATCTTTTGTTGAGAAGAATGGATCAAAGATATATTCTTGAATAGCTGGAGGAACCCCAGTTCCGTTATCTGTGAAAGTAATCCGAACAAAGTTATCTAGGCGATAACTAGAGATTTGAATGGAAAGAGGTCTTTCGCCTCGAGCATCGATAGCATTTTGAAATAAATTTAAAAAAACTTGCACGAGTTCATGGCGATCAATATTGACGAGTACACCATCTAATTCAGTAGAAAAATCATAGTCAATAGAAATGTTGTGCAAAAAAACTTCACTAGCAAGTAGTTGTTGAATATATTCGCGTAAAAACGTATTGATCGGAAAAGGTTCTCTAGTAAATTCACGCGTTTTTGAAATGGCTAAAAATTTTGTGATAATACTATTTGCACGATCTAATTCAGGAATGAGTAGACTTTTAAACAATTCTTTATTGGATGGAGAAACGCTATCTTGTAGAAATTGCAAGTATCCACGTACCGTTGTAAGAGGATTTCGTACTTCATGTGCAATCCCAGCAGCAATTCGACCAGCTAGAGAAAACTTTTCGGCATCACGTTCTGTATTTAAATAATGAAATACACTAATAACTCGGAAAATCTCTCCATTATAATCACGAATAATGCGGTTGTTTACGATGCCGTAGTTTTTGTCCAATACTTCTTCATTATATATTTCGGTTCCCGTTTTTAACGTTTCAATAGCTTTAATTTGTTCTTCAGGTAAGTTTAATAACTGTTGAATTGGTTTCCCAATTATAGAATTTCGTATGACACCAAAATCATCTGCAGCAGCTTGATTACATAATGTAATGTTACCTTTATTATCAATAAAAGTGACGTGATGCGAAAATGCATCGAAAATATGAACAAAATATTTTTCGAGTTGTTCAAATAAAAATAGTGAATCGCAAGTAAGCTGAAATGTAGGCTCTTTATCTTTTTGTTGTATGGGTTGAATAGAATGAGATGTTCTCGTTTTTTTTATTTGCAAACCAATATGTGGATTTTTATATGTGAAATGATGTGGTAATTGATTTACAAGCTCTTCATATAACCGCACTTTATTTTCTAACTCTTTTATTCGATTTTCATGAGATAAAATAATATCGTCTTGAAGCATAAATAAATAACCCCTCAATTTAAAAATTCTTCCATCTAGTATATCATATTTTTATATAGATACTCTTAAAGAAAGAGCTACTTTGTGAAATTGGTCGGATGGTATTTTTGTGAAGTAATATAGAATGAGTGTAGGCTGAAGTTGAGAAGGGAGGAATTCGTTTGCTTTTTATTGGAGTAACGGGATGGGGAGATCATGATTCTTTATATGTAAATCCCTATGAAAATAGAAATAAATTGCGAACTTATAGTGAACATTTTCCCATTGTGGAAGTAGATAGTTCATTTTATGCGATACAACCTGCGCGGAATTATACAAAATGGGCGATGGAAACGCCGAAAGATTTTTCTTTTATAGTAAAAGCCTATCAAGGAATGACAGGACATATGAAAGGGGAAATCCCTTTTTCTACGTTCGATGAGATGTTTGATGTGTATAAACAATCCATTCTTCCTTTAATAGAAGCGAATAAATTAAAAATGATTTTATTTCAATATCCACCATGGTTTGATTGTAAAGTGAAAAATGTAGATTTACTTCGATACACGAAAGAAAAAATGGAAGATTTACCATGCGCAATAGAATTTCGAAATCAAACATGGTTTTATCCAGAAATGAGAGATAAGACGTTACAGTTTTTAGAAAAAGAAAAATGGATTCATACAATTTGTGATGAGCCTCAGGCAGGAATAGGATCAGTACCGCTTGTATTAGAGGCAACAAACTCGGACATGGCGTTAATACGTTTTCATGGCCGAAATGTCCATGGTTGGCTGGATAAAGGAGAAGATTGGAGAGCGGTTCGCTGTTTATATCGTTATAATAGTAAAGAGTTGGCGGAATGGGTAGAACGATTAGAGCGATTGAAAAAGAAGACGAAGGATATATTTGTTTTGTTTAATAATAATTCAGGTGGAGATGCCGCGGATAATGCAAAACAATTGATGGAAATGTTGAATATTACATATGGTGAACCGAAACCGGAGCAATTAAATTTATTTGAATAAATACAAACAAGAAAAGCACTGCACAAACAGGGGGAATGTACAGTGCTTTTCTATATGAAAAAGAGGGGTAACAATGTTACTGAGCGTTTGGTTGATTCATCAATTGTTGGCTTCATAATAAATGATAATGGTTATCATTATCATAGTCAATAGTTTTTCGAAAAATAAATAAAAAACTTTTGATATTTTGAAAATAAATAAAAAAAAGAACAGCGATTACTGCTGTTCTTTTCCATTGACGAATTGTTGTAAATCAAAAGGAGTTATCGCTTGGATAAATTCCTTTGAGATAAGCGTTTGAACAAGAGTGCTTTCAGAAATGGTAGCACCTGTTTTCTTTTCATAAGATTTCTTTAATAAATCAAGTTTTTCAGCCGTTTCTTTCGGTAATTCAATTGTTAATGTGTTCATAATTTCTCCCCCTTACTATTAGAGTACCACTACAGTATAGGAGAGACAAGGAAAGAGAATATGAAATATAAAAAAGGTTACCAGATTTATAAATGGTAACCTTTTTTATGTATAAGAGTTATTAAGCAATACCGATATACTTTAAAGTTTTTGATGGAGTACTGTGGTCAAAGAAGTGTTGTAAAAATGCGATATCAACACCTGATTTGTATGCACAATAGCCCCAAGTTTTTCGAAGTGTATGTGAGCTAATCCCTTCTAATCCAACTTCTTTTGCAGCTTTGTTTAAAATGTACCATGCATGTTGTCTCGTAATAGACTTTGTCCCTTTTTGAGACTTTAATAATGGTTCATTGCGTTTCCAAGTTTTACGTTCTTTCATGTAGTCTTCGATTGCGTGCTGTAAGTCTTCATTTACAGCAAACCATTTATGTTTTTTTACTTTTTCATTGTAAAATAAAATGGAATGGCGAACATTTTCATTTTCATCGATTACATCACTGACTCTTAATTGTAAAATTTCACTTACTTTTAAGCCAGAATTTACAGCTAATACGAATAATAAGCCATCACGTTTCGAAGATTGTAAAAGTATATTTTTGATAGTTTCTAATTGTTTTTCGTTTTGAATAGGTTGTCCTGCTTGTTTCATTTCACGCACTCTCCTCTTTTATGTGTGTAAAGGAAAGGATTAACTTGTTTCTAACTATAAAGGGAGAGTGTGAATTTCATGTGAACTCCTAGTGAAATTAAGACAAATTATTTGACTTCTTTTACTTTTTGTAAATTAAAATAAAATACAACGCTATTAGTAGTATTATACACACCGTATTCGGCGTGATGGAGATCTAAAATGTTTTTCACAATAGATAACCCAAGACCAGTACCTCCAGTATGACGGCTACGAGAAGCGTCTAAACGGTAGAAGCGATCCCAAATCTTTTCAAGGCTTTCTTCTGGAATAGGATTACCTGTGTTTTCGATTTCAATTTTCACATTATCTTCCGTTTCTACAACAGAGACGTGTATTCTTTCTCCATCTGGAGTGTATCGAATTGCATTGCTAAGTAAGTTTACAACTACTTGCTCAATACGGCTACGATTTGCTTTAACAAATAGAGAAGAGTCAGCATGTATGTCCACTTGTAAATGTTTTTCCTCCATGCTAAATAATAATTTTGTATAGATTTGTTGAATTAATTCACCGATTGAGAATGTCGACATTTCTAGTTTGTACGTACCAGATTCAAGTTTTGCTAATTCTAACATTTCAACAATAAGCCTGTTCATATTATCTGTTTCTTCCAAAATAACATTTGTATAATATGTCGTATCTCTACTTACGCCATCTTGAATACCTTCAGCGAAGCTACGAATAACACTAAGTGGTGTTTTTAATTCATGAGATACACCAGAAATGAATTCTTTTCTCGTTTTTTCTAATTGACGTTCGCGTTCAATATCTTGTTGTAATTTTGTATTGGCAACATTTAATCGGTCGATTCGATCTTTTAAATTTACAGAGAGTGTATTAATACTACCTGATAACCCACCAATTTCATCGTCTGCTGTAACAGGTAACTTCTCGCTAAAATCAAAGTTGGCCATTTTTTTTGTAACGCGATTTATCTTAATTAATGGTTTAACAATGATTTTTGAGTAGTAGAAGGATAACAAAATAATAACGAGAAACACGATAATTAAGGCATAGACATAATAATCTTTTAAAACGAGCATCGCTTCATTAACGGGTTGTAAAGATGCTATCGCAAAAGCGTACTCCTTAATTTCTCCGTTTTCCATAATAGGCTTTACAAAGACACTGTTTTTTATATTTTCCCCACTATCTAAAATATACGTGTTTAATTGATTTGAATTAGAAGCACCTTGCCTAATAGTTCTTGCAAAATATTGAACAGCTTGTAATGTTTCAAAATCCTTTGCAAGACGAACCTCAGTCTTGGAAGGAAGCTGTAATTTAGATATTACCCCAGTAAAATCGATTGGAGAACCAGTATCATTATATCGATTTTTAAGTTTATTTTTAGATGGATTACCACTAATAGATTGAAAATCTGAATTGAATTGTTCATTTTCCCATCTAGTATTATTAGTTATTAATTCTAGAGGTGTTATCATATTATTCGGTTGGAGTAGTCCGTCTACATAAATTATTCCATCTTTTTTTAATCCTAAGTTTGCGAATTTATTATATTCTTCTGGTGTTAAAAGATTGTTAAGGGGGATGGAATAGGTTTTATTATTGTTAGGGTTAATCACATCAATGTAAAAACTGTTTTCACTTTTAATAATTCCGTTAGAATCTAAAAATTGGATTTCGGCATTTGTTTTATCATGAAATTCTTGTTTTAATTTTCTAGTGTCCTCAAAGTCTTGAGCGCTTTTTTCGTAATTATCTACGAATTTTTCAAAAGCCGTTTGAACGGTTTTTACTTTCTTATTAATATAAAACTTCTCTAAAAATAGAGATTGTCCAAGGAAAAAAAGGAGAAATATGATTGTAAATAAAGTTGATGTTAATAAAAATAGTTTAAAGACGATGCTTCTGTTCTTCACTGTTTCACCTCGTATGAAAAATACTGTAATATAAATGATTTCTTAATTATAACAAAGGTTATCAAAAAAATAGAGGGGAGAAATCTGTCTCTCTCTAAAGTAGTTTTTTATAGAAAGTCACATAAAGAGAAGGTGCAGTGACTGTCGAAGTATTGTAGCATAAAAAAGAACTCGCCAGACGTATGACGAGTTCTTTAGTGTACTATTGCTGAATTGCTGCATCTAAAGCGATTTCAATCATTTCGTTAAATGTAGTTTGACGCTCTTCAGATGTTGTTTCTTCACCAGTGAAGATGTGGTCGCTTACTGTTAATACGGATAATGCATTTACACCATATTTAGCTGCTAATGTGTAAAGAGCAGTCGTCTCCATCTCTACTGCTAATACACCGTAATCTCCAAGTTTTTTAACCATGTCCATGCTCTCACGATAAAATACATCTGCTGTTAATACGTTACCAACACGAACGTGTAATCCTTTTTCTGTTCCAGCATCGTAAGCTTTCTTTAAAAGATCAAAGTTTGCAGCAGGAGCAAAATCAAAACCTGGGAATGTTAAGCGGTTCATATTAGAATCTGTACAAGCCGTCATCGCAATAATAACGTCACGTACCTTAACATCTTTTTGAATTGCACCACATGTTCCAACACGAATTAAATTTTTCACGCCGTAGCTTTGAATTAATTCGTTTACATAAATAGAAATAGAAGGAACACCCATACCTGTACCTTGAACAGATACACGCTTTCCTTTATAAGTTCCAGTGAAACCTAACATGCCACGTACGTTGTTATAGCAAGTAACGTCCTCTAAAAATGTTTCAGCAATATATTTTGCACGTAATGGATCACCAGGTAATAGAATAGATTCAGCGATTTCGCCTTGTTTTGCTTCGATATGTACACTCATGAAAAGTCCTCCTTATTATGTATTGATAGAAATCAATATCATTTGCATTATACACTACGAATCCTGTCAATCAAAACCTTTTTAATATTTGTAATGTGTACAAAATAGGAGGATTTCATGAATCATCACCTAGAATAAATATATAAGAAGTTTTGCATGGATAGAGACAATAAAAATGGTAGGTGATATTTTGAAAAATCTTGTCATTGGGCTTATTGCACTAGTACTTATTGTGGCAGGAGGATTTTACATAAAAAAATATCAAGAAACTGTAGAAACGACCGGAGATGTTCAAGAAGTGAAATGGGATGTGAAAAATAAAAAGGGAAATGAAAAAGCAGATATTTCGTTTCAATTGCTAAATAAAATGAATAATGAAGTTCGTGGTGTGAACGATCAAATTCGAGCGGTGATAGTGGATGGGAATTTGAAAAACATACAACAAACGAAGCCTATATTTGCTGGAAATGGATCGTATAAGCTATCTTCAGATGTAGCAAAAGGTGAAGAGTACACGATATTTTTGTATGAAGATGAAAACAAGTCCGTGGAATCATTTTCTAAGAAAGATTTTGGTGAAGAAAAAAAGGAGAAAAACAAGGACAAGAATAAAAAGAAACTACCTGTCGATACTGTACTTACAAAAAATATAGGAGAGCATCAAGTGTCTCTTTTATTTGGTGCATTACATCCGAATGAGGCAACGACATTAACATTTCAGTTTCAAGCGAAAAAGGGAGAAAAGTTGAAATTAAATTCAGGAAGAGGAGAAGTCAACGCTCTTTATATAGTTGATGAGACGAGGGAGCATTTTTTATACGCGATTCCTGTTGATATGGATGAACAATTACAATATAGAATTACATTTCCTGAAGAAGGAACATATAAAATATGGGGAGATTTCTATATAAATGGTAAGAAGTATACAAAAGAGTTTAGTATACAAGTGCAAAAACGAAAAAACAGCTAAGTACTTAGCTGTTTTTTCGTTTTCCTATTAATTTTGTTACAGCGAGCATTGTAATTGGTAAAGAATGATTCTTTCGAAATGCTAAATATTTTCCACTCCATGCAGGTTTGTATTTTTCTTTGAAATGTCGTAAACCGCTGAAGCTATATGTGTAACGAACGTTATTAAATATTGCAGCGGCAACTCGTTCAGACCAGAACGATTGCGTTGATAAACCGACATTTGAGAGTGGTGCCATACCAATATTAAAGGAATGGTATTCATTTTCTTTTGCCCAGTGGAATAAGTGGATAAAAATTGCATCCATGATGCCGCTAGGAGCGTCTGGATAATAACGCATTAAATCAACAGATAATATGCCACTTTGATATACTGGCATAAAGGTTGTAAAGGCAATTATTTTTCCTTCTGCATCAGATAAAGTAGCGATAGGGGCACGGCTAATATACTCACGATCGAAGTACCCAAGTGAAAATCCTTTTTCTTTTTTTCCGCCAAGCCAAGCATCAGACACTTTCTTTAATTCCTCGTATAATTCGTCTGAGAATGGTGGCTCATGAATAGAGAATGTATAACCTTCTCGTTCAAAACGGTTGAAAGTAGCTCGCATACCAGCACGTTTTTTCCCTGTTATTGTAAACGTATTTAAATCAACGACAGCCTCTTCGCCAAGTTTAAAGAAGTTATAGCCGAAATCGTGGTATAAGCTCATCCATTTACTTTCAATTTGATAAAATACGCAAATATACCCAAATCGATCAGCTTCAGCTAAAAATTCTTGCAACACAGTACGGTAGGAGGATGGATCACCAATTGGATCACCAAGTACAACAAGACGTTTTCCAGTAATTGAAAAGAGAAGAAGTGCTTTTCCATCACTACTAAAGAAGAACTGTTTATCTCCTAAAAAACCTAAATGACTAAGTACATTCCCGCCATGTTCCTCTAAGAAGTTTTCTAACCTTTTATCATTGGCTGGTTGCCCGGGAAATTCACTACGGTAACGATTGGCAATTAGTGAACCGATAAGTAAAAAAGTAGGAACGAAAAAGGCGGCTGCTAATGCACTTCGTTTAACTTGTGTAATATTCCGAACGACAAAATCAGGTTTGAAAGCTTCTTTTGCACCTGCAAATAAAATACCTAAGTTTTTATATAAATATAACGTTAGCAATAAGAATAGAAGAACTTTTACGACATCAGAAAGAGAGACTTCCATTTTTTCTCGTACAAATCTTTTACGAAGCATATATAATACAGCAAGTACGATTAATAAAATAAAGGTTTCTTCAATATCAATTCCTTTTAAGGTATTAAAGATTGCCGCTCCAATTAAAGAAACAATCGTCATATAGTAAGAACGCTTTGTTCCATAATATATTCCTCGTGAAAGAATAAGGAGGAGAATCCCAAATGTTAATGATAAGCTAAAAGAAAATTGAATTAGATGCTTTGGAGCTAAAATATGTAAGGCGTGAGCTCGATTGATACTTGTTGGTAGAATGGTTGACAAAATAACCATTAAGCCTGCAAATACTGTTAAAGCAGCGGATGCCCATGAACCTAATTTCCCTAAAAAATCACGTTGTAAAGTCCAAATCACACCAGTTGTTTCTAAAGCAGGTGCAATAAATGGTTTATCTTCAATTTTTTTAATGGCCGCTCCTGTCATTTCAAAGGCTGCAAAAATGAGACCAAGGCAGAATGGTAATATGTAATAGACAAGGCGATATAATAACATAGCAGGTAGTAGTACCCCTGTATCAACGCCATATTGTCCTAGTCCAGTTAAGAAAACAAGATCGAACGATCCAAGGCCACCGGGCACAAGACTTACGACACCGGCTAAAGCCGCAATTACATAGACACCTAAAAACTTTTGAAAGTCGATATCAATTCCAAACAATATTAATATGACATACATAACAATGCCGGCAGAGACCCACTCGACTAATGAAACTAATGAATATAAAACAGTTGGATTTTTCTCTTCTTCTTCATCATTCTCTTGTCCTTCAGTTTGTTTTGTTTTTCTATTTTTAATTTTAGAAAACCCAATATATATAGGAACGAAAAGAGCAAAGAAGATAAGAACAGGCCATAACCACGGTTTTTCGTGCAGAATAAATCTTGTATCTAATATTCCGATGAGACCGAGGAATGAAAGAATAGCTAATCCGTTAATAAATGCAGTTGTCATCCAGGCAATGCTTTTAATAAGTTTTCCATTATCTTTTATATGCGGACGATAGAGCATTGTACGTACACCAGCTCCAACAAGACCACCAAAACCGATAAATCCATTTAAAGTGTTAGCAATCCATGAAATGCGGAAAATCTTTTGTACAGGTATATCTGCTTTTAAGTAACGAAGCATAACAAAGTCATAAAAGAACATTGTTGATACGGCAAATGCACCGAGTGTAATTGCTAAAAAGACTCCTCCAGTTGGAATGTTTTTAATGGTTTGGATCGCTTCTAAAAAAGAAATACCTGCTAATTCTTTTTTAGCCTGAAAGAATACAATTGTTAAGACAACAAATGGGAAGATGATTTTCCCAATCTGTAAGAAACGTTTCCATGAAAACGACATAAATACAACTCTCCTTGTGTAAGAAAACTGAGACAATAATATTATTATGACAAACTTCAAGAAAAATAAAAAGGTAAATTCCTGTATAGGGAAGCTATTTTTTATATAGGTTATATTTAAAAGAATATTTCGTTTATCGGAAAATTGGGTTAAAATAAGGTGAAAGAAGGAAGAGAGGGGAAGTAGATGGTTATAATAGGTTATGCAGGATATGAGTTAGAAAAAGCAAAACCGAATACATCAGAAGATTTTTTTAATAGATCTGAAGTGACATATGTATTAAATAATCAAGAGAAAACCTTTTCTGTCTTATATGTTCGATATTTTGAAGAAATTTTACAAGAAATTACCCCTTTTGAAGGAAATCCAGTTTATAAAGTAGAAGAACAAGACGTATATTTACGAGATATTGTAGCAATCGCTTGTTTAGTGAACAATAAAGAGCTACGCGCGCAGAAGCGCTTGTATCTCAATGAAGTAACAGACTTTCAACGATACTTTGACGAAGGAACAGTGGTGAAAGTACAAGAAATATTAGCTGAATTACATAAAAATAAAAGAGTGGAAATAGCGTAAAACGGCAAAGGAGAGAGAAGCCATGTCTAATTTGATGGTTGAAAATCAAACAGAACAAGTTTCTATATTTTTAGAAGATGTCATTTCCTTAATAACTAATTATGTAAATTATCATACATTACCTTCTTTATTGGAGGAAACACCAACAGGAAACGAGCAATATTATAAAGGGATATTAGGGTCAATAAGGAGACTTCTTGTTTTTTGTGAAGAAGGACTTGATGCATGTTTTGTTTTGCTGAATAGCCAGCCATTTCGAAAGACAGCAGCTGAAAAAGTTTTATATAAGATTTATCATCAAGTAATTGCAGAGTTTTTTTCACCAAAGAATGATCATTGGTATGAAAATAGTCGTTCCGCTTATACAGGGGAAAATTCTATTGTTTTTCAGCAAACACCACCTGGATCTATAGAACGAATGATGAAGGATTTAGAAGGGAAATTTCAATTGATGCGTGAAGAACTAGAATATTATGAGACAGATTATCAAACAAAAATGTTGCACAAATATTGATTAAGGAAAAGAAGCTAAGGACACTTAGCTTCTTTTCCTTTTGTCCAGTTATATAAGGGATTTTAATTGAATATAGTTAAAGTGGATAGCATCAAGGAGGTGTGACATGAGTCAGCAAGGTGTATTTACAGATTACTTTCATGAAGTAGAAAGTTGGTGTGAAAGTGTTCTTCAAGTATTAGATAGCCGTGCAATGGAAGTGTATGATGTCCATATGCTTGCTTATAAAATTCAAACGCTATTAGATCGTATGAAAGAGCATGAATACGACACAGATGCCGAGTTTATGTATGAAATAAGTGATGATGTAGAACATATTCAACACCATTTACAGGAGGTATTTGTGCAAGAAGGAGAGGAATATGAACTATGTGAAAGAGGGGATAGCGAACGAGCTGTTCCGATTGGGGGGCATACACTCCCACCATTACCTTATCCATATAGTGCGTTAGAACCGTACATTTCACGAGAAATTATGATGTTACACCATGATAAACATCATCGTAGTTACGTGGAAGGATTAAATAAAGCAGAGAAGATGATGGAAGAAGCGAGAAAAACAAATCAATTTGATTTAATTAAGCATTGGGAAAGAGAAGCGGCTTTTCATGGATCAGGTCATTACTTACACACGATATTTTGGAATAACATGAAAAAAGATGGTGGTGGAAGTCCGAGAGGGGCTTTTTCACAACAAATTGAGCAAGATTTCGGAAGTTTTTTACGTTTTCAAAAGCATTTCACAGAAGCAGCTTCTAAAGTGGAAGGTTCAGGATGGGCGATTCTTGTATGGGTACCCCGTTCAGGAAGGTTAGAAATTTTGCAAAGCACGCTTCATCAATTGTTTACACAGTGGGATACGATACCACTCCTTGTACTTGATGTATGGGAACATGCGTATTATTTACAATATCAAAATCGAAAAGATGAATATATTAAAAATTGGTGGAATGTTGTAAATTGGCCTGATGTAGAAAAGAGATTTGAAAGTGCAAAGCAAATTGAATGGACGCCGTATTAGACGCATATCCCATGCGTCTTTTTTATTGGAGGTGGAAGGAAGATTTCGTTCATATTTTAAAAGGCCAAGCATACACTTGTACAAAAAGTGCCAAAAGGACGTGGGGGGGAAATATGAGACGAATTTGTATAATAATTACGCTAATTATAATGTATGCAAGCGTTATGCCGATTCCTACATATGCAAAAATGAACGGTGGTGTCAGTGCTCGTAACGCAGTTTTAATGGAGCAACAATCTGGTCGTGTACTTTATGGGAAATTAGAACATGAGCCACAAAAAATTGCGAGTATAACAAAAATTATGACAGCATTGTTAGCTGCTGAATCAGGAAAAATGAAAGAACTAGTATCGGTGAGTAATGAAGCAGTACGAGTAGAAGGATCAGCAATTTATTTAAAACCTGGACAAAAAGTGAAGTTAGAAGATTTAGTCTACGGATTAATGCTTAGATCAGGTAATGATGCAGCACAAGTAATTGCTGAAAATGTGGGAGGAAGTATAGAAGGGTTCGTATATTTAATGAATGAAAAAGCGAAAGAAATCGGAATGAAAGATACGCACTTCTCAAACCCGCATGGCTTGGATGGGGATGGATCGCATTATTCGTCGGCTTATGATATGGCATTATTAACGAAATATGCAATGGGGAACGAGACCTTTAAGAAAATTTTTGGAACAAAAACGTATAAATCAGATTCTTGGGATTATCCGTGGAAAAATAAACATAAGCTTGTGACATCTTATTATGAATTTGCAACAGGAGGAAAGACAGGTTTTACGAAGAAAGCAGGACGGACACTTGTTACGACAGCTTCAAAAGATGGACTAGATTTAATTGTCGTAACTTTGAGTGCTTCTAGTGATTGGGATGATCATATGAATTTATTTGACAAAGGTTTTGAACGTTTCAAGCAAACGAAAGTTTTAGGACAAGGAGCACTCGCTGAAATAAATGAAAAGAAATATGCTAATCATGTTTATACGAAAAATAGTTTTTTCGTGCCTTTAACTGAAGAGGAAAAAAAGAGCGTGGTATTAAAAGTTGAACTCGATAAAAGTGTAAAACTTATGGATGGAGTAAAAGTTGGAAAGACAGATGTTTATGTTGGCAATGAGAAAGTTGGAGAACGGAATTTATTTTATAGTAAACGGAAGTTAATAGCTACAACGGGAATGTATTGGAATAATGTGCAAGAAATTTTTTCTTATATGATAGGTGTTGGGAACGATGGTTAATCTCGTCTGGGCAGCGATGGCGATCATAGGGATTGTATATGCCATGATAAACGGAACGATGGAAGAAGTAACTAAAGCTGTATTTGACGGGGCAAAAGATGCAGTAACAATTTGTATAGGACTTATTAGCGTTTTAGTATTTTGGCTTGGTTTAATGAAAATTGCAGAGGAAGCAGGGTTATTAAAAAAGTTAGTTACACTTTTTATGCCGATAGTAAAAAGGTTGTTTCCAGAAATACCGAAAGATCATCCGTCAATGGGATTTATTTTATCGAATATGATGGCAAACTTTTTTGGATTAGGTAATGCAGCGACCCCTCTTGGTATTAAAGCGATGGAACAATTGAAAGAGTTAAATGGAGGGAAGGATTCGGCCAGTCGCTCTATGGTGACGTTTCTCGCATTAAATACATCAGCGATTACTTTAATCCCTACTACTGTCATTTCGATTCGAATGACTTATGAATCAGCAAATCCTACCGAAATCGTTGGGGTAACATTCATTGCACAAGTACTCTCTATGATTGGAGCAATTTGGATTGACCGCTATTTTTACCGAAGAAGGAGTAGAAAGGGGCGGAAAAAATGAGTATTGTAAATACAATTTCATTATGGGTAATCCCTTGTGTAATCGGTTTTATCCTTTTATATGGCACGATAAAAAAAGTTCCGACGTATGAATCGTTTGTTGAGGGAGGAAAAGAAGGGATTCAAATTGCAGTTTCCATTTTACCGTTTATGGTGGGAATGCTTGTATCCATTTCGATTTTTCGAGCGTCTGGAGCGTTAGATGCGATGATATCTGTAATGAAGCCGATGTTAGACTTAATTCATGTCCCAGCGGAAATTGTTCCACTAGCACTTATACGTCCTATTTCGGGATCGGCTGGTTTAAGTATTACGACTGATTTAATTGCGACATATGGGCCAGATTCGTTTATTGGAAGATTAGCTTCAACGATGCAAGGTAGCACAGATACGACTTTTTATATTTTAACAGTATACTTTGGGGCTGTTGGTATTAGAAAAATGGGAGATGCATTAAAGGTAGGGCTTTTTGCAGATTTGATCGGAATTATTTGCTCGATTGTGTTTGTTTCTCTATTGTTTCGGTAATGCTATTCATTTTTTGCGCTATTTCGCTTATAATACGTATACGACCACTATTAACGTGTAGTTTAATAGTGGTTTTTTTATGCGGTATTTTTGACAAAATGATGAACTTTTATTGTGAGAAATATGAAAAATGTGGACAATAATAAAGGGTAAAAACATGATTTGACCTTTATATGTTTATTATCATCGCTATGTTGTTTAAGTGAGAAGGAGCGAATAGCCGTAAAGCGTATGCGGTTGCCAAGTCTTTCTAATGTAAGGTAAGATAAATTCGAGGTGAAAAAAAGAAATGGAACGATTACAAAAAGTGATTGCGCAAGCAGGTATTGCATCGAGAAGAAAGGCTGAGGAATTAATTCAGCAAGGAAAAGTGAAAGTTAATGGGAAAATAGTGAAGGAGTTAGGAACAAAAGTAACTCCTCAAGATAAAGTAGAAGTAAATAACATCCCTCTTGAAAAAGAAGAACCTGTTTATTTTTTACTATATAAACCAACTGGTGTAATTTCGAGTGTATCAGATGATAAAGGAAGAAGTGTTGTAACAGACTTTTTCCCTGAAATCAGACAACGTTTATTCCCAATCGGACGTTTAGATTATGATACGTCTGGCGTATTATTGATGACAAACGATGGAGATTTCGCCAATGTATTAATGCACCCGAGATATAAAGTTGAAAAAACATATGTTGCAAAAATTAAAGGACCATTAACAGGTGAGAAAATTCGCATGTTAGAACGAGGCGTTATGTTAGAAGACGGGAAAACAGCACCAGCAAATGTGAAAATTATTTCTTGGGACAAGCGTAAAGAGATGGCGATTGTACAATTAACAATTCACGAAGGCCGTAATCGTCAAGTACGTCGTATGTTTGAAGCGTTAGACTGTAAAGTAGTGAAATTAAAACGTGAACGTTATGCCTTTTTAGAAGTGGGTAGTTTGCGACCTGGTGATGCAAGAGAATTGACACCACATGAGGTAAAACAATTACGCGCACTTGCTTCTACAAAGCCAAGATAAGCTATAGAGTTAAAATTTCACCAGTGGAGTGCTCTGCTGGTGATTTATTCAATACAACATTTACAGAAAAGAATACATACCATTTACCGAGGAGAGGGGAGAAAAGATGAAGAAAAATCGCTTATTATTTCGTGTTATCATTCTGCTCATTTTAAGCGGTGCTGTAGGATTTACACTTTATCAAGGATTCTTTGCTAATAAAGAGAAAATGCAAATCGGAAAAGAAGCACCTAACTTTGTTGTGACGGATTTAGAAGGGAAGAAAATTGAACTAAAAGATTTAAAGGGTAAAGGTGTATTTTTAAACTTTTGGGGCACGTGGTGTAAACCTTGTGAAAAAGAAATGCCTTATATGAATGAATTATATCCAAAGTATAAAGAAAAAGGCGTTGAAATCATAGCGTTAGATGCAGATGAAACGGATATTGCAGTAAAGAACTTTGTGAACCAATATGGTTTGAAATTCCCAGTTGCCATTGATAAAGGACAAAAGATTATAGGAACATATGGAGTAGGTCCATTACCGACAAGCTTTTTGATTGATAAAGATGGAAAAGTAGTGGAGCAAATTATAGGTGAACAAACGAAAGAACAGTTAGAAGGCTATTTAAAGAAAATTACTCCGTAATAAAGAAAGCCTTTACATAAGAGGTGCATGTCAATAGCGCCTCTGATTTAAAAATTCTGAGTATTGCGGTAACTTGAGGTTAGAATATACAATAGTACATATAGATACAGGGGCGGTGAGAGTGTTGAAAGAAATTAAATGTGAATGTGGACATGTTAATCCGATAGGAACCATTTTTTGTGAAGCTTGTGGGAAACCATTTGAAAGCAATGAAAATGTAAAACTATTGGATATGCGCTATGAGGGGAGTGCGCGGAGATCTCTCACGCAAACAAAAACGATAGTCGATAAAATTTGGAGCTTTTTCTCTTCTGTAAAAGTGGGTGTATGGCTAATCGTAATAACTTTAGCTGCATCAGCGATAGGAACTATTTTTCCGCAAGAAATGTACATAACGCCAGGAATTGCACCAGCTGAATATTATAAACAAGAATACGGATTTTTAGGACAATTGTACTATCAATTAGGATTTAATAATTTATACGGTTCATGGTGGTATATGATTTTGATTGCTTCTATCGGTATTTCACTTGTGATATGTAGTTTAGACCGCGTTATTCCACTTTATAAAGCTTTAAAAAAGCAAGGCGTAAAAAGACATCCTAGCTTTTTAAAGAGACAGAGATTATATGGGACTGGTACACCTCAAGATGGTGATCTGGAAAGAGTGCAAAAGAATTTAAAGAAAAGAAACTATAACGTGAAAGTGGAAGACGGAAACGTTTTAGCAGAAAAGGGACGCTTCTCGCGTTGGGGTCCATATGTAAATCATATCGGTCTTATTATCTTTTTGTTCGGTGCAATGCTTCGTTTTTTACCGAGTATGTACGTAGACGAAGCACTTTGGTTACGTGACGGTGAAACGAAAGAAATACCAGGGACGGATGGACAATACTATTTGAAGAACGAAAAGTTTATCAAGGAAGTTTATGATAAGAGTAAGGACAAAGAAGTTTATGATGAAGCGATTGATCGCGTTGGTGATAAAATGATTGCGAAAAACTTCCAAACAAATGCTGTATTATACAAAGCGGTAGGAGAAAATATAGCGGGTCAAAAACCAAAATTAGAAAAGGTAAAAGAAGCGGAAATTCGCGTGAATGAACCACTGAAATTTGATCAATTTGCAGTGTATCAAGTGGATTATAAAGAAAGTGAATTTAAAAGTATGTCCTTTAACTTGCAAAATAAAGAAAATAATCAAAAGTGGGGACCGATTAAAGTAGATTTAACGAATCCTAAGGAAAAATATGATTTAGGAAATGGTTATTCTCTAGAACTATTAAGCTATTTTCCTGATTTTTATTTTGATGAGAATGGAAAACCAAATACAAAAACGAAATTACCAAACAATCCTGCATTTGTATTTAAAATGTTTACACCTGAAACACCAGATGGTGAAGTGAGTTTTGTTGGTATTCAGCAAAATATAGAACCTGATGGAAACAACAAATATAAAATGTCGTTTGCAGGTGTTGAAATGCAAAATGCAACAGCACTTACTGTAAGAAAAGATTTAACGCTTTGGATTCTCGGTATTGGAGGATTTATATTTATGGTTGGTGTCATTCAAGGTATGTATTGGAATCATCGCCGTATTTGGATACAACGTGTTAATGATGAATGGTGGATTGCAGGGCATACGAATAAAAATTGGTTCGGTTTAAAGAAAGATATTGAAAGAGTAATAGAAGGTACAGCAATTCCACAGCCAAATGATAAAGTAATTGATAAAAAAATTAGTTAAGGTGGGGAAACGATATGGTGCAAATAAGTAGTAACTTTCTCTTTACCGCATTTATTTTATATTTAATTGCGACTCTATTTTTTGGGGGAGCCATTAAAGAAAAGGGTCATAAATGGGCAAATGTAGGAATAACGATTACAATTTTAGGGTTTATAGCACAAACAGTATATTTTGTTACAAGGTGGATTGCATCAGGTCATGCGCCAGTTAGTAACTTTTTCGAATTCGGTACGTTTTTCGGTATGATGCTTGTCGGAGCATTTATTGTAATGTATTTTATGTACCGTGTAAGTATAATTGGACTATTTGCATTACCAGTTGCTCTTTTATTAATTGCCTATGCAAGTATGTTCCCGAGGGAAATATCCCCGCTTATCCCATCTTTAAAAAGTAACTGGTTACACATTCACGTGACGACTGCAGCAGCAGGACAAGCAATTTTAGCAATTAGTTTTATTACGGGCGTTATGTATTTATTGAAAAATGTAGATCAATCAACGAGAAGTAAACGTACATTTTGGTTAGAAACGGTAGTGTTCACACTTGTTTGTACAGTTGGATTTATTGCAGTAACGACAGTATTCTCCAGTATGAAATATGAAGCTAAGTTTCAATGGATTGATAAAAATGAACAACAAGTCGCGATGAAGTATAATCTCCCAGCTTTAGTTGGACCACATGAAGGGAAGTTACTGACAGAAAATAAACTAGAACCGACAGTCGAAGTTCCAGCAATTGTAAATGCGAAAAAATTAAATACTGTTATTTGGTCAGTAATAGTTGGAACACTACTTTATATTGTATTAAGACTTGTTTTACGCAAACGAGTATCAGCGGCACTTCAGCCACTAGTAAAGAATACGAATAGTGATTTACTAGATGAAATCGGATATCGATCTATTGCGATTGGATTCCCAGTTTTCACATTAGGTGCGCTAATTTTTGCGATGATTTGGGCTCAAATAGCATGGACGCGTTTTTGGGGGTGGGATCCAAAAGAGGTTTGGGCACTTATAACGTGGCTCTTTTATGCTGCAGTATTACATTTGCGATTATCTAAAGGATGGCATGGGGAAAAATCAGCGTGGCTTGCAGTAATTGGTTTTGCGATCATTATGTTTAACTTTATTGTAGTGAACTTAATCATTGCGGGTTTACATTCATATGCATAGAGAAATAAAATAGGAGAGTGTATGTCACTTTCCTATTTTATTTTTGTCAAATTTTCTTCTTTTTTGAGAAAAACATGACAAAGTAGCGGTTGATTTTGTAAAATGATGTCGAGGACATAATATACTGTTCAAATAAAATACATAGTTTTGGAAAAAAATTGAACAAACTTTATTATTCTTGTGAAGCATAATATGGAAAGTGAAACGTTTAAAAAATATTTTGTTAAATGAGAATAAGTGCAACATAATATTGTAGAAGGGTAGGTGTGAACCGTTGCGCTAAAATGCGTAGCGGGTAGAAATGGAAAATGAATCAAGAATATTAATTGTAGACGATGAGGATCGTATTCGTCGCTTATTGAAAATGTATTTAGAAAGAGAGCAATACACAATTGAAGAAGCGGATAATGGTGATACAGCTTTAGAAATGGCCTTACAAAATGATTATGATTTAATCTTATTAGATCTTATGATGCCTGGTAAAGATGGTATCGAAGTGTGCAAAGGGGTTCGTGAGAAGAAAGCGACACCAATTATTATGCTGACAGCAAAAGGTGAAGAAGTAAATCGGGTACAAGGGTTTGAGGTAGGAACTGATGATTATATCGTGAAACCATTTAGCCCACGTGAAGTAGTGCTTCGTGTGAAAGCGGTGTTACGTCGTGCTGTACCAACAACATTCTTTACACAAGATACAACGACGAAAGATGTTACTGTGTTCCCGCACTTAACAATTGATAACGATGCACATCGTGTTACAGCAGATGGTAATGAAGTGAATTTAACACCGAAAGAGTATGAATTACTATTATTCTTAGCGAAAGCTCCAGATAAGGTGTTTGACCGTGAGCAATTGTTAAAAGAAGTATGGCAATATGAATTCTTCGGAGATTTACGTACAGTTGATACGCATGTAAAGCGTTTACGTGAGAAGTTAAGTAAAAAATCACCAGATGCTGCGAAGATGATTGTTACCGTTTGGGGCGTTGGTTACAAGTTTGAGGTTGTGAACGACTGATGCTTTGGAGAAGTGTAGTAGGGAAGTTATGGATGACCATATTACTTCTCGTTTCGTTTGTTCTTGGATTTGTTGCGATTTTACTTTCGCAGTTTTTTAGAACATATTATGTTGATATGAGTGAAGCTAGGCTTCAAAAAGTTGCAACAAGTGTTTCAGAGTTAATTGAAGAAGGTGCCGATGTCAAAACGATTGAGGATATCGCCTACAAATTTTCTGACCCACTTTCAAGGATTATCATTGTAGAAGACGGTAAGGAAATTTCTTCTTCACCGAAACAAGAAGGATTAGTTACGCTTACAATGGATGATTTGAAAAATGATAAAGAATTAGCAGCTGTATTTACAGATAAAAAGGAAATCAAGAATAATATTAGAAAAGCCTCTAATAGTAGAAAAAATAAAAACACGGAAAATGATATTATGATTGTCGGGAAACCAGTGCAGTCAAAAAATCAAAGTGCAGTGTTTGTATATGAATCTTTACAAGTGCCGATACAAGGTATGGAGAGAACGACTGATTTTATTTTCTTATCAGCCGGGATTGCGATTATTTTAACAACTTTCTTTGCATTCTTCTTATCTACCCGAATTACAGCGCCGCTCCGTAAAATGCGTGAGGTTGCTTTTGAGGTAGCGCGCGGGAAATTTGATACGAAAGCCCCTATGGTGTCGCAGGATGAAATTGGGGAGCTCGCAACTGCTTTAAATCAAATGGGTAAGCAGTTGAAGTTTAATATGAATGCTCTGCAGCAGGAAAAAGAGCAGTTAGCTAGCATTTTGAGTAGTATGGCGGATGGTGTTATTACGTTAAATCAAGAAGGTGAAGTCGTTGTTATCAATCCACCGGCAGAAAATTTCTTACAAGTTTGGCAAGAAGAAAAAGAAGTAGAATTAAGTAAAAAACTTCCTTCTGAACTTGTTGAACTATTCCATCTCGTTGTAGAAAGCGAACAACAACAGGTTGTTGAAATTAATTTGCAAAAAGGTAACTACGTAGTTCTTATGACACCGCTTTACAATCAAACGAAAATTCGTGGAGCAGTAGCAGTATTGCGAGACATGACGGAAGAGCGTCGTCTTGAGAAAATGCGTCAAGACTTTATTGCGAATGTATCACATGAACTTCGTACACCGATGGTAATGCTTCAAGGGTATAGTGAAGCGATTTTAGATGATATTGTGCAAACAAAAGAAGAAATTAATGAGTTTGTTCAAATTATTTATGATGAATCTGTTCGTTTAGGTAAACTTGTAAATGAGTTATTAGATTTAGCACGTATGGAAAGTGGTCATGTAGAGTTACATATAGGTGAAGTTGATATTCATCCTTTTGTCGAAAAAATCGGCCGTAAATTCCAAGGGATTGCAAAGGATAAAGAAGTTCAATTAACAGTTGATTTCCAAAGCCCAATTGAACAATATCCGTTTGATGCAGATCGTATGGAGCAGGTATTGACGAATTTAATTGATAATGCAATCCGTCATACAAATGCGGGTGGACATGTTACACTTGTAATTAATACGGAAAATAGTGGCCTTGCTTTTGAAGTGCAGGATTCAGGTGCGGGTATTCCAGAAGAAGATATTCCATTCTTGTTCGATCGGTTCTATAAAGCTGACAAAGCGAGAACGCGTGGGAAAAAGGTTGGAACTGGACTCGGGCTTGCGATTGCTAAAAATATTGTTCAAGGTCATGATGGAAAGATTTCTGTATCCAGTGTCGTTGGAGAAGGAACTACATTCTCTGTATATTTACCGAATCGTATAATTTAGATATGCATGTTTTTTAAAAGTGATAATGAATAAAAGCTCTACTTTTTTTTATTTTTTTGTAAGTTCAATTAAATAAAGAATGGTAGAGTTTTTTCCTTTAATAATCAGTATGAAAAAAGAGAGGTGTCATAATGAAATGAAACTTTATACAAAAACAGGAGATAAAGGGGAAACGAGTGTAATAGGTGGCCGAGTGGATAAAGATCATATACGTGTGGAAGCTTATGGCACGATTGATGAGGCGAACTCTCATATCGGATACGCGCTGTCAAAATTGCAAGAGGAATGTTTTCGTGACATTTATAACGAGATTGAAAATATTCAACATGAACTATTTGATTGTGGAGGAGATTTAGCAATAGTAGAGAAGAAAATTCCCTATAAAGTAACGATAGAGATGGTCGAGTATTTAGAGAGAAGAATCGATTCTTATACAGAAGAAGCGCCGCCATTAGAACGTTTTATTTTACCAGGTGGTAGCGAGGCATCAGCTACAATACACATTGCACGTACAGTTATAAGAAGAGCAGAACGTTGTGTAGTGTCGTTGCAAAAAGAAGGAGAAACCAATGAAATTGTTCTAAAGTATGTAAATCGGTTATCTGATTATTTGTTTGCGGTAGCTAGAGTAATAAATGCGCGTTTACAAGTGAAAGATGTGGAATATAACCGCAGTGCACTTGTTTTTCGCAATAAAAAAGAGAAGGAAGTGGAGTAATTCACTTCTTTTTTTGTATACTTTTTTCTATAATATCCCACAATAGAGAAGGTATGACGGTTATTAGAAAACGGAGGATGTATATGAAAGCGTTAAAATGTGGCGTGGTGATATTGAGTATATTATTTTTATCTCAATTACATGTTTATGCTGAAGAGAATCAGTGGATATGGCCTGTTGATGGGCAGGTAAGTGATTATTTTGGGACAAGACATGGGAAACACTATGGTATTGATATAGCTGCGTCCATTGGAACGCCCGTTGTAGCTATTCAAAATGGTAAGGTGACAAAGTCTTATTTTTCAAGTAGTTATGGAAATGTTGTGTTTATTAAACATGGAGAATATGAGGCTGTTTATGCGCATTTAAATAAGAGATATGTAGTTCAAGGGGATAATATTTCAAAAGGAGAGCGAATTGGAGAGGTAGGGAATACAGGAGAATCGCGAGGAGCGCATTTACATTTAGAAGTGCATCAAGGAAGATGGACGATGGAGAAAAGGAATGCGATGAATCCGTTGCTTGTTTTAAATGAACAAAAAAACCAAGTCGTTTCATCATCATTATATGTTGTACAAAAAGGTGATACTTTAGTTAGTATTGCTCGGAGATTTAGTATGACAGTTGAGGAAATCAAAGTGAGAAATGGATTACGACAAGAGCGAATCTATCCGAACCAACAACTATACGTTAAGTAAAGGAAACTTCTCAAAGTATAACTTTTGAATAGATTTTTAAGAATACGATAGTAAATGAATTTATATCAACGTTTCGACAAGAAATGTTGACTTAGCAATAACATACGAAGATAAGAGTAACCTATTCGTAACGAAAAACCGTCCCAAAAAATCTTTTGGGACGGCTTCTTTTACCAAAAAATAAAGACACATATAAATCCAGAAATAGCTAAGTAGCTATATAAGTAAAAGACTTTTGTTCTTGTTTTTTCTTTTGTCCGAAATAGTACGATAGTTGGCTCGATTAGACCAATTGTAAGACAAAGTAAACCAAGAAGCATAAAGCCAATTGAAAGAGAATACAGGGCGATTTGTGGTGCTTGAAATGGAATCATCCATTTTAATAAAAATGCAATAAGTGCAGTGTAACAAATGCTACCGATGTATTTATTCAATGGTGTATTAGAACGGAAACCAGGAAGTTTCTTGGAAAAAGGACGGGAAACAACTTCCGTTTGTAAAGATGTATGTTCTTCAATTATTTTTTGAGCTTCTTTTCCTTTTTGGAAAAGGGATAAAATCCAGTTTCGCTCACCTTGAAAAATAAATTGAGAAGTTGTTAAATAGTGATCAACTTTTACCTTATTCCAACTCTTCCATGGATAACGCTCACGCAATTTTAATTTACTTTCTGTTTTTTTATCATACTGATAAATACTTATGCCATCTTGGTCAAAAGTAGCGTAGTATGTCTCTCTTGAGAATGTGCCTAGATCAATTGGACAGTAGAAAAGTAATTCTTTTTTTAAATAAAAGTATTCTTTTCTTAAGTTCTTTTTCATTGCTTCTCGAATAGAGTGTCTTTTATCTTTCTTCATGACATTTCCTCCATAACTCAGAAAATGTTCTTATCTTAACAATTCAACATCTTATCACTTTTAACGATATATGACTAGGGGATTCATAAGAGAAATACCGAATTATAAAAAATATGGGTTGTATTGTAAAATATATTGATTGTATCTTTGATTATATAAAATTAATAACTTATTTTTAATAAGTTACACTTTTTTTGTTCACAATACGATTATGTTGTTGTATAATGAAGTGGAAAATAGAATATCGGTCTATCTTCGGGGCAGGGTGAAAATCCCGACCGGCGGTGATGAACAGTTAATAATTTCGTTCTAAGCCCGCGAGCCGTTAAGGCAGGATTTGGTGTGATTCCAAAGCCGACAGTATAGTCTGGATGGGAGAAGATGGAGGTTCATGCGTTCAAAAAAGATAAGTATTTGAACGTCTGTTTGATGTGCCTTAAAATTCTCCCTTTGTGTAAATCGCAAAGGGTTTTTTCGTTCTATGAAAAAATAGGCATAGCAGAACCTTTCCACTTTCCATGAGAAGATCGATGGAAAAGGAGAGAGAAAGATGAAACAAAAAAACAGTGTAGTGCAGATGGTGAGTGTAGCGATGCTAAGTAGTATTGCGTATTTACTAATGATGTTGGATTTTCCATTCCCAGGGCTTCCGCCATTTTTAAAAATTGATTTTAGTGATGTGCCAGCTTTAATTGCGGCGATTATTTTTGGGCCGATTGCAGGAGTAATTGTAGAAGCGATAAAAAATATTTTACATTACGGGATTCAAGGAAGCTTAACGGGAGTGCCAGTTGGAGAAATTGCAAACTTTATTGCAGGGTGTTTATTTATTGGACCAGCAGCTTTCTTATTTAGAAAGTATCGTACTGTAAAAAGTTTAACGACAGGATTAATGCTTGGGACAATTACAATGGCGTTAATCATGAGTGTATTAAACTACATCATCATATTCCCAGCTTACACTTGGTTTTTAAATTCACCAGCTATGTCTAGTGATGCTATAAAAACAACGGTTGTAACGGCAATCTTACCATTTAATTTAATTAAAGGAATTGTAGTGACAATTGTATTTGTAGCGTTATTCTCACGCTTGAAAGTATGGGTGTTTGCAAAAATGAATAATGCATAAAATATAAAGTGAAACTTTAGTCAGTGGGGGTTTTGTTCATCCCCCGCTGATTATTAGCCTTCACCAATCGGGCCTTTACGGGCAGCACGACCCTCACCTAACTTATTTGCTTTCGCTGAATTTTGAGGTGGGGGTCTTACTGCTCGGCGAATAGTGGGGTAAAATAAAACCATTAGTAGTATGGACTGCTAATGGTTTTTTATTAAGCAGAATGAAAATAGAAAACAAAAAATACCCCTCATCCATATGAGGGGCATTTTTTGAAGTTAATAAAAGACTATTCGAATTTTAAAGAGTCGCCATCAAATGATTCGTCAGCAACTTTAATTGAGTCAGTTGGACAGCCTTCGAATGCATCCATCATATCTTCAATTAATACATCTGGAATTTCAACGATACCTTGGTTATCGTCTAATGTCACAAATGCAATACCTTCATCATCATAGTCATAAATGTCTGGTGCAGCAGCGCCACAAGCACCACATGCAATACAAGTATCTTTATCAACGATTGTATATTTTGCCATCTTTTTTCCCTCCTGATAATATGTATGTGAAAAGTTCGTCAAAAAATTATAACCTTATTGTAAAACGGTTTTTAAAACTTTTCAACATAAAATTATAATGATAATGCTTATCAATTAGGGTGTCAACTTGTTTTTGAATTATTTCATAAGATTTTCAAAATACTTAAATGTTATTTCGTTTGATACAATAGAATATATACAAGCATGTAGTGTGAATATGATAAGTTAAATGCGATCGTATTGAAAAAGGAATGAAGTTAGACTGAAAGGTGGAAGCGGTAATGCAGCTACAATATACTTTATTATATTGTTTAAAACAATTGAATGGTGAAAGAACCGTTTCTTCGATTTATTATTTGTTGAAAGGAAAGAGATCGTCGCAAACATTACAAGATGGGAATATGTTTCAAATTTCTTTTTTGTTTGGGATTTATAAATCATTAAATAGAGCTGATTATGATCAAGAAGTTGCAAAGTTGTTACAGACGGATTTAGTGCAATCTATACATGATAATACATACGTGTTAACGACTGCGGGTATCATGCAATTAAACAAATGGGAAGATGAATTTGCCTTTCCGACGTATTTACATGGTTTACACTATGGTGAAATAGGTGAAACGTTTTGGAAGAGATTATCATTAATCGTTCAAACCATTTCGAATATACAACAGGCAAATGCGAAATTTATTCCAATTCAACAGGATACAGAAATAATGATGTGGGTGAAACGTTTTCTCACGGGAATACCATATACGAGAAATGAATTGGCTAAAAGATTGTGGAAGGAGATGCATACTCTTTTACAAAAAAATAATTCAGTAGAAGCGACAATCGTAACATACCGGTTAACTGGCTATGAACGTATTGGGTGTACTTTACAACAATTAGCGGAAATTACGAAACAAGATGTATTTCGAGTGTACTTTTTATTTTGGGGTACAATTCATTTCCTTATTCAAGAAGTTCGCAATAAAGAAAATGAATTTCCATTATTAGCTGAAATTATTTCTTATCCAAATGAGAAAGCTGATTTATTTAGCTTATCAACGAAAAAAACATATAATTTTTGGAGACAAGGACGCTCTTTAGAAGAAATAGCGACAATTCGGAATTTAAAGGTTGCCACGATAGAAGATCATTTTGTGGAGATTGCTTTACGAGAAAAAGAATTTTCTATTGAGATGTTTATGGAAAAAGAAAAAATAGAAAAAGTATCAAAAGTAATTGAAGCATTACAAACACGTAAATTGCGTGTGTTGAAGCAAGCGGTTGGAGAGGGAATCTCTTATTTTGAAGTCCGTCTTGTATTGGCACGGATGGAGGGTATTAATGAAGCTTGAGGAATATTTATATAAGTGGTTTGGATATTCTGAATTTCGTCCGGGGCAAAAAGGAGTTATTACGGACTTATTGGAAGGAAAAGATGTTGTAGCAATGCTTCCGACTGGAAGGGGAAAGTCAATGTGTTATCAACTTCCGGGGCTTCTGCAAGAGGGGACGGTGCTTGTTGTATCACCACTATTATCTTTAATGGAAGACCAAGTTACGCAATTAAAGTATGTCGTGAAAAATCGAGTTATTGCATTTAATAGTTTTCGGACGTTAAGTGAAAAAAGAGAAGCAATGAAAAAGCTATCTTTTTATAAATTTGTTTTCGTATCACCCGAGATGTTGCAGTCGGAATTCCTAATAAGAGAATTGAAAAAAATACATATTTCATTATTTGTCGTAGATGAAGCGCATTGTATTTCACAATGGGGATACGATTTTCGGCCAGATTATAAAAAATTAGATAAAGTAATTGAGAGTATCGGATCTCCAAATGTATTAGCATTAACAGCGACTGCTACAAAGGATGTACTGCAAGATATAGCGGAAAGTTTAAATCTAAAAAATGTCGCTGAGCATGTGTATTCAATTGATCGTCCAAATATTGCGATGGAAGTGCAATTTGTGGAAACGATAGAAGAAAAAAAAGAGGCGCTTTTTGAGCATATAATGTATTTGCAAGGACCTGGTATTGTTTATTGCTCAAGTAGGGCCTGGACAGAGCGTTTAACCGAGTACTTAAGAGGAAAAGGAATTACAGGTGTAGCTTTTTATCATGGTGGTATGGAACATGAAGAGCGTATGTTAATTCAACAACAGTTTATGAATGACCAGTTGCAAATTGTAATATGTACAAGTGCTTTTGGGATGGGGGTCAATAAGGCGAATACAAGATATATTATTCATTTTCAATATCCAACAAATGTAGCTTCTTATTTACAAGAAATTGGAAGAGCGGGGAGAGATGGTGAGCCAAGTATAGCCATTTTGCTATGTAGTCCATTGGATCATGATTTGCCAATTTCAATCATTGAAGATGAATTGCCAAGTAAATCACAAATACAATTTTTATTTTCGTTACTACAAGAAAGAATGTTTCAAACGAAAGTATTACCAATAGAAGATGTAGAAGAAATTTGTTATAATGCAGCAAGATTTAATGAACAATATTGGCGTTTTATCCGTTATCATCTCGAATATCTTGGAATCATACAACGGCGAAATCTTCTGCTAGAGAGCTTGTCAGATGAAATAATGCACAGATTAATAGCGGAAGTGGAAGTGAGATTGCGTAATAAATATAGTGAGCTAGAAAATATGAAGTCATGGATACAAGTTCAAGGATGTAGGCGTGAATATTTATTACAACAGTTCGGTTATAGAAAGGAAAAAGAGATAGAAAACTGTTGTGATTACTGTGGTATTACAAAAACAGAGTATAAAAAAAGACGAGCGCAACAGTCTGTTTTCGACTATAATTGGGAAACAGAGTTACAAAAGCTTTTCGGCCTAGGGAAGATGGAGGAATGATGAACATTCAAAGGCAAAATGTTGAAGATATGAGTCCGAGGGAAATAAGACTGAATCTATACATAACACAACTAATCATTATTGGCATCGGTTGTTTACTAGCATACATATTATTTCAAGATAAAAGAGAAGTTTATAGTTTATGGAAATGGGAACCGATTTCTATACTTGTACTAGGTGGCTTATTAGCGATTTGTATTGTGTTATTAGATTATGTTGCAATGCGAGTGTTTCCAGAATCTTGGTTTGATGATGGTGGCATTAACGATAGAATGTTTCAAGGAATCTCGGTCATGCATTTACTCGTTATCACGTTTATTATTGGCTTTGCGGAAGAGTTTTTATTTAGAGGTGTAGTGCAGACTCATTTTGGAATTGTAATAGCGAGTTTAATTTTTGCTGTGTTACATATTCGGTATATAACGAAGCCTTTTTTGTTTTGTTTCGTCTGCTTTATTAGCTTTGTTTTTGGTTATGTATTCGAGTGGACAGGAAATTTGTTTATAACAATCTTTGCACACTTTCTTGTTGATTTTATAATGGGACTCCAATTAAGAAAATAAATGGAAGGTGGTGGTGAACAACATGAGAAAACGAATTCCTAATTTTGAAGAGGAGTTAGAAGTTGAGCGAGTGGAAGAAGATGAAGGTTTACCGCCGCGTAGTGAAGTTCGTAGAAATAAAGAGAAAAAACCAAAATTTAAAATGAATCATATTTTCGTCCGAGTTTTAACATTTTTATTCATATTGTTACCTATTAGTATTCTATGGTATACAGATAAATATACACAGGTGAAAAATGATAGTAATAATGCTGGGAAAAGTGCGTTTGAAGTGATTTTCTTTGATTCAGCTAAGACTGAATCTCAAAAGCAGTCTGAGAAAGTAGCAACTCATATTGTGAAAGATGGAGAAAGTTTAGAAAGTATAGCGAAGCAATATTTCTCAGATGAAAATGGGATGGAAGTAATTAAAAAGTATAATGATTTGCAAGAAGACAAAGTGAGAGTAGGACAAGAATTAAAAATTCCTATAAAAGATAAGTCTGCGAAGTAAGAGAGCGAGTTAAATGAGTGATATAAAATAGCTGCATATAAAATGAAGGACTATACTTTACGAGGAGGGAGAGTAAAAATATATGACATGGATTATATTATTATGTACTCTCATATGCATTGGTTTTGTATGTCTTCTTGGAATGTATAAAGAAGCGATGCGTAATACTGTGCTGGAACATACATTAGTATTCGAAGAATTTCCGGAAAGTTTTCAAAAAGTTAATGTTTTTTTTATTTCGGATATTCATAGAAGGGTCATTTCTAGCTCGCTAATTGAACGAGTGAAAGGGAAAGCGGATATCGTAATTATTGGCGGCGATTTAGCTGAAAAAGGAGTACCTTTATCGCAGATCTCTTTAAATATTCAAAAGTTAAGAGAAGTAGCCCCTGTATATTTTGTATGGGGAAATAATGATTATGAAATTGAATATCACGAATTAGATGCTTTATTGTTAGAAAATAACGTGAAGGTATTAGATAATACAAGAGTTGTATTTGAGTCTGAATTAGGAGAGAAAATTTGCTTGCTCGGTATCGATGATGTTGGATTAGAACGAGATCGTTTAGATTTAGCATTGGCTGATTGTAAAGAAGAAGGTTTTCGCATTTTAATTAGTCACAACCCTGATATAATAAAAAAAATGTCTGGTAAAGAGCAAATTTCGCTCGTGTTAAGTGGGCATACACATGGAGGACAAATTCGGTTGTTTTCATCTGAAAAACATTTAAAGGGTGGCATATATAAGCATTTTAATATGACACTATTTGTTAGTAATGGGTATGGAACAACATTGTTTCCTCTTCGTTTTCGGGCACCTTCTCAAACGCATATCATTACGTTGTGTGGAGGGAAATAATGCCAACTTCAAATGGAAACTATAATATAAAAGCTGTTTCGAATATACTCGGAATTCAACCGAGTACACTTCGCGCATGGGAAAGACGCTATCATATTATTGCCCCAAAAAGAAATCATGCGGGGCATCGTTTGTATACAGAAGAGCATATTCATATTTTGAAATGGTTAATGAACAAGGTTTCTGAGGGGATGATGATTGGACAAGCCGTTCAGTTATTAGAAGGGAATCGGTTGCAGAACAATATTCAAATAGAAAAAATTCCTGATAAAGAAGTTGTTTTAGTGGACGATATACTACAAGCTTTGTTAGAATTTGATGAAATTACAACTTCTGCATTATTAAACGAGGTTTTTAGTATATATTCAACGGAAAAAGTTGTTATAAGCATCGTTCTTCAAGTCGCAAACAAGTTGTTAATTTTAAAAAATAATAATGAGATTACAATGTTACAATTCAAATATGTTGTATCATTCTTACAAACACGTCTAGGAATGATTTATCATAATGCATCAGTGTATTCTTCCGTTAACAAAGTTTTCGTTTTGGAAAATAATATATTAAAAGGATTTATTTTCGCGACGTATTTACGAATAAAAGGATATCAAGCAATGTATATGGGGACAAGTTTAGATGAAGAAGGTATTTTACTAGCTATTGAACAATTGCAACCTAAGTATTTGTTTATATCTTTTGATGATGAACGAGAACTTGAAGAGGCAGTAAGATTTATTGATTTGTTGCAAGCAAAAAATAAAAATCTCTTTGTTGGTTTTATAGGAAAAAAAAGCATTGGGGATCAATTAAATCTTCAAAATATCCTTATTGGTAACACGAAAGAAGAATGGGATAGATGGATAAGAATGTCAGAATAGTTGTTCGAAAAGAACCATCTATTTTCTATTTCATATAATAAAAATTAGATGCAATGGTTACGTAGGGAGGGTATGAGATGAGACTGGAACGTTTAAATTACAATAAGATCAAAATTTTCCTAACATTTGATGATTTATCAGAACGAGGATTAACGAAAGAAGATTTGTGGAGAAATGCACCGAAAGTACAGCAACTATTCCGTGATATGATGCAAGAAGCAAATAAAGAATTAGGGTTTGAAGCGGATGGTCCGATTGCTGTGGAAGTATTTTCTCTACAAGCTCAAGGTATGGTTGTAATTGTAACAAAAGAAAATCAAGAAGTGGATACAGAAGATGAGTTCCGTGACGAGTTTATTGAAATGCAAGTGACTCTTGATGAAAGTGAACATATACTTTACGAGTTTGCTACATTAGATGATGTAATCAATTTGTCAAATCGCTTATATAACCTTGGTGTAACTGATGGGAAGTTGTATACATGGGATAATCGTTTTTATCTTTGGATAGAAGAAGAAGAGCAATTTCAATTATTGAAGGCGGATTTTATAGCTATTTTAGCGGAATACGGTAATCCGTCAACAGCAACAATTTATCGCATAATGGAATATGGTAAAGAATTAATGGATTCTCAAGCAATTGAACAAATATACAATTACTTTGTGAAAAAGCAAAACCTCAGCTAATGTAACGTAGCTTGAGGTTTTATTTTTATGCAGCTGAAGATTGGAAAATCTAAAATCTATAAAGCGAAGTTTAGGCAACAATACTAGCCGAACTGTATTTGAAAATTTGATCAGTATTTCTTGATGAAATATTGATTTTATTGAATGTGTTTTGGTGAAAATAAAAAATATTTAAATATTTAAGTATTTTACTTTTCTAAAAGCAATAAAAGGACTATAATAATAGTGAAAACGCTTGCAACGCGAAATAGTTTGTATATATTTGTTAGCGTTTTCTATTGCATTCCAAATTTAACGGTGTATACTAGGCAATGAAGGTTTACTAAACAAGTGAAATTACAGGGGGTTTACTTACTATGGTAGCCGAAAAGGGAACTCAAACGAAAACACAACAACAAGGGGAACAACATTTTGAATTGTTAAATTCAACACAAATTGTAATTAATGAAGCATTAGAAAAATTGGGTTATCCAAACGAAGTATATGAATTATTGAAAGAACCAATTCGTATGATGACAGTGAAAATTCCAGTTCGTATGGATGACGGGACTGTTAAAATATTTACAGGATATCGTGCACAACATAATGATGCTGTTGGTCCAACGAAAGGCGGAATTCGCTTCCATCCAAACGTAACAGAAAATGAAGTGAAAGCACTTTCTATTTGGATGAGTTTAAAATGTGGTATTGTTGATTTACCATACGGTGGAGGTAAAGGTGGAATCATTTGTGACCCACGTGAGATGTCTTTCCGTGAATTAGAAAGATTAAGCCGCGGTTATGTACGAGCAATTAGCCAAATTGTTGGTCCGACAAAAGATATTCCGGCTCCAGATGTATTTACAAACTCACAAATTATGGCATGGATGATGGATGAGTATAGCCGTATCGATGAATTTAATTCACCAGGATTTATTACAGGTAAACCACTTGTATTAGGTGGATCACACGGACGTGAAACAGCGACTGCAAAAGGTGTAACAATTTGTATTCGTGAAGCTGCGAAAAAACGTGACATTGATATTAAAGGTGCACGCGTTGTTGTTCAAGGATTTGGTAACGCGGGTAGCTTCTTAGCTAAATTTATGCATGATGCAGGCGCGAAAGTAATTGCAATTTCAGATGCTTATGGCGCATTACATGATCCAAATGGATTAGATATTGACTACTTACTAGATCGTCGCGATAGCTTCGGTACTGTAACAAAACTATTTAATAATACAATTTCAAACAAAGAACTATTAGAACTTGATTGCGACATTTTAGTTCCAGCTGCAATTGAGAACCAAATTACAGAAGAAAATGCTGATAAGATTAAAGCGAAAATTGTGGTTGAAGCTGCAAATGGCCCAACTACATTAGAAGCAACAAAAATCTTAACAGATCGTGGTATTTTACTTGTTCCAGACGTATTAGCAAGTGCTGGTGGCGTTACAGTATCTTACTTTGAGTGGGTACAAAATAACCAAGGTTACTACTGGACTGAGGAAGAAGTAGAACAACGTTTAGAAAAAGTAATGGTAAGATCATTCGATTCAATTTATGAAACATCACAAGTTCGTAAAGTAAACATGCGCTTAGCTGCATACATGGTTGGTGTTCGTAAAATGGCTGAGGCTAGTCGCTTCAGAGGTTGGGTATAATATATAATGTTTTGAGAAAACGTGATTTCCTTTCGAGGGGATCACGTTTTTTTGTTGAAGTATTAAATTGAGGTGTTGTATATGGAAAATGAAATGATGGAACGAGTAGAACAATTAGAAGAAAAGGTTAAGAGGTTAGAGGGAGAACTTGCAAGAACGATGGAAGCCAGAAAAACAAGTATCGTTCGGGTGTTCGGGGAAGGGTTACTGTTTTTAATATTTGGTTTGGTTGTAGTAGGGCCGATTATCGCCGTTGTAATCTCAATTCTTACTTGGCTTGCTGAAAAATAAAATAAAAACAAAAAGAACGCTTGTTCTGCACGAACAAACGTGCTATACTCTCCTTAGATAAACAAAACGGAAATGATTTTAAGGAGAGATAAATGATGAAAATGACAGTAGACCAAAGAATTATGATGCCAGCGGATGTTGTAGAACGAGTGGAAGTATTACGAAACAAGCAAAGTAAGCGTGGCACATTATTACAATCAGTAAATAAATTTTTCGGTTTAGATACGAAAGAAGATTGTGTTTGGTTTTACGGTTTTTATGGAGTGGCTGTAAGTATTTTATTATTTATGGTATTCACATCAAATATTTTCGATTTTATCTTCGCATAAGAAATATGCTATAAGGACATTGCTACCGAATACATATAAGGAAGTAAGGTAATCTTCTAAAGCGGGAGTTGGTAGTAATGGCGATGTTTCCTATAGAGCGTAACTATATTGGATATGGAAGTTCACGACCGGGAATGCCTCTTTCTAAAGTAAGGTTTATTGTAAGTCATGATACGGGGAATCCTGGTAGCAATGCGATAGGGAATCGAGATTACTTTAATGAAATACAACCGAAAGCTTCGGCGCATACATTTATAGATGATAAAACGATATTGGAAATTATTCCTATAAATGAAGTTGCGTATCATGTTAGATATGGTGTGCCGACGGATAATGACTTATATGGTTATGATGCGAATAAGGCTGCCATTGGGGTAGAACTTTGTTATGGCGGTGATGTTAACTTTTGGGAAGCATATACTCGTTTTACGTGGTATCATGCGTATTTATGCCAAAACTTCGGTTTGAATCCAAAAAAAGATATCGTATCACATAAAACATTGGATCCAGCTAGAAAGATTGATCCTGAGAATGTATTAGGGAAACAAGGTATTAAATTTCAGCAGTTTTTAGCAGATGTCTATCGGATGTATGTTTCGTTTAGATGACAAATATATGAAAAATGAATACAATAAAGATAGGTGCCTACTGCTGTAAGTAGGTTTTTTCTTGTTTATATAAAATAGAGCAGAGGTAGAAGACTAGGAGTGAACTGAGTATGCAAAAAGAGACAGTTATTATTATCGGAGGCGGTCCATGCGGATTAGCAGCAGCGATTTCGTTGCAAAAAGAGGGGTTAAATCCGTTAGTAATCGAAAAAGGAAACATTGTAAATGCAATTTATAATTATCCAACTCACCAAACATTTTTCTCCTCTAGTGAAAAATTAGAAATTGGTGAAGTGGCTTTTATTACAGAAAATCGTAAGCCATTTCGTAATCAAGCGCTTGCGTATTATCGTGAAGTAGTAAAGCGTAAATCTGTACGTGTAAATGCATTTGAACGAGTGGAACAAGTTCAAAAAGATGGTGATGTTTTTAAAGTTGAAACGACGAAGCGTGACGGAAACAAAGAAATATATGTGGCAAAATACATTGTTGTCGCAACTGGATATTATGATAATCCGAATTATATGAATGTACCTGGTGAGAAACTTGAGAAAGTAGCTCATTATTTCAAAGAAGGACATCCTTATTTTGATCGAGATGTCGTTGTAATAGGTGGTAAAAATTCAAGTGTAGATGCGGCGTTAGAGCTTGTTAAATCGGGTGCACGTGTAACAGTTCTATACCGTGGTGGGGAATACTCGCCAAGTATTAAGCCGTGGATTTTGCCGGAATTTGAGGCGTTAGTACGAAATGGGACAATTCAAATGCATTTCCATGCGCATGTAAAAGAAATTACTGAGCATACGTTGACGTATACAGTAGATGGTGAAGCAAATACAATTCAAAACGATTTTGTATTTGCTATGACGGGTTACCATCCAGACCACAATTTCTTAACAAAAATGGGAGTTCTGATTGATGAAGCAACAGGGCGTCCGATTTATACAGAGGGTAGTATGGAAACAAACGCTGAAAATATTTTTATTGCAGGTGTAATTGCTGCGGGGAATAACGCAAATGAAATATTTATCGAGAACGGTAGATTCCATGGAGATGCGATTGCGCACACCATTGCATCAAGAGGAGAATAAAAAGCAGCTGTCGAAAAACTCGACAGCTGCTTTTTTAATCGTGCATATACATATTTTGGATTGTTTCGTGAGAGTTTGTATTCTCTAATGCGACTAACAATTTAATACGTGCCTTTTGAGCGTTTAAACCGTATGTGAATATAACACCCATATCTTTTAGTTGTTTGCCCCCGCCTTCATACGAATATACATCTTGAACGATACCGTTGAAACAGCGAGACACTAATACAACAGGAATTCCTTTGCTTATTAACCGTTCTAAACTAGGAAGTGTTCGTGGAGGTAAATTACCTTGTCCAAGTGCTTCAATAACAATTCCGTCTACTGGTAGTGTTTCGATTGCTGATAATAATGTATCATCCATACCTGCGTATGCTTTTAGAACGACAACGTTTTTAGAAATCTGTCGTACTGCGCATGTTTCGTGATGCACTAAAGCATGATGGAAAACAACACCGCGTTTTGTTACCATGCCAATTGGTCCGTACTGTGGACTTTGGAATGTCGCGACATTACTTGTGTGCGTTTTTGTTACATTTGTAGCGCAATGTATTTCATCATTTAATACGACTAAAACACCTTTTTCAGCAGCTTCATTACTGCTAGCAACTTTTACAGCTGATAAGAAATTATATAGACCATCAGCACCTAATTCATTACTAGAACGCATTGCTCCTGTCACAATGATTGGGATGGTTGCTTGAACTGTTAAATCAAGAAAATAAGCTGTCTCTTCTAATGTATCGGTACCATGCGTAATGACTACGCCGTGAATATTATCTTGTTTTACTCTTTCGTCAATGATGACTTGTAATTGTAGCATTTCGCTAGGAGTCATATGAGGAGATGGAAGATGGAACACATCTTCGACAATTAAATCAACATCGCCTTCTAAATCAGGAATAAATTTCAAAAGAGGATTCTTTTCACCTGGTTGTACAACCCCAGTTTCTTTATCTTCTTCCATTGCAATTGTTCCGCCTGTGTGTAAAACTAGGATTCTTTTCAATGCTTATACCCCTTTCAAGTTGAAAAATACATTTAGAACATAACATGTTTTGAGTAAATTCGACAATGAAAATGTATAAAAGTATGCTTAGAAAATGACAATAAAATGAATTGCTTTAAGCGTTTGCTGGTAAGTGGTTATTAGATTAGGTTTTGTTTATATAAATTTACGAAATTAGATGTGTAAGTATAGAGGGGAAGGAGTGAGTTTTTTGGAAAAAGTGGAAAGAATTATAATTCGTATATTGCTGATTCAATTTATTTGTCTTTCTATTGTTCAACTACTTTTTATACATAAATCTTCAGTGAAATATTTATCGAAAATTGTTTATTACGAAGGTGTCGTCACGAAAAATAAGGCGCAAATCTTACAGGTGAATAAGTAGTTTTCATTTTCTTCTATGGTGGATTATGCTACAATAATTGAGGATTTAATGACGTGAAGCAAATGGGAAGAAGCAGGGGGAGAATACCTGCTTTTCGTTTTGTTTTATAAGTGAAAAATGAGGTGTTACAATGGATAAACGAATTTCGATTGCTATAGATGGTCCAGCAGCAGCTGGGAAAAGTACAGTTGCAAAAGTTGTTGCAAAAAAACTTTCATATGTTTACATTGATACAGGCGCAATGTACCGTGCTATTACATATGCAGCCCTTGAACAAAAAGTGGATCTTGAAAATGAAGAAAAGTTAATGGAAGTTGTAAAAAATGTGAATATTGAATTTCAGCAAGGGGAAAATACACAACTTGTATTTTTAAATGGACAAGATGTTTCTGAAGTGATTCGTACGCCTGATGTGACGAATCGCGTATCTATTGTAGCAAAGCATCGTCTTGTTCGTGAAGAAATGGTACGTCGTCAACAAGAATTAGCTGAAAAAGGCGGCGTAGTAATGGATGGCCGTGATATTGGTACACATGTACTACCAGATGCTGAAGTGAAAATCTTTATGCTTGCTTCTGTAGAAGAAAGAGCAGAAAGAAGACATTTAGAAAATATGAATAAAGGTTTCGATTCTAATTTAGAGCAGTTAAAAGAAGAAATTGCTAGGCGTGATAAATTAGATTCAGAACGTGAAGTTTCTCCTTTGAAAAAAGCTGATGATGCATTGGAATTAGATACAACTTCTTTATCAATTGAAGAAGTGGTCCAAAAAATTATGGGTATTGTTTCAGGAGTATTTGCGAAATAAAGAAAGAGGGCTATCCTCTTTCTTTATTTTTTTTGAAATGTAAAGGATACGTGAATTATAAGTCTCTTTTCTTGACAAATGGGCTAATTTGTAAGAAGTTAGTTACAGAGGAGAAAAACTGTCAGAATATATTCGCTATTATATTTCAAATCATACTTTCTTCAAGATGATTTTGCTGTATACTATTTGTATAGGTTTAATATAGTTTCTTGTGAACTGTATTGAAACAGAATATGTGATGATAAATTCTTAAACATGCAAATGAAAACATTTGTTTTCATTTCGTATATACATAAAAATGCTTTGTCAATTCTGTAGGGAGGTATTTCCATGGTAGAGAAAATGAATGAAGAAGTTATGAATTCAAAAGAATTACAAGTTGGTGACGTTGTTACAGGTTCTGTAACGAAAGTTGAAGAGAAACAAGTGCTTGTAAATGTTGGATACAAAACAGATGGCGTAATTCCGATTAGTGAATTAGCTAACGTTCATATTGAAAAAGCAAGCGATGTTGTAGAATTAGATCAAACACTAGAATTGAAAATTATTAAATTAGAAGAAGATGATCTTGTTTTATCTAAACGTGCTGTTGACGCAGAAAAAGCGTGGGTAGAATTACAAGAGAAATTTAATTCTGGTTATGTATTTGATGTTACTGTAAAAGATATCGTGAATGGTGGATTAGTTGTGGACCTTGGTGTTCGTGGTTTTATCCCAGCTTCACTTGTAGAAGTACATTATGTAGAAGACTTTGCTGACTATAAAGGGAAAACATTAGCGGTGAAAATTGTTGAATTAGACCGTGAAAAAAATCGTGTAATCCTTTCGCATAAAGCTGTAGTAGAACTAGAACTAGATTCTAAGAAAAAAGAAGCCATCTCTTCGTTAAAAGAAGGAGATGTTGTTGAAGGGACAGTACAACGATTAACGGATTTTGGTGCTTTCGTTAACGTTGGTGGTGTGGATGGTTTAGTTCACATTTCACAAATTTCACATGAACGTGTAGAACAACCTTCTGAAGTATTAGAGCAAGGTCAAAAGGTAAAAGTAAAGGTGCTATCTGTTGATGCGGATACACAACGTATTTCTTTATCAATTAAAGCAGCTCAGCCAGGACCTTGGGAAAATGTTGCTGGCGAAATAAAAGCTGGAGATATTCGTGAGGGAGTAGTAAAACGCCTTGTTACATTCGGTGCGTTTGTTGAAATTTTACCTGGTGTTGAAGGGCTTGTACATGTATCTCAAATTGCAAATCGTCACGTGAAAAATCCAAATGAAGTATTGGCAATGGGGCAAGAAGTAAAAGTGAAAGTGCTTGAAGTCCATGTAGCGGAAAAACGTATTTCTTTAAGCATAAAAGAAACGCTTGAAGAAAATAATGTAACAGAAGATTATAGCCAATATGAGCCAAATGCTGATTCAGCTACTTTCCAGTTAAGTGATATTATTGGTGAACAACTGAAAAAATTAAAGAAATAAAGAGGGGTACAAGTGGTAAGGGCAAAACGTAAATTAGATCATATTGAATATGCTCTTTCTACTGGTCAGTCTCGTACGCATGGCTTTCATGATATTGATTTTGTGCATCAAAGCTTGCCAAATTCAAGTTATGACACTGTAACATGTGAAACAAAAATCGGCGAACTTTCACTAAGTTCGCCGATTTTTATCAATGCGATGACTGGTGGTGG
>NZ_MACH01000055.1 GCF_001884065.1 Bacillus proteolyticus
TACATATTAATGAGCAATTAGCATATGTAGCGAAACATCATAACCTTGCTATGGCTGTAGGTTCGCAAATGGCAGCCTTAAAAAATGAAAGTGAGGCGGCTTCGTATAAAATCGTCAGAAAAGTAAACCCAAATGGCATTTTCTTTGCTAATTTGGGGAGTGAGGCAACTGTCGAACAGGCGGAGCGTGCCGTTGATATGATTGAAGCGAATGCACTGCAAATTCATTTGAATGTCATACAAGAGTTAACGATGCCAGAAGGAGACCGTGATTTTACGGGTGTACTTCGGCGAATTGAACAAATTGTGTTAAACAGTAAAGTTCCTGTCATTGTAAAAGAAGTAGGATTTGGAATGAGTAAGGAAACAGTACAGCAGTTAGCGAGTATAGGTATAACAGCAATTGATATTGGTGGACAAGGTGGTACGAATTTTGCTGCTGTTGAAAATGAAAGAAGACAGCGAATGCTTTCTTATTTTAATAACTGGGGCATACAAACTGTTACCTCGATTATTGAAGCAACCTCTACAAATAATAACCTCTCTTTTATTGCATCTGGGGGTATACAAACAGCGCTTGACGTGGCAAAGGCAATCGCATTAGGGGCGAATACAACTGCGTTTGCTGGATACTTTTTACGTGTTTTAATGCAAGATGGTATCGAGAAGTTAGTGGATGAAATCGATCTTTTACATACAGATTTAAAATTTATTATGACAGCTCTTGGCGCGAAGACGATAGAAGAGTTACAATCTGTACCTCTTGTTGTAAAAGGCGAAACCTATCATTGGTTAATGCAGCGTGGTATTGATACTACGCATTATAGTAGGAGATAAAAAAATCAACCGTGTGGTTGGTTTTTTTATAAAATAAAGAAGTGAGATATTGCGCTATATAATTCTATGAATGAAAAAAGAGAATATATTATGATTGAGATATTAATACGAAAACAAAAGAATTTATTAAAAAAATACGAAAAAAGACGGTTTCATACAATACTGAAACCGTCTTTTTTTATTTTTAGTGCTGATTTTGCTTTCGAGCTTGCTCCGGTGTATCAAGACTAGTTGCACCAGGATATTGAAGTGATTGGTCGCGATCAGATTCAACGCGGCGTGATTCTCTTAGCTTTCGTTCTTGGCGATCTTTACCCATTGTGAGTTCCACCTCCTTATTAAAAGTTTTGCTGTTATGAGAAAAACTATGCACAAAGAAAAGGTAGGATTAACTTTCATAAAAAGTTCCCATAATGGAAAACATAGGAGGTGAAATGATGGATGGGAGTACTTTTTATTTTGTGGCTTGGATAGGGTGGATTGTCGTGACCTTTTTTATGAAAAAAGAACCTATTCGTTGGAAGATAGGTGCTTGTATATTAATTTTTATTATTTGTTCCCCGTTAAATGTGACGATTGCTTCTTTTACTGTATCGGTAAATGCCCTTTTGCTTTGTATTATTTCTTTTGTAGGCATCACACTATACTCTATTTGGAAAAAATTATACACCTTACTTTCGGCGCTTATTATTGCAATGTTATATACAAGTTTCCATTTGTTAGAAGTATATGATCCGATTTGGATTGTGGTTGATAGGTTGTTGCTGCTAAGTGGTGCACTTGTGTATGCATCAATTTTATTGTACGGGGATCGCATATTAAGATTGTGCACCTTGTATATAGGGATGTTACAAGGAGAGTTGTTGGTGACGCTTATTTTTCATAAATTACATTTTCCTTATGAATATGGCAGTTTAGCCTTTTTTGATGTTGTTGCCGTTTCTACTTTATTTATGGCGATTTTACTATGGATTACAAAAGTATCAGTATATATGGAACAATTTAAGAGGAAAACGCGTAAAAGAAGGGCGAGGGTAATACATGACTGAATATACACCAGCCATTTTATGTGGCGTAATTGCCGGGACGGTAACTAGGGTGTTAATGCTTCGTACCGATACGAGGCAATATCCGACGAGGCTTCACGGGAAAATTATTCATATTGCGATGGGGTTAATTGCGGCTGCCTTAGGGGCAATTGCGATTCCGTCTATTTTGAAAAAAGATTTTTCTGCAATTACATTTCTTACGTTAGCGGCGACGCAATTTCGTGATGTGCGTAATATGGAAAGAAATACGCTTCAACAATTAGATGGATATGAGCTCGTACCACGTGGTAATACATACATTGAAGGGATTGCATTAGTCTTTGAAAGTCGTAACTATTTGGCGATGTTAACGTCGTTTGTAACAACGTTTGCGTATATAGGATTCCATTCATGGATTGCTGGGGTAATTACTGGTATGGTAAGTTTTTTCATTGCGAGAAAATTAATGTCAGGTAAAAGGCTTCATGATCTTGTAGAAATTGAGCACGTTCCACTTCGTTTTGAAGGAGCGGGACTTTATATTGATAATATTTACATTATGAATATTGGATTACCAGCAAGGCAAGAAGAAATTATGAAATATGGAATGGGTTTTATTTTAAAACCGAAATCAATTGATGCGATGGTTACAATTGCAAATTTAGGACAACGGCAAGCTATTTTACATGATGTCTCTGTTGCTCTAGGGATATATAGGGATTCAGGTACACCAGCACTTGTACCGTTAGCAAAGCGTGATTTAGAAGATGGAAGAGTTGGGATTTTTGTTTTGCCGCAAGACCAAGATGCCGAGAAAGCGATAGGTGTCATAGGGAATGTGCCAACGCTAGAAAGTGCTGTTCATATGTCATCGGAAGCCCCGAAAGGAAGGGAAGATAAAAGATGATGTTAGAAAGTGTTATTCTCGCAGTAATTACAACAACACCGGAAAAGTTTGCAGGTGGAGCTCCCTTATTTACTTGTGAGACGACAGAGGAACTAGAATTTGTTGCGAATAATTTAGAGGCGATATTAGATGGTATTGCGCATCGCTTACAAGAGAATGTATATATTATTGTGAAACATTAGCAACGTGTGTTATAATATGAGGTGTTTTGATACGTTGAGAAATATTCTGGAATGCAAATCCCTTCTTGCACAAAGAAGGGTTTTTTACATAATAAACAGAAGCAAGTTGAAAGGATGAAAGTATATGCCGAAACCAGTAATAGCAATAGTAGGCCGCCCGAACGTGGGAAAATCTACTATTTTCAATAGAATTGTTGGAGAAAGAGTTTCAATCGTAGAAGATATACCAGGTATAACGCGAGACCGTATTTATAGTGCGGGAGAATGGTTAAATCATGAGTTTAACATTATTGATACAGGTGGAATTGATATTGGAGACGAGCCGTTCTTGACACAAATTCGTCAACAGGCGGAAGTAGCGATTGATGAAGCAGATGTTATCATTTTTATGACGAATGGTCGCGATGGTGTAACTGCAGCAGATGAAGAAGTTGCTAAAATTTTATATCGTTCTAAAAAACCTATTGTACTTGCGGTAAATAAGGTTGATAATCCAGAAATGCGTAGTGATATTTATGATTTCTATGCATTAGGATTCGGTGAGCCATTCCCGATTTCAGGTACACACGGTTTAGGACTTGGTGATTTGTTAGATGAAGCTGCAAATCATTTTCCGAAGATTGAAGAAGAAGCGTATGACGATGAAACAATCCGTTTCTCTTTAATTGGACGTCCAAACGTAGGGAAATCATCACTTGTAAATGCACTTCTTGGTCAAGAACGTGTAATTGTAAGTAATATAGCAGGAACGACACGTGATGCTGTTGATACGCCATATAGCAAAGATGGTCAAGATTATGTAATCATCGATACAGCTGGTATGCGTAAAAAAGGGAAAGTATATGAAAGTACAGAAAAATATAGTGTACTTCGTGCACTTAGAGCGATTGAACGTTCTGACGTTGTTTTAGTTGTTTTAGACGGAGAAGAAGGAATTATTGAGCAAGATAAAAAAATCGCTGGATATGCTCATGATTCAGGACGAGCTGTTATTATCGTTGTAAACAAATGGGATGCAGTGAAAAAAGATGAAAAAACAATGAAAGCATTTGAAGAAAACATCCGTGCTCATTTCCAATTCTTGGATTATGCACCGATTGTATTCTTATCTGCGAAAACGAAAAAACGTACACAAACGTTATTACCGGTTATCAATGAGGTAAATGAAAGTCATAGCATCCGTGTACAAACGAACGTATTAAACGATGTAATTATGGATGCGGTAGCGATGAATCCAACGCCGACTCATAATGGTAGCCGTCTGAAAATCTTCTATGCGACACAGGTTGCGGTAAAACCACCGACATTTGTTGTGTTTGTAAACGATACAGAATTAATGCACTTTTCATATGAGCGCTTCTTAAAGAATCGTTTACGTGAAGCGTTCGGTTTTGTAGGAACGCCGATTCACATTATCGCTCGAGCAAGAGACTAATGGAGAGGATGTGATTTTATGACAAAAATCACAGTAATAGGAGCAGGTAGCTGGGGAACAGCGTTAGCGATGGTATTAGCTGACAATGGACATGATGTACGTATTTGGGGAAACCGTCCTGAACTCATGAATGAAATTAATACGAAACATGAGAACAGTAAATATCTTCCGGGGATTACATTGCCAAGCACAATCGCAGCCTACTCTTCTTTAGAAGAAGCGTTAGTAGATGTAAATACAGTACTGCTAGTAGTACCGACGAAAGCGTATCGTGACGTATTGCAAGAGATGAAGGGGATTGTTACGGAACCAATTACTTGGATTCATGCAAGTAAAGGAATCGAACCAGGTACGTCAAAACGTATTTCGGAAGTGATTGAGGAAGAAATTCCAGAGAACTTGATTAAAGATGTTGTTGTACTGTCTGGACCGAGTCATGCTGAAGAAGTAGGTTTGCGCCAAGCGACGACTGTTACGTCTGCAGCCAAACGTATGGAAGCGGCTGAGGAAGTACAGGATCTGTTTATGAATAGCTATTTCCGTGTGTATACAAACCCAGATATCGTTGGAGTTGAGCTCGGTGGTGCGTTAAAAAATATTATCGCATTAGCTGCTGGGATAACGGATGGTCTAGGGTTAGGTGATAATGCAAAAGCGGCATTAATGACACGTGGTTTAACGGAAATTGCTCGTTTAGGAAGAAAAATGGGCGGAAATCCGTTAACGTTTGCTGGTCTAACTGGTATGGGAGACTTAATTGTAACTTGTACAAGTGTTCATAGCCGAAATTGGCGCGCTGGAAATATGCTTGGAAAAGGACATTCTTTAGAAGAAGTGTTAGAAAGCATGGGAATGGTTGTAGAAGGTGTAAGAACAACGAAAGCTGCTCATGAATTGGCAGAGAAAATGGAAGTTGAAATGCCTATTACAGCTGCTTTATATGACGTGCTATTCAATGGGAATAATGTGAAAGATGCAGTAGGCTCATTGATGGGACGTGTTCGAAAACACGAGGTTGAGGCGATACCTGATTTGTTATAAAAAAACGGTAGAAGTACATTTTGTACTTCTACCGTTTTTTTTTTTATTCCCTGGGTTTTTTCACCAATTTTTCATTTTTGCATAGGATAAAGAGTAACTTGAGGAGAGGGTGAAAAAAATGGATAACAACATTTTTAGTAACATTGAAAAAGAGGCGAAAGTGAATAAAGAAGATATTTTTAAATTAGCATCATCTGTACAAAATGCGAACTTGCGTGATGAGCAAGTGCTTCGTCAATTGATTCATCAAGTTGCTCTAATGGCAGGACGTGAAGTGCCGAAAGAGCAAGAGGATCAAATTGTAAAAGCTATCATTAACAATAATATGCCAGCGGATTTTGGTTCGTTAAGTAAAATGTTTAAAAAATAAATTATGAGAAACAAAGAGTTTAGAGAATGCATATGATAGTCATGAAAGAATGGGAATAGAGCTGGTAAGGGCATATTTGGTCAACCGAAGCACATCATTTCGTGCTTCGGTTTTATTATTTTAAATAAATTTCATCAATTCACGGCAAAATGATGAAATTTATTTGTTTAAAGATTTTAATTTGTTAAAATAGTATAAAAATAGATTGAAAGTAAAGGGGTGTATATATGTCGGAAGGGCTTATGAAAATGTGGTTTGCTTTAGGGGCAATTGGATTTATGTTTCTTGCAGTAAGTTTTATTTTATTAAGTAGGCATAAAATGAAGAATAAAATTTTGAAAGGGATTACAGCTTTAGTAGCGTACACCCTCATGATTGTATCTGGAATTATTATTTTCCTTGTTGTATTTAGTGGCCCTATTGAGCAGTAGAGGATGTGTAGTCTGTAAATGTTACAAAAGGAACAGTCCATACTAGCGGGAAAAGGTGATTACCAGTGAAAAAAATCCATATTATTTTAATATTTTGTTGCATAAGCATTTTGACAGGGTGTATGTATCCGAGAGAAAATATGAAACAAAACGCTATTCCTTATGAAGATCAGTTACAAGTTGTTCAAAAAGCTATTACTACATACAAGGAACAAACGAATGGTTTATTGCCAATTAAGACGCGTGATATGAGTACGCCGATTTATCAAAAATATCCAATTGATTTTCAAAAAATTGCTCCGAGATACATACAAGAGGCACCAGGGAATGCGTATGAAAGTGGGGGAGTGTATCAATATGTATTAATAGATGTTGAAACAAATCCGACAGTAAAGTTAATTGATGTTAGGATGGCGGAACAAATTCAAGAAGTAGCATTAAAGTTAAGGATGTATCGTGATGAACATCAATATCCACCTTTTAAAAAAGTGATTACAGATGGTGTTTATGAATTAGATTTCAAAAAACTAGGATATAAAGAGGTACCTCAAGTGACAAGTCCGTACTCTGGAAAAAGTCTCCCTCTTGTAATCAATGAAAAAGGAGAATTGTTTGTTGATTATAGAATCGATTTATATGAAGCGCTGAAAAAAAATGAAGGGCAATTTAAAGAAGGGGAAGATATCCGGAATATACTACTAAAAGATTCCCCGTTTGTCCCTGCATATTCTTTACCTTACACAGTGGAAAATGGCGAACCAATTTTTTTAAAATCATAAGTCATGAACCTTTCTTTTAGTGAATAAGTTCTAGAAGAAAGGTTTTTTATGTTATACAACTTGCGATGCAAACAAAAGGTATTTTTAAATAGTCATATGAAATTGGACAAAATTATATGATATATTGTCCGAACTTCTAGAATACCATTATATTATATCAGATATTATAGGCAACGTTAGAGAAGGTATTAGTTGACTATAAACGTGGAATTATTCCCAAAAATATTGAGGGAGGGAATCACTTGGAAAAGGTAGATATTTTTAAAGATATTGCGGAACGCACAGGCGGTGATATTTATTTTGGAGTTGTAGGAGCTGTTCGAACAGGGAAATCAACATTTATAAAAAAATTTATGGAACTTGTTGTTATTCCGAATATTGAAAATGAGTCAGACCGTCAAAGAGCGCAGGATGAATTGCCTCAAAGTGCTGCTGGTCGTACAATAATGACGACGGAACCGAAGTTTGTTCCAAACCAAGCGGTTTCTATTGAAGTAGATGAAGGTCTTGAAGTGAATATTCGATTAGTAGATTGTGTTGGGTATACGGTTCCAGGAGCAAAAGGCTATGAAGATGAGAATGGTCCACGCATGATTAATACTCCTTGGTATGAAGAGCCTATTCCATTCCATGAAGCTGCAGAAATCGGAACACGTAAAGTAATTCAAGAGCATTCAACAATTGGTGTCGTTATTACAACAGATGGAACAATTGGTGAAATTCCAAGAAGAGATTATATAGAGGCAGAAGAACGCGTTGTAAATGAGTTAAAAGAAGTAGGAAAGCCTTTCATTATGATTATCAATACTGTACAGCCGTATCATCCAGATACAGAGCAGTTACGTCAAAGTTTATCAGAAGAATATGATATTCCAGTAATTGCGATGAGTGTAGAGAGTTTAAGAGAAACAGATGTGTATAATGTACTTCGGGAAGCGTTATTTGAGTTCCCGGTCTTAGAAGTGAATGTAAACCTTCCAAGCTGGGTAATGGTGCTGAATGAAGGACATTGGTTACGCCAAAGTTATCAGGAAGCAGTTCAAGAGACTGTAAAGGATATAAAACGTCTTCGTGATGTGGACCGTGTCGTTTGGCAGTTTAGTCAATATGAATTTATTGATCGAGCAAGTCTAGCTGGCATCGATATGGGGCAAGGTGTGGCGGAGATTGATTTATATGCGCCAGATGAATTGTATGATCAAATTTTAAAAGAAGTAGTAGGAGTAGAAATTCGAGGGAAAGATCATTTATTGAAGCTTATGCTCGATTTATCTCATGCGAAAACAGAGTATGACCAAGTTGCGGATGCCCTGCGTATGGTAAAGCAAACCGGATATGGAGTAGCAGCGCCTGCATTAGCTGATATGAGCTTAGATGAGCCGGAAATTATTCGTCACGGTTCCAGGTTCGGTGTTAAATTAAAAGCGGTTGCGCCGTCTATTCATATGATTAAAGTGGATGTAGAATCAACATTTGAACCGATTATCGGTACTGAAAAACAAAGTGAAGAACTAGTTCGTTATTTGATGCAAGATTTTGAAGATGATCCGCTATCAATTTGGAATTCTGATATATTTGGGCGCTCTCTTAGCTCGATTGTTAGAGAGGGCATTCAAGCGAAATTATCTCTAATGCCAGAAAATGCGCGTTATAAATTGAAAGAAACGCTAGAAAGAATTATTAATGAAGGGTCTGGCGGATTGATTGCGATTATATTATAAGAAAAAATCCCTCTAATTGTAGAGGGATTTTTTTATTTTGGAGTATGTAATAGTAAAATAAACAGTTATTATCTAACACTTTGTTGTAAATTGTCAAGTTTCATCAGATTTTCACATTTTAAGAGTAACAATTTCCTTAAAAATATTGAATTATAAAGGAGAATCGTATAATATAGGCGTTGATAATGATTTATCTACATCTTTGTAGTATAGAATTTGCAAAAATTGCCTACAAATGAAAGTAAGACTCATTTTATGATCATTATACAGTCTTATCTTTGGGAGGAGGTGAATGGCATGAACAAGACAGATTTAATCAATGCTGTTGCAGAAGCAAGTTCCCTTTCTAAAAAGGACGCAACAAAAGCAGTGGACGCTGTTTTTGATTCTATCTTAGAAGCTTTAAAACAAGGTGATAAAGTACAACTTATCGGATTCGGTAACTTCGAAGTTCGTGAGCGTGCGGCTCGTAAAGGTCGTAACCCACAAACAGGTGAGGAGATTGAAATCGCTGCAAGTAAAGTACCTGCATTCAAACCTGGTAAAGCGTTAAAAGATGCGGTTAAATAATCCTTACATATTAACAGGGAAGAAGAGGTTCCTTTTTGGAAACTCTTCTTTTTGCTTTTAAAAACATAAATATGCTAGAATGTGTTCGTATCACTTTTAGGTTTTTCGGGAGGGCTAGCGGATGGCAAAAGTTAATTTAGAACAAATTGAACAAGCAGTACGTCTTATTTTAGAGGCAATCGGAGACGACCCAAATCGCGAGGGAGTACTGGATACACCAAAGCGTGTTGCGAAAATGTACGCAGAAGTATTCTCAGGGATGCATGAGGATCCAAAAGAGCATTTACACAAAGTATTCGGAGAAGATCACGAAGAGCTTGTACTAGTAAAAGATATACCATTCTATTCGATGTGTGAGCATCATCTTGTTCCTTTTTATGGAGTTGCTCACGTTGCATATATTCCGCAAGGTGGAAAAGTAACGGGACTAAGTAAATTAGCTCGTACTGTAGACACAATTGCACGTCGTCCGCAACTACAAGAACGTATTACATCAACAGTAGCTAACTCTATTATGGAAGTACTAGAGCCGCATGGTGTAATGGTAGTAGTAGAAGCAGAGCATATGTGTATGACGATGCGTGGTGTGAAAAAGCCTGGTGCAAAAACAGTAACGACTGCAGTGCGCGGCGTGTTAGAAAATGATGCAGCAGCACGTAGTGAAATTTTATCGTTTATTAAGACGAAGTAAAGAAAAGCGGGAAACTGCTTTTCTTTTTTTTATATGCAAAAAAATGATATAGTTTTAGTATGAAAGAGCAAGAATATAAAGGTTGAAAATTATTTCTGCCTTTTGTGCAAATGAATGTTTGTAGTTGTTAGTGATGAAGATGATTCGTATGAATGAAAGTTGAGGCTGCATTCGGTGACAGTTTGGCAGAAGTAGCCAAGTTTTGATTATAGAAAATAGAATGTATGTGTTATAATAAATTTTATGAATTAGAAAACAAGGGTGATTTTTTGTGTGTGACATCTACGGAGGGTATGCTGGTATTAAAGAGAAATTGATGGAGAAATTACGCCATCCTTATTTTATAAACTATATTGAAGAACCATTTATTGATGAAGAAAAAATAGCGCTGTTATACGGTGCATTAAAGGATGCAAATATACATAAAGAACAAATTGATCATTATGTAGTAACGATTATGCTTGTACAAATTGCTCTTGATACACATGAAAAAGTATCAAATAAAGCAAACGAAGAGACGAGTGGATTTCATAAGCGTCGTCAATTGACAGTGCTTGCAGGCGATTATTATAGTGGTCTATACTATTACTTATTGTCAATGAATTGTGATATTATCTTAATTCGCGCACTTGCTGAAGGAATTAAGGAGATTAATGAGCATAAAATTATGCTATATCAAAAAGCCCATGTGACGATTCAAGACATAATGGAAAGTGTAGTAATAATTGAATCTGCGCTGTTGCAAAAAACATGTGATCATTTTCATTTATCCAATTGGAAACCATATATAACTTATGTATTAGGAAAAAATCGTCTTCAAAAAGAGTGTCAATTGTATGCTGATAAACAAAATTCACCTGTTTTTCAAGCGGTTCAAAAAATCTCATTGGATGATGATAAAAATCTGGAAACAGTTATTAATGAATGGCTTATGGAAATGAAAAAGCAGGAAGAAAAATTTTTAGAGAATCATACAGAAGTTAATGAAATAATTTCTATGTTAAGAGATAAATCAAGGACATAAGCAACTTTACATTGGAAGAAGGTACGAGCATGCAACAATCAAAAGAAGAAAGAGTACATGACGTATTTGAGAAAATTTCTGATAAATACGATGTGATGAATTCTGTAATTAGTTTTCAAAGGCATAAGGTATGGCGCAAAGAAACGATGAAAATTATGGATGTGAAACCTGGGAGTAAGGCACTCGATGTTTGCTGCGGAACAGCTGATTGGACAATTGCGCTAGCAGGAGCTGTAGGGGAAAATGGAAAGGTTTACGGTTTAGACTTTAGCGAAAATATGCTAGCTGTCGGTAAACAAAAGGTAGAAGCTTTAGAATTAAAGCAAGTAGAACTTATGCATGGAAATGCAATGGAACTTCCTTTTGAAGATAATACGTTTGATTATGTAACGATTGGTTTTGGGCTACGTAACGTTCCGGATTACATGCAAGTATTAAAAGAAATGACGCGTGTAGTAAAGCCTGGTGGAAAAGTAATTTGCTTAGAAACATCTCAACCAACAATGATTGGTTTTCGACAAGGGTATGTCTTATACTTTAAATATATCATGCCGTTGTTTGGAAAGATATTTGCAAAAAGTTATAAAGAATATTCATGGCTTCAGGAATCCGCTAGTACATTCCCAGGGATGAAAGAGTTAGCGAGTATGTTTGAAGAAGCTGGGCTTAAGAATGTGAAAGTGAAACCATTTACTTTTGGTGTAGCAGCTATGCATTTAGGTGTTAAACCAGAATCAAAATAGAAAAAAGACGTTTTAGGTTAAGGTGAACAATATGAAGTTACAACTTATGTACTCTTTTTTACGATCGGATATTAATGTTATAGAAAAAGAATTGAAGAAGACAGTTGCTTCTGAGCAGCCGTTAGTAGAAGAAGCGGCATTACAGCTTATTGAAGCAGGTGGGAAGCGGATTCGCCCTGTTTTTGTTTTGCTTGCAGGGAAATTTGGGGATTATAAGTTAGATGCAATTAAGCATGTTGCGGTTGCATTAGAACTTATTCATATGGCTTCTCTTGTTCACGATGATGTTATAGATGCTGCGTTTTTACGACGCGGTAGCGCAACAGTGAATGCGAAATGGGGAGATCGTATTGCAATGTATACAGGAGACTACTTGTTTGCGAAGTCTCTTGAATGTATAACAAATATAGAAATTCCAGATGCACACCAGGCACTATCTCATACAATTTTAGAAGTTTGTAAAGGTGAAATCGAACAAATTAAAGATAAGTATAACTATGATCAAAATTTAAGAACGTATTTAAGAAGGATAAAACGAAAAACAGCATTATTAATCGCCGCGAGTTGTCAGTTAGGAGCGATTGCTGCTGGTGCTAATCGTGATACTGTAAATCGTCTATTTTGGTATGGATATTTTGTTGGTATGTCTTATCAAATTATTGATGATATTTTAGATTTCGTATCGACAGAAGAGAAGCTTGGAAAGCCTGCTGGTGGTGATTTATTACAAGGTAACATTACATTACCTGTTTTGTATGCCATGGAAGATCCTGTTCTTCGTCAGAAAATTACATCTGTGCATGAAAATACAACAGCAAGTGAAATGAAAGAAATTATTAATGATATTAAAGCGAGCGAAGCTATTGATAAAGCATTTTCGTTTAGTGAACGTTATTTACATAAAGCATTAGAAATAATAAAACCACTCCCTCGTGGACAGGCGAAGTATGCGTTGCAAAATGTCGCAAAGTATATTGGAAAACGAAAATTTTAGTGTTTTTTCTAAAAAATAAAATAATCTCTCTATTTCAAAACTATTGCACAATTGTGATAAGGGTGTTAATATGTGTGTGGGGATATACAATTACATACATAATTCAGAAGTGGAGAGATTTTTTATGGAAAAAACATTTCTAATGGTAAAACCAGACGGTGTACAACGTGCCTTCATTGGGGAAATTGTAGCTCGTTTTGAGAAAAAGGGCTTTCAATTAGTTGGTGCAAAATTAATGCAAGTTACTCCAGAAATTGCTGAACAACACTACGGTGAGCATAAAGAAAGACCTTTCTTTGGTGAATTAGTAGACTTTATTACATCTGGCCCTGTATTCGCAATGGTATGGCAAGGTGAAAATGTAGTAGATACAGCGCGCAATATGATGGGTAAAACACGCCCACATGAAGCTGATATGGGAACAATTCGCGGAGATTTCGGTGTAACTGTTGCGAAAAACATTATCCACGGTTCGGATTCTTTAGAAAGTGCAGAGCGCGAGATTGCTATTTTCTTTAAGGAAGAAGAATTGGTAGACTACTCAAAATTAATGAATCAATGGATTTACTAATTATTTTAAAATAATTTGTAAACGCTTTAATAACTGTGATAATAGTAAAAAGTGCAAGAAGAATAGGGGTATTCTTCTTGCACTTTTTTTATTTTGATTTGTTACGAAGTTAGGACTGTTATGATATATTGGTATGTAAAGTAAAAGGTATAACGTTATGAAAATGATGAAAGATACCATTGCTACTTTATGTAGCGGGATAAATACATATGTGAAAAGAGGAATAACGTATGCGATATATTACAGCTGGTGAATCCCACGGTCCGCAACTTACGACAATTTTAGAAGGTGTTCCGGCAGGATTATCTTTAGTAGCGAATGATATAAATGAAGAATTAGCTAGAAGACAAAAAGGATATGGACGCGGTAGACGCATGCAAATTGAGAAAGACCAAGTGCAAATTGTAAGTGGTGTTAGGCATGGGAAGACGATGGGATCCCCAATTGCACTTGTTGTTGAAAATCGTGATTTCATCCATTGGACAAAGGTTATGGGCGCAGAGCCGTTAACTGAGCAGGAAGAGAAAGAAATGAAAAGGCAAGTTACGAAACCTAGACCTGGACACGCAGATTTAAATGGTGCGATTAAATATGGTCATAGAGATATGAGAAATGTATTAGAGCGTTCTTCAGCACGTGAAACGACAGTTCGTGTTGCAGCTGGTGCAGTTGCAAAAAGGATATTAGCAGAATTAGGTATACAAGTAGCGGGACATGTTATCGAAATTGGTGGTGTACAGGCAGAAAATATTACGTATAACTCTATTGAGGAATTACAAAGTACTACAGAAGCATCTCCTGTACGTTGTTTAGATGAAAAGGTCGGTAAAAAGATGATGCAAGCAATTGATGATGCGAAGGCAAATGGTGATTCTATCGGCGGTATTGTTGAAGTAGTTGTAGAAGGTATGCCAATTGGAGTAGGTAGCTATGTACATTATGATAGAAAATTAGATGCAAAATTAGCAGCGGCAATTATGAGTATTAACGCTTTTAAAGGTGTTGAAATTGGAATTGGTTTTGAAGCTGCGCATAGACCTGGAAGTGAAGTGCATGATGAAATCCTTTGGGATGAAGTGCAAGGGTACAGAAGAAAAACGAACAATGCAGGTGGAGTAGAAGGTGGTATGACAACTGGTATGCCGGTTATTGTGCGTGGTGTGATGAAACCGATACCGACATTATATAAACCGCTTCAAAGTATTGATATTGATACGAAAGAACCTTTTACAGCGAGTATTGAACGTTCAGATAGTTGTGCAGTACCGGCAGCTAGCGTTGTGGCTGAAGCTGTTGTCGCTTGGGAGCTCGCGACAGTTTTAATTGAACAATTTGGATTGGATCGTATCGATCTTATACGTGAAAATATTGAGAAACATAATGAATATGCGAGGGGATTTTAATGGAGAACATACATATTCAAACGAAATCAAAAGAATATGATGTACATGTTGGAAAAGAAGCGTTGTCACATTTAACAACGTTTATTCAAAAGATGAATCCTGCTGTATCTAACATAATGATCATTTCTGATGAAGCTGTTTCATCACTACATTTACAGACAGTTGTTGATGCATTACAAGTAGAGCAGGACGTGTTTTCGTTTGTTGTACCGAGTGGCGAAAAAGAGAAGTCTTTTGAAAATTTTTATGCGGCTCACACTTCGGCTCTTGAAAATAAATTAGATAGAAATTCTTTAATTATCGCACTGGGAGGCGGAATGATTGGAGATTTAGCTGGCTTTGTTGCCGCGTCGTTTATGCGTGGTATTCGCTTTGTCCAAGTTCCAACGACTTTATTAGCTCACGATAGCGCAGTAGGCGGGAAAGTAGCAATTAATCATCCACTAGGAAAAAATATGATTGGAGCGTTTCATCAGCCAGAAGCTGTTGTATATCATACGCCATTTTTGCATTCACTTCCTGAAAAAGAGTGGAGATCAGGTTATGCAGAAGTGATAAAGCATGCTCTTATTGGTGATGTAAAGCTATATCATTGGTTAAAAGAAGAAGTGCAAACATTAACGGATCTTCGTGATGAAAAATTAATTCACATATTAACGAAGGCGATTCCTGTGAAAGCGAACATTGTGTCACAAGACGAAACAGAAAAAGGTGTACGTGCCCATTTGAATTTTGGGCATACGTTAGGACATGCTCTTGAAAAAGAGTTAGGGTATGGAAATATTACTCACGGTGATGGAGTAGCGGTTGGTATGTTATTTGCTATATTTTTAAGTGAGCAAGTGTACAAGGTTGATCTTGCTTATGAAGAGATGAAGCAGTGGTTCTTGAAATACGGCTATCCAAAGATGCCAAGTGATTTGAATGTAGAGCGCCTCGTTCAACTGATGAAACAAGATAAGAAAGCGAATGCAGGAACAATTCATATGGTACTTATGCAGGAATATGGGGTAGTGAATGTCGTATCTATTTCAGATGAGACTGTTCATATTGCGTTAAAAGCATTTCAAAAGGATATGGTCTAGAAAAGTTGTAGAATAGGTATGAAATGCATATGTAGAGGTATTCTCGTAATGGTGACGGTTATGATTAAAGATGACAGTAAGGAATTATAAATCATATCAATGACTGGGGGAAGAAAAGTGAGAGTAAAAGAGCAATTGTTAACTTTGAGAGCATATGTACCTGGGAAAAATATTGAAGAAGTAAAAAGAGAATATGGATTGTCAAAAATTGTGAAGTTAGCGTCGAATGAAAATCCATTTGGCTGCTCTGCGCGTGTGACAGAAGCATTAACTTCGTTAGCCAATCAATATGCACTCTATCCGGATGGGGCGGCTTTTGAACTTCGGGAGAAAGTAGCAGAGCATTTAGGTGTAAAAGCGGAACAACTTTTATTTGGTAGTGGGCTAGATGAAGTCATTCAAATGATTAGTCGTGCTTTGCTCCATAATGGAACAAATGTTGTAATGGCGAACCCTACGTTCTCGCAATATCATCACCATGCTGTTATTGAAGGAGCGGAAGTTCGTGAAGTACCACTTAAAGAAGGTATTCACGATTTAGATGCGATGTTGCAACAAGTAGATGACAAAACGAAGATTGTATGGATTTGTAATCCGAATAACCCGACAGGTACATATGTAGAAAAACAAAAATTACTTTCATTTTTAGAATCAGTTCCAAAGTCAGTGCTCGTTATTATGGACGAAGCATATTATGAATATGCTGGGGCAGAAGATTATCCGCAAACATTGCCTCTTCTTGAAAAATACGAAAATCTTATGGTGCTACGCACATTCTCAAAAGCATATGGATTAGCTGCTTTTCGTATTGGATATGCGATTGGGGATGCAAAGCTTATAGGGCAGCTAGAGGTAGCGAGACTGCCATTTAACACATCAACTATCGCCCAAGCAGTAGCATTAGCGGCAATAGAAGATCAACAGTTTTTACAAGAGTGCGTGAAGAAAAATGCCGAAGGGTTAAATCAATATTATGCATTTTGTAAGGAATATAACGTATTCTACTATCCATCCCAAACGAATTTTATTTTCTTGAAGCTCGGTATACCTGGTAATGAAGCTTTCGAACGATTAATGAAAAAAGGATATATCGTTCGTTCTGGTGCTGCATTTGGTATACATGATGGTATTCGTATTACTGTTGGGCTTAAAGAAGAAAATGCTGAGATTATTGAGTTGCTTACGGAACTTGTAAAAGAACAAGTGAAAAAAGAAGAAACGTATTCTTAATAAATAGTGAAGGCTCCTAGTATAGGAGTCTTTTTTATTTGAACTGTAATAAGGGGAGTTGTTTGCACGTTCAAGAAAGAAAACGTTACAATAGAAGTAGACGTATAAGAAGGACTATTGTACATATAACTTATTTAAAATGTGAGGAGGATACATTTTGAAACTAGTAGGACGAAAAAATAGTTTGAATGGAAAAATTGTTGTTCCAGGAGATAAATCTATTTCGCATCGCTCTGTTATGTTTGGGGCGATAGCAGAAGGGACGACGAAAGTATCAAATTTTTTATTAGGAGAAGATTGTTTAAGTACAATTGCATGTTTTCAAAAACTAGGTGTCAAGATTGAACAGAGTGGTAACGATGTCACGATTTACGGTAAAGGATTACATAATTTACAAGAACCGAAAGAAGTATTAGATGTGGGGAATTCAGGGACGACTATTCGTCTTATGCTTGGGATTTTAGCTAATACGCCGTTCTATAGTACGATAATCGGTGATGCATCAATTGGAAAACGTCCTATGAAACGTGTTACAGACCCGCTTAGTAAGATGAACGCTCAAATTGATGGTAGAGAAAATGGACAATATACACCTTTATCTATTCGTGGTGGAAAGGTGAAAGGTATGCATTACCATTCACCAGTAGCAAGTGCACAAGTGAAATCGGCAGTTTTACTTGCAGGTTTGCAAGGAGAAGGTGTAACTACAGTAACAGAGCCTATGCAGTCTCGTGATCATACAGAGAGGATGTTACGTGCATTCGGTTGTACAGTAGATGTTAATGAACGTACCGTGTCATTACAAGGTGGCCAACAACTTAAAGGGACAGACATAGAAGTTCCAGGAGATATTTCTTCGGCTGCATTTTTCTTAGTAGCTGGTGCAATTGTCCAAAAAAGTAAGCTTGTATTGGAAAATGTCGGTTTAAATCCAACGCGAACAGGGATTTTAGATGTTTTAACAAAGATGGGTGCACTTATTTCTATCGATAATATTAGAAACGAAGAGTTTGAACCGTGCGGGGATATTACGATTGAAACATCGAAACTAAAAGGAATAGAGATTGGTGGATCGCTTATTCCAAGGTTAATTGATGAAATTCCTGTAATTGCTTTATTGGCAACGCAGGCAGAAGGAATTACTGTTATTAAAGACGCTGAGGAGTTAAAAGTAAAAGAAACAAACCGTATCGATACTGTTGTAGATGAATTAGGCAAATTAGGTGCGAAAATTGAAGCTACACCAGATGGTATGATTATATATGGTAAACAAAATTTAAAAGGAAATGCTGTTAATAGTCACGGCGATCATCGTATTGGGATGATGCTAGCAATCGCATCTTGTATTATAGATGGAGAAGTAAAAATAGAGAATAGCGATGCGGTCTCTGTATCGTATCCGAACTTTTTTGAACAATTAGCTGCGCTATAAGAGAAAGTATAGGAAGAGGCAGTTTACTCAAAAGGTTGCGTTCTTACACCTAGTTGCTTATGATAAGTGAACAGAAGAGAAATATTTTTTGAATTAAAGGAGACGTTTATGCAAAAGTTTGAACAAGCTGTTACATATATTGAAAATGGTGAAGCGGAAAAAGGATTACAATTATTAAAAGAACAATTACAAGTTGCGAATGATGAAGAGAAGTATGATATCGCTCGCTACTATCATACACTTGGATTTACGGATGAGGCGTTAGCAATTACTGAAGACTTACGTTTATTATATCCGGAAGAAAGTGAATTTACGGTATTTTTAGCAGAATTATATATTGATTTAGACAAAGAAGATGAAGCAATTGAAGTACTTCATGATATTCCAGAAAATGATGATTTATATGTTCAATCGTTATTACTTGTTGCGGATTTATTCCAAATGCAAGGTTTTGATGATGTAGCAGAGCAAAAACTATTGAAGGCGAAAGAAATCATGCCTGAAGAGCCTGTTATTACGTTTGGATTAGCAGAATTATATAGTAGTAAAGGTGAAGAACAAAAGGCAATCACTTATTACGAGTCGCTATTAGCGGAGCATAAAGTAATGGGTGGTGTTGTCATTGCACTTCGCCTTGCAGAAACGTTAAGTGCGATTGGAAACTGGGAAGAGGCGATCTCTTACTATGAAGCAGGCTTAGAGGAACAAAAAGATATTCACTCCTTATTTGGATATGCGTTCACATTATATCAAGGAGAAGAATATCAAAGAGCAATTGGTGCTTGGCAAGAACTAAAAGAATTAGACCCTGAGTATGCATCACTATACATGTATTTAGCGAAAAGCTATGAAAAAGAAGGAATGCTTCAAGAAAGCTATGAAACACTTCATGAAGGAATTAAAGTAGATGAGCTTGCTGTTCCGTTTTATGTAGAATTAGCGAACATTGCAGCTAAATTAGGAAAAGTAGCAGAGGCAGAGGAAGTACTTCAAAAAGCGCTTGAGTTAGATCCAGGACATTTAGGTGCAATATTAAAATATGCGTATATCTTAAAAGGACAAGAAAAGTATGAAGAGTTAATTACAGTTGTAGAGCGTGCTATTGATAGTGGAGAGCAAGATACACAATTACTTTGGGATCTTGCGTTTGCAAAAAAACAATTAGAAATGTATTCGGATGCATTAAAACACTATGAAAGTGCATATACTTCTTTTAAGAATCATCCAGACTTCTTGGAAGAGTACGGCTATTTCTTATTGGAAGAAGGAATGCGAAAAGAGGCCAAAGAAGTGTTTGTTCAGTTATTACAACTAGACCCGACACAAATTCATATTGAAGAGTTGTTATATAATTTAGAGGATTTTTCATAAGTTGGAAGGAAACTGAATGCCGCTTCTTGAATCTAAAAAGAAAAGAGAAAGACAGAGGAGGGACTTAATTGCTATGAATACCCCTGTTTCTGTAAACGAGAAGAAGGATTTTGTAAAATGGTTTTTGAATAACTACCAACTGAAACAGCGTGAATGTGTATGGATTTTGAATTATTTAATGAGTCACGACCAATTAATGCATAAAGTCCACTTCGTAGAGCATGCAAAATATTGTCCGCGTGGCTTAGTGATGTCAGCAAATTGCGTGAAGGACACACCGTTTCACTTTTTTAAACAAAATGTTATGACAACAGATGCTGAAAAGTCGTTTCATGATATTCGTTTAAATCGAGATGAGGATATTTATATTCAACTCAACTTTAAATCATCGTTCCAAAATGCAAATTATGTAGCTGTATTAGAAGACAATCCATATTTACCAAAGCATATTGAAGTAAATGAAAAGGATCGTTTACTTGCAGAGAGATTTTTAGAAGAGAGTGTATTTTCGTTTAGAAGAGAACGTCTTTTGAAACAAATTGATGAAGCGCTGGATAAGCAAGATAAGGAAGCGTTTCATAGGTTAACAGCGGAGTTAAAGACTTTATAGAATTTATTTGGATTATTAAATTTTTACAAATTTCAGACTCTTTTTTAAGAAAAACTATCTAACTTGGGTAGTTTTTCTTTTTTTACCTCTTTTAGTATGGTTTAATATATATAAAGTGAAAGTTCTGTCATTTTGATTAGAGGGAGGGGAGAAATGTGAAATGGATTGTAAAAGACGTGGAACAGTTTGAGCAAGCAAGAGAGTATGTAGATACAGGAGTAATACCTCTTTTATCAATTTCAGCAGCAAAAGAAATGAAAATGGTAGTAGAACAAGGTGAATTTATAGAATTGTTGAGTATGGAGTTGGAAAGAGAATATAAAGGAAGAGTGCTTTTACTACCTGCATTTACGTATTTAGTAGAAAGTCAAAAGAAAGAAAAAGCTCGTTTGCAAGAGTGGACAGATCATTTGCAAAGCCAAGGTTTTAAGCATATTGCTTATGTTACAAGTGATTTTTCATGGAAAGAAGATATGCAAGAGTTACCAGGGGATTTATTTTGGTTTCCTTCATTGGCGTTAGAGCAATTTAGTGATCAAGCGAAGAGAGAAGTCATTCACGCTCATATAAAAAATATTATGGTAATGTTAGAAGAAAGATGGGGAAAATAATAATAAACAGAAAGTTCTTATTATTATGAGTAGTATGATATTGACCTGTGCATGAGGGTATTATATCATGATAGTGTCCTAGTTTTTATTTTTTATATTATTTTTCACGAGGGGACAATTTCTGATAGAGGGGGGAAATTTTCGTGAGCGAGAAAGAACATCGTGTGTCAAGAAGACAATTTTTAAATTACACACTTACAGGGGTAGGAGGCTTTATGGCAGCGGGTATTTTAATGCCGATGACGCGATTTGCGCTTGATCCGGTGTTAAGAAAAGAAGCGGGAACGGACATGGTTGCTGTTGCACAAGTAAAAGATATTACAACAGAGCCGAAGCGTTTTGACTTTAAGGTGAAGCAGGTTGATGGTTGGTACAAGTCTGAAGAGCCAAAATCAGCTTGGGTTCATAAAGATGAAAGCGGAGACATTGTTGCGTTCTCTCCGGTATGTAAACATTTAGGATGTACAGTTAACTGGAATTCGGACAAAGCACATCCGAATCAATTCTTTTGCCCGTGTCACGGGGGCCGTTATACAAAAGATGGGGTTAACATTAAAGGCACACCGCCTCTTGCTCCGCTTGATGTGTACGAGTCTAAAGTGAAAGATGGAACGTTGTATTTAGGAAAAGCGAAGCCAAGAGGGGGTGGAAAGTAGATGCTAAATAAAATTTATGATTGGGTAGATGAACGATTAGATATTACACCAATATGGCGCGATATCGCTGATCATGAAGTACCTGAACATGTAAACCCGGCACATCACTTTTCTGCATTCGTCTATTGCTTTGGAGGACTTACCTTTTTCGTTACTGTAATTCAAATTTTATCTGGAATGTTTTTAACGATGTATTATGTGCCTGATATTAAAAACGCTTGGGAATCGGTTTATTATTTACAAAATGAAGTTGCTTACGGGCAAATTGTTCGTGGTATGCACCACTGGGGTGCTAGTCTCGTAATTGTAATGATGTTTTTACATACACTCAGAGTTTTCTTCCAAGGTGCGTATAAAAAGCCTCGTGAGTTAAACTGGATTGTTGGTGTTCTTATTTTCTTTGTTATGTTAGGTCTTGGCTTTACCGGATATTTATTACCGTGGGATATGAAAGCGTTATTTGCGACGAAAGTAGGGATTCAAATTGCAGAGCAAACGCCGCTCATTGGTCCTTATATTAAAACATTACTCGCTGGTCATTCCGAAATTGTTGGCGCTCAAACATTAACTCGCTTCTTTGCTATTCACGTCTTCTTCTTACCAGCAGCACTTCTAGGTTTAATGGCCTTCCACTTCATCATGATTCGCAAACAAGGTATTTCCGGTCCGCTATAAGAGATTGCTAAATTAAAGGGGAAAGAACTAAAGGAGGGAGATTATGCATCGCGGCAAAGGGATGAAGTTTGTAGGAGATTCTCGAGTACCAGTAGCTCGGAAACCAAATATTCCAAAAGATTATTCGGAATATCCAGGGAAAACAGAAGCGTTTTGGCCGAATTTCTTGTTAAAAGAATGGATGGTTGGTGCAGTTTTTTTAATCGGTTATTTATGTTTAACAGTGGCACATCCGTCACCGCTTGAGAGAATGGCGGATCCGACAGATGCCGGATATATACCACTTCCAGATTGGTATTTCTTATTCTTGTATCAGTTATTAAAGTATTCATATGCTTCGGGTTCATTTACTGTAATTGGTGCGTTTATTATGCCAGGTATCGCGTTTGGAGCATTATTGTTAGCACCATTTCTTGATCGTGGCCCAGAAAGAGCACCATTTAAGCGTCCAGTAGCAACTGGATTTATGCTTTTAGCAATTGCATCTATCATTTTCTTAACTTGGGAATCTGTAGCACACCATGATTGGGAAGCTGCAAAAAAGCAAGGAGCAATTGTAAAAACAGCACCAGTTGATAAAAATGATGACGGCTACAAACTCATGCAAAAAAATACTTGTTTAACATGTCATGGTGAAAACTTACAAGGTGGTGCAGCAGCACCAGCTCTACAAAACTTAACTTTAAAACCGGAAGAAATCGCTAAAATTGCGAAAGATGGTAAAGGTGCAATGCCTAAAGGTGTATTTAAAGGAACGGATGAAGAGCTGAAAAAGCTTTCGGAATTCGTTGCAAAGTATAATAAAAAATAATAGAAAAGCTGACTACAAATTTTGTAGTCAGCTTTTCTATTTAGTTAGAGGAAGTTTGTTATAATAGAGTAGGATTTAGTGAATGAATTACTTTGCTTGAAAGGTGTTGGACATACAGATTGGTTTACGTGTATGCAATGTTAAGACAGCGCTCAGTATTATTATTTTTATTGATTGTTAACATATTAGGCACAATTTACGGGTTTATATGGTATGGAAATCAATTAAAAGAAACGTCCCTAATATTTTGGCCGTTTGTACCAGATAGCCCGATGGCGAGTCTCTTTTTTGTCTTTGTTCTAATCGCTTTTTTGATAAAGAAGAACTGGGGATTAATAGAGGCATTAGCGATAGTTACTTTAATAAAATATGGTATTTGGGCGGTTGTTGTAAATGGGGTTTTGATTTATGTAAAAGGTCCTATTGGTCTTATGGGATATATGTTAATGTTATCTCATTTTGCAATGGCGGTGCAGGGAGTGTTATATGCTCCGTTTTATCGGATAAAAAAATGGCATTTCATTGTAGCTGGCATATGGACGTTACATAATGATGCAATTGATTATTTATTTTGGCAAATGCCGAGATACGGAATTATGCATTTGTTTGCAGAGAAAATTGGTTATTTTACGTTTTGGCTAAGTATTGTTGTACTGTGTATTACATATTATTATTGCTTACGTGAGAACCGAAAACAGTTTTATTTATGATGGTGAGGACATTTAGGGGGAGAAAATGAAGAAAAATAAGAGTGGTATAAACATATTGGATCGATTGGTTACTTTAGTTGTTTCATATAGCATAGCATTTTCTATTTTCGCTCTCGCGACAATGGTAGTTGTATATGGAAAATGGCTGTATTATTTTGAAATTGATTTCTTAAATATTCCAGACTTAGCGGATATGACGAAAGATGAAATTAAAAGAAACTATGATGTGCTTATTACATATTTATCTCCGTTTTATGAAGGTGCATTACAATTGCCGACATTAGACATGTCTACAAATGGTCGCATTCATTTTGTGGATGTTAAAAATATTTTAGTAAAGATTCAATATATAATGTATGGAACGATTGTAATTGCTTTATTAGGAGGAACGTATTTACTAAAAAAGAAAAAAGAAAAGTTTTTACTTCACGGATCGATTCTTACAATTCTTTTTCCGATAGCTCTTACGTTACCGATTGCCATTGATTTTGAAAAGAGTTTCGTATTATTTCATAAGCTTTTATTTAGCAATGATTATTGGATGTTTGATATTGAAACAGATCCGATTATTTTAATGTTACCGGAAGAATTCTTTATGCATGCTGCATGTGTTATTTTATTATTGATTTTAAGTGGAAGCGTACTTTGTTACGGTGTGTATAAATATTTAGTGAAAAAGAAAAGGGTTTCAAAGAAAAAATTCTCTGCCTAAAGAGAATTTTTTTGTTTTCATAGAGATAATATATTTTTTTGATTTTGTTCTGTTCTATTCTTGTCCAACTCCACATATTTTGTACTAGTAGTTATAGGGGGGACCGGGATGAAGAGAACATTAATTGGACTGATAGCATTTCTAATTATAATGTTTCCAGTACGTATATATGCTGAAGAGTGGAGTGAACTAACTGGATTGCTAGATGACTCTTTACAGTTAGTAAAGAAAAATGAAGATGAGAAGGCAATACAAGTACTGCGCCATTTCTCAGAGCAGTTTCTATCAAAGGAAAATGAAAATAATTCAAAAGTAACTCCGGGACAAATTAGAGTCGTTTCTTTGGCATACGATAAGGCGAAACAATCTCTCGCGGAAGATTTAGATAAGCAAGTTAAAGTTGATAATATGTTAGCGTTACAACTTGCTGTTGATGCACAAGTATCTAAATATCAGCCACTTTGGATGGAAAGAGAAGGAAAGATAATGGATGCTTTTTCTCAAGTAGAAAAAGCAATGAAAAAAGAAGATGATGGGCAGTTCCAACAGACACTAAATACATTTTTGAATGAATTTAATATTATTTATCCGAGTTTAATGATTGCCCTGCCAGAAAACGAAGCGCAGCGTGTAAATGCACATTTATCTTATTTGGATGAATTTCGTAACGTTATGCTAAAAACGAAAGGTGGACAAATGCAACTAGGGATTATTAAAGGTGATTTGCAAAAAATATTTCATACAGTAAAAAAAGATGAGATTGCTCCCTCTCTCATTTGGTTTATGACCATTACTGGAGGACTTATTTTGTTCACTTTAACGTATGTTGGATGGAGAAAGTATAAAGGGGAGAGAGAGAAACGGAGAAGTAACTTGCATTCTAAAGATAGATAATGTGTATAAATAAAGATACGGATTGTAAGGTTTATTTATTGACAATGGTGCAAGAAAAAAATAGAATGAGAAGTACTATAATTAAAACTTCAATGGAGGTTTATGATGTTTTATTTAATTTACTTCGCGATCATTTTGATCATACCGTTGTATGCACAGTCAAAAGTACGTAGTGCCTATAGCAAGTATTCACAAGTTTATTCAACTTCAGGTATGACAGGAGCGGAAGTTGCTCGGAAAATTTTAGATGAAAATGGATTGTACAATGTAGCTGTAGAGGAAACGCCGGGTCATTTGTCGGACCATTACGATCCAACCGCAAAAACAGTCCGATTATCAACAGATAACTATTATGGACATTCAGTTGCTGGTACAGCTGTAGCAGCACACGAAGTAGGACATGCAATTCAAGATGCGAAAGATTATAACTTCATGCGTGTACGCCATTCGTTAGTGCCAGTTGCTAATTTTGGTTCAAACATGTCATGGGTTTTTGTACTAATTGGTGTATTTGCACAAATGTCTGGTTTGTTGTTACTAGGAATTATTTTAATGGCAGCAGGTGTTATTTTCCAACTTGTTACATTACCAGTTGAATTTGATGCATCAAAACGTGCAATGCAACAAATTGAAGCACTTGGTATCGTATCGACAGATGAGTACGGTCAAGCTCGTAAAGTATTAAATGCGGCAGCATTAACATATGTAGCAGCGGCGGCTGTAGCAGTATTTGAATTATTACGCCTTGTATTAATTTATACTGGTATGCAGCGTAGCGACGATTAAAGACTATCAATTATGATAGTCTTTTTTTGTTTCGTGGAATGAATCTTATAACATGTTACAAATGGAAATAATATGGGGTGTAGAACTAGTTAAAAAAGATAAGTATGGGATGTTGAAAGAAGGTGACAGACATGGAATATCCAGAACATTTAGTTAAACAAGTGAGGGAGCGAAGTGCTACATACCAGTTAGAAGGTTTTTTAAGTGGACAGGGTCCTAGAAATCCGAAATTAATGCTTGTTGGAGAAGCGCCTGGTGAAACGGAAATTCATAATGGTATCCCGTTTAGCGGGAGAGCCGGAAAACATTTAATGGAGTTTTTAGAACGTATTCACGTTACAAGGGAAGAGGTATATATTACGAGTGCGGTTCGGAGTAGACCTTATAAATGGAGAGAGAAAAGGGAACGAAATGGCGAAATAATACAGAAGAAGTACAATAGAACACCAAATCAAGGAGAAATACTTGCTCATGCACCTTTGTTAGACTATGAGTTGGAGCTTATACATCCGCCTGTTATTGTCACACTTGGTAATATTGCACTGCAGCGTTTAGTTGGTAAAAATAATAAAATTACGAGTGTTCATGGTGAATTGTTAAAACAACCCGTGCAGCAATTGAAAGATAGTAGCAGTACAGAATTTATATGGACAGAAAAAGAACATTATATTTTTCCGACCTTTCATCCAGCTTCAATTTTTTATAATCGGAGTTTATTGGAACTCATTTATGAGGATTTGGAGAAACTTAAAAGATGTATAATAAAAAACTAGAAAAGCTAAAGAGCTTTTCTAGTTGAATTTAATTATGTAACGGATTTTTATTTTCATCTAGTGTAAATCCTTCGCCGACGACATCATGTACATCACTTACAGCAACAAAGGCGTGAGGGTCTACAGAAGTAATGATATTTTTTAATTTCACGATTTCGTTTTTTGCAACGACACAATAAAGTACATTTCTCTCAACTTTTGTATAGGATCCAACTGCTTTTAAAAAGGTTGCTCCGCGCTCCATTTCGGATAAAATTTTTGCAGCAATTTCATCGTTTTTATCAGAAATAATAGTTGCACCTTTTGCTGCATAAGCTCCTTCTTGCATAAAATCAATAACTTTAGCCCCGATAAAAACAGCAACTAACGTGTACATGCCTTCGCGATATGATAAATAGGTAAGAATAGAGACGACAATAACGACGGCATCAAACATAAACATCGTTTTTCCCATACTCCATCCAACATATTTGTGAGCTAGCCTTGCGATAATATCAACACCGCCAGTAGTACCGCCGTATTTAAATATAATTCCAAGTCCTATACCGATAAATGCCCCTGCGAATAAAGCAGCCAGTGTCATATCATTTTGCAAGTTTAAATGTAAGTTGAGTACTTCGTAGCGCTGGAAAATCCATAGGAATAAAGATACGCTAAATGTACCGATTAATGTATATAAAAATGTTGTTCGACCGAGTAACTTCCAACCAATAAAAAATATAGGAATATTTAAAATTAAGTTTGTATAGGAAGGGTCAAGCGAAAATAGAAAATATAATAATAGCGTAATACCGGTAAACCCACCCTCTGCAAGATGGTTTTCAATATTGATATTTACAATACCGAAAGAAAAAATAGCGGAACCGATTAAAATAAAAATGATATTTCGAATCTTCAAGTTTGCTTTCATATAGAAATCCCCCTAGTTATGCAATGATTGGAATTGCTCCGCTTAAACGGCAAAACATAATAAGTTATTTCTAGCTGCTAATAAAAATAGTGAATATCATAGGAACCCGATTAGTTCAGGCTAATCTTTTGCAAAAAACGCAAAAGAAGTTTCACTTTACCCCGTCCCAACGGCTGGTAGGAGATAAGGCGAAGAAGAAGGACAAACTAGCCGTAGGGACCCGATTAGTTCAGGTTAATCTTTTGCAAAAATCACGCAAAAGAAAGTTTCACTTTATTATAGTCTATCCCAAAAAGAGTCGTAAATAGTGATATGAGAGAATAATATTTGTCAAATCGCGATGAATTGGCTAACATGAAAGAAGAAGGAATAGAGGTGACAAGTATGGAAGCGAAAACGATGAAAGATATGCAGAAGGAAGTAGATGCATATATCGGTCAATTTAAAGAAGGATATTTTAGTCCGCTTGCAATGATGGCTCGTTTAACTGAAGAGATGGGAGAGCTTGCAAGAGAGGTTAATCATTATTATGGTGAGAAACCGAAGAAAACGACTGAGATAGAACGAAGTATTGAAGAAGAGCTTGGAGATGTGTTATTTGTTATGATTTGTATGGCAAATAGTTTAAATATTGATTTAGAAACAGCGCATAACATTGTAATGAATAAATTTAATACACGTGATAAAGATCGCTGGACACGTATTGATGAGGGAGAGAAAGAAGCATGAAAGAAATTAAAGTAATTATCGCTGGACCAAGAGGACGTATGGGACATGAAGCAGTCCTTCTAATGGAAAGAACAGCGCATTTCAATTTAGTAGCAGCAATTGATTATAAGCATGGCGGAGAAAGAATTTCTGATTTATCTGGAATGCCAGCGTTAGATGCACCTATTTACGCGGATTTACATACTTGTTTAGATGAAGTAGAAGCAGATGTATTGTTAGATTTAACAACACCAGAAATTGGAAAGAAACATGTGACACTTGCAGTTGAACGTGGACTTCGATCTGTTATTGGTACAACTGGATTTACTGAAGAAGAACTAAAGCAATTAACAGAAAATGCAAAAGAAAAAGAAGTAGGAACAATTATCGCTCCAAACTTTGCAATTGGTGCAGTCCTGATGATGAAATTTTCACAAATGGCAGCGAAGTACTTCCAAGATGTTGAAGTAATTGAATTACACCATGATCAAAAATTAGACGCACCATCAGGTACGGCTGTAAAAACAGTAGAATTAATCCGTCAAAATCGTGTACCAAAAGAGCAAGGACACCCTAATGAAACGGAACAATTAGAAGGAGCACGTGGTGCAAATGTAGACGGTATTCACATTCATAGCGTACGTCTACCAGGGCTTATTGCACACCAAGAAGTCATGTTCGGTGGAGATGGACAAATGTTAACAGTTCGTCATGATTCATTCAATCGTGCATCATTTATGTCAGGTGTAAAACTATCAATTGAAACAGTAATGAACCTTGATCATCTTGTGTACGGTTTAGAAAATATTATCGACTAAAGGGGAGACAACGGATGAAAATTGCCTTAATCGCACATGACAAAAAGAAAGATGATATGGTTTCGTTTGCGTACGCATATAAACCAATCTTTGAAAAACATGAACTCTTTGCAACAGGAACGACAGGCCTTCGTATTATGGAGGCAACTGGTTTAGTTGTAACAAGATATCAATCTGGTCCTCTTGGTGGCGATCAAGAAATTGGTGCAATGATTGCAAAAAATGAGATGGATATGGTGATTTTTTTCCGGGATCCACTAACAGCGCAGCCGCATGAACCTGATGTCAATGCGTTACTTCGTTTATGTGATGTATATGCCATCCCACTAGCAACGAATATGGCAAGTGCTGAAATGCTAATGCATGCATTAGAGCGAGGAGATTTAGATTACCGAAAGTTAAGAAAATGAGGGGAACAATTATGAGTGGATTACATATATTAGCGTTTGGTGCTCATGCCGATGATGTTGAAATCGGCATGGCAGGTACCATTGCAAAGTATACGAAGCAAGGATATGAAGTAGGCATTTGCGATTTAACAGAAGCTGATCTTTCTTCAAATGGAACGGTAGAACTAAGAAAAGAAGAAGCAAAGGCTGCAGCTCGTATTATGGGAGTAAAAACGAGAATTAATTTAGCAATGCCAGACCGTGGTTTGTATATGAAAGAAGAATATATACGTGAAATTGTAAAGGTTATTCGTACATATAAACCAACGCTAATTTTCGCACCATATTACGAAGATCGTCATCCAGACCATGCTAATTGCGCGAAACTTGTGGAAGAAGCTATCTTCTCAGCGGGAATTCGTAAATATATGCCTGAGATTTCGCCGCACCGTGTAGAGTCTTTTTATAATTATATGATTAATGGTTTTCATAAACCGAATTTTTGTATAGATATTAGTGAATACCTTTCTAAAAAGGTGGAGGCGTTAGAAGCGTATGAAAGTCAATTTTCAACAGGAAGTGATGGTATTAAGACGCCATTAACTGAAGGTTACGTTGAAACAGTAATTGCTCGTGAGAAGATGTTTGGGAAAGAAGTTGGAGTGATGTATGCCGAAGGATTTATGAGTAAGAAACCGGTTTTATTACATGCTGATTTAATAGGGGGATGTAAATGAGATTGAAAATAGGTATTACATGTTATCCTTCTGTAGGTGGTTCTGGTGTTGTTGGAACGGAATTAGGAAAGCAATTGGCGGAACGTGGGCATGAAATTCATTTTATTACATCGGGTGTACCATTCCGGTTAAATAAAGTGTATCCAAACATTTATTTTCACGAAGTAGCAGTAAATCAATATTCAGTATTTCAATATCCACCTTACGATTTAGCGTTAGCAAGTAAAATGGCCGAGGTTGCTCAAAGAGAAAATCTTGATATTTTACATGTGCATTATGCAATCCCTCATGCTATTTGTGCATATTTAGCAAAACAAATGATTGGAGAGCGTATTAAAATTGTTACAACCTTACATGGAACAGATATTACTGTGTTAGGTTCCGACCCTTCGTTAAATAATTTAATTCGCTTTGGTATTGAACAATCTGATGTAGTTACTGCTGTGTCACATTCGTTAATTGAAGAAACGAATGAACTTGTAAAACCAGATAAAGAAATTGAGACGGTATACAATTTTGTAGACGAACGTGTGTATTTCAAACGGGATATGTCTCAATTAAAAAAAGAATATGGTATACGAGAAAATGAAAAAGTGTTGATTCATATTTCAAATTTCCGAAAGGTTAAGCGTGTACAGGATGTTGTGCGGTCATTTGCCGAAATTGTAAAGGGAGTAGATGCGAAATTGCTTCTTGTTGGGGATGGACCAGAGTTCTGTACTATTTTACAATTGGTGAAAAGTTTACATATTGAGGAACGTGTCTTATTCCTAGGAAAGCAAGATAATGTTGCAGAGCTTCTTGCGATGAGTGATTTAATGCTGCTTTTATCAGAAAAGGAAAGTTTTGGTCTAGTTATATTAGAAGCGATGGCGTGTGGTGTGCCTAGTATCGGAACGAGGGTTGGGGGCATTCCAGAGGTCATTCAACATGGTGAAACAGGATATATATGTGAAGTTGGAGATACAGATGGAATAGCTAAGCAAGCAATTCAACTACTAGAAAATGAAGAACTTCACCGTAATATGGGAGAGCGGGCGATGAAATCTGTATATGAGCAGTTTCGTTCGGAAAAAATCGTTTCACAGTATGAGGCGATTTATTATGACATACTAAGGGATGACAATAATGGAAAGATTTAAAAAAGCTAGTTCAATTATTGAGATATTAAAACAGCACGGACATGAGGCTTACTTCGTTGGTGGAAGTGTACGCGATCTTATTATCGATAGACCAATTGGAGATATCGATATCGCAACATCTGCTTTACCAGAAGAAGTAATGGCTATTTTCCCAAGACATGTTCCGGTTGGTCTTGAGCATGGAACTGTAATTGTTGTAGAAAATGGTGAACCGTATGAGGTAACTACTTTTCGAACAGAAAGCGAATATGAAGATTTTCGGAGACCTAGTAGTGTTCAATTTGTCCGTTCATTAGAAGAGGATTTAAAACGACGTGATTTCACGATGAATGCAATTGCAATGACAGAGGAAGGCGAAATGATTGACTTATTTGCTGGGCAAGAAGCGATTCGTCTGAAGGAAATTACAACGGTTGGAGATGCTGCAGACCGTTTTCAAGAAGATGCACTGCGAATGATGCGTGGTATTCGGTTCGTAAGTACGTTAGGTTTCTCTTTGGAAACAAAGACGAAACGAGCAATTGAAACGTATGGACATTTGCTCGAACATATAGCGATTGAAAGAATTACAGTTGAGTTCGAAAAGTTATTGACGGGTACGTATTGTGTGAAAGGGCTTCAAGAATTGGTAGAAACGAAGCTATTTTCTCATCTGCCATATTTACAAATGTCAGAAGAAAGACTCTTGAAAGCTACGCAGTATAAATGGGATTCTTTTGAAACAGACATTGAGGCGTGGGCATTTTTCTTATATTGTATCGGAGAAGAGCATCCATCTGTCTTTTTACGTCAATGGAAGTTTTCGAATAAAAAGATTAAGGATATTGTAGCGGTGTTATTAGCAATTCGTTCTAGAAAGGAGAAGGAATGGGATACTGTCCTTCTTTATAAAACTGGAATTCACATTGCTGAAATGGCGGAAAGAGTATATGAAGCGATAATAGAAAGTTATAATAGCGCGTCTGTTAAGCAAGTACAATCATTATTTCATGCATTGCCGATAAAAAATCGTCAAGAAATGAATGTGACTGGTAATGATTTATTAAGCTGGGCAGATAAAAAGCCAGGTCCGTGGGTTGCCGAAATGCTTCAAAACATTGAAGAAGCAATCGTACAAGGAGATTTAGTCAATAAGAAAGAGAATATAAGGGAGTGGCTACAAAGATGCAATCTACTATAAGAAAGCAGTTATTACAAGTTTTTTCTGAAGCAGATGGTGCATTTGTATCTGGTCAAACACTTAGTGACAAACTTGGCTGTTCGAGAACCGCTGTATGGAAGCATATGGAGGATCTTCGTAATGAAGGGTATGAACTAGAAGCTGTACGCCGCTTAGGGTATCGAATTGCTAGTAAACCAGATAAGGTAACTGCTAATGAGATCCAATTAGGATTGCAAACAGAGCGTATCGGTAGAACGGTTTATTTTGAAGAATCAGTTGAATCTACTCAGCATATTGCAGCAAGACTTGCTTATGAAGGAGCAGAAGAGGGAACAATTGTCGTTGCAGAAGAACAAACAGCAGGTAGAGGACGTTTAAGTAGAAAATGGTATTCTCCAAAAGGCACAGGGATCTGGATGAGTATTATTTTGCGTCCATCTATTCCAGTTCATCATGCACCACAGCTTACTTTATTAGCAGCTGTTAGCGTAGCACAAGCAATTGAAAAATGTACAGGTGTAAACGTAGGGATTAAATGGCCAAATGATATTTTAATTCAAGGTAAAAAAGCTGTCGGTATATTAACGGAGATGCAAGCTGACCCGGATAAAATTAATGCTGTTATTATGGGAATTGGCATTAATGCAAATCAGAAACAAGAACATTTTGATGAGGAAATTCAGCAAATTGCAACTTCATTAGCAATTGAATCGGGTAAGCCGATTGTTCGTGCGGAACTTATGCAACAAATTTTCTTGCAACTAGAAAAATTGTATGAAGAGTATTTAAAAAATGGTTTCTCTGTTATAAAAATTCTTTGGGAAAGTTACGCAATTAGTATCGGAAAAGAAATTACGGCTCGAACGATGAAGCAAACGATTAATGGATTAGCAAAAGGGATTACAGAGGATGGTGTATTGCTGCTTGAGGATCATCAAGGATACGTACATCACATTCATTCTGCGGATATAGAAATTAAGTAAAAGAAGTTCCTATTTTGGAGCTTCTTTTTGTCATTTAGACATTGATAAATTTCACATACCGTAATTAGGATAGAAAATTATTTTTTCGAAAAAATGTAGCAATTCCTTTTCAGAGTTTGCTATAATTAGTTCGAATATGGGCAGTATCAAAGCGAACTGCACCATTATTTTAAGCAGTATGAAAAAATAATACTTTGGATTCTGCCTTGATCCAATAACGGACTGGGACAGAGGGATGAATAATGCCGACTAAAACACAACCCTTCTGCCCTTTTATGGCCAGAGGGGTTTTTTATATGATTTCGGCCATCTCCTCTCTCCTGCATAAAGGAGGAGTAGTTTTTGAAAACAAAAACAGATTTTTTGAAAATGAAAGAGCAAGGTGAGCCGATTACAATGCTAACGGCGTATGATTATCCATCTGCTAAATTAGCAGAAGAAGCTAAAGTCGATATGATTTTAGTTGGTGATTCTCTAGGAATGGTTGTACTTGGATATGATTCAACGGTTCCAGTAACGGTAGAGGATATGATTCATCATACGAAAGCTGTACGCCGCGGCGCGAAAGAGACGTTTATTGTAACTGATATGCCATTCATGTCTTATCATATCTCATTGCAAGATACGATGGTTAATGCACGTCGCATTGTTCAAGAGAGTGGTGCACATGCATTAAAGGTAGAAGGTGCTGGAGAAGTTATATCAACTATTCACTACTTGACGAATGCGGGAATCCCCGTTGTGGCACATTTAGGTTTAACTCCTCAATCTGTAGGAGTACTAGGTGGATATAAAGTACAGGGGAAAGATGCTGAAAGTGCAAAGAAATTAATAGAAGACGCAAAGAAATGTGAAGAAGCTGGTGCGATAGCACTTGTGTTAGAGTGTGTGCCAATGCAATTAGCAGAACTTATTTCAGAGCAAATGACAATTCCTACAATTGGAATTGGAGCAGGACAAAAAGTAGATGGGCAAGTTCTTGTATACCATGATCTTATTTCGTACGGGGTAAATCGTGTTCCGAAATTTGTGAAGCAATATACGTCTGTTCAAGAGGAAATTGTGCGAGGGATTTCGCAATACGTTACTGAAGTAAAGACAGGGCAATTTCCTGAAGAAAAACATTCATTCACAATGAAAGAGGAAGAATGCTTAGCGTTATACGGAGGAAAACAATAATGAAAATCATAACTACAGTGCAAGAGATGCAGCAAATTACAAACGAACTTCGTACAAGTGGAAAAAGTATCGGTTTTGTCCCAACGATGGGATATTTACACGAAGGGCATGCTACTTTATTACGTAAGGCAAGGGAAGAAAATGAAATTGTAGTTTTAAGTGTATTTGTAAACCCACTACAGTTTGGGCCGAACGAAGATTTAGATCGATACCCACGTGATATTGATAGAGACGAAAATGTAGCAAAAGAAAATGGTGTTGATTATTTATTTTATCCGAGTGTAGAAGAAATGTATCCAGCAGAACAAACGACAATAGTGGAAGTTGTGAAGCGTACCGACGTATTATGTGGCAAACAAAGACCTGGTCATTTCGCTGGTGTTACGACTGTACTAATGAAACTATTTAATATCACATTGCCAACGCGTGCTTATTTCGGTATGAAAGATGCACAGCAAGTCGCTGTCATTGAAGGGTTTGTCGCTGATTTTAATATTCCAGTTACGATCGTACCAGTGGATATTGTAAGGGAAGAGGACGGATTAGCGAAAAGTTCTCGTAATGTGTACTTATCACAAGAAGAACGTGAAGAGGCTCCTCATTTATACCGCAGTCTATGCATAGCGAAAGAAAGAATTGAGGCGGGCGAACGTAATCCAGAAACTATTACAAATCTTGTGAAAGAGTATATTGAGAAATATACAAAAGGAACTGTAGATTATGCTGATTTATATGCATATCCTTCATTAAAAGTAATGGATGAACTTGAAGAACGAATTATATTAGCAATTGCTGTTAAGTTTGAAAATGTACGATTAATTGATAATATAACATTAACGGTTAAATAAGGGGGAGCATCTATGTTTCGCACAATGATGAGAGCGAAGTTACATCGCGCAACAGTAACAGAAGCAAATTTAAATTATGTAGGCAGTATTACAATTGATGAAGATTTAATGGATGCAGTAAATATTGTAGAAAATGAAAAAGTACAAATTGTAAATAACAATAATGGTGCTCGCTTAGAGACATATGTTATTAAAGGAGAGCGCGGTAGTGGTATTGTTTGTTTAAATGGTGCAGCAGCAAGGCTTGTACAACCAGGTGATAAAGTTATTATTATTTGCTATGGTTTAGTGGCAGAAGAAAATGTTCATAAACAAGAACCAAAAATTGCAGTGTTAGACGATGATAATCAAATTATTGAAATGTTAGGTGCTGAAAAAGCGGGCACGATATTATAAGTAGGAAGGCTATCTCTATTACGGAGATAGCTTTTTTGTGCATCTTTTCATTAAGATGAGATAAAACGTGGTATAGTAACATTATATAATTTTGTGTTTGATAGGTAAGAAATTGAGGTGTTACATATATGAGTAAGCGTTATGTCGTTGTTGATTTAGAGACGACAGGGAACTCCTGGAAGGATGGGAAGGATAAAATCACCCAAATTGCGGCTGTTGTAGTGGAAGATGGAGAGATATTAGAGATTTTTTCATCTTTTATTAATCCGAAGAGAGAGATTCCACCATTTATTACAGAATTAACAGGGATTGATGAGAGTTTGGTTAAGCAAGCCCCGTTATTTCAAGATGTAGCCCCGATGATTGTTGAGCTATTACAAGGTGCAGCTTTCGTTGCACATAATGTTCACTTTGATTGGAATTTTTTAACGGAAGAATTAAGGCAGGCTGGATATACAGAAGTACATTGCCCAAAAGTTGATACAGTTGAGTTGGCGCAAATTCTTTTGCCGACAGCTGATAGTTATAAATTACGTGATTTAGCTAAGAAACATGAACTAGAGCACGATCAACCACATCGTGCGGATAGCGATGCTCTTGCAACAGCGGAATTGTTTATACAATTTTTAAATGAAATCGAAAAGTTACCGCTTGTCACGTTGCAATCGCTTTATGAATTAAGTGATGTTTTCCAAAGTGATATAGCTGATGTGCTTTCTGAAAATATTTTAAAGAAAATGATGCATGGTAAAGAAAGGGCAGAGGGGTATGAAGTGTATCGAAATATTGCGCTTCGAAAGCGGAATTATTCTTTAAGTCTCAGTGAAACATGCTCATCTAAATTTGATGCTTTCTTACATAAGACAATGGATAAACTTGAGTTAAGTATGCCGAAGTTTCAAAAAAGAGAAAGCCAACAGATTATGATGAAGGAAATATATACAGCGCTAAGAGATTCTAGGTTTTCACTTATTGAAGCGGGAACAGGTACGGGGAAGACTCTTGCATATTTACTTCCAAGTATTTATTTCGCAAAGAAAAAAGAAGAACCTGTCATTATAAGTACACAAACTGTACAACTGCAACAACAAATACTAGAAAAAGAAATACCGTTATTACAGAAAATAATGTCATTTTCATTTGAAGTAGCTCTTCTGAAAGGAAGAAAGCATTATCTTTGTCTACACAAATTTGAATATGCTTTGCAAGAGGAAGAGAAAAATTATGATATGGCGCTCACAAAGGCAAAAATTTTAGTATGGTTATTGCAAACGGAAACTGGCGATCGTGATGAATTAAATATTCCTGAGGGCGGAAAATTACTTTGGAACCGTATTTGTAGTGATGCATATAGTCCAGGCGGGATGCAAAGTAATTGGTTTAGTCGTTGTTTTTATCAACGAGCGAAAAATAAAGCATTATTTGCGGATATTGTTATTACAAATCATGCTTTATTATTTCAAGATTTTTCAAGCGAAGAACCACTGTTTGCTTCATATGAACATATTATTTTTGATGAAGCTCATCACATCGAAGAAGCGGCGAGTAGAACATTAGGTGAACAGTTCTCATGCATGTATTTTCAATTAGCTTTATCTCGTCTTGGTACGCTAGAAACAGATGATGTACTTTCTAAAGTATATAAAATGATGAAAAAATCAGAGCAAGCATCTCGTTCGACTTTCCGTATGGTGAGTCATAGTTTGAAGGAATTGAAATTTGATGCGGATGAACTATTCCAAATGTTACGGACTTTCGTATTTAAACAAACAAAGCAGGAACAAGGGATGAGCAATATGCCGCTCATTTATCGATATAACACGGAAGTAGAGAAAGGTAAGTTATGGGATAGCATTACCGAGTTAACAAATCGATTTGTGTATGATGTAAGAAAGTTATTGACTACACTTGAGAAGCAAGTTGATATATTGCAAAGTAAATTAGAATGGGAGATGCATGTCGTTACAGGTGAATTTATGCATTTAATTGAGTTGTTGAGAAAGATGACACAATCTTTACAATTACTCATTTTAGAAAAAAATTCATACGTGACATGGATGGAGACTGAAACGAAGGGAACGATTCATTCAACAGTTTTATATGCGCAGCCTGTTCATATTGGTGAAAGATTTGCTGATGAATTCTTAACACAGAAAAAGAGTGTTATTTTCACATCAGCAACGCTAACTGTTAATGATTCATTTGACTATATAAAAGAGGAGCTAGGTTTACATGATTTTGCTCCCAATACACTAAAGGTCCTATCACCATTCCGTTTTGAAGAACAAATGAAATTAATGGTTTCAACGGATGTACCTTTTATTAAGCAAGCAAGTAATGAAGAGTATATTGAGTCTATATCGACACATATTGCGAAAATAGCGAAAGCTACAAAAGGTAGAATGCTCGTTTTATTCACTTCGTATGAAATGTTGAAAGAAGCGTATACGAATTTGAAAAATGATGAGGCATTAGAAGGATATTTATTATTAACGCAAAGTGTGAATAATAAGAGCCGAAGTCGTCTAATCCGCAAATTCCAGGAGTTCGACAAATCGATTTTGTTAGGAACAAGTAGTTTTTGGGAAGGGATAGATATACCTGGAGATGCCCTGAGTTGTCTTGTCATTGTCCGTCTTCCTTTTACCCCTCCTCATCAGCCGATGATGGAAGCAAAAGGAGAGTGGTTACAAAATCAAGGAGAAGACGTATTCGCTAAGTTGGCGCTCCCACAAGCAATCTTGCGTTTCAAACAAGGGTTTGGTCGTCTTATTAGAACAAATACAGATACGGGAACTGTATTTGTATTAGATCGTCGTTTGACAAGTTCTTCCTATGGAAAACGATTTTTACAATCAATCCCAACTGTACCGCTATATGAAGGACCGTTAGAAGAATTATTAGTACAGTTAGAAGAATCGTCAAATGAATAAAATTGGAAGAAAAATACGCCTGAAGTACATTTGAACTTCAGGCGTAAAAAATGTGGGTAGGAGGAATTTTATTTTTCTTACTTCTTGTATACAAAATATATTGCTTTTCGATTTGAAACCTTTTTTTGCTGTACATGTCCTGCTATAATAGATGGGTGATGAAGCAGGGGTTGTAAAGAATGTACTCTTATTGTAACCGCATTGCGTTCTTCTATAATTAGAAATTTTTGTGTAACGGAGGAGTTTTTTCATGGATAAGAAAATCGAAGTCCTATCAACGACGCGTATTAAATATTCGTCTGACTTGTATAAAATTGTTGATAGCTTGAATCGCACGTTAAAAGAGCAGGACCTCATGTTCGGATTAGCATTAGACGAAAAAGATAAAGAAACAGCTGTATTTACGATTTACAGAACGTAGTGATACAATGAAAAAGTGGATCTTTGCAATCGTTATCGTAATCGTTGCTAGCGGAATATATGGGGCGTATGTTTATAATAAAGCAATGGAAAAGAAAATTCCTAAAGAGGCAAAATCTGTAGAAATTGCTAAAGAAAAAGCAAAGCTTACAAAGGTAAAATCTGTGGATTATTATAATGGAAATTCTTCATATACAGTCGTGCAGGGTGTAGACGAAAAAGGAGAACAAATTATTGTTTGGGTGCCTGATAAAAAAGGAAATGTCCTTGTGAAGAAAAAGAGCGAAGGTATTTCAGAAAAAGCTGCTTTGCAAAAATTGGCTGAACAAGCTACAGGAGAAGGTGCTGAGCCGAAGCCGAAACCAAAAGAAGTCATAAAAGTAAAATTAGGTGCTCAAAACGATATTCCATTGTGGGAAATTACATATATTGATCAGGAAGATCGTTATACGTATTACTATTTAGAGTTTCAAAATGGGGTTTATGCTGGACACTACAGCATTGAAAAATAGATGTAGGGGGAACTACAAATGAAATTAGCAAAGCGAGTAGCTGCTTTAACACCATCTGCAACTTTAGAAATTACAGCAAAGGCACAAGCATTAAAAGCAGAAGGTCATGATGTAATTGGATTAGGAGCAGGAGAACCTGACTTTAATACGCCAGAACATATTATGGATGCTGCGCATAAAGCGATGTTAGAAGGACATACGAAGTATACACCAACAGGTGGATTACAAGCGTTAAAACAAGAAATTGTGAAGAAGTTTACTCGTGATCAAGGAATTGTGTATGATCCATCTGAAATTATTGTATGTAATGGTGCCAAGCATGCATTATATACATTATTCCAAGTGTTACTTGATGAAGGAGATGAAGTTATCATTCCAACTCCTTATTGGGTAAGTTATCCTGAGCAAGTAAAGCTTGCTGGTGGTAAACCAGTTTATGTAGAAGGTCTAGAAGGCAATGAGTACAAAATTACAGCAAAGCAGCTGCGTGAGGCAATTACAGAGAAAACGAAAGCAGTTATTATTAATTCACCGAGCAATCCAACAGGGATGATTTACAGCAAAGAAGAATTACAACAGCTTGGAGAAGTATGTTTAGAGCATGATATCTTAATCGTTTCAGATGAGATTTATGAAAAATTAATTTATGGTGACGCGGAATATACTTCAATTGCCCAGCTTTCTAATGCATTGAAAGAACAAACACTTATTATTAATGGTGTATCTAAATCACATTCTATGACAGGTTGGCGTATTGGATATGCAGCAGGAAATAAGCAGCTTATTAAAGCGATGACGAACTTAGCGAGTCATAGTACGTCAAACCCTACTTCAATTGCTCAATACGGTGCAATTGCTGCGTATGCAGGCTCACAAGAACCTGTAGAAACAATGCGTCAAGCGTTTGAAGAAAGATTGAACATTATTTATGATAAATTAATTCAAATTCCTGGTTTTACTTGCATTAAGCCACAAGGTGCTTTTTACTTGTTCCCAAATGTAAAAGAAGCCGTAGCATTAGCTGGGTATGATACAGTTGATGAGTGGGCAAAAGCATTATTAGAAGAAGAAAAGGTGGCTCTTGTTCCAGGTACAGGATTTGGTGCACCAAATAACGTTCGATTATCGTATGCGACATCTCTTGAGCAAGTTGAGAAAGCATTAGAACGAATTCATACGTTCATGAAAAGTAAAGTACAGGCTTAATCGTCTGTTTCTTGTAGTAAATGGAAAAAAACCTCTCTATATATAGGGAGGTTTTTTTGACGAATTGTGGCAAAAAGAAATGGCTAAAGGTGTGTTATACTAGAAAGCGAGGTGTTTGGTGATGAAAAAGAAAATGATGTTACAATGGTTTGAACAGGGAAGCATAGCGATTCCTAAATTGCTTATGATGCATTATAAAAAGCTAGGTTTAAATGAGACGGAATTTATGGTAGTACTTCATGTACACACATTTTTAGAATCAGGTAATTCGTTCCCGACTCCTTCAGAGATTTCAGAACGGATGACGATAACAGAAATGAAATGCATGGAAGTGATTCAGATTTTAATCCAAAAAGGCTTTTTAGCACTAGAAGGTGGACGAAGATCTGAAGCGATGATGTGTGAAAGTTATTCTTTACAACCACTATGGGAAAAAATATTGCACTTTTTAATGAATGAATCTATAGAGGAAGAGCAAAAAGAACAAAAACAAATTCAAGTAAATTTATATACAGTATTTGAAAAGGAATTCGGAAGACCACTTTCGCCATTTGAATGTGAAACATTAGGGATGTGGGAAGATCAAGATCAACACCATCCAAATTTAATTCAAGCGGCTCTTCGTGAAGCTGTTATGAGTGGTAAACTTAATTTCCGGTATATTGATCGTATTTTGTTTGAGTGGAAAAAGAACGGAATTAAAACGGTAGATCAAGCGCAAAATCAAGGCCAGAAATTTAGAGCGAATCAACAACGCACGCAACAAACGACAAAACAAGAGACGAAATTTACTGGGAAAGTGCCTTTTTATAATTGGTTGGAGCAGTAGTGTAGGAGGAAAGATATGTTGAACAAAACGCAAATTCGTTATTGTTTAGATACAATGGCGGATATGTATCCAGAAGCGCATTGTGAATTAATTCATGATAATCCATTTGAACTTGTAATCGCAGTGGCATTATCTGCACAATGCACAGATGCACTTGTGAATAAAGTGACGAAAAACTTATTTCAAAAATATAAAACACCAGAAGATTATTTAAGTGTGTCTTTAGAAGAATTACAACAAGATATACGTTCCATTGGATTGTTTCGAAATAAGGCGAAAAATATTCAAAAATTGTGCCGGATGTTACTAGATGATTATAACGGGAAGGTTCCAGAAGACCGTGACGAGCTGACGAAATTACCAGGAGTAGGGAGGAAGACAGCGAATGTAGTTGTTTCGGTAGCATTTGGAATTCCAGCGATTGCTGTTGATACGCATGTAGAGAGAGTAAGTAAACGGTTAGCAATTTGTAGATGGAAAGATTCTGTGTTAGAAGTGGAAAAGACGTTGATGAAGAAGATTCCAATGGATGAGTGGGGAGTTACACACCATCGTATGATTTTCTTTGGACGTTATTACTGTAAGGCGCAGCGACCACAATGTGAAGAGTGCCGATTACTAGAAATATGTCGTGAAGGAAAGAAACGAATGAAGGGGAAATAAAGGATGGAGCGAGTTATAGAAATACCGAAAGAGTTTCGGTACGTACCATTTTTTAAAAAGAGTGCAAATTCGATTACGTATAATACAGACCAGTCTTTTGAAGAAATAATACAAAATACTTACTTTATATTTGATATTGAAAGACAATATGAGCCGTGGAATGAAATTGAAACAAGTATTCCAGGGGTGTTAAATGTATGGAAAAGCAGGCATGAAGAAATTGCTACACTATTTCGAAACCGAAAAAAACAAGAAGCTGAGGGCCCGATGATTCTTTTTGCAGCACACTTGCTATCGATTGTATATTGGCTAAATGAGAAGCCTGTTCATAGTTTGAATGAGATGCAAGTAAATACGAATGAATTGGAAGTACAACCTGTTAATTTTATAGAACGATACTCATTTATTATAAAGAAACCGAGTAATTATCATTCGTATATTCAATTAGCACAGTTGTATATTGAAATAGAAAAGCTATATGTTAAGAAAATGATAACAAAAAAGAAGTCCTTTTCTCGTTAAGAGTAAGGACTTCTTTTTTGTCATTAAGACTCTGATGTAACAACATCTCCGTCTGCGTGAGGTGTATCTCCTCCGGGATTCTGTTGGTGCTGCTCTTCTTCAGCTTTTTTTCTGGCTTCTTCTTCAGCTTTTCTCTTAGCTTCTTCTTCAGCTTTTTTCTTAGCTTCTTCGTCAGCTTTTTTCTTAGCTTCTTCGTCAGCCTTCTTCTTAGCCTCTTCTTCAGCAGCTTTCTTTTGAGCTTCTTCTTGCTGTTTACGTTGTTGTTCTTGTTGCTGTTGTTGCTGTTGTTGTTTACGCTGATCTTCGTCAGCTTTTTTTGTAGCTTCTTCTTGTTTTAGTTTATCTTCATTGGCCTTTTTCTGGGCCTCTTCGTCAGCCTTTTTCTTAGCTTCTTCGTCAGCTTTCTTCTTAGCCTCTTCGTCAGCTGTTTTCGCATCTGGAGTTCCGCCAGGCGCAGTGAATGATGCACCAATTGCAGGACTTGTTCCAGTACCTTTTTTCGCTACTACAGAGAAGCTGTAAGTAACACCTGGTTTAATACCACCAAGAGTAGCTGTCGTACCGCTTACTGACAAGCTACCACTAGAACCGTCAGTAGCTTTATAGCTTGCTGCGTATGCATCAACATTTGATGATGGTCCAGACCAGTTCAGTGTCACTGTGCTAGCACCATCGAAAGCGACATTAAGGCCACTAGGTGGATCTACTTTAATTTCTTTAACTGCATCTTTTTTCGCACCTTTAATGTACAGTTCTCCATTTAATTCTTGTACAGAAGAAGGGCGCTCGAAACGAGATTTATCTGTAGCGAATTTGCTCATCATCACTTGGAACATTTGCTGAGCAATTCTAGTAGAACGATCTCCAATGTAATTTTCTGCACTATCTTTTTCATAACCGGTCCATACAGCCATTGTATATTGAGGCGTATATCCTGCGAACCAACTATCTCTGTTTGCATCTGCTGGAATATCGTATTTTTTAATAACAGATTTATCAAAGTTTTGTGTTCCTGTTTTACCAGCAACGTCAAAACCAGGAACATAAGCCGTTGGGCCAGTACCACCACTACCAGGTTTTACAACATCACGAAGTACATCGGTAACCATGTAAGCTGTATAATCGTGCATTGCTCGTTTTTCTTTCGGCTTAAAGCTTTTCTTTTTCCCATCTGGGAAAATAACTTCTTTAACGAAATGAGGCTTATTGTACATACCGTCATTTCCAAATGCTGCATAAGCTCCAGCGACATCTAACGGAGAGCTTTCATTACTACCAATTGCAGTTGATTCAAATACAGTATCATCTTTAAATGTCATGCCTAGATCTTTGGCGAATGCTTTTGATTTATCAAGCCCGACCGCTTGAGCTGTTTTTAAAGCAGGAATATTTAAAGATTTTTTTAGTGCGTCACGTAGGGAGACATCTCCTTTATAACTGTTTGTAGCATTTTTAATTTTTGTACCATCAGAGTATGTGTACTCTGAGTCATTTAATTGATGGTACGTAGACCATTGTAGATTTTCAATAGCTGGACCATAGTCAAAAATAGGTTTCATTGTTGAACCAACTTGACGTTTTAAATCGATAGCCATGTTGTGTCCTTTAAATGTTGATTTGTTTTCTTTACGACCGGCACCGACTGCACGAACTTCTCCAGTTTTCGTATCCATAAATACAAATGAACCTTGGAATTGATCATTTGGATATTTAATAAGATTTCCATCCATTATTTTATCTGCATAATCTTGAGCTTCAAGGTCAAGATTTGTATGGATTATTAAACCATCAGAGCCAATATTCACATCAGGTATCTCTTTTTCTACTTCTTTGAAAACGGCATCTAAATATGCTTGATAAGGCATTTCAGTTGCATCTGAAGATGGAAGAAGACCTTCTTTTACAGAGATTTGCATAGCTTCGTTCATTTCTTGTTTTGTAATGTAGCCATGACGATTCATTAATGTTAGTACAACATTACGACGATTTGTTGCTCGTTCAACATTTTCTGGTTTTGTTGGATCATAAATGTTAGGACCTTGGGGTAAACCAGCGAGCATTGCAGCTTCATGTAACTTTAAGTCTTTTAAGTCTTTGTTGTAGTATTTTTTTGCTGCAGTTGCAATACCATACGAACGGTTACCTAAGTTGATTTTATTTAAGTACATTTCTAGAATTTCATGTTTAGAGTACTGTTGCTCTAATTTATAAGATAAGTACCATTCTTGCACTTTTCTCTTTGCGGTTTTTTCCATCGTTAGGAAATAGTTTTTAACTACTTGCTGTGTAATTGTACTACCACCTTGTGATCCGAAACCACCAGTGACATTTTCCATAACTGCTTTTGTAGTACGTTTAAAATCAATTCCATTATGGTCATAGAAGCGTGAATCTTCAGTCGCAAGGAAGGCATTTTCAACTACTTTTGGAATTTGTTCATATGTAACATGGGTTCGTTTTTCAGCACCGTATTCATAGAAGAAATTCCCGTTTTTATCAAGGAATTTTGTTGATAAAGGATTGACAAGTTTTGATTTGTCTAATTTCGGAGCGTCCTTTACCATAACAAAGAAAGCTGAAACGCCGGCAACGAGTCCGACGATACTAAGAAGTAGAAAACCTATAAGGAATTTCTTGAAAAAGGAACCTTTTTTCTTTGGTTTTTCTTCTTTATTTGTTTCTTTCGTTTGATTTTTTACATGATTTCGTTCTGTACGAGAACGATAATTATCTGACATTATACTTTCTCCTACCTTTCATTCTCTCCCCAAAAGTCGAAAAAAGAGCCTTAGTGATGACTCTATCACGAAAAATAAACCGTGTCTAGTACGCGGATATAATCAATTCGAGGGTGAAAACCGCATGATAATAAAGATCCATGCTCTTCTATTTCTTGTTTTGTAATCGATTTACGTCCACCAGTATTTTGACGATTCCAAAATGCAATAATATGTTTTGCATCTAATAAATAAAATTCATCAAAAAGTGTAAATTTAATAATAACAAATGCAATTCCATTATGAGCGATTACTTGCTTCATATGCTCAATTTGATGAAGGTGGAAGTTTTGAAGTGGAAAACTGGTTTTGTTTTTTGTTTCTTTTGCTTCAAAATCGATGTATTTCCCTTTGTATACACCGTTGTAATCTGTTGTAGAAGGTTGTTTGAAATACGCTTCTTTTACCACTGCAGCACTTCGAGCGGGGTAATCTACTTTTACAATTTGAAGAGGTGTAGGTTTTTTATGTACGCATGCAATATTATGGGTTAAGTAATATTGATTGGTTTCATTCAATTCCTCTTCAAGGGACATACCTCTATTACTGTAAGTATGTTTTTTTATTGGTGTTTTATGGGGTTGTGAAGCTTGATCGTACCTTTTTCCATTTGGGTAACGAATGGTCATATTGTGTCCACTCCCAACTTGTTAAGAATTACTTACAAAGGTGATTATATCAAAAAATGAAAAAAGATGTGACCTTTTTCTAGAAAGGTATGGTACTTATTCATGTTTAGCTGGAACGATTACGAAAAAATTAAGCAAAACCGTAATGATATTTTGTGTACAGAAGAGGAGAAAGCTATAGTTCTTAATATTAAGGAGAGAACGGATATAGCTAACGTAGATAACATTTCACGTACACAATCTTACCAAGAATATTATTTGAGAAATAAAGAAATTAGGTGGTCTTTTTTAGCGAGTATGGTCTCAAGGAATGGGGGATGGAATATGACCGATTTAGAAGGAGAATATTATTCTAATCTTCTACCCCAAACAGTTAAGAGACGATTATTTCTTTGTTATGAGAAAGCCAATTGGCTCATTTTTTTAGATGCATTCCCTCAACTATTACTGTATGAAGAAAGTAAAAGGCGATGTGAGCCGCTCTTTCATTTGTTACAATTTTTTAACATATCAATTTTTATGGAAAAAGAATGGTCATATTTCTGGGAGAAAAAAGATATCAATAGGCTTATGACGGCGCTTATTATTAATGAACAAAATAAAATTCAAAAACCAGTAATCGAGAATACATACTTTCAAAAACATGTATTTGATACGGCAGTGTTCAAATTTCAAGAAATACTTCACATTAGTGCAGTTGTTTTTCCGATGATGGAAGGGAGAATGTATGGGTTTTCAGTTTATCAATTTGAAACGTTACAAAAACGTATAGAACTTGGGAAGAAGTTAGCTTGGTTATTGTTTCATTCAAAGTATAAAGATTCTTTTTATAAGTTTGCATTGCAAACTAGGCATACGGGATCAAGGATGGATTATGAATGTAATATAAGAGAGGTTAGACAATCAAGTACACCGGCTCTTAGAGATGTGTACGCTATTGTCGCTCACGAAAAATTAATTGAAAAAGATTGGTTTAGTGAAGGGATGGAAATGGAGTCTTTATTTGTACTTGAAAAGCCAAAGGGGGAAATTAATATAACAGAATGGTATAGAATGAAGAGGGAGCAAATACACACTCTTTCTATATTAAGTAGTTTTGTTAAAAGAATAGATGAGTTCATGATATAATCAAAAAGTCCCGCTTTCCTACATGAAGGCGGGGCTTCTTGATTAAAAGTAATATGTTCTTCAACAAATTACTTTTTACTTCGCTATTTGCCGGCAGTACGACTTTAACCTCAGCACTTATCGAAAGCGAATAGGGAAGGTTGGACTGGAAATTAGCTATTTGTAAAAGCCACTTTGGTTAAAGGGGCATTTTATCCTGCTATTTGTGGGCGGTAAAACTCCCACCTCAAAATTCGGCTGGAGCAAAGAAGTTAGGTGGAAGCCTTGCTGCCCGTAAACGCTCGATTAGTGAAGGCTAATAATCAGTGGGGGATGAACAAAACCCTCACTGATTAAAGTTTCACTTTATGTAGCGGGGAAATTTGGACCATCAAGCTTTGGATTACCAGTCTCAGGTTTGTTTTGTTGTTTGTTTTGTTTTTTCTTTTTTTCATTTTTATTTTTTGCCATCATAATACACCTCCTTTTTGTATTGTTACCATTTCTAAAAATGGCATACAAAATGATTTCTTTGACGAATATCAACTAGTTTTGTCATGTGAGCAGGAGTAACCAATCAATCGGCGAAATTACATGACAAAGGAAAGGCAAAGAAGGGGGCGTTTTAAATATGGCGATGGTTCAGAAGGAAGATGTTATGAAAAAAATGGATCAAATGTTAAGTTCTCTCGATTTGCTGGAAATGAATATTGGGATTAGAATGAATCACGCATTGAAGGATAAAGTTGAAAAAATATGCAATAAGATAGAAATAACAGAAATGCATATCGAGCATATGGAAAATAAATTAGTGCATCACGAAGAAAAAGGGAGCTGGGTAAAGACATTTCAAAACGTCGTAGTGAGTGCATAATAAGGTGGGAATAAAATGAAATATGAAGCATTAATCCAGTCTTCGGAGAAGTTAATGCAGTATAATGATGAAGCCAATGTAAAAAAAAGAGAAATGGATGAATATGATTTTTATAAGGATATGAAGCCATTTGTTGATATGGTAGATGCGGAGTTAGAGGTGTGGAAAGAATTAGCTTATATATGGATAAAGGAAGAGCTGCCTAAGTATATACATGTACAACAAATCGATCAAGTGTATGAGAATTTACAAACTAATGTGCTACAATGTTTTGTTAATAAGGGAAAAGGTAAACGTTTCTTTGAAACTCATCAAGCTATTTCGTATACTTTACAAAATATCGTAGATCAATGTAAGTAACAAGAGGGGAAAACCCTCTTGTTTTTTTTAGGCTTCTGTCGCTGTTGTAGGTTTTGTTGCGCCGTTTATTTCTAATTCACGTATTAATGTTCTGTAATCTGAGATGCATATTTTTCCGTCGAGATAACAATGTCTCGCAAAGTCTAGCAGTTCATTTGAACTTTCTGTACAGTACCCCTTTTTTTGAGAAAACGCTTGTTTTAAATCCCCTAATACCATGTTGATTCCTCCCCCATGAGAATCTTCTTCCTTATTATCATAGCATGGAAGGGTTTACTTTCTAATTTTTTTAAAAATTTAAACTTCCGACAAAAACAGACAGATACTCCGTCACACATTTTATTTTATAGGTACATATTCTATATGTAGAAACTTATGTGAAGGAGGAGAGTATGCATGTTTCAACAACCTAATGTATATCAGCAAACAAATCCATATGCACAGCAAAATATGTACCAATATAATGAGGATACATATTTACGATATAATATGTATCCTTTCGAGCCTCATTATGGGAACCAAAATTATTATCAACCTTTTGAAGTGTCGTTTGGGAATCAACCGCAACAAGAACAACAACCCTACATGAATCAACAACAGCAGCAACCGCAACCGCAACCGCAACAAGAACAACAACCCTACATGAATCAGCAGCAGCAACCACAACCGCAACAAGCACAACAGCCCTACATGAATCAACAACAGCAGCAACCACAACAACCCTACATGAATCAACAACAACCCTACATGAATCAACAACAACCTTATATGAATTCACAATATTATATGCCGCCACCATCTTCCTATGGAAATCAACAAGCGATGTTTTATCCACCAAAACAACCGTATCCAACTATGAATAAACAAAAGCAACAACAGCAACCGAGTCAATTTTCTAGTTTTGTTTCCCAATTTAAAACATCAGATGGCAACTATGATGTAAATAAAATGATGAACACAGCTGGACAAATGATGAATGCGATGAATCAAGTGACAGGAATCGTTAAGCAAGTTGGAGGTTTTTTTGGTAAATAATAGTGGGGGGTATCTATAATAGTATTATGTATGAAGTAGGGCAATAGTCAAATTTCTATGAAATAAATGGGTGTATATAACAAGCGGCTTAACCTCTTCTCTCATATTGTAAAGTGTAGTCAGATTTTTTTTAAGAGAGAGGAGAGAAAAACTATGCATCATTGTCATCCTTGTTTTGGAGGGCATAAGCCTGTAGGACCTATTTGTACAACTGCTCCTGTCATTCATCCGACCAAACAATGCGTAACACATTCTTTTTCAACAACGGTGGTGCCACACATTTTCCCAACGCATACAACACATGTACACCATCAACAAATTAAAAATCAAGGCTTCTTCCCACAAACAAACTCGAATGTAAACGTTGTAGATCCTGGTGATCCAGGATTTGGTGGTGGATTCGGCGGGGGATGTGGACCATGTGGTCATGGTCATCATCACCACGGGCATCATATATCTCCATTTGGACCAGGACCGAACGTGTCACCATTTGGACCGGGACCGAATGTATCTCCGTTTGGACCAAATATCGGACCGAATATCGGACCAAACGTTGGTGGAATGTTTAAAAAGTAAATGATATGTTAGAACTAGCGAAATGCTAGTTCTTTTTTTGTAATGGAGTGTTGATATGAAAGTTGTTACTGTAACAGGATATAAGCCATTTGAGCTTGGAATCTTTAAAAATGATCATCCAGGAGTAGAATGTATAAAAAAGGCGCTTCGTCGTAAGTTAACTGCTTTTGTAGAAGATGGTTTGGAGTGGGTTATTATTAGTGGCCAGTTAGGAGTCGAATTATGGGCTGCTGAAGTTGTTTTTGAGATTCAAGTAGAATATCCAGATTTAAAATTAGCGGTATTTACTCCTTTTTTAGAACAAGAAGAAAATTGGAAGGAAGATAACCGTGAATATTACGAATTTATTCTTTCGCAAGCAGATCACATTGATAGTATTACGAAACGGAAGTACGAAAGCCCAGAGCAATTTAAATTAAAGAATCAATTTTTTATTGCAAAAAGTGATGCACTTTTAGCTGTATATGATGAAGAAAAGCCTGGGAGCCCTAAATATATAGTAGAAGCGGCTAAGAAAAAAGGAGAAATAGAAAATTATCACAGTTATTTCATTCTTTTTTCTGATTTACAAGATATAATGGAAGAGGAACAGTGGAATAATGCAGATTAATATGTAATATTGTACTTGCATATTTGATTGACAAAAGGCATTGTTTCTGAAAAAATTTAGTTAATGAAAGCTTTGGCAAAAATTTGAGGTGAAGAAAATGATTTCGGATAAAATTAAATTAACAGCGAAAGATATTTTAGAAAAAGAATTTAAAACAGGTATGAGAGGTTATCAACAAGAAGAAGTAGATAAGTTTCTTGATATGATTATTAAAGATTATGAAGCTTTTCATAAGGAATTTGATCAATTAAAACAACAAAATGCTCGTTTAAAACGTGAATTAGAAGAGCAGAAAGTAGCGGCAACACAAGTTCCGCAACAACCAGTACAAACACCAGTTGCACAACCAGTATATAACAATACGAATACGGATATTTTAAAACGTCTATCTAATTTAGAAAAAGCTGTATTTGGAAGTAAGTTATACGAATAAATTAGGGTAACAAAAAGGTTAAAGTAGTTTACATAGAAAAAAACATTGCAAAATCTTTTTGTTTCCACTATACTAATGTTTGTCATAACGTTTGGGTAATCGCTGCAACGCCAACGTTGTAGAGGAAAGTCCATGCTCGCACGACCTGAGATGGTCGTAGTGTTCGTGCCTAGCCAAGTCATAAGCTAGGGTATTCTGGCTGTAAAGCTGGTTTAACGGCAGGGAAAAAGCCTAAGTCCTTTCGGATATGGTTTGACTACCTTTAAAGTGCCACAGTGACGAAGTCCTTGAAGAAATGATAGGAGTGGAACGAGGTAAACCCCACGAGCGAGAAACCCAAATAATGGTAGGGGAATCTTTTCCAAGGAAATGAACGACGGGAAAGGACAGGTTTTATAACCTGTAGATAGATGATTGCCACCGGAGTACGAGGCGTGGGCCGTTTGCAGTACAAAGGAACAGAACATGGCTTACAGAACGTTATGAACCAACTATGAAATAACTCAGCTCTCCTTTGTTAGAGGAGGGCTTTTTATTTGTATGAAGTTATAAATTATGAGTTACAATGGTTAATGAGAAAATTTTTCGTAAAATGTAATGATTAATAGGACAAATTGCTATTAATTATTGTTTGAATATACATAAGAGGTGAATGCAAATGGGAAAAGTTACTTTAATTGCAACAGCGGCAATGGGTATTGAAGCGTTAGTTGCCCGAGAAGTTCGCGATCTTGGTTATGAATGTCAAGTAGAAAACAGCAAAGTAACATTTGAAGCAGATGAAAAGGCGATTTGTCGCACGAATTTATGGTTACGTACTGCGGACCGTGTGAAAATTAAAGTTGGCGAATTTAAAGCAACAACATTTGATGAGCTATTTGAAAAAACGAAAGCATTAAACTGGGGAGATTATATTCCAGAGAACGGAGAATTCCCTGTTATCGGTAAATCTTTAAAATCTGAGTTATTCAGTGTTTCGGATTGCCAACGTATCGTTAAAAAAGCTGTCGTTGAAAAATTAAAAACAACATATAAACGTACAACTTGGTTTGAAGAAGATGGTCCGTTATTCCGTATCGAGATTGCAATGTTGAAAGATATTGCAACATTAACAATTGATGCGAGTGGTGTTGGACTTCATAAACGTGGGTACCGCATGGATCAAGGGGAAGCTCCTTTAAAAGAAACATTAGCTGCGTCTTTAATTAAGTTAACGAACTGGAAGCCAGATCGTCCTTTCGTGGATCCTTTCTGTGGATCTGGAACAATTCCGATTGAAGCTGCATTAATTGGACAAAATATCGCACCAGGATTTAACCGAGGTTTTGCATCGGATGAATGGGGCTGGGTTGGTAAACAAAATTGGCGTGAAGCTCGTCAAGAAGCTGAAGATTTAGCAAATTATAATCAACCATTACAAATCATTGGATCTGATATTGACCATCGTATGATTCGAGTTGCTCAAGATAACGCAGAAGAAGTAGGTTTAGGTGATTTAATCACATTTAAACAAATGCAAGTAAAAGATTTCACAACAAAAGAGGATTATGGCTACGTCGTAACGAATCCTCCATACGGAGAACGTTTAAGTGAAAAAGCGCTCGTTGAACAACTGTATAAAGAAATGGGACAAGTATTCCGCCCGTTAGATACGTGGTCAATGTATTTATTAACAAGTTACGAAGCATTTGAGAAGTGTTACGGAAAAGATGCGTCGAAGAAACGTAAACTATTTAACGGATTTATCCGTACAGATTACTACCAATACTTCGGAAAACGTCCACCGCGTAATTCATAGTATAAAACTCCTCCAGCACGCATATACTGGCTATTATGTAATGCGTAAAGGAGGCAGTGATATGGATAGTTTTCAATTATCAATGATTCAAAAAGCTATTCACCGTACGTATGATGTGCTCGGAAAAGAAGTGGATAGTCAAGGCGTAATTGTAGATGAAATACAAAAAGCGCAGGAAGAATATTTATCAGCTCTTTCACATGAAACAGCGATTGATAAACGGTATTTAAAGTCATTAATATAGAAGAAAATTTTCCTTTTTCGAAAGGGAAATTTTTTTTCGTGTATTTCTATGTATTGCAACAGGGGAAAGTGGCTGCACGCATATGAGTAGCAGCTACTAAATCTTTTTATAGAAAAACTGTTTGGTTGGAGGCTAAGGATGTTTACTGAGAAGAGATTACCATTTGAAGTAGGAAAACAAGACAATTTTTATGATAAGTTGAATGAGTGGATTGGAGATGTATTTTACGACATCCTTCCGGAAAAAGGCTTTGAAGAGCGTGATGAACAAATTTTTATGGCGTTTCAGTTAGAGCGCGCTTTCCAAGAGAAAAAAGTTATGTTCGCAGAAGCGGGAGTAGGAACAGGGAAAACAATTGTATATCTTCTATATGCAATTTGTTATGCACGTTATACAGGGAAACCTGCTATTATCGCTTGTGCAGATGAAACGTTAATTGAGCAGCTTGTGAAAGAAGAAGGGGACATTGCTAAGTTATCTGAAGCATTAGGACTATCTGTTGACGTAAGACTTGCGAAATCGATGGATAACTATTTATGTTTACGTAAACTTGAAGATGTTATGAGTGGACGAGCTCCGGAAGTAATTGAAGACGTATATTATGAATTACCACAGTTTGTATTTGATCATGGTACGATGCAAAACTTTACTCACTATGGTGACAGAAAAGAATTTCCACTTTTAAATGATGAGGAATGGTCAAAAGTAAACTGGGATTACTTCCAAGATTGCTTCACTTGCGATTCACGTCATCGCTGTGGACAAACTCTTTCTCGTGAACATTATCGTAAAGCGGCAGATTTAATCATTTGTTCTCAAGACTTCTATATGGATCATATTTGGACGTACGATGCTCGTAAACGTGAAGGACAAATTCCATTACTACCTGAAAGTAGCTGCGTTGTATTCGATGAAGGACATCTTGTAGAATATGCAGCTCAAAAAGCCTTAACGTACCGTTTAAAGCAAACGATGATGGAGCAACTTTTAACGAGATTGTTACAAAATGATATTCGTGAAGAGTTTGCACATTTAGTAGAAGAAACAATTTGGCAAACAGAGCGATTCTTCGATGTGTTACAAGAGAATAAAAAGGAAATTGAAGGTTCTGATCGTTTAGAAATTACTGTGACAGAAAAAGTAACTGCAGAAGCGAAAAGACTTTATGCGAAAATCGGTGAAGTCGGTGATGCACTAGTATTTGAAAGTGAAATGCATACAGTAAACACATATGATTTAAATATCGTTGATGAACATTTAGATGTGTTAGAACATTCACTTCGTCTTTTCATGCATGAGAAAAATGTAATTACGTGGGGTGAAGAAGGTGATGGTGCCTTCACGTTAGTTATTATGCCGCGTGCAGTTGAAGAAGTGTTACAAGAAAAAGTATTCTCGAAGAAAATTCCATACATTTTCTCTTCTGCGACATTATCGGACAATGATTCGTTCGCATTTACTGCAAACAGCCTAGGGGTAAAAGATTACTTATCATTCTCAGTTGCCTCACCGTTTGATTATGAAGAGCAAATGGCAGTAAACTTATTATCGCATACGAAAGAAAATGAATGGGAAAGAAAGTGTCAATATACACTTGAAAATATACAGAAAACAAATGGACGTACACTTGTATTATTCCGTACAACACAAGAGCTTGCAGCGTTTAAAGAATATGTAAGTAAAGAGCAAATGTCAGTTCCGTTCCTATATGAAGGGGATCAAGAAATTAGTCAGCTCGTTTCTCGTTTCCAAAATGAAGAAGAGACTGTACTTTGTGCCGTTCATTTATGGGAAGGTTTAGATATTCCTGGCTCATCATTATCACATGTTATTATTTGGTCATTACCATTCCCTCCAAACGATCCTGTGTTTGAAGCGAAGCGTAAACATGTAAATGATCCATTCTGGGATGTAGATGTACCATATATGATTTTACGTCTTCGTCAAGGGATTGGCCGTTTAATTCGTACGAGCGACGATAAAGGTGCTATATCAATCTTCTTATCTGATACAGAAGATGAGAAAGTGGTAGAAGCGGTGAAAAACGTACTACCAGTAGAAGGTAAAGAATTATAAGGAGAAAGCTTGGCGCTTGCCAAGCTTTTTTTCTATTATAAAAGGAATTTAGATTTCCATGTCGAATTAAGTTTGAGGTAGAAAAAGGAGGTTTTTATACGATGACAGTAGCTACATATGAAGTAGAAAAACAATTTTTAACATATGTGAAGAAGATACAGAATTACGGAGAAGCATTAAGCTTAATGTTTTGGGACTTGAGAACAGGTGCGCCTAAAAAAGGTGTAGACCAGCGTTCAGAAGTAATTGGTATGCTTTCATCAGAAGTGTTTGCCATGTCGACTTCAGATGAGATGGGGAACTATTTAACAGAGCTTGAAGCTTTAATACGTGAAGACAAACTTTCTGAAACGACAAAGAAAATGGTTGAAGAGTGTCGTAAAGAATATGATAGAAATAAGAAAATTCCACAAGCGGAATATGAAGCGTATGTGAAATTAGAAGCGAAAGCGGAGAGTGTGTGGGAAGAAGCCCGCGAAAAATCTGATTTCGAAATGTTCCGTCCGTATTTAGAACAAATAGTTGAATTTAAAAAGAAATTTATTACATATTGGGGTTACGAAACATATAAATACAATACATTATTAGATATGTATGAGCCGGGTATTACAGTAGAAGTGTTAGATCACGTATTTGGTCAACTACGAGAGCGTATCGTTCCGCTCGTAAAAGAAATATCGGAGTCACAAAAGAGATTAAAGACAAGTGCTTTATCAGAACATTTTTCAAAAGAAAAACAAAAAAACTTTACATTAGAGCTATTAAAGCAATTGAATTATGACTTTGAAGCAGGTCGTCTTGATGAAACGGTACATCCATTTGAGATTACATTAAATAAAGGGGATGTTCGTATTACGACACGCTATGACGAAAGAGATTTCCGTATGGCAGTGTTTGGAACAATTCATGAATGTGGTCATGCTGTATATGAGCAAAATATTGCAGAGAAATTTGAAGGTACACCGCTATGTAGTGGAACATCTATGGGTATTCATGAGTCACAATCATTATTCTTTGAGAACTTTATCGGTCGTAATAAATCATTCTGGAAGAAAAATTATGATTTATTAAAAGAGTATAGCGATGGTCAATTCAATGGTATATCAGTAGATGAGTTTTATGATGCGATTAACGAATCGAAGCCATCGTTCATTCGTATAGAAGCAGATGAGCTTACATATCCGCTTCACGTCATGGTTCGTTATGAACTTGAGAAAGAATTGTTTGATGGTACATTACAAGTGAAGGATTTGCCAGCGGCTTGGAATGATAAGATGGAAGCATATTTAGGAATTCGTCCAGAAAACGATGCACAAGGTGTATTGCAAGATGTTCACTGGGCTGGTGGTTCATTTGGATACTTCCCATCTTATGCGCTTGGTTATATGTATGCAGCGCAATTTAAGGAAAGAATGATAAAAGACATTCCGAACTTTGATGCATTATTAGAAGAAGGAAACGTAACACCAATTCGTGAATGGTTAACAGAAAATATTCACCAATATGGTAAAACGAAAAAGCCGCTTGAAATTTTAGAAGATGTAACAGGTGAAGGGTTAAATGCAAACTACTTAGCTGATTATTTAGAAGCTAAATATAAAGAGATTTATGAGTTATAACACAGGAGCTGCTTAATTGCAGCTCTTTTTTATGAGGGAGTGTGAGAAATGGGCTATATATTTACAGTAATGTCGCAAACGGAAGCGGAAGAAATTGCATACAACTGGCATTATGAAGGGGAGTATTCTTTTTATGATATAGAGGCAGATCAAGAAGATTTAGCTGAATTTTTACATGATGAGAGTAGAGGGGACGACACATTTGCTGTGAAGGAAAATGGTACTCTTATTGGCTTTTTTAGCTTTTTCAGAATGAATAGTCGAACGGTTGATATCGGACTAGGAATGAGACCTAATATAACTGGAAATGGATTCGGTTTAAAGTTCGTAAAAGCTGGACTAGATTTTAGTGAAGAAAAATATGGTTGTAACTATATAACACTATCAGTAGCGACATTTAATGAAAGAGCAATTAAAGTGTATAAAAAAGCAGGGTTTGAAGCGGTTGGAACGTTTATACAGAAAACAAATGGTAGTTGTTTTGAGTTTTTGAAAATGAATTATATATGTAAAAATGATTAAAAAACAGAGGAGAGCTTCTGTTTTTTATTTTGATGTAGCAATAAATGATGTTTGTTTTTGTGCTCGCTGTAATTGGAGGTTTTGAAATTTTGGAAGAGGATGTGTATGATTGAAGTTTAGTAGTAAATAGCAAGTTTAGTAAGGAGAGGTAGAGATAGTATGATTACAATTAAAACGAAAAACGAAATAGATTTGATGCATGAATCTGGGAAATTACTTGCTTCATGTCATAAAGAAATTGCGAAAATGATGAAACCAGGTATAACTACAAAAGAAATTGATACGTTTGTTGAAATGTATTTAAGAGATCATGGTGCTACATCTGAACAGAAAGGTTACAACGGGTATCCATATGCGATATGTGCATCTGTAAACGATGAAATGTGTCATGGGTTTCCGGCCGATGTTCCTTTAACTGAGGGCGATATTGTAACAATTGACATGGTAGTAAACTTAAATGGTGGTCTTTCAGATTCTGCTTGGACGTATATAGTTGGAAATGTTTCTGATGAAGCAGAAAGGTTATTGGTAGTAGCTGAGAGTGCTTTGTATAAAGGGATTGATCAGGCGGTAATCGGTAATCATGTAGGAGATATTGGCCATGCCATTGAAAGTTATGCAAATGCTGAAGGTTTTTCTGTCGCAAGAGATTTTACGGGACATGGAATTGGTAAAGAGATTCATGAAGAACCAGCAATTTTTCATTTTGGTAAACCAAGGCAAGGACCTAAGCTGCAAGAAGGAATGGTAATTACGATTGAGCCAATTGTAAATGTAGGTATGCGATATTCTAAAGTTGATTTAAACGGATGGACTGCAAGAACGATGGACGGTAAATTATCAGCTCAATATGAGCATACAATTGCGATTACAAAAGATGGACCAATCATTTTAACGACGCTTTAATATGAAATGTAAGAGTTTGCAAAAATCGAACGAAAATACTGTTTTTATAAAATTTGTACGTGTTTTTCACATAAATGCTTTTCAAAATATAAAAAGTGCGTTATAATCCTTCTATAAAATAAATAGTTAGCTACACTCATATAATCGCGGGGATATGGCCTGCAAGTTTCTACCGAAGTACCGTAAATACTTTGACTATGAGTGAGGACGAATATATTTGCTTGTTTAGCATTCTTTTTTTGCGAAACTCCAAAAGCGCGTCTCTCACTTGTAACGAGTGGTGGCGGCTTTTGGAGTTTTTTTATTGCATAAGAGGAGGAACAAACATGAAAGTATTACAAGAAAAGATTTTGAACGAAGGAAAGGTTTTATCTGGTGACGTATTAAAGGTAGATGCGTTTTTAAATCACCAAATTGATCCAGTACTTATGCAAGAAATTGGAAAAGAATTTGCTGAACGTTTTAAAAAAGATAACATTACAAAAATCGTGACGATTGAATCTTCAGGCATTGCACCAGCAGTTATGGCTGCATTAGAGCTTGGTGTAAAAGTAATCTTTGCAAGAAAGCGTAAATCGTTAACGTTACAAGATAATATGTATGTGGCGAAAGTATACTCATTTACAAAACAAGAAACGAACGAGATTTCATTATCTCGAAATCATATCGATGAAAATGATCGTGTGTTAATCATTGATGACTTTTTAGCAAACGGCCAGGCTGCTTTAGGATTAATGAGTTTAGTAGAGCAAGCTGGTGCAAGTATTGCGGGAATTGGCATTGTTATTGAAAAAGCATTTCAAGATGGAGGAAAGAAGCTGCGTGAACAGGGTGTTCGTGTTGAATCACTAGCAGAAATTGCATCACTTGATAACGGCACAGTTACATTTGTACAGCAAGAAACCGCGGAGGTGAATTAACAATGAAGCAGCACCCATTTAAAATCGCATCGCTTGGTATGCAGCACATGCTGGCCATGTATGCTGGCGCAATTATTGTTCCTCTTATTGTCGGCGGAGGACTTGGTTTAAATCAACAAGAATTAACGTATTTAGTATCGATTGACTTATTAATGTGCGGCGTAGCAACAATTTTACAAGCATTATCAAATCGCTTTTTCGGTATTGGGCTTCCGGTTGTACTTGGTTGTACCTTTACAGCTGTTGGGCCGATGATTGCAATTGGTAAACAATACGGTGTGTCTTCCATATATGGGGCAATTATTGCTGCGGGATTATTTGTTGTTATTTTCGCGAAATTATTTGGGAAACTTGTAAAACTATTTCCTCCTGTTGTAACAGGATCTGTCGTTACAGTCATTGGGGTTACACTTGTTCCAGCAGCTATTAATGATATGGCTGGAGGAGTAGGCAGCAAAGATTTCGGAAGTCTTGAAAATTTAGCTTTAGCATTTGGAGTTTTATTATTTATTATCATTATGTATCGTTTCTTTGACGGATTTATCCGTTCAATCTCTATATTACTTGGTCTGTTGTTCGGTACAATTGTTGCGGCATTTATGGGGAAAGTAAGCTTGCAAGCGGTTGGAGAGGCAGATTGGTTCCATGGTATTCAGCCGTTTTACTTCGGTACACCAACATTTGAATTAACACCAATTATTACAATGATTCTCGTTGCTTGTGTAGGGATTGTAGAAGCAACAGGTGTATATTTTGCATTATCTGATATTTGTAATAAAAAGATTGGTGAAAAAGAATTAACAAAAGGTTATCGTGCAGAAGGATTAGCAATGGTTTTAGGTGGAATTTTTAACGCATTTCCATATACAACTTACTCTCAAAACGTAGGACTTGTTCAATTAACCGGAGTAAGAAATCGCGTTATTATTTATACTTGCGGTGGTATGTTAATTGTTCTTGGGTTCATTCCAAAAATCGCAGCTATTACAACAATTATTCCGAAATCAGTACTTGGCGGTGCAATGCTAGCGATGTTCGGCATGGTTATGGCATATGGTATTAAAATGTTAAGCAGTGTTGATTTTGGAAAACAAGAAAATTTATTAATTGTTGCATGTTCTGTCGGAATCGGGCTTGGTGTTACAGTTGTTCCAACGTTATTCTCGCAGCTGCCTGAAAGCATTCGTATTTTAACAGATAACGGAATTGTTCTAGGAAGTGCATCAGCAGTACTTTTAAATATTGTATTCAATATGGTACCGCAGCGTAAAGTGAAAGTAAAAGAAGAGCCTGTTTCGATGCAAAGTGCAGTAAGAGAAGCGTAAAAAGCAAGGTCTCATTATGAGACCTTGCTTTTCTTTTTAAGTGGCATTATCTTTCCGTACGTACCAAGGCGCCATATATATTCAAGTGGTCCATATTGATAGCGAGAAAGCCACCAGCGGCTAATAAAAATTTGTAACGTATAGAAACCGATGCAAAATAGAGGTCCTACCCATAATGGAGCAAGATAATCATTTTTGAACAATAGCCCGAATACAAGTAATGTAACAATTGTATGTGAGATGTAATTCGTTAACGCCATTCGTCCAACGTACTGGAATGGACGTAATAATTTTTGCCATCTTTCTTTTTGTAATAAACGCATGAGCGTGAAAATGTAGAATATGAATAATGTTTTTCCACTAAACATTGTAAAGACCTGCATATAAATTGGTTCATAAGATGGTTTTGATAAAAAATAACGGACCATGAAGAACCACATTGGCAATGTTAAAATGAACATAATAATTTGCCATTTTTTAAGCTTTGGATCTAACTCTTTCGTGCGGCGGAAAATATCCTTTTTGCCGGCGTATAAACCAAGTAAAAATAGCCCAACTGTTTCTGGGAGCATGAATGCGTTTAGTCCAATTCCATCAGCATAAAATGCATGGAAACGATTTTGTATGTGTGACATCCAGTCTTCAAGTGGCATGATAGGTAAGGAAAATCCTAATTCTGCCTTTGGAACGAATGAAATCATAATACCAGCGATTAGCATGAAAAACTGAAAAATACTTAATAAAACGATTGCCCATATTAAAATGGTACGAGGTTCTCTTTTATAAAATAAAAATAAGAAAAATCCAGCGATTGCATAACTATGTAAAATGTCTCCGTCCCATAAAAGAACGTAATGCAAGAAACCAAATAATAATAAAATGAGCAAACGACGCACAAATAAAGTTTTCGGACGATCTGTTTTCGCCTCAGCACGACTCATAAAGATGTAAAAACCTAATCCGAATAAAAATGAAAAAATAGTATAAAACTTCGTTTGAATAAACATGTCAAAAAACAAGCGAATATAGCTGTCTAACCCCTCATAAACGCCTGAAATGTCTCGAGAATCAACACCAGCGATAACTGGCCAGTTAACAAGAAAAATACCTAGTACAGCTATTCCTCTAATAATATCAATTGAGTGTATCCTCTCGCCTTGTGTGAGATTTTGTGTCATTTTTTTCCTCCTTGATAAGTAATTCCCTTTTATTATACAAAATGTAAGAGGGAGGGGATAGGGGAGATTTCCAATTTTTAAAGCTGTTAAGTTGTGAATTATGAGATATAATAAGAGTGCACAGCAAGTTTTAAACTTCTTTAAAACAGGCAGTAAAGCTCCTTTTCCCGAAGGAGCTTTCTTTTTTAGAAATTTGTTGATAATGATTCTCTTTAATGATAAAATGTATTCAAAAGTGATAATCATTATCAAAAAAGGTTGGTGTGTTAATATGATGTATGCACTTGTTGCAGGAACGATTGCTATATATGTTGGTGTTACAAAGTATGTATTAAATGGAGTAGGAACAACAAAATGAATAATATTACATAAAATCCCTTTCATTTGTAAAAAGAATGAAAGGGATTTTTTTATTTTTAATGAGAATATGCTGAAAATTTAGTATGATAGTAAAGTGAAACTGTAATCATTGGGATGCTCAGTCCTAAATGATTATTGTCACACAAATAGCGGGATACAGTATATACATCTTGGATAAAGGGGAACAAGGGGATGACAAACATAGTACAGACAAACGGTATGAAAAAACTTGTTTGTTTTTATGAAGAGTGGCAAAAACATGGAGATGCAGAGAATAGTTTGAAGTTGTTTGAAGTGATTCAAAAATATAAACAAGAACAGCTTATGATAGCTTTTTGTGGTCATTTTTCGGCAGGGAAATCGACAATGATGAATCATCTATATAAAGCGCAATTACTACCGACAAGTCCAATTCCAACGAGTGCTAATGTCGTTAAAATTGAAAAAGGTTCTGATCGCGTTGTTGTTACGATTAAGTCTGGAGAACAGTATGAATATGACGGCGCATATTCAGCAGAAGAATTAAAACAAATATGTAAAGACGGTGATGAAGTAATTGGTGTTCATATTTATCGAAATGATGCACCAATTCCTGACGAAGTTATGTTAGTTGATACGCCAGGAATTGATTCTACAGATGATGCTCACCAATTAGCAACAGAATCAACACTGCATCTTGCAGATGTTATTTTTTACATGATGGATTATAACCATGTCCAATCAGAAGTAAACTTACAATTTGTTAAAGAATTGAAACAACGTAATAAAACGGTTTATCTTGTTGTAAACCAAATAGATAAACATAAAGAAAATGAACTATCTTTTGAAGAGTATAGAGAAAGTGTAAAACAATCTTTTGCTAACTGGGATATTGAAGTAGATGGTATTTTTTATACATCACTGCGAATGATGAATCATCCATACAATGAGATTCAAAGTTTGGAAGTACTAATCTCTTCTATCATGAAAGAAAAAGAGCAGTATGTAAGTGCGGGAATGGAGCGAGAAACAGAATATTTACTGCAAGAACATTTCTCATTTATTCTTTCTGAAAATGAAAAGCAGCTTATAAAATATGAGGAAGAATTAGTGTCACCGCTGTCGCTTTCAGAGATTGTTGAAAAGAAGGAAGAGTTAATTGAAAATAAAAATCGAGCATCGAGTAAAGAGTCTGATGTAAGAAATGAATTTATTAAAGGTTTACAAGCTATATTAGATAACGCGTATTTAATGCCATTTGAAATGAGAGAATTGGCAAATGAGTATTTAGAAACGAAATTAACGAAATTTAAAGTTGGTTTGCTATTTGCGAAGGGAAAGACGGAGCAAGAAAAACAGAGACGTGTAGATGCTTTTCATTCCGCCCTTCAAAAGACTGTTGAAACGCAACTTGATTTTCATGTGAAAGAATTCATTGTAACCTTCTTAAAAGAAGAGGGATTATTTACAGAGGAAATTGGGAAGGACATATATGCTCTAGAGATTGCTTTCGGGCCAGAATTATTGGCTGAAACAATTAAACAAGGGGCTGGCTTTACCGGTGATTACTTACTTCTATATACAGCTGATGTTGCAAATGAGTTGAAAAAAAGATACTTTATGAAATCTCAGCAAATCTTTGGGAAAAGTACGGGTACATTGCAGAAAAAAGCGAAGATAGAAGTTGCTCGTATTGAAGAAGAGATTGAAAAATACACGATGTTACAAACAGCAAAAGAAACGAAATTACAATATATTAAGGCGTATGAGGAATATGAGAGCTATTTAGGAGATGTTTGGAATGAACATATTTCTATACCAGATGGATTGCGAATAGACGAAATATTACAAAGTGAAAAACAAATTGTTAGTGAGAAGTTTACGCTACAAGAGCAAGAAATCGTAAATGATAACGAAATGGCTAGTGAAGAAGAAATGAAAGGGACGGCAGCTTTAAATATTCAGCGTATATTAGAAAAAGTGAAGAAAGCTGAAACAATATTAGATCCATTGCCAGCGCTGAAACATTTACAGCAAGAAGTAGTTGGAAAAAGACAGCGTGTAGAAACGAAGCAATTTACAGTAGCATTATTTGGAGCTTTTAGTGCTGGGAAATCATCATTTGCTAACGCATTGCTCGGTGAAAAGGTACTTCCTGTATCACCAAACCCAACGACAGCAACGATTAATCAAATTTTGCCGGTTACAGAGGAAAAACCACACGGAACAGTAATTGTTCAGTTTAAATCAAAGCAAGCACTATTAGAAGATATGAAAGCTGTTTATAAGCTGTTTCACTATGAGATTACTACGTTAGATGAAGCATTAACGCAAATTGATAAAATTATGAAATATCCTTCACCGAGCGGGAAGCAAAAAACAACATTTAGCTTTTTACGAGCGGTACAAAAAGGATATGAGGCAGTTGCTGCGCATTTAGGGGAACAAGTACAAGTTACGTTAGAGGAGTTCTCTGATTATGTAGCTAATGAAGAAAAATCATGCTTTGTTGAGTATATGGAGCTTTATTATGATTGTGCTTTAACAAGGCAAGGAGTAGCTCTTGTAGATACACCAGGAGCTGATTCTATTAACGCCCGCCATACGGATGTTGCATTCCAGTATATTAAAAATGCGGATGCTATTTTATTCGTAACATACTATAATCATGTTTTCTCTCGTGCAGATCGTGAATTTTTAATTCAGCTCGGTCGTGTAAAGGATACGTTTGCGCTTGATAAAATGTTCTTCTTAATTAATGCGGCCGATTTAGCAGAGTCTGAAGAAGAACTTAAAATGGTAAAAGGTTATATTGCGGATCAGCTCTTGCAATATGGCATTAGAAATCCACGTTTATTTGCAATTTCAAGTTTATGTGCGCTTGAGGAAAAACAAGGGGAAAGTATTGACAAAGAAAAGTATGGCATTTTACAAAACTCTGGGATTGCTAAGTTTGAAGAATCATTTACGTCCTTTATGATGAGGGATTTAATGCTTGTATCTGTGCATGCTTTATATGGTGCATTGCAAGGAGCAAATCAACTTCTTGTAAATATGATAAATGGCGCAAAGCAGGGAAATGATGAGAAAGTGAAGCAAACAAAAAAATATGAAGCAGAGCGTGATCAGCTACTTCATATTATTTCGTCATATAGTGTGCTCGCTGAAGAACAAGCAATGCAAAATGAAGTGAAAGAATTGCTTTATTACGTACAACAACGATTATTCCTACGCTATAACGATGTGTTTACTGAATTTATTAACCCGGCATCACTTCGAACAGATGGGAATGTAAAAACGCAGTTGCAACAGTGTGTAATGGAATTAGTTTCATTTATTCAACATGATTTATTACAAGAAATGCGTGCGACATCATTACGTCTTGAAAGATGGATAGATGAAGCGATGAAGCGTGCAAAGGATGAAATTGTTGTGAACTGCAAAGGAGAAAATGAATCGATTTCTCTGGGCGGAACAGTAGATTATGAATATAAAGTTATTACACATAAAGAGCCATTTCCTTCAATAGAAATAAAAGATTTCAAAAAGGCACTAGCGCATTTTAAAAACGAGAAAAGCTTTTTTGAAAAAAATGATAAAGCTTTTATGCAAGAAGACGCTAAAGGAGTGCTAGAACCTTTCGTATCAAACTATGTAGCTGATGAAGAAGATTTATTCGTTCATCATTATAAGCAAGAGTGGGATACAAAATGGAATTTATTCCAAAAAGTGATGCAGCAAGATGTTGAGAAATATTATGAAAGTATATTATTCGCTTTAGCTGAAAAAATTGATGTAACACTATATGAGCAAAGTAAAGAAGAGCTTCAAAAGCAGTTAATAGAAATAGAAAAAGAAATTTATGTTATATAGTCGCTATGAAAAAAAGATTCGTTCAATTTTCTTTTGTAATACAGTATCTAAAGATTTTACGAACCCTGCGAATTCATCAGTAGAAATCATATGTGTAAGAACTAAGCGTCTGCCGTCTGGTGTTTCACCGCATAAGACGAATGAAGAAAACTCATATGTTTTGTTTTCGACTACTAATTTTGGATAGGAATATGTGTCGCTTTTCTTTTTCTTTCCATCAATGGAGATGACGTTGCATTTTTTCTCATTGTTGTCCATGGTGAATCCCTCCTTTCTATTACTTATGGTAGACAAGGAGGGTTTAGAACAATGGAGAAGGGGGATTTTTATGGATGTTGTATTAGAGCGTGTTTCTAAAGATAATGTGCTAAAGTCTTTACTCTTGCTTGCTGATCCAAGCGAGCGGCAAATTGCTACATATATACAGAGAGGAATGGTATATGTAGCTAAAGTAGAGGGGAAAGTGGTTGGTGTATATGTGTTGTTGGAAACAAGACCAAAGACGATGGAAATTATGAATATTGCGGTTGTAGAACATATGCAAGGGAAAGATATTGGTAAGAAAATGTTGCTGCATGCGATAGAAATAGCTAAAGGATATGACATGCACAAAATTGAAATTGGGACAGGTAATTCTAGCGTTTCACAACTTGCGTTATATCAAAAATGTGGATTTCGTATTTTTTCTATTGATTTTGATTACTTTTCGAAGCATTATGAAGAAGAGATTATTGAAAATGGAATTGTATGCCGTGATATGATTCGGCTTGCAATGGAATTGAATAAGAAAGTATAACTTATTTAGGGGGAAGAGAAGATGGAAGTACATAAAGCAATTACAGCACATTCTCGTAAACAAAATGAAAGTGTAAAAGCATGTTTACAATTAGATGCGCAGCGTGAAGCAGCTATTGAAGCAGCCGTATCTCTTGCGTCAAATGGGAAAGAATTTTCGGTTGATGTCATTAATGTTGTAACAAAGCAAATTAATGATCTTGCAAAAAATGGTGTTACACTACAGCGTAAATATGTTACAGAAGAAATGGTTATGGAGTATGTAAGTCGTTTGCAAGAGAAAGAAGGTCGTTAAAGATGATAGTTACAGTCGAATGGTTACGTGAGCATATAGAAGATGAGAACGTCCGTATAATCGATTGTCGTTTTGATTTAGCGAATCCTAATTGGGGTAGAGAAAAGTATGAGGAAGAACATATTCTTCATGCGTTATATTTTGATTTAAATTTAGATCTATCAAGTCCTGTAACAGAACATGGTGGTCGCCATCCGTTGCCAAATATTGAGGAGTTTGCAGACAAGCTTTCGCAAGCTGGTATTGATGAACATACGACAGTAATTGCATATGACAGTGAAGCGGGTGCAAATGCTTCTCGTCTCTGGTGGTTATTAAACTATGTAGGACATGAGAAAGTATATATATTAGATGGCGGATTTCCAGCTTGGAAAGAGAATGGACTACCGATAACAACGGAAATTCCTGTTGCTAAACGAAAAGCATTCAAAGCAAATATACAAGATCATATGCTTGTAACGATGGACACGGTCAAAGAGAATATTCATGCAGGTACAGATATTACGTTAATTGATTCTAGAGAGTCAAAACGTTATGCTGGTGCTGAAGAACTCGTTGATTCGAAGGCAGGGCATATTCCAACAGCAGTAAACTATTTTTGGAAAGATGGAATTTTAGAATCAGGACGCTTTAAAAACAACGAGGAACAGCAAGGACGTTTCCAAAATCTCGATAAAGAGAAGGAAACAATCGTATATTGTGGTTCTGGTGTTACAGCGTGCCCAAATATAGTTGCATTAAAATTAGCTGGTTTTCAAAATATTAAATTGTATGCAGGTAGCTGGAGTGATTGGATTTCTTATTCAGAAAATCAAATTGCAAAAGAAGAAGATTAATCACTTGCATGCAAAAATAATTTGTATTAAAATAAGGTCACAAGCAAGAGATTGCTCGAAAAACTTTGTATTTTACACATTGGAAACAATGTGATAATATAACGACAAGTAAATAATACATCCTGCGGTGTACGTAACTTATTTATGTCTAAAACCGATGTTAGTTATACGGAAGCTCAATATTTAGCGACCATCATCAAGCCTTCCTTGTGGAGGAAGATGTACGGTAACTGTGAGGGCATCCACCTGCGAGTAGCGGGTTTTTGGACATTTACGAGGAGCGGCACGTGCGGGGGTCTTATTTCAACTAACATTATATAAAATTCCTACGGTGTACGTAGCTTATGCATGTCTTAAACCAATAAGTTTAATATGGAAGTTCAATATTTAAATGTAGCTAACATGCCGTCTTTTTAAGAAGGAAGTTACAAACATTTGTGAGAGCATCCACCTGTGAGAGCAGGTTTATGGACATCTAGAGAGAACGGCATATGTGGGGCTAAATAAAAACCTTACGTTTTATACGTAAGGTTTTTTTGTTGTATAAATATATCTACTTTATCTGGATTCACCTGTGAAGTTTCCATAATAAATATAGCACTTTCTGTCTTCATCAATCTCTCTTGAATCTAAAGTGAACTCCATATGCATGCCGTCGCGCTGAATATATATAATATCTGAATGAAGAGATGGTAAAATTTCTTCATAGTTCCATATATCTTTACTATCTATTATGCATGAACTCGTTTCACGTAGTTCTCTAACTTCAAAACCGATGTGGGAGTATATAGGGTCTGAAGGGTCATTTGCAAACTCTTCTTTTTGAATATATATAACTGCTGTTCCGTCTGAATCTACTGAAGTTGCAGTAACAACATATGTATTTTTATCTTTTATAAAATATTCACAAGTCATGCGTGCGATGATTTCAGAATTAGAAATATTTGCGTAGTTCCATAAAGCAGGATACCCTTTCGTTTCATCGTTAAGTCGATATTCTAAGCGCATTTTATCCCTCTTCTTCCTTTTTCTTCTACTTTATCATGCTATCTTATATAATAGGAATAGAATTTAAAAAGGGGAGTGCGAAGGTGACAAAAACGAAATGGTTAGTAGGTGGTGTCGTAACGTCTTTAATGACTGGCACTTTATTTGGCTGCGCACAAGATCTTCCCCCAAAACCGAATGATAATAGTTGTTCAGATTGGGATTGGGATGATGAACTTGGGGTATGGCAATGTGATGATAGTAGTTCAGGTTATCGTGGGCATTACTTCTATGGTGGGAGTTACTATCAAAATAAATCCACTTTTAAAAATTCATCGGCGTTTAAATCTTATCAATCGTCTGCGGAATTTAAAGGTGGAATTGGAAGCGGTTCAAAGGGAGGATTTGGGGGCTAAAATATGTCGCAATACATAAGAGATAGAAAAGAGTTTTATTTGAAATATCCGAATTTTTGGTCGGATTTATATGAATGTGAGTATAGTCTGTTTCATGTTTTCTCTATAACAAATCAGACTATGAAACAATTGCAATTAGCAACTGAACGAATGGGGAAAATATTTTTTAAGACTGCTAGACTTTTGCGTAATTTAAGTGACGAACAGCTTCTTGAACTTGGGTTTCCTCCTGCGAGCTTATCATTCATTAGAATGAAAGGATTATATCCTGAATCTGTTATTTCGCGATTTGATTTCGTTTTAACAGATGATAACCAAATTAAAATGTTTGAGTTTAATAGTGATACACCAACTTTTATTATGGAATGCTTTCAAATGAATGGAAAAGTTTGCGAGAAACTAGGCTATGATGATCCAAACTCGGATCAAGAACGATTACTATCTTCTGGTATTACAAAAGCCGTAATGGAAGCGACAAAGGGAATAGACAACCCAAATGTTGTTTTTACAGCACATCATGAACATATTGAGGATTGGAATACGACTGTGTATTTGAGTCAGTTATGCCATGTTGAGAATAAAGTAGTGCCAATGTCAGAACTTAGAATTACAAAAGATGCTTTAGTGGATAGGGATGGAGTACAGATTGATGTGTTATATCGCCAAACATATCCGATAGAAGATTTAATTGAGGATCAAGATCCTGAAACAGGAGATTTGGTAGGTGTGGAACTGTTGCAACTTGTAAAAGCCGGAAAGCTTTTTATAATAAATCCATTGTCAGCATTTTTACTTCAGCCCAAATCAGTTCAGTGTCTTATTTGGGGATTAGCAGAAGAAGAGGCCTTTTATACAAATGAGGAACAACAGTGGATTAAAGAATATATGTTACCTACATATTTAGAACCAGATTTATTTTTAGGAAAAGGTTCTTTCGTTCAAAAACCTTCATTTGGTAGAGAAGGGGACACAATTACCATTCGCGATAAGGACGAACATATTATGCTTCAAAATGCACACCAAACATATAAAGCGTCACTGCCGATATTTCAAAAGTATACAGAACTTCCAGTCGTATCCTTGGAAACAGAAAAAGGGATGGAGAAACTGTCGTATGTGTTTGGTTCGTTTTTAATTGCCGGAAAAGCGAGTAGTATCGGTATTCGTGCGGGGGAAAAAATTACGGGGAATGAATCGTACTATTTACCGGTAGGTATAAAAAAGGAGGAAAGTATATGATTAATTTTTTATTATATTTAGCAGTAACACTAGGCCTTTTATGCATTGGTCTTTTCCTAATGGAAGTAACAACGAAAGTAAAAGAATTTAAGCTAATGGCCCAAGGAAATAAGGCGGTAAGCTATGTACTTGGAGGACGACTACTTGGGTTAGCTATTGTTTTATATTCGACAGCCGCTAATTCCATTTCACTTCTTGATATGGTTTCGTGGGGAGCAGTTGGGATTTTGGCTCAAATTATCGTCTTTTATTTAGCTGAGTGGCTTACACCACGCTTTAATATAAATAAAAGTCTCGAAGAAGATAATCAAGCAGTCGGTCTTTTTCTTATGTTTTTATCGCTTTCAATTGGGATTGTAATTGCTGGTTGTATAACTTATTAAAAACTTTACGTTTAAACGTAAGGTTTTTATTTTTGCTAATTTTGAAATGTGTGCTTGATTCATTTAATTAGTCGAAAGAGAAATAGTGTGTATATGAGAGGTAGTTGTTGTAATAAGGAAAAATTTCCATGCAAAGTGTTGACATCTATTTTAAATAAGAGTAACATTTTCTATGTAATTAAAATAAGTCTCTGTTAGGTGAGGCTCCTGTATAGAGAAATGCTACTGCCCAAAAATGTCGAGAGACGCCAATGGGTCAACAGGAATGATCGAATTAAGGTTTTTCTTAACGTAGCTGGTAATAAACCTATGCTATACAGTGCTAAAACTCGACGAGGGAGAGGTCCGTAGATTTCTAATTATATTAGGAATCGCTTATTTGTGTATGCAATGACCTTTGCTCTCTTATGAGTAAGGGTCTTTTTTGTTACAAAGCTATGAGTAATTTCATAGTATAGATTATAACTAAAAAATAAATGAGGAGGTGAGGAGCATGTCAAATTCTGACCCGGTTCCGTTACCCATATGCTTCAAATCAAAAATATATGATGTAGGCAGGAAACGACTTGTTCCTCCCTTTATATTTATCATAATGTAGCGTTTATTTGAGTATTCCAGCACTAGATACTTTCACGCTAAAGTGGATAAATTGAGAAACAAAGCGTTTCTTCCTATGTTTAAAGGAGGAGACGATAATATGTTATATGCAAACAAAACTGTGGGTAACACGTCATATAAACTAAGTAAAAAATCAATAAAAGAACAAATAATGCTCCAAAAAAATAAAGATTTATTAATTGAAATTGCAACGAGAGATGTAAAATCTGTATTTGCGTATTTTAAAACAACAAGAGACGGACTATCTGTGAAAGAAGCACAAAAACGAATTCAAGTATACGGCCGAAATGAATTAATTTCAACAAGAGCGCGTATTGCGGAAGTGATGATAAAGCTAAGTGAAATGATTCCAGGTCTTTCAAAACAAAATGCACGTGATGAATTACAATGTGAAACAGTTACTGTTTCTAGAGTAGAAGCATCTAGCCTAACAGGGCTAAACAATGAATTGAAAATGATGAAGCTACCAGTACAAGAGCTTGTACCTGGAGATATGATTTTTCTTTCAGAGGGCGATACAGTACCAGCAGATGTACGTATTATTTATGCAAATGATTTATTAGTGAATGAATCTATGCTGACAGGAAACGATGCTAGTATTGAGAAATTTGAAAGCTGCTATCATCTAGAACGTAAACGATTTATTCCATTAAAACGGATGAAAGACTATAATCCACTTGAACTTGAAAATGTATGTTTCAAAGGTACTTATATTGTTGGCGGAACTGCAAAAGCTGTAGTTGTTTCAACAGGTAAAAATACGTATTCAGGAATACTTCATACTTGTTGTGGTAGAACGTCTTAATTTGTTAATGATGCTAAATATAAAAAAACAATGTATAATAGACAAAGTTGAACAAAAACGTAGAATGGTAATCTATATATAACCTTACGTGATAACGTGAGGTTATTATTTTTTGTTAGTAGGAGAGGTATTATGAAAAAAGTATTATTAGTTGATGGTATGGCACTATTATTTCGTGCTTTTTACGCAACAAGTGTCTACGGACAATTTATGAAGAGACAAGATGGTACCCCAACGAATGGGATTCATGGTTATATGAAGCATTTATTAACGGCAACACAAGCAATTGAGCCAACACACATTGTAACGTGCTGGGATATGGGAAGTACGACATTTAGAACAGAATCGTTCTCGAATTATAAAGCAAATCGTGCAGCACCGCCGGAAGAATTAATTCCACAATTTGATTTAGTGCAAGAAATGACTGCGAAATTATCTATTCCAGTCATCGGTATGAAAGGTTATGAAGCGGATGATTGTATCGGTACACTTGCAAAACAATATTGTAACGAAGCGGAAGTTTATATTTTAACTGGAGATACAGATCTACTTCAACTTGTTGAAAAGAACGTTACAGTTATGCTTCTTCGTAAAGGAATTGGAAATTATGAGTATTATACACCGGAGAAAATCATGGAAGAGAAAGGTGTAGAACCTTGGCAAATTGTCCATGCAAAAGCATTCATGGGAGATACAAGTGATAATTATCCAGGTGTAAAAGGTATTGGTGAAAAAACAGCGTATAAGCTTATTCAAGAACATGGTACAGTATCGGCAGTACTAGAAAATATAGCATCATTAACGAAAGCACAGCGTACAAAAATTGAAAGTGATTTAGAGAACTTAAATATCTCTTTACAATTAGCGCAAATTCATTGTGAAGTTCCAATTTCATGCTCAATAGAAGAAGGGTTACACACAATGAACGAAGAAAAACTACGATTTGTTTGTAACGAAATGAATTGGGGAAGACCTGAAATATTAATCAATATGCTATAAATAGTTTGGAAAGAGGGATGTTACATGAGTCGAACGTTGACTAGGTGACACCTTCTTTTTTTGTTTTGGAAAACAGTATCTTAGTGAATGGGGTAATATGGAATTTATCTTGAAATATATAAATATTTCGACAAGATAAATCGATATAAGATGACGAAAATAGCAATTTATATAATTAAATGAAGCAACTTCAAAATGGTTTTAGGATGATCTCTTTTTTGCGTTGTTCACAAAGTTGTCAGAAAATAAACGTAATTTTCATATGAAGTTCAAATAGAATTCACAACAATCAATTATTATAAGAACAACCAGATAATTCTTTATCTTTTATATAAACCATCCCCCAAGGAGGACAATGAAAATGAGAAAAAAAGTGAGAAAATCTTTTAAACAATTATTAATTGAAAATAAACAATCACTATTAAATAATAAAGAAAATATGAAAGAAATTGAAGAAAGAATAGAGAAACGACATGTAGCATATAGTGGTGCCAGTAATTAAATAAAATAAAAAAGATAGCCTATAAAGGCTATCTTTTTTATTTTATATTGAAAAACACTATTCCTCTCTTTAATTTTGTAAATATGCAAGGTATTTTTATAATGTTTTTCTAACAATATTACCCATTTTTCGAGGTTGAAATTGGTATATGCCAATTTTAAAGATTAACTATTCATAATATTACAAAAAATGTTACAATACACTCAAATTTATACTATAAAATCATTTTAATATGAAAAATTGGAATGAAAAGAAAGGAGAGGAATATGAATAAAGATGTCGCTTTGAAATGATTATTATCATTTCATTAGGAGTTGATGTAAAACGATGGAAAGGCATGAAGAACTGGATTCTATAAGAGGAATTTCTTCATTGGTAGTAATGATTGGTCATCATTTGATGATTTTCTCAGCATTTCAAAATTACAGTTATGAAAATAATAAACCATTTGTTGTATATCTATTAAAAGAAACGCCTGCACGTCTTATTTTTAGTAGTGGTAACGAATCAGTTATTGTCTTTTTTATTTTGAGTGGATTTGTTTTGTATGAATCTATTCAAAAAACATATAGTAGCTATGGATCATACCTTCTAAAACGTATATGCAGAATATATATTCCGTATATTGTGGCAATAGTCATAGCTATTATATGCCAGACTACAATAAGTAAATATGGTATTTCTTATTTAAGCGAATGGTTTAATCGCTCATGGACGATTGAAAGTTCTTCAAGTCTAATAGCACAGCATGTTTTATTGGTTGGGAAATATAATACTGATACATATAACAGTGTGATTTGGTCACTTGTACATGAAATGCGAATATCTATAATTTTTCCGTTAGTTTTGATGGTTTGTTTACGAAAAACAGTAAGGGGTTCATTACTATCATTGTTTAGTTTTAGTATATGTTCTGTCGTGATATTATTCTTATTTCGCTCGAGTTTAACATTAACAAGCTATGTATTAACGTTGCATTACACAGTGCTGTTTTTACTAGGAGCACTAGTTGCGAAGTATAAAAATAATTTAATAGCTTTTTATAGTAAGTGTACTAAAAATACGAAAATTACATGGTTTTTATTTGCGATTTTACTTTATATGTATGAAGGGCTTATTGGAGAAATTAAAGTGCTCAATAATTTTATATTTCGAGACTACGTAGTAGCGATAAGCGCATGTCTATTTGTCATATTAAGCTTGTCAGTATCAACTTTGTCGTCCTTGCTGCATAATAAATACTTGTTGTATTTGGGGAAGATTTCTTACAGTCTTTATTTATACCATATCATATCTTTATTTTCTCTTATATACGTGCTCCATGAAATATTACCGTTACCTATTGTTTTAATTTTGTCGCTTATTCTTTCGCTTATACTAGCAATGATTTCGTATGTATTTGTAGAAAAATTTGCATTTAGAGTCGGAAAGTATGTAACAAAACGAGCTGATAGAGAGAGGAAAGAGTTATTTGTAGAAAATGATGTGCAGGATGTTATTCAGACAAAGGCGGTGAAATAATTGAAGCAAGAAATGAGTATAAAAGATTTTCAACAGTTATTGAAAAGAAGATTTGTAACGATCATTTTGACGATGTGTTGTTTAACCGTTTCTCTAGTTCTTATTTCTATGTATGTGCTAAAGCCTTCGTATCAATATTCAGCGCAAATTCTTGTTGGAAATTTAGATGAGTTTAATAAGGAAAATACAGCGAATAAAACACAAGAAAATAAGCAACTTGTAACATCGTTTGTTGACATTTTAAAAAGTCCACTTATTATTTCGACAGTAAAAAACACTTTGAAATTAGAACAATCAAGCTATGAATTAGCACAAAAAATTTCAGTAGTGAATACGGACAACTCACAAATTGTTACTGTTACAGTAAAAGATTCGGATCCTAAAATCGTGAAAGAAATTGTAAAGTCATTGGCAGAACAATCTCAAAAAAGCTTTCAACAATATACGAATGTACAGGGAGTAAAAATATTGATTAATCCAGACTTACAGGAAAAAGCGGAGAAATTGTTTCCAAAATTTCAACTTATCATTCCTATCTCTTTAATTGTTAGTTTTTTTGTTGGTGTAGGTTTAGCTATATTTCGAGATTATTTTGATGAACGTATATACGTGGAACAAGATTTAGAGAAAATAACGACAGTCTCTGTTATTGGTCATATAAATATGAAACCGAAAAGAAAAAAGAAACCTACAGAGGTTGATAAGCAATCATCTATATATCGAGGTGAACATGTCGATGTTTAAGACAAAGAAAAAGCTACCATTCGATCCGCATGATGCTCTGATGAAAGAGCAGTTTTATACTGTATATCACGAGTTGAAAAAATCTGGAAAACATCTATTCTCAGTTATTTCAACGAAGGACAGAGGCGTCGTTGCCTCGCTTATAGTAAATATGGGGCTAGTGTTTGCGGAAATGAAAAAAAAGGTGTTACTTATCGATGTGAATTTTTCGGACCCTAAACTACACCTACTATTACAAAGTGATCATATGACAACAGTAAACGATATAATAAGCTCCCCTCCATCTAATTATGAAACTTTTTCAAGTGATTTGTCTAAATACTTGTATTGTATTCCTGCAAAAAAAACAGTACACAGCGGAACGCCCTTAGTTGCTATGGATGAATTTGATAATGTAATTGCTAAGTGGAAAGAAGATTTTGATTACATTTTCTTTTATTCATCCGAAGTATTTGAGCTTCCTACTACGTATATTATTGCGGAGAAATGTGATGGAGTAATTTTGGCAGTCAAAAAGCGGAAAGATTCTCTGCGTACAGTGAAAAAAGTAATAGCGGACATAAAGCGGAAAGAATGTGAATTACTTGGTATAGTTTTATATTCTTGAATTTGGGGGTAACGATCCATGATTCGTGAAACAAATCAAGCGAAGTTGTATGCTATTCCGGCTCAAGAAAAGGATAAGGTTTTGAATCGAAGTGTTAAACGCTTGTTTGATATTATATTTTCACTCATATTGTTACTTTTTACGATACCAATTATGTTGTTTTTTTGTGTTTTGATTGCTTTAGAGACATCGGGGGCTCCAATCTATTTTCAAGAGCGTTTAGGAATCAAAGGAAAGAAATTTTATTTATTTAAATTAAGATCGATGGTTAGCGATGCGGAAAAGAACGGACCACAATGGGCAAATGAAAATGATCCGAGAATTACAAAGGTTGGATTGTTTATAAGAAAAACGAGAATTGATGAATTACCACAACTAATAAATATTTTAAAAGGTGATATGTCTTTTGTTGGCCCTAGGCCAGAGAGAGAGTATTTTTATAAAAAATTTGAAGCTACTATTCCGGAATTCAGGGAGCGTTTATTAGTGAAACCAGGGTTAACAGGATGGGCACAAATAAATGGAGGATATAATCTTGATCCGAAAGAAAAGTTGGAATTGGATATGGAATATATTGAATTGAAGACGGTTAAAATGGATATTCGTATTTTATGTAAGACAGTTTTTATTGTATTGAACGGGAATGGTGCAAGATAGTAAATATAATTTTATTTAAATATTAAAATAATACAGAAAAAATATAAGTAGGTTACATGCAAAGGAGAACTGGTATGGGTAGATCCATTCTAAACAATATTGTGCATCTATTTTATAGTACGATTTTAGCTAATCTTCTTCAAGCCATTAGCTTAATTGCTTTAGCCAACTTTTTTAATGCCCAAAATTACGGGATGTTTAGTGTTGCAATAGCATTTACGTTTGTAATGTTATTTTTTACAGATTTAGGGCTTAGTAATACATTTCTTCGAGAAGGGGCCAAGGATGGAGTAGATTTAGAAACGGTTGTATCTTCATACGTAAAGATAAGGATGCTTCTTCTTATTTTTATCTCTGTAATTGGTTATATAGCCATTCATTATGTATATGAGGATAAGAATTTAATTTATATGATGTTAAACATAATGTTCCTGATGTTAATAGGCCTTACATGGCAAAATATAGCGATTGCCTACTTTCAGCTTATGGAACGTATGAAATATATAGCACTAATTAAAGTTGTATCCGCATCAGTTGTCATTATTATTACATGCCTTTGCATTTTCGGAGAGTTACCAGTGTATACAACAGCTCGCTTATATGCTTTTGGTTATATGATTGGCGGTTTATTTAGCATATACGTTATGAGAAAAAAGACGAGCATGAATATGAAAGTAGCAATTCATAAAGGATTGTTTTGGCAATTAGGTCCTTTTATTGTTAGTGGTTTTTTAATAATGAGTACGCCACAATTAGCACCCATCTTACTCAATTATACTTTACCGTTAAGTATGGTGGGGGTTTTCGCGGTTGCTTATCGGATGCCAGCGGCTTTATATCAAGTGCCAGGGGTAATTGCAGGGGCATTTTTTCCAGTGCTCTTTAAACACTATAATCAGAATAATTTAGAAGAACATACGAAATTAAATATGCTTCAAATAAAATCAATGGCGGTCGTGGGAATATGTATGACGATAGGTTTATATAATTTAGCACCCTATTTTATTTCTATATTTTTTCATGAGGAATGGAATAATGCAGTAGAGCCGCTCCAAATACTATCTTTTCTTATTGTATTACAAAGTTTAAATATTGCTATCGCGGATGGTTTAACAACGAGTGGCTTTCAAAATAAGAGAACTGCCGTACAGTGTATTGCTTTAGTGATTGGAGGAGTTATGCTATATAGCTTTAGTAGCATTGGCGGAGTCAGAGGAGCGGCTTACGCTATGGTTTTATTTGAAATAGTGGCTTTGATTGGATATATAGCAGTAAGTACAGTGAGGAAAAAAATTGTATTCCAAATTGTAATACCGTATACAATTTATTTTGGTGTAACCTTTATTGGAGTGCAATATGTATTACAGACATATAATTTGATTGCACTTGTTCTTAATACGTTAATCGTAGTAGTTGGGATATTCCTATATGATCACGAATTTAAAAAACTTATTCTTTCATTTATAAGAAAAACACGAGAAAAGGATTATATTACGAAGCAGGGGATATAGCCTATGGAAAATAATATGCAAATTTCGATAAAATGGATTTTTCTTCTAATTTTCTTTGTTATGTTAAGTAAATACAACATATATATAGGATTTTCCTTGAAGATATATATGATTTTTCTAGTCATTTATTTTTGTTTAACAATTAAAGATTTTTATATTCGAAAGCTATATTTTCATGAAGTTGTATTTTTACTGTTTTATTTCATCTATTGTTTAAGTGGTATTCTTTCTATATATTTAAGTGCTAGTATTCGTATGATTTTTGGCGTATTACTTGTTTTAGGATGTTATTTTATTATGAGGAATTTACTGGGGAACACCGAAATAGTAGTACTTGAGTCAGCCATTGTCTATGTAGGATTAGTATTTAATATTGTAAGTCTCATACTCTATATAGTTGGATTACAACATTTTGGATTATATGGCGGAGAAGAGAGAGAGATTTATGCTGGATTATTAGTAGATAGAGGATATCCGAGATTAATTGGATTATTAGATGATCCCAACATCTTTATTTTTTATAATACAATATTTTTTATGTATTATATGACGAATTTATATAATATCACCAATGTAATAGGGTTGATTCTATGTGTTACAACGAGTTTATTAACTTTTTCCAGAGGCGGTATTTTAGCAATTGCGCTCGTCATTTTTGTATATGTATGCATGTCCAGTTTTGCTAAAAAAGTAAAAATAATAATGGGTTTAGTATTATTTAGTGTTATTATTTTTAGTTTAGCGAATGTAGTAATGGGTGGACAACTAGATGATATATTGAATGGTCGGATTTCTGATTTTTCACACGATAATGGGAGTGGCAGATTTACACTATGGGAAGCTGCTTTTAAATATTTTTTATCTAATCCATATATCGGTATCGGTGCTTTTAATTTCTCGAATTATTATGAGTATCAGTTCAATGAAAAACTATATGTACACAATACATTTTTAGAAATTTTATCTGAATCAGGTATAATTGGTTTCCTTTTATATAGCGCTTTTTTATGTATTCTAATGGTGAAGTTGACTAAGTATAACTTGTTTCGTGAAAAGCCATATCTTTTATTGACTATGATTGCATTTTTATTTCAGATGATGTCATTGTCACTTATTATTAACGAAGCTTTCTTTCTATTTTTAGCAGTTGTTGTGAAGTACATTTCAACATATGAAGGAAGGGGAATGATAGATGGTAAAGTGTCTATCAGTACATAACGAGGCGCCTTGTGTTTCTATAATAACACCTTCTTATAATAGTTTACGTTTTATTGGTGAGACAATCACATCTGTGCAGAGTCAATCTTATGAAAATTGGGAAATGCTTATCGTTGATGATGCTTCAACGGATCACTCAGTTGTAAAAATTAAAGAGATGATAGAAGGGGATTCGCGAATTCGGTTATTATCATTAGAAGAAAATATGGGTGCTGCTAAAGCTAGGAATATAGCGATTAAAGAAGCGAGAGGAAGGTATATTGCCTTTTTAGATAGTGATGATATTTGGCTACCAAATAAATTGGAGACGCAATTGTTATTTATGGAAGGAACGAATGTTGCGTTTTCGTATACGTCCTATAGTTTAATTGATGAAAATAGTAATGACCTGAATAAAGAGGTGAACGTACCAGAATTTGTTGATTATCATTATTTAGTAGGAAACACAATTATTGGGTGTTTAACAGTGATGCTTGATCGTGAGAAGATTCCTTGTATTGAAATGCCTAGTGTGCAGCCAGAAGATACAGCATTATGGCTGAACTTGTTAAGTAAAGGATATGAAGCGAAAGGGATACAGCAAGTATTGGCAAAATATAGGATTGTTACAAATTCTGTTTCGAGAAATAAAATAAGGGCGGCCTTCCGATATTGGAAGCTGTTAAGAGCACAAAAACCACTTAATTCATTGCAAACCTTTTTTTATTTTAGTAAGTATGCTTATCATGCTTATAGAAAAAATAAAATCAATGTAGTTGGGAAGACGCAAGTATGAATATATTGTTGATGACAGATAAATTGATAACTGGGGGAGCCGAGAGTTACTTCTGTAAATTGGAAAACAATTTGCAATATGAAAACATTACGGTTTATACAGCGGCAGGTGATGGGGAATTATATCAATCTCTAAATAAAAAAGAAAATTTCATTTTGCTCAGCCGTTGGAATCATTTGAGAAATGTTTATGATTTACAAAAAGAAATTTGTAAACGAAAGATAGATATTATTCATGCAAATAGTTTACGAATGGTATTATATGCTTTGTTACTTCAAAAGTTTATTAAAAGAAAGATAAAAGTTGTGTATACGAAACATAATGTTACGATACTAGAAAAGAAAATGCCAATGATCTTTCGTTATTTCATGAATAAATACGTGAATAATATTATTACAGTAAGTGAGTCTGAAAGAAAGAATTTAATTTCAATTCGTGTAGCTGAAGAAAAGATCAAAACAATTTATAATGGTGTGGATATTCAAAAGTTTTTATTCCAGCAGAGAAAGAAAGAATCTATTTATAGGATAGGCATATTAGCGAGATTATCTAAGGAGAAAAATCATCAACTATTTGTTAAAATTGCAGATGTGTTAAAAACGAGAAATGATTTTATGTTTTATATTGCTGGTGATGGACCGGAGAAAGAATCTATAATGAAAGAAATAGAAAAATATGGTTTACAACAAAGTGTAAAGATGTTAGGAAATGTTTCAGAACCACATGAATTTATAGGAAATATGGATGTATTACTTTTATTATCTTTTCGTGAAGTGTTTCCAATGGTAGTAATTGAAGCAATGGCTACAGGAACGCCAATTGTTTCAATAGATGTCGGCGGAATAAATGAAGCGGTAATAAATGGAGAATCAGGTGTTTTGGTGTCTGAATATTGCGAATCCGAATTCGCAGACGTGCTGGAGGAATTACAAGGAAATGAAGAAAAGGTGAATGATATTAGAGTGAAAGCGCGAGAAAAAGCGGAAAAAAATTTCTCGTTAACTAAAATGGTAGAAGAAACGAAGGATATATATGAATTAAACAAATGACCGTGGAGGTCGTTTGTTTTTTTTTATGATACAAACTTTTAAGAGAGAACTCACATATTATATGAAAAAGGCAATATAAGGAGTGAATTTATTTTGTCAGAATATATTTCTTCACAAGAGGAGTGTGCGCCAGAAAATAGTGTTCATATTGATTGCTTTGGTGCAGTTCCGAATTCGGGAAGTGATAGTTCGTTAGCGATTCAACAAGCGATTAATTATTGTGTAGCGAACCGAATTTCGACGGTAAGAATTACAGGGGTAAATACGTATAAAATATTGAAGCCGATTGTTATTAAATCCAACGTAAGGTTAGAGTTAGATCCTACCGTAACGCTGCAAATTGATGGAGATTTTAATGTGTTTGAGTTACAAAGTAATGCTTCTATAACTGGCGGTACTATTCAAGTTATTAATCAAGTATTTCAGTCATCTGTTATTTATGTTTCCGGTTCACAACAAATAGAAGTTCCTAATCACTCTCTTATTTCAAATATAAATATAATAAATGCAACGTCGTCATATAAAGGTAAGGCTATACACTTTTATTGTCAAAAAGCATGGGATTATATTAGTTTCTTTCAAGTTAACTTTATTCAAATTAAAAACTTTCAAACTGCAATACATTTGAAGACAGAATATATAGATGATATAAATACACCTTGCTGGATTAACGCAAATGTATTTCAATCTATATTTATTGATGGATGTCAGTATGGAATAGAAGTAGATGGGAATAGTGATTTACCAAATGAAAGCTCAGGAAATACGTTTCATGATATTCAAGTGCAATGTAGACAACAAACGAAAAAAGCAATTCGTTGTTCAGGTGCTTATAATACATTTAACTGTATGATTTGGGATACGTACCGGATGAGTAGTGAACAAATAGCAATTGAATTTTCTTCCAATTCTCATCGTAACTACCTTTTTTCAAATTTACTTTCAACAACTATTGTAGATAACGGACAATACAATGTTTGTAAGTCTACTTATGAAGAATCACTACGGATTCAGTTACCTTTGACGCTGAATAAACCACATTTAATAGGAAATCAAGATGATATTTTAGTAAATGCTCAACTGAAGTATAGTGTTAAGCAAGTAAGTGGGAAATTACCTTACGGAGGAAATATCGCTAATTGTTTTAATTTAATAGATGAACAAAGTGTGAATTATATCGATGTTCCAGATAGTAATCCAGTTGTTATTGAACTGGACTTTACGAAAAATCCGATTAAAATGTTGAATTGTATTGGGATGTACTTTGGATGGGGAGAGAGCCCAAAGAAAATTAAAATTGAATATGCATTAAGTGCAACTGGGAGTTGGATTATCGCGGCAGATGTTCCATTAAATGTTGGAGATACAATTATATCGAATATGAAAGCTAATCTGTTATATAAAGTAAGAATTACATTGAGTGGTTACGCTCAAGACCATAAGCGTTTTCGAATTAATCGTATTTTTGCAAGGTCTTCTATGGAAAATGGAAATGCTTGGTTAGCGACAACTGGTGGAAGAATGTTTGGAGATATTGAGTTAGAAGCAAGTAAAGGTGTAATTATGAAAACTGCTGGTGGAGTAAAATGGAAAGTTACTATAAATGAAGCGGGTCAGCTTATTACAACTAAAATAACTTGAGATGTTCTTCTCTTTGCATAAGTTGTACAAGTATTAGGTGGTGTGATGAATTCGTTTTAAAAGAGGAAGTGTAGTCTGTAGAATGAAAAAAGCTTGTAGTTTGAATATTATCAAACTACAAGCTTTTTATTTTTTCGATTACCGCCACCAAATCCAAGTCCAAAAGTAGTTTCGTATATTCCGAGGAGTAATGCGTATAAAACGTTCACCGTCAAAGAAACAATTTAAATTTGGAAGTGTTTCATCTGGATTTTCTGGAATAAAGGTGACGATGTTTTCGTTACTTGTAACGGTTACTGTAATTGGTGGATCGGTAGGCGAGACTTGAAGTTGTAAAGAAACGTTTGCTGTGTTTTTAAATTCATTATTAATAGGTGGACTTATCACTTGTACTGTGAATAACACGATAATTGTTTCGTTCGGTTCCAAATTAGTAGCGACTAGGAAACCGATATTCGGATTCGCTAGTGGAGAGCGTTCCCCATTAATGAAGACCGTACCGTTCATAAATTGTAAACCTGCTGGAATGGTGTCTTGTAACGAAATATTTGAAAGTGAAATCTCAGAAGTATTCGTAATACGCACCGTATAGTCAAAATATTGGTTTAAATAAGCAGAGCTGACGGAAGCGGTTTTCGTGACTGTTGCAGTTATAAATTGAACTGGTATACGAACAATATTCGAATTAACAATGAAAGTAATAATCGGATCCTGTGGTGTCAATTGGAAAGCGACTGTAACTGTTGCAGAATTGATAATTGTACTGTTTGAAGGAATAGAAGTTACGAGAACTTGAAATGTTATAGTTGCTACTCCATCTGCAGCCAAGGAACCAATATTAATACCAGTGTCTGGTCGGATATTTGGAACCGGAGTACCGTTAATTGTTACACTGTTTTCTATAAATGTTGTACCAGCTGGAATCATATCTAAAACGGAAGTACTTACTGTAGGAATTGGGGAGTGATTAAATATCTCTAATGTGAATGTAATAATATCTCCTATAACGACAATAGATTTATCGGCTGTTTTCTCAATGCTAATCATTGGCTCAATTAGTGTTGTTGTAACGGTATTTGTTTGCTTTGTAATTGTAATAGGTGGTTCATCTGGATCAATGATAACAGTATAGGAAACAGAAGCATTGTTATTAATTGTAGGTTGAAGAGTCGAAGAAGATATTGTTACTTGGAACGTAATGATAGCAGATTCATTAGGAGCAAGGTTTCCTAATGTAATACCGTTTTCAGGATTCGCATTCGGTTGATTGATTCCGTTAATCGTAACACTGCTAGTAACGAAGGTTGTATCTACTGGTACGGTGTCTATGACCAGAAGATCTTCAATCGTTACATTACCACTATTAGTAATTGTAATTGTATACGTTAAAGTTTGACTAGGTAATGCATTCGCGGCATTAACAGATTTTATGGCAACGACATTATCATTTTGAACAGTTGTTGTGACAGTATTTGTTGTAGTCGTATTTGCAACAGGTAAATTATTTGGGTTGACTATATAGTTAAAAGTAGTAATTGCTTTGTTGTTGAGCTCATTTGGTGTTGGAATAGAAGTTACAGTTACTTGGAATGAAGCGATAGTATTTCCACCTACAATTATAGTACCAATTGGTATGCCGCTTACTGGATTCACTCCCGGAAGAGTTTCGCCGTTTACAATGACGCTATTTTCTATAAACGTAGTACCTTGAGGAATAATATCTTGAATGATTATATCATTTGCTGAAATATTACCAGTTTGATTTAGTGTAATCGTATACGTTAACGTATCACCGACCGTTGCAAATGCAAGGTTAACAGCTTTATTACTATTCAAATTCGCGTGATGAATTTCTGTTACGGCAGCTGATGAAAGAATAGTTTCGGTAATAGGTGGCCTATCTGGTACCGTGTATTCATATTCAATTGTACTCGTGTTAAAGATTGGATTTGTTTGCGGAATGGAAGTAACCCGTACTTGGAATAGAATAGTTGCTGTCGTATTAGGCAGAATGTTATCAATTAGTATACCGCTAAGTGGGTTGTCATTTGGACGAGCGTTGCCATTCACAATAACACTATTCTCTATAAAGCTCGTATTTGCTGGAATGATATCTGTAACAATAATGTTTTCCACTTGTATATTTCCGTTATTTATGATGGAAATTGTATAAGGGATAATAGTTTGTAGGTCAGCGTATTGGATTGGCGTTGTTTTTGTCGCAATTACATTAGCAGAAATAACTTCAGTGAAGGTAATATTACTATTCGATATTTGTTCTTCCCCGTTTATTGTATAGCGGGAAGGTGATTGATTTTGAATGCGACCGCTAGCCGGAAGAGCTACGACGGTAACAGAAAATGTGACTGGGATAGAAATGTCAGGAGCAATCGTTCCTACAAGTATACCGGTACTTGGATTGGCGTTAAGCTGCGGAATGTTATTTACTAAAACGCTACCGTCTATAAAGGTTGTTCCATCAGGAATATTGTCTGTAAATACAACAGCAGTAGCATCCGTATTTCCTGTATTCGTTAAAGTTGTTGTATAAGTTAAAATGTCACCAATCGTTACAGAAGTTAAATCAACAGTTTTCAGTGAAACGATATCAGCGTCATTAATTTGAACGAAAGTAGTATTGGAAGTAGTAGATTTTTGAATTGGTGCAAAGTCAGGATTGAAAATAAAGTCGTAGACGATGTTTACAGTATTAGGTGTTGGATTTACAGCAGGTAAATTCGTAACGGAAACTTGGAATGTTATTGTTGTCGATTGACCTGATGCGATATTAGGAATGGAAAAGCCGATATTAGGGTCCGCTGCAGGAAGTACAGTATTGTTAACTAGTACACTTCCCGGAATAAATACTGTTCCATCCTCGATAGTATCTGTAAAAAAGATGGAGTTAGTTGTAGTGGATCCGTTATTTTGAATGACTACTGTATATTCAATGGTTTCATCAATATTAGCTAATACTTTATTAGCGGATTTTGTAGCGATAAGAATAGCATCAATAAATTGTATATTTGTAGTATTGGAAGAGGTCGTTTCTGAAATTGGTGGTAAGCTTGGGTCTGGTTGATACTCATAGTGAATGACGGCGATATTATTAATGTTATTTTGAGAAGGTATAGAGACTACATTTACTTGGAACGTAACAATAATCGTATTATTTGGAAGGATAATATTAAGGGTGATTCCGGTAATTGGATTTTCGTTAGGTCTTGGTATGCCATCTACAAGGATACTATTTGGAACGAATGTGGTGCCAGCTGCAATTGCGTCAATTAGGAGAGTATTTGTAATAGGTACTGTACCAGCGTTTGTAACTGCGACCGTATATGTGATGATTTGACCGATACGTGTAATGGATCTATTGGCGGATTTAATTGCACTAACATTTGCCGTCCGTACTTCCGTGTTTACTGCATTTGATAACGATCTACGCTGAATAATCGGAGAGCTAGGGTCAATTTGGTATTCATACGAAGTGTCTGAAATGTTAATGACCGTATTGCCGGACGGTATATTTGTAAGTTGTACTTGGAATGAAATAGTGACTGTTTCATTTGGTTGTATCGTGCCAAGGGTTACTCCGTTTTCTGGATTCGCGCCAGGCTGAATCACATTATTTATTGTTAAGCTATCTTCAATGAATATAGTACCTTCTGGAGTGTTATCAATGAACACAATATTGTTAGCTGGAACGGTTCCTATATTTTGTAGTGTATTTGTGTAGGTAATAATTTGCCCAATGGATACAAAAGTTACATCCGCCGCTTTAACAGAAATAATATTTGCATTTTGAATCGATGTTGTAACAATATTAGAATTTGCAGAGCGATTCACTGGTGGAGCTGTAGGAATACTTACATATTGGTAAGTTACAGAAGATTGATTTATAATTTCGGTTTCAGTAGGTGGATTGTTTGTTTGCACTTGGAATAGTATCGTTTTGGAACTGTTTGATGAAATCGTTCCAATCGGTATTCCACTTTCTGGATTTACACCTGGCTGCAGGACACCGTTAACTGTAACACTATCTGGAACGAATGTAGTCCCAGCTGGAATAGAATCTGTAAAAATAGTATTTATTGCGTCAACATTGCCGATATTATTCACTTCAGAAATATAAAGTATAGTTCCACCAATATCTACAGTTATTGGGTTGGAGGCTTTTGTAATTGTCAATTGTGCTTGCACGAAGTTCGTAATGCCGATATTACTTGTAGAGGTTTCAGTAATTGGCGGCTGGCTTGGATCTGGTTGAATTGTATATGTTGTATTGGATTGATTTGTAATAGAATCTTGCGAGAATGAATTATTAATAAGAATTTGAAACGAAATAAGGTGAGTAGCGTTTGCTGCAAGGTTAGGAAGCGTGACACCTACATTTGGATTTGCGCCAAGTATAGTAGTTCCGTTAAGTGTAAAACTATTTTCTACAAACGTAGTCCCTTGCGGAATAGTATCTGAAAATATGAGATTAGAAGCTGGAATATTTCCGGAATTTTCTAGTGTTACGGTGTAAGTTAAAATATCTCCAACGGTTGCTTGTGGTGCGTTGACAGCTTTTAGAGAAAGGATTGTGGCATCAGAAATTTGTGTAAATGCCGGATTAGAAGTAATTGTTCGAGAGATGATAGGATCGTTTGGATCGGCGATAAAAGTATAGTCAATACGGGCTGTATTAGAAATTGGATTCACGCTTGGAATGGATTGAACGATAACTTGGAACGTGACGGTGACGATTTCTGACGGCGCGACGGAGTTTAATGGTATCCCTACGTTTGGATCGGCGCCAGGAACTGATACAGAATTAATGATCACGCTATTAGGAATAAATGCAGTTCCTTCTGGGACCGAATCTGTTAAAGTAACTGTATTTGCAGTTGTATTTCCGTTATTTTGAACGACTACTGTGTAAGTGATTGTACCGTCAGTAGATTGTACGAGAGAATCTGTATTTTTAATTGCGGATAACGATGCATCAACGACAGCTGTAGTCACCGTATTAGATGAGGATGTTGCTGTAACTGGAGGTTGACTCGGATCGACAATATACGTGTAACTTGTAATGGCTTGATTTATTATTGCCCCTTGCGGTGGAATAGAACTTGCAAGAAATTGGAACGTAATAGTAGCAGAATCACCTGGTGCGATAATACCAACTGGAATACCGAGCGTTGGACTTGCATCTGGAAGTGAAATTCCATTTAACGTAACACTATTTGGAACAAATAATGCCCCTTCAGGAATTCCATTAATGAGTAATACAGAATTTGCAGGAAAGTTTCCAGTGCTTGTTAATGTTGCTGTATACGTAATTACATCTCCGATAGATACGATTGTTCGATTTGCTTCTAAAACAGTAGTAACAGTAGCGTTATTAATTTGTGTTGAAGCGCTATTAGAATTTATTGTGCCTGTAACAGGAGGGGCTGCCGGGTCAACAATAAATGCGTATTGAATAGATGCTACGTTTGTAATTGGGTTTGAAGGTGGAGTAGATGTAACTATGACTTGGAAAGTAACAGTTAAGGAACTACTTGCGCTAACGGTTCCGATATTAACTCCGTTATTTGGATTTGCACCTGGAATGGTACTTCCATTTACAGCAAAACTATTTTGAATAAAGGTCGTTCCTGCTGGAATCAGGTCTGAGAAGTTTAGATTCGTAGCGTTTGTATTGCCGCTATTTTGAATCGAAACTGTATAAGTGATCGTGTCACCGATATTTGCAAAGGCTGTATTAGCAGTTTTTACGGCCGAAAGTATCGCTGAATTAATAGAAGTAACAAAGACGTTCGTTTCCACATTTCCAGGCTGTGCTTGTAATGCATTTCCTACGTTATATTGGAAGTTAACAAATCCTAAGTTTTGGAGTTCAGGTGTGAATGTTGTTGGGTTGCTTACGATTTGCACTTGGAACATAATTGTTACGATTTGATTTGGAGTTATTGTATTTATGCCAACACCGTCAATGATAGAAGCGGATGGTAATGAAGTGCCATTAACAATGACTGATCCTGCAACAAATTGTGTCCATGTCGGTATAGGGTCTGAGAAAACAACGTTGTTAGCAGAGATATTTCCTGTATTCGTAATAGTGGTTGTATACGTAATCGTATCACCGATCGTTGCAAAAGCTTTATCTCCTATTTTAATAGTGTTTAAAATAGCACTTTCAATTTTTGTTGTAACGCTATTAGAAGTAATATTTTTTGAAACAGGTGGATTAGCCGGATTAACGATATGCTGGAAGCTAACGCTAGCTTGATTGGTAATTGGATTTATGGGCGGAATTTCATTGGCATTAATATGAAATGCTACGATGACAGATTCGTTTGGCGCGATATCACCAATTGGAACACCTGTAATGATGTTTGCATTTGGGATGCTAGTTCCGTTAAGTGTAAAACTATTCGGTTCAAAGGAAGTTCCGTCTGGAATAAGGTCGGTAAAAATAACATTCGTTGCACTAACATTTCCGCTATTTGTAATTGTAACGGTGTAGACAATATCTTGCCCGATATCTACTGTTGACACATTTGAATTTTTTTGTGCAGTAAGGATAGCACTATTAATTTGTGTTGATGTTGTATTAGATTGATTAGAAGTTGTAATAGGTGGCAGGTTAGGATTAACGACATAATGATATGTGATAGAAGCGGAATTAGAAATTGGATTAAGTGTTGGAAGTGTAGTAACAGTTGCTTGGAATGTGACGATTGCCGCATTATCACCAATAATTGAACCAATATTTACACCAGTAGATAAATCAGCGTTTGGAATGGTTTGCCCATTAACTGTAAAACTATTTGGAACGAAACTTAAATTGCTATCAAGAATATCGATAATAGTTACATCAGTTGCAGCCACATTCCCTGTATTAGGAAGGTTAAGTGTAAATGTTATTGTATTACCAACATCTGCAAAAGTAAGATTTGCTGTTTTTGTACTAATAATAGTTGCATTGTTTATTTGAAGAAGCGTAGTGTTAGAAGTAGCTGTACTTGAAACGGGAGGATTATTTGGATCAACAGTAAACTCATAATCCGTGGATGCTGTATTCGGTGTTGGATTAATAGGTGGAATGATGTTCACTGTAACTTGAAAGACAATACTATATATTTCATTTGGGGGAAGTGTTGCAAGTAATACACCGGTATTCGGATTCGCGTCAGGTTGTAAAACACCATCAACAGTTAATGTGTTAGGAACAAATGTGAGTCCACTTGGTAATACATCTGTGAATACAATATTAGTTGCATCGGTATTCCCTATATTCGAAATAGAAGTAGTGTAAAAAGCAGTTTGCCCGATATCTGTATAAGATACACTTTCATTTTTCGTCATGGATAATATGGCTTCTCTAATTTGCGTTGAAACAGGATTACTAATCGAAGTTTCTGCATCAGGTGGTGAGACTAATTGGTACGATGTTGATGAGAAATTTACAATTGGGTTTTCGGTTGGTAAGGAGATTACGTTTACTTGGAAGGAAACATTTACTGTAGTTCCAGCTGTTATAGGCCCAATATTTACACCGTTCACTGGATTCGCGCCACTTTGAGGAATACCATTAATAGAAAATGAGTTTGCAATAAATGTAGTTCCGTTCGGCACAGTATCTGTGAATATAACATTTTGTGCGGATGAATTTCCGTTGTTTGTTAAAGTAACAGTATAAGTTAGTATGTCTCCGATATGGCTAAATGATGTATCAACTTGCTTTGATGAAAGGATGGTAGCTGTATTAATTGTAGTAAACACTGTATTTGAAGTAGCGGTTCTTGATACAATTGGCGCATTTGGATCAGCGATGAATGTGTAGGAAGCAGTAGCGGTATTTGCGATTGGATTTTGAACAGGGGTAGAAGTAGCGGTAACTTGAAATGCTATTGCTATTGAGCTGTTAGGAGCAATTGATCCAATTGTAATACCTGTATTAGGATTAAGGCCAAGTTGTGTGATGCCATTTATTGTGACACTATCCGAAACGAACGTTGTGCCGTCTGGAATAAGGTCAGTGAACGTAATATTCGTAGCGTTTGTATTCCCGCTATTCGTTAAAATTGTCGTATAGGTAATAGTATCACCTAGCGTTACAAGTGTTTGATCGACTGATTTTGCCATCGTTATCATAGCATCTAGTACAGGGTTTGTAACGATATTCGTTGAAGTAGAAGTAGTAGCAGGAGCACCGCTTGGATCAACGGTATAAGAATATAAAATTGTGTCACTACCCATAATCGAACTTGAAGGAGGAATAGAAATAACATTTACTTGGAAAGTAACAGTTACTGTTTGGCCAGGAGCGATATTGGGTATGTTTACTCCAAGTGCTGGCTGCGCCCCGGGCTGCTGAACTCCATTTATTGTGACTGAATTTGCTATAAATGTAGTGCTAGCTGGGATAGCGCTTGTGAATGTTATATTCGTTGCTGGTGTATTTCCTGTATTTGTAATAGTAGTTGTATACGTAATTGTATCTCCGACAGAAATAATGGATTTATCGGCACTTTTTGTAGTTGTTAATATAGCACTCTTAATTTTTGTTGAAACCGTATTAGATACATTCGTTTGTGATACAGCAGGCTGGCTAGGATCGACCACATGTGCAAACTGTACAGAACTAAAATTCGAAATTGGATTTATACTTGGAATGTTTGCTACAAGTACGTTTATCGTAATAGAAACCGTACTACCAGGGTTTATATTTCCAATCTGAATTCCGTTCGCTGGATTTCCAATTTGCTGCGCACCAGAATCATTTACAAGATTGCCAGATATAAATGTCGTTCCATCAGGCAAAATATCCGTGAAAATTATATTTTGTGAAGTGACATTTCCAGGGTTACTTAATGTGATTGTACAAGAAATGGTATCGCCAATCGTTGCGAAAGCTTTATCTACAGATTTAACGAGTGCAATTTCCCCAGAATTTATTTGTGTCGAAACAGAATTAGATGACGTATTTCGTGAAACAAGTGGTAAATTAGGTGCTGTCATAAATTGATAATTAATAGAAGCGCCGTTTACAACCGGTGAGTTTGGTCCTCCGGGTCCGATTGTAAAAATAGGATTTGGGATGCTAACTACTTGCACACGGAAGGTGACGTTTATAAAATCTCCCGCAATAATATCCCCAATTGGTATTCCGTTCGCTGGATTTACTCCAGGTAATAAAACCCCGCCTACTCGAACGCTATCTTCTATAAATACTGTATTATTTGGAATCGAATCTGTAAAAGTAATATGAGTAGCAGTTGTATTTCCTATATTTTCTAACAAAACAGTATACGTTAAAAATGAATTTCCAGGTGCGATGTCAGAAAATAGTCGATCCACACTTTTCGTTGCTTGAATGATTGCTTCGTTAATTTGAATTAAAGTTGGATTACTTGTAGCTGTTTCTGTCACCGGTGGCTGGGTAGGGTCAACAATGATTGAGTACGTTGTGCTAGATTGGTTCAATGTTGGGTTTGTAGCTGGTATTGAGCCAACGATAGTTTGAAAACTAATTGTTGTCGTTCCTCCAACTGGAATTGAGTCTAAAGAAATCCCGCTATCTGGCCTAAATCCAAGTTGTGGGATGGAGTTAATTTGTACGCTATCAGGAACAAATGAAAGTTCAGGTGGTAATATATCGATAAAAACAGGCGTGTTTGCAGTAGTATTTCCGCTATTAGTGAGGGTAGTTGTATACGTAATTGTATCTCCAACAGCAGCAAATGCACTACTCGCAGTTTTTGTTGCGATAACGGAAGCAGTATTTACTTGTGTAAAAGTTTTATTGGATTTAACTGTTCGTGAAACAGGTGGTTCATTAATATCTACAATAAAACTATATTGAACCGATGATTTATTAGGGATTGGATTAGGATTTGGAATCGTTGTAATGTTTACTTGAAAGCTGAGTATAACTGATGCATTTGAATTTATGTTACCGATATTGATACCATTTTGTGGATTTGCATTAGGAATGGTTGTTCCATTTACTGTAAAACTATTTGGAATAAACGTTGTACCATCTGGAATTAAATCTGTAAAAATAACATTGTTTGCGGTAGTGTTACCGGAATTAGTAATGGTAGAAGTGAAAGTAAGTGTATCTCCAATAGTAGCGAATGTTGAATTGACAGTTTTATTTATAGATAGAGTAGCATCAATAATTGGAGTAACCGTTGTGTTTGTAATTGTACTACTAACAGCAGGTGATTGGTTTGGATTCACGGTATATTCATAATTTACAAGAGCATTATTTGTTAATGTGCCACTAGGTGGTATGGCTAAAATTTGTGCTTGAAAAGTAATGAATACAGTATCTCCTGGTGAAATATCTGCTAAGTGAACACCAAGTGATGGATCTAATCCTGGTTGTGGAACATTATCGATAGTTACGGAGTTTTGGATAAATGACGCTCCTGCACCAAGTCCATCCGTCAAAACAGTTGCACTAGCAGGGATATTACCTGTATTTGTTACTGCAATCGTATAGGTGACGATATCTCCAATTGCAGCTGTCGGTGTATTCACTGACTTAGTAGCGACGATTGTAGCGTTATTAATTTGAGTTGTTATTACGTTACTTAACGCATTGGCGGATGTTGGAGGTAAGTTAGGATTTACGACATATTCGTATGCTGTATTACTTTGATTAGGGATTGGGTTCGGATTCGGGATGGAAATTACTTGCACTTGGAACGAAATTATCGTATTTGCATTCGGATTTATTGGATCAATTGCTATTCCATTCGATGGATTTACATTAGGCAGTATATTCCCATTTACTGTTACACTATTAGGAATAAACGATGTCCCGCTTGGAATTAAATCTGTAAATATCACGTTTGATGCAAGTGTGTTCCCGTTATTCGCTAAAGTAGTTGTGTACGTAATAATATCATTTACGTTCGCAAACTGTTTATCTGCAGATTTTGCAGAGGTAATCGTAGCGGTATTAATAGTTGTCAGTACAGTGTTAGAAGCTACCATTTGCATTACAGCTGGTTTAGATGGGTCATATGTGTATTGGAAAGTAGTGCCTGATTGATTCGTAATTGGATTTACCGCAGGAATAGTTGGTACAAAAACCTGGAATGCAACAGTACGTGATGAATTCGCTCCTATCGTACCAATTAAAATGCCGTTAGCAGGATTTGCATTAGCTATAGGGACACCGTTAATCGTTACAGTATTAGGAAGGAAGATAGTACCAGCTGGAATGATATCTGTAAACATTACATTGGAGGCAGGGATATTGCCGTTATTAGTTAAAATCGTTGCATAAGTTATGACATCTCCAACATCAGCGAAATTTGTGCTCGTTAGTTTCGTAGCAACAATATTAGCAGTATTAATTTGTGTAGTTACTATATTACTAGTAGCGTTTCTAACAACAGCAGGTAAAATTGGATCTGCGATAAAGCTATATTGAAGTGCAGCGCTGTTTTGAACTGGATTTGGTGAAGGTAAACTATTTGCACTAATTTGGAAAACAATCGTTGTAATGCCGCCTGCTGGAATAGTACCAACTTGAAGACCAACACTTGGATCTGCACCTAACTGTAAAGCACCGCCTATAAAAATACTATTTGGTACGAGAGTCGTACCAGGAGGGAGTATATCGGTAACGACTACATTATTTGCTGAAGTATTTCCAGGGTTAGCTAGGGCAATTGTGTATGTGATCGGTTGCCCAACATCTGCAATAGTTAAATCTACCTGTTTGACAATAACTACATTTGCTAAGTTGATTTGTGTACTTACAGTGTTACTTAAAGATGTTTCTATAGTTGGCGGGTCGCCCGGATTTAAAATAAAACTATATTGTGTACTAGATGAATTTCTTGTTGGGTTTTGTGTTGGGAAAGAGGTGACAGTTACTTGATAAGAGACGGTAAGTGAGCCGTTAGCAGGAATGGAAGGTAACGGGACACCGACATTTGGATCGGCGTTATTTTGGAGTACACCATTAATAAGGAAAGTGTTTGGAATAAAGGTAGTACCATCTGGATTTGTATCTACAAAAGTCGGATTATCAGCAGTAACACTTCCTGCATTCATTAAAAGAATAGTATAAGTTAATACATCTCCAACAGTAGCGAACGCTCGATCCACTGTTTTGGTTGAAATGACATTTGCATCGTTTACTTGAGTAAATGTAGTGGTTGAAGTAGTGTTCTTACTTACAGGTGAAGCGTTTGGATCAACGATAAAGTTATAGGAAATGGAAGCGTTATTTGAAATAGGATTTGGGTTTGGAATGCTAGTTATTACTACTTGGAATGAAGCTGTAATTGTAGTATTAGCATTGATGCTACCAATATTGATGTTAGCTGGTGTAACGCCTGGTTGAGCAACATTGTTAACTATAACACTGTCTGGCACAAAGGAAGTACCATTCGCAATTGAATCGGATAGTAATACATTGTTCGCTGTAACATTTCCATTGTTTGTAAGAGAAAAAGTGTAAGTTAAAATATCGCCAACTTCCGCAAATGTTTTATCTACAGATTTAGTAGCTTGAAGGTTTGCTAGTCTAATTGTTGATGTAACAGAATTAGAATTTGCTGTTTTTGAAGTTGGTGGCAGACTTGGATTTACAGTATATAGATAAGAAGCGAAAGCATTATTAATGATAGGGTTTTGGGCGGTAATATTGATGACTGTTACTTGGAAAGCAAGGGTAAAAGTAGCTCCGGCAGGAATTGTGCCGATAGGTAAAGCAACGAGAGAATCTACATTTTGCAAAACTCCGTTTAGTGTTACAGTACCAGGAGTCAATATCGTTCCATTTGGAAGTGGATCTGTTAGTTGTACGTTAGTTGTAGCAGTATTTCCACTGTTTGTAATAAGGATTGTATAACTTATCGTTTCGCCAATTGTGGCGAATTGTTTGTTTGTTGATTTTGTTAATGTTACATTCGCATTGTTAATTTGAGTAGAAACGAGATTAGAAGAAATATTTTTCGTAACGGGTGATTGACTAGGATTGACGGTGTATTGGTAAGAAGCACTTGATCCGTTAGATACGACATTTGACGCGGGTATTGTATTTACTACTACTTGAAATGAAATATTTTTTGTTGTGCCAGCTGGGATTGATCCAATGTTCACACCGTTAGCGGGATTTGAGCCCACCTGTGTCGTGCCATCAATTGTTAAACTGTTTAGAACAAAAGTTGTGCCAGTGGGAATGACATCTGTAAAAATAACATTGTTCGCATTCGTATTACCTGTACCTGTAAAGGAAACGGTGTACGTTAGTGTATCACCAATATCTGCATAGTTTTTATCTACTGCTTTCGTCATTGTTACAGTAGCATTATTCACTTGAGTGGATACAATATTCGTCGTATCAGTACCGCTTACTGCCGGTTGATTTGGCACAGGAGTATATTGATATGTTGTTGTACCACTATTTAATATTGGATTTGTTTGGGGGATAGATGGAACGAATACTTGGAATGAAATAGTGGTAGTAGAATTTGCAGCAATAGATCCAATTGCTATACCAGTAGCAGGATTTGCTCCTGCTTGAGTAACCCCGTTAACAGTTACACTCCCTGGAATGAAAGTAGTCCCGCTTGGAATTGGATCTGTATATATAACGTTCGTTGCAGTGATATTTCCTATATTAGCTAAGGCAATACTGTAAGTTAACGTTTCGCCAATATCGGTAAAAATTTTGTTAACTGATTTTGTACCATTAATATCTGCGAGGTTAATTTGTGTTCCGGCAGAGTTGCTTGTTGCAAGACCATTAAAGGTTGTTCCTCCAGCAATTGGTGTATATTGAAATGTAATATTAGCAGTGTTAGAAATCGGATTTGGGTTTGGAAGAGAGACTACAGTCGCTTGGAAAGTTACTGTACGAGAAGCACTGTTATTAATTGTTCCAAGAGATATACCAGCAGCAGGATTTGCATTTGTTTGTGGTACGTTATCTACCGTTACAGTGCCAGGTATAAAGGAAGTACCGGTAGGAAGATTATCTATAAAAATAACGTTGTTGGCGGGAAGAAGCCCGGTATTAGGGATAGTAACGGTATAAGTGAGGACATCTCCAATTGCAGCGACGCTTTTATTCACGCTTTTCGTTGCTTGTATGTTAGGTGAATTTATGTTGATTTGTAAACCGACTGTATTTAACATATATGCGTCTCCGTTAGTTGTTAAACGGATTGCGGCGGATACTTGAGAGTTTGTTAAATAAGGAGAAATATCAATAGAAGTAATGTCCCAACCTTGCCTTCCTGCAGAGATATTTGTACTTGTAGAAGCGCTTTGATTTCGTGTTCCGAATGTCCCCGTTGTATCCAAATTTCCGGCGGCATTATTAACTTGAGAACCGAAGAAATTACTTACAGCATTATTTGGCCCAGATAATGCATTTAATGAACTGAAATTTGGTCCAAATAATGCTTGATCCCCAGTTAAATCAGCATCCCCTTCAGTAGAACTTAAAAATAATCTACCGCTTACAGGTCCTCCTGAAGGTGTTAAAAATCCTGAGACTGATACATCGGCACTACCAGTTTCTACAGAAACACGGTTACCAGCTACATAAATTGTTAAATTTCTTGCGGGTAAGGAACCGTTTTGATAAGCGACAATGAGCGTCCATCCAGAAGAATTGATAGCCCCGTTAGAAGCATCTAAAGGGTCAACAAGTCCAGGGACAGAGCCAGTTGTATAAGAGCCGGATCCTCCAGCTTGAACGAGGGATGTTACATCTGCGGACCGTGTATAGAATCCAAATGTGACAGATCCAGAAACGAAAGTTTGATTTGAAGCTGTAACAGCTGAAGGGGTAATTGAGTATGTTGACACAGGTGTTGTAAAAGAAACGGGGTTTCCTAATAAACTCGTAATGTTTTGATCACGAGATAAATAGTTTCCTCCCCAAACAAGTTCTGCGTAAAGGATAGTACTACCAGCAGGGATATTCAAAATAGCGGTAGAACTATTTTGTGTATAGTTTAATGTTGTACCAGCAGGAAAAGTAGTTACTTGTAAAGCAGTATTCGTAGTTACGAATGCACCAATTGCCCCGATTGTACCAGCACGGTTTTGATTACTAATTTTACTTAAGCCGAGAGTGTTTCCTGTAATAGCGAGTGCGCCGTTAGTGGTGGTAGAAAATCGATTCGTAATGGGCATGTTGTCACCTCATTTATATTATAGTCTTGGTCAAAATAGGATATGTGTGTGACAGATAAAGGGAAACATGTACAAGTTGATTTGGAAAGAATGATTCAAATGTCTAGATAAGGAGATGGAGAATGATTGAATTGGAAATGAGGGTAGAGCGTCTTAGGCAAGAAGAAATAGAGGACATTGTAGCGTTATCTGCTTATATTGGTTGGGATTATAATAGAGAAGAAGTTGAAACGATTTTTAACTCAGGTATTGTATATGGCGTATGGAATGAGAGAAAAAAACTTATTGCAAGCGCTGCAATTATATTATACGGAGAGGCGTTAGCGTCAATAGGAATGGTGATTGTACATCCGGATTATAAGGGAAGAGGGATTGGAAAGGCGATAACGAATTTATGCATTAAGAGCGTATCGGTTCAAACTCCCATTATGCTTATTGCTACGGATGAGGGAAAGCCTCTATATGAAAAATTAGGATTTAGAGCAGTAAGCTATGTTTCTAAATACATATGTAACTCGTACAATGGGAATGATTATTGTGTAGGAAATGAAGATTATATGATGAATTATGAAGAGTGTGATTTAGAAGAAATAATAAAATTAGATGAGTATGCGTTTGGAACAAATAGAGAAGAGTTCTTAACGAAAAGAATTATGCAAAGTGAACAGTGTATTGTTGTAAAGGATAAGGAACAAAATGTATTAGGTTACGGTTTAAGTATACAAACACCAGAAAATAAAATAATAGGACCAGTCGTTGCAAGAAATGATGCGATGGCAATGAAGATTGTACATTATTTAGCAAGAGAGTATCATGGTAAATTAAGAATTGATGTACCAGAAGGAAAGAAAGATTTCATGAAAGAATTAGAGATTACTGGTTTTAAAAAGGTTAATACACCACCAATTATGATGAAAAATAGCGATAAATTATTAAAAAGGAATAATGAGCTATATAGTATTGCGGCACAAATTTTTGGATAAAAAAGAATCCTTCTGAACGAAGGATTCTTTTTCGTTAATCACGATATTGGTCGTGAGTTGGCTGAAAGAGATCTTCCTCGATATCTCTCACCATAGAAAAATGATCAACATTATAATGACCGTGTAGAGTTTTATTATGATGACCAATAATTTGCTCTGCAGACAATACGTCAGAATCAGTTGTGGAATGACCATTTTTAATTAATGTAACGTCAAATCCTTGTACAGTAGCTGTTCTAACTGCGGTGTCAATGCAATGTTCTGTTTTACATCCACCTATAACAATATGATTAATTTTTTCTTCTTTTAAAAGTTCAAGTAAAGAAGTGCCATAGAATGAATTTGTTGCTGCTTTATTAATAAGGATTGCAGACTGAGGTACTTTAATTTGATTATGTACTTCAAATCCCACGCCGCTACCAGAAGCGACATCAATATCTCTTACGAAAACAATAAGGGCATTTGAATCTATTGCTTTCTGTACGGCTGTATTTAGTGTAGATAATAGCTCGGTTTTACGAAAAACTTCATTTTCTTGTTTATTTCCATCAATTAATTCTTGCTGAGCATCGATAATTAATAGTGCTTGTTTCATTCGATATCCCCTTTAATATGAAATAAATTCCACTTTACATATTCTTTTATATTGTAAGGAAATCCTCTATTGTCTACGGAGTAGACAATAGATTTACAAAGTTGTCAAATAAATTTCATTCTCATAGCGTGTAAAAACATGTATGATAGGAGATGGAGAATTTTTGAGTAGGTGGGAATATCATGCAAACAGTAGAAGATTATCTTTCATTCTTACATACGAAAGGATTTAAATTATCAGAGGAAGCACAAGGGTTTATTATGTTCGGACAGGGATACACCGGTGCGTCTGATGGAATTGTGAATGCAGCAATAGAAGCGACGATTAAGCATCAATTCCAGTTTGATGGTAGTTATTTTGTTGCGTTATTAGAACGATTGAAAGAAGAAGAAATTACAGATAAAAAAAGCGCTAAGGCTTTTATGCGGAAGTTACAAGCGTAACTTCACGCAGCCCGCGCTTCTTTTTTTGTTTTGGAAGGTAGTTCAACAAAAACCATACCTAGGAAAATACATAGACATCCGATAATGGCAGAAATAGAAAGCTGTTCATTTGCAACGAGAACACCTGTTAAGGCAGCAAAAACGGGCTCCATTGCGAAAATAATTGCTACTCTCGTTGGAGACGTATGTTTTTGTGCCGATGTTTGAATGAAAAAAGCAATGGATGTCGCGAATAGGGAAGTTAGAAATAGAGCAAATAAAAAGGAAGAATTCGTCCATAGTGCTACTGAAAATATTTTTTCCCAATCTTCAAACAAAAAGGCGCAAATAGAAGAAAACATACCGACAGCTAATACTTGCGACGTGCTTAACAATAAAGGTGATATTTTCTTAGAAAAGAAGCCGTTAACAAGAATATGGGCAGCGAAAGCAACAGCACAACCGAGAACGAGTATATCTCCAATGTTTAATTGAAAAGAATCACCAGCCGTTAATAAGTATAAACCTGCTGTTGCTACAGCAATACCAAGTACGATAAAAATGGTAGCTTTTTGTTTTAAAAAGATAAAAGATAAAATTGGTACCATAACGATACTAAGCCCTGTTAAGAAACCAGCTTTTGAAGAAGTTGTATAAAGTAAGCCGAATGTTTGTAATACATAGCCAACACATAAAAAGAATCCAACGATTAATCCGGCGAGACTACTCTGTTTTATATCTTGTTTTGAAGATTTTTTCGAGAAAATCATTTGAACGAATAATAAAATAATTCCAGCGAATAAAAAGCGAATACCATTAAAAGTAAATGGACCAACGAAAGACATAGCATTTTGAACGACAACAAACGTAGCTCCCCAAATAAAAGAGACAAATAATAAAGCAAGAGGAGCAATCCAATCTTTTTTCACACTCATACCCCCGTTAATTTTGTAAGATAGCTTTTCTAGCTAATTCATCAGCGACTTTATTTTGACTACTTGGAATCCACTTAATAAAAAAGAGATCGAAACTTTTTATGTACTGCAGTGCTTCCTCTAATAGTGGTGCAAACATTTTATTTTTTGCGTATTCTTTTTCAACAGCTCGCTCGACAAGTTGTGAATCTGTACGAAAAGAGACAATGTTATAATTATGCTCCATGCAATATTTTAATGCTGCAAGTAAAGCGTGGTATTCTGCTTCATGATTGGACATTGTCCCAAGGGGCAGTGATAATTGTACAGCTGGTTGAACCCCTTTAATAAACACGCCTGCACCAGAAGGACCAGGATTTCCTTTTGATGCACCATCAATATATACTTCAATCAAAATGAGAAACCTCCAAATTATAAGATTATCCCCTACTTATATGTTTCCTTGAAGTAGGGGATAGAGTACTTAGCCGATTGTAAGACTATAACGACATGTAAATGTTTCATTCGCTTGTAAAGATTGAATCCCTTTTTTTTCCTTAAAATCTTTTGCTGGATTTATTTCATCAGCAATCCCGTACCAAGGTTCAATACATAAGAAAGGTGCGTTCTCGCCTGGTGTCCATACGCCGACAAATGGGAAGCCGTCAAATTCTACTTTTACAAATTTATTATGTTTATGAGAACGAATAGAGATTTCATTCGTATTCATATTTTCAAAAATAAGCGCATCATTTTTGAATAAATCGTATGTAAGTGGTAATTCATTCGTATTTTCAGCGATTAATTGCTTTTTACTTGAAAGGTAAGGTCCTTCTAATACGTTTGTTTCTAAGCGTTCAGAACCATTAAATGATAAATAATAATCTGTAAATGATTCGCCCTCTAATAAGGGGAAGTTGAAACCAGGGTGTGCTCCGATTGAGAAGAACATCTCTTTTGAAGTAGGATTATTTACTTCATATGTAACATGTATATTTTGTTCGTCTACTTCATAAGAAACGAGTAATTCGAATTCGTATGGGTATTTTTTTAATGTTTCTTCATTACTAGTAACAATATAAGTGATATTCGTTTCACTTTGTTCTTTTACAGAAAATGTAAGATCACGAGCGAAGCCGTGTTGTGTTAAAGAATATGGTTTACCATCTACGTAGTATGTATTATCTACTAATCGGCCGACAATTGGGAATAAAATTGGTGCGCGGCGTCCCCAGTAAGTAGAATCGCCTTGCCATAAGTATTCAGTGTTATCTGCTTTTAAGCGAACGCTTTGTAATTCTGCACCTTTGTCAGAAATGGAAACGATCACTTTTTCATTTTGAATTGTTGCTGTCATGAAGTGAAACCTCCTAAATCTTTCATATGTTTTATTATACGTTGTCCAAAAGAAAAAAGGTAGTAAATGATAGGAAACTATTGACGAAAGAGTGGCTACCACGTAAAATATAATCTTGTTGCTTAAAAACGAATAACGTGGTTCGAAACCATCCCACGTAAAAAAACTAAGGAGATTTTGTCATGAATATAAGAACATTAGTCGGTAATGGTATTTTAGCGGCATTATATATTGCTGTTTCTATGCTTATTCAGCCATTTGGCTTTACGAATGTACAGTTTCGTATTTCAGAGATGTTTAATCATCTCGTTGTCTTCAATAAGAAAGCAATTTACGGTATTGTATTAGGTGTATTTTTAACGAATCTCTTTTTCTCACCTATGATCGCTTATGATTTAGTATTTGGAGTAGGGCAATCAATTCTTGCACTACTTGCAACTATTATTTCTATGCGCTTTATTAAAGGTGTTTGGGCTCGTATGATTTTTAATACAGTTATCTTTACAATTACAATGTTTATGATAGCAATTGAACTTCATCTTGCATTTGATTTACCATTTATGTTGACTTGGTTAACATGTGCAGTCGGTGAATTTGTTGTCATGGCGATTGGTATGCCTGTAATGTACTGGATTAATAAGCGAGTACAATTTGAAAGATTTATGTAATAGATGAAAGAGCCGTCCTTATATAGGAGGGCTCTTTTTGTATGTGATTATATTGAATATAATACTGTGACTCTTGATAAAATATAATAAAATAAATATAAGAAGTCTTATATAAGGGGAATCTAGTATGAAATATAAAATTCATTGGTTGTACAAAACGAAGCGTGGTTTACAAACTGAATTAACAACAGATTATATGAACATAGAAGAAGTACTTCAATTTGCAGAGGATTTTGAGAAAACAGGAAGGGCGAAAGAACTGTTATTTTTCGATGAAATGGATGCGGAATGGTCATTAAAAGAAATGAAAAAACTGAGTAAGCAAGTGGAGGAAGATCCCCGAGAAATTCAAGTTTATTTTGATGGTGGTTATGATGTACAGACGAAAGAAGCTGGGGTTGGTATATGTGTGTACTATAAAAAAGGAAATACAAATTACCGAATTCGTCGCAATGCATACATAGAAGGCATATATGATAATAACGAAGCGGAGTATGCAGCATTATTATACGGGATGAATACACTCGAGGAATTAGGAATTAAATATGAACCGGTTACACTTCGGGGGGATTCTCAAGTTGTACTGCAGCAATTAGCTGGTGAATGGCCTTGCTATGATGAACATTTAAATCATTACTTAGATCAAATTGAACAAAAAGCGAAGCAAATGAAATTAAAGCTTGTTTGTGAACCGATATCTAGAAAACAAAATAAAGAGGCGCATCAATTAGCAACGCAAGCATTAGAGGGGACGGTAATTGACAGTCATAAAGAAATAACCGAATAGAGAGGTGCCAAGGTGAAGAAAAAGCAACTCATTACAGAGGTAAATGACTTATTAGAGACGTATTGCGAAGGGTGTTTCCTGCAGGAACATAATCGGAAAAATCATAGTAAATACTATGCCCATTCTTTTTGTATACGGCAATGTACGGTTGGAGAGAAGTTGAAAAAGTATGGAGAGCAATTGTCATAAAAAACATCCAGAGAATTTTCTCTGGATGTTTTTTTAATGTTTTGCTTCGTGTAATTGATGCTCACATTTACTTAATTTTTTTTCTTCATTCATGAGAAATGGCTCATCTAAATCTGTCGCAACGGATTTCATAATTTCTAGCTGAGAACGAGCCGCTTCTACTGCAGTAGTGGCATGCTCTAATGTGTCCGGATCCATTGAGATGGTTGCAGAACCTACCATTTTTTGTGCAGTTTCTACACGGAATTTTACTTCTTCAAAATCATTTACATGTGAACCCATTGTTATTGCCTCCTTTGTATTTTGCGCATTTCACATAGTTTTTGCTCTGTAAAAGGGAAATATACAAAGGAATAACAAAGGAGGTTACCAAGTTAGGTAACCTCCTGTCGTATGCTGTATTAAAGTTTTACTACGTTAGCAGCTTGAGGTCCACGGTTTCCTTCAGTAATGTCGAAAGATACTTCTTGACCTTCCTCTAAAGCTTTGTAGCCGTCACCTTGAATAGCAGAGAAATGTACGAATACATCATCAGAGCCGTCCATTTCGATAAATCCAAAACCTTTTTCATTGTTAAACCATTTTACTTTTCCTTGCATGTTACAATTCCTCCTAAAAAACGATTACTTTTTTCATTTAGTGAAATTCATTGAAAAGAAAATATATTTTAAAAATGCTATATTCTAGAATATTCTGCTAAATGATTAATTTAAATATACACGTATTGGTAGAATTTAGTCAAGTAAGCGGTTTTATTTTTTGTATTTTTAAATAACTTTCCGCTCAAATTTTTAATAAGGTATAGGACAAGCCGCGTATGTAATATTCTTAAATGAAAGCTGTACATAATGAGGTGAAAGAATGAATGAGTCTTATTTATTAGATAATGAAGGAATGAAAAATAGAGTCGACATACCGAATTGGGTTGCAAAAGAATTTCATGATTTTTCGAATGTCGTGCTAGAACCAACTTTTCCGTGTTATTTCGGTTTAACAGCTTTGAAAAAGAATGAACTTCGTTATTCATTTCTCTCTCATAATGATTGGGGGCATTTACCTAATACAATGTTATCTTTTTTGGAGTTAATGAAAGAACGGCCAATTGTAAGAAGAGGATTTTTTCTTTTTGTAGAACCGGAATGTGAAGAGAAATCAATCGAATATTATCGAGATTATTTTTGGAACGTACTACAATATTTACATGAAAACGATGATCAAACATGGCCGCAACAAATTCCAACAGATCCAGATCATTATTTATGGGAATTTTCATTTGGTGGTGAACCGATATTTGCGTTTGGAAATGCACCGGCTTATAAACAGCGAAAGACTAGGCATTTAGGAAATTCTCTCGTTATTGGATTCCAGCCACGAACTATTTTCGAGGGTTTAGAAGGAGATCGTCCTAAAGGCTCATATTCGAGACAAATGGTTCGTGAGCGAGTTGAAAAGTGGGATCAGCTACAGAAGCATCCTAACATTAGTCACTATGGCGATCCTGACCATCGTGAATGGAAGCAATATTTTATTGGAGATGATATAGAACCGATTAAAGGTAAATGTCCTTTTCATCATAGGATAGTGAAATAAGAGCCATCAACTGGATGGCTCTTTTGTATATTTTGGATAAAAAAGGGTATTGTATTAGTGAATAATTTTTATGAAAGCTAGTCTATTTTCTATATTTGCATCATTACTTAATAGTAAAAGAAGTAGAAAGGATAGAGAGATGTTTGGAGCAATTATACAACAAATAGTATTGGGTATTTCATTAGCTGCACCGGTAGGTCCAATTAATATTGAAATGTTGAAACGTGGAATTGAACGTGGATTTTGGCATGCGTGGATTGTTGGAATCGGAGGAATGACTGCTGATATTTTGTTTATGCTTCTTATTTATTTTGGTTTATCTTCTGTGTTTATGTATACATATGCACAAGCTTTTATGTACTGCACTGGGTTTTTCCTGTTATTTTATTTAGGATTTCAAAGTGTAAAACAAGGAATCTCCCACTCGAATATGGAATATAACAAAGAAGAGGTAGGTGGACTTAAACAATCCTTTATGGCGGGATTTTTAATTGCGATATCCAACCCATTAAATCTTGTTTTTTGGTTTGGCATATACGGAAGTACACTTAGCTCATTGCTTACAAAGGTAACGAAACAAGAAGCTTTTTTGTACAGTCTTTGCATTATTATTGGTATTATTTTGTGGAACTTAAATATTGCTTTTTCTGTACATTTTGGAAGAACTTTATTAAAACCAAAAGCACTTGGCTATATTACAGCCGGAGCAGGTATTATTTTAGTAGGATATTCTATCCATTTTGCATACAAAGCTTTACAGTTGTTCACATAAGATTGAAGGGGAGATTTTTATGTATCGAACCACTATTGACGGAAAAGAAATTATCATCACATTAGCACCAAAAATCCGAAAAGAAATTACTGACAGGAACCCATTATATGAAGCGGTATTTAAAAATGCAGCAAGGTTGCTGCAAACGAAACAACCAACGTTTGCGGTAAATCATGAAATATTTGGGCTTATTATTGGAGAAGTACAAAGGGGTGAAGTAACAGTGTTTGCAGTAGAACACATTATCCCGAAGCAAAATATATTTGGTCCGAACACTTTTTTCTCGACAATAGAACAGCAGGCAAATTTGTAAAGTGAATAGAATAAGAATAAAATAGAAAAGAAATAGTCGTAACGATATGTTACGGCTGTTTTTTTGGAAAAGGGGGAAGAAAGATGAAGAGAGTGGTAAAGGAGTTCTTTTTGCAACATGATATTGTTATTATGTATAGTGTTCTATTAATTTTTATCATTATTTTAAAAATGCAATTTTTCACATGGATCGGTATGTTAGCGTGTCTGTTTGGTATTGTTTTTTATACGTTTAACGAGTATATGACACATCGTTTTTTATTCCATTTAAAGCCGCCTAAAAATGCATTTTTATTAAAAATGTTAAGAAGATTACATTATGATCATCACGTATATCCGGATGATTTGAAACTTTTATTTTTGCCTGTATGGTTTAGTATACCTAGTTTCACTATATATTTACTTATATCATATGGTATTACAAAAAGTGTTACTGTTACACTTTCATTTGGAGTCGGAATGATTATCATGTTCCTCGTTTATGAATGGAAACATTATATTGCACATAAGCCGATTCGTCCCTTCACTAAGTTTGGAAGATGGCTAAAAAAACAGCACATATTACACCATTATAAAAATGAAAAGTTTTGGTTTGGTGTTTCAAATCCAGTATTCGATTTTATATTTGGAACGCTTAAAGATGGAAAAGAAGTAGAATTAAGCCAAACAGCTCGTAATTTAGAAAAAGAGAAAAAGACAGAAGTGGTGCGATAAGCACTACTTTTTTTATCCCGATTGGTGTGGATTGAAGTACTCGGATTTTATGGTGAAAAAGTATATTAAAAACTTAGGGGAAAATGCCGAAAAATGTCTATCGAAAAATCTTTGCAGGAATGTACGGATTGTCTAAAATAAAAATAAGTTTCTGAATATTTATAAAATTTAGTCTTTAGGTATGCAAGGGGGAAGTGTATTTCAAGTAAGAGAGGGGACCAGAGAATGAAACGAGATGATACGTCAGCACGTAAGTTACAAAATGAGGTGAATTATACAGAAGTTGTTCAGTCTGAAGAGTTTCAATTGTTATTAAATACGAAAAAGAAGTTTATCATTCCGATGAGTATTTTCTTTTTAAGTTTTTTTATTACATTACCTGTTTTAACATCGTATTCAAAGGTGCTTAATACACCGATATTTGGTGATGTTACATGGGCGTGGGTATTTGCATTTGCACAATTTATAATGACATGGGCATTATGTATGATTTATAGCAAAAAAGCAGAATCCTTTGATGAAATCTCGCAAAAAATTCTGCAAGATATGCAAAAGGGGAGGGGCTGAATTTGAATACTACTGCTTTTGCACTATTTTTAATTATCGTCCTTGGTACACTTGTTATCACGTATTTCGCATCGAAAAAAACGAAAAATGCGAGTGAGTTTTATACGGCTGGAGGGGGATTAACTGGTTGGCAAAATGGTCTGGCCATTGCTGGGGATTATATGTCTGCTGCGTCATTTCTTGGTATCGCTGGGGCAATAGCGTTAACTGGGTTTGATGGTTTCTTTTATAGTATAGGCTTCTTAGTTGCTTACTTAGTTGTATTGTACCTAGTTGCAGAACCGCTTAGAAATTTAGGGAAGTATACGCTAGCAGATATGATTGCGGCGCGTTTTGATGCAAAGAAGGTTCGCGGTATTGCAGCACTTAACACGATGACTATTTCGATTTTTTATATGATTGCACAATTAGTCGGTGCAGGTGCACTTATTAAATTATTATTAGGAATAGAATATACGACATCCGTTTTAATTGTTGGTACACTCATGACAGTGTACGTTATTTTTGGAGGTATGACTGCTACGAGTTGGGTACAAATTGTAAAGGCTGTACTACTTATGGCAGGTACATTTATTATTTCTGTTATCGTTTTCGCGAAATTTAATTTTAGTGTGACAGAAATGTTCGCTCAAATGAAAACAGCTACTCCATTGAAGGAATCATTTTTAAATCCAGGAGTAAAGTATAAAGATGGTCTCGATACACTTTCTTTAAATTTAGGACTAGTTCTTGGTACAGCGGGATTACCGCATATTCTTGTCCGCTTTTTTACAGTACGTGATGCAAAAACGGCACGTCAATCTGTTGTGTACGCTACGTGGTTAATTGGAGCATTTTATATTATGACGATTTTCTTAGGATTTGGTGCAGCGGCGTTTGTAGGGAATGAGGCAATTATTAAAGCAAATCCAGCCGGTAATATGGCAGCACCTTTATTAGCTAAAGCACTAGGTGGAGATTTCTTATTCGCATTCGTATCGGCGATTGCTTTTGCAACAATTTTAGCTGTAGTAGCAGGTCTTGTATTAACAGCGGCTTCCGCATTTGCTCATGATTTTTATAACGAGATTATTCGAAAAGGAAAATCAACAGAAAAAGAGCAAGTGTCAATGGCTCGTTATGCGTCTATTGGAGTAGCGATAGTATCTATTATACTTGCTTTATTTGCTCAAACATTAAACGTGGCATTTTTAGTATCACTAGCATTTGCAGTTGCTGCGAGTGCAAATTTGCCAGTTATATTGTTTACAATATATTGGAAGCGTTTTAATACAACGGGTGCAATTTGTGGTATGATTGTCGGTCTTGTATCCGCAATCGTTCTCGTAGCGTTAAGTCCAAACGTTTGGAACCCTGTAGCTGGAAAAGCTATTTTTGTTGGGGAAGCGATATTCCCATATACGACACCTGGAATTGTTTCAATTCCGCTTGGATTCCTTGCAGCATATTTAGGAACTATTTTCTCTAGTAAGAAAGAAGATGCAGCGAAGTTTGATGAAATTCTTGTGAAATCTAATACTGGTCATGGAATTAGTGATGCATCTACACATTAAAAAAGAGGAGCTTTTCGAATTATGAGAAAAGCTCCTCTTATTTTTGTCATTTTCTTATAAATATTACATTATTTTTGGTAGGATTTGTCTTGGTTTTGTGGAATGAAAATAGCAGGGAGAAATTTAACTCATCATGGCACCAGCGCAGCTTTGTGAAAAATAAGTTGTTATGGAAGGTGGAAGAAATGATGAAAACAAAACAAACAGATGAATTATTAGCAAAAGACGAGCAATATGTTTGGCACGGAATGCGACCCTTTAGTCCGAATAGTACAATGGTAGGGGCAAAGGCAGAAGGGTGCTGGGTTGAAGATATACAAGGAAAAAGATACTTAGACGGTATGAGTGGTCTTTGGTGTGTAAATAGCGGATATGGAAGAAAAGAGCTCGCAGAGGCAGCTTATAAGCAATTGCAAACATTATCATACTTTCCGATGTCACAATCACATGAACCAGCAATTAAGCTCGCTGAAAAGTTAAACGAGTGGCTTGGTGGAGAGTATGTTATATTCTTCTCTAATAGTGGATCAGAAGCGAATGAAACAGCTTTTAAAATAGCAAGACAATATTATGCTCAAAAAGGTGAACCGCATCGTTACAAATTTATGTCACGTTATCGTGGTTATCACGGAAACACAATGGCAACGATGGCAGCGACTGGACAAGCACAGCGTAGATACCAATATGAGCCATTTGCGTCAGGATTTTTACATGTGACGCCTCCAGATTGTTACCGTATGCCAGAAATGGAATCACAAAATATTTATGATGTAGAGTGTGTGAAAGAAGTCGATCGTGTTATGACATGGGAATTAAGTGAAACGATAGCAGCATTTATTATGGAGCCAATCATTACAGGTGGAGGTATTTTAATGCCGCCACAAGACTATATGAAAGCTGTTCACGAAACATGTCAAAAACACGGGGCACTACTCATTAGCGATGAAGTTATTTGTGGTTTTGGGCGTACAGGAAAAGCATTTGGGTTTATGAACTATGACGTTAAGCCTGATATCGTTACGATGGCAAAAGGTATTACAAGCGCATACTTACCATTATCAGCAACAGCTGTGAAAAAGGAAATTTATGAAGCATTTAAAGGAACGGGAGAATATGAATTTTTCCGCCATATTAATACATTTGGTGGAAACCCAGCGGCTTGTGCATTAGCGCTTAAAAATTTAGAGATTATGGAAAATGAAAATTTAATCGAGCGCTCTGTGCAAATGGGTTCACTTTTATTAGAGCAATTAAAAGAAGAAATCGGAGAACATCCACTTGTTGGGAATATTAGAGGGAAAGGGCTATTAGTTGGGATCGAACTAGTAAATGATAAAGAAACGAAAGAGCCAATTGATAATGATAAAATCGCAACTGTTGTAAATGCCTGTAAAGAAAAAGGACTTATTATTGGGCGTAACGGTATGACAACAGCAGGATATAATAATGTCTTAACATTGGCACCGCCGCTCGTTATATCAAGTGAAGAAATTGCTTTCGTTGTTGGTACGTTGAAGACGGCGATGGAGCGTATTTAATTAATTGAGCGAGCTGTAATATACAGCTCGCTTTTGTTTATTACGTGAAATAGGATAGCTTTTTAAAGGAAGGGATATTAATGGAGAAATATGACCCTAGTAAACATTATCACATTGGATATTATGAAGATGGATATGATTTAGAAGTGACAGCGTATAAAAGAATAAATGAACCAATTTGGGATGCCTATATTCCACACTATGAGGTAGATGATTTTTACAAAAAAGTGGAGGAAATGAAGCTAGGTGAATATATAGATGAGTATGGCATTAAGGTGTATTCATTTAGTAATGATATCGATGATGAAGAAGCGCGAACTATGTTTGAAAATTGGTTAAAAATGAATGGAATTGTTTAAAGATAAAATGAAAAAGGAGATTGCTATCTTATAAGATAGCAATCTCCTTTTATTATATGAAACTTATTTACTTGCTTTCATTGCTTTATCTTTTGCACCAAAAGTGTATTTTAACATTGGTGGTGTAATCATTGTAGTTAAAATAACGACAATAACGATAGCTGTAAAGTAATCTTGTGCTAATAGGCCAGAAGAAAGTCCTGTTCCTGCGATGATAAGAGCAACTTCACCACGAGAAACCATTCCGGCACCGATAATTGCAGAACACTTAGCGTCAAATCCAGTCATACGTGCACCGAATCCACAACCAATTAGTTTCGTTAATACAGCGATTACTGTTAATGCTAGGATGAACCAAATTTGATTACCAATACCATCAAATGTAATATTCATACCGATACTTACGAAGAATACTGGTACGAACATTGCGTAAGCGATTGGTTCTACTTTCTTTTCTACTTCATGTTTGTAGTTCGTTTGAGAAATAGCGATACCAGCTGCGAAAGCACCGATAATACCAGCAATTCCTAATAATTCGCCGAAATATGCGAATGAGAAACAGATAATAAGAGCCGCGCTCACGATAGACTCAGATACGCGTAGTGGTGATAACCAACGCATAATCGCTGGAACACCTTTCCATCCGATTAAAATAATAGAGGCGAAGAATACAACTTTCTTCAAGATAACCATTGTTAAGTTAACATCGTCTGTACCTAAGAAGCTCATTGCAAATGCTAATAAGATAACAACAAGAATGTCATCAAATACAGCTGCTCCAAGCATTGTTGTACTTTCACGTGTTTTCATCTTACCTAAATCGCGAAGTGTTTGAACGGAAATACTAACACTTGTCGCACATAGAAGTAATCCTAAAAATACAGCGTTCCCTTGTTCCATTCCCATAACAAGACCGGAAACGTAACCACCTACGAATGGAAGAATGATACCTCCGAGTGCAACTGCTAAAGAAGAATTACGATTTGCGTTTAATTCTTCTAAGTCTGTTTCAAGTCCAGCCATGAACATTAACAGAATAACCCCGACGTTACTTAATTGTGTTAGAAGCTCTGAATTTTCAATCCAACCTAATACAGCTGGACCGATAACGATACCGACAATTAATTTACCTAGTACAGAAGGTTGACCTAATCTAACACTAAGGTCACCAGCAAGCTTTGTACTTAATAAAATAAGTGCAATTTGAAAGAAAAATTCGAATTCCATCTGATCCTCTCCTCATCATTTTTATTTTTATCATACGATTTCTCGGAATTTGCCTAATGAAAATATGTAAAACCCATTAAACAAAGGGTCTCATTACAAGTTCTTTTGAACTCGTAATTTGAACCTGTAATTAATATATAATAAAATGTATGAAAAATCAATGAAAAAATAGCAGATTTTCATGAGAGGATTCGTTTTAGAAATGGGAGATATAGCTATATAATAAGAAGTAATAAAGTTTACATATAATGAATGGAGAAAGAAAAATGTTATTAAATCAACGTTTTACCATTGGAGAAATGGCGAAAATGCATAATATAGCGGAATCTACATTACGTTATTATGATGAGAAAGGGATTTTTCATCCGTCAACTGTTGACCCTCAAACGAATTATCGTTATTACACAATTGATCAGTTTTCACTATTAGATACGATTAAATTTTTACGCCAATTGAACATCCCGTTAAAGGAAATAAAGAAATATATTGATGAAAGAAACCCATCGTATGCGCTGAATTTACTTGAAAAACAACAAGAAATGATGCTGAAAAAGCAAAGAGAAATTGAGTATGCTTTGGCAAAAATGGAGCATAAAATCCATTTAATGAAGAAAGCGACGAAATCTGAAGCGAATCAAATTATTTATAAAAAGATACCGAAACGAAAAATTACAGCAATTGCAGTTGCGCCTAATACAACGGATGATATGTTTGAGTATTATATCCATTCATTGCAAAAAAATATGAAGCAAATCGATAATAGTTTATTTTCAGGAGATATCGGTGTAACAGTCTCAAAGAAAGCATTAATGCAAAATGAGTTTCAAGCATATAACAGTGTGTTTATTCTTTTAGATTACATGCCTTTTCAAGTACATACTTCAGATGAAATAAAAGAAGGGATATTTGCTTGTTCTTATCACCATGGACCATATGAAGAAACAGACACAACGTATATGGAATTATTAAAGCACATTGATAACGAAGGATATGAAGTGTGCGGAGATGCACTGGAACTTGCATTAATTGATTGGTCCGTAACAGAAAATCCGGAGGAGCAAGTAACGGAAATTCAAATACCTGTTATTAAAAAGACAAATAAAAAATAGGCTTATATATTTTTCAATTCTCTCTTGACCTTCAAGTTACTTGAAGGTTTAAACTGTGAACAGAGCATTGAAAAAGGAGCATTTATATGATGGAAACAACAGAAAAGTTAAGAGAAAAACCGATAAAAAGTTTATTTATTTCATATTTAATACCAGCTGTTCTTGGAATGGTATTAATGTCAGTTAATATTGTGATTGATGCAGTCATGATTAGTAGAGGAGTGGGCGCAAATGGTCTAGCAGGAGTAAACGTAGCTATTCCAGCGTTTTCAATTTTCTTCTCGATATCATTATGGATTGGAATGGGAGGAGCAACGTTATATTCGATTGCACTAGGTGAAAATAAACTGGAAAGAGCAAGGTCTATTTTTACTCAATCTATGACAGTGGCAGTTATTATCGTAGCTGGTTTAGCAGCTATTTGCTTATGGAGAATAGAAGACATAGCATACTTATTCGGTGCAAATGAAGTGATTTTACCATATGCGTTAGACTATTTACACGTGTTATTAACATTTGGAATGATATACGTGTTAGAAAATATTTTAAGTACATTTATACGAAATGACGGAAATCCTAATTTAGCAATGGCGGGTCTTGTTGTAACGGCTGTATTAAATATAGTGTTTGATTATATCTTTATTTTTATCTTTGGATGGGGCGTAACAGGTGCTGCTTCAGCGACTATTCTTTCAGCAGCGATTGGTTTCCTCGTATTATTATCCCACTTCTTTAGAAAAAGTAGTATTTTAAAATGGACGAAATTCCATTTTGAATGGGATACGATTAAACAAATTATGGTGATTGGTTTCCCGAGTTTTACAGCAGAAAGTACAGTAGCGATTGTAACAATCGGTTTTAATATTGCGTTCGTTCAATATGCAGGAGAACTAGGTGTAGCTTCTTATGCGATGGTGAATAGTATTCATGCAATGACATTACTATTATTCTTCGGTGTTGGTGCAGCATTACAACCAATTGCTAGTTTCCATTATGGTGCAAATTTATCAGAAAGATTACGTGAAGGATTGCAGTTCGCAGTAAAAATTGCGGTAGTACTCGGAGGTATTGCAATTGTTATCGGTTTATTCTTCGGGAAATATATTATTGGTTTATTTGATGTTCAATCGCCAGAACTACTGGAGTTAACGTTAACAGGTATTAGTTTATTCTTTATTCAATATGTATTTTTAGGCTATAACATTGTATATGGAGAGTACTTCCAATCAGTGCGACAAACGAAAAAATCAGTACTTATTATAATGAGCAGAGGTTTACTATTTATTATTCCATTGTTATGGATTATGCCAAAGTTATTTGGGATAAACGGAATTTGGCTCGTTATGCCAGTAGCTGAAGTATTGACAGCAATTATCGTATTTACGATGAATCGTATGAAACATCCTGTTCCGATAAACATGGCGAGAGAGAAAGAAGCAATATAGTGAAAAAAATCCCCTTGAACAAGTTAAGGGGATTTTTTTATTCTTTTAAACTAATCGCAAAAGATCCATCTGTCTCCTGCACAGAAGCGAAAGCTACATTTTTAATGTTTGTAACACCTTTCTCCTGTAACTCTGCATGTAACCACTTTTCGTTTTTATGGATTAGTTTTAAGTTATCGTATTGAATTTGTGAATCAACGATAAGAGCGATTGGTAACCCTGCATACTTAACATCTATATTCATATCTTTTGGCGTCAATGGTATGAGTTCTCTCTTTGGCAAAATACTTATAGATCCATTTGATTCTAAAATTGCATATTCAATTTCATGAACACTTGGATATCCTGCTACTCGGAGGTTTGAGAGTAATTCGGCAATCGGGTATCTACTTTTCTTTAAGTTCTCAAAAATAATATCTCCATGTTTTATTAAAATAATGGGGTGCCCGAGAATGAAGCGATTTAATTTATTGAATAAACTTAGTTTTGTAAGAAGTAGATGTAAGCATGTAATGGTAACCATGCCGAAAAATGCTTGTAAAGCACCAGCGACTGGTATCGCTTGAAAAGCTAAATAAGATAAAAAAATAATAGCCCCAAAATCATGAGGGGTTAGTTGTGCTAATGCAGATTTACCAAGTAGCTTAAGTGATAGTAAAAATAAGATAAAAAAGAACGATACATTAAATAAAAAGAGAAGCAAGAGGGACACTCCTTCGTGTGAAGTTGTACTTACTATTCCCGAAAGTAATGTAAATATTACCTTTTATAGGATGAATTAGGGTGAATTGGAATTTGGCTGTATACAAACAAATAAATGGATATTATGATGAAGGAAGTAAAGGGAATAGGAGTATATGGATATGAGAAAGAAGAAAATAATTAAGTACATTTTAGTTGTTATAATGATCTTCGCCGTGTATGCGGGGTTTTTACAATATAACATCTATAAGCATGGGCATATGAATGCCACCTACGATGCGGATTATATAATTGTACTAGGATCGAAAGTAAATGGAATAAAACCTTCTTATTCATTGCAATATCGTATTGATAAAGCAGCTGAGTATTTAAAATCACATGAGAAAACAATTGCTATCGTATCTGGAGGCCAAGGAAAAGGTGAAGATATTACAGAAGCATTAGCGATGAAACAAGGATTAATGAAACAAAATATTGCAGAAGACCGCATTATAGTGGAAGACCGTTCGACGAGCACAGATGAGAATATTAAATTTTCAAAACCTCTTATCCCTGAACATATGAAAAAAGGGATGATTGTAACGAACGATTTTCATATGTTCCGAGCGAAAAAGATTGCAGAAAAACAAGGATTGACATTAGAAGGTCTTCCGGCGAAAACACCGAAACCAATTATTATTCAATCGAACGTTCGAGAATATTTAGCGATTACGCAATATTGGTTTATGAATCGAATATAGTGAAAGTGATCCCGCCTGAAATTCTAGGCGGGATTTATTTTGAGGGAAATCTTACAAAAGTGTCATGTTCATGAAAGGTAAAGCGATAGTTTCTAAAAGGGTTTCCTGACATAATGAAGATAACAAAAAACTTTAGAGGTGATTCGGTTGAAAGGAAATAATATTTTATCTTCGCTATGTTACTTTAGTATCTTTTTTGCACCGTTTTTACTGCCAATTATCGTGTACTTCGTTGCGGAAGATGAAGTGAAATATCATGCAAAAAAAGCATTTTGGTCACATGTTTTCCCATACGCAATTTTATTTGGAGGATTGGCACTATCAGGAGTATACGGTTTAAGTTTCAATCAGTCTGAGGGCGTTGGAATTGGGATGGTTATAACGTATGCAGTGTTTATTTTAGTAGGGATTTATTATTTCATTTGGAATATCGTAAAAGGCGTTAAAGTTTTAAAAACGGCGTAACAATAATAGAGTACGGATTTCTTGGTAGTTTCCAGTAAGTTAATATAATTTCATTTACCGTAATGAAAGATACTTATAAAAAAGAGTAATTCAAAAAGAATTGCTCTTTTTGTGCTTATAAGTTGTGAATAATGAAAAAGATATGTTAATTTTTCATTATGAAGAGAAAAAAGGAGTGACTTTCATGAATGAGATGATACATAAGATGGAGCAACACGTTTCAGTTCGTAAATATAAAGAAGAACCAATTTCAAAAGAGGTAGTAGAAAGAATGGTGCAAGCTGCACAACATGCGGCTTCCTCACATTTTGTACAGGCGTATTCTCTTATATATGTAACAGATCAGGAACTAAAGGCTAAACTAGCTGAATTATCCGGGAATCGTCACGTGAAAGACTGCGCAGCATTCTTTGTATGCTGTGCGGATTTAAAACGTTTAGAAACTGCATGTGAGAAACATGGAACAGAAATTAAACATGAGGGAGTAGAGGACTTTATTGTAGCAACAGTAGATGCTTCACTATTTGCACAAAACTTAGCACTTGCAGCTGAATCTTTAGGATACGGCATTTGTTATATTGGTGGTATTCGTAATAGCCCGAAAGAAGTGAGTGAATTGCTTCATTTACCGGATAAAGTATATCCCGTGTTTGGAATGACAGTCGGTGTGCCAGATCAAGAACATGGAGTTAAACCACGTTTACCGGTAGCGGCCATTCTTCATGAAAATGGATATGATGAAAAGAAATATGATGAATTATTAAACGAATATGATGAAACGATGAGTGCGTATTACAAAGAAAGATCGTCAAATCAAAAAAACGTAACATGGACAGAATCAATGAGCTCATTTATGTCCAAAGAGAAAAGAATGCATATGAAAGAGTTTTTAAGTGAGAAAGGATTAAATAAGAAATGAGTAAAAAGGACAAACCTGAGATGTTAGCTTAAGTTATAACATCACATGCAAAACCGAAGTTGAGAAAGCGAGACTCGCTTTCTCAACTTCGGTTTTTATTTGTTATTATATAAAATGAAAATAATAATTAATAAATTTTTACAAAAGTGATAGAAAATGAGAATGAAATGCCAATAGTAAGTAAAAGCAGCTGCTAAAGGGGAACTGAGGAAGGATGATGTTTATGATTTTCGATTCTGAAGAGGATTTAATTATAGCTATGAAAAAACGCGATCAAGATGCTTTGAAAGAAGTGATTGATCAATATGGAAAATTAATTTTGTACATTATTCATAAATCATTAAGTACCCCTATTGAAAAACAATATGTGGATGATTGTTATAATGATGTATTTACTGTCATTTGGTTTCATATCGACCAATTTGATATAGAAAAGGGCAACTTAAAATCTTGGATGATTGGTATTACTAAATTAAAGGCATTGGAATATAAAAAGAAAGTATATAAAGAGAATAAAATCGATAAAGATGTAGAAGTAGATACAGGTATCCATGATAGGTATGAAATAGAACAAGAAGAAGAGATTATGGAAATCGTACAAGAATTAAATACGAAGGATCGATATATCTTTTTAAAGAGGTATATTGATGGGTATTCCATTGACGATATTGCAAAAGAATTAAAAGTAACGGCTGATTATATATACAATCGAATTTCTCGTGGGAAGAAAAAACTTCAAAAACTGTGGAAAGGGAGTGTGTAATATGGATAAAAGATTATTGTCGATGTTAAATGAGCTCCAATATTCAGATGAAGAAATTGTACGTTTAGAAAAAGAGGCGAATGAGTCTATCAATATAGATAAGTATTATGTGAGAAATGGAGATCTACTAAAAAAAATAACTTTACAAATGTTAGAAGAATCAATTAGGAACGAATTACAAACTGGTGAAGAAATTGAGAAGGAACTATTAGTAGACGAAGGATATATGACAAATAATAAAGTAATACCAAATATATATTACGTAGGAGCTACTTTTTATTATTATATCGTTTTAACAAATAAAAGAGTAATCATGAAAGGATTAGATTGTTATTTTAAAAAAACAAATGAGCATAGCATGCCAATAGAGGATATACAATCCATTTCGCAACATAAAAAAATGAAAAATGTCTTTGAGATTAAATATAATAACACTCATATACAATTTGGAAGTATTGAGTATGCACGTGAAGTTGCAATGATAGTTATGGAGTTAAGAGAACGCGGAGTAAAAGTAGAAAAGTATACAGATTTTGAAAAAGGGTTTTTCTTATTTTTTAATATATTCGTGATAGTAAGTGCAGGTCTTTGCTTTATAAAATATTTAATGTAAAAAGCGGCATAATAGCCGCTTTTTATCGTTTTATTTAGTATTCGATTTAAAATATTTGTCTTATGAAAGAACGATTATTGCTAATTGTAAACTGCCAATAAAGTTATTTAAGTTTTGATATAGAATGCCCCATCGCACTTGAAAATGCAGCAATAATTTCGTTTGAACCTATCTATTATTGTGCACTATCTAAAGCACCCTCTATAACAAGTTTAAACTTTCAATAAGAAGATAAACCCCCGTACAACTCAAAAGGATGTACGTAAATATTTTGAAAATCTGTTGATTAAGCCATTTGAAAATAATTTGACCTATATACAAACCTAGAAATACGATTGGAATAGCGTAAAAACTTGATTCCCAAATTGTTTTGTTTGTGCCAGTAAAGAGTATTTGAGTTAGTAGGCTAATGAAATATATAAATAGATAAAAAGCTAAAGTAGTTGCTCTCAGCTTCTCTTTTTTCGTATCAGTTCCTGTAAAGTACAGTAACAGGGGTGGTCCTGGCATACCGATACTTGTCGTTAAAAGACCGGATAATCCGCCCACTAAGAAATCTCTAGATTTTGTTGATTTAATCTTAAAGTTGCATATTAGCATCAACGTTAATAGTAAGAGGAGGATGCTAATTGCTAATTTAAATGTGTTGATGTCAATGGAAATGAAAATGAAAATACCAAAAGGAACACCAACTATACTACCGAAAATTAACCTTTTCAGTAGTACAAAATCAATGTCCATTCTTATTTTCCAAATGAGTGATATGGAAATAATTAACGATAAAATGATATTTATTTGTATAGCTTCTTGTGGTAGAAATACCATGAGTAAGAACGGTGTTGCCATAATAGAAAAGCCAAAACCTGTACTTGTTTGTAAAATAGAAGCTACTAATATAATACATATGAAAATGAATATAATCTCCAAGATAGCCCCCCTACATAATCAGATCCAATAAATATTTTAACATAAAGTGAAATTTTAATCAGTGGGGGTTTTGTTCATCCCCCACTGATTATTAGCCCACACCAATTGGGATCTTACTTCCCGGCAAATAGCCGCTTTTTATGTTGCAGTTAATATTCTAATGATGATCCTGTAGCTCTAAAATATTTTTCTCGTGAAGGAGTCATTACCCGGATTGCTAATAAACAGGAAAGGAAAAGAATGAGTAATGAGCTACTTATTACAGTAATTTGAACGGAAAGAAATTGTGCGGATGCTCCAATTGCTAAAATGAAAAAGATTTGGATGAAATTTTTTATTGAATCAAATACGCTATCGATACGTCCTATCATATGTACTGGGATGTTATTTTGATAAAATGTTATAAATCCAGTACCAGCAAATGATGAAGCGATCCCAAGTAAAATGAAACCACTTGCTGCGACCGTAAATGAATTTGAAAAGGCGAAAATCACATAGCCTATTGCTGTGAAAATCATACCTAAACCGATACAATATTGAATCGGTAATCGTTTTGCAAAGAGAGAGACAAGAAATGAACCACAAACGTAAGCTGCCCCGGTTATACTAACAAGCATGCTATATTCTACATCGGATAAAAACAGTACTTGTCGTGTAAAAACAACTTCTTGTGAATCAAGTGCCATAGAGACAAGCATCGTAGCTTGAAATAAAACGAATACGAGAATAATGTAAGTTTCAGTTCGTGCGAATGAAAAAACTTGTTTCCAATCACTTCGTAACGTTTGTACGAAAGTATTTGCAACCTCTTCGTTTTGTTTTGTTTGTAATGTGATGTTTGGCAAGAAGTAAATGAGAATGGTAGAAAGTAGAAAGGAAATTGAGTTGCAGTAAATAACAAAAGCTGCCGAGTATGTAGTGAGAAGTATTCCAGCAAGAGCCGGACCGATAATAAAAGCCCCATTTGTACATAGGATATTCCAAGCATTAAATTGAGCACGTTCTTCAGCTCGTATGAGCAGTGTTTTATAAGTGAATGAAGCTGGATCGAAAAATGATGTAGCAATGCGAGTCAAAAAGATAAAAATATAGATTGCCCAAATAGAGTCAAATAGTGGAATACAGCCGATGAGAACTGCTCGAATAATATCTGTGATGAGCATAATTGACCGTTTATTTAATCGATCTACAATACTACCAGACCATATTTTTGTAACAACGGTGGCAATTGGCCCGACAATCCATAAGCCTGCTACAGCAGCGGGAGAGTTTGTACTATTTAACACCATTAAGTTTAGAGCTATAAGGTACATAAAATCACCTAAACGAGAAATGCCTGTGCCCGACAATAATAATAGTTTATTTTTCATGTGTATGGACCTTTCGTTCATTGTTTTTTTATCCGGCAGGAAATAGCGTATTCTTCCTCTGAGGCTGATTGACGAGCGGTTTTGCTTTCCCAGCGTAATAAAACTTGTGAGATCTCCCAAGTGAGTTGTTGTAATTCCTCTGAAGTTAAAAATAAATGAGATACAATATGGCTCCCTGTATTTGTTCCTTCAGTGCCTGCTTCTTCAATATAGAAGTGAGCAGATTTTGCTTTATAGTACTTTTCAATAATCCCCCGTTTTTCCTTTGTATCTACTAATTCAAGTAAGCCTCCGTCAAATAAAATTTGGATGTGATAGTGAACGCTACCAGCAGATTTATTTAGTTTAGTAGATACTTGTTTTGCAGTGAGTGTTTCGTCTTTTAAAAGGTGAAGAATTTGAATGCGAGTTGCATTGGAAATTAATTTTTGTTGTTCTGCTGAAATGGTAAGTCGATCCTCAAACATCATGTTAGCTCCTTTCCTATAATCTAAATTTATTGTACGTTCTAAAAAATTAGAATGTAAGAGAAATAAATCGCCTTTTTCTTGTGAATTTCGACACAAATAAAAATGGCATGTACATATGCATGCCATTAAGTGATAGTAGATTCTTCACTTAGCTCCCCGCGATAAAACAAGAAAAGCTATATAAAACTAACAAAAATACAGCATATAGCCAACAAGCTACCAATAACTTGCGGAGAAAGAATCTCTAAAAGCCATCCCGTAAAAAACATAGATAACTGAATAAGCGATTCATAGATGGAATAATGAAATGAAAAAACTTTACCAATCATGTCTTCTTGCGTATACGTTTGTAGTAATGTCGTATCAAGTGGAACGATGATTCCTCCTGCTATACGCATACAGAGTAATGTAATGATACCGATAATAAGTTGATCGGATAAAGTGAAACTTTAATCAGTGGAGGGCATCCCACACCGATTATTAGTTGAACCAATCGGGCTTTTACGGGCAGTTGATTCCCCACCTAACTTCTTTGCTTTCGTTTAATTTTGAGGTGGGGTCTTACTGCCCGTTAATGCGGGGCAGAATGAATCCGAGAAAGAAAATTCCTTGTAGTAAATAGGCCCAACCAAATGCTCTTTTCATTTTGTCTTCATTTTTAGACTTATAAAGATTAACGAGGAGACTGCCAATCATAAGTCCAGCCCCTTGAACCGTATATAAAATGCCAATGTTAGTGTGGAAGATTCTTTCGGCATAGATTGTTAGAAGTAACTGATAGGCACCTCCAATAATGCCCCATGAAATGCCGACAAGAATTAATGTTAAAATAATTTTGCTTTGTAATATGTATGTATAACCATCTTTTATATCAGTAAAAAATGCTTTTTTTGTGGTAAAAGTATCATGAGCAGGAATACTCATTTTATAAATAATATAGGCTGAAATAAAGTATGATAGGCTATTAATAAAAAAGGCAATCTCGATACTTAAAGATTGTGCAATCATCCCACCTAAAGAAGCTCCCATAATAGACATAAAACCATTGATTGTACTAGAAAGAGAGTTAGCGGTTACTAAATGCTTTTGATGTACGATATTTTTTATAGTTGATTGCTTAGCGGGCTCGAATAAGCAAGAGAGTACTGATAAGCATATATTAGAAACGAAAATAATTTCAATTTTGTAGAATGCTAATAAATAAGTGAGGACGATCATTCCTCGTAAAATATCGGTAAAAATCATAATTTTCTTTTTTGAAAAATGGTCTACAACTCCGCCTATGAATGGGCTCAGAAGAAGTTGAGGTAACCCTTTGCTCATAAAGGTGAGTGCTAACATAAATGAAGATTCTGTTATGCTATAGACGAGTGTTAATAAAGCGACAGTATGAAACCAATCCCCAAGTACACTTAATGTTTGACCATAAAATAATTTTTTAAAGTTTTTATTTGTTTTAAGCAGTATGGAATACGACATGGATTGTGTAGGCATAAAAAATTAATCCTGATCTATTGGTGATGTTTGTATATGTTTTTTCCATTCATTTAAATACATTTTCTCTTCTATAAGTAGTTCAACATATAAGTGTACTTTGTAAAAGACTGTAATCATTGTAATCCTCCTTAGTAAAAATGTTTCTTATTCCATAGTAAACGATTTCTTGTTAGTTGAAATCACAAAAAAGATGGACATAAATTCATACGAAAGTATGAAAAAACAGCTCATATTTGAGCTGTTTTCGTATAGTTTTTAGTTAACATATTTCATTCATTTAGAGTTTAACGAAAAGGATATTTTATCTTAATATCCGCCTCCGCCACCCCAGCAGCTACATCCGATAATGATTAGAAGGATGAATAGCACGATGAGTAAAGCAAATCCACCGCCGAAACCAGCGCAACTACCACCAAAGCTCATGTTTTTTCCTCCTTTTTAGGAAATTAATCTATATAACTAATGGATTACTTTATAAGATATGTTTTTATTTGGAAAAGGAGCAAGTCTTACTTTTAATTAGACAAGAGCCTGTGAGCTAATTTAGATATGACATACACGTACTTTCATAGCACTTTTTGAAAAGGGTAAAACAATATGGAAGCGTATAATAGGTGGATGTAGCTTACAATTACATTAAAATTTCTTTTCATGAATATAAAATTTGTAAAAAAAACCATTTTTTTATTTTTTTATTGGTAAAAATGTACTATAATTTTACAAGTAATATTATGGGAAAAGGGAGTTTTAGTATAGAGATGGAGATGGGACAATTACACAATAAAATAGAACACAAAAAGAAAGAGTTAATTCAACTTGTTGCTATGCATGGATTGGATCATGTTAAAGTTTTGTTATTTAGTCGCGATTTAGATATACTAATTAATGAATTTATGAATATAAAAGACAAAGTATATAAGTAATTAATCTTTAATTTTTTATATTAGGATTATTTACTGATAAAGGAGAGAACAGTTATTGGAACATTTACAAGAAGAGTTGTATAAACAAATAAAAGAAGAAAAAGGTGCAGTTACTATATTCTTAAAGAGCGGAGTAAGAATAGTAGGGGAAGTAGTTGGAGTAGATAGATTTACAGTATTAATGTTAGTAGATGGAAAACAACAACTTATTTATAAGCAGGCAATATCAACAATTATGAAATAAGACACTCAAAATGAGTGTCTTATTTCATAATTAAATGGTTACTGCTTGCATGCTTCAACGTCAATGCCAGCAGCGAGTAATTTTTTTTCTCCGTCTTGTTCAATGATTTTTTGTAATTTAGATAAGAAAGAGTCAAAATCTGTATGTTTACCAACTTGGAAAGTCATTTTATGCTCAATTGGTAGCCAAGTATCAATATCAGCTTCGTTATGCTGAATTTTCACTTCAAGTTTATCAAGCGCGTTAGCAACTTTTGCTTCATACGTTTCTTTCGCTTCGAATTCCATCCATAAATCGTATAATTCTTCGCCAAGAGAACCTTCTAGTGTACGTTTAATATTTAAAATAGCCTCTTGTTCATTTTTTTGTTTTTGTAATTGTAATTCACGGCTATTCATCGTATCAAAGGCGGGGATGTCACCAGCTTCTGCTTCAACAAGATCGTGGATTATGACCATTTTAAGTAATTTTTCTATGTTTACTTTTTGATCCAAATAAGGCTCAACTAAGATAGCCATTAAGGACATACGCCAAGTATGTTCTGCAACACTTTCTTGACGTCCGTTTGAAAGCCAACTGTGTCGCATTTCGTATTTTAGTTTTTCTGCTAATGCAATGACCTGTAAAATATTATGTTCCATAGGAATCCTCCTCACATTGCTATATTATAATTCTAGTATAGAAATGAAATGTGTCAATTATATTATTGTATTACGATAAATAGATTGAAAGTGTATAATGAATGTTATATGTAAAAATGAATTATTAAAATAAAAAAATGATGTATGAAAATGTGTATGAGTTAAGAAAAGGTGCAACATTATTAGATAAGATTGGTGATTTCGCTCCAGCATGGGGCGTGATAGGAACGTTAATCGGTCTTATCATTATGCTTCAAAACTTACAAGATACTTCACAAATTGGTACAGGGATGGCGGTTACAATGTTGACGACATTATATGGATCTAGTATTGCAAATATGATTGCAATACCCCTATCTGAAAAAGTGTATCGTGGTATTGAAGATTTGTATACAGAGAAGAAGTTTGTAATAGAAGCAATTTCAGAGCTGTACCGAGGACAAATTCCTTCCAAATTAAAGTTAAAACTCGATACATACGTGTATGAATAAAAGTGTATAATGTGGATGATAAAAGGTTAGCAGCGGTAGGATATGTAGACGCAAAACCAGTAGCGCCAAACGATTCACCACAAAATGGGGAGAAGAACCGCCGCTTTGAAATATATTAAGGAATAATATATTTCTATTTTAGTAATAAAATAATAAAAATACAGAATTCCTTTAAAAAAAACATTAAATTTTATCGTTTTATTTTGTATAATGAGTGAAAATGATAAGGTGAAATAATGTTTGAACATATTCATCTGCTTATTACAGATATTGAAATGCCAAAAATGGATGGACATCATTTAACGAAAATAATTAAAGATAGTGAAGTAATGAAGCAATTACCAGTTATTATTTTCTCTTCATTAATTACAAACGAATTATTCTATAAAGGTGAGACAGTTGGGGCGAATGCTCAAGTGAGTAAGCCAGACATTCAAGAGTTAATTGGTTTAGTTGATAATCTAGTGTTGTAAAAGGTTTTGAAAAGCGTTTTTTAGTTGGAAGAGTCGGCGTAAAATACATTTTTAGCTGAAAAGAGGAACTAGCCGTATAGTACAGGTTAGTTTCTTTTTAGTATGTATAGGTATAAAAAAACAAGCGTCTCTAGAGTGTTTATGACAATACTCTCTTTCAAATATTTATCTGTTCTTATTTAGGGATTATTGATTGGTTTAATTAATAAGTGGTAGGATTTTTTTATTTGAAAATATAAGAGAGTGTATCTCTAGAGTGTGTTAGTAACATTTCGCGATAGCTCAAAAATTTTCGGTGAAATTATATAGGGAATACCATATAATAGAACTAAATGCATTTTATCGATATAACATCGTGTTGGATTTTGTATGATTTACTTAAAAATCTAATCTATTTTTATATACTCTATATACTTTTTAATATGTTGATTATTTGACAGATAATTTCGAAATGCTATAATATGGATATGTAAAAATTGCTATTTTCTTAAAAGACATGGGAGTCAGATGAGAATTGTGAAAGGATGAGGGGGAGTGACACAGAGTATGTATCACCACACAGCAATCAATGTATTAAATCTTTTACAAAACATGTCAAATAATAAAACGAACGATATGAAATTAGAGGCGGAATTTAAAAAAATAGAGAAACAATTCCGAGTAAATTATGAAGAGCTAATTGATTTATATAATAAAATGGTATTATTTCAAATAGATATAGAAAAAAATGGCGGTATGCGAGTTTATGAAAAATCAGGAATTACATGGTTAAAGTCTGAACTAGAATTACTGTATGAAGTATATCAATTTTGTCAGCGTCAAGGCTTAAATATCGCAAATATTTCAAAATATGTTAGTAAAAATGAACTGAATTTATTTCCAAAAACAGAAAGTCAATTACAGAATACGTATTATAAATTAAAAAAACAAGAAATCCCGTTTGAAAATATTGAAAAACAGAAGCCGGGTCGAAAACGAAAATATACACCTGTAAAGGCTACCGTTGTTGAGGCGAAACAAGAAAGAAAGCAGGAAGTAAAAGAAGATTTCCAAAGTGAAGAGGACGAAAAGAATCTCGTAACTGTTATATCTGGTATCGTTGATAATTTTGAGACAATTAGTCAATCCCGTGAAAAGAAAGAGTATGAATTACATCAGTTTATGGAGGGAATCTATAAGCTTTCTAGTATGGCTGCAGAGCGTTCGAAAGAAGAAAAGAATGCTCGAGGTCTTGAAGGTGAGGTACATTCATTACGAACTGAAAATGAAAGGTTAAAAAGAGAGAAGGAAGACCTTGTACATGATATTAAAGAAATGACGCACCATTTAATTCATTTCATCACGGGCTCTGACATCGATCAAATTCGTACGTTGCCTTTCTTCGTAAAAGAGTGTAAACAAGATTTACATAAGCTGGGATTATATAACGCTCAAGACGGAAAGATGAAAATTGTGGTTGATAGTGGCGGTCAGGTTATGACCATATCATAATAAAAATGGATACAAAACAAAAGGGAAATACATATACACTATGTATTTCCCTTTTGTTTTGTATGAAAATGTTCTAAAAAAATATGTATTTTGTAAAAACATTGGTAGTGAAACTGAAATAAATGATGTGTGGTCAACAATAAACCAGATATGGATGTGACTTGGAAAAAGAGGTCATATCATTAGTTTACGGTTTTGATACGGATGAAAAGCACAATCTACCTCTTTTTTTGTTGAAATTATAACAAATAGGGGACAGTAAAGTAACTGTTAAAATATTGTAGCCGCCATTTTTAGGATTTGATTTTGCCTAATAGGAAATTCTAATGTTAGCAAAGTCTTTACCTCATTTTTGTTTTAGAAAGGAGAGAAGCGGATGGAGTCAATATGGCTAGAGTACGCTTGGGCATTATTAATTCTAATTGGATTAGAAGGCTTGTTATCGGCTGACAATGCCCTTGTCCTAGCGGTTATTGCGAAACATTTACCTGAAGAAGAGAAAAAAAGAGCTATAAATTACGGAATCATTATGGCCTTTGTTTTTCGATTTGCAGCTCTATTTGCGATTTCATTTATTGCAAATGTATGGCAAATACAAGCAATAGGAGCAGCCTATCTTCTTTATTTAGGATTGAAGCATGTTATTCAGGCGCAATTCGGCAAAGAAAGTAAAAATATTCATGAGGACGATGAAAAGGAAGCGGCAGGTAAAAGCTACTGGTTCACAGTAGGTAAGATCGCATTAGCGGACCTTGCTTTCGCAATCGATTCAATATTAGCCGCGGTTGCTCTTGCTCTGGGGCTTCCGGATTCACCGCTTGACGATTTCGGAGGTATGGATGGAGGGCAGTTCATTGTTGTACTTCTTGGAGGGATCGCCGGACTTATTTTAATTAAATTTGCTGCAACTTGGTTTGTTGGGCTTCTTGAGAAACGGCCAGCACTGGAAACAACGGCATATGCGATTGTTGCTTGGGTTGGTGTCAAATTAGCTGTAATTACACTGGCTCATGAGGATATTGGTATTTTAGACCATGATTTTCCGCACAGTACAACTTGGACTTTAATCTTCTATAGCGTATTAGTTGCTATCGCACTAATTGGCTGGTTTGCACCGGGAAATAAGTCAGCCAAAAATAATCCCGAAAGGTAATAAAAAGGTCAGAGCATTATGTGCTTTGTCCTTTTTAATGATAATTATATTGTGTATTTTTTGATTTAACGCTATAATTACAGTGTTAAAGATGGAATCGTGATATGACCTGTTATGAATCTATCATTTTATTTATGAATAAATGGATTGGTATTTTAGCAAGATGTGCTAATAAACTACTCCACCATGATGATAACGTGCCAAAAATATGGTGCGTATATTTTCGTGGTGGAGTTTTTTTTATTCTCAAAAAGGGGGAGTAACCATGAACGACAGCATGGTTCATATTACAATTGACGGCAAAGAGTATAGTGCTGAGCCTGGTTCAACTATATTAGGCATTATTAATGAGAACGAAATTGAACATCCACAAATTTGTTACGTGCCGGAAGTGGATCCTATTCAAACGTGTGATACTTGTATTGTAGAAGTGAATGGAAAGCTAGTGCGATCATGTTCTACAGTAGTGACGGACGGTATGGATATTGAGTTGTCCTCTATTAGTGCGAAGGCAGCACAACATGAGGCGATGGACCGTTTACTAGAAAATCATTTGCTTTACTGTACGGTATGTGACAACAATAACGGGAATTGTAAATTGCATAATACGGCAGAATTAATGGAAATTGAGCATCAAAAATATCCTTATGAACCAAAAGTTGATGCAAGCGAAGTTGATATGTCTCATCCATTTTATCGCTATGATCCGAATCAATGTATTGCGTGCGGTCAATGTGTAGAGGTGTGTCAAAACTTACAAGTGAATGAAACGTTATCTATTGATTGGGAGGCAGAGCGCCCTCGTGTTATTTGGGATGAAGGAGTAGATATTAATGATTCTTCCTGTGTAAGCTGCGGTCAATGTGTAACGATTTGTCCTTGTAATGCATTAATGGAGAAATCGATGCTCGGTGAAGCTGGATTTATGACAGGATTAAAACCGGATATTCTTGAGCCTATGGTTGACCTTATTAAAGAGGTTGAACCTGGGTATAGCGGTATTTTCGCTGTGTCAGAAGTAGAAGCTGCAATGCGCGATACCCGTACGAAGAAGACGAAAACAGTATGTACGTTTTGCGGTGTAGGTTGCTCATTTGAAGTGTGGACGAAGGGACGTAAAATTCTGAAAGTACAACCAACTTCTGAAGCGCCGGTTAATGCAATTTCTACTTGTGTAAAAGGAAAATTCGGTTGGGATTTCGTTAATTCTGAAAAACGGATTACGAAACCTTTAATTCGTAAAAATGGAGTGTTCGTTGAATCGACTTGGGAAGAGGCACTTCATGTAGTGGCGAATAAATTGGGCTCTATTAAAGAAGAGTACGGTAAAGGTTCTATCGGCTTTATTTCTTCTTCTAAAATTACGAATGAAGACAACTATGTTATTCAAAAATTAGCACGACAAGTGTTTGAAACGAACAATATTGATAACTGCTCACGTTATTGCCAATCACCAGCGACGGATGGGTTGTTCCGTACAATTGGTATGGGCGGGGATGCAGGAACGATTAAAGATATTGCGCAATCAGGTCTTGTTATTATTGTCGGTTGTAATCCGACAGAAGGTCATCCTGTGTTAGCGACTCGTGTGAAACGTGCACATAAACTTCACGGTCAAAAGCTAATTGTTGCAGATCTTCGTAAAACTGAAATGGCAGAGCGTTCAGATATCTTTATTAGTCCAAAGCAAGGAACAGACCAAGTATGGTTAATGGCTGTTACGAAATATATGATTGATCAAGGTTGGCATGATGAGCAGTTCATCGACGAGAATGTAAACTTCTTTGAAGATTTCAAAGATAGTCTTAAAGAATATACGCTTGAATATGCAGAAGCGATTACAGGTATTTCAAAAGAAACGCTCGTTAAAATGGCAGAAATGATTCGTGATGCAGATGGTACGTGTATTCTTTGGGGTATGGGTGTAACGCAAAATACGGGTGGTTCAGATACTTCCGCTGCGATTTCAAACTTACTTCTTGCAACAGGAAATTATCGTCGCCCAGGTGCTGGTGCATATCCACTTCGTGGTCATAATAACGTACAAGGTGCTTGTGATATGGGAACTCTTCCAGGCTGGCTACCAGGATATCAACACGTTACTAACGATGTAGAACGTGCGAAATTTGAAATAGCTTACGGAGTAAAAATTGATAATAAACCAGGTCTTAATAACATTGAAATGCTTCACGCAATTGATGAAGGGAAAATGAAAGCTATGTATCTTATTGGAGAGGATATGGCTCTTGTAGACTCTAACGCAAATCACGTACATGAAGTGTTATCAAGTCTTGAATTTTTTGTCGTTCAAGATGTGTTCCTTTCTAAAACAGCTCAATACGCTGATGTCGTATTACCAGCAGCACCATCTCTTGAAAAAGAAGGTACGTTTACAAATACAGAACGTCGTGTACAAAGATTATATCAAGTACTGCCGGCGCTAGATGAGGCGAAACCAGACTGGTGGATCGTGCAGGCAATTGCTAATAAATTAGGTGCAAATTGGAATTATAATCATCCAAGTGAAATCTTTGCCGAAATGGCAAGCTTATCACCATTATTTGCACATGCAAACTATGAGGTGCTTGAAGGATGGAACAGTTTCCATTGGGGAAGTTTTGACGGAACGAATACACCGCTCCTTTTCCAAGATGGATTTAACTTCCCAGACAAAAAAGCTCGTTTTGCGATCGCTGATTGGGTGCGTCCTGCTGAATTCCCAGAAGAATACGATCTTCACATTAATAACGGTCGTATGCTTGAACATTTCCATGAAGGGAACATGACAAATAAATCAACTGGTATTCAATCGAAAGTACCAGGTGTTTTCGTTGAAGTTTCTCCAGAACTTGCACTAGAACGTGGAGTGAAAACTGGTTCGTTAGTACGCCTTGTTTCTCCATTCGGAGCACTTAAATTACGTGTACTTGTAACGGATCGTGTAAAAGCGAATGAGCTGTATTTACCGATGAGCTCGACAGATAATGAAACGGCGATTAATTTCTTAACTGGTCCGGCGGTCGATCAACGTACAAATACGCCTGCATATAAACAAACGAAAGTGCGTATGGAGGTGTTACAAGTAGAAGGTGAAAATCCTATGCCAAAAACGAACCCACGTAATAAAAAACGTCATCCTCAAAACGGCATTGAGGTAAATCGCAAATGGGCTCGTCCAGGATACGTACATTTAACGGATAAAGTGAAACTTTAATCAGTGGAGAGGTCTTCATCCCCCACTGATTATTAGCCCTCACCAATAGGGCTTTTACGGGCAGCCCAACCCCCACCTAACTCTTTGCTTTCGCTGAATTTTGAGGTAGGGGTCTTACTGTCCGCAAATAGCGGGATAACTAGGGAGGAAAAAAGAATATGGCAGCACCTATTCAAGCGATCCAGAAGCAGGAGCTAACTGAGGAAGAACTCAAACAACAAAAACTCGAAGATTTAAAAGAACTTTTAGCGAATAATGAAGAAGCGTTAAATCAAATGTTTAATATAGTAGGTGAACTGAATGACATTGGGATGCTGGAAGCTGCAAATTCTATGCTGAAAGCGAAAGAACCAATCGCAAAAATCGTTCTAGGCCAAGTCACTCGTGAACCAGTTACAAATTTAATTAATAATATGATGGGCGCTGCAGGAGCTTTAACAGAACTTGATCCGGAACTTACGAAAAAGCTTATAGGTAGTGTATTAACAGGTATGGATGAAGGAAACCAGCATTTGCAAAATAATAAAAAAGTAGGAATATTAGACCTTATGAAAGTACTGAGAGATCCAGATATTAATCGTGCTATCGGATTTGGTCTGCATTTCTTAAAAGGTATGGGTAAAGGGTTAAAAGAAGAATAGATAAGCAACAATAATAGTATTTCATATGTTGCTTGCGTACTTGAGATAAGTGTACAATATGATCCATTTCGTCTCATTATTAAATAGTTTAGACGAAGTGGTCATTTTGTTAAAATAGTTGTGATGGAATAATTGGGGAGGAATGAGAGTATGTCAAAAATGGTACATGAATTTAATGATATGATCCGAAAGCTTCGAAAAGAGTTATTCGGGAAAGGGCCGGAACGAATTCATACTGTATTTACTGAAAATATGGCGATTGCCACATTGTATGGGAATTTGACACCTACAGAGAAATTTATTTCGGGAACTATGGATGGTGCGGAAATGGTTCATATGGCTCGAACAAAAATGATTCAAGAAGTGTATGCGGCTAATCCTCATGAACATTTAGAAGAACTTGTTGGTGCGAAGTTAGTTCATCTGTTTTCTGATATGAAAGTAGATGAAGATATTGCAGTTTCGGTGTTTGTCTTTGATAAAAATATAACGTGAGAGAAGGATGCTCATCGTGAAATCGATTCAAGTGGAACGGGAAATTTTTAAATATGAGCAAGGGGAATTTAAACATATAGAGGACAGCATTGTAACAGAGTTTCCTGTTACGATTAAAATTAACGGCCAGGAATTTGTTACAATGGTTAGTACTCCAGAGTATATTGAAGATATGGTAATTGGCTTTTTGGCCTCTGAAGGCATTATCCGAAAGTATGAAGATATTGATGAAATATGGGTGCAAGAAAAAGAAGGCTATGTACATGTGAAAACGACGAAAACAAATCCTTATTATCGTGATGTGCAAAATAAACGTTATATTACTTCGTGCTGTGGAATGAGTAGACAAGGGTTTGTTTTCGCAAACGATGCGCTGACTGCGAAAGAAATGAATGATATTCGCGTAAAAATCTCTGCCGAGGATTGTTTTCGGTTAATGAATGATATGCAACAATCTGCGTCTACGTTTCAACATACAGGCGGCGTTCATAATGCAGCTTTATGTGATGTGAGTGGAATTGTTTTAAGCCGCATGGATATAGGAAGACATAACGCTTTAGATAAAATTTACGGATATTGTTTAAAAAATAACATTTCGATTGGTGATAAAGTTATTGTTTTTAGTGGACGTATCTCTTCTGAAATCCTATTAAAAGTTGCGAAAATTGGCTGTGAAGTAATATTGTCAAAGTCAGCTCCAACTGAGTTAGCACTAGAGCTAGCAGAGAAGTTAGGGATTACTACAATAGGCTTCATTCGTAATAAATCTTTTAATGTATATACGCATCCAGAACGGGTTGTAAATATAAAATAAGTAGAAACGAGGCAATAATCATGAAATCTGTCACATTAGACAAATTAGATCGTCCTTTAAAGGATTTACGTATTTCTGTTACTGATCGCTGTAATTTTCGCTGTCGATATTGTATGCCAGAAGAAATGTTTGGTCGTGATTATTCTTTTTTGTCTAATGATAAAATTTTATCTTTTGATGAAATTGAAAGGATTACACGTATTTTCGTTTCTTTAGGTGTAAGAAAGTTACGTATTACTGGAGGAGAGCCTTTACTTCGAAAAGACTTACCTGAACTCATACAGCGGTTAAACGAAATTGAAGGAGTAGAGGATATCGGTTTAACGACAAATGGATCATTACTTAAAAAGTTTGCTCCTGATTTATATAAGGCCGGTTTATCTCGCGTGACAGTTAGTTTAGATTCTTTAAATGAAGAGCGTTTCTCTTATTTAAATGGAAATAGAAGTAAAGTAAAAACAGTTCTTGCAGGAATACAGGCTGCAGCGGAAGTAGGAATGAAAATTAAAATGAACATGGTTGTTCAAAAAGGGAAAAATGAGCAAGATATCGTTCAGATGGCAGAGTATTTTAAAGAGAATAAGCATATTTTACGATTTATTGAATATATGGATGTCGGAAATTATAACGGTTGGGAATTAGGCGAAGTAGTTTCTAAGCAAGAAATACTAAAGATGATTAATGAAGTTATGCCGCTTGAACGTATTGAAGCGAACTATCCTGGTGAAGTTGCGACACGTTATCGCTATATCGGTAGTAATGAAGAAATAGGAATTATTTCATCTGTAACAGATTCGTTCTGTTCATCATGTACAAGAGCGCGTATTTCCGCAGAAGGAAAATTGTATACATGTTTGTTTGCTTCAAAGGGAAACGATCTTAAAGAATTACTTCGCTTTGGATATACGGATGAAGAGCTTACTAATATCATTCGTGACATTTGGAATAATCGTTCAGACCGTTATTCAGATGAACGGTTAAGCAATACGAATAACAGAACAATGCCGAAAATTGAAATGTCGCATATTGGTGGTTGAGAAACTACTATGAATGTAGATTCTCTTTGTTAACGTAAATAATGGAAAGTGTGCAAGCTTTGCAGATTTTCTATGATTATAGTAAAAATGATGATTGATATTTCTGTAAGAGATATGCAGAGAGATTAAGCAGCATTCAAAAATCCTTACGATGTTAAGGGTTTTTGGTGCTGCTTTTTTTAGATGAGAAAAATGGAGGAATTGGTTATGGCATTTCATAAACCGGAACAAATTGCTGCGCTTGTGATTGAATCCGGTGTTCAAAAGGTAAGGCAACCGCTATCCGCTATGCTTATTCTTGGTTTTTTAGGAGGAGCATTCATTTCGTTAGGATTTTTACTTAATATTCGTGTTCTAGGTAATGTACCGGAGCAATGGGGAAGTTTAGTCAATTTTATAGGAGGAGCGGTTTTTCCTATTGGACTTATGCTCGTTGTTTTAGCGGGAGGAGAATTGATTACGGGAAATATGATGTCGATGTCCATGGCACTTTATGCACGGAAAATTTCATTGAAACATGTGTTAAACAATTGGGCTTGGATTACTTTAACTAATTTCGTAGGTGCGCTTTTCGTTGCGTATTGTTTCGGGCATCTTGGCGGGCTTACAGAGGGAGCGTATTTAAATAAGACGATAGCGATAGCTCAAGATAAGTTACATGAATCTTTCGGGAGAACGTTAATATTAGCAATTGGTTGTAACTGGCTTGTTTGCCTTGCAATTTGGTTAGCTTACGGAACGAACGATTTAATTGGGAAGATTGTTGGAATTTGGATTCCGATTATGGCCTTTGTCGTAATTGGATTTCAGCAAGTAGTAGCGAATATGTTTGTCATTTCAGCAGTAATTTTTGCGGGGCACCTTACGTGGATGGATCTTGCTAAAAACTTTGTTCCTGTCTTTATCGGAAATGTAATTGGCGGAGCTGGATTTGTTGGATTCGCTTATTTTTCTTGTTATCAGAAACAAAGTGTTATCGAGAAAGATGTGTTGAAAAAATGATCGAATAGGAAGCAAATTTTTCACATGAAAGGAAGGCTATCTCATGATAGAGCGATATTCACGTCAACAGCTGTTCAATCCTATTGGGAGTGAAGGACAAGAGAAAATTAGAAATAAGCATGTGTTGATAGTCGGGGCAGGTGCATTAGGAAGTGCAAGTGCTGAAAGCTTCGTACGTGTAGGTATCGGGAAATTAACGATTATTGATCGTGATTACGTAGAATGGAGTAATTTACAGCGGCAACAGCTTTATGCTGAACAAGATGCGATAGAAAAGTTACCAAAAGTAATAGCGGCACAGAATCGTCTCCAACAAATTAATTCAGAAGTACAAATTCAAGCTCTTGTAATGGATGCAAGAGTAGATAATATGGAAGCTTTATTGGACGGTGTCAATGTCATTATTGATGCAACAGATAATTTTGATATTCGCTTTGTAATCAATGACTTAGCACAAAAATATAATATTCCTTGGATTTACGGTTCTTGTGTCGGATCGTATGGCATGAGCTATACAATTATTCCAAAGAAAACGCCGTGCTTACATTGTGTGTTGAAAAGTGTTCCTGTTACAGGAGCGACGTGTGATACGGTTGGAATTATTAGTCCAGCTGTTCAAATCGTTGCAGCGTACCAAGTGGCGGAAGCTTTCAAAATTTTAGTAGAAGATTACGAAGCAATTAGAAAAACTTTTTTAATGTTTGATATATGGAGTAATCAACATCACTCAATCAAACTAGGGAAAATAAAAACGGAAAACTGTCCTTCGTGCGGAACAAATAGAACTTATCCTTATTTATCATACGAAAATCAAACGAAGGCAGCTGTTTTATGCGGAAGAAATACAGTTCAAATTAGACCAGCGCATAATAGACATTACAACTTTGATGAGTTAGAAAAAGTATTAAAAAACCACGGGAAAGTTGATCAGAATCCGTATTTGCTCTCTTGCCAATTAGAAGAGTATCGCATCGTCATTTTTCATGATGGTCGTGTATTTATTCATGGCACGAATGAAATTCAAAAAGCGAAACAAATATACTATCGGTTATTAGGATAATAGAGAGGGATTGATAATGATGGAAAGAAGAGTGCTAATTACAGTTGAAGAGGCTGTTCGTAAAGTGATGTCATTTGCTAATTGTGGTGTAAAAGAACTAGTACCACTGGAATTAGCATACGGGCGTACGTTAGCAGACGATGTAGTAGCGGATCACGATGTGCCTTCTTTCGATCGCTCGCCATATGATGGATTTGCTATTAGGGCAGAAGATACTTCGCGAGCAAGTCGTAAGAATCCAATCGTATTTGAAGTCATCGGTGAAATTGGAGCAGGTTCCGTATTTCCTAAAGAAGTAGGAGCGTTTCAAGCAGTTCGAATTATGACAGGGGCACAAATTCCGAAAGGATGTAACGCAGTTGTCATGCTAGAACTGACTCGTCATCGTCAATATGAGAATATCGGAAAAAGCTATATGGAAGTGAGGCGCTCATTTAAAGAAGGGGACAATATATCCTTTCAAGGTGAAGATATTCAGAAAGGAACCGTTCTCGCAAAAAGAGGTAGTTACATTAATCCGGGTATTTCAGCTCTTCTTGCTACATTCGGTTATAGCGAAGTGCCAGTAGCGAAAAAGCCTGTAATTGGACTATTAGCGACTGGGAGTGAACTTCTCGATGTAAATGAAGAACTACAACCCGGAAAAATCCGAAATAGTAATACGTATATGATATCGTCTCAAATTCGAAGAGCAGGTGGAAGAGTAAAATACTTTGGGAAGTTTAGTGACGATTCTAATACGTGCTACGAAGCAGTGAAAAGAGCATTAAGCGAAGTTGATATGCTAATTACAACTGGTGGTGTTTCGGTAGGTGACTATGACTATTTACCAGCGATATACGAAAAGTTAGGCGCGTCAGTTCTTTTTAATAAAGTAGCCATGCGGCCGGGTAGCGTCACAACAGTAGCGCAATTAAACGGGAAATTGTTATTCGGATTATCAGGTAATCCATCTGCTTGTTACGTAGGTTTTGAGTTATTTGTAAAACCTAGCATTCGTACGTATATGTTTAGCGAAAAACCATATGTAAAACGAGAAAAAGCAATGCTCGGAGAAGATTTTCTAAAACCGAATCCATTTACAAGATTTGTACGAGGTAAGCAGAAGTATAACGAAGGACAACTAATCGCTTATCCATCAGGCTTTGATAAATCTAGTTCCGTTTCTTCATTAGCAGAATCAAACATTTTTATCGTCCTACAAGGCGGAACGAGAGGATATAAGAAAGGGATGTTTGTAGACATTCTTTTATTAGAAGATGACGAAGGTAGTGAATGGCCTTGGACATTCCGTAAAGTGGGGAGAGGTTTTGATGGGACAAGCACGATTTGAAATTGTAGATAATCCGATTGTAGTTCAAGAAGTAACGGATAAAGTAGCAAGACGAGAAGCAGGAGCAATTACAACTTTTATTGGAACGGTTAGAGAATTAACGAAAGGAAAACGAACGTTACATCTTGAGTATGAAGCATATAAACCGATGGCAGTAAAAAAGCTTACTGAAATTGGAGAAGAAATTAAGAAACAGTGGCCGGATGCAAAAATAGCAATCACGCACCGAGTAGGGCGATTAGAAATAATGGATATTGCAGTTGTCATTGCAGTATCGTCACCGCATCGTAAAGCAGCGTACGATGCGAATGAATACGCAATTGAACGTATAAAGAGAATCGTCCCAATTTGGAAAAAAGAATTTTGGGAAGATGGAACGGAGTGGATTGGAGATCAGCTTGAAAATACTCCGTATCCAGAAGGAAAACCAAAGAAAGAAGAATGAGAGAATGATAACAATTTTACTGTTCGCAAATTTACGAGAAGAAGTCGGCTCAGAGAGATTAGCAATAATAGAAAAACGAGAGATGAATGTTTATCAATTGAAAAAATGGCTGAAAGATAACTATCAATTACAGACGCTAGAAAAAGTTATGGTAGCAATTAATGAAGAATTTGTAGCGGACGAAGATATTGTAAAAGCCGGAGATACTGTCGCGTTTATCCCGCCTGTAAGCGGAGGGTAATTTTTTATTCGAGCATTAAATCTTTCATACGTTAAGGAGGATCATTATGAGTGAATTTTCACACTGGAATGAAGAAGGAAGAGCTAAAATGGTTGATATCTCTCAAAAAGATATTTCAACACGTACAGCTGTTGCACAAAGTACAATTTCTTTATCAAATGAACTATTTGAAGCAATTCAAAGTGGTGGATTGAAAAAAGGAGACCCGCTCCAAGTAGCGCAAGTGGCTGGCATAATCGGTGCTAAAAAAACATCGGATATTATCCCTATGTGTCACCCAATATTAATCCAAGGAACAGACTTTACGTTCCATTATGAAAAGAAAACCGATGGCTATGAGTTAATCATACGAGCGACAGTAAAATGTAGTGGGAAAACAGGTGTAGAAATGGAAGCATTAACTGCCGTATCGATTGCCGCCCTTACTTTTTACGATATGTGCAAAGCTGTTGATAAAACGATGGTTATGAAAGAAACATATTTAGTTCAAAAAACGGGTGGGAAAAGCGGAGACTTTTTTCACAAGGTAAAATAATTACAATGGAAGGAATGTGTATGATGATTACTCACGAACAGATTATGAACGCTTTAAGCGATGTAGAAGATCCAGAATTACACAAAAGTATTGTGGAATTAAACATGGTAAGGAATATACAAATTGATGGTACAGAAGTTGGGCTAGAAGTAGTTTTAACAATTCAAGGCTGTCCGTTGAAAGCAAAAATACAACAAGATATTGAAGACTCACTTCGAAACGTTGGGGCATCAAAAGTTTCCGTAACATTTGGCTCAATGACACCGGAAGAACGAGCGTCATTAACAGCGTCTTTAAAGAAAGAAGCTAGAACAGAAACAGGAATGCCTAGTATGCTTCGACCTGATTCAGGTGTGCGTTTTATTACTGTAACGAGCGGAAAAGGAGGAGTTGGTAAATCAACTGTGACGATTAACCTTGCTACTACTTTAGCTCGTATGGGAAAGAAGGTTGGGATTTTAGATGCAGACATATATGGATTTAGCATCCCTGCTATGATGGAAACGAATGAAAAGCCAACAATGATCGATCAAACAGCAATTCCAGTCGTAAGTCACGGTGTTAAAATTATGTCGATGGGATTCTTTACAGATGGTAATAACCCAGTAATGTGGCGAGGACCGATGTTAAACAAATGGATTCAAAACTTCCTTGCGAACACGCACTGGGGAGAACTAGACTATCTTCTTCTCGATTTACCACCTGGAACAGGAGACGTTGCGATAGATGTGGCTGCGATGATTCCGCAAGCGAAGGAAATTATCGTTACAACTCCTCATAGTGTAGCTTCATTTGTCGCTTCTAGAGTAGGAGTAATGGCAAAACATACGAAACACGATATTTTAGGTATCGTTGAAAACATGGCATATTACGAAGAACAAGACGGCTCAAGAAACTATCTCTTCGGAAAAGGCGGCGGTGAAACGTTAGCAGAACAACTGCAAGCAGAAGTAATCGCCCAAATACCGTTTGCGAAGCGTGAAGAAAATAAAGGCTCATGTGTATATGATGAAGACTCACTTGTTGGGGAGATCTTTACTTCTTTAGCTGAGGATATTATTTATTATGAGGACTAGTATATAAAATAAGAGGAGAGATACATAGTGTATGTGTATCTTTCTTTTATCTTTTATGAATTACTTACGGCTGTAGTAAATTAGAAATGTTTTGTGAAACTACATTAAGAACAATTAAATGCGTATTCTTTCTTAGGACTGCCAAATATGCTCTTTTATAAATTGATGTAGTCATTGTTTTAAAGTTATTAAAAGGGTACGAAAATAAAAATGGAATTTTTACTACAGAGGGGGAAAGTAGGGACTGCCTGCTTCTATGCATGGATGTATTTTCTACCTAAGCGATAAAATGGAATTTATCGCTCTTTATCTGTATATAAAGAAAAAAGAACTTCTCTATAAATAGAGAGGTTCTTTCATGAAACTAACTCAAATGGTTTATTGTAATAATTTAGAAACCATTTGAGGAGTTTGGTTTGCTTGAGAATGCATACTAATACCAGCTTCGTTCAAGATTTTGAACTTAGTCATTTCAGACATTTCTTTCGCCATGTCAGCGTCTTCAATTTGAGAAGCAGAAGATGCCATGTTAGAAGCTTGGTTATTTAAGCTTTCTACGTTAAAGTCTAAACGATTTAATGTAGCACCTAAATCAGCACGGCTACCTGCGATAGATGCGATCATGCCATCGATAGCTTTAATTGCTTCGTTAGCATTATTGATAGCAGCAGTATCACCTTCAGTACCAGCTGTTCCATCAGCGCCTGCGTTTGTTGCTGAGATAGAAATTTGGCTAAGTTTCTTACTATTACCTTCTAAATTAGCGCTGGTAACATTTGCTAGTGTGATATCGATAGTGCCGTTAATAGCAGGTTTTGGAGTTTCAATACCCCCTTCATCAGATGTACCCTCATCAGCTAATGCTGGAGCTGAAGTTGCTGCTTGTCCATCATCATAACTATGAATTTTAACAGATCCATTATCACCATTTAATAATGTTTTTCCGTTAAATTGAGTGTTAGTTGCAATGTAATCAATTTGATCTCTTAATGCAGAAAATTCTTTTTCTAGTGCACCACGGTTTTCGTTTGTGTTTGTACCGTTGGCAGATTGAACTGCTAGGTCACGCATACGAAGTAAGATGTTTGATACAGAGTTCATTGCTGAATCAGCTGTACGAATCATAGAAATACCGTCTTGTGTATTACGAGATGCAACACCTAATCCGTTTTCTTTTGCGCGCATACGAGTTGCGATAGCAAGTCCTGCTGCATCGTCAGCTGCACTGTTAATACGTTTACCGCTTGATAAGCGATTCATAGAAACGTTCATTTTGTCTTGGTTTTGGCGCATGTATTCTTGCGTACGCATGCTATTAATGTTTGTATTAATTCTCATGGTAAGAACCCCCATTTTTTATATTGATTTTTCTGTTAATTTAAAAATTCAAATATTCGAAAAAATCTATTTCAAATTCATTGTAAGTCCTGCTATATCAAGTGTCAACTGAAAATTTGAATTAATAAATATAAAAAAATAAAATTTTAACAATTTAGTTGTTTTTTTATTACAAAGGATTATTGCAAATTTTTTAAAAAAACTCTAATATTATATTATCTTTATTTATCGAAAAGGTGATGTTATGGTAGTTGGAAATATTGTAAAAGAAGTTCTTGTGTATAAAAAAGGACTAATTCAGCAAAAGTTAAGTAGTCCGCAGGCGTTCGTTAGTAGTCGTTTTCAAGATCAATTGCAGAGTGAACCTGCGAAGGAGACGAAGGTTACTCCACAAGCGGAAAAAGTAGAGGCTATGAACCAGTCGGTACAATCTACGAAAATAGAAACGGTTGTTAATAAGCCGATAGAGCCTATTAAAGCAGAGGAAACGAGTAAGCTTGAGGAGACGGAGAAAGCTGAAACGAAGAAAGTGGATGAAGTGCAAATCGCACAAAAAGAGTTTAAGCGACGTTTCTCAGAAACGAAAAATGAGTCTGCTGATACGTGGAGATTAACGAAAAAGTATAATATTCAAAATATACGTTATTCAAATGAAGGTAAGTATGAGGATATTATTGATCGCGCTAGTCGTACATATGGAATTCCGAAAACGTTAATTCAAAAAATGATTGAAGTAGAGTCTAATTTTAATCCGAAAACGGTGTCACATGCAGGAGCGATGGGGCTGATGCAGCTTATGCCAGCAAATGTGAAAGAGATGGGTATAAAAAATCCATTTTCACCAGCTGAAAGTATTGACGGTGGTGTGAAAGAGTTAAGCGGTTATTTAAAGAAAAATAACGGTGATCTCATACTAGCACTTGCTTCTTATAATGCTGGTCCTGGTAATGTGAGAAAGTACGGAGGCGTACCACCATTTAAGGAAACGCAAGGATATATAAAGAAAATATTGAATATAGACGTTTCGAAATAAGAAATTTCATTTATATAAAGTGAAACTTTAATCAGTGTTTTGTTCATCCACCACTGATTATTAGCCTTCACCAATCGGGCTTTTATGGGCAGTGGATCCCCCACCTAACTTCTTTGCTTTCGCTGAATTTTGGGGGAGGGGTCTTACTGCCCGCAAATAGCGGGATAAATAGAGAATATGAAATGTTCGTGAACATGATATGGGAGTTGGCTAGATTTGAAATTACAAGATGATATTCCGTTAACGATTTATTTTGAAATTGGAAATACGAAAAAGAAAATTGAAGATCTGCTTCATATTACGAAAGGTACATTGTATCGTCTTGAAAATTCAACGAAAAATACGGTGCTTATTATGCTTGAGAATGAAGATATTGGAACCGGAAAGATTTTGACGAAGAATGGAAAAATGTACGTTGAAATTGTTGAATTGAAAAGGTAGGGAAGGGGATTTTCATGAGTGGCGATAAATTAAGCCAAGAGCAAATTGATGCCCTGCTGAAGGCGGTAAATGAAGGCGAGGAAATGCCAGCTTTCGCACAAGAAGCAGGGAAACAAGATAAATTTCAAGAGTACGATTTTAATAGACCGGAGAAGTTTGGTGTTGAGCATTTACGTAGTTTGCAAGCGATTGCGTCGACTTTTGGAAAACAGACGTCACAGACGTTTTCAGCTCGTATGCGTATTCCGATTGAACTAGAGCCGTCGACTGTTGAGCAAGTTCCGTTTACGAGTGAGTATGTGGAGAAAATGCCGAAAGATTACTATTTATATTGCGTTATTGATCTCGGCCTTCCAGAGCTTGGAGAAATCGTAATTGAAATTGATTTAGCGTTCGTTATTTATATTCATGAATGCTGGCTTGGCGGGGATAGTAAGCGTAATTTTACGATGCGTCGACCGTTAACTGCGTTTGAGTTTTTAACGCTTGATAATATCTTTGCTCTTCTTTGTAAAAATTTACAACAATCATTTGAAAGCGTTGTTGCGATAAAGCCGAAATTTGTAACGACGGAGACAGACCCAAATGCGCTGAAGATTACAACAGCGAGCGATATTATTTCATTACTGAACGTAAATATGAAAACAGATTTTTGGAATACGACCGTTCGTATCGGGATTCCATTCTTATCTGTTGAAGAAATTATGGATAAGTTAACGTCTGAAAATATTGTCGAAAATTCTTCGGATAAGCGTAAAAAGTATACATCTGAAGTAGAAGTGAAAGTAAATCAAGTGTATAAGCCTGTACACGTTGCGATTGGTGAGCAGAAGATGACAATGGGCGAGATTGAGCAAATTGAAGAAGGTGATATAATTCCGCTCCATACGAAAGTAACAGACCAACTACGTGGTTATGTAGATGGAAAACATAAATTTAATTGTTTTATCGGGAAAGATGGAACGCGTAAGGCGCTCCTATTTAAAAGTTTTATAGAGTAGGAGGATCCATATGAAACATGAAGTATTTCCTGTGTCACTAATGGGGTTGGAAGAATTTGCAAGGGATCGAAATGAAGCGGGGAAGGCACATATTGATACCGTTTCAGATATTTCGATTGAACTTGGAGTGAAACTGGGGAAGTCATCTATTGCGCTTGGTGATGTGAAGCAATTAAAAGTTGGCGATGTTCTTGAAGTAGAGAAAAACTTAGGACATAAAGTAGATGTATATTTAAGCGACATGAAAGTCGGTATTGGTGAAGCGACAGTAATGGATGAGAAGTTCGGCATTATTATTTCTGAAATTGAAGCTGACAAGAAACATGCAGCGCTTATGAAGATGCAAAATTAAATGCAGGATAAAGAGTAGAGGAGGAGTCATATGTCGTATATGACGACCTTATTTCAAGTCGTTTTACTGTTTGGTGCGCTCGGCTACGGTGCGTATTATATGACGAAAAAGACGCGCAAACAGCAGTTTTTTAAGCAAGGTGAAAATGGCCATATTCAAGTGAAAGACGGCGTTTTTTTAAATCATCAAACGAGTGCCTTTTTGTTTGAAGTGGACGGGAAGCAAGTGTTTACTGTTATAAGTAATAACGGTGTACAATCTGTGCAATTAACAGGGACAGGAAATCAGTTTCAACAAGCACTAGAAGACGCGGTGAAGAGTGAAACGAAAAAAGTAGAGGATCCATCATGAAAATAAAGAAACAGTTATCGTTATTTGTCGTTATTTTCGCATTTTCTATTATTTTTTCATTTGTTTTTGTAAATCCAGCGTATGCAGCCCCGAACGGTTTTATTAATTTCGAAAATGGAAAAGAGTTTACGAGTAATTCAAGTGTACAGTTATTTGCACTCGTTACCCTTCTATCATTATTTTCTTCTATCGTTCTTTTATTTACGCATTTTACTTATTTTATGATCGTTCTTGGGATTACTCGTCAAGGACTTGGGGTTATGAATTTACCACCAAACCAAGTGCTTGTTGGACTCGCTTTATTTTTATCACTATTTACGATGCAACCGGTGTTAGGTCAGTTAAAGAGTGATGTGTGGGACCCAATGACGAAAGAAAAAATAACAGTAAGTCAAGCTGCGGAGACGACAGCTCCGATTATGAAAGATTACATGGCGAAGCATACATATAAGCATGATTTAAAAATGATGCTGAAAGTACGCGGTGAAGAGTTGCCGAAAGATTTGAAAGATCTTTCATTATTTACGCTCGTACCATCCTTTACGCTAACGCAAATTCAAAAAGGGTTACTTACAGGGATGTTCATTTATTTAGCATTTGTCTTTATTGATTTAATTATTAGTACACTTTTAATGTACCTTGGGATGATGATGGTACCGCCGATGATTTTAAGTTTACCATTTAAAATACTCGTTTTCGTATATTTAGGTGGATATACAAAAATCGTCGATATTATGTTTAAAACGGTCGCCTGAAGCGTTTGATGCTATGTGATAGGAGTCATATAAATGAATACGTCACCAATTATAGATATTTTTCAAACCTTTTTTTATAAAGGGGTTATGATTTTGATGCCGGTTGCCGGCGTAAGTATGATTGTCGTTATTATTATCGCTGTCATTATGGCGATGATGCAAATTCAAGAACAAACGCTGACGTTTTTACCGAAAATGGCGAGTATTGTACTCGTTATTATCATTTTAGGTCCGTGGATGTTTCAAGAGTTAACGACGCTTATTTTAGATTTATTTGATAAAATTCCATCGCTATTGCGTTCGTACTAAGATAGGTGAATTGAAATGAATATGGAATTATGGGCGGCGACGTTTTTTGCGTTTTGCCGCATTACTTCATTTTTATATTTTTTACCGTTTTTCTCAGGGCGATCAATTCCGGCGATGGCAAAGGTTACATTTGGACTCGCTCTTTCGATTACAGTAGCAGATCAAGTTGATGTCTCGCACATAAAGACAGTTTGGGATGTAGCTGCTTATGCAGGAACGCAAATTATAATTGGATTATCACTTTCCAAAATTGTTGAGATGCTGTGGAGCATTCCGAAAATGGCAGGACATATTTTGGACTTTGATATCGGTTTATCACAGGCGAGTTTGTTTGATGTGAATGCAGGATCGCAGTCTACTTTACTATCAACAATTTTTGATATATTTTTTCTCATTATTTTTATTTCACTTGGCGGTATTAACTATTTCGTTGCCACGATTTTAAAGTCGTTTCAATATACAGAGGCGATTTCAAAATTGTTGACGACTAGTTTTTTAGATAGTCTAATCGCAACGTTATTATTTGCGATTACATCAGCGGTCGAAATTGCTTTGCCGCTTATGGGCAGCTTATTCATTATTAATTTTGTTCTTATTTTAATCGCAAAAAACGCTCCGCAATTAAATGTTTTTATGAATGCATACGTGATTAAAATTACGTGTGGTATTTTATTTATTGCGATGAGTGTACCGATGCTCGGTTATGTGTTTAAAAATATGACAGATGTATTGCTTGAGGAATATACGAAACTATTTAACTTTTTCTTAACAAAGTAGGGGGACGCGTATGGCAAAGGATAATAAAACAGAAAAGGCCACCCCGCAGAAGCGTAAGAAATCGCGTGAAGAAGGGAATATTGCCCGGAGTAAAGATTTAAATAATTTATTTTCCATTCTCGTATTAGCAGTTGTCGTTTACTTTTTCGGAGATTGGTTAGGGTTTGAGATTACGAACTCCGTAGCGGCGCTGTTTGATCAAATTGGAAAAAATACGGATGTGACGGAGTATTTGTATTTAATGGGCATTTTGCTTCTTAAAGTATCGGCTCCTATATTAATACTCGTATACGCTTTTCATTTATTCAATTATATGATCCAAGTTGGTTTCTTATTTTCTTCTAAAGTACTTAAGCCGAAAGCATCACGTATTAATCCGAAAAACTATTTTACGAGATTGTTTAGTCGTAAAAGTTTAGTAGATATTTTGAAATCACTGTTTTATATGGGATTAATCGGTTACGTTTCGTACGTTCTCTTTAACAAGAATTTAGAGAAGATTGTTAGTATGATTGGATTTAACTGGACAGCGTCACTAACTGAAATTATTAGCCAAATTAAATTTATCTTTTTAGCCATTTTAATTATTTTAATCGTTCTTTCTATTATTGATTTCATTTATCAAAAATGGGAGTACGAACAAGATATTAAGATGAAAAAAGAAGAAGTAAAAAGGGAGCATAAAGATAATGAAGGGGACCCGCAAGTAAAAGGGAAACGAAAAAACTTTATGCATGCGATCTTGCAAGGGACAATTGCGAAGAAGATGGATGGTGCAACATTTATTGTAAACAATCCGACTCATATTTCGGTCGTACTTCGGTACAATAAACAGGTTGATGCGGCGCCAATTGTCGTTGCAAAAGGGGAAGATGAGCTCGCATTATATATACGAACGCTTGCCCGCGAACAAGAAATACCAATGGTGGAAAACCGTCCGCTTGCTCGTTCTTTATATTATCAAGTCGAGGAAGACATGGCGATTCCAGAAGATTTATATGTAGCTGTAATTGAAGTTATGCGCTATTTAATTCAAACGAATGAACTTGAAGTATAATAGCGCGGTTGGAGGAGATCTCTTGTGTTTAAGATAGACTCTGCAAGAACCTATTTTTCTATCTTTTTAGCAGCGTCATTCGTAGTGGCGCTCTTAATTCCACTTTCACCATTTATACTTGATATCGTTATCGTTTTTTTACTAAGTATGTCAGTGCTTATTTATATGCGAGCAACAAGTATTAACGAGTGGGATGAATTAAAGTCATTTCCGACGATGTTGTTATTAATCGGGATTTTCCGCGTATCAATTAACGTTTCGACGACGCGAGCGATTTTGACAGACGGAAATGCCGGTCATGTTATTGAAGAGTTCGGCCAGTTCGTAATTGGCGGGAACTTATTAATTGGTATCGTTATTTTTACAGTATTAATCATATTCCAGTTTATTGTTGCAAACGGTGCGTCTCGTACAGCTGAAGTAGCAGCTCGTTTTACGCTTGATTCTTTACCAGGGAAACAAATGTCTATCGATGCTGACTTGAATCAGCGCATTATTACTGAGAAAGATGCACAAGCAAAACGAAAAAAATTAAATATGGAAACAGAGTTTTACGGAGCGATGGATGGTGCCGGAAAGTTCATTAAAGGGGATGTTATTTTCGGAATTGTCATTTTATTCGTAAACATTATTTTCGGTTTAATTGTCGGTATGATGCAGCAAGGAATGAGTTTTGGAGAAGCAGCCATTCATTATACACAGTTAACTGTCGGTGACGGAATCGTAAACCAGATCGGTTCGTTAATGCTTGCAATTTCAACAGGTGTCATCGTAACGCGAGTATTTGACGGTTCACCTGATACAGTAACAGAAGGAATCTTTAAAGAGTTATTAGCGCATGAAGTTGTTGTATATGCGCTCGGTGGTTTATTTATCGCAATGGGTATTTTTACTCCGCTACCACTTCTACCATTCGCTCTCGTTGGAGGCACGATCATCTTCTTAGGTGTTCATAATAAAAAGCGAATAAAGAAAGAAAAAGAAGACGAGCTTCAAAAAGAATTAGAAATGATTCAAGGCGATGAAGAGCAATTGCAACAAGTGGAAGATTCATTCGGCGTGTTTACAGATAAATATCCAATTATCGTAGAGCTTGGTTTAGATTTAGCGGCACTTGTAAAGCAGAAGATAAACGGGGAAACAGCTCGTGATAAAGTTGTTCTGATGCGGAAATCGATTATTACCGACCTCGGTATTAACGTTCCTGGAATTAACTTTAAAGATAATACGAGTTTTAGACCGCGCGGACGTTACATTATTCGTATTAAAGGTGCGAAGGCGGCCGAAGGTGTTTTAAAATCAGGTTACTTATTAGCACTGAAAACACCGAATGTAATGGCCGATTTAGATGCAGAACCAGCGAAAGATCCGATTTTCGGTGAAGATGGATATTGGATTTTAGAGCATATGGTACAAGATGCACAAATGAAAGGCTATCAAGTGTTAGAGCCACTTAGCATATTAATAACGCATTTAGATGTTGTCGTTCGACGTAATCTTCATGAGTTAATTCAGCGTCAACATGTAAAAGACTTAATTAACTCGCTTGAAAATGATAACGGGGTTTTATTAGAAGAGATTAAGAAGAAGGAAATTGACTTATCACTCGTTCAAAATGTTATTAAACAACTGCTAAAAGAAGGTATTTCTATTCGTGATTTACCAACCATTATCGAAGGTATTATTGATGGGAAGGAAATTTATCAAAACCATGTTGATGGTGTCACTGCATTTGTTCGTGAATGTATTTCAAAAGTTATTTGTGAGAGTGCGAAAAATCCTGATGGGAAAATCTATGCGGCGCTCTTCTCTGATTCAATTGAATTGGATGCAGATGTTGTGAATAATTCATACCAAGGTTATTTATTAAACTGGGATTTAGATTTAGAAACGCGAGTAGTAGAGCAAGCACAGCGCATTTTCAAACAAACTCGTTTAATGGGAAGAGAGCCAGTATTATTAACACGCAGAAAAGATTTCAGATTTGCGATTGTGAGACTTCTTGAACGTTATCAAATAGAAGCTAAAGTATTATGTATTAGTGAACTAGCACCAGAAATTGTTGTAGATCAAATTGCTTATATTGAATAGTAGGGGGTGAAGTAATGGAAAGTACAGAAAAAAAAGAACTGTTAATGCGAATAAAAGCAGCCTCGAAAAATGAATTGTATCGAAAGTTATTTGACCAATATAGTACAGATTATTACTATGTTGTCGATGAAAGTGTAAAACGAAACATCCCGTTTTTTTGGAAAAAGAATTATGAAATGTTAGTCGCTTTTCCTGAAGATAAACAGGAAGAAAGTAACGAAGGCGTAACTCAATTTCATGAACAATTAATGGATGTTGTAAATGAACCTTCAGAAGAAATCGTGAAGGCGAATGGAATTCAATCAGTCTTGCACAATTTAGAAAACGTGACGAATTCTATGTCATATGCGGCAATGCAAACAGGAAATAGTGAAGGATGGACGAGAAAGAAAGAGAAACTATTAAAGTTGTTTGAAAAAGGAATCGTCGTTGTGAAACAGACGGAAGAAACGAAAGTAACGAAAAAGAAAAAAGCTGTAAAAAAAGAAAAGCAAGAATCTGTACCGTTTATTATTCAAAAAGTAATTCGGATGCTAGAACAAAACGATGTGGAACATTATTTCATTCATGCATATGCTGAAAAATTAAAAAAGAAGTTTGAGAATGCAACGATGATTACAGAAGAGGAAGTCATCGAATACATATTGGAAGATATGAGATCTCATTTTAATACTGAAAACGTATTTGAAAAAGAAGTACAAACGATTGCATTAATCGGTCCAACTGGTGTTGGAAAAACGACGACACTTGTGAAAATGGCATGGCAGTTTCACGCTAAGAGAAAAACAGTTGGTTTTATTACGACAGACCATTCTCGCATTGGAACAGTGCATCAATTACAAGATTACGTAAAAACAATTAGATCAGAAGTAATTGCTGTGCGAGATGAAGCAGCTATGACAAGGGCACTCACTTATTTTAAAGAAGAAGCACGCGTCGATTATGTATTAATAGATACAGCCGGGAAAAATTATCGTACGTCAGAGACAATTGAAGAAATGATTGAGACGATGGGACAAGTAGAGCCAGATTATATTTGTTTAACGTTATCAGCTTCTATGAAAAGTAAAGATATGATTGAAATTATTACGAACTTTAAAGATATTCATATAGATGGTATCGTGTTTACGAAATTTGATGAAACAGCGAGCAGTGGTGAATTGTTGAAAATTCCAGCTGTATCATCAGCTCCAATTGTATTAATGACAGATGGACAAGACGTGAAGCAACATATACATATCGCTACAGCTGAACATTTAGCGAAACAAATGTTACAAACATCGTAAGAAGAGAGGTGAAGAATAAGGCATCTGCCTTATTCGAAGGAGTATGAACGGTCTTTATATAGGTTCTATGGGTATGATGAATTACATGCAGCGCATTAATGTTCATTCGAATAACGTTGCAAATGCTCAAACGACAGGATTTAAAGCAGAAAATATGACTTCTAAAGTATTTGATGTGCAAGACACATATCGCCGCGGAGATGGATCCACGACAAATATCGGTTCGGTCGATTACGCTGTAGTACCAGCTGCGACGCATGTGAACTTAGTACAAGGGAATGTACAAATTACAAATAGCCCTACAGATTTCTTTTTAGATGACGGTGAAGCCGGCACATCATCATTTTTCGTTACATTAAAAAACGATGAAACATTTTTAACGAGAGATGGTAGTTTTACTTTAAATAGTGATCGTTATTTGCAAACATCGTCTGGTGCATATGTTATGGATGTAAATAATGAACGTATTCGTATGCCTGAAAATGTGAATTTCTTCGTATCTAATAATGGAGAAATTTATAGAGAAATTAACGAGGGAACTTTGCAAAAACCAGATATTCAGAGAATCGTAATTGCACAGTTGCAAACAAAAACAGTAGATGCAGAAACGAATGCTCGTCTCGTGCAACGTGAAAACAAAAGCTTTACACTAGCAGAAGGAAATATTGCTAATTTACTGAACGGAACAGGAATAGTAAAAAATCACATGCTAGAAAATTCAAATGTGGATATGACGAAAGAAATGGCCGATCTTATGACGAATCAAAAAATGATTCAAGCATCGCAGCGCATCATGACTTCATTTGATAAAATTTACGAAAAAGAAGCGAATGAAATATTGAGATAAAGGACTTCCCGTTAGTGGGAGTCTTTTTTTATTGCATTTATTTCAGTAACACCATAAAATGATATTGATAATCATTATCATTTTATGGTGTTTAATAAGAATGGAAGCTGTGATGGTCGTATCACTTGCTTAACTAGGTGAATTAAAAACTAAGGGGAAGGTGTATTTATGTCTACTAAAAAGCAACTTTGCATTGGATTATGTTTAATTTCTAGAAAGAAAGAACAAGAGAATAAGTTTGATTCAGGAATCGATGAACAAGTAGAGTTAGCACAATGGGCAGAAAAGGCTAAGTTAGATTTTGTATTTAAAGCAGATTATTTAGTGGCACACCCTGATTTAATTGCTCGTAATAAGGGGAATGTAATTTTAGATCCAACATTATTATTTACTGCTATTGCTTATGCAACAGAAAAAATTGGAGTTGTTACGACAGCTTCAACATCATTTTATCCACCATACATACTAGCGAGGCAACTACAATCTTTAAATTGGATTAGCAATGGCCGAGTAGGATGGAACATTGTCACATCCATTGACGGTGCTGAAAACTTTGGTGAGGCAGGGATGCCACCATCTGAGGAACGATACGCGAAAGCGGCAGAATGTACAGAGTTAGTAAGAAAACTTTGGAGGAGTCATCCTTATGAGGTTTTGAAAGAAGATAACGCAGATGTAATTAGAGAGATGGTACAGCCAATTGAGCATCGTGGTGAGCATTTTGAGGTGAAAGGCCCGCTTAATGTCCCTCAGCACATTTCTGGAGAAATGCCATTATTTCAAGCGGGTGCTTCAGAGTCAGGGCGGAATTTCGCTGCTTCTGTTGCTGATGCAATTTTCGCTGCAATGCCAGATGTAGAATCAGGAATCGAACTTCGTCAAGATTTAAGAAGAAGAGCAGAGCAACATGGTCGTCAGTCAGATGATATACGTGTATTGCCTGGTTTATATTTCTTTATTGGTGATTCATATGAGGAAGCACTAGGAATGCATAGGCAAGCTCATCAACATCTTACAAAAGAGAAGAGGTCCGCTTTACTCGAAATGGTTCTCGGGTTAGACGTTAGAGGGTTTCCGTTAGAAAGTAAGGTTACTGAATGTATGCTACCAAGTAGGAATCAAGCTGTACGTAGTAAAACACATGCCGAATTATTACGGAATTTCATCATTAAAAATGAACCAACTGTTGAGCAAATACTAGAACGACCAGAAGTTGTTGGTTCTGCTCATTGGGTCGCTATCGGTACACCACAAGACGTTTTTAAGCAAATTATGGAAAGATTTGAAGCAGGAGCATTAGATGGATTTATTGCAATTCCAGGTGGGCCTCAGAAATCATTGGATCTATTCTTTAGTGAAGTTATTCCGTTATTTGTGAAAGCAGGTGTATTTAGAGAAGAGTATACAGGTTCAACCTTGCGTGAGCATTTGGAGGGGAACATATCAAATACTTTGCAGTTAAAATAAGTGGAATAGTATGTACAAAAAGCCTTTCACAAGAAGGCTTTTTATTCTGTTTTAAAATTCGGAATTATCAATTGACTTTATAGGTCTTCTTTTTTATATTGGTAGGTATAGTAATAACTACTAATATAAAATGCATCGTTTTGAAATGAGAGTTATTTAGATTGTGAGGGATTACCGATGGATGAAATTATAAAAGAATTACAAAAGTTAGGTTTTTCTCAATATGAATGTAAAGCATATATTGGTCTATTAAAACATTATCCAGTAACAGGTTATGAAGTTAGTAAACAAACAGGAGTACCCCGTTCAATGATTTATGAGGTACTCGGTAAGTTGATGGATAAAGAAGCGGTACATATCGTTCCTTCTGAACCAGTGAAATATGTGCCAGTACCAGCTACGGAATTAATGTATCGAATGCGAAAAGACTTTGAAAAGTCCTTTGAATTTTTAGACCAAAAATTAAATTGTTTAGAGCAGGAGCGACAAATTGATGTAATTTCGCATATTCGCTCAAATGATCGTGTTTTAAAAGAAATATGCAATATAATTAGTAGAGCAAAGGAAGAGTTATGGATTTCTGTATGGGAAGATCAAGTGCATGAGATTGAACCGCTTATTCATATAAAGGAAGCGGAAGGAGTACATATATTTTCAATCTTATTTGGTGCCCCAGAAACAAAAATAGGAGCGACATTTCATCATAATTATATGACGCCTCACGTTGTTGAAAAGAGAATGGGGGGTCATTTAACTGTTATCGCACGTGATGGGGAAGAAGTGTTAATTGCTAACTTCTCAAATGATAGTACTTCATGGGCCGTTACAACGTACGACCCAGCTTTAGTTCTCGTTGCTACGGAGTATGTGCGGCACGACATTATGGTGGAAGAGATTACGAAGGAATTTGGAGCTGATAAGTTAGATACGTTATGGCGAGAAAATATAGATTTAGTTCACGTTGTAACAGGAAAACGTAGTATGGAAGAAATGGGGGGAGAGAAAGATGAATAAAGCTCAGGCACATATGACATTGCAGAGTGATGATACATTTCAACAAGGTGTAAAGGATTGTTTACCAACTGTATTTGGATATTTGAGCATTGGTATAGCGGCTGGTGTTATTGCAAAAACAGCGGGTTTTTCCATTATAGAAATTGCCTTTATGTCCACTTTAATTTATGCAGGTTCTGCCCAATTCATTTTAGCGGGTATGTACGCAGCTGGTGCTCCGGCTTCGGCAATCATTTTTACCGTATTTTTTGTTAATCTACGGCACCTTTTAATGAGCGCAGCGCTCGCACCCTACTTCACGAAAATTCCTCTATTTAAAAACTTGATCATTGGTTCGCAAATTACAGATGAAACTTTCGGCGTTGCAGTGCAGCATGCAGCGCAAAAAGGTTATTTAGGTGAAAGGTGGATGCTAGGACTAAACGTAACAGCATATTTAAATTGGATTCTTGCTACAGTTATCGGTGGGCTCTTTGGTGAATGGATACCAGATCCACATACGTACGGGATGGATTATGCATTACCAGCGATGTTTATCGGATTATTTGTACTTCAGCTAATAAGTAGTAAACCGAAACTGGCAATTCATCTAAGTGTTGCAATTATAGCGATTATTATCGCATATGTTTCACACTTATTTATGCCAGATAGTATAGCAGTTATTATCGCAACGCTGTTAGCTGCGACTATTGGGGTGGTGATTGAGAAATGGAAATGAGATTAGAAGTATTATTACTTTTACTAGCAGCAGGAGCAGTTACGCTTGTGCCCCGTATATTACCTCTACTCGTATTTAGTAAACTACAAATTCCAGACTGGGGTTTGAAATGGTTGAATTACATACCGATTGCGATATTAGCAGCACTTTTAGCACAAGTATTACTTATGCATGAGACGATGCAATGGGATTATCTTATCGCCGCAATTCCAACATTTCTTGTTGCGATATATACTCGTAGTTTATTAGGAACAGTATTAACTGGAGTTATTGTGATTATTTTGTTACGTTTATTTTTCTAAAAAGGATTCAGCTTATATAATAGCGAAAGGTGTAATAACATGAAATATATAGGGGTGGTGTTATGATACTTTTAACGATAGGAGCAATATTGTTAACGTTGTTTATTTTTTTTATTATCGGATTTATTACGTTTATGATGTTTGTGGATAAGGCGACACCTCAAATTTACTACACACCTTGTGAGTCAGTGACAGTGAAATCTAAAGGTAAACATAGAAGGAAGAAAAGTTGATGTTTGGCTTTTCTTCCTTCTATTTTATCTGATTCTTCTGTATAATTTAAGTTAGTTATTCAACTAACTTAAAAGGTGGTGATATAAATGGCTAAACCGAATGTTGTTAACAAACAGAAGTTGCTAGAAGCAGCAAAAGAAATTATTGCAGAGCACGGGATGGAAAAATTAACGTTAAAAGCAGTTGCAGAGAATGCTAAAGTTACACAGGGAACCGTATATTATCATTTTAAAACGAAGGATCAATTATTACTTGAAGTGACTGAATCGTTTTGTAAAGCATCGTGGGAACAAATAGGAAGGGATGTACAGCTAGAAAAGGCTTTACAATCGGCCAAAAGTAGATGTGTGAAAGATTCAATGTATCATCATTTGTTTTTTCAATTAGTAGCTAGTGGACTACAAAATGATGCGATGAAAGATAAAATTGGTGAACTGTTACATTATGAAAATCAAGAATTAAAAAGAGTTTTAGATAAAAAAGTAGGAGGTGCAATTACGTCTCAAATTTCAGCTGAAACGTGGAGCATTGTATGTAATGCATTAATTGACGGATTGGCATTGCAAGCTTTATTCAATCAATCTTTTTCTACAGAAAGAATATATGACGATTTGTCTTTGCTTTTAGAAACATTTATGAGATTGCAAAAGGGAGGGAATGGTAGTGAATAAAAAATTATGGATTACCATTTTGTTTTCTGTCGGTATTTGGTTTGTTGCCTCAGCGTTTTTTATTGTCCTCGGTTCTTCAGTTTTAGAAGAGTACACATCAAGTAAATTTTTTCTACACATGACCTTTCTAGAATTAGGAACGGCAGTAGCAATTTATTTTGTGATGTGGTTATATGAAAAACTAGACTCCTCGAAATATGCAGTACAGCAATTGGATTAATTTTAGATTCTTACATCTTGTATAATTCTTCCAGTATACTTTCGCAATTATCCTCACAGCAAATCATATCATTTACCATTTGGATGGTTATTGCTTATGCTTTATATTTAATAATTCCTTTAGTCATGGAACGAAAAAAACTGTTGTAAAGAGGTTTTTATCTTCTTTACAACAGTCACATTCCCGAAAGAACTAACAACAATAATCCAAGTAGAAAACTAATAAAAGAAAGAAAACCGATAGAGATGGAAAAAACACGATTGTTTTTCCATTCGCGTGAGAAAACGATAAAGCCTAAAACGCAAAGGAAAAACCAAATAGGTAGAAATATAAATCGACTAACTTTCTCAGGTAGCAATGAATAAAAATTTGTTAAATATAATATCCAATTCGCAAAAAATAGAGCACATACGATGAATGATTGTAAGTATGGTCTGTTTAAAAAATTTCCTTTTTTAACTGTCATAAAAATGAGAGCTAATGCTGAAATAAAGGGAATGATTATGAATATGAGCAATAGTAATGTTAGTGGCATATGAAACTCCTTTACAACATAATTTTCATAAGAAACGAATCTATTATTTTGTATACTTGCGTTGTAGATTGTTCGTTATATGTTACTGCGGATGGATTTAAAAATCCATGTTCGCCATGTAGTTGTTTTATTCCTAATAACGGATTGTCTTGTTGATGTAATGTTTTGATCAAGGAGGATACTGAAAAACTCACTTCTTTTTCAGGGAAAATAAGCAATGTAGCGCATGCAGGTTTTATTTGTAAATAGTCGCGTATACGTGAACCGTAACATCCGATGATAAAATCTATTTTTGGATTGTTACTACAGAGCCAGGCGATGGTAGCCCCAACACTAAAGCCGATAAGTCCTATATGCGTGTAATCATTTGAAAGGGTAGAAATTACCTCATTAATTTGTTCTTTCCCATAATCAAATCCAGTATGATTCATAAAATATTGATATGCTTTTTCTTCATCACTATAATGAAATGAATTTTGTAGTTGTAGAAGGTTAGGACAGAATACATCTGTATTAGATGATGTGAAGTGGTCTATAACGTGCTGCATATGATCATTCACACCGTATATTTCATGAACAACAACGAGAGCCAATTTTTTCTTCATAAGTTACAAGGTACCTCTATGAAACTTATATTCTTTCTCAACAAGGCAGATACGCAGGTGGAAGTTTTCATACCATTGTTCACGGCCTCTTTTTTTCGCTTCTTTATGTAAGGCGTTTTTTTTCCAATTTTCAATTGCTTCAAGTGAATCCCAATAAGAAATAGTAATTCCGAGTCCCGAATTATCACGTGCGCTTTCGACACCTAAAAATCCAGTTTGCTGTTTCGCAAGATCCTCCATCTTTTCGGCAACGGCATTATAGTCTGTTGTATCATTCGATAGATTAGAAGTGAATATAACTGCATAATAGGGCTTGTTTTTTTCTAAATCAGATTTCATTATCTTTCCCCCTTAATGTATAGTGCGAATAATTAATTCATAGTTTGTATTTTAGCAGGTTAAACAAAGAAAAGAAGTAGAAGATTCTTATTTTTTAGGTGTTGTAAAACAGAGGGTAGAAGGAATTTATATTAAGTAATCTAAAGTAAGAAAAATACCACTTCAAAATCGAAGTGGCATTTCTTATATTTCCTCTAAGCTATTAACTGGAACAGTTAATTCGCGACCTGGATTTTTTACTTCATATATGCGGGCGGTTTCGTTGCTTTCGTCGACGTGTTGAATCATAACAGGCATGCCTTGAAAACTGACATTAGCATGTTCCGCTGACACAGAAAGCTCTTTAGCACGTTGAATATTCATTTATATTCCTCCCATCATTATTATCTTTGCTAAAAAGGAGGAATAATATACCATTTATAGACATTTTTAAAGTTTTTGTATTATTTGTAATGTTTCCTTAATAAATGATGAAAAGATGGAATCCGGATAAGGTTGTATTTTTTGAGCTGCTTCGATTGCTTCTTCAAGCGCTCTTTGCTTATCGTTAAGTTTTACATAACAAAGGGCACGATATGCACCTGCTGTTGTAAGCCATGCTTGATCAAGTGGATGCATCATATAATCTGGTATTTTAGCACGTTGAAAAGCTTCCAGAGCTTCCTCGTATTTCTTTAATCCGTACAAAGCTTTTCCAGTTTCGAGGTAATACAACCCATCTTCTTGGAAAATCGGTTCGTCTTTTAGTTTTTCTCGAAATTGTTCTACATGTTCTAATGCAATTGTATATTCTTTAGTAATCGTGTTGTAGTAATACGCTTTTAATATATCTACGATCGCAACGGATAAAGTGTCTTCTGTAAAAATGGCGAATTGCTCAGATTTCTTAATGTAATGTAAATACTGTTCTTTATCAGCCGTCATGACTTTTTGATAAGATAATATGCGATAAAATTCATCTGTTTTATAATACACTTGATGTTTTTTTGAAAATGCTAATGCTTCTAATATGATTTTTTCACATTCCTCATATTTGCCACATGCGAGTAAAATAATGGCTTCTTTTAAGCACAATCTGATATGTATAATAAGATCCATTTCTAAATGGTTCGCTTCATAATCATCTCGAATACGAGCAATAAGCTGCAAACATTCCTCATACTTTTTACGTGAGAATAACGTATAAGAAAATGTTAATTTTGTTTCAGTACTGTCTCTGTATAAAGTATATTTTTCAAAAATAGAAGTTGCTTTTTCAACGTAAGACTCAATGCTGTAATCTTTCATTATAGCTGCTCCAGTAATAAATTGTTTATATAATCGGGCAGTATTTAAAGTGAGAGGGAGTTCCTTTTGAACGATAGGAAGTAAAGTTTCATACACCTTATCACATTTATTAGCCTTTATAAGTTGATCCATTTGTTGAATGAGTTCTACAATTTCTACATCATCATCTTCTAGTAAAAAACTCGTTTCGCACCCAAGTTTTTCAGCGATATATTGTAATGTTTTCATGGAAGGTGTAGCTTTTCCATTTTCAATTTGACTAAGCATGCTTTTTGTCAATTCGGAACCTGCTAGTGCTGTTTGTGTAAGTTTTTTTTCTTTTCGTAATGCTTTAATTTTTTCTCCGAGAGTTGCCATATTATTGCTCCTTTATAATTAAGAAAGTTAAATACAATTTAACTTTTTGTTGTAAAAATTTGAAAGTTAATTATATAATAAGTTTAACACAATTTAACTTTTGAGGGGAGAGTGTCATAATGGGGGATGTAAGTATAGTTCCAAATGATTCAAAAATGAAGACTGCAACGAGAAATATTATTTTAATGATGATTGGAAAGATGACGTCTTTGCTAGGGGCAGGTATTTATACGTTCGCAATGGGGTTATACGTATTAAAGACAACTGGTTCAGGGATGGGGTTTGCTACTACGCTCGTTTGTGGATCACTTCCAAGGATGATCTGTGGTCCGATTGCAGGTGCTGTAGCAGACCGTGTTAATCGAAAATGGCTTGTCATTGGCACTGATTTATTAAGTAGCTTAACGATGCTTATTATGTTTATTCTTGCTACTATATTTGGACCATCACTTCTTTTTATTTATATTTCAGCAGCATTATTATCAATTTGTGCAAGTTTTTATTCTGTTGCATTAACTTCGTCTATTCCGAGTTTAGTAGATGAGGGGCGTATTCAAAAAGCGAGTGCTTTAAATCAAACGGCAGCTTCTTTATCAAATATTTTAGGGCCGATTATTGGTGGAGTTGTATTTGGTTTCTTTTCAATCAAGTCGTTCTTTTTGTTAAATAGTATTACGTTCTTTTTAGCGGTTATTTTGCAATTATTTATTGTATTTGATTTATATAAAAAAGAAGTGGCTGAGAGTAAAGAGCATTTCTTGACGAGTATAAAAGAAGGTTTTTCATATGTAAAACGACAGCATGAAATATATGGTTTAATGAAAATAGCATTGTGGGTAAACTTTTTTGCGTGTGGGCTAACAGTTGCACTTCCATACATTATCGTCCATACATTGCATTTATCTTCAAAGCAACTCGGTACTGTAGAGGGAATGTTAGCAGTCGGGATGTTAATGGGTGCGATTGCTTTATCAGTGCGTAAAGAAGTGAATAATCTGTTTCGTTCTATTTATAGTGGACTGTTTTTATTTGCGGGTTTGAGTTTATGTACAGTTTTCCCGTTGTTAGTTACCATTCCGAAAGTAGCAAGTTTTATTTACTATATTGCTTTTATGATGTTAACTGGTATATCAATTATGATTGTAAATATTCCGATGCAAGTACATATGCAAAAGACGACAGATCCGAGCTATTTAGGGCGTGTGTTCGGCCTACTTGAAACAATTGCTACTGCAATCGCGCCGCTTGGTATGATTGTATATGGATTCTTATTAGATATGTTGCCAACTAGCATTGTTATGATGACAATAGGTGGAGGATTATTGTTAGTTGTATTAGTTGGAGTAAAGCAGCATATGGCGAAAAGAAAAGTGAATGTTTCAGCTTAAAGGAAAATTTTAACAGAATAAAAATGACCAAATTAGTATTTTAGTTTTTGAAACTCTTTTTCATGTATGTTACAGTAAAGTGAGCAGGCAAAGAAAAGGAGAAAACATCATGAAAAAATTAAGTTTTGTTATGCTTTTTCTGTTAGTAGTAATGACTGGATGTAGCAATTATGATACGTATATTGAAACAGGTATGCAATCATTGAAAAATGAAAAATATAGTGATGCAACGATGTGGTTTGAAAAAGCAGAAAAAGAGAAATCAGGAAATGAAGCGAAATCATATAAAGAAATGGCCGAGAAAATGGATCACGGAGCAACAGCATTAAAAGACGGTAAGTATTTAGAAGCGAAAGATATTGCAAATGAAGTGTTACAAATGAAAAAAGACGATGCACTTGAAACAGCTGTGACATCAAATGCAGAGAATATGCTTCAAAAAGCAAAGGATGTGGAAGAAAAAGTAAATGAAAGAGTGGCAAAGAGTAGAAAGGTAGAAGAAGAAGGAATCGATAAACTTATTAAAGCTGTCGATAGTATAGATGACGTGAAAGAAAAAGAGAAAAAAGTTTCAGAAGCATTAGATAAGACTGAAGAGGCACAAGCAAAAATTGAGGCGAAGAAAAATAAATAGAGTTTTAGTTTAAAAGGCTGTCGTGTATAACGACAGCCTTTTAATTTTTTTCTGCAAAAGAAGTAATGCTATGTAGTAAAAAAGAAATTATTTTAGAATTCCACCTGTCCTCATGATGAATGGTATAAATATTACGCTGAAATTCAAAATCAGGGATCGGTATATAGCATAGCTCATTTCGATGCACTTCTTGCTCAATAGCAAGTTTAGAAATAAAAGCGACACCATCACCATATTTTAAAATTTGTTTCATCGTTTCTAATGAATCTAGTTCAATTTCAGATTGGAATGTAATGTTATGTGCTAGCATCCATTGTGTAAGTAAATCTCGCGTTGTAGATGGGTTTCGATGCAATAATATGCGTTCTTTTTCAATATCTTGTAATGATATATTTGCTCTTTTAGAAAAATGATGTTCTTTGGAAAATGCAAGAACTAGTGTATCAGGTATTATATTTGCTTGTTTTAAAAGTGGTTCATCAAATGGTGCAGCAGAAATTACCCCGAGATCAATTTCATGATTTTGTAGCATCGTACGAATTTCAGGAGCCGTTTTTACCATGAGTGTTATTTTTATATTAGGAAATTCGCATTGAAATTGGTGAACAACTTCTGGTAAAAGATAAGTCGCTGGTACATAACTAGCACCAATTGTTATAGCACCTTTATGAAAATCTTTAAACTCTTGTGTGACCCGCCTAGCTTCTTTCATAAGTGCATCTATTTTACAAGCATAATGATGTAATGCCTCGCCAGCCTCTGTTAAGAAATACCTTCCGGAACGTAATTCAAATAAAGACACACCGAGTTCCTCTTCTAAGCTTTTTATATGAAATGTAATAGTGGGTTGTTTCACGCCAAGTTTTTCTGCAACAATCGTAAGCTTTTTGTATTTCTTAATAAGCACTACAATTTCTAATTTTAAGAGATTCATTATGAATTGTCCGCCTTTTTTATTTTAACTATAGAAAAAATCTATAGAAATAAATAGTTTATTAGAAGTTTTTTAATTTAATCTTTACAGTACATTAACATTCAGTATAAATCTTCCATATAGAATGAAAGCAGGTTAAGAATGAGGGGAGAGAGGTGAAACGATGGATATTAAAATTAGTGGATTAGAAAAGACGTTTGGAAAAATGCAGGCGTTAAAACCGCTACAAATTGTAATGAAAAAAGGGGAATTTACCACACTTTTAGGGCCTTCGGGATGCGGAAAAACGACTTTACTTAGAATGATTGCAGGGCTTGAAGAGCCGGATAGAGGTGAAATATATTTTGGAGATAAGTGCATGTATTCTGGTGCAAAAAAAATAAAAACATCTCCTCATGAACGGAATATCGGTATGGTATTTCAAGATTTTGCTTTATGGCCGCATATGACAGTGTTTGAAAATGTTGCATTTGGATTAAGGGCTACAAAGCAAACGAATCATTTACGAGAAAAGGTAGAAGATGCGATAAAGCGAGTTCGTCTGCAAGGTATGGAGAAAAGATATCCGCACGAACTTTCTGGTGGACAGCAGCAACGTGTTGCATTTGCTAGAGCAATTGTAACAAAACCTCATTTTATTTTGTTTGATGAACCGTTAAGTGCACTCGATGCAATTTTGCGTGAAGAAATGCGCTTAGAGCTTATGGATATCGTTCATTCTATTGGTTTAACGGCATTGTATGTAACGCATGATCAAACGGAAGCTATGTCAATGTCAGATCAAATTATTGTCATGAAACAAGGAGAAGTATTACAAAAAGGAACGCCAGAAGATATTTATGTGAAGCCGTCTCATGAATTTGTTGCAAAGTTTGTTGGTAAGGCAAATTGGCTTGTAGAGGGTAAACAAATGATTCGTCCAGAGCATGTGAGCTGGACGAAAAATGAAGTGTGCGACATGTATACAGGTGAAATTCAGCACGTTACATATGTAGGAGAACGTTATGAAGTAAAAGTAAATATGGGGACACTCGGTGTATGGACAGCTTATCACAATAGTAAGCTAAGCGTCGGTAAACCGGTATCGTTATATGTACCAAAAAAATGTATTCATCATATAGGGGGAGAATCGTATGAAGAAATTCAGTTCGCTTAAGTCTTTATTTGTATGCACTTTACTATTTTCTGCTGTAGTAGCAGGTTGTAGCTCAAAGACAGGTAATGTAGATGCAAAAAATAAAAATACTAATGAAAAGAAAATTGTTGTATATAGTGCAGGGCCAAAAGGGTTAGCAGAAAAAATTCAAAAGGACTTTGAAAAGAAAAGCGGTATAAAGGTGGAAATGTTTCAAGGAACAACTGGTAAGATTTTAGCGAGAATGGAAGCTGAAAAGAAAAATCCAGTCGTTGACGTTGTCGTACTCGCTTCTTTACCAGCGATGGAAGGATTAAAGAAAGATGGTCAAACGTTAGCTTATAAAGAAGCGAAACAAGCTGATAAGCTTCGTCCAGAATGGTCGGATGATAAAGGACATTATTTCGGGTATAGTGCTTCAGCATTAGGAATTGTGTACAACACAAAAAATGTGAAGACAGCGCCTGAAGATTGGAGCGATATAACGAAAGGAGAATGGAAAGGCAAAGTGAATCTTCCAGATCCAGCACTTTCAGGTTCGGCTTTAGACTTTGTAACAGGATACGTGAAAAAGAATGGACAAGATGGATGGAAGTTATTTGAACAGCTTAAGAAAAATGAAGTTACAGTAGCAGGGGCAAACCAAGAAGCGTTAGATCCAGTTGTAACAGGTGCGAAAGATATGGTAATTGCGGGTGTTGATTATATGACGTACAGTGCAAAAGCAAAGGGTGAACCTGTGGATATCGTATATCCAAAAAGCGGAACAGTCATTAGTCCACGTGCGGCAGGCATTATGAAGGATAGTAAAAATGTAGCAGGTGCAAAAGAGTTTATTGATTATTTATTATCAGATGATGTGCAAAAACAAGTTTCTAAAGCGTACTTATTGCCAGGTAGAACAGATATAAAAGCTGAAAATAGACCAAATGTAGAAGAGATTCCAGTATTAAATATTGATTGGAAAACAGTTGAGAAAGAACAAGATGAAATAGCAAAACAATTTAAGAAAGTATTTCAATAAGATGGTGATTACATGGTAAATCGATTCGTATCAGTAAGACAATTTGGAGTGACGGTAGCGTTGTTACTTGTGGCGATGTTAATCGTCATTCCGCTTTGTCTCATTTTATTTTCTAGTGTATATGAAAATAGCGGTTGGAATTTTTTAAAGCCTTTTGAAGTCATGCAGAGTGGTGGATTAGCTGGGATTTTTCTAAATTCGATGCTCCTAGGTGTACTCGTTGTAATAGGAGCTACCATATTTGCATTTCCATTGGCGTTCATTATGAGCAAAACAGATGTAGGAAAGTATAGTAAGTTAGATATTGTTTTTATGATTCCATTTATGACCCCGCCTTATATCGGATCAATGGGATGGATTTTGTTTATGCAACCTAACGGCTATTTTGAACAATTTTTTCCAGGCTTAAAGTCGATCTCATCATCGTTTTTTAGTTTAGGTGGTATGGTTTTAATTATGAGTCTGCATTTATTCCCATTCCTTTACTTCATGTTGAAAAATACGTTACTTCAAATTGGAAGTAGTAAAGAAGAAGCGGCAGCAGTTCATGGTGGAAGCTTTTTCTATCGTTTAAGAAAAATAATACTACCGTTATTGTTATCAAGTTATGTGATGGGTGCTTTACTTATTTTCGTAAAGACGATTGCTGAATTCGGAACACCGGCTACATTCGGACGTAGAATAGGATTTCACGTGCTAACATCAGAAATCCATAAATTTATTTCGAGTTGGCCAATTGATTTTAGTAGTGCAACAGCATTATCTTCTTTATTACTAAGTGCGTGTATGCTTATTTGGTATATGCAAAATGTATTGAATCGAAAGTATTCATATGCCATGGTTAGTGGAAAAGGTGTGAAATCTAAAAGGTATACTTTGTCTATAGTTACACGTTTTATAGCATGGATTTATGTAATTGGTTTACTAATAGTAGCAATTGGAATCCCATACTTTTCTATACTTATTGCTTCTTTGTCAAAATTAAGAGGCGGTGGCTTACATTTAAATAACTTTACAACAAACCATTATGAGGCATTGTTTACAATGGGATCCCCAGGGTTAGAAGCTTTATGGAACAGTTTTCTTTTTTCACTTGTAACAGCGATTGTTGCTGTAATTATTGGAGTCTTTTTAGCACTTATGATTCGAAAGGGGAAAAAGTCCTCTGAAAAATGGCTTGATATGTGCGGTATGTTACCGAATATGGTACCAGGAATAGTGATGGTTGTAGGGCTTATTTTATTTTGGAATTCACCATATATGCCTATGTCAATTTACAATACACCAGTCATGGTTATCGTAACGTATGTTGTTCTTTTTTTACCTTATACGGTGCAGTATGTAAAAGCTTCGCTCGGACAAATTGATGATTCCCTTGTACAGGCAGGGAGTATTTTTTCTGGAAATTATATTTATATTTTTAGAAAAATAATATTGCCTCTTATAATCCCGGGCGTTCTTGCTGGATGGGCGATGACATTTACGATTTCGATAAGAGAGTTAGTAGCGTCGCTTCTCGTACTACCTCCATCAGTAGAAACGTCAGCAACGTTTATTTTTGCTCAATTTGAACAAGGGGAAGTATCTATAGGAATGGCGATGGCCGTTGTTTCTGTTGGACTTACAACAATGTGCTTATTACTTCTGCAACATATGGAGCAAAAACGAAAAGGGGTAGCATGATGAGGGTAGAAGTATGGGGAGGAGCAGGAGAATACGGTCGTTCCTGCTACTTCGTAAAAAATAAAGAGACGAAAATATTATTTGATTGTGGTATTAATCGATCCTATGAGGATAGTTATCCAAAAATAGTGAGAGAAGTTGTTCCATTTTTAGATGCGGTATTTTTATCACATATTCATGAAGATCATACGATGGGTTTACCTTTATTAGCGAAGTATGGATATAATAAAAAAATTTGGACGACTCGTTATACGAAGGAGCAACTGCCGTTATATTATGAAAAATGGAGAAACTACAATCTGATGCAAGGGTGGAATTTACCTTATAGCGACCAGCACATAAAAGATTTAAATTATGTATGTATTGATGAGATTAGTAATCCAAATGAATGGATACAAATTACTCCTACATTGCGGTTTCAATGGGGATATAGTGGGCATGTATTAGGAGCTGTTTGGTTTTTAGTTGATATGTGTAGTACATACGTATTTTATTCAGGCGACTATTCAGCAGAGTCTAATATACTACGAGCTAATTTACCTGAGAAATTAGGCCACAATATAAAAGTTGCAATTGTAGATGCCGCTTATCATACTGATGATGTTTCGCAACATGAACGAGTAAACGAACTATATGCAGAAATTGAACGAGCTGCGGGGAAAAAAGGAATAGCATTACTACCATTGCCACCGCTTGGTAGGGCGCAAGATATCGTATTGTATTTATATAAAAAATATAAAGAATATAAAGAACTTCCCATTATAGTAGATCAAGAAATTTTAGATGGATTCCAAGAGATGATTATATATAAAGATTGGATCAAAAATAATGAAGAACTTGAAGAGCTAATGGAGAGTTTAAAAAGAAACATAATAGTTATGGATGATGACAGCGGTATGCAACATAGTTATGGAATAGTTGTAATGAGTGATGCAAATATGCAAACGAAACGAGCGCAATTATATTATGAACAACTTCGGCATGAAGAACGAAATTCTATTATCTTTACTGGGTATATTGCAAAAGGGAGTTTTGCAGAAAAAGTTTTGAAAGAACGTGTAGGTAAAGAATGTAGGGTGAAGCGAGTGCCATATAAAGTTCACCAAAGTATAAGTGATGTGAAAGAGATGTTAAATACACTATTACCAGAACATACGGTGTTAGTACACGCTTTGAAAGAAGATACGGATCGATTGCAGAAAAAGCTTAGTATAGCAGGATATGAAAATGTATATTCACTTGCAATGGAATGTGTAGAATTGACTTAACATGTATAGGAAAAAAAGAATCCATAGACATATGGATTCCTTTTTCTAATATATGAGTATTAAGCTAAATCAGCTGACACGAACATATCATTATTTTGAAGGTTTTTAGAGCGTAAACTATAAGCAACTACCTTCTTTTTATGTTGCTTTACAACATCAACATGCTCTTCATGACTATAAATATAAAATGTAAACTCTTTTTTGCCACGTTTTGCATTGATAATTAAAGGTGTGCCCTCATTGTGAGGCGGTGCATAATAGCGATCTAAAAATAAGCCTTCGTTAAAATCATGAATAATTTTGGATTTCTGTTCGCCTTCTAAATTATTTCCATTGATTGTAACAGTCACATTCTCTTCTTCAAGTTGTGGATGTGTTTCGTACTTGCTAATGATGGATTCAATAACAGAGTTAGGAAGGCTAGAAACGATAATTTTAAATGCTCCAAATACAACTAACATTACAATAAACCAAGTCGTCATAGTATTTCATCCCCTTTATCCCGCATTAATGGTCCGTAAAATCCTGGTTAGTGCGGGCTAATAATCAGTGTGGGATGATCCCCCTTACTGATTAAAATTTCACTTCATCCTATTTAACAATATAACTCATATGGTAATAGTACATATGGTTAAGTTTTGTATATTTTGTGAAAAATTTTCCTTTTCCTGAACGAAATATTAGAAAAAACAATTTTGTTACAAAAAGTTGAAATCAAAGCTTTTTATAAAAAAAAGGTTTATAATAAAAATATAACTAATTACAAGGAAGTGTAACTATGAGTACTGTAGCTATCGTATATGGTATTATTCTTTCCACAATTATTATTTTATTTTTCGTTGGGGTTTCACGTTATATTCATAAATGGAAAGAAGGCGTTGCGAAATTAAATCACATTGAAGAAGAACTTAGTGATTTAATGTTACATCATGGTAAGTAAAAGAGTTATTTTTTAACTAAACAATGTGAAGAATATCACAAAACATGCTCTCGTAATGAAAGCATGTTTTTTTGTTATGTTGTTAATAGGCACATTCCTAAAAAATTCCCATACGATACAGTGTGAAATCAGAAATGTTCGGATCGGGAAAGAGGGATAAAATGAGTAATTCAGGTTATGTTACAGATAATAAAAATTTAAAGAAAAGCTCAGGAACGCCAAATCTTTTCTTTGATTCAAGAAAAAATGTCTTTTTTAAAAGAGATGAGAAAAATGTTGCGTATGAAGTTACGTCAACACAGTTACCGGCGATGATCGGAGGAGCATTTGTTGATTTGTTTATGACGAAGGGTCATATGCGAGAACCACATTGGCATCCGAATGCTTGGGAATTAGATGTTGTTGTCTCAGGGGAAGCAGTTACATCCATTTTAAATCCCGAAACGAATCAATTGCAAAATTATCATTTGAAAGCGGGGCAAACGGTCTTTATTCCAATGGGGTGGTGGCACTGGATCACGGCCGTAACAGAAGAAGTACAATTACATTTATTCTTCAATAACGATCAGTTTGAAACAGCAGAAGGATCGGACGTACTTAGATTAACGCCTCCAGAAGTATTTCAAGCTGCTTACGGTGTAAGTGCAGAGAAGCTAGCGATGGATCTTTCACCAATTAAAGAGTCAGTTGTAATTGGGCCGCCCACATCAAATCGTTCAAAAAGTGATAAACAGACTGACGATTCAAATATAGTAGTTACGTTAAATGGACAAATAACTTCATGTGAAATAGAATAACTCTTTCTATTATTAGGAAGAGTTATTCTATTTTGTATAATTTTGTAATTGGATTCGTTATAATTATGATATAGAAGGGAATGTATTAGAGGGGGCATATTGTGAACATATTAAAGATTATAGGAATTGTTGCAGGAGTCATTATAGTAGCCGTTATAGCTTTCTTTGTTATTATGAAGTACTATTTGTCAAAAGAAGATCCTGATTACGTATTAAAGTACATAAAAGAACATAAAGGCGATAAAACATGTTCATTACTGATTAGAAAAAATGGGGAAGTATTAACATCTATAAATGAAAATGTAAAATTGCCATTAGCGAGTACGGCCAAAATCGTAATAGCAGTTGAATTTGCTAAGCAAGTGTCAGAAGGGAAAATAAGTCGAGATGAACAAATTTCATTACAGGAGCTAGAAAAATATTACGTTAAAAACACTGATGGTGGAGCACATCCTGACTGGTTAGAAGATGCCAAAGCGAGAGAATTAGTGAAAAATGGACAGATTACTTTAGAAGAAGTCGCTAAAGGGATGATTCATTATAGTTCTAATGCAAATACAACATATTTGTTAGAAAAGCTTGGAATAGAAAGAGTAAATGAAAGTATAAAAGAGTTAGAGCTTACCGGTCATGACAAGTTCTCCTCATATACTGCTTCACTATATATGAGAGGATACGTAGAAAAAGAGCTTCATGAGCCAGAAACTCAATCGTTAGAAACGATACGTAACATGTCAAAAGATGAATATAATAAACATGTGTTACAAATACATGAATGGATGAAAGATGAAGAAGAATGGAAAAAACGGGATATCCCATTAAAAGTAGATATGGAATTTCAGCGGATTTGGTCAGATCGATTAGTGGGTGCAAATGCTAAAGATTATATGAGTATAATGGAAAAGATAAATAGTAGAAATTATTTTCCAAAATCAATGCAAGATGAAATTGAGAATGTTTTTAAAGGAACAGTTGAAAATAGTAAGTTTGAATATGCTGGTCAAAAAGGTGGTTCTACCGCATTCGTATTGACAAAAAGCTTGTATACTACAGATAAGCAGGGGAATAAGGTAGAAGTTGTAATCATGTTTAATGATATAGATAATCAAATTACGCACCAAAAGCTTAGAAATAATATAGATTACTTTATTCGAGATGTTATAACAAGTGAAGAATTCAGAAGAAAGTTATAATGGAATAATTTTATTATGTAAACAAAAGAGCGCTTTTTAAAAGGTGCTCTTTTCTATTCATGATACAGGATTTCCTATTTACTGCATGGAATATAGATTGAAACTAAGAAAGGAAGTTGAATAATGACTACAGTATATTTCGTGCGGCATGCTCACTCTACATATACAAAGGAGGAAAGGGAACGGCCCTTATCTGAGAAGGGACACTGTGATGCAGAGAATGTAACAAGATTATTAAAAGATAAACATATTGATGCTGTGATTTATAGTCCGTATAAAAGGGCGATTCAAACCGTGCAAGGGATTGCGAATACATATAATTTATCAATACAACTGGAAGAAGATTTAAGAGAGAGGTTATTAAGTAAAGAGCCAGTAACAGATTTTAACGATACTATTCAGAAAGCGTGGGAAGACTGGACTTTTGCATACGAAGGCGGGGAATCAAGCAATATAGCGCAAAGGCGTGCTGTAATATGTATGCAAAATATATTGGGAAAATATAAAGGTAAAAATATTGTAATAGGTACTCATGGGAATATTATGGTTTTACTTATGAATTATTTTGATCCGAAATATGATTTTCAATTTTGGAAAACCCTTCATATGCCTGATGTGTATAAATTAACTTTTGATAATAATCGTTTCATTTCTGCTGAAAGAATAGAGAAAACAGGTCATCGGATAAATATTTTGTAAAAGTTTATCAAAAAAAGAGGAAAGAGAGAAGGTATTGTAGAAGTATGACTTTGTAACATAAAAAATATTGGTTAAAGGAGGCTGTTTACATGTTTGAGAAAGAGAAAGAAGGGCTTATTGAAGTTCACAACGTATATGAAATCGCACCAGCAGATGGAGCAATTATAGGTATGGCAACGGAAGAAGAAATGGAGATTGCTGCTGAACTAGAGTTACAGTACTATGCCCATTCTCGTTTATTAGAAGCAAATATTCAGTTAGACGGTTCCTCCTATAAAGAGTTACTTCAGGAGTTCCAGGAGTACGAAAGAAAATCAATGAACTTTTGGAGAGCAATACATAAACGTTTAGCTGTGCCATGGGCATGGGTATTACGTATTGATGTTGCGAATGGTCCTATATATGTAAGCAATGGGAGTTCGTATTATGAAGAAGTTGATGATGACGAAGAAGACTATGAATAGATAAGTAAGGAAGCAACTTCAGTTGCTTCCTTTTTTTATTGACAATGAGTGAATGGCTTCAATGATAGTATCTGGGCGATCATTTTCTATCCGATGACTAGCATGTTCAGCCAAAATATATTGGCTATTTATTGAGAGATTTAGTTGTTCACGAATAAGTTCTTGCCACATATCTTCAAGTTGTGTAGCTTCTTCTTTTGGCATACCACCCTCAATTAATTGATTAATAGAATATTGAGGATCTCTACCGATAACGATTAATGGTATTACTAATGTTTTATGTTGTTTTTTTATTGAGTGAGCGCAATATTTCCACTCGGACAGCTCAGCAGCTGTCGCTTTATATAAGGAAGGAGATGTGGAAAATTTGATATGCTGTTTTGTTGTATGGACAAGCATTGATTTTAGTTCATTATAAAGTGCTTCTGCATCCATGTTGGAGTAAGTATGATATTTTTGTAGCCACATATCATCAGAATCAGTTTGATCAGAAACCGGTAAATGCAGTTCATCTAATCGGTGTAAGTTCATGGAAGTAGAATCAACTAAAAGAAGTGCTTGCAGCCTATCTTCATGTAACATTGCAAAATGTTGTGCGCATAAACCTCCATAGGAATGACCGATTAAAATGATTGGCTCATAAATATCAAGTTCATGTAGTAACATATGTAGTTCTTTTACAACTTGCATTGTTGTACGTCGATTAGTTCCTAGCTCACTTTCTCCGTAACCTGGGCGATGATATGAAATGACCGTAAAGTTTTGTGAAAGCTTTTCTATAATAGAAAGCCAATCGTAAAATGAGCAACCCATTCCTGTTTGAATGACTACAGTTTGTTTACTACTACCTCTCATATATACTTCTACATTTTGTCCAAATATCTCTACTGATCTATTAATAGTAATTCCCCCTAAGCTTGAAATACTTTTTGGCAAGTAAAGACGATACACCAGGCGACTATGCCGAAGAGTATAGATGTACTAAGTGAAAAGGAGTTCTTTAAACCGATATAAACAATAAATAATAGTAGTGCAGATGCAGGAAATCCATATAATACGCCTAAAGCGAATTGACTTAATTCCTGTTTACTCCCACCTTCGAAAGAAATCCAAACTAAACTAAGCAAACTAATAAGAGGAAGGGCTGCGATAAAGCCACCAAGCGTACTAAAATATTTGGCAAATTCGGTTACACCCCCAATAATGAGGGCGGAGACGATGACCTTAACGAGGAAATGCATATTTTGCCTCCTTAGCTAATAACGAAAAGGCTTTTTCTATTAGTTGTTGTTCTTCTTTTGATAACTGTGATTCTAATATTTGTATCTTTTCTTTGTCTAGCAAAGTATGCTTTTCTAATGCTTCAATTCCTTCTGTCGTTAATGTAAGATTCACAACTCTTTCATCTTGTTTATTTCTTTCTTTAATGATAAATCCTTTTTGAATAAGGCGTTTTACATGTTCGGACGCTGTATTATGAGATAAACCAAGTTCAGAAGCAATTTTTCCAATTGTTATATCTTTCTCTCGAGAAATGATTTGTAAAATACGAATTGCTTGATGAGAAAGATTGTCTTCATATTCATAGCGTAAGTGATAGTATATTGTCTCCCAATGTGGATTAATGTCTTTCATATTATAATTCCCCCTGATTTTTATATCGTATTATAAGATATATTCGCTTTGTAAGAATTAAATTCCTGTTATTTTCATAATAAATGTTGAAAAAGTTTATTTTTATTGAAATATAAGGTAATCTATGTGTAAAGGTATACATTTAGCAAGAGAGAGGATGATAGCTGTGAATACATTTAAATGGATTAGTCATGAAAAGATGTATGTAGATCAAATACATGTTGAAAAATGTGGTCCTCTTTCAGTCGGCGTATATGGAGGAAATCAAGAGAGTGATGCATATGAAAGAGGAGATGCAGTGCTAGCTTGGTGGGATCCGAAATTAGAATTTGAATTTGTTATGATTTTTGATACACATCATAAAACGAAAAATATACATTATATAATAGAAGCGATTTCAGAAAGAGAAGAAAAACTAAAAGAGTTATTTTCATACCCAATCCATTTAGCTTTTCATCATACACATATGTATTTATTAGCGTTATTTACAGATGAGCTCTTTATCGAGAAATGTGACCAAGATGATGAGGAACTTGCATGTTTAATTTGTTTACGAAAAGGCGAGTTCTTATATTGGCTATCAGTTGGTGATTGCTTCGCGTATTTATTCCATTCAGAGCAAACGAAAAATGGAAAAGGTAGGCTAAATAAGCGTAAGAACTATGAATATATAGGAAGAAAAAATGTTTTTGCAGCGAATACACCTTGCTTTACATCAGGGATAAGGGGATTAGAAAAAGGTCAAAATCACATTGTAATGGCAACAGATGGTATTTTAGAATGTGATAAACGAAAGTTTGATGATGATCAATCTTTAATAGAAATATTACACGACGGAAGTTGCTTACAGATTGAGCCAGTATTAACAAATGTACTGCAGTGGAAAGGGAGAGATTGTGCCACTATTATTGGATGGTCCATTGATACTGAAAATAGACAATGTGCCAATTAATAAATGAAAGAGAGTTCAAGGGTTTTTGTCCTTGAACTCTTTTTTGTTAAGCAATATGAATATGATACGTTTTTAACCATTCATTTACTTGTAGCATATACTCCATAGCACTTCTTGCTTCAAAATTGTTAATCACTTTATTACTTTGATCAGCAATTGCAAGTAATATGGAATGGTTAATGAGTGAGAAAACAGGATTGTTTTTATTACTGCACATATCAAGTGTTAAATTACGGATTGTTTGTAAGTAGTGTGGATCTTGTGAAGTTGGATAAGCACTTTTTCTTCTATTTCGGACGTCATCAGGTAAAGCTGGTTTCAGTGCCCTACGTAAAATTCCTTTTTCAATATTATCAATACTTTTTATGTTGAAAGGAACGTTCCATAAATATTCAACTAATCTATAATCGCAAAACGGTACACGAACTTCAAATCCTACAGCCATACTCATACGGTCTTTACGGTCGAGTAAGAACGGAAGGAATCGTGTTAAAAATAAATAAAACATTTGACGTTGTTTCGCGGATTTTTTACTTTCCCCTTCAAGAGTAGGTACTTCAAGAGCAGCCTCATGGAATCGTTTATTAATATAATGCTCAGGATTACATTGATTTGTTACTTCGCTTAATAATAGAGAAGATGTGTTTTTCCAGTTTGTTAACCATGGAAACTTATCTACATATAATAGTTCTTCTTGATGAAACCAAGGATATCCCCCGAATACTTCATCAGCAGATTCTCCAGATAAAGCTACGGTTGCATCTTTTTTCATTTCGCAAAATAGTAAATAAAGTGAAGTTTCCATTTCGCCAGCACTCGGTAAATCTTTCGCGTGAAGGGGAACGAATAAGTGATTTGCTAATTCTTCAGCATTCACAATTATGTCATGATGCGATGTCCCCACATAATCAGAAACACGTTTTACCCAAGGAGCATCTAGACCAGTGCGAGCAAATGTAAGTTCGAAATCTTTTGCGCTATTTACAAAGTCAACGGAATACGTATGAAGTGTTTTATTTTTCGCTGCAAATTCTTTACCCGCTAGTGCAGTAATACCGCTAGAGTCTAATCCGCCTGATAACATACAAACGAGGGGAACATCGGCAATTAATTGTCTTTTCACTGTATCTTGTAAAATAGATAAAATATGTGAAGATGTGTCTCTGGTAGAGTCTGTATGGACATTACTTTCTAAATTCCAATACTTCTTAACTATTTTTTTATCACGTGTAAATGTTATAGAATGTCCAGCACGCACTTCCTGAATACGTTTAAAGACACCACATCCAGGAGTTCGAAATAAGCCTAATCCAAATATTTCATTTATGCCATCCGCATCAATTTCAGCAGGAACAGATGGATGAGCTAGTAGTGCTTTTATTTCAGATCCGAAAATAATGCTGTCATTTCTTTCAGTATAAAAGAGTGGCTTTACGCCTAAATGATCACGTGCTAAAAATAATTGTTGCTTTTGATCATCCCATAAGGCGAAAGCGAAAATTCCGTTTAAATGTTGTACGCAATCTTCTTTCCATTCTAAATAAGCATGTAGTAACACTTCTGTATCTGAATGCGTTTCAAATGCATGACCACATTTTCGAAGTTGTTCTCTCAGTTCACGGAAATTATAAATTTCTCCATTATAAGTAAGAGCATACGTATAATCATCAGCACGAAATGTCTTCGGCTGCGTCCCGCCTTCTGGGTCAATAACAATTAAACGTCGGTGTGCAAAGGCCGCACGAGGAGAAAACCAAAATCCTTCAGCATCAGGACCACGATGCTGAATACTATTTGCCATCTTTTCTAAAATAACATGTTGATTTGAAAGATCCTTTTTCCAATCTACCCAACCTGTAATTCCACACATACATATCTCATCTCCTAATTTAAAATTATAAAAATAGATTAATTAAATGAAATGTACATCAGGTTAAAGAATGTCTGCATAAACAGTGTACTACACTAATTGAATTCCAGACTTGAGAAAATTTTCTTCAAGCTTATATTTATATGAGACAATGGCTAAGGAAAAGTCTCCCATTACATACAAAAAATAAAAAAAGATGAGAGAAAAAAATTTCCAAAACGTTATATAGGGTGTAAAAGCTTTTACAAAAAAATAAGGGGAATCGCTACATGAAATCAAATGAGAAAAATTTTATAAAAAGATTACAGCGGCAAAAAGAAGATGCGCTAGAATTTGTTGTCGATACATACTTACCGCTCATAAAGGGGATAACGCACAAAGTTCTTCTTCCAGTTCAAAATGATGGATTGATAGAGGAATGTGTAAATGATATATTTCTTTCCATTTGGAATAACGCAAATAAGTTTCATGGAGAGCCGAGTGATTTTAAAAAATGGATTGCAGCGATTGCAAAATTTAAGGCAATTGATTATTACCGAAAAGCGAATAAAAAAGTAGAAATCATTTCAGATGAGTTTCATATAAGTACGGAAAAATCGGCAGAAGACGAATTAATCGTTATGGAAGATAGGGAAGAATTATTGAAGCTTATTAATCAATTAGAACCGTTAGATCAAAAAGTATTCATCATGAAATATCTTCTCGGTATGAAGACAGAGGAAATAGGTGACAAATTAGGATTAACCAGGGCGGCGATTGATAACCGTGTGTACCGTGGAAAAAAGAAACTACAACAAAATGCTACGAATATTAGTTTTGGAGGTAGTGCAATATGAAAGACATTTATGAACTATTAAATGATATTGATATAGATGAAAAAGAACTTGAGGAAATTGAGGCTTCTGAAATTGAAAAAGAAAAAGTGAAGCGTAATGTAAAACAATCAATACGTACGAAGAAAAAGATGAAAAGTTGGAAAAAAGGTGTCGCTGCTGCATCTATTTTAGTAGGATTATCAGTTGCAACGCTTGGTATCGGATTTCCTACATATGCCGGGGGATTGCCAATTGTAGGTGACATATTCCGATTTTTAGATAATGGTAGAACAGGGTTATATGAAAATTATAAAGAGTTTTCGACTGAGTTGAATATGACGAGGGAGAGTAATGGGGTTAAGGTTACAATTAATGATGTAATTTCTGATGGCAGAACATTATCTATAACGTATTCACTGGAAAGTGAGCAAGACTTAGGGGATGATCCTATCATATTAGGCGGATTGGATATAATGGACGCTCATGGTAGTTCAGGAAGTGGGAAAATGACTAAAGTTACTGAAAAAAAGTATGTAGGTATGGTAACAACGACGCACCATGATAGTAATAAAAAGGACAAAATAAACTTTAGATGGAATATAGAGGGAATAGAGATACCAGATAGGAAAAAATCAATACAAGGTAATTGGAATTTCGCGTTAACTGTAAAATCAATGGATAGTAAAGAGAGAACAATTGGTGGAAGTTCGGAAAAAGAAGGTATAAAAGCAAATATGGAAAAGATCGCAATGTCGCCGGTTTCATTTATTCTTTATTACAATCAAGAAGTTTCTAAGGGTGCGAGGAAAGAATGGGATAGTGTAGATGTTGAATTGACGGTTAAGGATGATTTAGGGAATGATTATTCGGGTGAAGGAAATGGGGGAAGTGGCAACGATCCTTACAATATTCGATGGAGTGCTACATTCCAAAAGTTAAACGAAAATGCAACAAAGCTTATCGTTACACCTCGTGTACACTTGCGAGTTCATACACCTGAAAATCATGGTGGAGTGGAGTATGTGAATGGAAAAGAGAAGAAAATAGAAGTGCCGAAAAAAGAAGCGAAGAGTAAAGATATTGTTCTAGATGATATCGTAATTGATTTAAAGAAATAAAAGAGAGACTGCCTAAAATCGTTAGGCAGTCTTTTTTTCGTTAAGGACTAGTAACGAGCAATGCATGCGGATGCTGCGTTTTATATTCATCTTTCCACGGAATGTTTAGTTGTTCCCACGATTCGCCGCTATCATTGGATTGAAACACGCCGTTGTTATTTAAAGTGTAAAACGTATGTGGTTCTGCTTGATTTGTAGCAAACATCGAAATGACTGTACCGATTGCAGATGGTAGACCTTGCTGTACTTGCTCGAAAGGAGTATCTTTCGTTTTTCGATAAATATAAGATTCATAAGGAATACGGTGATGAGCGAGATCAGCACTCGGTGCGGCAGAAACGAGAATTGTATTACAATCAGCTGGATCGATAGCCATGCTGTATAAATAATGATGCTCAAGTCCGTCACTACATGAGATCCAGCTGTTTCCACTGTTATAACTTTCAAGATATGCACGATCAGGTCCGCCCATAAATCCATCACCACATGATGCATAAAGGCGATTTGGGGCTTCAGGGTGCATAAGTAATTGATGAGCATCGATAGGAGCACCGAATTTTTTATCAATCCATGTATGCCCTTTATCATTACTTTGAATAACGGCACCAGCTTCGATTGAAACATGGATTGTATTTGGGTTAGTTGGATCAACTGTAATCCAGCGTACGTGATGGGTAAAAGGTCTAGGCGGAAAAGCCCACGTATAGGAAGATAATAATGATTTCATATTTTTAAGTTCAGTCCACGTTTCACCACCATTTTCTGAACGGAATAAAGTACTAGGTTCTGTACCTACATAAACGACACCATATCCGTTAACTTGTTCATTAGGGCTTATCGTAATGGAAGTAATCGAAGAATGTAAAATACCATCTTCTTTAGGGAAATCAAAGTAACGATAAGAATCTCCAATCGGTCTCCATGAATCTCCGCCATCGTCACTTAGCCATAAACCTCGTCCAAAGGTGCCGCAATAAACACGATTTGTTTGGAATGGATCAACCACAATACAGGTAGGTTGCATATTTTGTAAATGATATGTGGTTTCATAGTTACCATATTGTTCTTTTATTACAACAAGTTCACGCTCCATGCAGAGAAATAAACGTTTCATTTTAGTAACCTCCTTAAAAATTCTTTCATTATTAAACAATATGAAGTTGAAAAAGAAGTAGTCTTATTTTTTGTTGAGAAAAAGGACTTGTTTGAAAAGTAGCGAAGAGTGTATACAGAGGAAGCGGGCGTTTACGAGCAGTCAATTCGGGATAAAGATGGGGAGTTTGTTTCATACTAACATACAGATATTGCACTTAAAGGAGTATAAGTATGGGACATTGACATGATCACGGTCATTCAAAAAATAAAAAGGCGTTATTAATTGCCTTCCTATTAACAACAAGCTTTATGATTGCTGAGGTTATTGGCGGGTTTGTAACAAATAGCTTAGCACTATTGTCTGACGCAGGGCATATGTTAAGTGATGCAGTATCCTTAGCTTTAAGTTTACTTGCGTTCAAGCTTGGAGAAAAAACGGCAACGGCCGCGAAAACATATGGGTATAAGCGAGTCGAAATGTTAGCGGCATTATGTAATGGTGTCGTTCTTATTGTCATTTCAGTATATATTTTTATTGAAGCAATTCGTCGTTTTAAGGAACCAGTTGAAATCGCCAGTAATGGAATGCTCGTTATTGCTGTGCTTGGTCTGCTTATTAATATTGTATCAGCTTGGATATTAATGAGAGGCGGAGATGTGAAAGGTAATTTGAATTTAAGAAGTGCTTTCTTACACGTACTAGGCGATTTATTAGGTTCAGTTGGAGCGATTATTGCTGCGTTACTTATTAAATTTTTCGGATGGACTGCTGCAGATGCGATGGCTAGTATTCTTGTGTCTATTTTAGTCATTATTAGTGGGTGGCGTGTAACACGTGATACGGTCCATATATTAATGGAAGGTGTACCGCAACACATAAATGTTGAAGAAGTAAAAAGTACATTGTTAAATATTCCGATTGTAAAAGAAGTTCATGATTTGCACCTATGGTCTGTCACATCTGATTTTCAAGTATTAACTTGTCACCTTATTATAAAAGGTAATGAGACGCAAAGTGTATTAGAAGAGGCAACGGATGTATTAAAGGAGAGGTTTCATGTAGAACATGTCACCATTCAAGTAGAAATAGACGGTGAATTCAAGCATAGTGAAACAACTTGCAAAGTATGAAAGAAAAAGGATAAGAAAAAGTGTCATAACATTTTTCGCAGGGCATACATATATATAATGTGGCCACAAATACTTTGTAAGGTAAATATTTCATAAGATTACTTTACTTATTAAGAATCATCTTTTATAATCAAAAGTGGTAATTGATAAAGATTATCATTTTCAATGATCGTAGAAAGGAGTTTTTTAAAAGATGAGTAGTCAACTCCGTTTTGCTGTTGAAAATCGTAAGAGGCATTTAATTGATGAGTTAATTGGAGCAGGGGTGTTTAAGATTCGCGACCGACAATTATACGAGCTATCTTTAGAGGAATTGGAAAAAGAGTACGAAGATATTGAAGATTACGCAAATATTCAGGCATAGCATATAGATTATTAAAGAAGGAGCTGGTTACACTTTTGTGTAACCAGCTTTATTCTTCTTTCATAGAAATCATTTTTTGTATTTCTTTCATGGGACGGAGCCAGTTTTGAGCCATCATTTGTTCCATTCGTTTTTCGTCCTGCTTTTGAAGTGCTTGAATGATAGAGTGATGTTCTTTAATAGATTGACTTGCAGGCACAAAGTTTTGGAAAAACAAATATTCAAGTCGTAAAACGTGAAGCTGCATATTTTCTAGAAAAGGTTCAATATATCGGTTTTTTGCAATAGAAGTAATTGTATTGTGAAATTGTATATCTAGTTTTAAAGCTTTTTTTGAATCTTTTTCATGCATAGATTGTTGAAAAGTATCATTTATCTCGGAAAGTAGTTTAATATCAGCATCTGTAACTTTTTGAAGTGCTTGTTTTCCTATAATTGAGTGAAGAACGGCCAGCGTCTCATAAATGATAGATACGTCTTCTAATTTAATAGGAGCAATTTTCGTTTTTTGACCGGGAATCATTTCTACTAGCCCAGAAAGCTCTAAAATTTGTAAAGCTTCTCTAACTGGTGTTCTACTTACTCCTAATGCTTCTGCCAATTCCCCATCATTAATTTTTTCATCTGGTTGTAATACACCTTCTATAATCCAATCTTGTAGTTGGGTTAAAACGAGTGACTTTGCGGAAACTCTTCCAGGTTTTTTATAATTTTGAGGGACAGGCATAAATAATTCAATCCTTTCATTGTATATTTTGTTTTTTTCTACTCATAAGTTTTAGCTTCGGTTTTCCTTCATCCGGCTTTTGGCTTAATATAAGCACCATTACAATGACACAAAAAGCACCTAATAACTGAAAAGATTGAAACGGTACGTGCAAAATAAGTACGGAAGAAATAATAGCTGCGAGCGGCTCTGTACAACCAAATAACGTTGTTTCTTTCGGCGTAAGGTATCTTATGCTATCTAAGTATAAATAAAATGCTATGAGTGTCCCGAAAATGACTACGAATGTAATGAGCGGGAGGGTACTTAAATTTACATAGTTCATAGTGGATAATAAAATGAATTCGTTTGTGGAAATAAAGTGTAAAATCGTTACACCAATCCCCCCAATAATCATACCCCAGCCAACGATAACAGATGAAGACCACTTTTCTAACAATTCTTTTGAATACAAACTATAAAATGCAAGAGATAGTCCAGAGAAAATGCCCCAAATGATAGCTGGTGTAGATACAGCTAATCTATGCATAGACCCGTTTGTTAATAAGAGAAAAGTCCCTACTAATGAGAGTGTAATTGAAATATAATCAATTTTTGATGGACGAACGTTCCATTTGAAAAGTAAGTATACAGTAATAAATATAGGGGCTAAATATTGTAACAAAGTTGCAACAGCAGCGTTTCCTTCTTTAATAGAGGCGAAGTACGTGTACTGTACAGCAAGCATGCCTAAAAGACCGAACAAAATCATTTTACTAGCGTCGGATTTTTGCTTCCAGATGGCAAAGATCTCTTTTTTTCTCGTTCCGAATGATGAAATAATGAGTAAAATAACCCCAGATATAAGCAAACGGATCGTAACTAACCATTCGGCTGAAACATTTTCATATTGAAAAAGTTGTTGCGCGGCTGTTCCTGACAACCCCCATAAACAAGCACCGATTATGACCATTATAATTCCTTTTAATCGATTTGGATTCATAAGGTATATAGTCCTCCTTCCAAAATATATATTGGATACAATATGCAATATATCACGAAATGGGGGATTTATAAATTGAAATTTCTGATTTCCTTAAATGGAAATCGTATGAAGTGTAGTTAGGTCTATAATACAAGGAAGTAGGCTAAATAAAGCAAGATAAAATTATAAAATTAAATCATAATCAAGAGGATAAAAAAATAAAGATAAGAGTAATTTGATTTGTTAAAAATATGTGTATAAGGAGATATGTGATGAGCTGGGTCACCCATAAACCAACATTTGAATTCGATAATTATAGTCATTTTATTCGGACGAATACAGCGTGGATTGGGCATTTAAATTTCGCATATGATTTAGTAAGGTTTGAAAAGCCGGAAGTATTAGTTGAGTTAGGGACACATTTAGGGGCTTCCTTTTTCAGTTTTTGTCAAGGGGTAAAAGATGGAGGATTAGGTACAAAATGTTTTGCTGTAGATACTTGGACGGGAGATGAGCATACAGGTCCATATGGGGAAGGTGTTTTTCAAATAGTAAATAAAGTAGTAAATACGAGTTATCCTAATATAGGTAATTTAATTCGCTCTACTTTTGACGAGGCTGTGGATCAATTTCAAGATGGAACGATAAATTTGTTGCATATTGATGGCTATCATACGTACGAAGCAGTTTCTCATGATTATAAAACATGGTTACCGAAACTTGCGGATAACGGTATCGTTTTATTTCATGATATTGAAGTTAAAGAACTTGATTTTGGGGTGTATAAATTTTGGGATGAAGTTAAAGCGAAGCACCCTCATTTTCAGTTTGAGCATTCATATGGGCTTGGTGTATTATTTCCGAAAGGTTATAGCGATAAGTTTGTGGAAATACTTAAAAATAAAGAAGAAATACAAAATATGTATAAGTAGAAGTGGAGCATGCATCATTTTAATGATGTGTGCTTTTTTTATCTGGGAAATAATAGGGCTGCGTAAAAGGTGAGGATAATAGTAAAAAGTTTTGTCGTGGCAAATATTAAAAAAGTTACTCTTGGATTGATCTTTATAAATAAAAATATAATATTTTTATTTTTTTCATTGCGAAAAGTAGCATCTACTTTTACAATAGAAAGGGTTGTGAATATATTATACTGAAAAAATAAATCGAAATAATATGAAAATTTTGTTTTGTCTTCGCTAATTGTATACTACATACACGTAAGACGACATACATCATGTTATCGACTTGTAAGGAGAGAAGAAAATGAAAAGTGTAAGATTACCCTCGATGCTAGAAATCATCATTCTTTTATTCCTATTTCTTGCTGTCGTCTTTTCCTTCCAAACGATTTTTGATCTCCCAATTCAATTAGCGCTATTTATTTCATGGTTTTTAGTTATTGCGCTTGGATTAAGGTTAGGATTTCGTTATCAAGAATTGCAAGATGCAATTACGAAAGGGATTTCTAATGGATTAGAAGCAATTCTTATTTTAGTTGCAGTTGGAGCTTTAATTGGAACATGGATAGCTGGTGGTGTTGTACCCACATTAATTTATTATGGATTAGAATTCATTCACCCTAGCATATTCTTATTGGCAACTTTAATTATTTGTTCCATAACTTCTATCGCGACAGGAACATCATGGGGAACAGTTGGAACAGCTGGTATTGCTATGATGGCGATTGGTGAAGGGCTTGGATTACCACTTCCGCTTGTTGCGGGTGCAGTCCTTTCAGGAGCTTATTTCGGGGATAAGTTATCACCACTTTCTGATAGCACAGTTCTTGCAGCCTCTATGGCGAAAGTAGATGTTATTGCTCACGTTCGGGCTATGCTCGTGTTAGACGTTCCGGCTTATATTATTACCAGCATTATGTTTACTGTTGCTGGATGGATGTACGGCGGGGACAATGTAGACTTGAATAGAGTAGAGTTTTTAAAAGAATCTTTATTAAAGCACTTTGATATTAAAATATGGATGCTTGTTCCAGCAGTCATTGTTATTGTGCTATTGGCGCTGAAGAAACCTTCTATGCCAACAATTGCTATGGGAGCTTTAATTGGTGCAATTTGGGCAACTCTTTTCCAAGGAATGAACTTTGGAGAGGCGATTGGAACAGCATATAACGGATTTTCAATTCAATCGGGTGTTGAGTTTGTAGATAAGTTATTAAATCGTGGTGGAATTAACGGTATGCTTGGTTCAGTAGCCGTGATTATTTTCGGATTAGGTTTTGGTGGACTACTTGAAAAGCTAGGTGTTTTAAAAGTAATCGTATCAAAATTTGAGAAGAAATTAAATTCTGCAGGTAATGTAACATTGTCTACATTAATCGTGGCATTCTTAGCTAATATATTTGGTTGTGCGATGTACGTATCGCTTATTTTAACACCGAAAATTATGGAAGATAGTTATGATAAATTAAAAATAGACCGCCGTGTATTAGCGCGTAACTCAGAAGTAGGTGGAACGTTAACTTCTGGTATGGTTCCGTGGTCGGATAATGGTATTTTTATGGCTGGTATTTTAGGTGTGGCAACGTTCTCATACGTTCCATTTATGTGGTTAAGCTTCGTTTCATTAATTTTGGCAGTTATTTACGGATATACAGGCAAATTCATTTGGTATGTAGATGACGTTGAAAAAGGAAAGCAAGCATCATAAAAAAAATACCTTCTGCGGTGGCAGAAGGTATTTTTTTTATATATAAGAGTGAGAATTCTTATCATTTGGGTGGGAGTCTGTTAAAATGAGAAATGTAGGTATTTTATTTTCAAGGGGATGAAAAAATGGAGTACAGAATTGAAAGAGATACATTAGGAGAAATAAAAGTTCCAGCTGATAAATTATGGGCAGCGCAAACGCAGCGTAGTAAAGAAAACTTTCCAATTGGAACAGAGCAAATGCCGCTTGAAATTGTAAAAGCATTTGCAATTTTAAAGAAAAGTGCAGCACTTAGCAATCAAAAATTAGGAAAGTTATCAGAAGAAAAAGCAGGAGCCATTGTGGAAGCTGCTGATGAAGTAATTGCAGAGAAATGGAATGAACATTTTCCACTTGTCGTATGGCAAACAGGTAGTGGTACACAATCGAATATGAATGTAAATGAAGTAATTGCAAACCGCGGTAATCAAATTTTGAAAGAAAAGGGATCTGACGTACATATTCATCCGAATGATGATGTGAACATGTCTCAAAGTTCAAATGATACGTTCCCAACAGCGCTTCATGTAGCGTGTGTAATTGCGGTAGAAAATCATGTATTACCAGCTATTACGAAATTAAAAGAAACATTAGCAGAAAAAGTGACTGCATTTGAACATATTATTAAAATCGGTCGTACGCATTTACAAGATGCAACACCATTAACGTTAGGACAAGAAATTAGCGGATGGCACCGTATGCTTGAAAAAACAGAGCGTATGATTGCGGATAGCAATACATATATGAAAGAATTAGCAATTGGTGGTACTGCGGTTGGAACAGGTATTAATGCTCATCCTAAATTTGGTGATATGGTAGCAGAGGAAATTAGTCAATTTACAGGTAAGAAATTTATTTCTGCACCAAATAAGTTCCATGCGTTAACGAGTCATGATGAAGTTGTATTTGCACACGGAGCATTAAAAGCATTAGCTGCTGATTTAATGAAGATTGCTAACGATGTACGCTGGCTTGCAAGTGGTCCACGTAGTGGTCTAGGAGAAATTATTATTCCGGCAAATGAGCCAGGAAGCTCTATTATGCCAGGTAAAGTAAATCCAACGCAAAGTGAAGCGTTAACGATGGTTGTAGCGCAAGTTATGGGGAATGACGCAACAATCGGATTCGCTGCGAGTCAAGGTAACTTTGAGTTAAACGTATTTAAACCTGTTATTGCCTATAACTTCTTACAATCAGCTCACTTATTAGCGGATGCGATTGTTTCATTTAATGATAATTGTGCAGTAGGTATTGAAGCAGATGAAGAAGTAATTAATGAAAATGTGAATCGTTCATTAATGCTTGTAACAGCATTAAACCCGCATATTGGATATGAAAACGCAGCGAAAATTGCGAAGCATGCTCATAAAGATGGGTTAACTTTAAAAGAGGCAGCGCTGCAATCTGGATTACTAACAGAAGAGCAATTTGATGAAATTGTAGATCCGAAAAAAATGATTGCTCCGAAAGAGTAATAGAAGAAGCCAAGGTTCTTAGTATAGAATCTTGGCTTTTTTTGATATTCATTTTTATGTTTCCTCCACTTGTACTACTGCAAGCTCCAAAAGATATTATTTGTTAGCAGACGTATTCATTACTTTCATATGTGGGCAGTTCTCTTTTAAGAGGGAAATGGATTTTTTTTCGCTTTAAATTTCAAGCTAGTCACCTCGGTATACGTGTTCTTTAAATAAATTAAATCACAACATCGTAATAAAACGTGGAAATATGCAGAATTGCATATTCTTTCGGTTTATTATTCGTGTAAAATTTTTTGATAGGATAAATTTAAATGAAGTTTTTAGTAGTGGAGTGGCATAAAGTGACTAACAAGAATAGAAGTGTAGTGCTAGTTATAATTAGTTGTATGATGATTATGAGTGGCTGCTCAAATAGATTCGTTGAGGATGGAAAGCGAAAACATGTATTTGTACAAGCGAGTAAAGTTTTAGTGGAAGTTGTTTATAAAATATATAAAGGGTAAAAAGGGTGTTTCTATATGTGGAAACACCTTTTTTGTAGTTAAAATTGAATGCTGAAGTTTTGGAATGTATGAATGCCGGTTCCATGTTGAATTAGGTTTTTATCACTTAAATATTGAACAGCATATTTCACTTCTTTCAATATAATAGGCGAAAGGCCAAGGGTGTGATGTGAACCATAAATTTGTTTAATAGGAGAGAAATTTGTAATTTTGTTTAGAGACTGAACTAAATCTACAGGGTTTGTTGATGGATAAAATGCAAAAATTGTGCCTTCATAAAGTAAATCTCCTGTAAATAAAAACGCAGTCTCGTAATCGTATATACAAATATGTCCCGGTGAGTGACCAGGAGTATGTATAATTTGAACTTTCCGATTTCCGATATCAATAAGATATCCATCTTCTAGTAATTTTGTTGGTGTTCCTTGAAATGGTTTGAATGTTTCAGGTTGAAATGTTTTAGGGGGAGGTAAAGTGATATCACGAGCGATGTCTTTCCGGATTTGAGAAATAGGAAGTCCTTTTATACCGTTAATGAGCCAATCTTCTTCTAAAGCATGTACATAGATTTCATCATATTGTCCGTGACTACCAATATGATCCCAATGAACGTGTGTCGTGACTACTATAATTGGTAAGTTTGTTAGTTTGTCAGTAATACGTTTTATATTATCAATACCTAGTCCAGTATCGATAAGCAGTGCATTTGTATTGCCCGTAAGTAAGAAGGAATGTACTTTCTCCCAATGGCCATATTCACTAATTGCATATGTATTTTTCGCGATTTGTTTTATGGTAAACCAAGGATCTTTCATAGTAACCATATTTTATTTCACATCCTAATAATAAGTGGTTTATTAAAACACATTCGCTGTTTGTTGTGATAAGTCCTTTTTATAATGTATAAATAGATGTTTTTATAAAAGTTTGTAAAATAGGCAAACGAAATATTGAATTGTTTGCTTTTGTTATGTTAAGATGATGGAGTGATAATAAACGATATCTTAATTTGTTTATGGTTTTAATAAACTTTTTGGAGGAATGTTTAGTATGAGTGATATTTCAGAGAAGTTTTGGGATGCGTCGGTAGAGGATTTGAAGAAAGGGTATGTGTTTGACGAGGTAGCAGAAGAATATATTTGTTTAGCTTGCGGAGAAACGTTTATAAAGGGGGTTATTTATCAAGATAATCAGGTTTTGTATGAAGCAGAGAAGTTTGTACAATTGCATATTCAAAATGAACATTCGTCTATGTTTGAGTATTTATTAAATCTTGATAAAAAGTTTACAGGTTTAACCGATTTGCAAAAGAAGATGGTTCAGTTTTTCTATATGGGACTTAATGATAAAGAGATTGTAAAAGAGATGGATGGCGGGAGCACATCAACAATTCGTAATCATCGATTTACATTGCGAGAGAAGATGAAGCAAGCGAAAGTATTTTTAGCGTTAATGGAATTGTCAGAAGAAAAATCAAAAGTTCAATCGAAATTTGTACCGATTCATAGAACAGCTACGATGGTGGATGATCGATACAATATTACAGAAGAAGAAAATAATGAAGTTTTAACAACGCATTTTACAGAAGGATTGGATGGGCCGCTTTCTAAATTTCCGAAAAAGCAAAAGCGTAAATTAATTATATTACGTCACTTAGTGAAGAAGTTTGATAGTAATGAAAAGTATACTGAAAAAGAAGTAAACGCAGTTTTAGAAAGTGTATATCCGGATTTTGTAACTTTAAGAAGATATTTAATCGAGTATGGTTTTTTAGATAGAACAGCCGATGGAAGCCAATATTGGGTGAAATTATAAGAATGAAGCAAAGCAAAGAAAGTGAATAGAAGCACATCATAAAAACAACTATACAAAGAGATAGAGATTGAAATATGTAGCACATTATAAAGACAAAAAAACGTATGTTGAAAGTATGATGAGCTTGAAGCATGAGAGGTCTCAAAAAGAAAGGGAATGGGCATTTCAATATCGAAAGTAGAATTGAAAAAATGCAACAGTACGGAGCACACGGGTGTAACCGTGCAAACTTTTAATAAAAGGAGAAATGAAATTTGAAACCACCTACAGATAACAATGAAGAAGGTGTAGAGTCACAGCAGTCAGAAAAGGGAAATAAACCAATATGGAAATCGATGTCTATGTTTTTAGTTCCGTTACTATTAAGTAATGTATTACAATCAGTTGGACAATTATTTGGTATGGTAGTCGTAGGGAGATGGCTTGGTGTAAATGATTTAGCGGCTATATCGGCATTCTTCCCATTATTTTTTCTACTCGTTTCATTTGTAATTGGAATTGGTTCTGGTAGTTCTATTTTAATTGGTCAGGCATTTGGTGCTAAAAATGAAGAACGTTTAAAAGCTATCGTTGGTACGACGCTTACGTTTACTTTTATTATCGGAGTTGTGTTGGCGGTAGTAGGAAGTGTGTTTGCACTGGATATTATGCGCATCATGGGAACTCCAGAAAATATTATTAATATAAGTGTACATTATGCACGTATTTTATTTATATCTATGCCAATTTTATTTTTATATTTTGCGTATACAACTTTTATGCGAGGGACGGGAGATTCCAAAACGCCATTTTACTTTTTGATCGTTAGTACAGCACTAAATATGTTATTATTACCGATTCTTATTTTTGGTTGGTTAGGACTTCCGAAATTAGATGTTTACGGAGCAGCATATGCTTCAGTTATATCTACAGTTATTACGTTTATTGTCATGCTAGTGTATTTAAAGAAGAAAAATCACCCACTACAACTAGATACAACGGTAAGAAAATATCTTCGAATGGATTTGGAGTTATTAAAGCTATTGTTACGACTTGGTATTCCAGCGAGTATTAATATGATATTAGTTTCATTATCTGAAATTGCGGTAATCGCGTTTGTGAATCGCTATGGATCAGATGCAACAGCGGCGTATGGTGTTGTGAACCAAGTTGCAAGTTATGTACAAATGCCAGCCGTTAGCCTAGGCATTACAGTATCGATTTTTGCAGCTCAATCAATTGGTGCGAACCAATTTGATCGATTACAGAAAGTTGTTAAGGCCGGAATTATCATGAATTATATCATTGGTGGTGTATTAATATCACTTATTTACTTGTTCTCAAGAGATATTTTAGCGTTATTTTTGACAAGTCAAACTACAATTGAAATTGCTCATAGCTTAGTTATGATTACTTTATGGAGTTACTTAATTTTCGGTCATGCACAAATTATTAGTGCGACAATGCGAGCAAGTGGTACAGTACTTTGGCCAACTGTGATTGGGGTTGTATCCATCTGGCTTGTTGAAGTACCTGTAGCGTATTATCTTTCTTACCATACGAGTCTTGGTATAGAAGGAATTTGGATTGGATACCCAGCGGCATTCATCGTCAGTTTAATATTACAGTATGCGTATTATAAGCTTTCATGGCAGAAGAAACGAATTACACGATTAGTGAGTTAAAAAATGAAAATGTCCCTAAGTCATTATACTTAGGGACATTTTTTTGATGAATGCTTATAAATAACTTTTTAAAGTTATGTCAAAATGTTGTCTAATGAGTTTTCCATTATTCATATAAAACTCCCAAGCTGTATCTGGCTCACCGATAATTTCAAATGAACCTTCTGTAATATATAAAGCACAATTATCTTCTAATGCAATGCCTTCTATATTACCTTGGTGAGTTTGTAAAAACGTATGGAAAGCATTCATTCTATTTAATTGATTGTAATGAGGGCAAAATCTTTTATTAACAATGCTCCAGCCACTACTTTCTATATAACCAGAACCTTCATAATCTGAACGAATGCTAGATGTGAACCAGCACATCGCACCGGCACTATACCCTGCAATAAGTGTTCCACGTTTTAAAGCAAATAGTAACTTTTCATCTAGTTTATGTTCTTTCCATTGTTCAAGCATGTGAACGTAATTTCCACCGCCAAGATAAATTAAATCGGCAGAATGAATCATCTCATCTATTTCATATTTAGTAGGTGTTTCGGTTGAAATGCGTAAAATTTGAACCTCACAATGTAATTGCTTTTCAAATGTTTCTAAAAATAACTTTATATATCCTTCATCATCACGACTAGCTGTAGGAATGAATAATACTTTTGGGTATTGTTTATTCGTTAATTCTATAAGTCGTTCATTAATATGCAAGTGATTTGGATCTTGTAAATCACCGCCACCAATGACAGCTAATTTCATAGTAAAGCACCACCTAATAATATTTGTTATGTAAAAATTCGATAGTGGGGAGTTACATTCCTTCTGTGATTTAATGAATAAGGGGAAATAAAGTGAACAATATATTAGAATAGCATAAGGAGTCGATAGCTGTGGATAGAAAGGAATTAGAAGCAGTTTATCCCGCTATTTGCGGGCAGTAAGATTCCCAACTCAAAATTCGACTGGATCAAAGCAGTTAAGTGGAAGCCCTGCTGCCCGTAAACGCCCGATTGGTGAAGGCTAATAATCAGTGGGGGATGAACAAAACCCCCACTGATTAAAGTTTCACTTTATTGATATATAATACTGGATAATATTGTTTCAAAGTATGGAAACAATATGTTTAAATGAATATAACGGCGTACTAATTAATATTGAAAGAGTGTTTATATTTAAAAAGTGCGGGGAATACCAGAGGTTTTACAAAAGCGGTTTTTACTTTTTATTGGAAGTTATTTTATAATATGGTAAAATTATATTAATATATTTATTGGCGTAGACTGAAAAGAGGGAGCGTGAAAGAGTGGATTTTCGATTTGAGTTCGCAGCGAAGGTGAAAGAATATTTAGATGATGAAAAAGATGAAAAAATAATAAAAGATGGACACAGAGATATAATTTATAAATATTTATATCCGTTAGAGAGTGAAATTGGAATTTTTAAAAATCCTAACTTTACTTTTTTTGCATCAGGAAGACGTTCACATATAGTATTAGAAAATATTGAATTTAAAACAGAAGTAAACGTAGAAAGTAATATAATTGAAATTACAAAAATAGTGGATAATGTGGCGATTCCATTAGATACTATCGTAGCTAAAGATCGGGAATTATTTGCACTCGGGCGTAATGAGAAATTTAGTGTGCAAATATTAGAATATTATCTCTATGATACATTTGGTGAGAAGTTAGGTTTACAATGAATCGAACGCGGTACAGCTAACTAATTAGTGGAGATTAGGATTCAGTTAATATCATTTATGTTTGACCTTCTATATATTTTATACTACAATCTGTAGTGTGAAAGGGGCCATACGATGTTTACTCAAAACTACAAGTTAAATGAGCAAGGGTTAAATCACTTTTTCGGACCGCTTGAAGCGAAAATAATGGAGATTGTTTGGGCTACGGAGGGTATTACCATTAAAGATGTGCAACAGAAATTAAGTGAAGAATCCCCGGTGAATTTTAATACTGTAATGACAGTTATGAACAGATTAGTAGAGAAAGCACATTTAGAAAAGCATATTGTGAAAAGAAGTGGTATGTATCGTACTACACAAACGAAGGAAGAATTTTTATCTAATCAAACGAAGAAAATGACACAGGAATTAATGGGTGAATTTGGGGCTCTTGTTGTGAACCATATGATAGATGAGTTAGAACAAGCTGATCCATCTTTAATAAAAAAATTAGAAGAGAAATTAAGTCAGCTAAAAAAAGAGGACCGATAAAATGAAGTGGCAAATGCGTAAAATCATTTTGTTAGCAGTGACTATTAGTGTGCTTTTTTTAAGCATGTTAGTATACTATGTTACATACCCATTTCTTTTTCAAAATAAAGCATTTTTCCTTTCGCAATTTTGTTTATTTGAATTACAAAAACATATGAGGGAACTATCGATACTTCGTATAATGATAGTCGGATTACTGTTATTTACTGTAATCATTATGAGTAAAAGAATTTGGAAGCAATTTTTTTATAGTAAAAGATTGAAAAGAAATCTCGTGTCCATTACTAGAAAAGGAAAGCAAGTGTACGTATTATCAACGTTACAGATTACGGCATTTACAATTGGATTATTTCGACCGAAAATTGTCATTTCAGAAGGAATGTTTCAGGCATTTTCTGAGGAAGAAATTGATGCGATTGTATTACATGAGGAATATCATCAAAAAAATCGAGATCCATTAAAGTTATTTTTCTTTACCTTGTTAGCTGAGGGAATGATGTATATTCCTATATTAAAAGGGATGCTGCAGCGTTATCATGTATATCAAGAGCTATCAGCTGATAAATATGCGATGCAAAAAATGAAATCTTCATTTGAGCTAGGTAGTGCATTATTAAAGTTAATTAAAATAAAGACGATGGAAAATCAATGTATTACAGCGTCGTTTGCGAAAACCGCAATTAATTTACGAATTGAGCAAGTATTGAATGAGAAAGTTGTTAAGCTGAATATGCCATTACATACAAATTCAGTATATGTAACGTTAGGGCTATTTTGTATGTCGATTGTACTTATTGTCGGAGAGTGCATATAGCCTCTTTTTTTAATAATCAACACTACACGTTGTAGTGTTTTTAGGAGGGATAAAATGAATGCGACGGATTTAACAATTTGGCTAGTAGTAGGGGCGGGGATACTTTCATTTATATCACCATGTTCTTTACCGCTATATCCATCTTATTTATCATATATTACAGGTGTTTCTATTCAAGATTTAAAAGAAAATCGTGGAATTATGCAAAAGTCAGCGATTATACATACAGTATTTTTTATGATCGGTTTCTCGGTTATTTTTTATGCGTTAGGTTTATCGGTAAGCTGGATTGGGATCACTTTTTCATCTAATCAAAGGTTGATTCAGCAAATTGGTGGGATATTTATTATTTTGATGGGGCTATTTATGACTGGATTGATTCAGCCTAAGTGGCTTATGGCAGAGAAAAAAGTACAATATAGAAGAAAATCGACAGGCTATATTCGCTCAGTTTTGGTCGGCATGACATATGCAGCAGGATGGACACCGTGTGTTGGACCAATATTTTCTGCAGTGCTTATGCTTGGTGCGACCAATCCTGAAAGTGCGCTTCTGTATATTACAGCGTACACCCTTGGATTTGCGGTTCCGTTTTTCGTGATGGCATTTTTTATTGGAAAGGTAAAATGGATTGTTACATATGCCAATGTCATGATGAAAATTGGCGGTGGAATTATGCTTGTAACAGGAGTTTTATTATATACAAATCAAATGACGAAAATTACAGCATTTTTTATTCGTATATTTGGTGGATTTACAGGATTTTAGAAATGAGGAGGAAGAAAAGTGAAGAAACTAATTGCTATTATACTGGCCGGGGCATTAATTTGGGCAGGGGTTAACTTTTATAATACAAAGAAAGAAGAAAAAGAAAGAAAAGCAAAACAAGCGGAGTTACAAGAAACAGAAGTATTACCACAAGTAGGATTTAAAGCGCCAAACATAACATTAAAAGGATTAGACGGGAAGCTGCATTCGTTAAATGATGCAAAGGGAAAACCATATGTTATTAATTTTTGGGCATCATGGTGTGGGCCATGTGAAATGGAGGCTCCTGATTTAGTTCGTTTGTATGATAAATATAAAAAGGATGTTGAAATTTTTGCGGTAAATGCAACAATCGGGGATCCAGTACAAGAAGCGAGTGCATTTGCAGATCGTCACGGATTTAAATTTCCTGTTCTATTAGATATGGACGGAGTAGCTGGAATAGATTATAAAGTATTTTCTTTACCAACGACATTTTTTGTTAATAAAGATGGAATTATTGTAGATCATGCACGAGGTGTATTACCTCCAGATCAATTAGAAGAGAAGTTTAAAAAAATAATTGAGAATTAAGAGGGGATTTCATAGTGATGGAGTGGATGGTGAGGTTACAACCAGTTTCTCTTATAATAGGAAGTCTATTTGGATTTACTATGATGAAACTAAGGATGAAAAAGCAAAATATTCAATATGAAAAAATGATGGATGCGGTAACGAATGGTTTTCTCATCATTGTATTAGCATGGAAATTCGCACCGGCAATTTTAAATCCGGTATGGGCCATTGGAGCGCCACTGCAAGCATTATTAGCTGTAGGAAGTATGCAGCATATTATAGCAGGATGTGTAATTGCGAGTGTATACATTGTTTGGAAAAGTAAAAAGGGACAATTTTCGCTTTGTATTTTACTTGATGCATTGCCTATTGGACTATGTATGAGTATTATTTTTTATTTTCTATTCAACCACAAAATAGGTGTACAAACGACACTGCCTTGGGGTGTGAAAATATATGAATCAAAATTTTTATATCACCCTATTTTCGTATATGAGATCATCCTTGCTCTTTGTATAATGGGCTTGTTATGGGTGAAAAATGAAAGACTCGGAAATGGAAAGAATATAAGTGTTTTTCTAATTATTGAGGGCGTTGCTCATATTATTATTTCGCTTATTAGTGAGCAAAATTCGGTTCTACTTGGTTTATCAATACAGCAAATAATGAGCTTCTTTGTTATTAGTTTAGGGATTTTGTTCGTGCCGAAAAAATAAAAAGATAGCTACATATGGAGTATGTCCATGCGTGGCTATCTTTTTATTTTATATTAAAAAATCGGCGGAGTAACAGAAAATAAAACAATCGCATTTTTCTTGAATTGATTTACCCATTTATGTTTTAAATAAGCTGGTATTTTTACGCTATCACCAGTTTCTAATGTGTATTCTTCTTCATTTAAGTGCAATGTGATTTTTCCGTCTAATACAAATGCTAATTCTTCTCCTTTATGTTCTAAAGGATTTTCTGATGAAGAAGTATTTGGAGGAACAGTCATAATTGCTGTTGCTAAATTTCCTGTGAAATCAGGCGATAACAATTCATATGATAAATTATCGATAATCATTTTTTTTCGTTTATGAGAGCGTACGATTAAATCGTCTGTATTTGTCTCTTCAAGTAAAAAACTAAATGTTGGAACATCAAGAGCTTTAGCGAGCACCTTTAATGTTTGAATAGAAGGGTTAGCAGAACCACGTTCAATTTGACTGAGCATAGATGGTGTGATTTCAGCCATCTTTGCTAGTTCTTTACTAGTTAACCCTTTTTCTTTTCTTTGTTTTTCAATCTTTTTTCCAATATCTATATTTTCCATAACGCATTCTCCTTAATAATTATTAAATTATATTTAAATAAATTAAATTGAAATTAACCGAAACTGAATTTTATGTTAAACTATATTTAAATTAATTTAATTATAATTTATTGTATGGCGAGCTACAAGGATATGAGGAGGAAGAGGAATGAAGGAGATAGAGGTATTAAAAGAACGATTCCCATTAGTAAATAACCTTATTGCAACGGAAGAAGTATTTTGGATAAATCCGAATACAGAAAGGTATGAAACGGCAATAAAAGATTCTCCATTGAATGAAGGAAATGTAAAAGATGCCGAAGAGAGGTTAAAGCGTTTTGCACCATATATTGCGAAAGTTTTTCCGGAAACGAAAAAAACGAGTGGCATTATAGAATCTCCTTTAGTGAAAATACCTACTATGAAACAATCTTTAGAGAAAAATTACGGGCAATCTATATGGGGAGAATTACTATTAAAATGTGATAGTCATCTTCCGATATCAGGTTCAATAAAAGCTAGAGGCGGAATATACGAAGTGCTGAAACATGCCGAGCAATTAGCACTTCAGCATGGAATGTTAACAGAGGAAGATGATTATTCAATTTTAGATAGTGATACATGTAGAGAGTTTTTTGCGAAATATTCAATTGCGGTAGGTTCGACAGGGAATTTAGGACTGAGCATTGGGATTATGAGTGCGAAACTAGGTTTTAACGTGACTGTTCATATGTCAGCAGACGCAAAACAATGGAAAAAAGATTTATTAAGAAGTAAAGGTGTAAATGTTATTGAATATGAGGCTGATTATAGTAAAGCAGTAGAGGAAGGAAGAAGGCAAGCAGATGCTGATCCTACCTGTTATTTTGTAGATGATGAAAATTCACATGATTTATTTTTAGGGTACGCAGTAGCAGCATCCCGTTTACAAAATCAATTAAAAGAGTTAGAGATTGTAGTAGATGAAGAACATCCTTTATTCGTTTATTTACCATGTGGTGTCGGAGGCGGACCTGGCGGAGTGGCATTTGGCTTAAAGTTATTATATAAAGACAACGTTCACTGTTTCTTTGCAGAGCCGACGCATTCCCCGTGTATGTTACTCGGGTTAATGACAGGACTTCATGATAAAATTGCTGTTCAAGATATCGGGATTGATAATGTAACAGACGCGGACGGACTTGCAGTAGGAAGGCCATCTGGATTTGTCGGTAAAACGATGGAACCATTTTTGAGTGGAAATTACACAGTGAGTGATGAAGAGTTATATAGATTATTAAAAGAACTGGCTGATACGGAAAATATTTATTTAGAGCCTTCTGCGTTAGCGGGTATGATTGGTCCGCTTAATGTATGTAAAGCTGAAAATGGGTATTTACAAAAGCAACAGTTAACTGAGAAGGTGAAGAAAGGTACTCATATCGTGTGGGGAACTGGTGGGAGTATGGTTCCAGAAGACGTGATGAATGGGTATTATAAAACAGGTGTGGAATTAACGTTAAAATGAAAATGAGGCTATTTGCAGCCTCATTTTTTTCATGTACATAAAATTCTTTGTTATTTTCACAATAGTTCTTTATAGTATATATAAAGGATAACTAATATTGAATAAATATAACAAACAGCTTTATTTTACATAATAAGAGGATGTGTATACGATGTCATTACAGACTAAATATATAGCGGGTATTTCGCTTGGGGTTATGGGCGTAGGTTTTGCGGCTTCAATCCCTTTTCAAGGAACGGTAGCTGGAGAGATTATTCAAGGGGGATTTGAAGCTGGTTTAGTTGGTGGACTTGCGGATTGGTTTGCGGTTACAGCTTTATTCCGTCATCCGTTGGGAATTCCAATTCCACATACAGCATTATTACCTAAAAATCGGAAGCGGGTAACAAAGGGACTCGTTTCTACGTTAGAAAATGACTGGCTGACGAAAGAAAGTATTACAAGTAAAGTAAAAGAAATGCAGCTAGCACAAATGGTACTGCAAATTGCTGAGAAAGAGTTACAGTCTGATGCTGTGAAAAAAGGGATTGTAACAATTGCTGAGAAAGCGATTCTTCAAATAGATACGGAAAAATTAGCAGTTATTATTGAAAAAGAATTGAAAACATATTTGCATACAATTAACACAAGTAACATATTACAAGTTCTCGTGGATCAATTAGTTGTGCAAGAGTATGATGAAAAAACACTTGATTACATATTAGTAAAAGTGAAAGATTGGACAGCTCAAGATGAAGCACGTTATCAGCTCGGAAGCTTAGGAATGAAGGCGATGGAAAATATAAAAGTAGATGGATTCTTACAGTTTACTTTGAAATCATTTATGAATATTGTAGATGAAGATAAAATTGGCGGCATTTTGCAGAAGTTTATTATTAGCAATATTAACAGCTTGCAAGATGCTGATAATAGCACAAGACAACTTATATTAGCGAAGATTCGTCAAGAAATTATAAATGTAAAAGAAAATGAATCTTTATTACAGGAATTAGAGAAGTGGAAAGAAAAATGGATTGCAAATTGGGATGCTACTGACAAAATAAAAGAGATGCTAGAGCAAGTACAGAGTAGGGCGGTTACCTTTGTGAAGAATGAAGAATTTGCCGATAAATATGTTGTTCCATTCTTACAAACACAAATGAATAAAATAAAAGAAGACGAACTGACTGTTCAAAAAATAGAAGATTGGTTACAAAAACAAGTTGTTACTATTGTTGAAAAAAATCATTCTAAAATTGGAAAGCTTGTGCAAGAAAACCTTGATAAGTTAGATGATAAAACATTAATCGAAATGATTGAAAATAATGTCGGTAAAGATTTGCAGTGGATACGAGTGAACGGGGCGGTTTGCGGATTTATGATTGGATTAGTGTTAGAAGGAATTAAAGCGATTATATGAGAAAAACCTTCCGCAATTGCGGAAGGTTTTTCTTATTTTTCAATAACGCTCATATTTAAATTATAAGCTTTCTCAATATTTAACTTGTACGTGCCATTTCCAGTTTTAATTGAATTTTTATACCAATGTTCTTGGTTGTTTAATTCTGGATGTTCTTCTGAAGAATTATTTTCTTTTTTCGTTAAATCTTCTACTTGTTCCCAAGGTGTACTTCCATGTGTTTCTTTTTGATTCGTTACTGCTGTTAAAGATACATCACTCTCTTTTGCAAGATGGATAGACACTCTTGAGCTTTCCTGTACAAACCAATTATTTTGTAATTGACCTGGATAAAGAGATAGTTCGTTATTTGAAGCACGGATTTCCACATTTTTATTTTGCGGAAGAACAAGCGTTGGTTTCACCTGTGGTGCTGAATTAAATAACGTATGCTGAACAGGTAATGATTTTAAAGTGATATACATCGTTTCTCCAGCCGTTTGAACTGAAAGGAAATCATCTCGTTTTAAATTGAGTTTTTCATTTGCTTTCGTCGTCATTTCATAAGTTCCCAAAAGATGAATTTGATTTGTATTATTTCCCTCTATCGTTAGAGGTTGATGTCCTGCATCTACTACGATTTTTTTGATAGATTCAGATATATCAAATTGTCCGTCTGGAATATTACTCGTTTGTCTCGTTGTGTTAATAGAGTGACGAACTTCTTCTAGTAATCCAGTTGATAATAAACAGTAAAAAGCAATTCCGACGCTTCCTAAAACGCCGATAAAGAAAATGCTAAAAATATCATATTTAATAAATGATTGTTCCTTCTTAGAAAATAAAAGGTATAGTAAAACTTCAGCTCCAAGTATGATAAGTAAAACTGGCCACCATGCAGTTAGTGTATCTAATACTTGAATTCCTTTTACGACTGAAAATAGTAAAAAGCATCCTAACGATATAATAGAAAGCCCCATTGAGAATGTTCCAACACGCCAAGTCCTCATTCGCTTGTCCCACCTTTGTTTTCTTTATTTCCAAGTAACAATTTAAAGCCGCCGCCAATTAAAAGGAGCGCAACGATAGATGTTTGGAAATAGCGATAATATAGTTCACTAAGATGAATATTAAATATAGTTACAAAATAATCATTCAAAATAGGAAGGACTGTTTGATCTAATAAATAATAAACACCTAATGCGATTAATCCGATACCAATCCATCTTTGATGATTTATAAAATAATCGATAATTGGTTCGTCTTGTACTCGTTCTTTTCCGTATTTTGCTGTTTGCTGTAACGCATCAAAAAAGCTATAGAACCAAATGATTGGTACTAAAAATAAAAATGCAGAGAGTCGTAATAAATCGAGTAAATAAATAGATAGTAAAAAGGCTGCCATAAGCTGAAGACCACGACGTTGTAAACCTAAATACATATGTCCTGCTCCAGGGAACATCGCTAAAATAGAAGCAAATGTTTTACTTTTCTTTCCTTGTTCCCGATGTTCTTCAAAATCTTCGAAAATAGTGCGATCATCTAGTTGCTCGCCACGTTCTTTTTTCTGTAGTTGCTGAACGACATCGAAGAAATTATAAATCCATAAAACAGGTAACGTAATAAGAAAGATAAGGAAACTTCCTTGAGATGTTAATAAAGTCACAAATATAATCATGCTGCCCAAGCCAGCGCAAGCGACTAAAAATGTAAGACCACGTTGCATAAGTCCTAATTGGAAATGGCCAAGTCCAGGGATGATGGATAGGAGAATGATATAAAATCGTTCGCTCTCTTTAGAGGAATTTATCAATTCTCCAGTTTCTTGTTTTTTCGTTTGTTTTATAATGGTGATAACTAAATCTAGTAAGTTAATTACCCATAGAACAGCTAGTAAAAATAGAGAAAGAAAAGCAATATCACGTTCTCTTACTACTATGGTACAAAATACTGCAAAGGAGAATAGAAATAAAGATCCTCCGCTATATAAAATAAACCGTCCTAGCTTTTTTAAGTATAAATGTCCAAGCCCAGGAATTAGCCCTAATACAAGTGCTAAAAAGGGGTTTTTATTCATGCTTTGAACCTCCGTCCTTTTTTGGTGTGTCTACCGATTTGTTTACAATTTGTTGTGAGATAGAAGTCTCATTGTGTTTCGAAGATTTTTCGAAATTTGATGTCGCTGTGAAAATATAATGGAATAAACCACTTACCATAAAAATAATTGTAGCCGCCGTCGCAATTATGTAGTGAATAATCGTACGCTTTAGCTGGTTTGATTTCATATTTTCATTAGGCTGTAACGTTTCGAAATTAATTTGCGATATAACTTCGTTCGTAAATGAATCATCATTTATCATTGGAAGGTTTTCATGTTGTTCATCAATATTTTCCATATAAAGTGCTAAACAATGATCACATTCATAAAGGTGCTCTTCCATAGATTCACGTTCATTGCTTGCTATAACATCTAATGTATACTTGTGCCAATCTTCTTTTGAATAATGCATCATAGAAACTCTTCCTCCTTCCAATGTTTTTTAATCCATTTTCTTGCCCGATACAGTTTCATTTCGACCGTTTTCACTTCGATGTTTTCTTGGAAAGCAATTTCTTGATAACTTTTTTCCTCTAAGTAATGCGCGAGAACGACGTCACGGTAATTGTCGGGAAGTTCTCTTAGTTTTTGAGCAATGAGTAATTTTTGCTCTTTCGTCAATAGTAAAGCTTCAATGTTATGAGAGGATTTTATATTTTCCTCTGTTTCTTTACATAAGGAGAGTTCTTCGTTTTCTCTAGCTTTCTTTCTCTTATAATCAATAGCGTGATTGGTGGCAATACGTGCCATCCACGTTTTTAATCCGCGAAATTGATAATTTGGGAGAGAGTTGTGAATTTTTACGAATACTTCTTGTGTAACATCTTTAGCATCTTCTTCATGTCTTAAAATAGAAAAGATAACTTGAAAAATATAATGACGATATGTTTGTACAAGGATACGAAAAGCATGCTCGCTTCCTTGCTGTGCTTTTTCAATTAATTGTTTTTCCTCAATCGGTCTCTCCCTCCTTTTTGACGCATTCTATTATATAGACGTAAAGAATGATAAGTCACCCTACACATTTTGTAAAAAAAGAATAATATATTTTTAGCAGGAGGGCTATATGAAAAAGGTGTGAAAAAATGGTAAAGAGAAGTATATAATGAGCAAAGAGGAAATGCTACATGGAGAAAGGATGTGAATGTTAGTAGGATAAGGTCCATACTAACAAACATGAAAATTAAAATATTAATAGCCGATGATAATTCTTTTATTAGAGAAGGTATGAAAATTATTTTAAATACATATGAAGAGTTCGAAGTATTAGATACTGTAAATGATGGAAAAGAAGCTGTAGCGTATTGTAAAAAGCATGAAGTTGATATTGCGCTTTTAGATGTTCGTATGCCAAACATGAACGGGGTAGAGGCGACGAAAATAATTTGTGAAGAGACAAAAACAAAACCGCTTATTTTAACGACGTTTGATGATGATGAATATATTTTGGATGCAGTAAAAAACGGAGCGAAAGGTTATTTATTAAAAAATAACGATCCGGAGCGTATTCGTGATGCGATAAAAGGAGTATATAACGGTCAAACTGTTATGCAAGATGTAGTCCTTGATAAAATTAAGTCTAATTTAATGGAAAGTAAAGAGGAAGAATGTAAAATTGATAAGAGCCTTTTCACAGAAAGGGAGCTTAGTATTATCGCATTAATTGCAAAAGGTTTCTCAAATAAAGAAATTTCGAAACAGCTTTTTATATCTGAAGGAACAATCGCAAATTATATTACATCAGTTTTAGGGAAAACGGGACTTGAACACCGCACACAAATTGCGATTTACTACTTAACAGGGAAAGTAGATTAATGATATGGAATTTTGGTTAACTGTAAGTAAATTAATTGTCTTTATATATATTGTGTTCAGTTACATACATTCAAATGTTACGAACTTACCATGGGTTATATTTGCTTTGCTTTTATATCTTTCTGTAAACGTGCTGATCTCTATATTTAAAAAAGATACGTACAAAAAAATATTAATCTGTATTTCAATTAGTGTAGTTATGTTATTAACATGGAGGGTTCATCCATTTTTTATTTTGTTTTTACCTTTGAACTTATACGAAATTACATTCCATTACATAGAAAAGAATTGGTCACGCTTTGTGATTATGATGCTCCCAATTACGATTACAGATGAAAGTATTCGAATGACCTATGGATTAATTGTTGCATTTTCTTTTCTCATTTTAACTATGGCAGATCGTTATATCCCTCGTGTATTAAAGCTTGAATCACAAAATGATAAGATGCGAAAAGATATGCAACGACTGACGAAAAGCCTAAATGAAAATAAAGAGTACATAAGGCAATCAGAGTACACATTTAAGTTAGAAGAGAGAAATCGACTATCTCAAGAAATTCATGATAAAATCGGTCACTCAATGACAGGTGCACTAATTCAAATGGAAGCAGCAAAGAGATTAATGGAAATAGATAAAGAAAAATCTGCGGAATTATTACAAAATGCCATTCATATTTCAAAAGATGGAATCGAAAGCATTCGGATTACATTAAAAAATATGAAGCCGCCAACTGAACAAATTGGAATTCATCGTATGAAATTATTCATAGAGGAATTTGCTGGTAAGCATGATATAAATATTCCATTCGTATATAAAGGGAACTTAGATATGATTTCACCGATTCAGTGGAAGATTATCGGTGAAAATGTTATGGAGGCACTAACAAACGCGATGAAATATGCTGATGCGACAGTCATTTCAATCGATATTCATGTACTGAACAAGATGATCAAAGTACAAGTAAAGGATAATGGAAAAGGTGCAGCTCTTGTTAAGAAAGGTCTCGGGATTATGGGGATGGAGGAGCGAACAGCATCAGTAAACGGAAAAATTATTATAGATGGAACAAGTGGTTTTTCAGTAACGATGTTGTTGCCGATATGAGGGATGAATCATCTCATATGAAAAAAGTGAATAATCTCATGTGAAAAGAGTGAACTTCTGCACTGAGCAGGTTCATTCTTTTTGCTTATAATAAAGTGAAACTTCAATCAGTGGGAGTCTTACTGATAGCAAATAGCGGGATAAAAGCAGAGAAACCGAAATAGGGGTGAAATGATGAACACATTAGAAATTAAAAATTTAACGAAAAAATTTGGTGATTTCATCGCGGTAGATAATATGTCTTTATCTATTAAAGAAGGAGAAATATTTGGATTTTTAGGATCAAATGGTGCTGGTAAAAGTACAACAATTAATATGATTGCTGGCTTATTAAGAAGTAATGAAGGTGAAATTAGCATACTAGGAAAAAATATAAAGAAACATAATCGATTTGCGAAAATGAATATTGGTATCGTTCCGCAAGATATTGCGATTTATGAAGAGTTAACTGCCTATGAAAATGTGAAATTCTTTGCTGGATTGTATGGATTACGAGGAGCCGAGCTAAAAGCGAGAGTAGAGGAAGCACTTCAATTTGTAGGCCTTAGTGATAAACATAAAAGTTACCCGAAAAACTTTTCTGGCGGGATGAAACGAAGGCTGAATATCGCTTGTGCAATCGCTCATAGACCGAAGTTAATTATTATGGATGAACCGACAGTTGGAATTGATCCACAGTCAAGAAACTATATCCTTCAGTCTGTTCGGAAATTAAATGAAATGGGAAGTACGATTATTTATACAAGTCACTACATGGAAGAAGTAGAAGAGATTTGTACGAAAATAGCAATTGTAGATCACGGTAAAGTAATTGCAGAAGGCACGAAAGAACAGTTAAAAGCGATTATTACCGATACGAAAGACATTTGGATTGAAGTGAAGTCAGTAGAAAATCTAGACGTCGAAAAATTAAAAGAGATAAACGGTGTGAAAGCTGTTCAAATTGAAGAGAACGTAATCAAAGTAAATTCTGATGCAGGATTAAATAATTTAAATAAAATTATTCAACACTTTATTAATCATGATATTGAAATTCGTTCATTAGAAGAGCAGGCTCCGAATTTAGAAACAGTATTCCTTACATTGACCGGAAGAAACTTACGAGATAAATAAAGTGATTGTAAGAATAGGAAAAGGGAGGTTCATCGATTGAACATCTTCAATATTGCAGTTATGCACATTAAAAGAGATTTCAGGGACGTAAGAACTTTAGTTTTTATGTTAGCATTTCCGATTGTGCTTATGCTTGTATTAGGAACAGCGTTAAGTAACGCATTTAATAGCGATAGTCATTCGATTAAAGATATACAAGTACTTTATAAAGATGAAGCGGGAAGCACGTTTTCTCAATCATATGAAGCATTTACGAAAGAGGTCGATAAATCGGGTATCCATTTTAAAAAAGCTTCCGAAGGTATAGAGGGGAAAGAAGAAGTGAAGCAAAATAAATATGCTGCATATGTAGAATTGAATAAAGATGGTGCGAAATTTTACGGAAGCGACAGAAGTAGTATTGAAGGAAGTATTGTTGAAGGAATGCTTACGACATTTGTTGATAAGTACAATGTAGCGGCAGAAGTTGCAAAAGTAGATCCAAGTAAGGTTAGCACAGTTATTTCAAATGGAAATCATAATGATTATATTAAAGAAACATCTTTACAAGCTGCTAAAAAACCAGGTTCTATGGATTACTACGCGGTTGTAATGACGACAATGATTGCATTGTATGCTGCAATGGGTGCGAGTTTTTTAATTCGAGGAGAACGAGTACGTAAAACAGGAGATCGTTTAATTGCAGCACCTATAAGTAAGGCTGAAATTTTCATTGGGAAAGTGCTCGGTAGTCTTGTAGCAAATGCACTTTGTCTATTACTCGTCGTTATATTTAGTAAATTTGTTTTTCAAGCGAATTGGGGCGACCATCTTGGAATCATATTTATTATTTTACTAACAGAAGTCTTTCTAGCAATTAGTTTCGGTTTAGGAATCGGATTTATTACAAAAACAGGTGAGGCATCTAGAGCAATTATTATGGTTGTTGTGCAATTAGCTTCTATTTTTGGTGGTGCGTATTTCGTAGTGGAAGAAAATGTCGTTACGAATTTATCACCATTAACGTGGGCCAACACAGCTATTATGAAAATTATTTATGCAAATGACATAGGAGCAGCACTGCCGGTTATTTCTTTAAATCTTGGAATTTCAGCAATCTTTTTATTAATTGCGATTATCGCATTACGTAGACGGGAGGGGCTGTAATATGAAAGATATTTTATGGCTCATACGAAAAACATTAGCTGCGCTTTTTAAAAATAAAAAAGGATTATTACTTATTGTAAGTTTGCCGATAATAGGAACACTCATTTCTTTTTCAATATATGGTAATGTAGGGCAAGGAACGTTAAATATTGGGGTTATAAATAAAGAAAATCAGCCTATCGCAAATGATACAGTAAAATTTTTAGAAGGACTCAATCATGTAAATGTTAGTAAAATTAAGGAATCCGAAGTGGAAGATAAACTCATTTCAAAAAAACTTGATGGTGTTATTACATTACAGTCTGGTTTTTCCGAAAGTGTTCGAGCAGGGAAACCGAGTCATATTGAAGTTTCATCGATTAAAGGTGATCAAGTAACAGTATTTATAAAATCATATTTATATAACTATGTTGATAATATAGCTGCGATTAGTAAAGTGGCAGGGGCGGATCAAAGTACGTTTGATAGTATGTACGCTGGTTATCAAAAAAGTTCATTTAAAGTAAAAGCAGAGACACTTGAAGATACTTCGAAAAATAAGGATATGACAAATCAAACGATTGGTTATCTTATCATGTTTATGCTATTTTCGGCAGCGAATTTATCTGGAATTATTTTAAAAGAAAAAGAGAACAGAACGTATTTTAGATTATTATCGACACCGATAGATGGAAAGAAATTTATATTATCTAATGTCGCGGTGAATATGATTATACTAACAGTGCAAATTGTAATTGCCGTATTATTTATGAAGTATGTTTTCCATACAAATATAAATATGCCTTTCACAGTGATGATTGGTGTACTCATGATATTTGCTTTAATCGCAATTGGTTTATCATTAGTCATTGTGTCTTTTTCAAAAAGTTCAACTGCTTCAAATGCGATGCAAAATGTTGTTATTGTACCGACATGTTTATTAGCGGGATGTTATTTTCCATATGATATTATGCCGAAAACAGTACAAAAAATAGCTGATTTTTTACCGCAACGCTGGCTAATGGACACGATTTCGAAATTACAGCAAGGAATTCCGTTTTCAGAGTTGTATTTAAACATTTTAATCTTATTCGCTTTCGCGATAGCATTCTTCTTAATTGCGATTTATAAGTTTGGAAGAAATAATGATGCAAGGAACTTCATTTAATGAAAAGGTGTGGCGCAATGCCACACCTTTTTTGTATTCGTAATTTAAAGTATCTTTTGTAATATAGGAATGCTTTTGTAGAGCACTTCGTTATGTGAAGCATGCACAACATATTTATTTCCCTCTAGAAGAAAAACGCTATGTAGAACAGCGTTACCATCACCATGTTTTGTAAGTATATCACCGACGACTTTTCCGTCTGTCCATTCCAGTTTTGAATATGAAGGGACGACTTGTAAATATTGAATCGTTTCTACTCCATCTCCTGCAATGAGTGTAGTTTCAATATTTCTTTTCTCGATAATAAATCTATTTTTATTTAATGTATCGAGGAAAGGATTTTTCGTTTTCATCTTGTTATAAGGAAGAAATGTAATAGAAGAGCCGGATCTTATAAATAAATAATTTCCGTAATCTTTACAAGGAATAACATCTTGTAATCCTGGAAAGTAACGGTGTATTGCTTCAATTTTATTCATTTTGTGTAAGGTGCTTACGTAGTGAATGTATTGTTCCATATAAAAATGAACAATATTTATTTTAGAAGAGGCATGAACAGGGAGACTACCCCCAGTCCAATAACTATAATTGGGAGGAGATCCAGCGTTTGGTGTACAGAGTATAATAAGTTGCTCCACATCATTTTCATATTCTTCACTTTGAACGTAAGAACGTGCAAGAAGTCCACCCATACTATGACAAACTAAATTTAGTTTATCGTACCCTGTAAATTCTTTAACATAAGCAATCGTTTTTAATAAATATTTTTGAGTAGAAACAGCAATACGCTGACGCCAGTCATAAAAACAGATAAACAGGTTTTTATTTCGTTCATAGCCTATACTTTCTAACATCATGATGAATGGTTCATAGATAAACGAAGAAAGTCCAAAGCTCCAATTACCAGTATCCGGAATAATAATATTACTCATTGAACCGAAAAGACCTGGGATAAAAATAATAGGGATTTTTCCTTTTCTCATACTCTTCTCTCCTTTACCTGTTTAACATCGATAAAAATTAAGAACTACATTTCGTATGAAAACATATTTAAATGAAACACTACGGAGTAGAACGTAATTTGAGCGGAAGGAAATCAAAATGATTAAAAAAATATTGCGAGTTACTTCTATTATTATGGCTATTGTTATTTTTATATTAATTTGGATGCATATTGACGTTACGCTCGGAAGAAAAATGGAAGCCGGAAAAAATATGCCGACAGAGTACGCGCCTCATTATAGTGATTTTCAATTATATGTAGAAGGAAAGTCATTTTATAAAAAGTTATTTACTGATGTAAGAGAAGCGAAGCAATCTATTTACACGTATTTTTTTATTTTGTCGGATGATAAAAGTAGCCATACTTTTTTAAACTTATTAAAAGAGAAGGCAAAAGAAGGAGTAAACGTCTATTTATCAGTTGATCGCATTAATGATTTATCATTTGAAAGAAAGATGAAAAATGAATTGCGGGAAAGTGGTGTACATTTTACATATAGTAGAAAACCTGAATTGCCATTCGGATTTTATTCACTGCACCATCGTAATCATCGCCGTATTACGACGATTGATGGGGGGATTGGCTATACGGGTGGCTTTAATATGGGGGATGAGTACTTAGGGAAAGATAAGCGTTTTGGATATTGGCGTGACTATCATGTGCGGATAAGAGGAGAAGGAGCAAAGGACTTAGAGGAACAGTTTGCTTTAGATTGGAAACGAGATACGAAAGAAGATATAAAGAGAAGTACGAATAAAGCTAGTAAAGGGAACACATTACATACTATGACTAGTTACAATGGACACCACGTCGCTGAAAAATATATAGAGTTAATAGACCAAGCGAAGCATTCAATTGTCATTACAACACCATATTTTATAGCGAAAAATAAAGAATTAATGAATGCTTTAATTGGAGCGCAAAAGCGTGGTGTTACAGTGAAAATACTTTGGTCATATAAACCGGATATACCTCTTATTAAAGAGGCGGCATATCCTTACATCCGTCAAGCTGTTAAAAATGGGATTACTGTGTATGGTTATAAAAAAGGGATGTTTCATGGAAAGTTAATGCTGATTGATAATGAATTAACTGTTATCGGTACAACGAACATAACTGCACGTAGCTTCTATATAAATGATGAGATGAATTTGTATATTCACGGTGGACCTATCATAGCGCAAGTGAATGAGGCGTTAACGCAAGACATTGGTGATTCGAAAGAGATGACAGAAACATTTTTTGACAACTTATCTTTCTGGGAGCGTTGTAAAGAGAAAGTAGTTGGATGGGTTGATTTTTATTTGTGATGATTAACAAAAGGGTGTCTATAAAAGGCACCCTTTTGTTAATGAAAATAACTATTTTTCATGCACAAGCATCGACGCATCATCATTAATCAACGTCCCGACATGCTCACCTAAACAAATTCTTTTCATCACTCCAGGCTCATCAAAGTTAAAGACGTGTGCCGGTAAATTATAATCTCGAGCAAGCAACAAAGCGGCTTGGTCCATTACTTGTATGTTTTGCCTAACAATATCGTTATAGTTCAGTTTACTGTACATTTTCGCTGATTTGTTATGTTTCGGATCACTTGTAAAGACGCCGTCGACCCCTTGTTTTGCGACTAAAATGGCGTCGCTATTCATTTCAATGGCTCTTTGTACACTTGGATAATCTGTCGTAACGAATGGCTGCCCATTCCCGCCTCCAAAAATGACGATATAGCCGTTATCTAAATGATGTACTGCACGCAAGCGAATGTATGGCTCAGCTACTGCATTAAAAGGGATGGAAGTCATAACACGTACTTCTCTATCTGTTTTACTTGTTAAAACGCCGCGAAGCATTAAGCTGTTAATAATCGTACCTAGCGTACCGATATTATCAGCTTCTACACGATCAATTCCCCATTCTTCAGCTAGATGACCTCTGAAAATGTTACCGCCGCCGATGACAATGGATACTTCGATATCTAGGTCAATAATGGATATAATTTCGTTTGCGATATGCTCTAATCGTTTGGAGTTAAAGCTATTTCCAGATTGATCAGCAAGTGCGCCACCGCTCAGTTTAATTAAGACGCGTTTATATGGTTTCATAACAATTCCCCCTATATAAATGGCAATAAAAAAGGAACAAAGGCGAATGCCCTTGTTCCTTGCTGAGAAAATGAAAAAGAAAAGAAGAAGATAGGCTGAATTTCTGTACATAATTTTTCATAACATCCACTCCTTTTCATTCCAATTTATTGTAAGTGTATATCTTTTTGATTATACAAAATAATCCGATTACTTATCAAGTATATTTTATCGCTTTTTAACAAAATGGTGTCAATGAAAAATATAAGAAAAAAATTGAATTTTTTGTGACGAACTTGTAGGTTTTTGTATGATTTTGTAGGTTCACTTATATCATGTGTGAGTAAGCTTTTATAAATATTAAATGAAAGCGTTCGCATGAAGGGGATGAACATAAATGAAAAAATTCGGATTGGCAACACAAATTTTTGTCGCACTTGTTTTAGGGATTGTAGTAGGGGCAATCTTTTATGGCAATAAAACGGCGATTTCTTATATCACACCAATTGGGGATATATTTATTCACTTAATTAAAATGATTGTAGTACCGATTGTTATTTCAGCATTAATTGTTGCGGTAGCTGGTGTAGGAGATATGAAGAAGCTTGGGAAACTGGGCGGGAAGACAATTCTTTATTTCGAAATTATTACGACGATTGCTATTTTAATGGGATTACTTGCGGCAAATATATTCCAACCAGGTACTGGCGTTGATATGAGTAATTTACAGCAAAGTGATATTTCTTCTTATAAACAAACAGCAGATGCAACAGAGAAGAAAGGCTTCGCAGAAACGATTGTTCATATTGTACCGAAAAATATATTTGAGTCTATTACACAAGGTGACTTATTACCGATTATATTCTTCTCAGTACTATTCGGTTTAGGAGTTGCAGCAATCGGTGAAAAGGGAAAGCCTGTTTTTAACTTTTTTGAAGGTGTACTCGAAGCGATGTTTTGGGTTACAAATCAAGTGATGAAATTCGCACCATTTGGTGTATTCGCATTAATTGCTGTTACGGTTGCAAAATTTGGTGTAGCAACACTACTTCCTTTAGGAAAACTAGTGCTAGCTGTATACGTAACTGTTATACTATTCGTTGTGATTGTATTAGGTATTAATGCACGAATGGTTGGCGTAAACATTTTTACATTAATGAAAATTTTAAAAGAAGAACTTATTCTTTCATTTACGACAGCAAGTTCAGAAGCTGTTTTACCTAATATAATGAGAAAAATGGAAGAGTTCGGTTGTCCAAAGGCAGTTGCCTCTTTCGTAATTCCGACAGGTTATACATTTAATTTGACTGGATCGGCTATTTATCAAGCGTTAGCGGCATTGTTTGTTGCACAAATGTATGGTGTGCACATGTCACTGACAGAGCAAATAACGTTATTATTCGTTCTCATGTTAACATCCAAAGGTATGGCGGGAGTTCCGGGTGCATCATTCGTTGTTGTATTAGCGACGTTAGGATCAATGGGCTTACCGCTAGAAGGCATCGCATTAATTGCGGGAATTGACCGTATTTTAGATATGATTCGCTCAGCTGTCAATGTATTAGGAAATGCATTAGCGGCCATTGTTATGTCGAAGTGGGAAGGCGAATTCGATGATGAAAAAGCAAAACAATATGTAGAAACAGTCAAACAAACAAAAGCAGCATAAGAAATCGTTAAGGAGTGAAAAGTCATGTCAACATTAACTGAAGTTAAAAATGGAGTACGAATTGAAAAAGATTTTTTAGGTGAAAAAGAAGTGCCAAATTATGCGTACTACGGTGTACAAACAATGCGTGCAGTAGAGAATTTCCCAATTACAGGATATAAAGTCCATGAAGGTTTAATTAAAGCGTTAGCAATTGTAAAAAAAGCGGCAGCACTTGCTAATACAGATGTAGGAAGATTGGAATTGAAAAAGGGTGGTGCTATCGCAGAAGCATCACAAGAAATCCTTGATGGGAAATGGCATGATCATTTCATCGTTGATCCAATTCAAGGCGGTGCAGGAACTTCAATGAATATGAACGCAAATGAAGTCATTGCCAATCGTGCTCTTGAATTATTAGGAATGGAAAAGGGAGACTATCATTATATTAGTCCAAACAGTCATGTAAATATGGCGCAATCAACAAATGATGCATTCCCAACAGCAATTCATATTGCAACATTAAATGCATTAGAAGGCTTATTACAAACGATGGGTTATATGCATGATGTATTTGAATTAAAAGCAGAACAGTTCGATCATGTTATTAAAATGGGTCGTACACATTTACAAGATGCTGTGCCAATTCGTCTTGGACAAGAATTTAAAGCATACTCTCGCGTACTTGAACGTGATATGAAACGTATCAAGCAATCACGTCAACATCTATATGAAGTAAATATGGGAGCAACTGCAGTTGGTACAGGCTTAAATGCGGATCCAGAATATATTGAAGCAGTTGTAAAACATTTAGCTACCATTAGTGAACTACCACTTGTTGGTGCAGAAGATTTAGTAGATGCAACCCAAAATACGGATGCGTACACTGAAGTATCTGCAGCACTTAAAGTATGTATGATGAACATGTCTAAAATTGCGAACGACCTTCGTCTAATGGCATCAGGTCCACGCGTTGGATTAGCGGAAATCATGCTACCAGCTCGTCAACCAGGTTCATCTATTATGCCAGGGAAAGTAAACCCTGTTATGCCAGAAGTAATTAATCAAATTGCGTTCCAAGTAATTGGTAACGACCATACAATTTGCCTTGCTTCAGAAGCAGGACAATTAGAATTAAATGTTATGGAGCCAGTACTTGTTTTCAACTTACTTCAATCTATTAGCATTATGAATAACGGTTTCCGTGCCTTTACAGATAATTGCTTAAAAGGAATTGAAGCGAATGAAGATCGCCTAAAAGAGTATGTTGAGAAGAGTGTAGGAATTATTACAGCCGTGAACCCTCATATCGGCTATGAAGCAGCAGCTCGCGTTGCGAAAGAAGCAATTGCGACAGGGCAATCCGTTCGAGAACTATGTGTGAAAAATGGTGTATTGTCACAAGAAGAATTAGAGTTAATTCTAGATCCATTCGAAATGACACATCCAGGGATTGCAGGAGCAACTCTTTTAAAGAAAAATTAAAAGAAGAGGGGGACAATCCCCTCTTTTTTGTTTACAATATAGAAATGTTATATATGAATAGAGGTAGGGATGTTATGAGTAAGTTTACAGTGGCTTCTAATGGTTCATTAGAAACGACATTAAGAGGAGTAGAAGTATTATCAACACCACTTTTAAATAAAGGGGTAGCTTTCACGCAAGAAGAAAGAGAAGAATTAGGTTTAAAAGGGTTATTACCGCCAGCAGTTTTAACGCTAGATGAACAAGCACGTAGAGCGTATGAGCAATTTTGTTCTCAGCCGGATGATTTATTAAAGAATGTATACTTAACAGCGTTACATGATCGAAATGAAGTATTATTTTATCGTATTTTAACAAATCATTTACGTGAAATGTTACCAATCGTATATACACCTACTGTTGGTGTAGCAATTCAAAGATATAGCCATGAATATCGTAAACCACGCGGTGTTTATTTATCAGTTAATGATCCTTCAGGTATTGAAGAAGCATTTGCAAATATCGGTGCAACAGCTGATAATATTGATTTAGTTGTTGTAACAGATGGAGAAGGTATATTAGGAATTGGTGACTGGGGTGTTGGTGGTATTAACATTGCGATTGGAAAGCTAGCTGTATATACGGCCGCAGTTGGAATCGATCCTAGTCGTGTGTTACCAGTAATTTTAGATGTAGGTACAAATCGTGAGGAATTATTGAACAATCCATTTTATATTGGAAATCGTCATCCACGTGTAACTGGTGAAGCTTACGATGAATTTATTGATACATTTGTACAAGCGGTAGGCAATAAGTTCCCGAAAGCACTTTTACATTGGGAGGACTTCAGTTCTCGCAATGCACGAAAAATTTTAGATAAATACCGTCATGACGTTTGTACATTTAATGATGATATTCAAGGTACAGGTGCAGTTTCACTTGCTGCAGTATTATCGGCAGTGAAAGCTTCTGGTGTACCATTAAGTGAACACCGTGTAGTGGTGTTTGGTGCTGGTACAGCTGGAATCGGTATCGCAGACCAAGTAAGAGATGCAATGGTTCGCGTCGGCTTATCAGACGAAGAATCTCATAATCGTTTCTGGTGTATCGACCGTAACGGGTTAGTTACAGATAATATGGAAGATCTTCTTGATTTCCAAATTCCGTATGCCAGAAAAGAAGCTGAAGTAAGTGAGTGGAAACAAAATGGTGTGATCGGACTTGCTGAAGTTGTGAAACATGTAAAACCGACAATTTTAATTGGTACATCTACTGTTGCCGGCGCATTTAAAGAGGAAATTATTAAAGAAATGGCTTCTCATATAGAGAGACCAATTATATTACCAATGTCGAATCCGACGCCACTTGCGGAAGCGAAACCAGCAGATTTAATCGAGTGGACAGAAGGAAGAGCGTTAGTTGCAACAGGAAGTCCATTTGAACCAGTTACATATAACGGTGTAACGTATGTGATTGGGCAGTCAAATAACGCACTTATTTTCCCGGGACTAGGTCTTGGTACAATTGTTGTTCGTGCAAGCGTTATGACTGATGGTATGTTCGCAGCAGCTGCTGAAGCAGTTGCAAGTATGGTAGATGCAAGTAAACCAGGAGCACCTATCTTGCCAGAAGTTGAAGAGTTACGTAATATCTCTGAAATGGTTGCAATTGAAGTAGCGAAAGTTGCTGTTGCAGAAGGTGTTGCTAGAGAGAACTTAAGTGATAACGATATTAAGATAGCAGTGAAAGAATCAATGTGGACGCCTGAGTATCGTCAAATAAAAGCGGTAGAAAAGGTTAACATATAGAAAAAAGCCCGTTTATAATAATAAACGGGCTTACTTGTATAATATTGAAAAAATACATAGGAAGTGGCACTTTTGAATTGGAATCAATTATGGAAAAAAGATATATCTCTTTTAATTATTTTAATGGTTGTTGTTCCGATTGCTGGAGAGCTAAATTTTCATCCTTTTAATGATACGTTTCGCGTTAGCTTTGGGACACCGCTTTTCTTCTTTTTATTACTATTTTTAAGAAGAATACCAGCAGCGGTTGCAGGTATTCTTGTTGGTATATCTGTAGTCTTATTCCGTGTATGTCTTGACTGGGTATTGCAAGGTTCATTTTATATGACAGAATCATTTTATTTGCGCTATCCTGTGTTCTTTTATTATTTTGTTTATGGAAGCTTATTTTCGCTTTGTAGAGTGAATAAGTTCCATCAGAATCCAGTTGTAATTGGGTGCCTTGGAATTACAATTGAAATTATCGCAAGTATGTCAGAACTTGCGATTTATCACATGGTAGTGCTCAGTACAACAATAACAGTTTCTGAAATAAATAAACTAATCATAATTGCTATTTTCCGTAGTTTCTTTGCACTTGGTTTTTTAAATATGATGAATTTATATGAAACAAAATTAAAAGAATCACAAGTTCGAAAAGAAAATGAAAAAATGTTGATGCACCTTTCTAACTTATATGTGGAATCTGTTCATTTGAAAAAAACGTTGCAAAATGCGGAGTTAATTACACAAGAAGCGTATCAATTATATCGGAATTTACAAGCGAACGATGATTCAAGTAGTAAAACAGCATTGAAAATAGCAGGAGAAGTGCACGAAATAAAAAAGGATAATCAAAGGATTTTTGCAGGACTATCTAAACTATTATTAGATAAAAATGTAGCTGAGTATGTAGAAGGACATGAGCTTGCAGAAATGATTGTGAGAATAAATGAGAAGTATGCTGAAATGTTGGAAAAAGATATTTGTTTTTCTAAACATATAGAAGGTGAGCATGCAGAATATCATGTGTATACGGTCTTATCAATTTTTAATAATTTAGTTGCAAATGCGGTTGAAGCAATTGAGGGTAGTGGTGCTATCATTATTAAGTTATATAAAATTGATAAACGTATATTTTTTGAAGTAATTGACGATGGGCCTGGTATTGCGCAAAAATATAAGAAACTAGTATTTAAGCCAGGGTTTACTTCGAAGTATGATCAAACAGGAACACCATCTACGGGAATTGGACTTTCTTACATAAACGAAATGGTAACTGAGCTCGGAGGAGAAGTAAGATTGGAAGATGGGGAAATTGGGGAAGGCTGTAAGTTTGTCGTTTGTTTGCCGGAGTGTAGTTTAAAGCGGGAAGGGGAATAAAGTTGTTTTATTATATCGTAGATGATGATGAAGTTTTCCGCTCCATGCTTTCACAAATTATTGAAGATGGTGATCTTGGGGAAGTAATTGGAGAATCGGAAGACGGAGCTTTTATTGAAGCAGATCAACTAAATTTTAAAAAAGTAGATATTTTATTTATTGATTTATTAATGCCAATGCGAGACGGCATTGAAACAGTTCTCCATATCGCATCCTCTTTTACTGGGAAAATTATTATGATTTCTCAAGTTGAATCGAAGCAGCTTATAGGTGAGGCGTATACACTTGGTGTTGAATATTATATTACAAAACCATTAAATAAAATTGAGGTTATATCTGTTGTACGTAAAGTAATGGAACGTATTCGTTTAGAGCGCTCTATACATGATATTCAAAAATCATTGAATAACGTTTTTAAGTGGGAACAGCCGCAAGTTCGAAATGAGCCAATGCAAGAAGGGAAAAAAATAACGGATTCAGGACGCTATTTATTATCAGAACTTGGTATTGCGGGAGAGAATGGAAGTAAAGATTTACTTAGTATGCTGGAATATTTATATGGACAAGAAAAAGCACAAACATTTGACTTTGGATTTCCTGCGCTAAAAGATATCTTTCACCATATAACTATAAGGAAATTAGAGAATATAGCTTCAGATGCACATATAGATAAGGAGAGAAAAGCATCTGAACAAAGGGTACGTAGAGCGATTTATCAATCGTTAAATCACTTAGCTTCCCTTGGATTAACAGATTTTTCAAATCCGAAATTTGAAAGCTATGCTCCGAAATTTTTTGATTTCACTGTAGTTAGAAAACGTATGACAGAAATGACAAAGGAAGAAGTAGCAACTTCCGGACATACGCGAATTAATACGAAAAAGTTTATTCAAGTGTTGTATTTTGAGGCGAAACGGTTGATGGAGATAGAGTGAAAAGGTGCTTATAAATAAGCATCTTTTTTTGTTAAATCTACATTTTATATTTTCTCTTGGAGCATGTAAAATGTTAGTTGAGAGAAACTGGTTTAAATTAAGGAAGTGTAAAAAATGAGTTTTACATTAAACAAATCGATTATTAAAGAAGTATGCGGAGAAACCTCATATAAAAGAGGCGAAGCTTATTATAAAGCAAATAAAGTGATAGTAAATCATTATGATGAAAATAAAGAAATTTGCGAGGCGACGGTAAAAGGGAACGAAGATTTTCATGTTACAGTAGAAAAAGCTAAAAAAGGTGATGTTGTTGCGAAATGTAGTTGTCCGTCGTTAGCTTCTTTTCAAACGTATTGTCAACATGTTGCAGCAGTATTGATACAAATAAATTATAATCAGCAAACGGGTGGAATGCTCCCCGCTAGTAGCGAAAGCATGAGCGGAGATGAACAATTAACAAGCGGGATGTTTCAGTTATTTGCAGACAAACCACTGCGGCCAAAAAGTAAACAACACCGCTTTGATACACGTGAATTACTTCATGTTGAATTTATTTGTACACCAGTAGTTACGAAAAAGGGCGGGGCACTTCTGGGAATTCAGTTGATACTTGCCAAAACGTATTTCGTAAATCATATTAGAGAATTTCTTTCTAATGTGGAAAAAAGAGAACCTTTTAATTGTTCTAATGAATTCACATACACACCAGATGTACATAGCTTTAGGCAAGAAACGGATACGATTATTCAGCAACTTATTAAAATGTATCATAATGAAAAAATGTATGAAGATACACTAGAAGTACATGCAAAACGAGATGATAGCATGATTTTAATACCGCCAGCTTCGTGGATGGATATGCTTTCTTTCCTTTCTAAAGCTGAGTTTGTCAGACTTAATCAAGATGGACAATCTTTTCACGGTTTACAAATTTCAAAAGGACTACTTCCTTTACATTTTGAGTTTAATAAAGGGAGTAACGGTGGGTTTACACTTTATATTGACGGCTTACAACAAGTAGACGTAATGGATACGTATAGTTATGCTCTATTTGGAGGGAAACTGTATCAGTTGAACGCTGAGGATTGCAAGCGGCTTATCGAATTACAAAAAATGATGAATCGTTCTAGTAGTAACCAATTGTATATTCCAGCAGATAAGATGGAGCACTTTGTAGAAAAAGTTGTACCAGGGTTAATGAAGCTAGGAACTGTGCGAATAGATGAGGTAGTATCAGATCGTGTTGAAACACCCGCATTAAAAGCGAAATTATATTTAGATCGAGTGAAAAATCGCTTATTAGCAGGTCTTGAATTTCACTATGGAAACGTCCTAATTAATCCGTTAGAAGAGGATGGACAGCCGTCTGTTTTTAATCGTGATGAGAAAAAGGAAAAAGAGATTTTAGACATTATGCGTGAAAGTGCCTTTGCGAAAACGGAAGGCGGTTATTTTATGCATAATGAAGAAGCTGAGTATAATTTTTTATATCATGTTGTTCCAACGTTAAAAGGTTTAGTTGATATTTATGCGACGACAGCAATCAAATTACGAATTCATAAAGGAGACACAGCTCCTCTTATAAGAGTTAGGAGGAAGGAGAGAATTGATTGGTTATCATTTCGCTTTGATATAAAAGGTATTCCAGAAGCTGAAATTAAAGGGGTATTAGTAGCTCTTGAAGAGAAACGTAAATATTACCGATTAGCGAACGGTTCTTTATTATCACTGGAGAGTAAAGAGTTTAATGAAATTAATCAATTTGTAAAAGAAACGGGTATTCGGAAAGAATTTTTACATGGGGAAGAAGTGAATGTTCCGCTTATCCGTAGTGTAAAATGGATGAACGGACTTCACGAAGGACATGTTTTAAGTTTAGATGAGTCTGTTCAAGAGTTAGTAGAAAATATTCAAAATCCGAAAAAATTAAAGTTTGCTGTGCCAAATACGTTAAATGCAGAAATGAGAGAGTATCAAGTATACGGATTTCAGTGGATGAAAACACTCGCACATTATCGTTTTGGGGGTATTTTAGCAGACGATATGGGACTAGGAAAAACGTTGCAAAGCATTGCTTTTATAGATTCTGTTTTGCCGGAAATTCGAGAGAAAAACATGCCTATATTAGTCGTCTCTCCGTCATCCCTCGTTTATAATTGGCTGAGTGAATTGAAAAAATTCGCCCCGCATATTAGAGCAGTTATTGCAGATGGAAATCAAATAGAGCGCCGAAAAATTTTAAAAGATATAGCAGAATTTGATGTCATAATTACGTCATATCCATTGCTGAGAAGAGATATAAGGTTGTATGCAAGACCGTTTCATACACTATTTCTTGATGAAGCACAAGCGTTTAAAAACCCTACAACGCAAACTGCAAAAGCGGTGAAAACGATTCAAGCGGAGTATCGTTTCGGATTAACAGGAACACCTGTAGAAAATTCGTTAGAAGAGCTATGGTCTATCTTCCATGTCGTCTTCCCAGAATTATTACCTGGAAGAAAAGAGTTCGGTGATTTAAGACGTGAGGATATAGCGAAGCGAGTGAAACCATTCGTATTAAGACGATTAAAAGAGGACGTATTAAATGAGTTGCCAGATAAAATAGAGCATTTACAGTCATCGGAGTTGTTACCAGATCAAAAGAGATTGTATGCTGCATATTTAGCGAAATTAAGGGAAGAAACGTTAAAGCATTTAGATAAAGATACGTTACGTAAAAATAAAATTAGAATTTTAGCTGGTTTAACGAGATTACGACAAATTTGTAATCATCCCGCTTTATTCGTTGATGATTACAAAGGCAGTTCAGCTAAATTTGAACAACTGTTAGAGATTTTAGAAGAATGTAGAAGTACTGGGAAGAGAATTTTAATCTTTTCTCAATTTACGAAGATGCTTTCCATTATCGGTCGTGAGTTAAACCGTCAAGCGATTCCATACTTTTATTTAGACGGGAGTACACCTTCGCAAGAGCGTGTAGAGCTATGCAATCGGTTTAACGAAGGTGAAGGTGATTTATTTCTTATTTCTTTAAAAGCTGGTGGTACGGGTCTTAACTTAACTGGTGCAGATACAGTGATATTATATGATTTATGGTGGAATCCAGCTGTTGAACAGCAAGCAGCAGATAGAGCATATAGAATGGGACAAAAAAATACGGTGCAAGTTATTAAGTTAGTAGCCCACGGAACAATTGAAGAGAAAATGCATGAACTACAAGAAACGAAGAAAAATTTAATTTCTGAAGTAATTGAGCCAGGAGAAGGGAAATTATCCTCCATAACTGAGGAAGAAATTCGAGAAATTCTTATGATTTAAAATAAAAAAGCTATGCTTTCAAATTTATGAGAGCATAGCTTTTTTGTTGTAATAATTATATTTTGTTTTGAACAAAGTAAAGAAATCAAATGGTATTTAAATTACTTCTTTGTGCCTTTACTTTTGTATGGTTTTGCTGCTTTCTTTTTCTTTGCACTTGATTGCCAACGGTTCCATCCCTTACTTCCTGTACCTTGTCCTACACCTTTTTTCGGTTTCGCTTTCGTTTTGCTCATATGATCACTCCGTTATATAAAAATCTTGTTTGATAATAGTCAATGAATTAGAAAATACTCTTGATAAATGACTATGTTTGCTTTAAGTAAAAACAAACTGCTTGAATGCTATAGTATATCATGAAATTGCAAGTAAACTGAAAGGAATTACAAAGAAAATGAAAATAATAAGAAATACTGCGGATTCTATATTTCGAACGATTACACTAATAGTTGTGTATACGTTAGTTTCGGTTAGTGAAACATTTTTTGGAATGACGAGACAGAAGAAGTAAAGATGTTAAATTAACAACAATCAATAAAGCCGTAAAATAAAGAATTGAAAAATTTTTTAAAACTTTTTGTTGACTTTCTTTGTTTTTTGTATAGAATAATCATTAATAAAATGTTTCAGAGATGTGACAACAAAACGACTATGAAAGGACGAGTAGTAGTAGGATGTAGTTTAAGCGAGTCAGGGACGGTGTGAGCCTGATACGAAGCCTATTATGAAGAACCTCCTGGAGTCGCTAACCGAAATCCTTTATAGGAAAGTAGACTTAGCCGGGAACTTCGCCGTTACAAGAAGAACAGTATCGAGATTTTTTCATCTCCGTATTGTATAAGTGAGCAACCTCTGTTGCTAATTTGGGTGGTACCGCGGAACCAAAGCCTTTCGTCCCAGTTTTTTGGGATAGAAGGGCTTTTTTTGTTGGCTTCTTTTCACAACATCCAAACATTTTAGGAGGAAACCACCATGTATCAATCATTAATGACAGTAAGAGAGACTCAAATCGCAATTAAGGAAGTTAAAACATTTTTCGAGGACCAATTAGCAAAACGTCTTGAACTATTCCGCGTATCTGCACCATTATTCGTAACGAAAAAATCAGGATTAAACGATCATCTAAACGGTGTAGAACGTCCAATTGAATTTGATATGCTACATTCAGGAGAAGAATTAGAAATTGTTCATTCACTAGCGAAGTGGAAAAGATTCGCACTACATGAATACGGCTATGAAGCTGGTGAAGGCTTATATACAAACATGAACGCGATTCGTCGTGATGAAGAACTAGATGCAACACATTCCATTTACGTTGACCAATGGGATTGGGAAAAAATTGTTCAAAAAGAATGGCGCACTGTAGAATACTTGCAAGAAACAGTACGAACAATTTATGGAATATTCAAAGATTTAGAAGATCACTTATTTGAAAAGTATCCGTTCCTTGGAAAGTATTTACCAGAAGATGTTGTTTTCATTACTTCCCAAGAACTAGAAGATAAATATCCAGAATTAACACCGAAAGATCGTGAACATGCAATAGCGAAAGAACACGGTGCAGTCTTTATTATCGGAATTGGTGATGCACTCCGTTCAGGTGAAAAACACGATGGACGTGCAGCTGACTATGATGATTGGAAATTAAACGGTGACATTTTATTCTGGCACCCAGTACTACAAGCTTCATTCGAATTATCATCCATGGGAATCCGTGTTGATAGTAAATCACTTGATGAACAGTTAACGAAAACTGGTGATGACTTCAAACGTGAGTATGATTTCCATAAAGGTATATTAGAAGACGTACTACCATTAACAATTGGCGGTGGTATTGGACAATCAAGAATGTGCATGTACTTCTTACGTAAAGCACATATCGGTGAAGTTCAATCTTCTGTATGGCCTGATGATTTACGTGAAGCTTGTAAGAAAGAAAACATTCATCTGTTTTAATAGAAGAGAGAGAATAGCTTAAATATAGAGCTATTCTCTCTTTTTTTATTGTGTAAACGAATAGTTTACAGTGGCTTTTACCAATAGTTTCTGTCATTTGTATCTCCTTTCATGTCATAATTTATTAAAGGAGGAGACGTTATGAGCATAGGAGAACCGCTAAAAAAACTACGAGAATCAAAGCTTTAAAGAGAAAATACATATTGATGAAGAAGAGGCGGATTTTGAGAAAGAGAATGAGTTTGGTTTTTATATTGGCTGCGGATTATTAATTATGAGTGCTTTCATTGACTATGAAGGAATTCAAGGGAAAGAGCGATAAGATATATAATGAAGAGTGGGAGGAGTCAGTTATATTTCCTAGGAAAGGATATAACGAATAATTTAATTGTTTTATAATAATTTTTTGATGTTGATAATATGTTAAAAAGCTGTTTGTGTAGAGGCTTGAAATCCATGTGTAAAATGATAATAAAGTTTCAAAATTAAATAAGTATAACCCCGTCCTAACTTTAGGACGGGGTTATACTTATTTAATTTTGAATGAATTTCTGTTTGGCATAGCCAACGACTTTTTATCCCGCTAAAGCCCGATTGGTGAGAGCTAATAATCAGTGGGGAGGAACACCCTCCCACTGATTAAAGTTTCACTTTATAAAACGTCACTTACTTATTTGTTACCGAGTTCTTCCGCTAAACCGATTAAAATTCCTTCGGTTCCACGAATGTAGCAGAGTCGATACGAGTCCTCGTACTGAACTACTTCGCCAACGAGCTCTGCACCATGCTTAGTAAGTCTGGATACCATTTCGTCAATGTCCTCAACGGTGAACATGACACGCAGATAACCGAGAGCGTTTACAGGAGCTGTCCGATGATCTGCTATAGTAGGTGGGGTGAGAAATCGTGAAAGTTCAATTCGGCTGTGGCCATCTGGCGTAACCATCATAGCAATCTCTACGCACTGAGAACCGAGTCCAGTTACGCGACCAGCCCATTCAACTTCGACAGTGGCTCGCCCTTCGAGGTTCAGGCCAATCTCTTCGAAGAAAGAGATTGCGTCATCAAGGGATTCTACAACGATGCTGACATTGTCCATTCTTAGTAATTTGTTTTTTGTCATAGTCTTTATCTCCTTATGTGTAAAAATTTATCCCGCTATTTGCAGGCAGTAAGATTCCCACCTCAAAATTCGGCGAATGCGAGGAAGTTAGGTGGTAGATAACTGCCCAATTGTTGAAGAGAACGACTTGCTTCTATTTTTTAACAATTTTATTATTTTTCAAACGACTTTATTTTAAACTAAATAACCTTTTTCTCACTTTCCACTATGCAAACAGCTTTCTATTTATATAGGAAGGAAATAGATTAATATAATTTGTTGTAAGTTTTACTGGCGGAAATTAGCTCATTTGCACTAAAGGCTCAATTTTCGCCATAAATGATTGATGTAGTGCTTCCACACCATCTACTAAGTGAATTCGATCAATGACAACTGATACTTTAATTTCAGATGTACTTACCATTTTAATATGAATACCGTCTTCTTTTAAAGTAGTGAACATATTTGCAGCGACACCTGGGTTAGATACCATACCTGATCCTACAATTGATACTTTTGCTAAATGATTTTCATATTCCACAGATTCATAGTGAAGTGCTTCTTGATTTTGTTCCAATACTTCTAATGTTTCTCTTAAATCATTAGAATGGATTGAGAAAGAGAGGTGAACAGTTCCTTCATTTGTAATACTTTGAATAATAATATCTACATTAATATGTGCCGCTGCTAACGTAGAGAAAACTGTTGAAAGTGCACCTTGTTCTAACCCTTTAATTGTGACGCGTGTAATGTTATCCTCAAATGCAATACCTTTAACGATTGATTGTTGTTCCATGTTACATTCTCCCCTTACAATTGTTCCGTTTTCTTGTTCCATACTTGATCGTACTTCTAAAACTACATTATGATTTTTAGCAAATTCAACAGCGCGTGGGTGTAACACGCCAGCACCGAGATTGGCAAGCTCTAACATTTCGTCATAAGAAATTTCATCTAATTTATAAGCAGTTTTTACAACACGTGGATCAGTCGTATATACGCCGGTCACATCCGTATAAATATCACATTTTTTTGCTTTTAATGCCGCTGCTAATGCAACAGCAGTCGTATCGGAGCCACCGCGGCCAAGTGTTGTAATTTCATTTTCTTCACTTATTCCTTGGAAACCAGCTACTATAACAATCGTGCCTTTAGTAAGATAGGACTGAATACGATCAGTATTAATGTCAGTAATCCGTGCACTACTATGTACAGATTCAGTCGTAATACCAGCTTGCCATCCTGTTAATGAAATTGCATTATAACCTTTTGTTTGTAGTGCCATTGTTAATAGTGAAATGGTTACTTGTTCTCCTGTAGATAGGAGTATATCCATTTCACGTTTACTTGGATTTTCAGTAATAGCGTTAGCAAGTGCGACAAGTTCATCTGTACTTTTTCCCATTGCTGAAACGACAGAGACAATGCTATGTCCTCGTTCATATTCTTCAATAATTAAGCTTGCTACATGTTGAATGCGTTCGACGCTTCCAACAGAAGTACCGCCAAACTTTTGTACAATCGTTTCCATTACGAATTCCTTCTTTCGTCCATTTTTAAGAATAGGTTAGGACATATACAAATCCCAATATTCCTGTAGTTACCAGAGAGAAAAACAAAAAACACCATCTCAAATAAGTGAGGATGGTGCTGTTACAGGAAAAGGGAAACAGAAAACGGAGCTAATAAAAAAACCGCCAAAAAAGGAATATCATAAAGATGATATCTCTTTTTTGTAGATAGCTCTTCACACGTACATGTCTGTACATATGACAGTTCTGTTTCTATTCGAAAACAGCCCCAATTGATAAATGCAGAGAAATTTATCAATTTCGGCAACACTTCCTTTCTTCTAAATTCATAGACATCTCTGTGTCTCCTTTAGAATACTTATAAGCGTTGCAACCTCTATCTCACGTTTTAGGCGAGAGTGTTTGATTTATGAAGTTGTTGGTAACATTTGTTTTATAATAATTTAAATTTTTCAGGGAATCAAGTGTTTTATATATTTTTTAAAAATTCTATCTTTTTTGAAGGTTAGTTTGTGAAAAGTGTAGCAAAATAAATTCGTTGCATGTACATTAAAAATATAGAGCATGGGAGGTGGAAGGATGGGCAAGAAAAAGCCTATTTATGTAGCGATAGAAATGAAAACAACAATGGAGAAATTATGGAAATATACGCAAGAACCGGACCTACATACAGAGTGGGATGCACGTTTTACAGAAATCTCGTATTTGGAGAAAAAGGAGGGGGAGCCGCAGAAGTTTTTATATAAAACGAAGATTGGTTTCGGACTTGAAATAGCTGGAGAAGGAGAATCGATAGGTGAAGTAAGAAAAGAAACTGGAGAGCGCATTTCTTCTTTAAAATTTTGGACAGACAATCAATTATCACTTATACAAATCGGGCGTGGTTATTGGAAATATACACCGAATGAAGAACATATTTATTTTGAGACGAAATATGATTATGATACAAGGTTTGGTCGTATAGGAAATGTGATAGATTCATATGTTTTTCGACCTTTATTAGGCTCTGCGACTGCTTGGAGTTTTGATGCTTTAAAATTATGGTTAGAAAAGGGACTTCATCCGAAGTTGTTAATTAGAAGAACGATGACGTATTGGCTCGTTTGCTTTTTATTTGCCTTCGTATGGTTATATCAAGGGATTGTACCGAAAGTGATTTTTACTCATCCAGAGGAACTGAAGATGCTTTCTGAGTTAATCGGATCGAATGAAAGTAGTATTTTTATACTTAAAATAGTTGGATTTTTAGAAATAATATGGGGTGTTATGTGGCTATTGCCATTTCAAAAACGAAAATTGTTTATATTACATATTGTTATGTTAATAGGTTTAACTATAGTGGCAGGAGTTACGAATATCACAAGTTTTACAGAGCCGTTTAATCCGATTACATTGAATTTTCTTCTAATAGGGTTATCAATCGTCGGTTATATGAATTGCACTAATTTGCCAAGCGCAAAAAATTGTAAGAGGAAGAGAAAGGGATAAATATATGGCTAATATTTATGAAAGATTATTAGGAGATACCTATAAAAATCTTCATCCAAAATTACAGAAGCGATATGCGATTACAGAAGAGAATAGTTTTACAGGAGAAGGGGAAATGGATGAAATTTACGGTGGCTCTTTTTTCGTTAAATTGATTTTGAAAATTGCATCGAAGTTTCGAATGTTTTTCTCTGAGCGAGGAAAGAAAGTGCCATTTACGATACATAATACCGCTGAGCGAGATGAATATGGGAAAGAATTTGTAACATGGAATCGTACTTTTTATTTTCATAATAAGAAAAGATATTTTAACGCTGTTATGAAGTTGGATGAAGAGAATAATGAAATTGTAGATTATTTTGGTGAGCCACATATACTTGTTTCTACATTGAGTTTTTATATTGATGAAAAAGGCGGGATACATATTTCTTCAAAGAAACAATGGTTTTTTATGTTTGGAAGAAAAATACCGTTACCTAGATTTTTATACGGAGAGGCAAAAATTGTAGAAAGTTATGATGAAACACTACAATGTTTTCGAATTCATGTACAAGTACGGAATCCGTTAATTGGTTCGTTATTTTCATATAAGGGAACATTTGTGGAAAGGAAATAAACGAGATGAAAAATATACTATTTGGATTTGCTTGTTATATTGTATTTCTAATATACGAGTGGTCGAATGTAGATCCTGTTGAAGCAATTATTTTATTATCTATTTTGTTATTTATACCGATGTCATTTTGCATCATTGATAAGAAAACAAGAAATGGATCGTATGTATTCTTTTATAAATTTGTATCGTTTTTATATCCAATCGCAGCAATTAGTGCAATGTTAGCTTTCGTAACAAATCACTATTTCTTTGCGCTATTTTGGTTTGTATATACAGGAATTGTCGCGTTATTTGGTGTAAGTAGATTGCTAGAAAGAGGATGGAAACCGTTAGAAGAGACAGCTATTGATAGTGCCTTTATGTATTTGTTTTTAGGTGGTTTCTGGTTTTTTGCTTCTGTAGCAAAACTTTCAATTATGCACTTTAGTTCTGACATTGTTTTACTCACAGCTGCACACTTTCATTACTCGGCATTTTTATTGCCGTTATCAGCGGGTTTACTTGGAAGAAAAAGAGAACGGGGAAGTAAGTTATATGACGCTATTATGTTTATCATCGTCATTTCTCCAATGACAGTTGCAATAGGAATTACGTATTCGAGGGTGTTTGAATTCTTTGCAGTATTCATATATTTATGTGCCATTTATGGATATGGAATTTATGTATGGAGAACGAAATTCAATGCTATAAGTGCAAAGGTACTTTTAGTTATTTCTTCTAGTGCACTTATGGTAACAATAATGTTTTCACTCATATATTCATACGGAAATTTCAAACAAGTAATGACGATTACAATTGCACAAATGGTCTGGATTCACGGCGTGGTAAATGGGATTGGGGTAGCGTTACCAGCTTTTCTCGGTTGGATGATTGAGAAGAGTATTCCGAATTATAAATACTATGGAAAACCAATGAGCCACTTAAAAGGGAGTTTTACAGTTGGAGAGCGTTTTTTACATAGCCAAGGATTAGTAGATAATAAGGAGTATAGTGGATTAGTTGATAAAATGAGTAATTTTCATAGAGATACATTTGATGAAACAGAGATACCAATAAGTATTAATCGCTTTTATGAACATACGAAAGAGTATCATTTACAAGCAAACATTAAATGGGCTCGTTGGTTTCGTCCATTTGCATTTTGTTATGCAAAAATGAGTAAACGTGTAGCGCAAATACATTTAGGAATCGGTGGTAAGTGGGAAGCAATGCAAGGTTCTATCGTTAGTGTAAAAGATGAAAGTGATGGTAGGGAAAACGTGAGGGCATGGATAAGAAAGAATGGAGAGGGGAAAACGATTTTTGTAGCCCTTTATTCAAAGCATGTATACAAGAACGAGACATATATGAATATCGCATTGCCTTTACCATATTCGAATATGACTGGTATTTTGAAGTTAGCTAATGATGCAAACAGTTTAGTTATTACAAGTAAGCTAAGAGAGAGTTGTAAGGGAGATGAAGGGATATACTTACACACTGGCTACTTTACAATACGCTTACCATTAGCAGAGACTTTTATCATTAAAGAGGGCACGGATCAAATGTTAACAGCTAACCATAGAATGTGGATATTTGGAGTTAAGTTTTTAGAAATTGATTATGAGATTAAGAAAATAGAGGAGAAGTAAGCGAAGCTTGGAGATATTCCAAGCTTTTTTATGTAGGGGTAATTGTCATAGCAACTTGTTTATCTAAGTCACGATCCCAAACACGTTGAATTTCGAAAGTGCTTTTTTCAAAAAATAATGGGAATCTTTCTTTAAACCACTCTTGCATGGGAAGCTGTAACGCAGAGTCAATTGGAACCCATACTAATTCTCCTTCTGGAGGGTGAGGAAGAAGGCTACCTTCAAATGAATTTGTCCAATAATTGAAAACCATATAGCGAACTTGTTCTTTTGGATTTACATATTCGTCTAATCCTTTAAAGATTAAATTAGAAACAAGTAATCCAGTTTCTTCTTTTACTTCTCTTATAGCGGCTTGAACGATACTTTCTGGGAAATCTACTTTTCCGCCTGGAGCGATGTAACCAGGGAAGCCTAGATGATCCGGCCGTTGTATTAGTAATATTTCATTGTTACGCTGAATCATACACATTGTATAAATGCGGTGTTCGATACTTTTCCAATTCGTACTCATACGAATCTCTCCTCTTATAAAATGAGTCTCTTATAGTTTAACTATAGTTATTTGTTCTAAAAAATACAATAATAAGACAAAATTATACAAAATGCAATTGACTATTACTAATTTTCAGAACTATAATTACTCTGTTACATAAAACATTGTACTTGAGAGGGGAATATATTCTATGAAAAATAGAATAATCACAGCAGGAATAATCGCAGCTAGTATATTATCTTATTCATCTAGTAGTTTCGCACAAACAAAAACATTTCCAGATGTTCCAGCTAAACACTGGGCAGAAGATTCTATTAACTATTTAGTAGAAAAAGGTGCAGTTAAGGGTAATGATGCAGGAATGTTCGAGCCTGAAAAGGAAATCACTCGTGCAGAAGCAGCTACAATGATGGCTAAAATCTTAAACTTACCAATCGATAAAAATGCTAAACCATCTTTCGGTGATTCTCAAAACCAATGGTATACTCCATTCATCGCAGCTGTAGAAAAAGCTGGTGTTGTTAAAGGGAAAGGCCCAGGCGTATTTGATCCAACTGGGAAAATCGACCGAGTTTCAATGGCCTCCCTTATTGTAGAAGCTTACAAATTAGATTCTAAAGTAAATGGTACTCCAGCAACTAAATTCAGTGATTTAGAAAAAAGCTGGGGTAAAGCAAAAGCTAACATCCTAGTTGAATTAGGGATTTCTGTTGGTACTGGTAACAAATGGGAGCCTGAAAAAACTCTAACTAAAGCAGAAGCAGCTCAATTTATTACAAAGGCTGACAAAATTCAAGTTGGAAATCCATTAGTGGAAAAGGTAGTTATTATTGATCCTGGTCATGGAGGATTTGATCCAGGGAATCCAGGGCAAGGTGAAAAGGAAAGTGAAATTGTATTTGATACATCTTTAAGATTACAGCAATTGTTAGAAAAAAATACACCTTTAAAAGCTTTGTTAACACGTGAAGAGAACGGAAATCCAGGAAGTAACAAGAATGAGTCTCTTGTGAATCGAGTGAAATTTGGTCAAGAGAACAATGCAGATATATTTGTAAGCATTCATGCAAATGCTTCTGAAAATCATGATGGTCATGGAACGGAAACATATTATTATAAAAAATCCAAGTCTGGGGAAGAGACACAGCTTGAAAAGGATAGCAAAGTATTAGCACAAAAAATTCAAAAACGAGTAGTAGAAGCACTACATACAAGAGATAGAGATATAAAAGACAATCATTCATTTTATGTAGTAAATAAAAATACAGTACCAGCAGTTTTAACAGAGCTTACCTTTATAGATAACAATATAGATAATGGCAAATTAGCTACTGAGTCAGGAAGACAAATTGCTGCAGAGGCAGTTTATGCTGGGATTTTAGATTATTATGAGTGGAAAGGTTTCAATGTTACAAAGTATCGATTAGCTAAATAAAAAAACATCGTTTAAAAAGCCCATCGTCTATATAGAGATGGGCTTTTTATATGGATTTATATAATTTTGTATCGAAATAAAAAGATATATCGTATTATGCTGATTAAAAATAAAATAATGGTAGATTAGTTTATTTTTATCACGTATACTTTTACTGTTGACTAATTAATTGACTTAAAAGTTTGTTAGTTTAATAGGGAAAATTTTATTAAAAAGGGAGGCAAGTTAACACGGGACAAGCATATACATAACGTGTTAAAAAATATGAAAAAATTTATTTCTAATGTGTTAGCAGTGACAGTCGCACTTCAAGTAGTGATGGCTCCAGCAACTTCATTTGCAGCTGAAAAGGAATTTCCAGACGTTCCGAAAGATCATTGGTCATATAAAGCAATTATTAATTTAACGTCAAAAGAAATTATTGCAGGATATGATAATGGGAAGTTTGGATTTGGGGATGTTGTAAATCGTGAGCAAGTAGCTGCATTAATATATCGTGCATTAAAACCAGAAGCGAAAAGCGAGTATAAAAATCCATACTCTGATATTAGCGAAGGGACAACAATGTTCCAAAAAGAAATTTTAGCTTTAACAGATATGGGGATTTTCGTAGGTGATGGTAAAGGAACATTTAGACCGAAAGAATCTTTAACTCGTGCTGAAATGGCTGTAATTTTACAGAAAGCTTTTAAACTAAAAGTAAAAGCTAATCATACATTTAATGATGTTCCGAAAAATCATTGGGCAAATGATGCCATTAGTGCATTAGAGTCTAACGGCGTTGCTGCAGGTAATGGTGCAGGTGCATTTAATCCAACTAGTGTTTTAACACGTGAAGAATATGCGCAATTTTTATATAATGCCATGGCATCATATATCGATTTAGATGTAACATTACCTTCTAATGTAACAGCTCAAGAGATTGATAATTATATTAAAAGATATCATCCCGATAGTCCGCTTGTTGGAGTTGGACAAGACTTTATTAAAGCGCAAAACGAGTATGGCGTAAACTCTTTATATTTAGCAGCACATGCAATCTTAGAGTCTGGATACGGGAAATCAGAAATTGCATATCGTAAACATAATTTATTTGGACTACGAGCGTATGATTGGGACCCATTCGCACATGCAAAATATTTACCATCTTATGGATTAAGTATTTCATACAATGCTGATTATGTGAGGAAGAATTACTTAGAACAAGGTGCTAAGTATTTCAACGGTTACACATTATCTGCGATGAATGTAATGTATTCAACTGATAAAGAATGGGCTGGCAAAATTGCTAATATTATGGAACGTATTAAGCCTTTCAATAACAAAGATTATCAAAATGTAAACCGATTGCCGAAAAACCCTAATACATTAAATGTAGAGGCATTAGGCGAAACAATTCCATATAAAGATTACGCAAAAGATGCGAAAGCTACTGTTCAAACTGTAGGATCTTACTATCAAGTTCCATTCCCGTTTAACAATCCAATTAAGAGTGTACCAAACGTTACACAAAATGAAGTTGGAAAATTAGAGAATGGTACAAAAGTAAATGTATATCGTGAAGATCCAAATGGCTGGGTAGAATTCTCATTTGAAAATGCTCAAGAAAAGTATTGGACATTGAAGAAGAACTTAAAATTATAAATAGAAAAGGTGTTTTCATAAATGAAAACACCTTTTCTATTTATATTCAACACGTGATATGTGTAGATTCATTATGATTTTCTTTTTTATATTTTTACTAATAATTTAACAGTTTCATATATAATTAAAGGTGTTAAAGATTGAATTTTCTGTATTTAATCTTGGGTATTAACTTAATTTGAAAAGAGGAGAGAGATATGCAAGGAGAAATACCAACAGAAAAACATTTAGGTTATGTCGGTAAATTGTTATTGCCAGTTAAAGTGTCACCACACTTTAAGTTTTTATGGCTTGGGCAATTACTTTCGACTTTAGGTAGTTCGATAACGATGGTTATTCTGCCAGTCGTTGTATATTCATTAACTGGTTCAACAGTTGTAATGGGAATGACTATGGCAATGTACATGCTTCCTAATATTCTTGCGTTACCGTTTGCTGGATTAGTCGTGGATCGAATTGACCGGGTAAAATTGATGTTATTTACAGATATAATCCGTTGCATATTAATGTTATTACTTGCAACACTTATATTTATGGACGTTTTAACAATTCCACTTCTATATGTATTCGTAGCATTATATGGACTTATGGAAGGGATATTTCAGCCGGCGTATGCGACTGTAAGAGCGAAAGTATTTGTACCGAAAATTCGAAATGCAGCTAATGCATTAACTCAAATGAGTAATCAAGGTATACGACTAATTGGACCGGCTCTTGGAGGATTGATCGTTTCAGTTGCATCTGCCGGAATAGGATTTGGACTGGATGCAGTAACATATTTGTTATCATTTTTATGTTTATTATTTTTAAGAGAAATCAAGTTTCAAACAGTAAAACCTATTGAAAAGAGTAAGATCGATTACAAACAAGAGTTTATGGAAGGTGTTTTAGTTTTGAAAAGTCACCCGTGGCTGTGGATTACAATTTTAGTCTTTTCTTTCATAAATATTTGTTATGCAGGAATTATCGTTGTATTAATTCCATGGTTGTTTAATGTTCATCATCATTTTGAAGCTTTCGTGTATGGATTGGGTATGGCTTCTTCTGGTGCTGGAGCTGTAATTGCAGCACTAATTTTTGGTGGGCGGCAGCAGTGGCGTAAGAGGGGAGTACTAGCATATGGTGGTGTGTTAATAAGTGGAATAGCACTATTAATTATGCCTTTCGTTTCTTGGGCACCTGCTTTAATAGCTTTAATGGCAATAGAAGGATTCGGTATGATGATATTTGGGCTCATTTGGGAAACAAGTTTACAAGAGCTTGTACCAGAAGAAGCATTTGGAAGAGTGGCAAGTCTTGATATGTTAGGTTCATTTGCTTTATTGCCATTAGGGTATGTGATTGTAGGCTGGTTAGCCACTGTAATAGGTGGCAAGATAACAATTATAATGCTAGCTATTTTAGTACTCATAACAATTGGAATGGCATTGTCTGTACCAAGTATTCGGCGGTTCGATTGATTATGTAGGCTAAAAGGGGGATATGGTATATGACAATAGAAAGCCTAAATGATTTAGTAGTAGGTGAGTTAGGATGTAAATATGTTTTGGGAGAAAAGGTATTTGAAGCAAAGAATTTTACGGTGTATATTGCGACTCCTATAGAAAGTAAAATGGCATATAGTCAATTGATTTTAATGAAGCATCTTTCTAATAAAAAATCATCCGTACATATTTGGTATAAAAAACTTTGTATGGAAGCAACGACAATGGAAATTGCAAAAGAAGTGACAGATGCAATTCAATCTGGTTTTGTAAATGAAGAGTAAGCCCTAATCCAATTAGGGCTTACTCTTCATTAAACACAAATGTTTGTTTTATTTTTTTACTCTCATTTACTGGATGGCCGTTGTAAGAGAAATTCTTTTCCTCCCAAGTAATGACGACTTTGAAATTATGGCTATTAAAGTCTAATGGGAATACCATGTAGTCAAAGCTTGTATGACTTTTTGAAACGTTGTTATTTAATGTAGTAGGATTGAAGGTAGCTTTAGATGTAGGTGTGTTATCAAGTATTTCTACAGATACATTTGATACATCATTACCAATATTTTTTAAGAGTAAACTATACGTATCATATACACCTTGTTTTGGCTGCACCGCTTGCTTGTTTGAGTTATGAGATTTGTCAATTTCGATATACCATTGTTTAGACTTTGATGCAATTGGTAACGACTGAAATGTGTAAGCATTAGCTTGCATTGGTAGTGCTAAACATATAAGCGTAAAGAGAGTTATTATTTTGTGTTTCATTTTAGAGAGCTCCCATTCTTTAATGGATTTATTTGTTATTATCTTCTCTTTTTGAGATAATATACCACGTGGGATTGTAATAACATTATTATCAATATTAGTTAGTGGATTTACAGTGTTTGCTTACTTTTTATCAGAAGGAGATATTCCGCCTGTAATTCGTTTGTAGTATAAGTGAAGCGATAGAGCTCCTATCTTTTCGTAATTAATCTTCCCAAGTATGTCACACACACATTTAAAAAAACAAAGAAACTGTGTAGAGCTTTTTCGGCATAGTTTCCTTGTTTTTTTTTGATTAATAATAAATGCTTGCTAAAGGATACTAAAAAGTAAATCTGGGGGGGATTTATCAATTTAAAGATACGTCCGACTTACAAAGGATAGATACAGGTGGAGGGGATGAGTATTAGTCAAAGGGAATGTTAATATGAAAAAATTCCCAATAAATATATTAAAATAACATTGTCATATAACAAGGGGGATTTGTTTGATGGAAAAAGAGCATCTGGCTAAAGTAGATTTAACGAAAAGAATTGATTCGAAATCTAAGTACAATAAGAAACTCGAAAAATATCAAATGCGCTTATTAGCACTACAGCAAATTTTAAAAGAAGAAAAAATAGCCGTTATGCTTGTTATGGAAGGCTGGGATGCAGCAGGTAAAGGCGGAGCGATTAAGCGAGTGACTGAACATCTTGATCCGCGTGGATTCCAAGTGAATCCAATTGGCGCCCCTGCTCCACATGAAAAACGGTATCATTATTTGCAACGTTTTTGGCGGAAAATTCCTCAATATGGGCAAATTACTATATTCGACCGTTCATGGTATGGGCGGGTATTAGTTGAACGTGTTGAAGGTTTTGCTACAAACGAAGAGTGGACGAGAGCGTATGATGAAATTAATGATTTTGAAAAACTATTAACTGATGATCATTATATTATAGGAAAGCTTTTCTATCACATTAGTAAAGACGAACAGTTGAAGAGATTTACAGAAAGAGAGAATAATCCTCTTAAAAGATGGAAAATTACAGATGAGGACTGGCGTAATCGGGAAAAATGGGATGAGTATGTCGAAGCAATGGAAGATATGTTTGAAAACACAAATAAACCGAATGCTAAATGGAATATTATTGCGAGTAATGATAAATTATACGCTCGTTTGAAAACATTGAAAGTGATTATTTCATTAATTGAGGATTATTTCTTAGAACATAATATAGAATTACCTTCGTATTATTATGAAATAAAAGAAGGTAAGAAAAAGGGAATTGAATCTGTGCAAGATGTAGAGGTTAAATAGCATAGAGAGATTTTGTCATTATTAGAGGTAGGTATGAAACATGAGAAGGAGCTGTCCCGTAAGTAGGTGAAACTAAACTATGGGACAGCTTTTTTTAATTAGAATGTATTTATATTAGATGAATCAATGAGAGTGTCGTTCAAGTAACGAATACAATTGTCATTGAATATGAAACAATAATTATAGTACATTAACAAGAGGAATTAATTTTAAAAGGAGGGTGAGAAAATGCTAGGTAAGGCGGAAACTTCAGTAAATAACCATATGTATACAGAAGAAGAACAACAAAAATTATATAAACGAACGTTAATAATCGTAAGTATTTCACAAATGTTTGGCGGGGCAGGGTTAGCTGCTGGAATTACAGTAGGTGCACTTCTTGCGCAGCAAATGCTTGGGACAGATGCATATGCAGGATTACCGGCTGCTATGTTTACAATGGGATCTGCGGTAGCGGCTTTCTTTGTTGGGAAGTTATCGCAAAAATATGGTCGCCGAATAGGACTTGCAACAGGGTTTATAGTAGGTGGGCTAGGGGCTATTGGAGTTGTATTGGCTTCTTTAACAAATAGTATTATTCTATTACTAGTCTCTTTACTCATATATGGTGCAGGTACAGCGACGAATTTACAAGCTCGTTATGCTGGTACCGATTTAGCAGATAAGAAACAACGAGCAACTGCTATTAGTATTACGATGGTTATGACGACTTTCGGTGCAGTTGCAGGACCGAATTTAGTAGGCGTAATGGGAGATTTTGCCCATTCAATTGGAATTCCTAACCTTGCAGGTCCGTTTATATTATCAGCAGCGGCATTTATACTTGCGGGTCTTGTCCTTTTCGTTATGCTTCGTCCAGATCCGTTAATTATTGCTAACATAATAGAAACATATAAACAAGAACATACATATAAAGGGCAACCGGTAACAGAAGAAGCGAAAGAAAACAAACGAGGTATTAGGGTTGGAGCAATCGTAATGATACTTACTCAAATAGTGATGGTTGCGATTATGACGATGACTCCAGTTCACATGGGACACCACGGTCATGGATTAAGTGCAGTAGGTCTCGTGATTGGTTTTCATGTAGGTGCAATGTACCTGCCATCACTTGTTACAGGAATGTTAATTGATAAAATTGGCCGTACTAAGATGAGTATAGCTGGTGGGATGATTTTACTTGCAGCGGGTGTCATAGCTGCGATAGCACCGAGTGATTCTTTACTATTATTAATTGTTGCTCTTTCTTTACTTGGATTAGGATGGAATCTCGGATTGATTAGTGGTACAGCACAAATCGTTGACTCCACAACTCCTTCTACACGTGCTAAAACACAAGGGAAAATAGATGTTTTTATTGCGTTAGCCGGAGCTTCAGGTGGAGCGATGTCAGGAATGGTAGTAGCTAATTCCAGTTATGCCGCATTATCATTAGCGGGAGGATTGTTAGCATTATTGCTAATTCCTGTTGTGATGTGGTCTCGGACAGGTGAATAAGCTTAAGATAAAAGAAGCCGCATTCAAAGGGAGGTAACCAATCTTTGAATGGCAGCTTTTTTTGCAATTAACTAATAGTCTAACTGGAATCGTTGATATATTTTGAGCTGTGATATATATATTCAGAAAATCATTGATGTAATTTCATTTACCGTAATGTTAGCTGTATAAAAACGTATTAGTCTAAATCCCATTCCACAATAACCCCTAAATGCGTAAGTCCACCGCCAAATCCGTACAGTAAAAGTGTATCTCCGTTATTTAATTTTCCTTCTTTTCTAGCTAAATCTAAAGCGAGTGGAATGGAAGCGGAAGATGTATTCCCCATGTATTTTACACTGGTTAAAGTTTTTTGAATTGGAATTTCGGTTTTCTCGCAAATAGATTCAATCATTCGTAAGTTAACACTGTGTGGTACGAACCAGTCTATATCATCTATTTGCATATTTGCGGTATGTAATAGTTCTTTTATACTTGCTGGTACCGTGCGTGTTGCCCATTTATACACTTCTCTCCCATTTTGAACGATTTTTTCATTTGTTTGCAGTGGTGTGCCATTCATAGTAGTAGATAAGTTTGTTCTGTATAGGTGAATGCCACCAGCACCATTTGTTCCCATGTGAGCAGCGATAAAGCTTGGTTTGATTTCATCTCTTTCTAATAAAATAGCTCCAGCACCATCGCCAAATAAAATGCAGGTCGTTCTATCGGAGTAATCAGTAACTTTAGATAATGTCTCTGTTGCTACGACAAGTACTTTTTTATGTGATCCAGAAGTAATCAAGCTATTACCAACGTGCAGGCCATATGTGAAACCAGCGCAAGTCGCATTTAAATCAAAAGCTAGTGTATGGGGTATGTTGAAGTATTGTTGTATTTGGCAAGCAATGCTAGGGAAAACAAAGTCAGCAGTAGTTGTAGCGACAATGATACAGTCGACATCTTCTAGGTTTTTCTTATATGTTTTACATAAGTTTTCGATTGCTCTAATGGCTAAGTGTGAGGAGTATTCGTCTTCGTTAGCAATTCTTCTTTCCTTCATTCCTGTTCTTTGCACAATCCATTCATCATTCGTATGGACTACTTTTTCTAAATCGTTATTAGACAATATTTGATCTGGAACATAAGTACCAATTGCAGTAATACGAGATTTAGAATTCATAGGAACATCTCCTTGTTATTTTTATAACTTGATACTAATATCAGGTTATAAAAATGTCGATAAAGACTTTTATTGTATTGAAACGATAATGTTTAATTCACTATGGAGGAATTTGGCGAATAACGTAAAAATAATATACGGAAAGCTTCTAAAATTGATAATGAAGGGGTTTGGGATTCTTGAAAAGAATCGTATATGTATTGTCTCTTGTTTTAATTTGTAGCTTTACTTATTTTATTTTACCAGAGAAGTCTTATGCTTGTGATTGTACTAAAGCATCACCAGAAGAGAGGTTACAAAAAAATGATGTAGTGTTTGAAGGTAAGGTATTAGAAGTTCAAAAGAAGGACGGAAGAATGAAAACATTATTTGAAGTGAAGAAAATTTGGAAAGGGACAAGCTCTTCGCAAGTTATTATATATACAAGTTTTAGTAGCTGTGCATTTCGTTTTGCAGAGGGAGGAGAGTATCTAGTCTTTTCTTCTTATAGAGGAGAGGAAAAGTTAGAGACATCTCTCTGCAGTGGAACGAAGAGATTAGATGAGGCAGAGATGGAGAGAAATACTTTAAGTCATATTGCGAAGGAAGCTATTCCGACGAAGAAAGTCGATTTAAAAGATGAACTGGTGAGCGGTTTAAGTTGGTGGCAAGTGGCTATCATTTCTATAGGTCTGTTATTGATAATTGCTGTTGTTATTTTTATTATGAGAAGAACCCGCAAAAAATGACGATTAAAGTAAAAATATAAAGATTTTCTTTCTGTTTCTATGGGTGGTTTAATCTTGTGAAAGCGAATTACTTATGCTACACTTTATGTAACTTAAAATGAACGGAGGGGCTTCCTTTGATCTTAATCAGATTACGTCTCAATACTTTGTGCCGATAATTGAATAGCGCTCAAAGGCTCTGTCTGTGTACAGAGTGAACGGGATTGGTCTGCCTATTTTAAAGGAACCCTTTATTAAGCTTATATGTGAAAAAGAGGGAGGGACGAATACGCCCTCTTTTTGTTTTGCCTTTATAAATAGAATGGGACAGTATAGGTGAACACTTGTTGGATACGTATACTATCTTGGGACTTTTTGACCATGTTATAGGACGAAAGCACTGCTTTCTTCTATTTCTTTGGTAAACCCTTATCCGTTTACGAAAACACAGGCAGTGACCTGTGTTTTTTATTTTGCGTAATCGAAATGGAGGAATAAATATATGGAAGAATTATTACAAAGAGCAATATTAGTCGGAGTAAATTTAGGTAATGAAGCTGATTTTGCATATTCGATGGAAGAGTTAGCAAATCTGACGGAAGCTTGTGATGTGGAAGTAATCGGTCAAGTGACGCAAAATTTACAACGAGTAAATCCGTCGCATTATATTGGAAAAGGGAAGATTGAAGAAGTAGCAGCGTATGTGAAAGAAGCCGATGCGAATATGGTCATCTTTAATGATGAATTATCTCCTTCACAAATTCGAAATTTAGAAGAGGATTTAGATTGTAAAGTAATTGATCGTACCATTTTAATTTTAGATATTTTTGCGCAGCGTGCAAAAACGAAAGAAGCGCAGTTGCAAGTAGAAGTGGCCCATCTTCAGTACATGATGCCTCGTTTAATCGGTCTTCGTGAATCTTTAGGAAGACAGAGCGGGGGAGTTGGCACGAAAAATAAAGGTGTCGGTGAGAAGAAGTTGGAATTAGACCGTCGTAAAATTGAAGAACAAATTGCAGCTCTAAATAAAGAATTAGAGGCACTTGTTGCACAGCGTCAAACGCAGCGTAAACAACGTAAGAAAAATGAAATTCCGGTTGTATCATTAGTAGGATATACGAATGCAGGTAAATCAACGATAATGAATACAATGCTTGAAATTTTTAATGGTACTGTAGAAAAACAAGTATTTGAAAAAGATATGTTATTTGCGACATTAGAGACATCTGTACGAAATATTGATTTACCGGATAATAAATCATTTTTATTAACGGATACTGTTGGATTTGTAAGTAAATTACCGCATCATCTTGTGAAAGCATTCCGTTCAACGCTAGAGGAAGTGGCGGAAGCAGATTTACTCATTCACGTCGTAGATTACTCAAATCCTAATTATGAGCAATTAATTGATATTACAAATGAAACGTTAAAGAAAATTGGCGTGGAAAATATCCCGACGATTTATGCATACAACAAATCAGATATGGTAGATGTTGAAATTCCGAAAGTGCAAGAAGATCGCGTGTATCTATCTGCGAAGAAACATGTTGGAATTGAAGAGCTTGTAGAAATGGTTCGCGCGCATATTTATAAAGAGTATACGAAGTGTGAAATGTTAATTCCATATGATCAAGGACAGGTAGTTTCGTATTTCAACAATCATGCGCACGTTTTATCTACGAGTTATGAAAATGAAGGTACGAAAATTGCACTGGAATGTAAGACGAGTGATTATGAGAAGTATAAGCGTTTTGCTATTTAATAGAAAAGGCGATCCTAATATGTTTTAGGGTCGTCTTTTTCTTCATAATTGCAAGCCTTTCTTCCGTCCAGTCCCAGTATAAAATAAAATACAGAGGGTTCATATGAATAAATCCGACAAAGCATATAGAAAAAATATATTTTTTAGAAGTTGAATTTCTGGAAAAAGAAATGAAACCAGTATAGAATAGAAATGTTTCAAAACTCAGAATTTATTACACTAACTGTAATAAATATATATTTTGTACAGGAAGGAGAGATTCGTATATGCAAGCAGTTTCACAAAAAAGTGTAGTGGAAACACCGACGATATATCGAATATTATTTGCGATTAGTTTCGGACATTTTTTGAATGATTCGATGCAAGCGGTTGTACCAGCGTTGTTTCCTATTTTGGAAAAAACGATGAATTTATCTTATATGCAAGTAGGATGGATTGCGTTCGCGTTAAATATGACGTCATCGATTATGCAGCCGGTTTTTGGGATGTATTCAGATAAGAAGCCGTCACCATTTTTATTACCACTCGGTATGTTTTCGAGCATGCTTGGGATGATTGGGCTCGCGTTTGCCCCGAATTTTATTATTGTTATTATTTCTGTTTTATTTATTGGATTAGGTTCCGCAGTCTTTCATCCAGAAGGTGCCCGCGTTGCTTATATGGCGGCAGGTGCCAAACGTGGTTTAGCACAAGCGATTTATCAAGTGGGAGGAAATACAGGGAATTCGTTAGCACCTATTTTTACAGCGCTGATTTTCGTTCCGCTCGGTCAAATTGGTTCTCTAGGTTTTACTGCTTTCGCAGCAGTAGGAATTGTATTACTAATTTTCGTATCAAATTGGTATAAAAATGAATTAGCCACTGGTGCTGTAAGAAGGAAAAAGAGGGCTGCACTTGAGGCTGAAAATGCGATTGTAAGTACGCACATTAAATTTGTTATTATACTTCTTGTTTTTCTAACATTTGTACGTTCTTGGTACGGTGCTGGTATCGGGAATTTCTATCAATTTTATTTAATAGAGCATTACGGTTTATCTATAAAAAATGCACAGTATTTCGTCTTCGCTTTTATGATTGCTGGTGTATTAGGTACTTTCTTTGGTGGTCCACTAGCGGATCGATTCGGTAAGAAAAAGATCATTGTCTTTTCAATGCTCGGTTCAGCACCGCTTGCACTTTTGCTACCTCATGTTTCTCTTGTGTGGGTTGTACCGTTATTTTTATGTATCGGTTTTATTAGTTCAAGTAGTTTTAGTGTAATTGTTGTATACGCGCAAGAACTTGTACCTGGAAAAGTAGGGATGGTATCAGGGCTCATTGTCGGTCTTGCGTTTGGTCTTGGAGCATTAGGTGCTGTAGTTCTTGGGAAATTAGCTGATATGTATAGTCTTCAGTTTATTATGCTATTATGTAGTTGTTTACCATTAATTGGACTTACTTCATGGTTACTGCCAAATGATAAGAAAACGATAGAATAGGGGATACGCTATGAAATTATGTGAAAACGTTACAGAATTAATAGGAGATACACCTGTCGTCCAATTATCTAAATTTATTCCAGAGGACGCAGCGGATGTGTATGTAAAACTGGAAATGTTTAATCCGTCACGCAGTGTGAAAGATCGTGCAGCCTATAACTTAATTCATGTCGCTGAGGAACACGGTCTCATTAAGCCGGGTGATACAATTATTGAACCGACAAGTGGAAATACAGGAATTGGTTTAGCGATGAATGCGGCTGCTAAAGGATATAAAGCTATTTTAATTATGCCAGATAACATGTCAAAAGAGCGTATTAATTTATTGAAGGCATACGGCGCAGAAGTAGTTTTAACACCGGCAGAACAAAGAATGCCAGGAGCAATTGCGAAGGCGGTAGAGTTACAAAAAGAAATTCCAAATAGTTTCATTCCGCAGCAATTTGAAAACCCAGCAAATCCGAATATTCATCGTTATACGACTGCACTTGAAATTTATGAGCAAATGGATGGAGAGCTTGATGCATTTGTAGCAACCGCAGGAACAGGTGGAACAATTACAGGGACAGGTGAAACATTAAAAGAGAAACTACCAAACTTATATATTGCAGTAGTAGAACCGAAAGGATCACCAGTGTTATCTGGTGGTGTTCCAGGCCCTCATAAACTAGTAGGAACAAGTCCTGGTTTTATTCCGAAAAACTTAAATACTGAAGTGTATAACGAAATTATTCAAATTGCGGATGAAGAAGCATTAACGACAATGAGAAACTTAGCAAGACAAGAAGGTTTATTAGTAGGTCCATCTTCAGGAGCTTCTGTTTACGCAGCGATCATGATAGCGAAACGTCTAGGTGCTGGTAAAAAAGTTTTATGTATTGCGCCTGATACTGGTGAACGTTATTTGAGTATGGGGTTATTTGAATAAAAATGATAGAAACCCCTTAATGGTGCAATAGAGCTATTAAGGGGTTTATTTTAGGGTATTAAGAGGGGGGAAGCACAATGAAACTATTAAAACCAACTTATAAATATAGCAAACAAATTATGGAGTATAGGCAGGCATTTTTAAATTCAGGAGAACAACCGCATGGCAGTAGTTCTTTACAAAATTTTGATTTTCTAGATAAATGGTTTGAAAAAGTGAGTATACAAGAAGTAGGAGAAAACTTACAATCGAATCGAGTGCCATCTAGTCAGTTTTTAAGTTTTGAAAAAGGAGAACTTATCGGTTTTGTAAATATTAGACATCGATTAAATCCAGAATTATTGCTGGAAAGCGGTCATATCGGTTATAGTGTGCATCCTAATAAACGTCGCCAAGGATATGCTACTAAACAACTTCAACTTTCATTAGCTGAGGTGAAAAAGTTAGGTTTGAACAAAGTGTTAATAACTTGTGATAAAGCGAATGTTGGCTCGGCTAAAACAATTCAAAAGGTTGGCGGTGTGTTAGAAAATGAAGTGATTTCTACTCATACTGGTGAAATTGTTCAGCGTTATTGGGTGGAAATATGAATTAGTGAGATTTGAAAAGGTGTAAGTCGTAAAGGGATTATAAGATGTGGTATTGAAATATATAAATAGAGAGGGATGTTGCAGCTTTAGGGGGAAATGAAATGGGATTACTAGAGAAAGCAATAGAAATGTCAGAGATTTATAGGGAAAACTCGAAAATCGAAGCAATTATTTTAGCGGGTTCAGTAGCGAGAAAGTTAGAAGATGAACATTCAGATATTGAATTACATATTTTATGGTCAGCGCCGCCAGAGGATGAGGACCGTAGAGCTCCTATTCATCGTATTGATGGGACAATTTTATCCTATTATCCGTATGAGGAAGAAGAATGGTCGGAAACGTATTTGACGAAAGAAGGAATTAAGCTAGAGATTAGTAACTTTTTAACAGGAACAGTAGAAAAAGTTATTTCAGATGTTGTAGATTTATATGATATAAATTATGAGAAACAATGTATTGTATCATCCGTTCATGATGGAGTTAGTTTGTATAGAGAAGAGAAAGTGAATGAATTAAAAGGTAATGTGGCGGTGTATCCAGAGGAACTAGCGAAACGGATGATTTCAGAAAATCTATGGTTAAGCAATCGCTGGCATAATCGAGAAGCGCTTTTGAAACGGAAAGATTGGCTTATGTTGTATGATGTTATTTGTGAAGTACAAAGAAATATATTTGGGGTTTTATTTGGTTTGAACCGAATGTACGTGCATCATCCAGCATTTAAATGGATGAGTAATAATGTGGAACAAATGACTATTAAACCTGAAAATCTATATGAGCGTATGGCGGGTACGTTAATAGGGAGTCCAGAGCATAGCGTGCAAGAGCTAGAAGTATTAATCGAGGAAGTATTACATTTAGTAGAACAATATGCTCCAGAATTAAATGTTTCTGAACAACAAAAGCGTATTGAATATGTGAAGTGAAAAAGAGAGATGTAACAACGAGTTACATCTCTTCTTTTTTATTTAACTAATTTCCCTAGTACAGGTAAACGTTGAATACGATCACCGAGAATATGAGAAGCAAGTCCGCTCTTTAGGGCGAATAAAAGGTAAACAAGCCCTCCGGCAGCGCCACATATAAAGACAATGAGCAGTGATTCGATATAAGATTGTCCAGGGATTAACCATTTTAAAATTACTTTTAATGCAATTACAACAGCAGACATTGCTGCGGAGTAAATCGTAATTAGAAATACTGTTTTTGCTGTTTCACCAATTTTGAATTTCGCAAACTTAACGATGCAGTACAGCATAATAATATTTGAAACAAGATATCCAAGAATTGTTCCAAGTACAGCACCATGTCCACCGAATAAATGTAAGAGCGGTGTGTTCACCACAATTTTAACGAGAATACCAACTGAGAATGCAATCATTGTTTTTCTTTGATAATCAATTCCTTGTAATATAGCAGCTGAAACTGTAAAAATCGCACTTAATATAGCAGACGGTGCAAATGAAATTAAATATTGTGATCCACCAAGTGCAATTTCAGGATTTACATAAACCATGCGGAATGCATCGTAAGCGATACTTGCTAGGCCGAATGCGGCTGGGATAGTGAAGAATAACAACACTTGGAATATCTTTGAAATTTGTTCTTGTAATTCTTCTAGTTTCCCGCTCGTAAATGATTTCGTTATAGCTGGAATAATTGTTAATGAGAATCCAGTTGCAAGTGAAGCGGGAATCATAATTAACTTTTGTGCATAGTTCGTTATATAAGCGAAAACTGCATTCGCGGTTTCTAAAGGCTCTCCCATCGCTCTAAGGACATCAGCTACGGTATATTGATCTACTAACGTATAGAGCGGAATTGCAATACCGACAAATACAATTGGGATTGCATATCGAAGTAATTCCATATAAATATTTTTTAATGGAATATCGGATGCCCTTGATTTTAATTCACCTTCGGGAGGCTTTAATCCGTTATATTTTTTCCAGTACAGCATTAAAATAGAGACGCTGGCAAGTGCCCCGATAACAGCACCAAACGTAGCAACTGCAACAGAAGAAGCTACTGAACCCCCTAATAGTTTTGAGACGATAAAACTACCAACTAAAATGAAAACAACGCGTGCGATTTGTTCTACAACTTGAGAAACAGCACTTGGTTTCATATGTTGAAAACCTTGGAAATAACCACGTGTAACACTCATAGCTGGTACGATAATAAGTGCGAAGCTTAATGCTCGCATCGTAAGTGTTACGTCGGCGATAAATTGTGGATCTGGCGTTTTCGAGCGAATAATAAATTGTGATATGTACGGTGCTCCAATAAATAAAATTAAAAATCCTAAAAAGCCCATAAACAACATCAATTTTACGCTAGAGTTGTATAATTTTTTACTTGTACTATAATCACCAAGTGCATTATGTTTTGCAACAAATTTGGAGACGGCAATAGGAATACCAGCTGTTGAAAAACTTAATAAAATACCGTACCAAGAGTATGCATATCCGTATAAAGCGACCCCTTGCGTTCCAACTAATAATTGAAAGGGGAAAAAATATATAAACCCTAAAATACGTGAAATCATTGTGGCACCGCTTAATAAAGCCGTACCTTTTAAAACTTTTGAAGTAGACAAAATTCTTTCCTCCTACTCGTGCTGCCTTGCATTTATCGTATACTACTATAAACCCGTTAAAGAAGTTAATACAGTATAAACCATAAATGTATGAATACTATGCATTCAAAAGTCATATTTTGAATTTTTAAATAGAATGTAATACATAAAAATTCAAAATATAAGTTGACACTATTTTTAATGTGTGATAAAAATGATAGTAATCAATTCGGAAAATAATATTTGGGCAATGAAAGGGTATAGTAGTGAAAATCTCCCTATTTCAGAGAGCTGATGGTTGGTGTGAATCAGTATATAGATTATTCATGAAGTTCGTCCTGGAGCATCTTTCATAAATCTCATATTTTGAGGAAATGAAAGACGGTAGTTTATACCGTTATCAAATAAAGTGGTGAAGATTGTTTCACAACTAGGGTGGTACCGCGATATTTATCGTCCCTACGTATTTACGTAGGGACGTTTTTTATTTAGGTCCTAACTTTGGTGTGGCTTCATAACTAGGGTGGTACCGCGATATTTTATCGTCCCTACGTATTTGCGTAGGGACGTTTTTTATTTAGGTCTTACTTTTGTTGTATCTTCATAACTAGGGTGGTACCGCGATATTTTTGTCGTCCCTACGTATTTACGTAGGGGCGTTTTTTATTTGAGAGGAAGTGGTTGGATTAGAACGGGCTAGTAATAGAACAATATGAACATAGAGCGAATTATAATGAAAAGAAAAAGAAAAAGAAAAAGAAAAAGAAAAAGAAAGGAGATAAAAAGATGAATTCACAGCAATGGACATCGAAATTAGGTTTCGTATTAGCTGCAGCAGGTTCAGCGATTGGTCTTGGAGCGATTTGGAAATTCCCGTATATGGCCGGCATCGGAGGAGGCGGCGCGTTCTTCCTTATTTTCATCGGTTTCACATTATTAATTGGTTTACCGCTACTATTAGCAGAATTCGTTATTGGAAGAAGTACACAAAAAGAGGCCGTTGATGCGTACAGAGAAATTGCACCTAAAACGCTATGGCCGTGGTTAGGTAAGTTGGGGATTGTAACATGTTTCATATTACTTTCTTTCTACAGTGTTGTAGGAGGTTGGATTATATTATATTTATGGAATGCAATTACAGGTAGACTATGGGAAGGAAATGGTGCGTACGAAGCTACGTTTGGTGAAATCATTTCCAATCCATATTTAGCAGTTGGATCACAGCTATTATTCATCCTTATTACTATTTTTATCGTAAGTAAAGGAGTACAAAATGGTGTTGAAAAAGTAAATAAATATTTCATGCCAGCACTATTCGTTTTATTCTTTGTATTAATCGTTCGTGCACTTACATTAGACGGTGCTGGAGAAGGAGTTCGCTTCTTCTTACAACCTGATTTCTCAAACGTAACATCAGAAATTATTTTATATGCGATGGGGCAATCGTTCTTCTCGTTATCTGTCGGTGTAGCCGTTATGGTAACGTATAGCTCATACTTACCGAAAGAAGAAAGTTTACCGCGTTCAGCATTTTCTATCGTTGCTTTGACGCTTGTTATTACTTTACTTGCAGGACTTGCGATATTCCCAGTTGTATTCGCATTTGGAATGGAACCATCGCAAGGACCAGGGCTATTATTTATCGTATTGCCAGCTATTTTCAGTAAAATGGCGTTCGGAAAATTATTCTTCATCGTTTTCTTATTACTATTCTTCTTTGCTACTATTACATCAGCAATTTCGATGCTAGAAATTAGCGTTGCATCTTTAACTGCAAAAGGAAAAGGGAAACGTGAAAAAATGGCCTTAATCGTAGGGTTATTAATCTTCGTTGTTGGGGTACCATCAGCATTATCATTCGGTTTGTTAAGCGATGTGAAACCATTTGGAAAAACAATTTTTGATTTAGCAGATTATGCGGTTAGTAACATACTAATGCCACTAGGTGTTTTATTAGTTTCCATCTTTGTTCCTTTAAAAATGAAGAAAGATGTATTAATGAAAGAGCTTGGTGTAAGTAAAAATAAAGGCTATAAATTATTCGTATTATGGTTATTCTTACTTCGCTATATTGCACCAATTGCGATTATTATCGTATTCTTAAATGTACTTGGAATTATTTAATAAGAAAGGTAGCGTATCGTTTTATGATACGCTACCTTTTTATTTTGCTCTTTTTTGCAATTCGTTTACTGTTACGAACTGATAGCCCTTCTTAGATAAAGACTCTAAAATACCTTCAAAAAGGATGTGGATGCAAGGGGAAGGGATTTATCATATAATAAAATGCAAAAGGTATATTAGGAGGTGTTTATATGGCGATTATAATTCAATTGCCAGACACTGCAACGTCTCATGCAAAGCCAAGTATGGAAATGGCGATACTTTGCGTGAGGTAGACAAGTAATATACAATCGCCAAGATGAGCTCGTATCATTTTTTATATTTGGCTTTGCACCTTATTGAAATGAACCATAAAAAATAAGGGGCGAGCAGAAATGAAATACGTAAAGGCTAAGGCCGTTTTACCAGAAAGTTTAATTGCTGAAATTCAAAAGTATATACAAGGTGAAACAATTTACATTCCAAAACAAGAAACAAAACATTATAAATGGGGTACACAATCTGGTGGAAGAAAACAACTGGATGAAAGAAATAAAGCAATTAAAGACGCTTTTAAAAGTGGAATTGCAATTCATCAATTAGCAGAAGAATATTTTCTTTCTGGAGAAACGATTAAGAAGATAGTGTATTCCAAATAAATTTTAAAAAAGAGTCTGATTCATATGTTATTTTGAATCAGATTCTTTTTTTATAGGTTCATTACAAAATTGGATTCGATATTTTTAGTATAAATGGGCATGATAATAGCAAAAATGAATCGCAATTGTATAGTATTGGGGCGTGGATGGGAAATGAAAACGTTATATTTCATATGACAGAAAGGTGAACCTATATGAATCATCTTGGACAAATAACAATAGAATTGATTTTTGGTTTTTTTGTTCTATTGGTTGCTACAAAAATATTAGGGAAAACACAAATATCGCAGCTAACGCCTTTTGATTTTATTTCTGCTATTGTTCTCGGAGAATTGGTCGGAAATACTATATATGATCCGAAAATAAAAATATGGTCTATTTTATATGCAGTACTTGTATGGGTAGTGCTAATTTATACAATAGAAGTAATAACGCAAAAATTTAGAGGGACGAGAAGTTTTTTTGAAGGCTCTCCGTCAATCATTATCCGTAATGGATATATTGACCGGGAACAACTAAGTTCAAATCATTTGGACATAAACCAATTACAGCAAATGCTACGGCAGCAAAAAGATATTTTTTCAATCCGGGAAGTTGAGTATATGATTTTGGAACCTAACGGAAACATAAGTGTTCTGAAAAAAAGTAAATATGAAACTCCTACTATAAATGATTTAAGTTTAAAACATAAGCCTGTATATTTACCCATTTCATTAATTAGTGACGGAAAAGTAGTGAAAGATAATTTAAGGGAAGCAGGTTTTGATGAGGGATGGCTTTATAAACAAATAAAACAAAAAGGGATTACTAAATTTGAGGATGTACTATATGCGGAATGGAAAACAGATGAAGGATTCTTTTGTCAGGAAATGCAGCGGTAGAGAATAATCGATGTATGTAATACTCTTTTCTAAGTTATCTTTTACATATCAAAAAGTTGAATCATTGTATACAATAAAACTAGATCAACAATTTGTATGGAGTGATAAAGATGGAAGCTTTTATTAGAAGTGATCAATATAATTTTATAAAATCACAAGCTTATATTTTAGCAAATGGGCATGCAACGGCAAATGATAGAGGTGTAATTCAAGCGTTAAAATCACTTGCGATTGAAAAGATAATACATGTATTTGAGAATTTAACGGATGAACAGAAAGAGTTAATTGATACGGTATTAACAGTTCAAAATAGAGAAGATGCAGAATCGTTTTTAATGAAAATAAATCCGTATGTAATGCCGTTTCAGGAAGTTACAGCACAAACGTTAAAGAAATTATTTCCTAAGGCGAAAAAGTTAAAACTTCCTGATATGGAAGAACTGGATATGAAAGAATTATCTTATTTAAGCTGGATTGACAAGGGATCAAGCAGAAAATTTATTATAGCGAAAAATGATAAAAATAAGTTTGTTGGTCTGCAAGGAACATTTCAAAGTTTAAATAAAAAAAGCATTTGTTCATTATGTCATGGGCATGAAGAAGTAGGGATGTTTTTAGTTGAAATTAAAGGTGATGTACCAGGGACTTTCGTTAAAAAGGGAAACTATATTTGCAAAGATGGTGTAGCTTGTAATCAGAATATGAAATCACTTGATAAATTGAACGATTTTATTGAACGATTGAAGAAATAAAGAAGGAACCTCTAGTATTTAAACTGGAGGTTTTTATTTTTTGAAGAAGTAATAATGGGCTTCTTTTGTAGCTGTAATTTTATAAAAAAAGTCATGTCATTTATAATGAAATTTGATAAAAATATCAATTTGGAGATAGTTGCTTATATGCAAGGAGGTAAAACATGAATTACATTTCACCGAAAGAAGAGATGTTAAAAGTGAAACGGTGGCCTAAAGATACGATAGCGGCAGGTCGTGGTCATACAGTTGCTCTTAAATCGGATGGAACGGTGATAGCAGTGGGCCGAAATAAAGAGGGAGAATGCAATGTAAGTGGCTGGCGTGATATTGTATCGGTCGCAGTGGGCAATGTCCATATGGCGACGAACACGGGTAATGCTCATACAATCGGTCTTAAATGTGACAGTACTGTGGTAGCAGTGGGCTGGAATAAGCATGATCAATGTGATGTGAACGACTGGCATAATATAGTATCGGTTGCGGCAGGATGGCGTCGTACCATTGGTCTTAAACCGGATGGCACGGTAATAGCGGTGGGCCGAAATAAAGAAGGAGAATGTAATATAAGCAGCTGGAGAGATATTGTGGCGACTGCGGTGGGTGATTGGCATACAGTTGGTCTTAAATTGGACGGCACAGTGACGACTGTGGGGAATAATCGATATGGCCAATGCAGTGTAAGTGACTGGCGTGGTATGGTGGCGCTGTCGGCAGGTTATCTTCATACTGTGGGTCTGAAATCGGATGGAACGGTGATGGCTGTCGGTAATAATAAACATGGTCAATGTGATGTAAGTAGCTGGCGTGATATTGTGGAAATAGCGGCAGGGAGTAAGCATACAGTCGCTCTTAAATCGGATGGTACTGTAGTGGCAATGGGTTCGAATGAGTATGGTCAATGTAATGTAAGCGATTGGAGTGATATTGTAGCGATAGCGGCTGGTTGTGCGCATACAGTCGGTCTGAAATCAGATGGAACCGTTGTGGCAGTAGGTGATAATACATACGGTCAATGCAATGTAAGTAGTTGGCACAACATCCGATTGCCTGGTAATTAGTTTTTAATAACGATTTGTTGATGTGGAATGAAAATGGTTGCTTTACAATAAATCACTAGTAATATTATTCTATTTTAAGAGTAATTATGGAATAGGATGTGTAGAAAATAATCAAACTTACATCTGCTGAATAAGAATTCCTTTTTTAAAAGGGATTCTTATTCTTTTTCCATAAAATGAGTGTCTGAATGGAATTTTTGAACAAGCTTTATTTCAAAGCTACAGTAGAAGAGATACATAAAGCATAGGAGAGCTGAAGAAATGCTTAAAAAGTTTTTGCTTTCTTTACCGGATGTTTTACTTGTATGCGTTGTTCTCTACATAACATACACAACTACTCTTAACTTTGTACAGATGTTAGTAATTTCAATTGCAATAGGAATCATTGGTGGTCTTGCTATAAGAATTTTTACGGATTTATTCACATTCATCAAGTGGACAATTAAACAAAGGAAGACTTGACTATGTTTAATTGCTACTAGGGGGGATGAAATGAATAAGAAAAAGAATGGCGTGAAAAACGAGATAGTACTTTGGACATTAACAGCTGTTGTTTTTATCATTGTATGGTACTTTTTTCAAAGATAAAAACGCATCGCACTTTGAAAAGAGAGCACGATGCGTTTTTATTATTTTTTTGGCCAATTTTCTTTTATAAAGTCTTCACGGCCAGATTCTTTTTGCTCGATAGCATATTTCTCAGGGTTCTTTTTATAGAAATGTTGATGGTATTCTTCGGCTTCATAAAAAGGTGCAGCCGGGCGAATTTCAGTTACGATTGGATCTTTAAACATACCGCTTTCTGCAAGAGCTTGTTTTGATTTTTCAGCAAGCTCTTTTTGCGTTTCAGTATGATAAAAAATAGCAGTGCGATAAGATGGGCCACGATCAAAGAATTGTCCGCCATCATCAGTTGGATCGATTTGTGGCCAATATAAATCTAGTAATTTTTCATATGGAAAAATAGAAGGGTCGAATGTAATTTGTACGACTTCTAAATGACCAGATGTACCAGCTTTTACTTGTTCATATGTTGGGTTTTCTGCATGACCACCTGCATAGCCAGAAAGTACTTTATGAATACCAGGAAGTTCATCAAATGGCTTTACCATGCACCAAAAGCAACCACCTGCAAAGGTTGCGAGTTCGTATGTTTTTTCGGACATTGCTGTAATCCTCCTAAATATATATGTTTTATATAGTATTATACAAAAAGTTTTATTGCGCAATAAAAAAGATTCAAAAATATATGTATTATTAAAAATATTTTCTGAAAATGTATTGACAATGAAAAGAACAACGTCCTATAATACGTTTAACAAATAAAAGTTAATTAAGAATTTTCTAACTTTATATGTTGTATATGCAAAGAAGAGGAAAGTAGATGATTATGATCGTTTCAGAGAGCTACTCCTAGGCTGTGAGAGTAGTAGCAATCGAATCATTGAAGATCACCTCGGAGCATCGCTTGCGAAAGGGAAACTGAGTAGAGGGCGGCGGCATCGTCTCCGGTAAAAGGACGGAGGTCTGATTGGACCTATGAAGCTTATATTTCGCGAGAAGTATAAGGAAGCTGAGTGGTAACGCGAAACTCTCGCCTCAGCAATCAAAGCTACTAAGTTGTAGTAGTTGATTGCTGAGGCGAGAGTTTTTATTTTATAAAAATAGAATAAAAGAATGCGTGGAAGAGGAGAGTAAATGATATAGATTGTTTCAGAGAGCTGCCCAAAGGCTGTGAGGGTAGTAACAATCGAATCATTGAAGATCACCTCGGAGCAATACTTTTGAAAACTAGTAAAAAGTAGCGGAATTGTTTCCGATAGAAAAACAAAAGTCTAATTGGACTTGCAAAGCTTATATTTCGTGAGAAGTGTAAGGAAGCTGAGTGGTACCACGATTCCCTCGTCTCAGCAATGGATTGCTACAAGTATGTAAGTAATCGATTGTTGAGACGAGTATATTTTTAAGATTTATATACTGAATATTCTGTTAAAATACTCATCTCAGCAATCGATATAGAAATAGATTGCAAAAATAGAGATAAAAAAGAGGAGCGATGTGAGATGGGAAACCAGTACATTTATATGAATGGAGAATTTGTAGAGAAAGAAAAGGCAGTTGTTTCAGTATATGATCACGGCTTTTTATACGGGGACGGTGTATTTGAAGGGATTCGTAGTTACGGAGGAAATGTATTTTGTTTAAAAGAACATGTGAAACGACTATATGAATCCGCGAAATCTATTTTGCTTACAATTCCAATGACGGTAGATGAAATGGAAGAAGCAGTTTTACAAACATTGCAAAAAAATGAATACGCGGATGCCTACATTCGATTAATTGTTTCAAGAGGAAAAGGTGACTTAGGGCTTGATCCGAGAAGCTGTGTGAAACCGAGCGTAATTATTATTGCAGAACAATTAAAGTTATTCCCTCAGGAATTTTATGATAATGGACTAAGCGTTGTGTCTGTTGCATCAAGACGTAATACGCCAGACGCATTAGACCCACGCATTAAGTCAATGAACTACTTAAATAACGTGCTTGTAAAAATTGAAGCGGCACAAGCGGGAGTGCTAGAGGCTCTTATGTTAAATCAACAAGGGTATGTTTGTGAAGGGTCTGGAGATAATGTTTTCATTGTGAAAGATGGAAAAGTGTTAACACCTCCTTCGTACTTAGGGGCGCTAGAAGGTATTACGAGAAATAGTGTGATTGAGTTATGTGAGCGTCTAAGTATTCCGTGTGAGGAAAGGCCATTTACTCGCCATGACGTATATGTAGCAGATGAAGTGTTTTTAACAGGAACTGCAGCGGAACTAATTCCTGTAGTGAAAGTAGATTCAAGAGAAATTGGAGATGGAAAACCAGGAGATGTAACAAAAAGATTAACCGAAGAATTTAAAAAATTAACGAGAGAAAGAGGAGTACGTGTTCCAGGGTTGGCGGAAAGTTTAGCGTAAATAGGGAGAGGAGTTAATTGAAATGGAGGAACAGTATACAGCATGCGATGAACTGCAGAGTGAAGAAGCTACAGGTGCTGGACACGTTATTCAATGTTTGAAGAAATTAGGTGTAACGACCGTTTTCGGTTATCCGGGCGGAGCGATTTTACCAATATACGATGCGTTATACGAAAGTGGTTTAAAGCACGTGTTAACTCGTCATGAACAAGCTGCAATTCATGCAGCGGAAGGATATGCGAGAGCTTCTGGAAAGGTTGGGGTAGTCTTTGCTACCTCTGGTCCAGGGGCGACGAATTTAGTTACGGGTTTAGCAGATGCTTATATGGATTCGATTCCTTTAGTAGTCATTACAGGGCAAGTTGCAACGCCTTTAATTGGTAAAGACGGATTTCAAGAAGCAGATGTTGTCGGAATTACAGTACCTGTAACGAAGCATAATTACCAAGTTCGTGATGTGAATCATTTATCAAGAACTGTGCAAGAAGCTTTTTACATCGCCGAAAGCGGGCGACCGGGACCGGTATTAATTGATATTCCAAAAGATGTTCAAAATGCAAATGTAACAAGTTTCTTTAATGAAGAAGTGGATATTCCAGGATATAAACCAGAACCTTTGCCAGACAGTTTGAAACTGAGAGAGGTAGCAAAATCAATTTCAAAAGCAAAACGCCCACTCCTTTATATCGGGGGAGGCGTCATTCATTCAGGCGGATCTGAAGAACTCATCAAGTTTGCGAAGGAGAATCGTATTCCAGTCGTTTCAACTTTAATGGGACTGGGTGCATATCCGCCGGGAGATCCGTTGTTTTTAGGAATGCTCGGTATGCATGGAACGTACGCTGCAAATATGGCAGTAACAGAATGTGACTTATTACTGGCGTTAGGTGTTCGTTTCGATGATCGTGTAACAGGAAAATTAGAACTTTTTTCTCCGCATTCGAAAAAAGTACATATTGATATTGATCCTTCTGAGTTCCATAAAAATGTAACTGTAGAGCATCCGATTGTTGGTGATGTGAAAAAGGCGCTACATATGCTTTTACATATGTCTATTCATACACAAACAGATGAATGGCTTCAGAAACTGAAGAAATGGCAAGAAGAATATCCACTTTCATATAAGCAAAAAGAATTTGAGTTAAAACCACAGCATGTTATCAACTTAGTAAGTGAATTAACGAATGGTGAAGCGATTGTCACGACAGAGGTAGGACAGCATCAAATGTGGGCTGCTCACTTTTATAAAGCGAGAAAACCACGGACTTTTCTAACATCAGGGGGATTAGGGACGATGGGATTTGGTTTTCCAGCAGCAATTGGTGCTCAGCTTGCAAAAGAAGAAGAACTTGTCATCTGTATTGCTGGTGATGCTTCTTTCCAAATGAACATTCAAGAGCTGCAAACAATTGCTGAAAATAATATTCCTGTCAAAGTATTCATCATAAACAACAAATTTTTAGGGATGGTAAGGCAATGGCAAGAAATGTTTTATGAAAACCGTTTGTCGGAATCGAGAATTGGGTCACCAGATTTTGTGAAAGTAGCAGAAGCTTATGGTGTAAAAGGGCTAAGAGCAACAAATTCGTTTGAGGCGAAAAAAGTAATGTTAGAAGCTTTTTCTCATGAAGGTCCTGTCGTAGTTGACTTTTGTGTAGAAGAAGGTGAGAACGTCTTTCCGATGGTTCCGCCAAACAAAGGGAATAACGAAATGATTATGAAGAGGTGGGAAGAATGAGTCATACTTTTTCATTAGTTATTCATAACGATCCGAGCGTCTTATTACGTATAAGTGGAATTTTTGCTCGGCGTGGTTATTATATTTCTTCTTTAAATTTAAACGAAAGAGATACAAGTGGTGTTTCTGAAATGAAACTAACAGCAGTTTGTACTGAAAATGAAGCAACGTTACTCGTCAGTCAGTTGAAAAAATTAATCAATGTACTGCAAGTAAATAAATTATAAGGAGTGTATGGAATATGAAAACTTATTATGAGAAAGATGCAAATTTAGAGCTATTAAAAGGGAAAACAGTTGCGGTAGTCGGATATGGGTCTCAAGGTCATGCCCAAGCACAAAATTTACGCAATTCTGGTGTGGAGGTTGTAGTTGGTGTTCGCCCTGGTAAGTCATATGAAGTAGCAAAAGCTGATGGATTTGAAGTAATGTCTGTTTCAGAAGCGGTTCGAACCGCACAAGTTGTACAAATGTTATTGCCGGATGAACAGCAAGCGTGTGTATATAAAACAGAAGTAGAAGAGAATCTTCGTGAAGGACAAATGTTACTTTTCTCACATGGATTTAATATTCACTTCGGACAAATTAATCCGCCAAGTTACGTAGATGTAGCAATGGTCGCGCCAAAAAGTCCAGGTCATCTCGTTCGCCGTGTATTTCAAGAAGGGAATGGTGTTCCGGCATTAGTCGCAGTACATCAAGATGCAACGGGAACGGCATTAAGTGTAGCACTTGCGTATGCAAAAGGTGTAGGGTGTACACGTGCAGGTGTAATTGAAACGACATTCCAAGAAGAAACAGAAACCGATTTGTTTGGTGAGCAAGCAGTACTTTGCGGCGGAGTAACTGCACTTGTGAAAGCTGGTTTTGAAACATTAACGGAAGGCGGATACCGTCCTGAAATTGCATACTTTGAATGTTTGCATGAATTAAAGTTAATTGTTGATTTAATGTACGAAGGTGGTTTAACAAACATGCGCCATTCTATTTCAGATACGGCAGAGTTCGGAGATTATGTAACAGGGTCGAGAATTGTTACAGACGAAACGAAGAAGGAAATGAAACGTGTTCTTGCAGAAATTCAGCAAGGTGAATTTGCGAAGAAATGGATTTTAGAAAATCAAGCGGGGCGTCCAACGTATAATGCGATGAAAAAAGCAGAACAAAATCATCAGCTAGAAAAAGTAGGAGCAGAGCTTCGTGAAATGATGAGTTGGATTAAGGAACCAGAAAAGAAAACGTTAGTAAAGAAATAGATTGAGAGTTTATAAGTGAAAAATACGTAAGAGGGGATCTGACAAGATGAGAAGTGACATGATTAAAAAAGGTTTTGATAAAGCACCGCACCGTAGTTTATTAAAAGCAACTGGTTTGAAAGATGAAGATTTTGATAAGCCGTTTATAGCTATCTGTAATTCTTTTATTGAAATTATTCCAGGTCATAAGCACTTAAATGAGTTTGGGAAACTTGTTAAAGAAGCAGTGCGTGCAGCAGGTATGGTTCCATTTGAATTTAATACAATTGGAGTAGATGACGGTATTGCGATGGGGCATATCGGTATGCGTTATTCGCTTCCGAGTCGTGAAATCATTGCAGATTCAGTAGAAACAGTTGTAAATGCACATTGGTTTGATGGCATGATTTGTATTCCAAACTGTGACAAAATTACACCTGGTATGATGATGGCGTCTCTTCGTATTAACATTCCGACTGTATTCGTTTCAGGCGGCCCGATGGCGGCTGGGAAAACATCAAAAGGAGAAGTTGTTGATTTAAGTTCTGTTTTTGAAGGGGTAGGAGCTTACCAATCTGGGAAAATTTCAGAAGAAGAATTAAAGGATATCGAAGATCATGGCTGTCCATCTTGTGGCTCTTGTTCCGGTATGTTTACCGCAAATTCTATGAATTGTTTATGTGAAGTGTTAGGTTTAGCTCTTCCAGGTAACGGTAGTATTTTAGCGATTGATCCTAGGCGTGAAGAGTTAATTAAACAAGCAGCAGAGAAATTAAAAATTTTAATTGAGAGAGATATTAAGCCACGCGATATTGTAACAGAAGAGGCAATTGATGATGCATTTGCACTTGATATGGCGATGGGGGGATCTACGAATACAGTATTACACACGCTAGCGCTCGCACAAGAGGCTGGATTAGATTACGATATGAACCGTATTGATGCTGTTTCAAGACGTGTACCGCATTTATGTAAAGTGAGTCCTGCTTCTAATTGGCATATGGAAGATATTGATCGAGCAGGCGGGATAAGTGCAATTTTGAAAGAGATGAGTCGGAAAGAAGGGGTACTTCATCTAGATCGAATAACTGCTACTGGGCAAACATTAAGAGAAAATATTGCTCATGCAGAGATTCAAGATAAAGAAGTTATTCATTCTCTTGAAAATCCTCATAGTGAAGAAGGTGGATTACGTATATTAAAAGGAAACCTTGCGAAAGATGGGGCAGTTATTAAAAGCGGAGCAACCGAAGTAAAACGATTTGAAGGACCTTGCGTTATTTTTAATTCACAAGATGAGGCGCTTGCGGGCATTATGCTTGGAAAGGTGAAGAAAGGAGATGTAGTTGTCATTCGTTATGAAGGGCCAAGAGGCGGACCGGGTATGCCTGAAATGCTAGCACCAACATCAGCAATTGCTGGAATGGGATTAGGTGCTGAGGTTGCATTATTAACGGACGGACGTTTCTCTGGAGCTTCACGTGGCATTTCGGTAGGACATATTTCACCAGAAGCAGCTGCGGGTGGAACAATCGCACTACTTGAACAAGGGGATATTGTATGTATTGATGTTGAGGAACGCTTGCTAGAAGTAAGAGTGAGTGATGAGGAATTAGAAAAGCGTAAAAAAGAATGGAAACGACCAGAACCGAAAGTGAAAACTGGATGGCTTGGGCGATACTCTCAGATGGTAACATCGGCGAATACAGGTGCAGTTTTAAAGGTGCCGAATTTTGATTGAGTCAAAATAAAAGAGATAAGGATGATAGAAAATGGTGCAAAATGTGAAGGAGAGAGTGAAGATTGAAGATATCCTTATGGCCCATAACTGCATGAAGGATATCGTCATGAAAACGCCCTTGCAGCGAGATAAGGTTTTATCTGAAAAATACGAATGTGAGGTGTATATTAAACGAGAAGATTTGCAAGTAATTCGTTCTTTCAAAATTCGCGGTGCATACAATTTAATTCAAAGTTTGTCGAAAGAACAATTACAAAATGGTGTTGTTTGTGCAAGTGCTGGCAATCATGCACAAGGAGTTGCGTATACGTGTAATTTATTAAATATTCCATCGAAAATCTTTATGCCAACAACGACACCAAAACAGAAAGTATCACAAGTTCAATTTTTTGGTGGTAGCTTTGCAGAAATCATGTTAGTTGGTGATACATTTGATGGTGCTTTTCAAGAAGCACAGCGCTATTGTGAGGGAAATAGGATGACATTTGTGCATCCGTTTGATGATCCGTATGTGATTGCAGGGCAAGGAACAGTAGCTGTTGAAATTATGCACGATATGGATAAGGCAGTTGATTATCTCTTTACAGCAATCGGCGGTGGTGGATTAGCATCAGGTGTAGGTACATATGTGAAAGGTGTTAGTCCAACTACAAAGGTCATTGGTGTAGAACCGATGGGGGCTGCATCTATGAAAGAGGCTTTTCTTCAAAACGAAAATGTAGCATTAGAGAAAATAGATAGCTTTGTTGATGGAGCAGCTGTAAAAAAGGTAGGGAAGTTAACATTTGAAACTTGTAAAGATGTCATTGATGATATTGTTTTAGTACCAGAGGGAAAGGTTTGTACGACGATTTTAGAACTGTATAAGAAAAATGCAATTGTAGCTGAACCTGCTGGAGCACTTTCTATTGCAGCACTTGATCTATACAGAGATGAAATAAGAGGGAAAACAGTTGTATGTACGCTAAGTGGTGGAAATAATGATATTGATAGAATGCAAGAAATGAAAGAACGTTCGCTCATTTATGAAGGACTAAAGCATTACTTCATCATTGAATTCCCGCAGCGATCGGGAGCGCTAAGAGAATTTCTTGATAAAGGATTAGGGCCAGAAGATGATATTACGCGCTTTGAGTACATTAAGAAACATAATAAAGAAAATGGTCCAGCGCTAGTCGGGGTAGAATTAAAACATAAAGAAGATTATGAGCAATTAATTACTCGTTTTAAAGAAAATAATATTCAATTTGTGGAGCTGAATAAAAATCCTATTTTGTTTGATTTACTTATTTAAAAAAATAGAAAGAGAGCTATTATTAGCTCTCTTTCTATTTACGTTTATTTATTATTTTCCCAGTATCATCAATTTCCACATCAGTTGAAACCGTTTGTAAATATTGTAGTGCTTTTTTCTTTTCTTCTTCATTTACAGGAGAAACTTGGTTGTTGCGAATGATGTACGGGTTAAATGACATTTGGACATCATTTCCTTTAAAGGTTAAAGTTAATACGCCAGTTTCGGCGCTTTTTCCATTTACATAACTTGGGAATAAAAAGTTTCCTAATGAGTAAGCGATAGGAACTTTATTATAATACTCAAACCCTTGTAACCAATGTGGATGACTGCCGACAATAGCGTCAGCTCCTGCTTCAACCATTTTAGGTACATATTGTTTTTGGTATTCTATTGGACGATTTGATTTTTCAACGCCCCAATGCATATAAACGATTACATAATCAGCATCTTTCTTTTGCTCTTGAATCGTTTTGGTTACAAGATCTAGATCGTATCCGTTCGTAACGCCAGGCTTATTTTCACCAGCTACCCAATTAAAGTTAGGCATAAATCGAACGAAGGAAAGAAACTTAAACTTTTTCCCTTTTACAGTTAGTTCACGAGCGGTATAAGCATCCTCAGCATTTTTTCCGGCTCCAGTGTAAGGTAGTTTTAATTTTTCGACGTGAGAAATGGTGTCTAGTAGTCCATCTTGTCCATAATCAAGCGTATGGTTATTGCCAATATTGACAATATCGTATCCAGTATTTTTTATTGCTTGTAGTGTGGATGGGTCGCTTTTAATCCAAAATTGTTGTCCAGGTACTTTTTTTTCTCTCGCTGTAAATGCTGACTCTAAATTAATAAAAGAAATATCAGCTTTTGTTATTTCTTCTTTTACGTGTTGGAATGGATAATCAGCCCCATTTTTTTCGATTACGGGACGTAATTGCCAATCGAACATTGTATCACCAGAGAAGGTGAGTGTGATTTCAGGCTCTTCTATTTTCTTTTCGCTTTTTGAAGCTGTTTTACTAGACTTGTTTTGCATATCAGGTTTGTCTTTCGCTTTTGAAATAAAAGAGTAGTTGATTAATAAAACAATTGGTGTAATGAAAAAGGCTATTAACAGAAATCGTTTTAGTAAAGTGTTCATAAATACCTTCCCTTTTGAGTTTATCCCGCAAGTAGATTAACAATGAATCTACTAAAAGAAATCGGTCTTTGTATAGTAACAAAAAAATAGCGGGTTATATAGTAGAAATTGTTTGTTAATATTCACAATATTAAGTTAGCATATAGGTAACCTGTAAATCAATGTATAAACCAAAATATAGAAATAAAGAATTCGAAGGGTGAAGAATAAGAAATGGTTATATTAGGAGCGGTTGTAAATGGTGTCTGCATTATAATTGGTACTTTGTTTGGTAAATTATTTAGTACGATTCCAGAAAGTATGAAGGGAACGATTATGCACGCAATTGGTTTAGCGGTTACTGTGCTTGGACTTCAAATGGCATTGAAAAGTGAAAATTTTCTTGTTGTAATACTAAGTTTAGTGATTGGTACGGTAATCGGAGAATGGCTACAATTAGAAGAAAAGTTAAAACTTTTAGGGGATTGGCTAGAAAATAAAGTTGGGTCGAAAGGGAAAGGAAGCATATCAGAAGGTTTTGTAACAGCTACTTTAATTTTTGCAATTGGTGCGATGGGGATACTTGGTGCATTGGACAGTGGGATTCGCGGAAATCATGATATTTTATTCACAAAGGCGATTATCGATGGGTTTATTTCTATTATATTAACGACAACTCTAGGAATTGGCGTAGTATTTTCAGCGATTCCAGTTATTTTATACGAGGGAGGTATCGCGGTTTTTGCAACACAAATTAATAGTTTTGTTCCAAAGGAATTAATGAATCAATTTATAGTGGAAATGACGGCTACTGGCGGTATTATGATATTCGCAATCGGATTAAACTTACTTGGATTTATTAAAATTAAAGTGGCAAATTTACTTCCAGGGATATTGGTAGTGGGGATAATTGTTTCAATTATTTATGGCTATGATTCGATACTAAGCCATTAGGAAACGAGATATATGGAAGAATTTCAATTTACAAAACGTATACATAAAATATTGGAGATTGCAGCAGAAGAGAGTCAATGAAACATAATTCACCCGGTCCATCTGTTTATCGGCATGTGTAAAGAAGGTACAGGAGTGTGCGCTGAGTTATATATGTATTTGTTTCGTAAAGTGGGTACGGATTTTTTAGAAAAAGTGTCGCTACAAAAACAATTGGGTTTTAATGATCAAGAGTATATAAAAATAGGACAATATAACTTATCCTATAAGACACTAGAGATGTTACAAATGGCGAAAAAACGTATGGAACGTTTTCAGCAAATCTTAATAGATGAAGGCCATATAATATATGCATTATTTCGTTTAGATACAGATGTTGGAAAGTTTATTCATACACAAATGCAACAAGATATATTGCGTATAACAGCCGAACCAAGAGATTTATCGGTCGATTTAAGATGCTTTGATCCCATTTATAATACATTATCTTGTAATATTAGAAGAGCTAGCCTTTCTGATTTTGAAAAATTAGCAAGTTTTGTTAAGGATGAATTTGGAGAACGTTGGTTACATTCGATAGATTATGGATTTAGAACATTTAAAGAAAAGGTACCTATTTATATTGCACAGCAGGAAGAAGCGATAGTAGGCTTCGCTTGTTACGATGTAGTGAGAGGAAAGAAAGGATTATTTGGCCCGATGGGGACAGCGAAACAAAATCGTGTGAAAGGTGTAGGTAAGGAATTGTTGCATCATTGTTTATATAATATGAAGCAAGATGGATATGAATATGCAATTATTGGACAAGCGGGTCCGATTGAGTTTTATGAGAGAAATTGCAATGCTCGTTTAATACCGATAGAAGAGAATTGACCAACTCCATATCTTGGAGTTGGTTTTATTATAAAAACAATGTGGAATTTAAGTGGTTTTTGCTAGGAAATATCGAGTTTAGTAATTAATATTACGTATAAATCAAATTACTAAACTTTTTACAAAAAAAGGTGTAGAATGGGTATCGAATGAAAGAAGGTGTGAAAATGGCCAGCTGGAAACGAAATTTAATGATTTGTTGGCTAGGTTGTTTTACCACTGCAGCCGGTATGAGTTTAGTAATTCCTTTTTTATCTTTTTATATTGAGGAATTAGGGGTGACTGGCACTTCTAGTATTGCACAGTGGTCGGGACTTGCATTTGGTGTGACATTTTTAATGGGTGCGATCGTATCACCAATATGGGGCAAGCTTGGTGATATACATGGACGGAAATTGATGCTTATACGTGCGAGCCTTGGTATGGCGATAATTATGACGCTTATGGGGTTTGTGACGGACGTGTATCAACTAGTCGCACTTCGGTTTTTAATGGGATCGGTATCAGGTTTCCTTTCTACAGCGATGACATTTATTGCTGCAGAAACTCCGCAAGAACATTCAGGTTGGGCGATTTCTACAATTTCAACTGGTGGCGTGAGCGGCTCATTACTTGGGCCATTACTTGGAGGTTATTTGTCGGAGTTAATTGGAATGCGCCATGTCTTTCTTGTTACAGGAGCTTTTTTATTCCTTTCCTTTCTCATCGTCTTTTTCTTCCTACATGAAGAAAATCACTCTGCCAAGGCAAAAAAAGCACAGCCGAAAAAAGTATGGACGATGGTCCCAGCTAAGAATTTAATTATTAGTTTATTTGTAACAACATTTATTATTCAACTTGCGAATATGTCAATTCAACCTATTATTACATTGTACGTAAAGAATTTGGAAGGGCCAGGAACATCTCATATCGAAATGATTGCAGGGGCAGTCATGTCAGCGACAGGGTTAGCAGTTATTTTGGCAGCGCCAAGACTTGGAAGATTATCAGATCATATCGGTCCTCAAAAAACGTTAGTTGTAGCTTTGTTTGCTGCCGGAATTATTTTTATTCCGCAAGCATTTGTAACCTCAGCTTGGCAACTATTAATTCTTCGCTTTTTATTAGGTATTGCACAAGCAGGATTATTACCTTCAGTACAAACTCTACTAAAACAACATACACCAACCCATGTTACGGGACGAATATTTGGATATAATCAGTCGTTTCAGTTTTTAGGAAATATGATTGGTCCAGTGCTCGGGGGACAAATTGCAGCTCATGCAGGCTTCCAATATGTTTTCTTCTCTACATCATCACTTTTATTTATTGCGTGCATTTGGGTTTATTTTCATAATAAGAACGAAGAGGTATCAGAGAAACGACATTTGGAAGTTAGTTAACTAAGTGAATGAAAAAAGGATGAAGCAACGATTGCTTCATCCTTTTCTTTAAAATTTAAGACATAGATAACTTAATGTACCGAGCTCATAACTACGGTGAATGACTTCACCGCTATTTTCACCACTTCCCATAGCGATAAATAAAGGAACAAAATGCTCTGCTCTTGGTACTGCTAATTGTGCATGAGGCGCATTGTTTTCCCAATTAAACAATGCATCTTTATCATTGGTCTGCATATGTTTAATAATCCAATCATCAAATTCAATTGCCCAATTTTCAGGTGTTGTTTGATTCCATTTCAATGCTCGTAAATTATGAACAGTAACACCGCTGCCGATTACTAAAATATCTTCTTGTCCAAGTCCTTTTAGTGCTTCTCCAATTTCAAATTGTTCTTTTGCAGGAAGGAATGGATTTACTGATATTTGTATGACAGGAATATTTGCTTCTGGATACATACGATGCAGGAGTGTCCATGAACCATGATCTAACCCTCTCGTCATATTATGATGGACTGGAATGCCTTTGTTTTTAAATTTTGTTGCTAGCATAGACGCAATGATAGAAGAGCCTTTCGCACGATACTTAATTTCGTATAAATCAGGAGGAAAACCTCCAAAATCATAAATTGTTTCATATTCGTTATCTGATGAGGAAATCGTTAATACTTCACTTTCCCAGTGAGCAGTAAAAATAACAATTGCTTTCGGTTTATATGTTTCTCCAAGTGTTTTTAAAAAGCGTGTATAATCTGTATCTTGAATAGCGAGCATTGGTGAACCATGTGCTAAAAATAATGATGGCATCATAATAGAAACCTCCTATAAAATATAATAATTACTTTATGTAAGTAACTATATAATTTTATTTCTTATTCGTCAACATAATAGTCTGACAGCTAATCGGAAAAGGAAGGCATTTGTCATAATGAAAGCAATTGCATATAATATATAGTAAGAATAATGAATGGGTATTCATTTTTTGAGATACATAATAGATTTGGGGGCTGACGAAATGAACGTACAAGAAAGTTTCGTTACGGCATTGGATGGATCGGAAATTTATTTACGTAAGTGGGTACCAGAAGAAAATCCGCGAGGGATTATTCAAATTGCACACGGTATGACAGAACATGCGGGTGTTTATACAGAATTTATTGATGCTTTATTAGGCGCAGGGTATGGTGTTTATGCTCATGATCATAAAGGGCATGGAAAAACAGTGAAAAAAGAAGAAGACTATGGTCATTTTGAACCAAATATAGGGTGGAATCAGGTTGTATCTGATGTTATCTTTGTTTCGGAAATGATAAAAGAAGAGCAGTCATGTCCATTGTTTTTACTCGGACATAGTATGGGCTCTTTCTTATCAAGACGAGCTGTGCAACTTCGAGGCGAATTATATGATGGATTCCTTATTTCAGGAACTGGTGGAAACCCAGGGGTTTTAGGAGTTGTGGGTCATAAAGTGGCGACAATTGAGATGAAACTTCGCGGGGCGAAAACGAAAAGTCCGATGCTAAACTTTTTATCTTTCGGTAATTTTAACTCGAATTTTAAGCCGAATCGTACAAAATTTGATTGGTTATCTTCAGATAACAGTCAAGTAGATAAATATATTAAAGACCCGCTATGTGGCTTTATTTGTACAACAAGTTTTTATCGAGAATTATTTCATGGTGTACTAGAAGTAAACAAATTAGAAGAATACAAGAAGACGCCAAGCAATCTTCCAATACATATTTTCTCTGGAGATCGTGATCCTGTTGGGGATATGGGGAAAGGTGTAAAAGAAGTATATGAAAACTATAAAAAATGTGGTGTGAAAGACGTGACACTACGTTTATATGAAAATGGAAGACATGAAATGTTCCATGAAGTGAATAGAGATGAAGTATTTAAAGATTTGATTTCGTGGTTAGATGGACATATTGTATAAGAAGAAACCTCACTTTTTCTGAAGTGAGGTTTTTTAAGGATATGGAGGAGTGGATATGAGCGAATTTGAAAATAAAGAATATGTAGAAATAGATTTTCAAGATGTTAAGAATAATTTCTAATCAACCTTTTTATAAAGCAACAGATGCCTGTTCATAATAGTAGTATAATGGTGAATGAGGTGTTAATAGTATGGAAGATAAAACATTAGGTTTACTACTAGATGTTGTTGGTGAATTATTTTCAGATGAAATTTCAATTGCTGTATCGAAAACGAAAGAATATATTTATTATCGGCCAAGTAAACGAATTGATTTAAAGATTAGCGCCGGTGATCCTATAAAGGAAGGAACGATTGCTCATAAAGCAATGGTGACGAACCAAAAAACCTCTGAGTTTATTAATCGGGATGTTTTTGGTATTCCTTATCACGGAATGGCCGTACCATTTTCAAACAATGGAAAGCTTGAAGGTTGCGTGACAGCTATTTATCCAGCTTTAACGGATGGAAAGTCAGTCGTTACTTTAAAAACAACGGACGGCTGGATTCCGGTTCCTTTTTCAAAGGTCATGTATTTAGAGGCGAAAGATAAAAAGACGTATGTAAATTCAGAAGAGTTAACAGGAACACATAAATACTCGCTACAAGAATTCGAATACTTGCTTCCGAAAGATTCATTTATTAGATGCCACCGTTCCTTTATTGTAAATGTAAATCATGTTAAAGCGATATATCCTGATACGCATTCTACTTTTTTACTTTCGATGGATAATGGAGAGAGGGTACCAGTTAGTCAATCATACGCTAGCTATTTTCGCAAACTTCTAGGGTTCTAGATTATTCTGTTTTAGAACCTTGATTCGCTGTTTTGTCTGAATTTTTTGCATTGTATACTGAAATCCCTATTTGGATACTGTTAAAGTGTAAAATAATTATGAATATTCATTAGGAGAGGGATTACATATGGAGAATAATTTGGATAGAATTAGGGATCAACGTCTGAAAGATCGCGTAGTTACACCTGAAGAAGCAGCTTCATGGATTGAAAGTGGAATGACTTTAGGCTTAAGTGGGTTTACACGTGCAGGTGATGTAAAAGCAGTCCCATTTGCGCTTGTAAACCGAGTTAAGAATGATAAATCTTTTAAAGTAAATGTTTACACTGGCGCTTCCTTAGGATCAGATGTAGATAAATTATTTGCTGAGGCAGGAATTTTAGGGAAAAGGTTGCCTTTCCAAGCCGATGCGACTATGCGAAAAGGCATTAATAACGGAGACTTTTTATTTGTAGATCAGCACTTGTCTCATACAGCAGAGTTACTTCGCGCTGACGTTATGGATGTAGATTTTGCTATTTTGGAAGCGGTTACGATTACTGAGGATGGCATGATTATTCCAACGACTTCAATAGGAAATTCCTTAGCGTTTTCTTTAAATGCTAAGTCCATCATTATTGAAATGAATATGTCTCAATCCGTGCAGCTAGAAGGGCTACATGATTTATATGAACCAGGTAAACAAGGAGAAAGGCTTCCAATTCCGATTGTGAAAACGGATGATCGAATTGGAACAATCGGTATCCCGATCGATGCTGAAAAAGTGAAAGGCATTGTGTTTACGAACCAACTAGACTCGCCATCGACAATTGTTCCTCCGGATGAAGAAACTGTTATTATGGCACAGCATTTAATAGAGTTTCTTCGAAATGAAGTAAAAGTAGGACGATTAACAAATCGTTTAGCACCGTTACAATCGGGAATTGGTTCAGTGGCAAATGCAGTCCTGCATGGAATGTTAGATTCCGAGTTTGAAGATTTAGAAGTGTATTCTGAAGTTTTACAGGATGCGGTCTTTGATCTTATGGATGCTGGAAAAGTCAATTTTGCTTCCTGCTGCTCGATCACACTTTCTGAAGAGAAAATGCAAAAAGTATTTTCCAACTTTGAAAAATATCGTGACAAATTAATGATGCGCCCGCAAGAGATTTCTAATCATCCTGAAATCATTCGTCGCCTTGGATTAATCTCGATTAATACTGCTTTAGAATTAGATATATACGGAAATGTCAATTCTACTCACGTTTTAGGTACAAAAATGATGAATGGTATTGGTGGTTCTGGTGATTTTGCAAGAAATGCACGTTTAGCTATCTTTGTTACTAAATCCATTGCAAAAGGTGGTAACATTTCAAGTATCGTTCCTTTCGTTTCACATGTAGACCATACGGAACACGATGTAGATGTTATCGTTACTGAACAAGGGTATGCTGACTTAAGAGGATTGGCGCCAAGAGAAAGAGTAGAACTGATTATTGAGAATTGCGCACATCCAATGTATCGTGACCAGTTACGAGCTTATTACGAAGAAGCACGAACAAGAGGTGGACAAACTCCTCATGTTTTAGAAAAAGCTTTTTCTGGGCATACGAATTATGCTAAAAATGGAACAATGCTTGAAACGGTAGTAGAAACTGTATAGAAGTGTAAAAATGATTCTTAATATAATATGTTATAAAGATTGAAAGAAAAAAGAACGCCAATTTTCAGGAATGGTGTTCTTTTTCTTTTGAAAAATTGTTACCTATAATAAAAATTTATAAAAGTAACCTCTTATTTACGAAATTAAGAGGTTTTTTAAATTACTTTTCGAATCATTTTAATAGTTTATATATCAAAGGTGAGGAGAAAGAATCATGAAGATAAGAGAAGCATTATTAAGTGAAGCAAACGAATTAAGTGAACTCGCATTACATTCAAAAGCAACTTGGAATTATAGCGAAGAATTTATCTTAGCTTGTAAGGAAGATTTAACAATTACAGAAGAGTACATAAAAAATAACTTTGTATATGTTTTAGAAAATGATAATAGGAAGATTGGCTTTTTCTCATTTTTACGTAACGATAATGCTCTCGATTTTCTTTACATTCATCCACGTTTTAAAGGGATAGGCTACGGGAAAATACTTTGGAAGTTTGTAATAGAGCAAGCAAATGAACTAGGAATAAAAAGTTTTACAATTGATAGTGATCCGAATGCAAAAGGATATTATTTAAAAATGGGAGCGAAGTTAATCGGAGAGACGCCATCAACGGTTTTTAAGGATCGACTATTACCGCTTTTGCAATATGATGTGTAAAACTATTAATAGTAGGGGAAGCTGAAAATGGATAATGTAAAGAAAAAACAAATATATGAAGCGTTAGTAAAATCGTGGTCGATTGAAACAAGTTCAAAGTGGACAATTGAAAATCCAGCAAAGGGACAATGTGGTGTTACGACTTTAGTCGTTCAAGACATATACGGAGGAGAAATAAAAAAGACAAAAGTAAGAGAGGTGTGGCACTTTTATAACTTTATAGATGGACAGCGTTTTGATTTTACAGAGGCTCAATTCAATGAAAAACTAAATTATATGGATGCGGAATCAAATCGGGGAGAAGCATTTACAGATACAAATGAAAAACAATATGACATTTTAAATGAAAAGATAATGAAAGAATTAAAATTATCTTTTGACTCTTAATCTTTAATAAGTTACTATAATGGTGGTAACTTATTAAAGGGAACTTCATAGAGTTGAAAGGGGAAATACTTTTGAAAACAACTTATGTAAACGCTACAATTGCAACGATGAATGAACAAAATGAAGTGATAGAAAATGGATATATCATTGTAGAAAATGATCAAATTATAGATGTAAATAGCGGAGAATTCGCTAACAATTTTGAGGTGGATGAAGTAGTTGACATGAAAGGAAAGTGGGTTTTACCAGGGCTTGTTAATACACATACACATGTTGTTATGAGCCTTTTAAGAGGTATTGGCGATGATATGTTATTACAGCCATGGCTTGAGACGAGAATTTGGCCACTTGAAAGTCAGTTTACGCCAGAGCTAGCGGTCGCTAGCACGGAATTAGGATTACTTGAAATGGTGAAAAGTGGTACAACATCATTCTCTGATATGTTTAATCCAATTGGAGTAGATCAAGACGCAATTATGGAAACGGTATCAAGGAGCGGAATGCGAGCTGCTGTTTCAAGAACTTTATTTAGCTTCGGAACGAAAGAAGATGAGAAGAAAGCGATTGAAGAAGCTGAGAAATATGTGAAACGCTATTATAACGAAAGTGGTATGTTAACTACGATGGTTGCGCCGCATAGCCCATATACATGTAGTACAGAGATGCTAGAAGAGTGTGCACGTATTGCCGTAGAAAATCAAACTATGGTTCATATTCATCTTTCTGAAACAGAGCGTGAAGTACGTGATATTGAAGCGCAGTATGGGAAGCGTCCAGTAGAATATGCAGCAAGTTGCGGATTGTTTAAACGCCCAACAGTTATTGCGCACGGTGTAGTATTAAATGAAAATGAGCGTACTTTCTTGGCAGAACATGATGTTCGGGTAGCTCATAATCCGAATAGTAATTTAAAACTAGGTTCTGGTATAGCGAATGTAAAAGCGATGCTAGAAGCAGGAATTAAAGTAGGAATTGCAACAGATAGTGTTGCGTCTAACAATAATTTAGATATGTTTGAAGAAATGCGCATAGCAACTTTATTACAAAAAGGTATTCATCAAGACGCAACAGCATTACCAGTTGAAACAGCTCTTTCTCTTGCGACGAAAGGAGCAGCTGAAGTAATTGGGATGAAACAAACGGGATCAATTGAGGTTGGAAAGTGTGCTGATTTTATTACGATTGATCCGTCTAATAAACCACATTTACAACCAGCTGATGAAGTGTTATCACATCTTGTATATGCTGCTAGTGGAAAAGATATAAGTGATGTAATTATTAACGGTAAACGTGTTGTTTGGAATGGTGAATGTAAAACATTAGATGAAGAGCGTATTATATTTGAAGCAAGTCGTTATAAACGAGGTTTACAAAGATAGGTATTTATATACCTTCTTGAGAAAGCTATCCTTTCTAGAAAATAGAATAGGGTAGCTTTTTTTATTGAACAAACGAATATTCAAAATAATGCAACATTTCCCTGTTGGTATTTCTGCTGCAATTTGGGCTGTATTAGGAGATAGTATTACATCACTAAATTATGCAGAAACTCCCTATTGGAAAGTGATTAGTAATGCTAATAATACAATTCCTTACAACTATGGTATTTCGGGGTCTCGTATAGCAATGTGGGGAGGACACGACCAGCCAATGTGTACAAGATATGCAAACATGACCGATGACGCAGATATCATTGCTGTTTTCGGAGGTACAAATGATTACGGGAATACGGTTACACTTGGAACAATAAACAGTGTAGATACAGGTGCTTTTTACGGAGCATTGAATGTCCTGTGTGCAGGTTAAAAAGTAAAGTTGGCTTCAAAGGCATCGCAAAAAGGCGGTGCTTTTTCTTTTGATCGGAGTGGCAACACAATTAGATACAGCACTTGGAAGTAATAGTGCTATTCGTGAAGCGACAATTTTTTTATCGGAAATGAGTTGCTTTCACTTTTAGAAAACGCTGGTCATATGGGAGTTCCGCTACCTTCAGCATTAACGAATGTAGTTGGAATTTTAAGTGACAAGAGCAATAAGACAAGTTCTGAATATGATAATAAGAAAGGAGATGTTGAATAATGACTCGTTATAGTTTACACGGAGGGCACAACAGTATTGTACAAGGGGCTAATTCTGGAAATCGAAAAGAGCATATTATGGATCGGCAGGTGAAAGATGCGGTGGCAGCTAAGTTAAGAGCTTTAGGACACACAGTCTATGATGATACAGACGAAGTAGGGAGCACTCAAGCGCAAAATTTAAATAATATCGTTCGTAATAGTAATTCCCACAATGTGGATTTGGTTGTTTCTTTTCATCTTAATGCAGCTGATGGGAATGGGCAGGGTGTGGAAGTTCTGTATTATGATCAGAAAGACCTAGCGGCTAAAATCTCAGCTCAACTAGCAAAAGATATTGGATGGCGTGATCGTGGTGCGAAACAACGTACAGATTTAGCTGTATTGAATGGAACTAAAGCACCAGCTATTCTTATCGAATTAGGATTCATCGATAACGAATCCGACATGGCTAAATGGAATGTTGATAAAATCGCAAATTCTATCGTATATGCTCTAACGGGACAAACTGTTGGGGATGGTGGAGGAAACGGCGGTTCTAATAGTGGATATCAATATGTTAAGTCTGGTGAATTCGGTATAAACTATCTAAATGAAGCGATTCAAGCTATGGTTGAACGAGGAACAAAAGGAAAAGTTATTGTTAATCCATTAACAGGTCTTGCTTATATCCAAACTGAGGTATTGCCTAATTCAGAACTAGATAAAATCACTTGGTGGATGGATACTCGGCCAGGTGGTAAGTGGTGGTATGAATATATTAAAGTGAGTTAATAAATTTTTAACAAAAGGATAGTTTGGTGACAAAAAAATAAAAGCCGTTAATTACGGCTTTTATTTTTATTTTTGAGGATGAGCTATCTCCATTCTCTTTTATTCTTTTTTCGTGTTCTTTCTTTATTTCATCTGGAATGATGATTTCAATGTTACCCCATATTTTTTTATATTCCTGATGTGAAATTTCGTGACGAAGAAGGGATACTTCATGGAGTCGAAGTAGATCGGTCACAGAAAATGAAAGTGAATGCAGAGAAGTTAAAAAAGTATGAAGAGTTCACACAAATATATAAGCAGAAATATAACAGGAAGATGCCAGTCATTCATTTCTTTACAGTTACCAGCTAAGTATGATGTGTTTGTGAAAGTGTATGTAATAGAAGAAATATAAAAAGTGCTAACAAGTTTGCAAACGAACTTGCTAACACCTATACGAAATAAACATAAAATATAGCTGATATGTCGCTTGATAAAACGATAATAATTAAGCACTTATAATGAATAATGGTTTATTATAATAGAAGTCACAAAATATAACGATTTATAATATTTTATACTTAAGGAGAACAATTCATGAAGCGAAAAAAGAGCTATTTAATGGTAATGGCACTTGTTACATCTTTATTTTTAACAGCTTGTAATAATAAAGCGAATAAAAGTGATGTAGAAGCTAAAAAACAAGTGTTAAATGTAACAGTATCAGAAGAAATTCCCTCTCTTGATACTGCGAAAACGATGGATGGTACATCAGCACACGTTATGCAAAACATATTTGAAGGGTTGTATGTGTTAGATGATCAGGATCATCCGATTCCAGCAGTAGCAAAATCGTTTAAAAGAAGTGAAGATGGTAAAAAATATACATTTGATTTGCGTAAAGATGCAAAATGGTCAAATGGGGACAATGTAACAGCAAAGGATTTTATGTTTGCGTGGAAACGTGCAATTAACCCTGAAACAGCTTCTCAATATGCGTCCATGCTTTTTTATGTGAAAAATGCGAAAGAGATCAATAAGGGAACGATGCCTCTTGATGAACTTGGGGTTAAAGTCATAAATGATTATAAGTTAGAAGTGGAACTAGAACAGCCAATTCCTTACTTTTTACAGTTGTTAGCACTACCTATATACTTACCACAGCATGAATCATTTTTGAAAGAACAAGGAAAGAATTATGCATTGGAACCTAGTAATCTCATATATAACGGTCCGTTTGTATTAGAAGAATGGAAGCATGAACAAGAGTTTCAATTAAAGAAGAATGCTACATATTGGGATCAAAAGAAAGTGAAATTAGACGAAATAAACTTTCAAATTGTAAAGGATACAATGACGGTTGTTAATTTATATGAAGCTGGTAATTTGGACCGGGTGCCTATTAATTCTCAATTTGTAGACAAGTATAAAGGGAATAAGGATTTACATATGTCGAGTGACCCTGGAATTGCTATGCTACGTTTTAACGAAAAAAATAATGCATTAGCAAATAAGAAAGTGCGTCAGGCTATCTCATTCGCGCTAAATAAAGAAGATTTCGTTGCTCACTTTATTAATAATGGAGCAAAACCAGCAAGTGGGCTTGTGCCAGCTGGTCATATAAATGAAGAGACTAGTAAAGATTTTAGAAAAGAAAACGGAGATCTTTCTTCATATGATTTGCAAAATGCGAAAAAGATTTGGGGAGAAGCGAAAAAAGAACTGGGAGTAGACGAAGTAGAACTCGAGTTTTTAACATATGAACAAGATAATGCCAAACGTATGGCAGAATATATAAAAGGTGACTTAGAAAAGCATTTGCAAGGATTAACGATACACATTAAACAACAGCCATTTAAGCAAAAATTACAGTTAGAACAAACGGGTGATTACGATATATCTTTGACAAATTGGGGACCGGACTATAAAGACCCAATTAGTTATTTAGAGCTATTTACGACGGGTAATCCGAATAATAAAATGAATTACTCCAATTCTCGTTACGATGAATTAATAAAGAAAGCGAAAAATGATTTTGTACTGGATCCTGAAAAACGATGGGAAGCATTGCGAGAAGCTGAACGTATTCTATTAGAGGATGCTGCGATAGCACCGCTTTACCAAATTGGCTCAGCTTACGTACAAAAGGATTATGTAAAAGGAATTGAAAAGCATCAATTTGGTGGTATTTATACTTATAAGAATGCTTACATCGCTAATGATCGCTAATGAATAAATACAAAAAACCTTACTTTTAAAAAGTAAGGTTTTTTTAAGAGTACATGGAATAAGGAAATGCAGTACAAATCAGCATACAAGCATTCTCTTGCTGTAACTATGTTTGTTTTTAATTATATAAAAAAAATAATAGATTATATATTTTGTCATTGATATACTTAAAAGGTAATTGAGGTATTAAGATGAATTGATAGAGATGTTTGCGTGTAATTATTTGAGTATTATAAAAAATAGGGGAGCTTAAGTGTTTGATTGGAACGGGGCTTTTTCTATATGTATTAATTGGTATGTATAATACTTGGGGATATTAATTTGGGAATCTCGGGGGATCTTTTGAAGCTGGAAAAAGCAGATTCAAATTCCATGTACCATTTGGTCCTGGTGTAGGTTTATGGGGATTTGGTTTAGAAGTTAATGTTAAGGAATAAAGGGGATAATTAGTATGAATAAGAAAGTAAAAAGATTTAAATATTTTATGGTTGTATTAGCCTGTATTGCAATTTTCGGTACAATTTGAGCTTGTTTACTATTCTCTATTATGTATTTTATTGTAAAAAAAGCTATTTTAAGAGGTGGGAAATAAGATGGGATAAAATTTAGAGTTATAATTACTTCCAATAGGTTCTGTTGTAATGTTTAAAGATTGGGAGCACCCATTAATGGTTTATGGAAGAAGACAGATGGATTCTGAAACAAAAAAAACAGGGGATTATGTATGTTGTTATTTTCCTCATGGTAATATTTCTTCGGAGTACAATTTCTTTTTGAATCATGAAGATATTTCTAGTATGTTACATCTTGGTTTTATTAATGAAACAGAATTAGAGTTTCAAAAATTATTTAAAAAAGAAATTGAAGAAAAGCAGTGATTCTTTTAAGCTGTTGGTGTTTTTGAAATACTTAAAGAATGAATCTTAATTCATATACATAAAAAAGGGGAATTTCTATGAAATTACTACGTTTATTTATGATTCTCACTCTTGTTGTATTGTTAAGCGCATGCAATACAGCAACACAAGTCACAAAGGTTCAAAAAAATGGTGAAACGACTTTAAAAATTGGTTCCTTGCAAGGGTATTACGATGTGCAAACGCTTAAAGCTGAAAAAGGAAATGTGGAAATTCCTTATGAAGCAGCCGTTGAAGAAGGTACGATTTTATTGCAAGTTACAAAAGATGATAAGGTTATTTATGAAGAAGAAATCACTTCTCAAAAAGAAGGTTTGCTTTCTTTTGAAGCTCCAAAATCCGGATCATATGATTTAATTGTACGCGTGAAGGGTGAAAAAGAGAAAGCAAAAGAAATTCAAATACATACTAAGCTATGAAAAAACGGCAAGTGGAGTGCACCCGCTTGCCGTTTCCATTTTCAGTTGATTCTGTCACAACATATGTTTATCAATTTAAGAAGTGATCCGCCGAAATTCCTAATGAAGTTAAAATAAGAGATGAACAAAAGAATGTGTTACAAACTTGGCATGTTAGTAACAAAATTGATAACTCTCTTTTACATGATAAAAAGACTAGATTTGATGCATTTGTATTTGAAAGAGATGTAGATGGTAAATAGCAAGTAGTAGCACTCAGGGGGACATAAGGTGATGATCTTTTTGGAGAAGGTGTCCTAGACCTTACTACAGATATTGATTATATATGGGGGTAAATAAGTTGAAAAACATAGAAGTTCTAAATAAATACATTGAAGGGTTTTCTGATGCTCTCCCTACGTGGTTAAAGCATCTAATCGAGGCAGAGGAGATACATCAAAACTATGAGAATGTACAGGTACTTGGTGCATTAAAAACGGATGCGGTGTTGTACTATGTACACCGTACGCTGCAAGTATTAGATGGGTTGCCTTTAGACGAAGAAGCGTATTGCATTATTGAAAAGGTACTAACGTATAGTGAGCTTGCAAAGGTAGGCTCTTTAAAACGGCGGGAGCAATGGAAGAAAAACGGGATTAATCTATTGGTACATAACGAGGGTTCTGCTGATATCTTTAGTGATATTCAGTTTAGCGAACGTATAGAGACAAACTTAAACTCTACTGAGTATTTGTTTGTTCGAGATTTAATTAGAACACATGGATTAATCGGGCAGTATATCCGCGGAGAGGCACGTTTGGACTCTCATGTTGATTTAATTAACACATATAAAGAAGAATACGGAGACGTTAGGTTAAAGGAGATTCTATACTATCTTAACCAATGTATTATTGAGGGCGTATCAAAATCCTTGTGGAGTGAAGTAAAGAACGATGTGAAGATTACAATTGATGGTCTGTTTGATGCTTATGTGGAGCCATTTACTTCTCGCATACATAGACTCACGCCAAAACATAAGGAGTCAGCATTTGAAAAAGATATAATTATGGGGAGCGAGAAGAGTGGCGTTCAAACCTTCTTATCTGATAAGGATTTGTGGTATGTAGAACCGTCTATGCATGCTCTTAGCTTCGAGGATATTTGGACAGTTTTTGTTATGTTAAAGAACGAGATAGGCACTGGAAAGGTTCAGCATATCCATTTCGAGAAATTGATGCAGCAGTTGCACTATGATTTCAAAGGCGAGAAGAAGAACAACGTGTATCGTAAGCGGGTTATTGAGAAGTATCTACGGGAGTACCGTGAGAACGAGAAGCCGGATACAACGCATGTTTCTTTTGAGGCTAAAGTTGATGAAGATATGAAGACTGCGTATGTGTCGTTTCAGTTTTCTGCTGTAGGTGAGGCGTTAATTACCTTCTGTGTAGAGGCAGAAAAGATAGATATGATGCATGCTCGGGCAAATGTGCTGCTATTTGATTTCTTCGGGTTACGTAAGGATGCGTATGATAGATTCCATAACGAAGAAGTATATCTGGAGCATATGAATAGTTCGGCTGATGATAAACGAATTATTCTTGATTATATAAAGGGAGATACGGTTGTAGACGTCGGAGCCGGTGGTGGTGTCATGCTAGATATGATTGAAGAAGAGACTGAGAATAAACGAATCTACGGTATCGATATTTCTGAAAACGTGATTGATACGTTGAAAAAGAAGAAGCAGAAAGAGGGTCGGTCTTGGGACATCATTAAAGGGGATGCAATCAACTTAAGTAGCTCGTTTGATAAAGAATCGGTTGATACGATTGTATATTCTTCTATCCTTCATGAGCTGTTCTCTTATATCGAGTATGAAGGTAAGAAATTCAATCATGAAGTAATTAAAAAGGGGCTGCAAAGTGCCTACGAGGTGTTAAAGCCAGGGGGGCGTATTATCATTCGTGATGGCATCATGACCGAAGATAAAACGTTAATGCGTGTGATTCGTTTTAAAGATGCGGGCGGAATGAAGTTCTTAGAGCAGTATGTCCATGAATTTAAGGGACGTATAATCCAGTATGAGGTACTTGCAGGCAATACAGTCAAAATACCTGTTAACGATGCGATGGAGTTCTTATATACGTATACCTGGGGCGAGGATTCCTTCGTTCATGAGGTGCAGGAGCAGTTTGGAATCTTTACGCCAAACGACTATAAGGATTTCGTAAAGGGGATCTTTGGAGATAAAGTAAACATCGTTCAAGCTATGAACTATTTGCAGGATGGATATACAAACCATCTTAGCGAGAAAATCGAGTTTACAGATGAGTCTGGGAATGCGGTTGCGCTACCAGATAGTACGTTCTTTATGGTTTTAGAAAAGAGGCAAGCTGACTAACGTAAGTGAGATTCTTACTACCGAAGGTGAAGTCCATTTTTGGTATTGCTGACGTGCAATATTGCGGTGTGCCATCACCAGTATTTTGGTGAAAACCACGCTAAAAGCATGCAGGATTTTATAGAGTTTTTCGGCTAATCCAGTAACAAACGAGACCCCACACTATGATAGGGATGTATAAAAAATTGCATGGATTGATAGAAAGAGAAAGAGGTAGATTCTTTATGAGAGTAGGGATCTGCGGTTTCCTTGCTACCGATAAGTGAAGTTATGTAAACCTCGCATATATAGAATATACATTATTTTTTACTTATCTAACGGAACCGTTTTCTTCAGGGAAACTTGTTGTAATATTCTCAATTGGAAAGTGCAATTTATGGGAGGATAGACCACAATGCCTGAACCGAATATGAAAATAAAAAGAATATGGGAAGATACCGATTTTTTTGAATTGAATTTTGATTTTACTGGATTTTATGGCACTGCGAACATTAATATATATACCACCAATGAAGAACTCAAAGTTTTAAAAGAGGGAATAATCAAGTTTTCCACTTTTAAACTACATGAATTTCAATGGGTTTCAGGTGAGGATATAGACAATGTAACTCATTTCTTATCTATGAGATTCTTCTTACATGACAAAAGAGGAATTGTAGGTATTGAGGTAGTAGCTGACAATAAGCAATCAAAACCTTATTGGATGCGTTCAAATCTGTTTATTCTTACGGAACTTAATCAAATTGATGACTTTTTTAAAAAAATAGAGCAGTTAATTAATGAAGAAATTACTGAGTTGGAAGGCATAATTCCAGTCTGCTAGTGATAATTTTTTGTAGTTGAAGTTTTTCGAATAATAAGTTACATTTTTAAAGTTCATGCAACTTTATGACAGTACAAAAGGGGAGAAATATGTTATTATGCCAAAAATGAAATGGAAGAACTATGTATGTTATTTTGTTATTCTTATGCTCCTTGTAACAGCAGTAACAGTCAAACCAGCTATCTCTAAAGCTGAGGAATCTGATGTTAATATTACATTGTTGGGTACTGCAGATATTCATGGCCGATTTATGCCCTGGGATTATGCGCTTGATGGTGCAAATACGAGTGGAAGTTTAACGCAGCTTTATACGGTTATAAAGAAGATACGTCAAGAAAATCCCAATACCATATTAGTAGATGCTGGGGACACAATTCAAGGAAACTCAGTAGAATTATTCAATGATAAGCCACAATCGCCAATGATGGTAGCGATGAATGCAATGGGATATGATGCTTGGGCATTTGGAAATCATGAATTCAACTTTGGATTAGATACATTGAAAAAAGTTAGTGAGCAATATAAGGGAAAGACGTTAGCAGGAAACATTTATAAGGAAAATGGAGAGCGTTTTCTTCCTGCATATACGATTATTGAAAAAGGTGGAATTAAAGTCGGGATTATTGGTATGAATACACCAATGATTAGTGATTTTGAAAAAGGGACAGATCATTTGGATGGTTTAGTGGTGAAAAATCCAGTAGAAGAGACAAAAAAGGCAATTAAAGAATTAGAAGGTAAAGTAGATGTAATGGTAGGGGTTATGCATATGGGACTAGAAAATGAGAATGGAATCCCTGGTACTGGGGTTCAAGATATTGCGAATGCTTGTCCGGAACTAAGCGCTATTTTTGCAGCACATATGCATAAACTTGTTAAAAAAGAAATTGTAAATGGTGTTATTGTTACAGAACCAGATAAATATGGAACGCATATCTCGCGTATTGACCTTACTTTTACAAAGCAAGATGGAAAGCTGGTTTTAAAAGATAAAACTGCTACCGCTATACCTGTAAAAAATGCTGATGGAACAACGATATTATCTGATCCTACACTTGAAGAAACACTAACACCTTTTCACGAGTATGCGAGAGGAGATGCAAATGTTGTAGTCGCTCAATTAAAGGGTAGAAATTTAGTTCCTGAAAATGAAATAAAGGGTATTCCAAGTGTGCAGATTCAAGAGACACCTTTATCAGATTTCTTTCATGAAGTCATGCTCTATTACAGCAAAGCAGATGTAGTAGCCCATCAAATTGATAACGATTATGCCCGTTTGGATGTAGGTCCTATTAAGAAGAAAGATATTGCGTATAATTATCAATATGCATTGGGAGAAATTACAGTATATAAGATAACTGGGAAAGATTTAAAAGACTACATGGAATGGGCGGCAGGGTATTTTAACTCATCTCGTGCCGGAGATGTAACAGTTAGCTTTGATAAAACCCGTCGTGCGTCTAAATACAGTACGAACGATTTCTTTGGGGGCGTAAAATACGAAATTGACTTAACAAAACCATATGGAAGTAGAATTACAAATTTACGATCTATTCGTACAAATAAACCAATCAAAATGAGCGATGTTATGACGCTGGGAATGAATGCATATAGAATGGAAGCTCTTCAGGCAAAAGGGGGAGCTTTAGAGGGACGTAAGTTTGAACAAATTTGGTCATCTAAACAAGAGAATGCATTCGGAGAAACAGGTGGAACCATTCGTAACCTTGCTATTACATATTTAAAAGAGGTAAAGAAGGGTGTATATACGCCAAAAGTTATGCATAATTGGAAAATTACTGGTGTAGATACACATTCTTCAGAGCATAAGGCTGTAGTGGATCTTGTAAATAAAGGGATTTTAGAAATTCCAAAAACAGAAGATGGAAAATATACAAATATAGCATCTATAAATACTAAAGATTCAATTACAAAAGAAGAGATTGTAGCAATCTCTCAAAAAGCTAATATTAATCCGAATCAGTTTAATCATGTAAAAACAAAAGGTGAATTTTACAAAAAACTTAATAGGATTATTAAATAAAATATAAGAAAAATGGTTCTGGTGCAAAAAATCTATCAACCTTGGACATACTGATACTACTACTCTACAAAGGTGTGTGATTGGTATGGAAATAAGTTATACGAACAACTACTTTGAGTTTCGCGTTGTAAAGAAGATCCTTAATTTAATAATCTTTAACAAACAGGCGCGATTGTTGAACAACAATTAAAAGGGCGATACATATTATGCATGACTAATATGTATCGCCCTTTATTTTTTATGACTTTTTACGATTTAGGTCTTGATAACTAAAAAAAAGATGTGATGTGTTGAAGAAAGCCACGATGTTTATAAAAAGTTGTGAAGCTTTGCCCTTTTAGATCATTTAGTCTAAAGGGGTGGTTTATATTTTTTTAAAAAGAGCTTCTGTGATGGTTGAAGAGGAAGGTAGAAACATTAGATCAACAGCAGAGGAAGATTATTGTTTGTGATTCATCTCACAACATAAATACATATATAACTTTACAATTAGAATATCAATTGATGGGAGGGTTAATCTTGATTAATCGTGATTTTAATGAAAATCCGTTTATTGTGATATGGGAGTTAATAAGAGCATGTCAATTAAAATGTCTGCATTGTCGTGCAGAAGCACAGTATCATCGTGATCCTCTAGAGCTAACATTCGAAGAAGGAAAAAAACTAATTGATGATATATATGAAATGGAAAATCCAATGCTTGTATTTACTGGTGGAGATCCATTAATGCGTCCAGATGTATATGATATTGCGGAATATGCAGTGAAAAAAGGTGTTCGAGTATCTATGGCGCCAAGTGCCACTCCAAACGTTACGAAAGAAACAATTCAAAAAGCAAAAGAAGTAGGACTTGCTAGATGGGCGTTTAGTTTAGATGGACCAACAGCTGAAATACACGATCATTTTAGAGGGACAGAAGGGTCATTTCAATTAACAATGAATGCGATTCGTTATTTGCATGAATTAAAAATCCCTATTCAAATTAATACTGTTGTTTCTAATTATAATGTGGATGTACTTGAAGAGATGGCAATGTTAATAGAAGAATTAGAATGTGTACTCTGGAGTATATTTTTCTTAGTTCCAACGGGGCGAGGTAAGGAAAAAGATATGATTTCACCAGCCCAACATGAAAGGGTATTCCATTGGCTATATCAACTTAGTAAAAAGGTTTCTTTTGATATTAAAACAACAGCTGGTCAGCATTATAGACGTGTTGTGATTCAAGAAAAAATGAAAGAAAATAAAAAAACAAATCAGGTTATTCAATATCAGGATGTATTGATGAATGGGACGACGGGTCGAATTGATGGGCTTGGACGTGCTCCAAAAGGGGTGAATGATGGAAACGGTTTTGTATTTATTTCTCATATTGGAGATGTATATTCAAGTGGGTTATTGCCGATTAAAACCGGGAATATTAGAACAACATCGCTAGCTGAAATTTATCGAAACTCCCCTATTTTTCAAAACCTTCGTAATCCGGACAAGTATAAAGGAAAGTGCGGTGTTTGTGAGTTTCGATATGTTTGTGGGGGATCTCGTTCTAGAGCATATGCGATGACGGGGGATTACATGGAAAGCGAACCTTTCTGTGTATACATTCCAGAAGCATTGCGAAAACAGAAAAAGAACGTAAAAAGCGGTACATGAGTAAGGGTTTGCTCATGTACCGTCTATTTTAGATTATATAATTTATTGTACGTTGCATCCGTCGTACGATGATCTAAGAAATGAAAACTGTATCCCTCATTAAAAATCCACTACCTGGCTCCGTTGTGCTGATACGAGTTTTTTACACGTTAATTCTATTAAACTGATTTTAATAAAGAATAATAATTCGTATCATATGGAATATCATCTTGATACATATAATTTTTTAAAACTCCTTCTTTTTCAAAACCTAATTTTAATAGCACTTTATTTGAAGCTTCATTTTCAAGAAAGACAATCGCACCGATACGTTTTAAATGAAGGGTGTGGAAACCATATGATATAACTTCAGGAACTGCTTCAGTCGCATATCCATTTCCCCAGTGTTCAGGGAGAAAGGCATAACTTATATTGGCGCGTTTATGCTCAGAAGACCAATCGTGAAAACCAATTGTTCCAATGAGTTCTTTCTTATCTTTTAATTCGATTCCCCATTTTATACCGTTTCTTGCATTGTAACTCAACTTGAAATTATTTATGATCTGTTTTACTTGATCAACATTCTGTAATGGTTTTTGGCCATAATAGCGCAGTACATCAGTGTTAGAAAAGCATTGTAGTATACTTGGTGCGTCTTTTTCGGTAAGTTCTCGCAAAATGAGTCGGTCGGTCTTTAATATAGGAAACATGCCTTCACTCCTGTTCATATGAAACTAAAATATATTTGTTATTATATAATTTAATCTGAAAATAAAGATTATTCAAGGTGTAAGGGTCAGATTGTTTTGAAATAGATTACAGAATGTATTTTGAATAGAAATTGGGATGTGGAAGAATCAAAAGGTTTGTTAAAAATACTTTGTGGCATTAATACAAATCATATAAAGAAAAAAGGGATTCCATTTTCATTGGAATCCTTTTTCATTAGCCTACAAATGTTTGATACAGTAAGAAAATATTTAAAACGATAACGAGTGCAGCGATTATCCAAGCGATAAATGTTGTTATACGGTGGTTAACGAGTGCACCCATAATCTTTTTATTACTTGTAAACATAATAAGTGGTACTAGTGCAAAGGCAATACCGAACGATAAGACAACTTGACTCATAACGAGAGCGTAAGTTGGGTTTACGCCTAAAGCAATAATAACTAGTGGTGGAATCATTGTAATAAATCGGCGTAAATATAGCGGAATATGCATGCGAATGAATCCTTGCATAATAATATCACCCGACATTGTACCGACAGATGAGCTAGAGAGTCCTGCTGATAAGAGTCCAATTCCAAATAAAGCAGCTGATACAGGACCGACTAAGTTACTAAATTGGTTAAAAGCAACATCAAGATCTTCAACATGCAAGCCGTTTTTAAAGAATAAAGCAGCTGCTACAATTAACATACTTGCATTAATAGCTCCAGCGATAACCATTGCAATAATAATATCGATGAATTCGAAGCGGAAAATCTTTTTCCTTTGTTCATCATTTGTTCCGACTACGCGGCGTTGCGTTAAGGCAGAATGTAAATATATCGCGTGCGGCATTACTGTCGCACCTAAAATTCCAGCTGCTAAAAGAATGCTATCCACGCCTTGGAATTTTGGAATAAATAGACCTGAAAGAAGAGGACTTAATTCTGGTTTAGCATAAAAGACTTGGACACCAAAAGCGATAACAACGATAAAAATCATCCCTGTTATGATAGCTTCTAATGGACGAAAGCCTCTGCGCTGAAATTCAAGAATAATAAATGATCCAACCGCTGTAATTAAAGCAGCTGGTAACATCGGAATTCCAAACAGTAAGTATAATCCGAGTGCTGCTCCAATAAATTCAGCTAAATCAGTCGCCATAATAACGAGTTCACCTTGTATCCATAAACCGATGGAAACTGGTTTTGGGAAATTTTCTCGAGCTATTTCAGGAAGGTTTTTCCCAGTAGCGATTCCTAATTTAGCTGATAAAGTTTGGATTAATACAGCCATTAAATTAGAAGCGAGAATTACCCAAAGTAATAAATACCCATATTGGGATCCAGCAGCTATATTCGTTGCAAAATTCCCAGGATCAATATAAGCAACTGATGCGATAAAAGCAGGTCCTAAGAATGGTAATAGTCTCTTTAAGCCTTTCGTTTGTCCGCTTAATGCTAAATGTGCGGATTGAACAGTTGTACTTTGAGAAGGGACTTGTTCATCTTTTGATATATCTTTATTCATAGTAGTGTTCCCCTTTGGAATGTTAACTTGATGAAATTATTGTATTTGCTCTTATTCATTATTTCAATACATTTAAATATATTATGTGGCAATTTCATTTGAACACGAAAGTTTCCTTAATGCAAATTATATGACTTCGTGCAAAGAATGGTGTGACGATGTGAAAAATATTTTGGGAGTTTATGGCTGCTGAATAAGGGGGAAGATAATAAATTATAGGGTTGTTTTTGAAATTTATGTGAACATAGAGCCTATATTACAGCATATTAATTGATGGAAATGAAATTGTATGATATATAATATATTGGGATTACAACATAACCATAGTGTTTTGTGATGTAATCTTGTTTTTATTTTTGTTAACTTATAGAAAAAATTGTAAATAGAAGAAAATAGGCTAAGTACAATTTAGTATGTATTTTCTTATTATATATGTTTTGATATGAACGTTAACTTATACATGATTTTAAAATTTAGATAGGTGGTAGAAATACATTGGCAACTACAAAACCATATAGAGTATTACTTTATTACATGTACACAACAATTGAAAATCCAGAAGAATTTGCTGAACAGCATTTAGAATTTTGTAAATCACTTGAGTTAAAAGGAAGAATTCTTGTAGCGACAGAAGGAATTAATGGAACTTGTTCTGGAACTGTTGAGCAAACAGAAAAATACATGGAAGCGATGAACAATGACCCACGTTTTGCTGGAATCGTTTTTAAAATTGATGAGGCAGATGAACATGCATTCAAGAAAATGCACGTACGTCCTCGCCCAGAGTTAGTTACACTTCGCTTAGAAGACGACATTAATCCAAAAGAAATTACTGGGAAGTATTTAGAACCAAAAGATTTTTATGAAGCAATGAAACAAGAAGATACAGTTATCATTGATGCACGAAATGATTATGAATTTGATTTAGGACACTTCAAAGGTGCAATTAAACCAGATATTGAATCATTCCGTGAATTACCAGATTGGATTAGAGAAAATAAAGAAACACTTGAAGGCAAAAAGATTTTAACATACTGTACAGGCGGAATTCGTTGTGAGAAGTTCTCTGGTTGGTTAGTTCGTGAAGGTTATGAAGATGTAAGTCAGCTTCATGGCGGAATTGTAACATACGGAAAAGATCCAGAAGTACAAGGCGAGCTATGGGATGGTCAATGTTACGTATTTGATGAGCGTATCGCTGTACCAGTAAACCAAAAAGAGCACGTTATCGTTGGTAAAGATCACTTTACAGGTGAACCTTGTGAGCGCTATGTAAACTGTGCAAACCCTGAATGTAACAAGAAAATTTTATGCTCTGAAGAAAGTGAAGCAAAACATTTACGTGCATGTTCTCATGAATGTCGTGTACACCCACGTAATCGTTATATCGTGCAACACGAATTAACTGAAGAGCAAGTAGCTACTGCATTAGAAAAAATCGAAGCAGGGAAGTAAGCGGAATTAGTGTAACACAAAGAGAAGAGGCTACTCCAAGGTTCATTTTGGAGTAGCCTTTTTTATGATTCGGTTCTTATTTTTGTCAGTTTTTGTCGATAAGTCGATATATTTAAAAAATCGCTGATATATTTTGAGTTGCGCCGATATATTCGGAAAATCGCTGATAAAAATTTCATTTACTTAAGTGCACCATGTATTTTTAATTTAAAAATAATCGTCTTTAATTTTTATCCTCTTTTTCGTTCACAGCAGAAAGTACAGTTTGTTTTACCCACGCTTGTCTTCTTCGATGCTGTATACCCCATTGGTATAAACTTTGTGCACCTAAAATAAAGGAAATGACTATACCGCTAATTGCTATTAACAGTGCGAAAAATTCAAGAGGCGATGATATTTTGTTTGAATCTGTGTTTCTTAAAAGGTCAATCATAGTAAACCCTAACATTTGGCCCACCACAGAGTAGAGAGTTAAAATTAATAATAAAAGGCTATCTTTTTTAGCGGCGACATTTTCTTGATATTTAAACAAACCATCAAGATTTTGTTTCGCGTTCGAGTATAAAATTTCAATGTTAAAAAGTTTTCTTAAGCGGAAGAAAATATCTTCACTTTGTGATTGAGATACTAATTCTAAAGAAAAATAATTCGCTGTAAACGAATTGATAGAGTAAATTAATTTCTCTATTTCATTTGTATCTTGTTCAATATTTAGTTCAGCATAAGCGTTCGCCATCTTTAATAAAACAACTTTATGGAATAGGTTTAATAATAAAGCGTAATAAAATTCTCCGTACATTTGACTAGCAAGTTTAGTGACTTCTCGTTCACCTTCATTTGTTATACATGTGAAAATATGTTCTTCCATAATAAAATAACGGTTAGGAGCCCATCTTTGATAAGAATGCTTTGTTAAATAATCGTGAATATAAGGAACATTATTTGCGCTAATATACGGCTTACCATCGTCTGTTAATCCGGAAAGACTGGAAGCTCGATATACATCAACTACATGAAGGTGTGACTTTTTGTTAATAGATAATAAGGTTTGTACATACATTCGTTGGTCTTCAAAGAAGGGGAATGTTTGAAAGTATGAACTCCGCAACCTCTTATTCTCAAAGAAGTCTGTTAAGCCATGAAATAAATCGCCGAATATAAGTTTTTCTACTTGTGAATATTTTTTTCCATCACATTCAATACAAATGGTCTCAGTTGTATCATTTCTAGTTTCAAGCACACGGAAGCGAGAAGCGAATTCGATGGCTTCTGATAATGTCATGTTTGGAGCGGTTTTGACTTCTGTTCGAATTGTTAAGAAGCCAAGCTCATAAGGACAAAGTGTTACATCAATAGAATGTATCTTGAATGGAACGGAAATAAGATTTGTTGTTAAATGTCCATTTAAATTAAGATCTTTAGAAAAGCGCTGTAGTCCCTTTTGATGTTCTGAATGAGGAAAAAGAATTTTATTCGTAAATGAAAGATAGTATGCTTCCATATTTTGATGTGAAACTTTAAACTCCCCATAATATGTATTTTCATCTTCGAGATGATCGAGTCGAAAAGGACGGAAATTATTTTTTTGTAAGAAAGGGAACATATTTTGTTCATATCCAGTTTTAAACGAAAACGGGAATATAAATTGAAATATAGCTGTTGTTACATCTTTTTCTTCGATTGTTTGTATTGCCTCCATTTACATTGTTTCCTTTCCGAATAAGCTATAGAAACAACATGCCCAATTTTTCTTGAAAATAACCTTGTTTTTGCAATAGATTAAGAATGAAAATTCAGCTAATTTAACAGGGGACATGTATAATGTTATGTATACTAAAACTAGTATAATTGTGTTAGGAAAAGGGGATATTGTATGCGCATTTTAGTATTAGGAGCTGGTGGCGTCGGTGGATTTTTTGGTGGCCGATTAGTAGAAAAGGGAGAAGATGTTACATTTCTCGTTCGCAGCAAAAGAAAACAGCAATTAGAGGAAAAAGGACTTGTTATTCGTAGTGTGAATGGAGATTTTTCATTTCAACCGAAATTGATAACGAAAGAAGATAGAACGTCTCCATTTGATGTGATTTTATTTTCAACAAAAGCGTATCATTTACACGAGGCGACCATAGATTTAAAGCCGTTTGTAGGTGAAAATACTGTAATAATCCCATTGTTAAATGGTATCGCTCATTTATCACTATTACAAAAGGAATACGGCGTGGAAAAAGTAATTGGTGGTTTATGCTTTATCGAGACGACGTTAAACGAACAAGGAGAAATTGTACAAACTAGTGCTGCTAACAGACTTGTATTTGGGGAAATTAAGCCTCAAGATTCAGAGAGAATAAAGCGTATTTCTAAAGTATTTGCAGGTACAAAAGCTAGTTTTGTTTTAAGTGAAAATATTACGCAGGATATGTGGCATAAATATTTATTTATAACTGTAATGTCAGGTGTGACAACATTAATGCGTGCACCAATAGGACCGATTCGTGAAAGTGAAGGTGGTCGTGATTTTATCCGAAACTTATTTGAAGAATCTGTACAAATCATGAGGGCATTAGGGGCTCCAGTAAAGGAAAACATTGTTGAGGAACATATGAAAACGATTGATAAAATTTCGTATGATATGAAGTCATCGATGCAGCGTGATATGGAAAAATGTTCGTTTATTGAGGGGAAGCACTTACAAGGATACTTACTGGATTTAGCAGAGCAATTTTCTATAGAAGCACCTTTATTAGGCGTTGTATATCAAAATTTAACAGTGTATGAAGAGATGATAAAAAGTAAGGGAATAGTATGATTTTAACAGTATGAAAATGGATAAAGGATAGCAAAATATAAATACGTTGCTATCCTTTTTGGTGTTTATAGTGACAATTTATTCATCTCTTCTAATTCTTTCTGTCGTATTTTTTTCTTTATCACGGTTACCATATAATTGATTAATTTCGCTTGCTACTGCATCTAAATATGAATCGGAAAAAATAGGCTTCTTTTCTTTAGACATATGGGTCTCCTTTGTGGATTTTTTAGTATTCATTATGTATATTTATCGGTGGATTATACGCAATCATTTTAATTATTTTCTTTTTGAAAATTTTTGTTTACTTTTTGAAAATAAAGGAGTAATATAATCCACAGTTTCAATTTTCTAAATCGCTGAAACCGCATGGTGCGGGGGACCCGTTTAAATGAATTAGTGCATAATTCAATGGGGTGAATCCTTGAAAAAGGTAGGGCTACTCATAGGCCCGAATCCGACAGCTAACCTCGTAAGCGTTATATTGAGAAGGAAGGTGGAGCTTGTGCGACAAAAAAAATAATGTCTACAAGTCTATTTCGTTATGGCTTGTAGACATTTTTTGTTTTCTGAAGAAATACTTTACTTGCTCTAACTAGCAGAAAAGTTCGTACAAAATTATTGGAGAGTGGACAGCAGTGGTTTCAACTATCAAAAGGTTTTTAATTGGAAGGCCATTAAAATCAACAGAGCTTGGAGAACAAAAGCTTAATAAAACGAAAGCGCTAGCTATTTTATCTTCTGACGCTTTATCATCAGTTGCTTACGGTCCAGAGCAAATTTTAATTGCATTAGCAGGTCTTGGAGCGGTAGCTTATTGGTATTCTATTCCAATAGCTGTTGGGGTATTAGTATTATTAACAGCTCTTATTTTATCTTATCGGCAAATTATTTTTGCTTACCCTCATGGCGGGGGCGCATATGTTGTATCAAAAGAAAATTTAGGGATGAATCCAGGCTTAATAGCTGGTGGATCTTTATTAGTAGATTATATTTTAACAGTCGCAGTAAGTGTATCTGCAGGTACAGATGCGCTCACATCTGCTTTTCCTAGCCTACATGCACATAATGTAATCATTGCAATTATATTTGTAATACTAATTACCATTTTAAATTTAAGAGGGGTAACTGAATCAGCTTCTATTTTGGCATATCCTGTTTATTTATTTGTTTTAGCATTATTTATATTAATTGGTGTAGGGGTGTACAATATTTTAACTGGTCACGTTTCACCGACTTTACATTCACCGATTGGAACACCGGTTGCAGGAATTAGTTTGTTTTTACTGTTAAGAGCATTTGCTTCAGGAAGCTCGGCTTTAACAGGTGTTGAAGCGATCTCTAATGCAATTCCAAACTTTAAAGATCCTGCACCTAACAATGCAGCAAAAACATTGCTTGCGATGGGGGCATTACTTGCCATTTTATTTTCAGGAATTGTCTTTTTAGCTTACTATTACGGAATTACTCCAAATAAACAAGTAACAGTCGTTTCGCAAATCGCTGAACAAACATTTGGACGTAATTTTATGTACTTTTTCATACAAGGTATAACAGCTTTAATATTAATTCTTGCAGCTAACACAGGGTATTCTGCATTTCCGTTATTAGCAGTTAATCTTGCGAAAGATAAGTTCATACCGAGAATGTTTACAATTAGAGGAGACCGTCTGGGATATTCAAACGGTATTATTATACTAGGGGTTTCTTCGATTATTTTAATTGTAGCTTTCCAAGGGCAAACAGAACATTTGATTCCGCTATATGCGGTAGGGGTATTTATTCCATTTACGCTTTCTCAAACTGGAATGGTACTAAAGTGGCTTCGTGAAAAGCCTGAGGGATGGATTTTACGATTATCGATTAATTTAACGGGTGCAGTTATTAGTTTTATCGTAATGAGTATGTTCTTTTTAACTAAGTTCGCACAAGTTTGGTCGATCCTTATTTTCTTACCTGCCATTATCTTCTTGTTCCATCGAATTAAGAAGCATTATGATGCAGTGGGCGATCAATTAAGTTTAAAAACTTGTGAACGGATTGTTCCGATTGAGGGAAATGTAATTGTCGTTCCTGTAGCAGGCATGACTCATGTAGTAGAAAATTCATTGAACTATGCGAAGGCTCTTTCTGCAGATCAAGTTATCGCTGTATATGTTGCTTTTGACAGAGAAGAGGAAAAGCAATTTGAAGAGAAATGGAAGAAGTGGCAACCTGAAGTAAGGCTTGTTACATTACATTCTCATTATAGAAGTATTATTCAGCCGTTAACCAAGTTTATTGATACAGTGCAATATAAAGCGAGTGAATCAAATTACCGAGTTACGGTCGTTATACCGCAGTTTATTCCGAAAAAAGGTTGGCATAACATTCTTCATAACCAGTCTAGTTTACTCATTCGTGCGTATTTACTGTATCGAAGAAATGTTGTTATTACGACAGTACCATATCATTTGAAAAAGTAAGGGGATTTTTTAAGGATAACTTCACGAAAGTGAAGTTATCCTTTTTGTGTATATGCTATGCATAATTGCATATAGGTCTTAAAATTATATTACTATAATATTATCACTTATGAGTAAACAGTGTTTGTTGTTGTGATATATGGATATTTTAATGGAGAAAGTTAAGTGGATTTTATTTTGGAATAAGGACATGAGAGCTTGAAAATAAAGGGAATTAAAATACTTCTTTACGGTAGATGAATAGCTGTGTTTAAATGACCTTACAGTACAAAACTTACATGAAAACAAAACAAAATTTCATACTTTTGTATGTTAATTAGTTTAAAATGAATAATATTTTTAGGTGATATATTCACTGTGTGAATGCTGGACTTGAGGTAATATAGAAATTTTATACAATATTATTCATACTAAGCACATATGAAAAGTTATAAAATGTTTTATAACAATAAGTTAGTACTGTAGCAATAAAATTTGAGATAGGTGATTCGTACATGAATCACGGTGATAATGTTCTCTATTTTTACCATCTCAAATCATGTGCAAAAAATAGAATAATAAAATGCGATAGTAATAGTTGCTAATACATAGGAGGAGTTAAAGTGAAAAAGACTTTAATTACAGGGTTATTGGTTACAGCAGTATCTACGAGTTGCTTCGTTCCTGTAAGCGCTTACGCGAAGGAGGGGCAAACAGAAGTGAAAACAGTATATGCGCAAAATGTAATTGCACCAAATACATTATCAAATTCAATTAGAATGTTAGGGTCGCAGTCACCACTTATCCAAGCATACGGATTAGTTATTTTACAACAACCAGACATTAAGGTAAATGCTATGAGTAGTTTAACGAATCATCAAAAATTTGCAAAAGCGAATGTACGAGAGTGGATTGATGAATATAATCCGAAGCTGATCGACTTAAATCAAGAAATGATGAGATACAGCACAAGATTTAATAGCTATTATAGTAAGCTCTATGAACTAGCAGGAAAAGTAAATGAAGATGAACAGGCAAAAGCAGATTTTACAAATGCATATGGTAAATTACAATTGCAAGTCCAAAGCATTCAAGAGAGTATGGAGCAAGATTTATTAGAGTTAAATCGATTTAAAACGGTATTAGACAAAGATAGTAACAACTTATCAATTAAAGCTGATGAAGCAATAAAAACAATGCAAGGATCAAATGGGGATATTGTGAAATTAAGAGAAGATATTAAAAGAATTCAAGGGGAAATTCAAGCTGAACTAACTACTATTTTGAATAGACCTCAAGAAATTATTAAAGGTTCTATTAATATCGGTAAACAAGTATTTACAATTACAAATCAAACTGCACAAACGAAAACAATCGACTTTGTATCTATCGGGACTTTAAGTAATGAAATTGTAAATGCTGCAGATAGTCAAACGAGAGAAGCAGCTCTTCGTATTCAACAAAAGCAAAAAGAGCTATTACCACTTATCCAAAAATTATCACAAACTGAAGCCGAAGCGACTCAAATTACATTCGTTGAAGATCAAGTAAGTAGCTTTACAGAACTAATTAATCGCCAAATTACAACTTTAGAGACGTTATTAACGGATTGGAAAGTTTTAAATAATAACATGATCCAAATTCAAACAAATATTGAAGAAGGTACGTATACAGACAGTAGTTTACTTCAAAAACATTTCAATCAACTCAAAAAAGTAAGTGATGAAATGAATAAGCAAACAAATCAATTTGAAGATTATGTTACAAACGTTGAAGTACATTAAACAGAAAAATAATTAGCGATATAGGGAGAGAAGAAAAATGACAAAAAAACCTTATAAAGTAATGGCTTTATCAGCACTTATGGCAGTATTTGCAGCAGGGAATATTATGCCAGCCCATACTTATGCAGCTGAAAGTACAGTAAAGCAAGCTCCAGTTCATGCTGTAGCAAAAGCTTATAATGACTATGAAGAATACTCGTTAGGACCAGAAGGCCTGAAAGATGCGATGGAAAGAACAGGTTCAAATGCTTTAGTAATGGATCTGTACGCTTTAACAATTATTAAACAAGGTAATGTTAACTTTGGAAATGTATCGAGCGTTGATGCGGCTTTAAAAGGAAAAGTGATTCAGCACCAAGATACAGCTAGAGGAAATGCGAAACAGTGGTTAGATGTTTTAAAGCCACAGCTTATTTCAACGAATCAAAATATTATTAATTACAATACGAAATTCCAAAACTATTATGATACTTTAGTTGCTGCGGTAGATGCGAAGGATAAAGCAACACTTACGAAAGGTCTAACTAGATTATCAAGTAGTATTAATGAAAATAAAGCGCAAGTAGATCAGTTAGTAGAAGACTTGAAGAAATTCCGAAATAAAATGACGTCGGATACTCAAAACTTCAAGGGAGATGCAAATCAAATTACATCAATCTTAGCTAGTCAAGATGCTGGAATTCCGCTTCTGCAAAATCAAATTGCAACGTATAATGAAGCAATTAGTAAATATAATGCAATTATTATCGGCTCATCTGTTGCGACAGCTTTAGGCCCAATTGCAATTATCGGTGGTGCAGTAGTTATTGCTACTGGTGCAGGAACGCCGCTAGGAATCGCATTAATTGCAGGTGGTACAGCAGCTGTAGGCGGTGGAACAGCTGGAATCGTATTAGCGAAGAAAGAGCTTGATAATGCACAAGCAGAAATTCAAAAGATAACAGGACAAGTTACAACTGCGCAATTAGAAGTAGCAGGATTAACGAACATTAAAACGCAAACGGAATATTTAACAAATACGATTGATACTGCAATTACAGCGTTGCAAAACATTTCAAATCAATGGTACACAATGGGGTCAAAATACAATTCTTTACTTCAAAATGTAGATTCAATTAGTCCAAATGACCTTGTTTTCATTAAAGAAGATTTAAACATTGCGAAAGATAGCTGGAAGAACATTAAGGACTATGCAGAAAAGATTTATGCTGAAGACATTAAAGTAGTAGATACGAAAAAAGCATAATAGTAATTAAACCGCTACAGCATTATGTGTAGATAAATAATTTTAAAATAATAGAGAGCTCCTGTTCAGTAGTGAGCAGGAGCTTTTTTTACCTCTAATGTTTCATATCCTCATAAAAAGAATAGGTGATAATTATGCGTAATAATTTCTATAAAAAATGTCTTTTAACGATAATGATTGCTGGAGTCACAACAAGTAATGCGTTTCCTTTACATCCTTTTGCAGCGGAACAAAACGTAAAAACATTGCAAGAAAATGCGAAAAATTATTCTCTCGGACCAGCGGGGTTCCAAGATGTAATGGCGCAAACGACATCGAGCATATTTGCAATGGATTCATATGCAAAATTAATTCAAAATCAACAAGAGACTGATTTGAGTAAAATAAGTTCAATTAATAGTGAGTTTAAAGGAAATATGGTTCAGCACCAAAGAGATGCAAAAATTAATGCAGCGTATTGGTTAAATAATATGAAGCCTCAAATTATAAAAACAGATCAAAATATTATTAATTACAATAATACTTTTCAAACGTACTATAATGACATGCTAGTAGCGATTGATCAAAAGGATAGCGGTAAATTAAAAGCGGATTTAGAAAAATTGTATGCGGACATTTTAAAAAATCAAAATGAAGTAGATATTTTATTAGGGAATTTAAAAGCATTTCGCGATAGAATGGCGAAAGATACAAACAGTTTTAAAGAAGATACAAATCAATTAACTTCGATTTTGGCGAGTACGAATGCTGGTATTCCAGCTTTAGAGCAACAAATAAATACATATAACGATTCAATTAAAAAGAGCAATGATATGGTTATTGCTGGTGGTGTACTTTGCGTAGCGCTAATAACATGTCTTGCGGGCGGACCGATGATTGCGATTGCGAAAAAAGATATCGCAAATGCAGAACGAGAAATAGCCAATTTAAAGGATAGAATTTCTGGAGCACAAGCAGAAGTGGTAATTTTGACAGATGTAAAAAATAAAACAACAAATATGACAGAAACAATTGACGCAGCAATTACAGCACTACAAAATATATCAAATCAATGGTATACGGTAGGTGCAAAATATAATAATTTACTACAAAACGTAAAAGGAATGAGTCCAGAAGAATTTACCTTTATAAAAGAAGATTTAAATACAGCGAAAGATAGCTGGAAGGATGTAAAGGATTATACAGAAAAATTGCATGAAGGTGTGGCGAAGTAAACAGTGGACTAGTTCCGCTGTTTATTTTTTTATCCCGTTTTTTGTGGAGAGCCGAGCATGTAATTTTATCCATAAGTTTGCTGTGCGTTTTATCAATGTGGCTTTCTATGAGAATTTAACTTGTTTTTTCATTTTGGGGTGGTAAAAAATTCTTAAGTTGATGGGCATGGGATAGCACCACACATCCATCAACTTAAGGATTTAGACTATTTTTGAAGTTAAAAGCACGTTACTATTTTCTTATGTTAATGAGAAAGGGTGACGTGCTTTTTATGAATATGAATCCCAAACAAGAGTTATCTTTATTTGCCGAAGAGTTATATCGATATATGTCTCCCGCTACACTTAATCAATTAGCTATAGAAGCAGGCGGAATGAAACGAAAACGCAAGTGCCACGGGCACCATTTCTTATCTTTGTGTGTATGGCTAAATCAACAAATCGCTACTACCTCTCTTACTCAACTTTGTAGTCAATTAGAAATCTCAACAGGAATTTTATTAAGTCCGGAGGGACTTAATCGACGCTTTAACTCAGCTTCTGTAGCTTTCTTTCGAACTGTATTTACTACACTTCTACAAGCTAAAATTGGAGGGTTATCTAAGATTTCTCATTCTCTTTCTGCTTACTTTGAGCGTATTCTTATCCTTGATTCTACAACATTTCAAGTGCCGGATCGATTTGCATCTACTTATCCTGGTGCCGGAGGATGTAGTCATAAAGCTGGTGTGAAAATTCAACTAGAGTATGACTTGTTGAGTGGAGAATTTTCTGATGTGAAAATTGAACCAGGAAAACGAAGTGATCAAGCGTATGGTGCGACTCGAACAGGTATGGTACAAAAGAATGAACTATATATTCGTGACTTAGGATATT
>NZ_MACH01000056.1 GCF_001884065.1 Bacillus proteolyticus
CGATTTCAGAAGCTAATGCAGAATGATACTGAGACATGATCGAAATTAGATGTTCTATTTCTTCTAAATCACCAGTCGACCAACGTCCCAGCACTTCATCATAAATGTTCAGGTCTTCAGGGATTAAATCGTATTGTAGTTCAGCTTCCTTAAACTTATTTATCACGGCTAGATGCAATTTTTCATTCGTTCCCATGATGGTTTTATTTTTA
>NZ_MACH01000057.1 GCF_001884065.1 Bacillus proteolyticus
TTGGAATACAGGGTTCAAGCCGCTTAAAGTATTTTTATTATTTCCACTGTCTACTTGACAGGGAGCTGTTCATCTTTTTTCAAAATGGATTCCTTTTGTCTTTTATCAAATAAGGATTTGTAAAGCATTTCTGATTAAACTTCATTCTAAATCTACACTAAATGCTTAAGTTGATGGGCATGGGGTCACATCACATCGCTATCAAGCTAAGCTTATGCAAAATCAATTTTAGGCGAGATTGTTTCTTTTTTCTAAAGGGTAAGTGTAGGTGATTGAAAGATTCGCATACGAAATAAACCCTAACGGGTTTCACTTTTTTGAATTAAGCGGCTTGATTATCAGACATGGTACATTTGTAAACGACACCTAATATATCAAAGACCGTTTTTTTCTCATATCGATGAGATTTCCGCCCGTTTAGCTGTAGGAGATTGAACAGGCGAAGTAACACCTTTGATAGCTCTTGGGTGTTTTTTTGTATAGTTTGGAATAGAAGAAGAAAATAGTCTTTAATCATATATATGGCTTTATACTCACTAAGCTCTCGTTTTTTCTTCATGAGGACCAATTGGCGCATTTGAAACATGATAGAAGAACAGAGTAGGATGGCAATCAATTGACCATACAAATGGCATTCCAATCGTTCTGGTTTTATCTTTTTACAATGATGAATTTGAAAAAATGATTTCCACGTTTTAAATAAAATTTCGATTTGCCAACGCAAAGAATACCAGTCATGTACCTGTCCCATCGGGACA
>NZ_MACH01000058.1 GCF_001884065.1 Bacillus proteolyticus
AGAAGAAGAAAAGATTGAAGAAGAAACAACAGAAGAAATAGAAGAGTCATTAAAACCGGAAAAGCCGACGGTGACAGAAGAACCGAATGTACTAGAGAAACCAGAGGTAACAGACAAACCGGAAATCTGGGTAAAACCAGAAGAAGAAAAGATTGAAGAAGAGACAACAGAAGAAATAGAAGAGTCATTAAAACCGGAAAAGCCGACGGTGACAGAAGAACCGAATGTGTTAGAGAAACCAGAGGTAACAGACAAACCGGAAATCTGGGTAAAACCAGAAGAAGAAAAGATTGAAGAAGAAACAACA
>NZ_MACH01000059.1 GCF_001884065.1 Bacillus proteolyticus
GTTTCTTTATACGTGTACTTTCCGTATGGTAGTTTGAATTTCGCTACACCTTTTTCATCCGTTTTCCCTTTTACTACTTCTTTCCCTTGTTCGTTGTAGATTGTAAACTCTGCATTTGGCAGTTTCGTATTTCCATCTGCTACATCTACTTTCGTTATTTCTAATTCACCTTCTACCTTCTTATCTTGGACAATATGTTTAATAATTTCTCCATTCTCTTTTATTTCAAATGCGAATGTCTCTTCATTTACTACGTAACCATTTGGCGCTATCGTTTCTTTATACGTGTACTTTCCGTATGGTAGTTTGAATTTCGCTACACCTTTTTCATCCGTTTTCCCTTTT
>NZ_MACH01000060.1 GCF_001884065.1 Bacillus proteolyticus
TTTTTTAATTTTAGTTTGGTTAAGTTAGAAAGGGCGCACGGTGGATGCCTTGACACTAGGAGTCGATGAAGGACGGGACTAACGCCGATATGCTTCGGGGAGCTGTAAGTAAGCTTTGATCCGAAGATTTCCGAATGGGGAAACCCACTATACGTAATGGTATGGTATCCTTACCTGAATACATAGGGTATGGAAGACAGACCCAGGGAACTGAAACATCTAAGTACCTGGAGGAAGAGAAAGCAAATGCGATTTCCTGAGTAGCGGCGAGCGAAACGGAATCTAGCCCAAACCAAGAGGCTTGCCTCTTGGGGTTGTAGGACATTCTATACGGAGTTACAAAGGAACGAGGTAGACGAAGCGACCTGGAAAGGTCCGTCGTAGAGGGTAACAACCCCGTAGTCGAAACTTCGTTCTCTCTTGAATGTATCCTGAGTACGGCGGAACACGTGAAATTCCGTCGGAATCTGGGAGGACCATCTCCCAAGGCTAAATACTCCCTAGTGATCGATAGTGAACCAGTACCGTGAGGGAAAGGTGAAAAGCACCCCGGAAGGGGAGTGAAAGAGATCCTGAAACCGTGTGCCTACAAATAGTCAGAGCCCGTTAATGGGTGATGGCGTGCCTTTTGTAGAATGAACCGGCGAGTTACGATCCCGTGCAAGGTTAAGTTGAAGAGACGGAGCCGCAGCGAAAGCGAGTCTGAATAGGGCGTTTAGTACGTGGTCGTAGACCCGAAACCAGGTGATCTACCCATGTCCAGGGTGAAGTTCAGGTAACACTGAATGGAGGCCCGAACCCACGCACGTTGAAAAGTGCGGGGATGAGGTGTGGGTAGCGGAGAAATTCCAATCGAACCTGGAGATAGCTGGTTCTCCCCGAAATAGCTTTAGGGCTAGCCTTAAGTGTAAGAGTCTTGGAGGTAGAGCACTGATTGAACTAGGGGTCCTCATCGGATTACCGAATTCAGTCAAACTCCGAATGCCAATGACTTATCCTTAGGAGTCAGACTGCGAGTGATAAGATCCGTAGTCAAGAGGGAAACAGCCCAGATCGCCAGCTAAGGTCCCAAAGTGTGTATTAAGTGGAAAAGGATGTGGAGTTGCTTAGACAACTAGGATGTTGGCTTAGAAGCAGCCACCATTTAAAGAGTGCGTAATAGCTCACTAGTCGAGTGACTCTGCGCCGAAAATGTACCGGGGCTAAATACACCACCGAAGCTGCGAATTGATACCAATGGTATCAGTGGTAGGGGAGCGTTCTAAGTGCAGTGAAGTCAGACCGGAAGGACTGGTGGAGCGCTTAGAAGTGAGAATGCCGGTATGAGTAGCGAAAGACGGGTGAGAATCCCGTCCACCGAATGCCTAAGGTTTCCTGAGGAAGGCTCGTCCGCTCAGGGTTAGTCAGGACCTAAGCCGAGGCCGACAGGCGTAGGCGATGGACAACAGGTTGATATTCCTGTACCACCTCTTTATCGTTTGAGCAATGGAGGGACGCAGAAGGATAGAAGAAGCGTGCGATTGGTTGTGCACGTCCAAGCAGTTAGGCTGATAAGTAGGCAAATCCGCTTATCGTGAAGGCTGAGCTGTGATGGGGAAGCTCCTTATGGAGCGAAGTCTTTGATTCCCCGCTGCCAAGAAAAGCTTCTAGCGAGATAAAAGGTGCCTGTACCGCAAACCGACACAGGTAGGCGAGGAGAGAATCCTAAGGTGTGCGAGAGAACTCTGGTTAAGGAACTCGGCAAAATGACCCCGTAACTTCGGGAGAAGGGGTGCTTTCTTAACGGAAAGCCGCAGTGAATAGGCCCAAGCGACTGTTTAGCAAAAACACAGGTCTCTGCGAAGCCGTAAGGCGAAGTATAGGGGCTGACACCTGCCCGGTGCTGGAAGGTTAAGGAGAGGGGTTAGCGTAAGCGAAGCTCTGAACTGAAGCCCCAGTAAACGGCGGCCGTAACTATAACGGTCCTAAGGTAGCGAAATTCCTTGTCGGGTAAGTTCCGACCCGCACGAAAGGTGTAACGATTTGGGCACTGTCTCAACCAGAGACTCGGTGAAATTATAGTACCTGTGAAGATGCAGGTTACCCGCGACAGGACGGAAAGACCCCGTGGAGCTTTACTGTAGCCTGATATTGAATTTTGGTACAGTTTGTACAGGATAGGCGGGAGCCATTGAAACCGGAGCGCTAGCTTCGGTGGAGGCGCTGGTGGGATACCGCCCTGACTGTATTGAAATTCTAACCTACGGGTCTTATCGACCCGGGAGACAGTGTCAGGTGGGCAGTTTGACTGGGGCGGTCGCCTCCTAAAGTGTAACGGAGGCGCCCAAAGGTTCCCTCAGAATGGTTGGAAATCATTCGTAGAGTGCAAAGGCATAAGGGAGCTTGACTGCGAGACCTACAAGTCGAGCAGGGACGAAAGTCGGGCTTAGTGATCCGGTGGTTCCGCATGGAAGGGCCATCGCTCAACGGATAAAAGCTACCCCGGGGATAACAGGCTTATCTCCCCCAAGAGTCCACATCGACGGGGAGGTTTGGCACCTCGATGTCGGCTCATCGCATCCTGGGGCTGTAGTCGGTCCCAAGGGTTGGGCTGTTCGCCCATTAAAGCGGTACGCGAGCTGGGTTCAGAACGTCGTGAGACAGTTCGGTCCCTATCCGTCGTGGGCGTAGGAAATTTGAGAGGAGCTGTCCTTAGTACGAGAGGACCGGGATGGACGCACCGCTGGTGTACCAGTTGTTCTGCCAAGGGCATAGCTGGGTAGCTATGTGCGGAAGGGATAAGTGCTGAAAGCATCTAAGCATGAAGCCCCCCTCAAGATGAGATTTCCCATAGCGTAAGCTAGTAAGATCCCTGAAAGATGATCAGGTTGATAGGTTCGAGGTGGAAGCATGGTGACATGTGGAGCTGACGAATACTAATAGATCGAGGACTTAACCATATAATATG
>NZ_MACH01000061.1 GCF_001884065.1 Bacillus proteolyticus
GTATCGAAAACATTTGCTTCAAGCCAATTATGTTCTTGTTGTGGATATCAAAACAAAGACGTTAAAAATCTAAACCTACGTAAATGGGACTGCCCTTCTTGCCTTACACACCATGATAGGGATATTAACGCAAGTATCAATCTAAAGAATGAAGCGATAAGGCTTCTAACCGCAAGGACTGTGGAGATAGCCTAATAAATTAGAGTTCGATAGAACTCTTTACTTAGGAATCCCCCT
>NZ_MACH01000062.1 GCF_001884065.1 Bacillus proteolyticus
GGACCTTGTCCCTGTGAGAGTAGGACGTCGCCAAGCAACTAAAAACACAAGTCTTTTGACTTGTGTTTTTTTGTATTGTTAAACAGTACGTAAAAGAAGTAATGATAATACAAACACGTTGCCCAAGAGTTAATCATATTATATAAGAGATTGATGTATATTTTTCTGTAAATTGTTAAGGAATAGAAGTATAAAATATGTCCATTTAAATAGGGAGGGAAGGTTATGAAATCGCAAAGCGAAGTTTGCATTGTTTGTGAGACAGAAAGAAAAGAAGGTATATATGTTTATAATAATTTGATTTGTTATGAATGTGAAAAAGATATGGTGAATACGGAGACAAATGATCCGAAGTATATATATTATTTAAAACAACTTCGAAAATTAGAAGTATCATATTTTTAAATAGGCATATGCCTATTATTTTTTTTGTTCTGTATAATAGATATAGAATGAATAATAAGGAAGAGATATAGATGAATCAAAATCGTATGCCTTTATATGAGGCTTTAATGGAATTTAAAGAAAGACGACCACTATCTTTTCATGTTCCAGGTCATAAGAATGGTTTAAACTTCCCTGAGGAAGCTACAGGAGGGTTTAAAGACATATTATCGATGGATGTAACAGAGTTAACGGGATTAGATGATTTACATAGTCCATTTGAATGTATAGATGAAGCACAGCGATTATTAGCTGAAGTATATGGCGTGCAAAAAAGTTATTTTTTAATTAATGGTTCAACAGTTGGAAATTTAGCGATGATTTTGTCTTGCTGCGGCGAACATGATATTGTCCTCGTGCAAAGAAATTGTCATAAATCAATCATTAACGCTTTGAAATTAGCAGGGGCTAACCCGGTCTTTTTAAATCCATGGATTGATGAAGTACATAACGTACCAGTAGGTGTTCATGATGAAGCTATCAAGGAGGCGATTACAAAGTATCCGAATGCTAAAGCACTTATTTTAACACACCCTAATTACTATGGTATGGGGATTGATTTAGAGGCAAGTATCGCTTACGCACATGAACATAAAATTCCTGTTCTAGTAGATGAAGCACATGGGGCACATTTTTGCATAGGGGATCCATTCCCAAAGTCAGCATTAGCTTATGGTGCGGATATTGTGGTTCATTCCGCACATAAAACATTACCTGCAATGACAATGGGATCTTATTTACATATAAATAGCCATTTGGTGAGTAAAGAAAAAGTGTCCTCCTATTTAAATATGCTACAATCTAGTAGCCCATCGTATCCAATTATGGCATCCCTTGATATAGCCCGTTTTGCAATAGCGGTTATAAAGGAAAAAGGTCATGATGATATTGTTGAGTTTTTACGCCGATTTACAGAAGAATTGCGATCAATCCCGCAAATAGCTATTTTACAATATCCGTTGCAAGATGAATTAAAGGTTACGGTGCAAACTCGTTGTCAGTTATCAGGGTATGAATTACAGTCCGTATTTGAACAGGTTGGTATATATACGGAAATGGCAGATCCATATAACGTCCTATTTATATTACCGTTACAAGTAAATGGGGAGTATATAAAAGCTATAGAGATAATTCGAGCAGCTTTGCAGCAATATAAGGTAAAAGACAAGACAGCATCAATTCGTTATACTTATAAAGGAGAAATTTCTCCTTTACCGTATACGTATAAACAATTAGAGAGATACGAGACGAAGTTAGCATCTATAGAAGAAGCGGTTGGTATGATAGCTGCAGAAATGGTGATTCCGTATCCACCTGGAATTCCATTGATCATGTATGGAGAGAGAATTACTCAGGAACATACAAAGCAAATTACTCATTTAGAGAAAACAGGTGCTCGTTTTCAAGGTAGTACGAAATATATGAACGTGTATGATATAGAAAGTAGGTTTTAGGATGAAGGGATTATTTGTGACAATTGAAGGGCCAGAAGGTTCGGGTAAAACAACGTTAATTAAAAGTTTATTGCCATATTTTGAGCAAAAGGAACAAAAGGTAATGGCGACCAGGGAACCGGGTGGTATTGCAATTTCTGAAGATATTAGAACAATTTTACATAAACAAGAATATACGATGATGGAAGCACGTACAGAGGCACTTTTGTATGCTGCTGCACGTAGACAACATTTAGTGGAAAAAGTTATGCCAGCACTTGAGGAAAACTATCTTGTACTATGTGATCGTTTTATAGATAGCTCTTTAGCGTATCAAGGATATGCAAGAGGCTTAGGTATGGATAAAGTATTTGAAATTAATCGTTTCGCAACGGAAGATTGTATGCCTAGTTTAACAATTTATTTAGACATTGAGCCAGAGGTTGGGTTAGCACGAATTGAAAAAGATGCAGGACGCGAAGTAAATCGACTAGATATGGAAGACATCGCTTTCCATAAACGCGTGCGTGAAGGGTATTTACAAGTTGTAGAGCGCTTCTCTGATCGTATTGTAGTAGTGGATGCTGATCAACCAATGGAAAAACTTATAGAAGAAGTTATTCAGATTGTAGAAGATAAATTGTTATAATAGAAGGAAAGAATGAAATAAGTGAGGTATGCATTATGATAAAGACGTGGGAGCAGCTTTCTGCTATACAGCCCATCGGTGTCAAAATGTTGATGAATAGCATTGCAAAAGAGCGTATATCCCACGCTTACTTGTTAGAGGGAGGAAAAGGGACTGGGAAGTTCGCAACAGCAATTCAAATGGCAAAAAGTTTTCTCTGTTCACAAAGAAATGGTGTAGAGCCTTGTCATGTATGTACGAATTGTCGCCGAATTGATTCAGGTAACCATCCAAACTTACATATTGTAAAACCAGGTGGATTATCTATTAAAAAACAGCAAATTCAAGATTTACAAGAAGAGTTTTCAAAAACAGGATTAGAAGCAAATAAAAAAGTATATATTATTGAGCATGCAGATCGTATGACAGCAAATGCAGCGAATACACTCTTAAAGTTTTTAGAAGAACCAAGTAGTGATACAACAGCCATTTTACTTACTGAACAAAGTCATCAGATTTTAAATACAATCTTATCTCGTTGTCAAGTTGTTACATTTAGGCCGTTACCTACAGAATCCTTAATTAAGAGATTAGAGGAAGAAGGTATTACAGTTTCTTTATCTACACTGGCTGCACAGCTTACAAATAGTTTTGAAGAAGCTTTATTAATGTGTAATGATGAATGGTTTGCACAAGCGAGAGCTTTAGTGATAAAATTATGTGAAGCGCTCGAAAAAGATAAGGCCTCTATTTTTTTTGTACAAGAAAAATGGGGGAAGCACTTTGGAGAGAAAGAACAATTACAGCAAGGCTTAGATATGTTACTCCTTATTTATAAGGATTTATTATATGTTCAACTTGGAGAAGAAGATCGTCTTGTTTTTCATGAGCAGAAAGAGATGTTTGAATCCTTTTCTTATGCTCAGAAGCGCATTGTATCAGCTCTCTTTCATATATTAGAGGCAAAAAATAGAATCAACGCTAATGTAAATGCGCAGCTTGTGTTCGAACAGTTAGTGTTGCGGTTGCAGGAGGGATGACCGTTTTGTATGATGTAGTAGGTGTTCGCTTTAAGAAGGCCGGGAAGGTATATTACTTTGATCCAAATCAGTTCGATATCTCAGAAAATGAGTTTGTAATTGTAGAAACGGTAAGGGGTATTGAATACGGAAAAGTAGTTATTACCAAAAAGCAAGTTGATGAAAACGACGTTGTATTACCGCTTAAAAAGGTTATTCGTATTGCAAATGAAAATGATCGTACCATTGTTGAAGAGAATAGGCATGCTGCGAAAGAAGCATATCAAGTTTGTCAACAAAAGGTAGGAGAACATAATCTTGATATGAAGCTTGTAGATGTAGAGTATACGTTCGATCGTAATAAGATTATTTTCTACTTTACTGCAGATGGTCGGATTGATTTCCGTGAACTGGTAAAAGACCTAGCAGCAATTTTTAGGACAAGAATCGAGCTAAGACAGATCGGTGTTCGTGACGAAGCAAAAATGCTTGGTGGTATTGGTCCATGTGGTCGTATGCTTTGTTGTTCTACTTTTTTAGGAGATTTTGAACCTGTATCCATTAAAATGGCAAAGGATCAAAATTTATCATTAAATCCTGCAAAAATCTCTGGTTTATGTGGTCGCTTAATGTGTTGCTTAAAATATGAGAATGATGAATATGAGGCAGCAAAGGAACAACTTCCTGATTTAGATCAACGTATACAAACCCCGCATGGTACTGGCCGTGTTATCGGATTAAATATTTTAGAAAGATTAATTCAAGTGGAACTAGTAGACAAGGAACGGATAGTAGAATATACGTTAGATGAATTAATTAATAAAGGGGTCGTTTCGAGTCAAACCACAGATTAATGAGGTGGGTGCTTGTGGAGAAAAAGGATATTTTTGCATCGGTTTCTAGTATGGAAGAGCAAATTGGACATTTATACAAACAGTTGGGAGAATTAAAACAACATCTTGCAGAATTATTGGAAGAAAACCAACATATAAAAATGGAAAATGAAAATTTGCGACATCGTTTTGAAGAAGTGCAGAATAAGGAAAAACAAAAAACTCAAAAACGCAAAGAAATGAAGCCAAAAACAGATATCGGTGAGGGCTACGATAACTTAGCGAGACTGTATCAGGAAGGTTTTCATATTTGCAATCTACATTATGGAAGTGTACGTAAAGAGGGAGATTGTTTATTCTGTCTGTCATTTTTAAATAAAAAGTGAGATTACCTTTCCAATATAATTGGAAAGGTAATTTTTTATACATGAGAGTAGAATGAAATTTATTTTTACATTAATAGAGGATGAAATAGGGTAGGTTAAGTGTAAGAAAGGGAGCAATATATGAATTTATACGAAGATGAACGTTTAGATTACTTATTAGCACAAGATATGAAGATTATACAAAGTCCATCAGTATTTAATTTCTCTTTAGATGCTGTGTTACTTGCAGATTTTGCTTGGGTACCAATTCAAAAAGGTAATTTACTTGATTTGTGTACGGGGAATGCGGTTGTACCTCTTTTATTGAGTACAAGGACAAAGGGGACAATTACAGGTGTAGAGATTCAAGAGCGCTTATATGATATGGGAATAAGAAGCATTCAATACAATAATTTAGAAGAAAGAATTCATTTAATCCATGGAGATTTGAAAGATATGCCGGAGAAACTTGGACGCCATCAATATGATGTTGTAACGTGTAATCCTCCTTATTTTCAAACACCGCAAACTTCTGAGAAAAACATGAATGAACATTTAGCGATAGCTCGTCACGAAATTATGTGTACATTAGAAGATGTTGTATATGCAAGTAGCCAGTTGGTGAAACAGGGTGGGAAAGTTGCATTTGTACATCGTCCAGGTCGTTTTCTCGATATCGTTACATTGATGCGTAAATACAAAATTGAACCGAAACGTGTGCGATTTGTTTATCCTAAGGCTGGTAAAGAAGCGAATACATTGTTAATTGAAGGAATTAAGGATGGAAATGCAGATTTAAAAATCTTGCCACCTCTTTTTGTATATGAAGAGAATAACGAATATACAGAGGAGATTCGTTCAATTTTATATGGAGACGAATAAGCATTGTTTTTATGTGGTAGAGTGTTCTGATGGAAGTTATTATGCTGGATATACAAATCATATAGAAAAGCGGATTCAGACTCATAATAATGGAAAAGGTGCTAGATATACACGTGCTAGACTTCCGGTTGTTTTAAAATATGTAGAGGATCATGAGGATAAACGAACGGCTATGCAAGCTGAATATCATTTTAAGCAGTTAACGAGGAAACAAAAAGAAGAATACATGCAAAAAGGAGAACGCTATGTGGCAGCAAAAAAGCTTTCAGCAAAATGAAAAGGGAGTTTTATATTTAGTACCAACTCCAATCGGAAATTTAGAGGATATGACATTTCGTGCAATCCGAATTTTAAAAGAGGCAGATATTATTGCTGCTGAAGATACAAGACAAACGAAGAAGCTTTGTAATTATTTTGAAATTGAAACACCAGTTATGAGTTATCACGAGCATAACAAAGAAGTAAGTGGACGAAAAATTTTAGATAAGTTAGAAGATGGTAAGACTGTAGCCATTGTGAGCGATGCCGGTATGCCGTGTATTTCTGACCCTGGTTACGATATTGTTGTAGAAGCTGTAGCAGAACAATATCATGTTATCCCGCTTCCTGGAGCGAATGCGGCTCTTACAGCATTAATCGCATCAGGACTTGAAACAAAGCAGTTTTATTTCTATGGATTTTTGCAAAGAAATAAAAAGGAAAGAAGAATGCAATTAGAGAAGATTCGTTACGTACAAACTACAATGATGTTTTATGAAGCACCTCATCGTCTAGATGATACTTTAATCTCAATGCAAGAAGTTTTAGGGAATAGGGAAATCGTATTATGTCGCGAGCTAACGAAAAAATTTGAAGAATTTATTCGTGGAACAATTGAGGAAGCGATTGAGTGGACGAAGCAAAATGAAGTCCGTGGTGAGTTTTGTATTTTAGTAGCTGGTTCAACGGAAGAACCTGCTCCAGAAGAACAATGGTGGGAATCTGTTTCAGTATATGATCATATTGAACATTATATAAATGAAAAAGGCATGAATTCAAAAGAAGCGATTAAAACAGTCGCTAAAGATCGAGATTTGTCGAAAAGGGATGTATATCAAATCTATCATGTCGATAAAAAATAAGCTTCTCATAATTGAGAAGCTTATTTTGCTGTTTCGATATAATCATGAAGTTCGTTTAAGATTTGCTCAGCGCCTTCTTTGCTTAAGATAATTTTTCCTTCAGCTAAAGATAGGTTACCATCAGATACTTCACCAGTTACTTGGCAAGTCATGTTTGGTTTATATTTTTTTAAGATGATTTTTTCGTCATCAACGTAGATTTCAAGAGCATCCTTTTCTGCAATACCTAAAGTACGGCGTAATTCGATTGGAATTACCACACGACCTAATTCATCAACTTTACGAACGATACCAGTAGATTTCATAATTCTTTTCCTCCTAAATAAATAGTTTATAAGTTACGAGTCTATTTTTTTGATTCGTCATTTTTCGACAAAATACCCTATGGACATATGATACCAATCATTTACATTTCCGTCAATTCTTAAATTCTATATTTTTTAAAAAGATTTATAGATTTCTTACTTCTTATATATAATAGAATGTGGGTAATTACTATAATTATTTCGTTTTATTTTCTGAAAAATATATATATTTCAGAGAAGGGTTGTATAATTTTTAAAAATATGAGTAATAGATGATAAAGATATCGAGCATTAACTCGTTTTTATATGTGAGTTTTTGATATACTGTTTATAAATACATATGAGGTCATCCGGGAGGTCCAAAACAATGACAGAGGAAAATAAGTCCTTTTATATTACTACCCCAATTTATTATCCAAGTGGAAAGTTACACATTGGACATGCTTATACGACAGTAGCAGGAGATGCGATGGCACGATATAAGCGTATGCAAGGATACAATGTTCATTATTTAACAGGAACTGATGAGCATGGACAGAAGATCCAAAAGAAAGCAGAAGAACTAAATGTTACACCACAAGCATATGTGGACAACATTGTATCAGGGATTAAAGAACTTTGGGAGAAGATGGATATTTCTTATGATGATTTTATTCGTACAACTGAAGATCGTCATAAAGATGTCGTTGAGAAAATCTTCAAGCAGCTAGTAGATCAAGGTGATATTTATCTTGATGAATATGAAGGTTGGTATTCTGTACAAGATGAAACATTCTATACAGCGCATCAATTAGTAGATCCAATTATGGAGGGCGACAAAGTAGTTGGTGGAAAAAGCCCAGATAGTGGTCATGATGTAGAGCTTGTTCGCGAAGAGTCTTATTTCTTTAGAATGGGTAAATATGTAGACCGACTATTAAAGTTCTACGAAAAGAACCCTCATTTCATTCAACCGGAGTCTCGTAAAAATGAAATGATTAATAATTTTATTAAGCCAGGATTAGAAGATTTGGCTGTTTCTCGTACTTCATTTGACTGGGGAGTTCGTGTTCCAGGGAACCCAAAACACGTTATTTATGTATGGGTAGATGCTTTGTCTAATTACATTACTGCATTAGGATATGGAACAGAAAATGAAGAGAAATATAAAAAATTCTGGCCAGCAGATGTTCATTTAGTTGGAAAAGAAATCGTTCGTTTCCATACAATTTATTGGCCAATTATTTTAATGGCGTTAGATTTACCACTTCCGAAGAAAGTCTTTGCTCATGGCTGGATTTTAATGAAGGATGGAAAAATGAGTAAGTCAAAAGGAAACGTAGTAGATCCAGTTACACTAATTGATCGTTACGGATTAGATGCATTACGTTACTACTTACTTCGCGAAGTTCCATTTGGATCTGATGGCGTATTCACACCAGAGGGATTTGTTGAACGAATTAACTTTGATTTAGCAAATGACTTAGGAAACTTATTAAATCGTACAGTAGCTATGATTGATAAATACTTTAATGGGGAAATCCCTGCATTTAAAGCGAATGTAACTGAGTTCGATGAAACGCTAGTTACATTTGCGAAGGATACATTGAAAAAAGTAGAAGAGGCAATGGAGAATATGGAGTTCTCTGTAGCACTAAGTTCTATTTGGCAGTTAGTTAGCCGTACGAATAAATATATTGATGAAACACAGCCGTGGGTATTAGCGAAAGATGAGAATGATCGTGAAAAGTTAGCTTCTGTAATGGCTCATTTAGCAGAAGTACTTCGTCAAACAGGTATTATGCTTATGCCATTCTTAACAGTAGCACCAAGCAAGATGTTTGCTCAACTTGGACTTACTGAAGAGGCACATAAATCTTGGGAAAGCCTATCTACAATTGGCTGTATTCCAGCTGGAACAAAAGTAGAAAAAGGAAACCCGATTTTCCCTCGTTTGGAAATGGAAGTAGAGGTAGCGTATATTAAAGAACAAATGCAAGCCTCTGCTCCTAAAGTAGAAGAGAAAAAAGAAGAAGAACCGAAAGCAGAAGAAATTACAATTGATGATTTCTTTAAAGTAGAATTACGAGTAGCTGAAGTGATATCGGCTGAACCTGTGAAAAAAGCAGATAAGTTATTAAAAATTCAGCTTGATTTAGGAACAGAAAAGCGTCAAGTTGTTTCGGGAATTGCAAAATTCTACTCACCAGAAGATCTAAAAGGTAAAAAGGTAATTTGTGTAACAAACTTAAAACCTGTAAAATTACGTGGCGAATTATCCCAAGGTATGATTTTAGCAGGTGAAGAAAATGGCGTATTGTCATTAGCAACAATCGACCAAAATTTACCTAATGGTACAAAGATCAAGTAATTGAGACAAGAAAAGAGATGTTTCACGTGTAACATGTGTGAAGCATCTTTTTTCTTTTTAAATTCCCTTTTTTTGCATTAAAATTGTAGTATTGTTATCGTTAAGTTAGAAAAGGCTTAATTTTTTTCTAGGATAGAATTGATTTCAATATAAAAGGAGTTATTTATTATGTTGTTTGATACACATTCACATTTAAATGCAGAGCAGTTTGAAGAAGATTTACAAGAAGTTATTGCAAGGATGAAAGAAGCAGGAGTTACATATACAGTTGTTGTGGGATTCGATGAAGTAACAATAAAAAAAGCGATTGAACTAGCTGAAGCCTATGATTTTATTTACGCTGCAGTTGGATGGCATCCCGTTGATGCAATCGACATGACAGAGGAACATTTGGCTTGGTTAGAAGAATTAGCTGCTCACCCTAAAGTAGTTGCTCTTGGAGAAATGGGATTAGATTATCACTGGGATAAGTCTCCAAAAGAAATACAGAAGGAAGTATTCCGTAAACAAATTGCATTAGCTAAAAAGGTAAAATTACCGATTATTATACATAACCGCGATGCAACTCAAGATATTGTTGATATCCTAGGGGAGGAGAATGCAGCTGAAGTGGGAGGCATTATGCATTGCTTTAGCGGCAGTGTAGAAGTAGCACAGCGATGTGTCGATATGAACTTTTTAATTTCATTAGGTGGGCCTGTTACATTTAAAAATGCGAAAAAACCGAAAGAAGTTGCTATGGAGATTCCATTAGAAAAATTATTGATAGAGACAGATTGTCCATATTTAACACCACATCCATTTCGAGGGAAACGAAATGAACCTAGTTATGTAAAACTAGTAGCAGAAGAAATTGCGAATTTAAAAGGAATTTCTTATGACGAGGTAGCACAAATAACAACAAAGAATGCAAAAGCTTTATTTGGTGTCGAATAAAAAAGAGTGGGGGAGCCCCATTCTTTTTTATTTTTTAGAAGAGGGATAGTAGAAATGCTAAGAGCCCATTATTTACTCATAACATAAGTGTAGAAATATTGCGGATAAATTAGGATGGAGATAGAAGTGTTACAATAAGAATAGTGAACAAAGATTTTTCTCTTCTACTTTTTAAAATGTACGATTGGGAAAATAATAATGGAAAAGTCGTCATTTTTTTGTTTTACTAAGTAGAGACGAAACGAGTGTGGAGGCAAGCATGAAAATTAAAGAGATTATCGTTGTAGAAGGTAAAGATGATACAGTTGCGATTAAACGTGCTGTTGATGCGGATACAATCGAAACGAACGGTTCAGCAATCGGTGATCATGTTATTGAGCAAGTTAAATTAGCGCAGCAAAAACGAGGCGTTATTATTTTCACAGATCCGGATTATCCTGGAGAGCGTATTCGAAAAATTATTTCTGACAAGGTTCCTGGATGTAAGCATGCTTTTTTACCGAAGGAAGAAGCACTTGCTAAAAGGAAAAAAGGTGTTGGTATCGAACATGCTTCTAATGAGTCGATTCGCCGTGCTTTAGAGAATATACATGAAGAAATGGAAGCTTACACAAGTGAAATTAGTTGGAGTGATCTAGTCGATGCGGGCTTAGTGGGCGGAGAAATGGCAAAGAGTCGCAGAGAAAGAATGGGTAAGCTATTAAAGATTGGTTATACAAATGCAAAACAGTTACATAAACGTTTACAAGTGTTTCAAGTTTCAAAGGAATCATTTGCAGAAGCTTATAAGCAAGTAATACAGGAGGAAAAAAAATGAAGGATATCGCAACACCAAATCGTACAAAAGACATTGTTGAAAAGTATGGATTTTCATTCAAAAAAAGTTTAGGGCAAAATTTTTTAATTGATACAAATGTATTAAATCGTATCGTTGATCACGCTGAAATCGGTTCAGAAAGTGGCGCAATTGAAATTGGACCAGGTATCGGTGCATTAACAGAGCAATTGGCAAAGCGCGCTAAAAAAGTAGTGGCTTTTGAAATTGATCAGAGATTATTACCAATTTTAGACGAGACGTTAGCTCCATATAGCAACGTTACAGTTATAAATAAAGATGTACTAAAAGCAGATGTACATGAAGTGTTTAGTGAGCAATTCGAAGAAGGACAAGATGTAATGGTAGTAGCTAACTTACCATACTACATTACGACGCCAATCTTATTTAAATTGCTTGAAGAAAAATTACCCGTTCGTGGATTTGTTGTTATGATGCAAAAAGAAGTTGGAGATCGTTTAGCTGCTAAACCTGGAACGAAAGAATATGGTTCTTTATCAATTGCCATTCAGTATTATACAGAGGTAGAAACAGTTATGACTGTACCGCGTACAGTGTTTGTACCACAACCAAATGTTGATTCTGCGATTATCCGTCTTCTAAAGCGTCCTAAACCAGTTGTAGAAGTGGCAGATGAAACTTTCTTCTTTGAAGTAGTACGAGCGAGTTTCGCACAGCGTCGTAAAACGTTAATGAATAATTTATCAAATAATTTAAATGGTTTCCCGAAAGATAAAGAGTTATTGGATCGAATTTTAACAGAAGTAGGAATTGATCCGAAGCGAAGAGGAGAAACGCTATCTATCGAAGAGTTTGCAACATTAAGTAATGCATTAGTTCTTCATAAATTGTCATAAGAATATGAAAGGGACAGTTCAACTTGAGCTGTCCCTTTTGTCACCTTTCCTTTCCTAAATTCATACTTTAAAAGCAGGTAAGATGGCCTAACGAGTTTGGAGGTAGGAGAATGGCTTTACATGTTGGAGAATTAGTGGAACGATATTCTCATAATAGGGATATTCTTTTTCGTATTATAGAAATAAAAGGCGAGATCGCGATATTGTTTGGGGAAGAAATTAGACTTGTGGCGGATGCGCCGCTTGAAGATTTAATTAGTATAGATCAAAGAGAACATAAAAAAAGAGTGAAGCGTGAAAAAGAAACAATGGAGCGTACGTACCGTTTATTTCAACAAGATTATGTATTAATGAAACAAAGACATGAACACACTTCAACAGGTGGATATACAAGTGAAGTGAATTATTTTCAAATGCCAGGGCGTGTATTGCATATAGATGGAGATCCTTTATATTTGCGCAAGTGTTTAGATTTATATAATAAAATAGGCGTTCCTGTACAAGGTATTCATTGTAAGGAAACGGAGATGCATGAAAAGGTAGTAGGCTTAATCGATCATTTTCGTCCAGATATTTTAGTCATTACAGGACATGATGCATATACAAAGTCAAAAGGAGTTATGGGAGATTTAGCAGCATATAGACATTCTAGACATTTTGTACAGGCTGTTCGAGAAGTGCGAAAAAAATATCCATCATTAGATCAACTCGTTATTTTTGCTGGAGCTTGTCAATCACACTTTGAGGCGCTGATTCGAGCAGGTGCTAATTTTGCTAGTTCGCCATCTAGAATTAATATTCATGCTCTAGATCCTGTATATGTAGTTGGCAAAGTTAGTTTCACTTCATTTATGGAAAGAGTCAATGTATGGGATGTTGTGCGTAATACAATTACTGGTGAAAAAGGACTAGGCGGAATTGAAACGAGAGGGATTTTACGAACTGGATTACCCTTTCAACTTTATGATGAATGAGCAAGGTACATACGTATCTTGCTTTTTTATGTGGAAATGATGTAAATGGGTTTGGATAAAAAGTTTCAAGAACGTGCAGACTATACAATGATACTTGTACAATATAGTATTTCTTCTATCTATTCAAACGCATGATGTTTTTATAATGATATTGTCTGTAAATTGCGGTTAATAATTGGGATAGATATATCGTGTTTTAAGTGTTCAATCTAAATTACAGCGAGGTGTAGCAAGGGATATGTCAAAACGTTTAGATGATATTAAAAACGAATTAGATCACCATCTTGGACAGCGACTGATGTTAAAGGCGAATAGTGGAAGAAGAAAAACTGTGGAGCAATCGGGTGTACTTGCAGAAACGTATCGTTCGGTCTTTGTTGTACAATTAGACCAACAAGAAGACGCGTTGCAACGTGTATCGTATAGTTATGCAGATGTTTTAACAGAGACAGTAGAGTTAACATTTTACGATGAACCCCATAATGAAGCATTTTATAATTAATGTGTTATTTGTTACATATATTCCCACAAATGAAAAGCTATATTATTTTGCATACTAATTATACCGTAGCAAAATAAGGAGGGACTCTGCATTGAGTAGACGAAGAGGAGTCATGTCAAATCAATTTAAAGAAGAGCTTGCAAAAGAGCTTGGCTTTTATGATGTTGTTCAGAAAGAAGGATGGGGCGGAATTCGTGCGAAAGATGCTGGTAATATGGTGAAACGTGCTATAGAAATTGCGGAACAGCAATTAATGAAACGAAACCAGTAGTTGTAAGATACTTTCTATGCTACGGTAGCCGAGGAGAGATTCCTCGGCTTTTTGCACGCTAAAAGGTGCCATCATTTGATATAAGTAGTTTCATTCTGAATGCTTTTCGTTATAATTAGGGAAGTGTCATCGTCTTACTATAAATTTATGGTAAAATAAACGATAAAAGATTGAGTACATAGAGTGGGTGAATAGATTGAAGCTACTAGTGAAAGCGCCAGCAAAGATTAATCTGTCGTTAGATGTACTGGGAAAAAGACAAGACGGATATCATGAAGTGAAAATGATTATGACAACAATTGATTTAGCAGATCGTTTAGAGCTAACGGAATTAGCAGAAGACCGTATTGAAATTTTGTCCCATAATCGGTATGTCCCAGACGACCAACGCAACTTAGCTTATCAAGCAGCGAAATTATTAAAAGAGAAGTTTAATGTGAAAAAAGGTGTATCTATTACTATTGAAAAAACGATTCCAGTAGCCGCTGGATTAGCAGGTGGAAGTAGTGATGCAGCAGCGACATTACGTGGCCTTAATAAGTTATGGAATTTAGGGATTACAATCGATGAGTTAGCAGAGCTTGGCGCAGAAATTGGGTCAGATGTATCGTTTTGTGTATACGGCGGAACTGCGATCGCCACTGGAAGAGGAGAAAAAATTGAACACATAAAGACTCCACCTTCTTGTTGGGTTATTTTAGCAAAGCCTCACATTGGTGTATCGACTGCTGACGTATATGGAAATTTAAAATTGAATTGTGTTACACATCCAAATGTAGATAAAATGGTTGAAGTCATTAATGGCGGGGACTATAAAGGAATTTGTGATACTGTTGGTAACGTTTTAGAAGATGTGACATTTGCGATGCATCCTGAAGTTGCGCGTATTAAGGCGCAGATGAAACGATTCGGTGCGGATGCTGTATTAATGAGTGGAAGTGGCCCAACTGTATTTGGTCTTGTACACCATGATTCGCGAATGCATCGTATATATAACGGATTAAAAGGATTTTGCGAACAAGTATATGCGGTACGTTTATTAGGAGAGCGAGAAACGCTTGAATAAAGACGTATAATACGTTATGATTTGTTTAGAATATTCGTGATTTGAGGTGAGAGTATGAAAATTAGACGAAGTACAAGATTGGTCGATATGACTTATTATTTGCTACAAAATCCTCGTCAGCTAGTTTCTCTCACTTTTTTTGCTGAAAGGTATCAATCGGCTAAATCATCCATTAGTGAAGATTTAGTTATTATTAAGCAAACGTTTGAACAACAAGGGGTCGGCACATTGCAAACGATACCAGGAGCAGCAGGAGGAGTGAAATATATTCCCTATATAAGTGAAGAAGAGGCAAATCTGATTATTAATGAGCTTTGTAGCTTATTTGAAAATCCAGATCGCATTTTGCCTGGCGGTTACTTATATATGACGGATCTTTTAAGTAATCCTCGCCAGATTAATGGTGCGGGGCGTTTATTTGCTTCCGTTTTTGCTAGACAACCAATTGATGCAGTTATGACCGTAGCGACGAAAGGAATTCCACTTGCTTATGCAGTGGCGAATTACTTAGATGTACCGGTGGTAATTGCTAGAAAAGATAATAAGGTAACAGAAGGACCCACTGTTAGTATTAACTATGTATCAGGTTCCTCTAAGCGAATCCAAACGATGACTTTAGCAAAGCGTAGCCTTCCAGAAGGATCTAATGTTTTAATTATTGATGATTTTATGAAAGCTGGCGGAACCATTCAAGGTATGATGAGCATGCTAGAAGAGTTTAAAGCTAACGTTGTTGGAATTGGCGTATTAGTAGAATCTACGGATATCGAAGAAAGACTTATTAATAACTTTGTATCATTAATTCGTCTGTCAGAAGTTGATGTGAAAGAAAAAGCGATTCAAGTGGAGAAGGGGAATTATTCGCTTGCGCCATTTAATGAAGGAATTGTAGAGGCTGAGTAAAAAGGGTAAAGCAGATAGCTTTATCTTTTTTTATTCTATTTATAAATTATAAAATAGGTGGACAAACTGTTTTTCGTGCACTATTTTTAAAGAGTAAAAATAAATAATAAAAGGGTGAAAAGTATGAAAGTTGTTCAAACAAGCAAAGCACCACAAGCAATCGGACCATATTCACAAGGGATTATTGTAAATAATATGTTCTATAGTTCGGGACAAATCCCGTTAACGGCAAGTGGAGAACTCGTAACGGGGGATGTAACAGTACAAACAGAGCGAGTATTTGAAAATTTACAAGCAGTATTAGCAGAAGCTGGCGCTTCATTTGATACAGTGGTAAAAACAACGGTATTCTTAAAGGATATGGATGATTTTAATGCGGTTAATGAAGTATACGGTTCTTATTTCTCTACTCATAAACCAGCACGTTCTTGTGTACAAGTAGCAAAATTACCGAAAGATGTTTCTGTTGAAATCGAAGTAATCGCCCTAGTTAAGTAACCCTTTGTAAGCGATAACCTCTACTAATCTCTATATTCAACTACAATAAAAATTTTTATCTTAAAAATTTTTAAAAAATTAAAGGGAAAATAGAAATTTTGTGGAATTTATACAAATATATCGCTTATTTAGAAAAGGGTGGTGAACACAAGATGGAAGTGACTGACGTAAGATTACGCCGCGTAAACACAGAAGGCCGCATGAGAGCAATTGCCTCTATTACTCTAGACCATGAATTTGTTGTTCATGATATTCGTGTAATTGATGGTAATAATGGATTATTTGTAGCAATGCCAAGTAAACGTACTCCAGATGGAGAATTCCGTGACATTGCACATCCGATTAATTCTGGTACACGCTCTAAAATTCAAGATGCGGTTTTAACAGAGTATCATCGTTTAGGCGAGTTAGAAGAGGTTGAGTTTGAAGAAGCAGGCGCTTCGTAAAATTCGAATGAAAAGGGCTTTCGAAAGAAAGTCTTATAATTTTGTAGCAAACTCCTGTAAGCATTTACAGGAGTTTGTTTTTTTTTTTGGAATAATACTTGTTTCTAATTATAAAAATTCATATTTTGAAAAATAAGGGTAAAAAACTTCTAATTTTTTCAAAATCATTTAAAATAGTATAGCTTATTTCTTAAAAAAGATACTAAAGAGTAAAACATCGTATAAGAATTATGGTAAAATTTAATAGTTATAATGTGTTTCTTGAAATATATGATGATTTAGGATAATATCGTTAATGGATAAATAGGTTGCGATGGAGGGTCTATATGTCAAACAGATTTGCAGTGATTCTAGCTGCAGGTAAAGGCACACGTATGAAGTCCAAGCTATACAAAGTGCTACATCCTGTATGTGGAAAACCAATGGTACAACATGTGGTCGATCAAGTATCTCAATTAGGGATGCAGAAACTTGTAACAGTCGTTGGACATGGTGCTGAAATGGTACAAGAACAGCTAGGAAACGTAAGTGAGTTTGCATTACAAGCAGAACAACTTGGTACAGCACATGCTGTCGATCAAGCTGCAAATGTACTTGCAAATGAAGAAGGAACAACTTTAGTTATTTGTGGTGATACACCTCTAATAACTGCTGAAACGATGGAAGCGTTGCTTCAGCAACACGAAGAAGCGGGAGCAATGGCAACGGTACTAACAGCGTACATAGAAGAGCCTGCTGGATATGGCCGTATCGTTCGTAATGAGAATGGTCATGTTGAAAAGATTGTTGAGCATAAGGATGCAAATGAAAAAGAATTAGCTATTAAAGAAATCAATACAGGTACGTATTGTTTTGATAATAAAGCTCTATTTGCTTCACTTTCTAAAGTTTCAAATGATAATGTACAGGGTGAATATTACCTTCCGGATGTTATTGAAATTTTAAAAAATGAAGGTCATATTGTATCAGCTTATCAAACAGAGCACTTCGATGAAACGTTAGGTGTTAACGACAGAGTCGCTCTATCGCAAGCGGAAATTATTATGAAAAACCGTATTAACCGAAAGAACATGGTAAATGGTGTTACAATTATTGATCCAAGTAACACATACATTTCTGCTGATGCAATTATTGGCAGCGATACAGTTCTTCACCCAGGAACAATTATTGAGGGTAACACTGTAATTGGTTCTGATTGTGAAATTGGACCACATACAGTAATTCGCGATAGTGAAATTGGAGAGCGTACGGTAATTCGTCAATCTACTGTACATGACAGCAAACTTGGTACGGAAGTATCAGTTGGTCCATTTGCACATATTCGCCCAGATTCAGTTATTGGAGATGAAGTGCGCGTTGGAAACTTCGTAGAAATCAAAAAAACTGTTTTTGGTAATAGAAGTAAAGCTTCACACTTAAGTTATATCGGGGATGCACAAATTGGAGAAGACGTGAATCTTGGTTGCGGTTCAATTACGGTGAACTACGACGGAAAGAATAAATTTAAAACTGTGATTGGTAACGGGGTATTTATTGGATGTAATTCAAATCTTGTTGCTCCTGTAACAGTTGAAGATGGTGCTTATGTGGCAGCGGGCTCTACAATTACAGAGAATGTTCCATCAAAAGCATTATCAGTAGCACGTGCACGTCAAGTTAACAAAGAAGACTATGTTGATCAATTGCTGAATAAGAAAAAATCATAATGTGGAGGGTTAATCTAGATGTCGACTCAATATCTAAATTCTAATTTGAAAGTATTCTCTTTAAACTCTAATAAGGAACTTGCTGAGCAAATCGCAAAGCATATTGGAGTAGGACTAGGAAAATGTTCTGTTGATCGTTTTAGTGATGGAGAAGTTCAAATTAACATTGAAGAAAGTATTCGTGGTTGCGATGTATTCATTATTCAATCTACAAGCTTCCCAGTAAACGAACATATCATGGAATTACTTATTATGATTGATGCGTTAAAACGTGCATCTGCAAAAACAATTAATATTGTTATTCCTTACTATGGTTATGCGCGTCAAGACCGTAAAGCGCGTTCTCGTGAACCAATTACATCTAAACTTGTAGCAAACTTGCTTGAAACAGCAGGTGCAACTCGTGTAATCACTCTAGATTTACATGCTCCACAAATTCAAGGATTCTTTGATATCCCAATCGACCATTTAATGGGTGTACCGATTCTTTCAGATTACTTTGAAACAAAAGGTCTTAAAGATATCGTAATCGTATCTCCTGATCACGGTGGTGTAACTCGTGCTAGAAAAATGGCAGACCGTCTAAAAGCGCCAATCGCTATTATTGATAAGCGTCGTCCTCGTCCGAATGTATCGGAAGTAATGAACATTATCGGTAACATCGAAGGCAAAACAGCAATTTTAATTGATGACATCATTGATACAGCTGGTACAATTACATTAGCGGCAAACGCTCTTGTTGAGAACGGTGCTTCTGAAGTATATGCTTGCTGTACACATCCAGTATTATCTGGTCCAGCAATTGAGCGTATTCAAAATTCGAATATTAAAGAGTTAGTTGTAACGAACTCTATCGTATTACCAGAAGAAAAGAAAATTGATAAAGTACATGAACTTTCAGTGGCTCCATTAATCGGAGAAGCAATCATTCGTGTATACGAAGAAGAATCGGTAAGTGTATTATTCAATTAATTGGATAGAATGAGACGTAACCAAGATTGGTTACGTCTTTTCGTATCGAAAAAAGAAAGTAGTGGTACAAGAATGAAATTAATAGTAGGACTTGGGAACCCAGGTAGAGAATATGAATTAACAAGGCATAATATTGGGTTTATGGCGATTGATGAACTTGCCAAGCGTTGGAATATTTCTTTGAATGAACAAAAATTCAAAGGGTTATTTGGTGCAGGCTTTGTTAATGGGGAAAAGGTAATCTTATTAAAGCCACTTACATATATGAATTTATCTGGGGAAAGTATCCGTCCACTTATGGATTATTATAAAATTGATGTCGAGGACTTCATCGTCATGTATGATGATTTAGATATTCCTGTAGGTAAATTACGCCTTCGCATGAAAGGAAGTGCAGGTGGACATAATGGTGTGAAATCAACAATTTCACATTTAGGAACACAAGAATTTCAACGTATCCGCATGGGAATCGATCGTCCGAAAAATGGGATGAAAGTAGTGGATTATGTATTAGGGCGTTTTACGTCTGAAGAACTTCCTGGTGTTAATCAATCCATTGAAAAGACAGCAGATGCATGTGAAGAGTGGTTAAATAAACCTTTTCTCCAAATTATGAATACTTTTAATAGTTAAGCGTATAATCTGGAATATTTTATTTTGCTTTAACCCATACTAGTAGTAACTGGATATTTAGGAGGCTAGTATGGAAGGGTATTATTACTGCAGACATTGCGAGAGTAATGTAGGCTCCGTTACCGTAGAAAAAGTATATAGCGACGTTTTGCTTCAACTAACAGAGCAAGAAGTAGTGGATATGATTCATTTTCATGAGAATGGAAATATATATATAAAAACAATTTGTGAATCGTGTCAAGAAACGCTCGCATCTTATCCTGAGTATTATGAATATGAAAAATTTCTGCAATAAAATGTTATCGCTTTGGCATGTCCAAAGCATTTTTCTGTTTTCTTTTTCCAAAATATTTGCATAAAATATAGTAACTTGCTCTTTATGTTGAGAGGAGTTTTGATAATGATAGGTTTATTAGAGCAGTTTTATAAAAATGAAGAGATACAATCGGTTATTAATGGGTTAGAAGATGGGTTGAAAGAGCAACTTATATCGGGTATGGCTACATCTTCTCGTTCATTATTAATGGCAGCTTTATATAAAAAAACAAAAAAATCGCAACTAATTGTGACGCACAATTTATACCAAGCGCAAAAAGTACATGAAGATTTAGTGGCTTTACTTGGTGAAAAAGATGTGTGGTTATATCCCGTAAATGAATTGATAGCATCAGAAATTGGTGTTGCAAGTCCAGAATTGAAGGCGCAGCGTATTGAAGTGTTAAATCGCTTAGCGGCGGGAGAGAATGGGATTATTGTAGCGCCAGTTGCAGGACTACGTAGATTTTTACCGATAAAAGAATTATGGAAGCAAAGGCAAATTGAAATCAATCTAGGGCAAGAGATTGATTTAGATGCACTTTTGCATACTTTACATCATATTGGCTACGAGCGTAAGTCAATGGTAGAAGCTCCAGGAGAGTTCAGTTTACGCGGAGGAATATTAGATATTTACCCGTTAACGGAAGAATTACCATTTCGTATTGAATTCTTCGATACAGAAGTCGATTCTATTCGATTGTTTGATGTGGATGAACAGCGCTCTCAAGATAAAAAGGAAAGTGTTAAGTTCGGTCCAGCAACAGAGTTTTTATTTTCACAGGAAGAATTGAAATCGGGAATTAAGCATCTTGAAGAAGGTTTGACTAAGACGATGCAAAAGCTTTCCGATGATAAATTAAAGACTACAGTACTTGAGACGGTAAGTCATGAAATTGAGATGTTGAAAAACGGGCAAAGTATAGAACAAATGTTTAAATATTTATCTATTTTCTATAAAGAACCTGCTAGTCTGATAGATTATTTACCAGAAGATGGTGTTGTGATTTTAGATGAAATTTCCCGTATTCAAGAAACGGCATCACATCTCGAAACAGAAGAAGCGGAATGGTATATATCACTTCTTGGTGAAGGAACAATTATTCAGGATTTATCTTTCTCCCATTCGTTTGAGGAGTTTCTTCATCATAAAAAAAGAAGTTTTGTATATTTAACGTTATTCTTGCGCCATATAGCACATACACATCCACAAAATATTGTGAATGTGACATGTAAAACAATGCAAGATTTCCACGGACAGATGCAGTTGTTAAAAACTGAAATTGATAGATGGAATGAAGGGCATTTTACGACCGTTGTGCTCGGAACAGATGATGAACGTGTAAAAAAACTACAACATATTTTAAGTGATTATGATATTGATGCAGACATTGTAGAGGCTACAGATATTTTATTGCCTGGAAGGTTACAAATTGCTGTTGGTGATTTACATGCAGGGTTTGAAATGCCGATGCAAAAGCTTGTTGTTATTACTGAAAAGGAGCTTTTTCATAAGAAGGTTAAAAAATCACAACGTAAGCAAAAGTTATCTAACGCTGAACGTATTAAAAGTTATTCGGAATTAAAAGTTGGAGACTATGTAGTTCATGTAAATCATGGTATAGGTAAATTTTTAGGTATTGAGACATTAGAGATTAAGGGTGTTCATAAAGATTATTTAAATATTAAATATCAAGGTAATGATAAGTTATATGTTCCGATTGAACAAATTGATCAAGTGCAAAAATATGTAGGATCTGAAGGTAAGGATCCGAAAGTTTATAAATTAGGTGGGAATGATTGGAAGAAGGTTAAAACGAAAGTTGAAAAATCTGTACAAGACATTGCAGATGACCTAATTAAATTGTATGCCGAGCGCGAAGCTTCAAAAGGTTATGCATATACACCAGATACGGCAGAACAACAAGAATTCGAATCTTCTTTCCCATATCAAGAGACAGAGGATCAATTACGTTCTATTGACGAAATTAAGAAAGATATGGAACGTGGACGTCCGATGGATAGGCTTCTTTGTGGTGACGTAGGGTATGGAAAGACTGAGGTAGCCATTCGTGCGGCATTTAAAGCAATTATGGATGAAAAACAAGTTGCGATTTTAGTACCGACAACCATTCTTGCACAACAACACTATGAAACAATTCGAGAGCGTTTTCAAGATTACCCGATTAATATAGGGTTACTAAGTAGATTCCGTACGCGGAAACAACAAAATGAAACGATTAAGGGTTTAAAAGATGGAACGGTAGATATTGTAATCGGAACACATCGTATTTTATCTAAAGATGTTACCTATAAAGATTTAGGACTTCTTATTATTGATGAGGAACAAAGATTCGGTGTTACGCATAAAGAAAAAATTAAACAATTGAAAGCAAATGTTGACGTTTTAACGTTAACGGCAACTCCGATTCCGCGTACACTTCATATGTCTATGCTTGGTGTGCGTGATTTATCTGTAATTGAGACACCGCCAGAGAATAGGTTCCCAGTACAAACATATGTAGTGGAGTATAATCCAGCATTAATGCGAGAAGCGATAGAGCGAGAGCTTGCAAGAGGAGGTCAAATTTACTTCTTATATAACCGTGTGGAGGATATTGAAAGAAAAGCAGATGAAATTTCGATGTTAGTTCCAGACGCTCGTGTAACATACGCACACGGGAAAATGAATGAAAGTGAATTAGAGTCTGTTATGCTATCGTTTTTAGAGGGGCAGCATGATGTTCTTGTAAGTACAACAATTATTGAGACGGGTGTAGATATTCCGAATGTAAATACATTAATTGTATTTGATGCAGATCGTATGGGATTATCACAGTTGTATCAGCTTCGTGGTCGTGTTGGACGTTCTAATCGCGTCGCGTATGCATACTTTGCATACAAACGCGATAAAGTGTTATCGGAAGTTGCAGAGAGGCGTCTGCAGGCAATTAAAGAGTTTACAGAGCTTGGATCTGGTTTCAAAATTGCGATGAGAGACTTATCAATTCGTGGTGCGGGTAATTTGTTAGGGGCAGAACAACATGGATTTATTGATTCTGTCGGATTTGATCTATATTCTCAAATGCTAAAAGATGCAATTGAACAGCGCAGGGGAACAGACGGAGTTGAAAATACAGTTAATGTTGAAATTGATTTAGAAGTAGATGCATATTTACCGGATGCGTATATTTCAGATAGTAAGCAAAAAATTATGATGTATAAACAATTTAGAGGTGTTTCTGCAATTGAGGATATTGAAGAGCTGCAGGAAGAGATGATAGATAGATTTGGTGATTACCCACAAGAAGTTGGTTATTTATTACAAATCGCAAATATTAAAGTGTTAGCAATGAAAGAACAAATTGAGTTAATTAAGCAAAATAAATTTGAAGTAACGTTCCTGTTTTCTGAACAAGCAAGCCAAAATATCGATGGTGGAAAATTATTTATGCTAGGGAATAGTTTTGGTCGTATGATTGGTCTTGGTATGGAAGGATCACAATTGAAAATTGTGATGAAAACGAATGGATTAGAGACATCGAAATGGTTAACAATTGCTGAAAATTTATTAAAAGGCTTACCAGATGTAAAAAAAGAAGTAATAAATGCCTAATTTAAGATAAAAAATACAATTCGACGTGCATAGAAGAACTAATGTGTAAAATACTATGTTTAACAGTTGGTGATTTTTACATGAACAGGTAAATTCACCACTTTTGATCATCAGTAGAAAGTGAGGCAGCATTAGAATGAAAGCAACTGGAATCGTACGTCGAATTGATGATTTAGGCAGGGTAGTAATCCCGAAGGAAATTCGTAGAACTTTACGTATTCGAGAAGGAGACCCACTAGAAATATTTGTTGATCGCGATGGAGAAGTGATTTTGAAAAAATATTCTCCAATTAGTGAACTGGGTAATTTTGCAAAAGAATATACGGAAGCTTTATACGATAGCTTAGGACATAATGTGCTTGTATGTGATCGTGATTCTATTATCGCAGTAGCAGGCATATCTAAAAAAGAATACTTAAATAAAAGTGTTGGCGATTTAATTGAGAAGACAATGGAAGAGCGTAAGTCTGTAATTATGACAGATGAAAGCGAAATTTCAATTATTGATGGAGTAACAGAAAAGGTTACTTCTTATACAATTGGCCCAATTGTTGCGAATGGGGATCCAATTGGAGCTGTTGTTATCTTCTCTAAAGAGGCTATTATAAGTGAAGTAGAGCATAAGTCAGTAAATACAGCTGCAAGCTTTTTAGCGAAACAAATGGAGCAGTAGTGAAGTGTAATTTCTATAAGTAGCAATCTTTCCTAATTATGATATTTCTATTTGAGAAATTAACTATTTGGAGATATAAGTATATTGAACGAAGGTAGCTCTTTGCTACCTTTTTTCATTGAATATTTTTGTTGTTGAAAGAAGTCAGTGGATGTAAGGAATATGAAGGAGAGCCAGTTTTTCTTTGTGATATAATACGAGGGGTGAGAATAGAAAAAGGAGTTTTCTTGTATGGAAGCGAAGAAGTATCAAGCCTTTTGGCGTGGGGCTATTATATTAACAATCGCAAGTTTTGTTACGAAAGTATTAAGCGCTTTTTACCGTATTCCATATCAAAATATAGCGGGTGATATTGGTTTTTATATTTACCAACAAATTTATCCGTTTTATGGATTTTGTTTAATTTTAGCTACTTATGGGTTTCCTATTATTATTTCAAAAATGGTCGCAGAAAGATTAGAACAAGGAAAACAAAAAGAAGCGGAAGAAATTATTTGTGTATCTTTTTGGTTTTTATTGGAAATCGGATTTGTGGGGTTTTTCACACTGTTCTTCGGTGCCGAAACAATTGCATCGGCTATGGGCGATATACATTTAGATAAATTATTACGTGTTATTTCGTTTTCATTCCTACTAATGCCATTTTTATCTGTAGCGAGAGGATATTTTCAAGGATTCAATAATATGATGCCGACGGCTGTTTCGCAAGTGATTGAACAAACGATTCGTGTTTCTATTATTGTATTTTTATCACTATTCCTTATCGCTCATGGATTTGATTTATATACAGTTGGTGCGGGTGCTATGCTAGGCTCAATTGCAGGTGGGCTTATTGGGATTATCGTACTTTTACTTTATATGCGTCATGATTTCCGGTCTATTTTCTTTAAAAGTTGGAAGAGAGTTGGAGATAAAAAAAGGATTATTAGAATCCTTTTTTGGCAGGGATTAGCGATTTGTGTTAGTAATTTAGTCCTTATTTTTATACAAATGGCGGATTCTATTTCTTTTTATACCTTGCTTATTCGCGCGGGAGAGCAAGTTGAAAATGCAAAGGTACTAAAAGGTGTTTATGATAGAAGTATCCCGCTTATGCAATTAGGTACCGTTGTGACAACTTCTTTCTCATTGTCACTTATTCCTATTATTACAGCGGCGAAAGAAAGAGGGGATCTTTCCTTTATTCAAGAAAAGGTAAAGTTAGCAATGAAAATAACATTTGTTATTGGATTTGCAGCAGCCATCGGATTAACTTGTATTATTCAGCCTACAAATATTATGTTATTTGAGAATAGTGATGGGTCAGATGTGTTATCGATTTTATCTTTATCTATTTTATTTAGCTCATTGTCAATTACAACTGCTTCTATTTTGCAAGGGTTGGGACAAATATTAAAACCAGCAATATTCGTTTTATTTGGAGGTTGTTTGAAGCTAGCTTTAAACTATATATTAATGCCTTATTTTGGTGTGAAGGGAGCTGCAATTGCAACTTTAGTTGCGCTTATTGTAATTGCCTTGCTAAATAGTGTGTTACTTATGCGAGCTGTATCAGAGCCGCTTATTGATAAGCGGAATATGTTAGGTGTAGTTATTAGTGGTATTGGTATGGGATTTGTATTATTAATCTTTATGCGTGTGTTGCGAATGTCTGGATTAGTAATTGATACAGGACATAGAGGAATTGCGACGCTTGAAGCGCTGTTAGGTGTAGCCATCGGCGGATTAGCATATATGTTTTTGATTTTAAAATTACGTGTATTTACAAAAGAAGAATTAGGAACCGTTATGAAACAAGAGAAAAAAGAAGGTTCATTGAAGAAGAGTGGATAGAGGTGACTGGTTGTGAGTGGAATCATTACTATTTTAGGATTAGGTGCTGGTGAGTTAGATCAGTTAACGATGGGTGTATATCGAAAGATAAAAGAAGCGGACCATATGTTTGTTAGAACGAAGGAACACCCAGTTATAGAAGAATTGGAGAAAGAAGGCATAAAATATACAGCTTTCGACGATGTATACGAAGCGCATGATACATTTGAAATCGTATATGAAACAATCGCGAATACGTTGTTAGAACAAGCTAAAGGTACAGAAATTATTTATGCAGTTCCTGGTCATCCGCTTGTAGCAGAAAGAACAGTTCAGCTACTTTTGGAAAAAGGAGAGGTAGCAAATATTGAAGTGCGACTTGAAGGTGGACAAAGTTTCCTTGATCCGATGTTTGCGAGTCTAAAAATTGATCCGATTGAAGGATTTCAATTAATTGATGCTACATCATTTGAAAGAGGACAATTAGAATTACGTCAACATTTAATCTTTTGTCAAGTGTATGATGCGTTTGTTGCTTCAGATGTGAAACTGCCGTTAATGGAGATGTTGCCAGATGATTACGAAGTGTATATCGTAACAGCTGCCGGAACTTCATTTGAGCAAGTAAAAAAAGTGCCATTATACATGTTAGATCATGAAACGGAATTAAATAATTTAACGAGTGTATATGTACCGCCAGTTAAGGAACGTGAATCCTTGTATCAGCAGTTTGATGTGCTTAGAGCAATTATTGCTGATCTTCGTGGACCGAATGGTTGCCCGTGGGATAAAAAGCAAACTCATCAATCTTTAAAGAAATACTTAATTGAAGAGGCATATGAAGTGCTAGAAGCCATTGATGAAGAGGATGATGATCATTTAGTAGAAGAACTGGGTGATATATTATTACAAGTTATGCTTCATGCCCAAATTGGAGAGGATGAAGGTTGGTTCTCCATAGATGATATTATTCGAACTTTATCTGAGAAAATGGTTCGTCGTCACCCACATGTGTTTGGGAATACGGATGTAAATAATGCTGATGAAGTAATCGCGAATTGGGAAGAGATTAAAAAACAAGAAAAGGGATTCGTGAAAGAATCTGTTTTAACGGGTATTCCAAAAAGCTTACCGCAGCTAATGCGTGCTTATGAAATTCAGAAGAAAGCTGGAAAGGTTGGATTTGATTGGGTTGACGTGCAGCCGATGATAGAGAAAGCCTTAGAAGAATGGCAAGAATTCCAGCAAGAAGTTGTAAACATGGATGAGGAAAAGATGCTAGGTGAATTTGGTGATTTACTATTTGCATTTGTTAATATAGCTCGTCATTATAAAATAGATCCAGAAGAAGCGTTGCGTTCAACTAATGAGAAATTTACCGGTCGTTTTTTATACATGGAAGCAAAAGTAGCAGAAATGAATAAAGAAATGCAAGATTTATCATTAGAACAGTTAGATGTTTTATGGGAAGAGGCCAAACAAACAGAGCGTTAATAGGGGGACTTGATGTGCGTTTAGATAAGTTTTTGAAAGTGTCACGTTTAATTAAAAGAAGAACATTAGCAAAAGAAGTATCTGATCAAGGAAGAATATCCATTAATGGTCAAGTGGCAAAAGCGAGTTCAGATGTAAAGGTAGATGATGAATTAACAATTCGTTTTGGTCAAAAAATAGTAACTGTGAAAGTAAATGAATTGAAAGAAACGACTAAAAAAGAAGATGCGGCAAACATGTATAGTATAGTTCGCGAAGAAAAAGTAAAAGCAGAAGAAGGCTTGTTCTAAAATGGATCACCCCTTCATACATTACTATTAGCTAGTATAAAGCTATGGGGGGATTTTCGTGAATAATGGTTACTCACCTACGTCTTCTAATCAACAAAATGTTTCTGTAGAGCATGATATTATTATGCGTGGCAGGCGTGTAATCGATATTACTGGTGTAAAGCAAGTGGAGAGTTTTGATAGTGAAGAGTTTTTACTTGAGACTGTAATGGGTTTTTTAACAATTCGTGGTCAAAATTTACAAATGAAGAATTTAGATGTAGAAAAGGGTGTTGTATCGATTAAAGGGAAAATTCATGAGATGCTGTATATCGATGAGAATCAAGGGGAGAAAACTAAAGGTTTCTTTAGTAAGTTGTTTAAATGAGCCTAACAATTCAGTTGTATACAATGCTTTCAATGATTGGAATGGGTGCTTGGATTGGTGCATCTTTAGATACGTATCAACGATTCTTAAAACGCCAAGAGCGTAAACGTTGGCTTGTATTTATACATGATATACTATTTTGGATTGTCCAAGCCTTATTCGTTTTTTATGTATTACTGCTCGTGAATGAAGCTGAATTACGTATATATGTATTTTTGGCATTACTATGCGGTTTTGCGGCATATCAAAGTTTATTGAAAGCAGTATACATGAAGATGTTAAATTTTCTCATCTATATTTTTGTACAAACAATACAATTTTTTGTTCGAATTATACAGCTACTCATGATAAAACCTGTTATTATTATAGCGCAGCTATTTATTGCATTTATATTATTCTTATTTCGTGTACTGCTTTCAATTGGACATGTGTTATGGAAAATGGCGATTTGGATATTACTTTTCATTTGGAAAGTTTTTTTCTGGCCTGTTCGATTTATTGCTTCACTCATATGGAAACTTCTCCCTAATCGTGTTAAACTTTTTATAACGAAGCATGTAGGGTTCCTGCAATATATAGCAAAGTTGAAGGGACATATCTTCCAATTATGGGAGCGTATAAAAAAGAAGTTAGGGGGACCTCGGAAATGAGGGAACTGAGACAAAGAACAATCGAAAAACAGAGTCCAAATCCTGTTAAAGAACATATAATACAAACGGATGAGAACAGGAAGCGACTTTATCGCCGTTTAGCGGTTTTTCTTGTCTTTGCTTTTACAATTATTGCGAGTATTAGTGTAACGTTTTATCAACAAAACAGTTCCATTAAAGCAAAAGAAGCAAAAGTTAAGGACATGAAAAAAGAACTGGATTCATTAACGAAAAAAGAAAAAAGTCTAAAAGACGAAGTTCAAAAGTTAAATGATGAAGAGTACGTTTTAAAGATTGCTAGAAGGGATTATTTCTTCTCCGGAAAAGGGGAGATAATTTTTCCTGTTTCTAAGTAGAGTATGTCTTATTGACACTATATTTTAGGATTATATATAATAAAGTAAAATTTGACTTTTTAACCACTAAGGAGGAGCATTTTTTTTATGTCAATCGAGGTAGGCAGCAAGTTACAGGGTAAAGTAACAGGTATTACAAATTTTGGCGCTTTTGTGGAGCTGCCAGAAGGCTTAACGGGTCTTGTTCATATTAGTGAAGTTGCTGATAATTATGTGAAAGATATTAACGATCACTTAAAAGTGGGCGACCAAGTAGAAGTAAAAGTTATTAATGTTGAAAAAGATGGAAAAATTGGTCTATCTATTAAAAAAGCGAAAGAACGCGAAAAAACAGAAGGAGATCGTCCACGTGGTGAATACCAACAACGCGGTGGTGATCAACAACGTTCTGGACGTCCACAACGTAATAATCGTTCTTTCAACAGAGATAACCGCGGTGGCGGTAACGACCGAGCTCCAAAAGAAACATTTGAGCAAAAGATGGCACGCTTTTTAAAAGATAGTGAAGATCGTTTAACTTCTTTAAAGCGTAACACAGAATCTAAACGTGGTGGCCGTGGCGCGCGTCGCGGATAATAAGAACGTTTAATGTTTAACATATAGAGAGGTACCCAGGGTCATTACTCAGGGTACTTTTTTATATGAGAGAATGTATTTTTAAAAAAGTTTTCAAGATGTGTTGACTTTAAATTGTATCTGATGTAAGATACTAATTGTCCGTTAAATACGACGACATGGCGGTGTAGCTCAGCTGGCTAGAGCGTACGGTTCATACCCGTGAGGTCGGGGGTTCGATCCCCTCCGCCGCTATATTTAATTTAACGGCCCGTTGGTCAAGTGGTTAAGACACCGCCCTTTCACGGCGGTAACACGGGTTCGAATCCCGTACGGGTCATCTAAAAAGATCATGCAATTTGCATGATCTTTTTTTGTTAAGTAAATTAAGACATACAACACTTCTACAAAATCACCCTATATTTTCTGAATATTCCACCGACTGTAAAAGGATAAATTAAATACTGTGTATATATGTAGACTTATTTCGAATAAAACGTCGAACGATTATAAAAGTGAAGACTGTTGTTTTGACAAAAATCCCAATAATCATCTTTTATAATGACAGTAATTAAACTATGCAGGTGGTGTTAAAAATATGCCTAAAGCAGGAAGGAATACTATGAATACAAGTACATTGGCGATGAATGAAAGTCAGCTTGGAACAATGAAGTGGACAAGTAAGTTGCGAATGAAATTTGAACAAGTTTTCTTTAGATGGGGATTCATAATTGTTGTTATTGGTTTTCTTTTAGGACGAGCATATATATTAACGAACATCTTACCTTTTGCATTGCCGTTTTTTGCTGCTGTTTATGTTATGAAGCGAGATAAAATGCCGCTCGCATTTTTAGCTCTGATGGGAGGAGCACTTTCAGTTTCGATAGATAATTTATTTTTTACTTTTGCATCTATTTTTACGTTCTTCATTTATAATATCTTCTTTAGTCGATTTACACGTAAAACTGTTGGACTTGTACCGTTCCAAGTATTTATCTCCGCATTAACCGCACATTTAGTTGTTGTATATTTTGCGCAACAAACCGTCACCATGTATGACTTGCTCGTTAGTACGATCGAAGCGGGGCTTAGTTTCGTATTAACGATGATATTTCTGCAAAGTGTTCCACTCTTGGTGGAAAGGAAAGGGAAACAACAAGCGTTAGAAACAGAAGAAATTGTTTGTTTAATTATATTACTAGCATCTGTTTTAACGGGTACAACAGATTGGTTCGTTTATGATGCTTCTATTCAACATATTTTCACTAGATATTTAGTATTAGTATTTGCATTTATTGCTGGTGCGGCTACAGGGTCCACGGTGGGAGTCGTCACTGGATTGATATTAAGTTTAGCGAATGTGTCTAGTTTGTCTCAACTTAGCCTCCTTGCCTTTTCAGGATTGCTTGGGGGATTATTGAAAGAAGGAAAGCGTATAGGAGTTAGTTTAGGATTATTAATTGGTACAAGTTTAATTACGCTATATGTAGACAAGCAAACGAGTATTGTAACAACTTTAATTGAATCTGGTGTGGCAATTGTTTTCTTTTTATTAACACCGAAGCTTGTTATGGATCGTATTGCTAAATTTATGCCAGGTACACAAGAACACTCACAAGATCAACAACAATATTTACGAAGAATGCGCGATGTTACAGCGAACAAAATCAATCAATTTGCTAATGTATTTGCTGCTTTGTCTAATAGTTTTTCTGTATATGGGTACGTGGAAGAGGAAGATAAAGAAACAGAAGCGGATTTATTTTTAAGTACAATTACTGCAAAAACATGTCAAACGTGCTTTAAGAAGGATCAATGTTGGGTAGTTAATTTTGATAAAACGTACGATTATATGAAACAAATAATGAGTGAAACGGAAGAAGGAACACTGCAACATAATCGGAAGTTAGTTCGTGAATGGGACAAGCATTGTGTGAGAGGTAAGAAAGTAACAGATTTAGTAGCCGGTGAATTAGATCACTTTTATGAGGGGCAAAAATTACGAAAACAAATGAAAGAAAATCGCAGAATAGTGGCGGAACAATTATTAGGTGTATCAAAAGTTATGGAGGATTTCGCACAGGAAATACAAAGAGAGCGAGAAAATCATCAAGTACAGGAAGAACAAATTTTACAAGCGTTTCGTGATTTTGGTGTCGAAGTGGAGCATGTTGATATTTATTGTTTAGACAGAGGAAGTATTGATATTGAAATGTTGATTCCAGCTGCATCTAATGAGCATGGAGAATGTGAGAAGTTGGTTGCGCCGATGCTCTCGGATATTTTAAAAGAAAATATCGTTGTTAAGCATGAAGAGAAATCCTCTTATCCAAATGGTCACAGTTTAATATCATTTGGTTCAGCGAAGACCTATTCTCTTGATACAGGATTGGCTACGGCTGCAAAAGGTGGTGGGTTTGTTTCAGGCGATTCTTACGCGATGATGGATTTAAGTGTTGGGAAATATGCACTTGCGATTAGTGATGGTATGGGAAATGGGCAAAGGGCTCATATGGAGAGTAGGGAAACGGTAAAATTATTACAAAAGATACTTCAATCAGGTATTGATGAGGAAATAGCGATTAAGTCCATCAATTCAATTCTTTCTTTAAGAACGACAGAGGAGATGTATACCACGCTTGACTTGGCTATGGTAGATTTACGGGATGCGAGTGCGAAGTTTTTAAAGGTTGGATCGACGCCGAGTTTTGTTAAACGCGGCAATAATATTTTGAAAATTGAGGCAAGTAATTTACCGATAGGAATTATTGAAGATGTTGAAGTTGATGTGGTTGGTGAGCAATTAAAAACGGGTGATATTCTTATTATGATGAGTGATGGCATTTTTGAGGGAGCACAACATGTGGAGAATCACGAGTTATGGATAAAGCGTAAAATTAAAGAACTACAAACAGAGGATCCACAAGAAATAGCTGATATTATTATGGAAGAAGTAATTAGGTCTGGTGATGGCTATATAAATGATGATATGACTATTGTTGTGGCGAAAGTAAAGAAAAATATGCCGAAGTGGGCTACGATTCCGATAGTGGGAATGCAGGCGCAATAAAATAATCAAAAAAACCTAGGTATTTACCTAGGTTTTTTTGATTAAAAAGGTAATGTAATTACTTTGTTGAATCTACAGGAGGAATGTAAGATAAAAATGTAATTTTTGTATATCTTTTTTTTGCACAATGTTTGTAAAAGTTGTACCATTATAGACAAGGTAACTAACGTTGCTGTTCTTGTTTAATGAAAGGTGATTACGAAGTTGAAAGATACATTTGTTGGAAAAGTGGATGACTTTGTAAAGCAGCATGATGTATTAAAGAAACATTCAACAATTGTTGTAGGGGTTTCTGGCGGTCCTGACTCTTTAGCTCTTCTATATTATTTGTTAGAAAAAAGGGCAGAAAAGCAACTCGAAATTGTAGTAGCACATGTGGATCATATGTTTAGAGGTAATGAATCTCATGAGGACCTACAGTTTGTGCAGGGTCTTTGCAAAGAGCTGGGAGTTATTTGTGAGACGATAAGGATTAATGTGTCGCAATATCAACAGCAATATGGAATGAATGCACAAGTTGCTGCTAGAGAATGCAGATATGCATTTTTGGAAACAATAATGAAGAAATATGATGCGAGATATGTAGCTCTTGGTCACCATGGAGATGATCAAGTAGAGACGATTTTAATGCGCCTTGTACGAGGCAGTACTCCGAAAGGGTACGCAGGAATTGCAGTGAAGCGTCCTTTTCATAATGGATATTTAATTAGGCCGTTACTTGGGGTAACTAAGGAAGAAATTGTTGATTACTGTAATAAGTTAAAAGTTATTCCGCGTATAGATCCGAGTAATAAAAAGGAAGTATATACAAGGAATCGATTACGTAAATATGTCCTTCCTTATTTGAAAGAGGAAAATCCACAAATGCATGAGAAATTCCAAAAATTTAGCGTGCAGATGCAAGAGGATGAGGCTTATTTGCAGGAATTAGCTTTTGAGAAAATGAATAAAGTAATTACAAAAAAAAGCGATAAACAAATTAGCTTATCAATTCCTGCCTTTGAATCCATGTCTATGCCTTTACAAAGGAGAGGGATTCAACTAATATTAAACTATCTTTATGAATATAAGATTCCATCTTCGCTTTCTTCTATACATATTGACAAGGTGATTGAATTTTTTAAGCGGATACAACCTTCAGGTTCATTGGATTTTCCAGGTGGCTTGAAAATTATTCGTACATACGAAGAATGTAGCTTTGGATTTAAACAAGAAATTGTTTCTCCTTTTTTGCAAGATTTATCAGTACCCGGGACAATTACATTACCGAACGGAGATAAATTTGTAACAGAGGTGAGCGAGGATATACCAAGTAACATGAATGAAACAGTGTTTGTTGCTAAGTATAATGATATATCGTATCCACTTCGTATTCGTTCTAGGGAAAATGGAGATCGCATGTCAATACAAGGTATGGATGGTACAAAAAAGATAAAAGCTATTTTTATCGAATCGAAAGTACCGAAAGAAAAAAGAGAAGAATGGCCGATCGTTTGTGACGCAAGTGAAAATATTATTTGGGTACCCTTGTTGAAACGATCTGCATTTGCTATTTCGAAAGAGGTAGCAAAGAAGGATAAATATATTATTATTCACTACAAAAGCAAGGAGTCTTCCGGGAGGATAATGAAATGATGAATCAAGATATCGAAAAAGTATTAATTTCTGAAGAACAAATACAGGAAAAGGTGCTTGAATTAGGTGCAGTTATTGCAGAGGATTACAAAAATACAGTACCGCTTGCAATTGGTGTACTAAAGGGTGCAATGCCATTTATGGCAGATTTATTAAAGAGAACAGATACATATCTTGAAATGGATTTTATGGCTGTATCTAGCTACGGTCACTCTACTGTTTCAACAGGCGAAGTAAAAATCTTAAAAGATCTTGATACTTCTGTAGAAGGTCGCGATATTTTAATCGTTGAAGATATTATTGATAGCGGTCTTACACTAAGCTATTTAGTAGACCTGTTTAAATATCGTAAAGCGAAATCTGTAAAAATTGTTACATTATTAGATAAACCAACAGGTCGTAAGGTTGATCTGAAAGCGGATTATGTTGGATTTACTGTCCCTCATGAATTCGTTGTAGGGTATGGATTAGATTATAAAGAGCAATACCGTAATCTTCCGTATGTGGGAGTATTAAAACCAAGTGTTTACTCAAATTAATTAAATACAGGCGTGACAATTGTATAGGAAAGTTTTTCTATGTTACGATTTACTATAGTGTTTATGCCGTGAGAGGAGGTTAGGAATGAATCGTATCTTCCGTAATACCATCTTTTATTTACTGATATTCTTAGTAGTAATTGGGATCGTAAGCTATTTTAATGGTTCGACGCAAAAAACGACATCAGTTAGCTACGATAAATTCATTACTAAACTTGAAAAAGGTGAAGTGCGCAATGTGCAGCTTCAACCGAAAAATGGTGTATTTGAAGTAAAAGGACAATTCAATACTTCTAACCAAGGAGAACAATTTGTTACTTATGCACCAAATACTGAGGAATTACAAAAGAAAATTAATGATAAAGCGCAAGGGGCCGAGGTTAAGTATCAACCAGCAGAAGAAACAAGTGCTTGGGTAACATTCTTTACTTCTATCATTCCGTTTGTCATTATCTTCATTTTATTCTTCTTCTTATTAAATCAAGCTCAGGGCGGCGGTAGCCGTGTTATGAACTTCGGGAAAAGTAAGGCGAAGCTATACAATGATGAAAAGAAAAAAATTCGTTTCAGAGATGTTGCTGGAGCTGATGAAGAGAAACAAGAGCTTGTTGAGGTAGTTGAATTCTTGAAAGACCCTCGTAAGTTCGCTGAAGTTGGTGCCCGTATTCCGAAGGGTGTTCTATTAGTGGGACCTCCAGGTACAGGTAAAACTTTACTAGCACGTGCTGTTGCAGGTGAAGCAGGCGTTCCGTTCTTCTCTATTAGTGGTTCTGACTTCGTAGAGATGTTCGTCGGTGTCGGTGCATCCCGTGTACGTGATTTATTTGAAAATGCAAAGAAAAATGCTCCTTGTATCATTTTCATTGATGAAATTGATGCAGTAGGACGTCAACGTGGCGCGGGTCTTGGCGGTGGTCATGATGAGCGTGAACAAACGTTGAATCAATTGCTTGTTGAAATGGATGGATTCGGTGCAAACGAAGGTATTATTATCATCGCTGCGACAAACCGTCCTGATATTCTTGATCCAGCATTATTACGTCCAGGTCGTTTTGACCGTCAAATTACAGTAGATCGTCCAGATGTAAATGGTCGTGAAGCTGTACTTAAAGTGCACGCTCGTAATAAACCGCTTGATGAGAATGTCAACTTAAGAGCAATTGCAACTCGTACACCAGGATTCTCTGGTGCCGATCTTGAAAACTTATTAAACGAAGCTGCTCTAGTAGCTGCGCGTCAAGATAAGAAGAAAATTGATATGAGCGACATCGATGAAGCAACGGATCGCGTTATTGCAGGTCCTGCTAAGAAAAGTCGTGTTATCTCTGAAAAAGAACGTAATATCGTTGCATTCCATGAAGCTGGCCATACTGTAATTGGTGTTGTCCTTGATGAAGCGGATATCGTTCATAAAGTAACAATTGTCCCTCGTGGTCAAGCTGGTGGATATGCAGTAATGCTTCCGAAAGAAGATCGTTACTTCATGACAAAACCAGAGTTACTTGATAAAATCACTGGTTTACTTGGTGGTCGAGTAGCTGAGGAGATTGTATTTGGTGAAGTAAGTACAGGTGCTCACAACGACTTCCAACGTGCGACTGGCATTGCAAGACGAATGGTTACGGAATTCGGTATGAGTGATAAACTTGGCCCGATGCAATTCGGTAGCTCACAAGGTGGTCAGGTATTCTTAGGAAGAGACTTCCACTCAGAGCAAAACTACAGTGATGCAATTGCACATGAAATCGATGTGGAAATGCAAACTATTATGAAAGACTGTTACGCTCGTGCGAAACAAATTCTTACTGAAAAACGTGATAAGCTAGATATTATTGCGAAAACGTTACTTGAAGTAGAAACATTAGATGCAGAGCAAATCAATCATTTATATGATTACGGCAGACTGCCAGAGCGTCCAACATCTTCAGATGATGTGAAGGTAAACATCAACATGAAGAAAGATGATGAAGACGTAGAAGATAAGTAAGAGATGAAGGAGTGACAATAGTCACTCCTTTTTTATTTGTGGAATGAATGTAAGTGGCAAAAGAATTTAAATAAAACTATTATTAAAAATTGAAATAGAGAGCAATCTTTTTGTACAATGATGAGTATAGAAAAACTGATTATATAAGTATGTGTGATATGATGTTTTTATAAGTTTTATACATACTGCACAAATATAGATTAAATAAGATAAGTGGTGAGAATATGATTTTTGTATTGGATGTAGGGAACACAAATGCGGTATTAGGTGTGTTTGAAGAGGGGAAACTTCGTCAGCATTGGCGCATGGAAACAGATCGTCATAAAACAGAAGATGAGTATGGGATGCTTGTAAAGCAGTTGCTTGAGCATGAGGGTCTTTCGTTTGAAGATGTGAAAGGTATTATTGTGTCTTCAGTCGTGCCGCCAATTATGTTCGCTTTAGAGCGTATGTGTGAAAAGTATTTTAAAATTAAACCGCTTGTAGTAGGGCCTGGGATAAAAACTGGCTTGAATATTAAATATGAAAATCCACGTGAAGTAGGCGCGGACCGAATTGTAAATGCAGTAGCAGGAATCCACTTATATGGAAGTCCGCTTATTATTGTTGATTTTGGTACGGCTACTACATATTGTTATATTAACGAAGAGAAGCATTATATGGGTGGCGTTATTACACCGGGAATTATGATTTCGGCAGAAGCGTTATATAGTAGAGCAGCAAAACTTCCTCGTATTGAAATTACAAAACCGAGTAGTGTTATCGGGAAGAATACAGTAAGTGCGATGCAATCAGGTATTCTTTATGGATACGTTGGACAAGTGGAAGGTATTGTTAAGCGTATGAAAGAAGAAGCTAAACAAGAACCGAAAGTTATTGCAACGGGTGGATTAGCAAAATTAATTTCAGAGGAATCAAATGTAATTGATATTGTAGATCCATTTTTAACGTTAAAAGGTTTGTATATGTTATATGAACGTAATGCAAATTTACAACATGAGAAAGGTGAATAAATAAGTATGAAAGATTATTTAGTAAAAGCGTTAGCGTTTGATGGAGAAGTGCGTGCGTATAGTGTACGTACGACAAACACAGTAAGTGAGGCGCAAAAACGTCACGATACATGGAGAACAGCTTCAGCGGCACTTGGTCGTTCTTTAACTGCGGGTACAATGATGGGTGCTATGCTAAAAGGCGAGCAGAAGCTAACGATTAAGGTAGAGGGTAACGGTCCGATTGGTCCTATCTTAGTAGATGCCCATGCAAATGGAGATGTACGTGGTTATGTAACGAATCCACATGTTGATTTTGAAGGAACAGAACAAGGGAAATTACGTGTATATCAAGCGGTAGGTACAGAAGGATTTGTAACAGTAATTAAAGATATTGGTATGCGTGAGCCGTTTATCGGTCAATCTCCCATCGTTTCAGGAGAACTAGGGGAAGACTTCACATATTATTTCGCAGTTTCTGAGCAGACGCCTTCTTCTGTTGGTGTCGGTGTTCTTGTAAATGGAGATGACAGCGTATTGGCGGCGGGTGGATTTATCCTTCAAATTATGCCGGGCGCACAGGAAGAAACAATTTCATTCATTGAAGATCGTTTGCAAAAAATCCCTCCTGTATCAACATTGATCGAACAAGGTCTTTCTCCAGAAGAGCTACTATATGCAGTCCTTGGAGAAGATAAAGTAAAAGTATTAGAAACTATGGATGTTCAATTTAATTGCACGTGCTCACGCGAACGTATTGAGAGTGTGTTAATTAGTTTAGGTAAAACAGAGTTAGAGCAAATTCGTGAAGAAGAAGAAGAGACGGAAGTTCACTGTCACTTCTGTAATGAACGATATAAATTCGCTAAAGAAGATATTACAAGCCTGATTGAGAGTCTGTAATAAAGAAGTTTAGGCGGAGAATCGGCTGCCCAAATAGATTGACAAACAGAGAATTTTCTGACAAAATCTAAATATAGATAAAACCAATAAAAATACTCGGTGTTAGGAGTGACAGGAATGCGAGTGGCACAATCAGTTTCAGAATTAATCGGGAAAACGCCGATCGTTAAGTTGAACCGCATCGTAGAATCAGACAGCGCAGATGTATACTTAAAATTAGAATTTATGAATCCGGGGAGCAGTGTTAAAGATCGTATCGCGTTAGCTATGATTGAAGATGCTGAAAATAAAGGATTATTAAAAGAGGGCGATACAATCATTGAGCCGACAAGTGGTAACACAGGTATTGGCTTAGCGATGGTAGCGGCTGCTAAAGGATATAAGGCAATTTTAGTAATGCCAGAAACAATGAGTATTGAGCGTCGTAATTTATTACGCGCTTACGGTGCCGAATTAGTATTGACTCCAGGACCTGAAGGAATGGGTGGAGCAATTCGTAAGGCAACTGAATTAGCAAAAGAACATGGGTACTTTATACCACAACAGTTCCAAAATCAAGCGAATCCAGAAATCCACCGTTTAACAACAGGTCCAGAAATTGTTGAACAGATGGGTGATCAATTAGATGCGTTTATCGCGGGTATTGGTACGGGTGGAACAATTACAGGCGCTGGCGAAGTGCTGAAGGAAGCGTATAAAGATATTAAAATTTATGCGGTAGAACCTGCGGATTCGCCAGTATTATCTGGTGGGAAACCAGGGCCACATAAAATCCAAGGAATTGGAGCGGGATTTGTTCCAGAGACATTGGATGTAGCGGTATATGATGAAATTATCCAAGTGAAAACAGAGCAAGCATTCGAATATGCAAGAAGAGTTGCTCGAGAAGAAGGTATTTTAGTAGGTATCTCTTCAGGAGCGGTCATCTATGCAGCGACAGAAGTTGCGAAGAAATTAGGTAAAGGGAAAAAGGTACTTGTTATTATTCCGAGTAACGGTGAACGTTATTTAAGTACACCACTTTATCAATTTGAATCATAATTGAATGCGATTGAAAAAGCATCCTTGAAAGAGGATGCTTTTTCTTTTTGGATTGGAAAAAGGAAAAGAGTGAATGACTAGAAAACTTCATGTAAAATAAGAGGTAGTATAATTAATTTATTTTCACTAGCCCTTGAGTATAATCATTCTCTGTATACATAACTCATGTAGTTGGAGCTGGTTAGTCTAAGAGGGTGGGATAAAAGAAGACGGGGTGTTGATATGCAACGAAGAAAATCTTTAGCGCTTTCTATTCCATATCAGTTAGATTTCTTTAAGCAATATAAATTTCTTTCCAAAAATAAGCCACAACATATTTTGTTAGAAAGTGGACGTGGTGGTCGTTATAACATTGTGGGGCTGGACCCAGTAGCGGTAATTCAAGGGAAGAATGAGACGTTACATATAAGGGAAAGTGGTAAGGAAACAATAAAGCGAGGGAATCCATTAGATTTAATGCAAGAATATATGGAGAAATGGAAAACGGACTATAATCCGGAGTACCCGCCTTTTCAAGGTGGTGCAATTGGTTACTTTAGTTATGATTGTATCCGTTATATCGAAAAACTTCCTTCTCTTGCAGAGGATGATCTGAATATACCGGATATATTCTTTTTATTATTTGATGACGTGTTTGTGTACGATCAAAAAGAACAAGTGTTATGGATTATTACGCATTATGTAGATGAACATGAAAAGGCAGAAGAACGATTAAATGCATGGAAGGATCTTTGGGTGAAAGAAGCACCTGAATTGACTATGCCGTTTGAATGCCCTGGAAAGAAAAATGAAGCAGTTGCTTTTACGGAAGAGGGCTTTATGAAGGCCGTTGAACGTATTCAAGAATATATTGGAAATGGTGATGTGTTTCAAGTAAACTTGTCGACAAGACAAGAAAGGACGTTGCAAACACATCCGCTAGAAATTTATACAAGTCTTCGTGAAATTAATCCATCTCCATATATGGGCTACTTGGAGCTTGGGGATTTTCAAATTGTTAGTGCTTCGCCTGAATTGCTAATTAAAAAACAAGGGCCAGAAGTAAGTACAAGACCAATTGCTGGTACAAGATCCCGCGGTGCAAATGAACAAGAGGATGAAGAATTAGCAAGGGAATTAATTGAGAACGAAAAGGAAAGAGCAGAGCATGTAATGCTTGTGGATTTAGAACGAAACGATTTAGGCCGGATTTGTAAATATGGAACGGTTGAAGTAGATGAATTTATGGTAATTGAAAAGTACTCGCACGTTATGCATATTGTTTCTAATGTGCGCGGTGAAGTGGAAGAAGGTAAGGATGCGTTCGATTTAGTAAAGGCCGTATTTCCTGGCGGGACAATTACTGGTGCCCCGAAAATACGTACGATGGAGATTATTGAAGAATTAGAGCCTGTTCGCCGAGGGATTTATACAGGTTCAATTGGTTGGATTGGTTATTCCGGAGATACGGAATTGAATATTGTAATTAGAACGCTGCTTGCTAAAGATGGGCAAGCACATGTACAAGCTGGAGCGGGAATTGTAATTGATTCGAATCCAAAAAATGAATATAAAGAGTCGTTAAAAAAGGCAATCGCTTTATGGCGTGCGAAAGAAAGTAGCGAAGAAACGGTTAGGTGAGAGAAATGATATTGATGATTGATAATTATGATTCTTTTACATTTAATTTAGTGCAGTTTCTTGGAGAACTTGGACAAGAGCTTGTTGTTAAGCGTAATGATGAGGTGACTATTTCGGATATTGAGAATATGAAGCCAGACTTTTTAATGATTTCGCCAGGTCCATGTAGTCCTAATGAAGCGGGTATTAGTATGGAGGTTATTCAATACTTCGCTGGAAAGATTCCGATTTTTGGAGTTTGTCTTGGGCACCAATCAATTGCGCAAGTGTTTGGTGGAGAGGTTGTTCGTGCAGAACGATTAATGCATGGGAAAACGTCGCCTATGCATCATGACGGAAAGACGATTTTCTCGGATATTCCTAATCCGTTTACTGCAACGCGTTATCATTCTCTTATCGTTAAGAAAGAGACGTTACCAGAATGCTTAGAGATCACATCTTGGACGGAAGAGGGAGAGATTATGGCGCTTCGTCATAAAACGTTGCCGATTGAAGGCGTACAATTCCATCCAGAATCTATTATGACTTCTCATGGGAAAGAGTTGTTGCATAATTTTATTCGTAAATATAGCCCAAGTGTGACGTTATGTTAATTTACGTAAATGGCGCGTATGTAGAAGCGAGTGAAGCGAAAATTTCTCCTTATGATCATGGTTATTTATATGGGCTTGGAGTTTTTGAAACGTTTCGTATTTATAATGGTCATCCTTTCTTGTTGGATGATCATTATGAACGTTTAATGGATGCGCTGGATACATTGCAAATCAAATGGACAATGACGAAAGATGACATAATACGTATTTTGGAGAATCTACTCGCTAAGAATGGATTGAAGCATGCGTATATACGCTTTAATGTATCGGCGGGTATAGATGAAATAGGATTGCAAACGAATGTGTATGAAGAACCATCTGTTATTGTTTTTATAAAACCTTTAGCAATTCCGGGGGATGTAGTGGAGAAAGAAGGGGTTATTTTAAAACAAGTACGAAATACACCAGAGGGTGCGTTTCGCTTGAAGTCCCATCATTATTTAAATAATATTTTAGGGAAACGCGAAATTGGAAATGGTGTGAATAAGGAAGGGATTTTCCTTACTGAAACAGGTTATGTTGCAGAGGGGATTGTTTCGAATCTCTTTTTTGTTAAAGGAGGTACTTTGTATACTCCTTCATTAGAAACAGGGATTTTAAACGGTATCACTCGTGCATTTATTATAAAGGTTGCTGAAGAGCAGGGTATAGAAGTAAAGGAAAGTTTCTTTACGAAAGATGAATTGCTTTCAGCGAATGAAGTGTTCGTAACGAACTCTATTCAAGAAATTGTTCCTCTTTATCGTATAGAGGGGGAAGATTTCCCGGGCAAAGTGGGAATAGTTACAAAAAGATTTATGGATCTTTATGAAGTGCAGAGAGAGAAATTGTGGAGCAGAAATGAATTGCGAAGAGGAGATGTGTAATTTGAAGTGGGATTATGATTTACGCTGCGGCGAATATACATTGAACTTAAATGAAAAGACATTAATTATGGGGATTTTAAATGTAACACCAGATTCGTTTTCTGATGGCGGGAGTTACAACGAGGTAGATGCTGCAGTGTGTCACGCGAAAGAAATGAAAAATGAAGGCGCTCATATTATTGACATCGGTGGTGAATCTACCCGCCCGGGTTTTGCTAAAGTTTCGATAGAAGAAGAAATAAAGCGAGTCGTTCCGATGATTCAGGCGGTTTCGAAAGAAGTGAAATTACCTATTTCAATTGATACGTATAAAGCTGAAGTTGCAAAACAAGCGATTGAAGCTGGTGCTCATATTATTAATGATATTTGGGGAGCGAAGGCGGAACCGAAGATTGCTGAAGTTGCAGCCTATTATGATGTGCCCATTATCTTAATGCATAACCGAGATAATATGAACTACCGTAACTTAATGGCTGATATGATTGCTGATTTGTATGAAAGCATTAAAATTGCTAAAGATGCTGGTGTGCGAGATGAGAATATTATTTTAGACCCAGGTATCGGTTTTGCGAAAACGCCTGAACAAAATTTAGAAGCGATGCGTAATTTAGAACAGTTAAATGTACTGGGTTATCCAGTCCTCTTAGGTACTTCAAGAAAGTCCTTTATTGGCCATGTATTAGATTTGCCAGTGGAGGAGCGTCTTGAAGGGACGGGCGCTACAGTTTGTCTTGGTATTGAAAAGGGCTGTGAGTTTATCCGTGTTCATGATGTGAAAGAAATGGCGCGTATGGCTAAGATGATGGATGCGATGATTGGTAAGGGGGCAAAGTAATTGGATAAAATTTATATCCATGATATGGAATTTTACGGTTATCATGGTGTATTCCCAGAAGAGAATAAATTAGGTCAGAGATTTAAAGTAGATTTAACGGTGGAGTTGGATTTAAAACGCGCAGGAGAAAGTGATGACTTAGAGCATTCTGTCAATTACGGGGAGCTTTTCGAACTATGTAGAAAAGTTGTTGAAGATAGAACGTATAAGCTTGTGGAGAGTATCGCTGAAAATATCGCTACAGATATATTGAAACAATATGAGAGTATTTCACGGTGTACAATTAAGGTAATTAAACCAGATCCGCCAATACCGGGGCATTATCGTGCTGTAGCTGTGGAAATTACGAGAGAGCGTCCATGAATAATATAGCGTACATTGCATTAGGTTCAAATATTGGAGAGCGTTATACGTATTTAACTGAAGCGATTCAGTTTTTAAATAAAAACCCTTATATCCAAGTTGATGATGTTTCGTCTGTATATGAAACGGAACCAGTTGGCTATACTGACCAAAGTTGCTTTTTAAATTTAGTTATAAAAATTTCTACCAATTTATCGTCGCAAGAATTATTGAAAATAACGCAAAAAGTAGAGAATGATTTAGGAAGAAAAAGGGAAATTAGGTGGGGCCCGAGGACTATCGACCTTGACATTTTACTATATAATCAAGAAAATATTGAAGCAGAGAATCTTATTGTTCCGCATCCGCGGATGTTCGAAAGAGCTTTTGTTATCGTTCCGTTGTTAGAAATTAATCAAGATATAAAACAAGACATTTCATGTTCGCAAGTAGAAGAAATGAAAAGGCGAGAGGGAGTAACGGTATGGAAGCAGAAAAATGGGGAAGACGCATTCGTGCTTTTCGAAAGCTAAAAGGCTATACACAAGAAGGTTTTGCTAAAGAATTAGGGGTATCTGTATCTGTTTTAGGTGAAGTTGAGAGAGGGAATCGATCGCCTTCCCAAGATTTTGTAGTAGAAGTTGCTAAAGCATTAAAGGTCTCGATAGATGAACTAATGCCGAAGTGACTATGAAGGAAGGAGTAAATCGAGTGTTAAAGATTGCAAATATTGAGATGAAAAATCCGGTTGTATTAGCACCGATGGCGGGAGTGTGTAACTCTGCATTCCGTTTGACAGTAAAAGAATTTGGTGCAGGTTTAGTTTGTGCCGAAATGGTAAGTGATAAGGCAATATTACTTAATAACAAAAGAACATTAGATATGCTATATATCGATGAGAGAGAAAAGCCATTAAGTTTACAAATTTTTGGTGGAGAGAAAGAGACTCTTGTAGATGCTGCGAAATACGTAGATAAATATACGACAGCAGACATTATTGATATTAATATGGGTTGCCCAGTACCGAAAATCACTAAGTGTGATGCAGGAGCAAAGTGGCTTTTAGACCCAAATAAAATATATGAGATGGTAGCGGCGGTTGTAGATGCTGTTGAAAAACCAGTTACAGTTAAAATGCGTATTGGTTGGGATGAAGATCATATTTTTGCAATAGAAAATGCTAGAGCTGTTGAGCGTGCTGGTGGACAAGCGGTAGCGGTTCATGGGCGTACACGAGTGCAAATGTATGAAGGTAAAGCGGATTGGAATATTATTAAACAAGTAAAGCAGGCTGTAAATATTCCGGTTATCGGAAATGGTGATGTCGAAACACCACAAGATGCAAAGCGTATGCTTGATGAAATTGGTGTAGATGGAGTTATGATTGGTCGCGCTGCTCTTGGGGATCCGTGGATGATTTATCGTACGGTAAAGTATTTGGAGACAGGTGAGTTAATGCCAGAACCAACAGTGCGTGAGAAAATTGATGTATGCATGTTGCATCTAGATCGTCTTATCGATTTAAAGAACGAAAATGTTGCCGTAAGAGAGATGAGAAAGCATGCAGCTTGGTATTTAAAAGGTGTTCGTGGTAATGCGAGTGTGCGTAATGGTATCAATACTTGCAACACACGTGAAGACCTTGCGAATGTATTAGGTGCATTTGTAGAAGAAGTAGAAGCGAAACAACAAACGATTTACGTTGGTTAATAAGGGGGCGTAGAAGATTGACATTCTTCTATACACTTCCTATAATTACGTGAAAGAAAGAAGAACTGCCAGTTAGTTGCTGGCAGTTTTTCTAGTTGAGTAGAAAATGCTATACTGTATATATTGTAAAAATTAATAGAGCTGGAGTGATATTAATATCATGGATAACATGAACCACGAAGAATTAAACGACCAATTGCTTGTTCGTCGTGAAAAGCTACATAATTTACGTGAGCAAGGAATCGATCCGTTCGGTAAACGATTTGAACGCACAAATTCAACAACTGACTTAGTAAGTCTATATGGAGAATTCTCTAAAGAAGAATTAGAAGAGAAAGAAATCACGGTTTCTATCGCTGGTCGTATTATGACAAAACGCGGTAAAGGAAAAGCAGGATTTGCGCACATTCAAGATTTACAGGGGCAAGTTCAAATTTATGTTCGTAAAGATACTGTTGGAGATGAAGAGTATGAGTTATTTACGACAGCGGATTTAGGTGACTTAGTAGGTATTGAAGGTAAAGTGTTCAAAACAAACGTTGGAGAACTTTCAGTAAAAGCAACAGGATTTACACTTTTAACGAAATCTCTTCGTCCATTACCGGATAAATACCACGGATTAAAAGATGTTGAACAACGCTATCGTCAACGTTACTTGGACTTAATTACAAGTATGGAAAGCCGTGAAACGTTCGTTACCCGTAGTAAAATCATTCGTGAAATGAGAAGATATTTAGATGACAACGGTTATCTTGAAGTAGAAACGCCTATGATGCACGCGATTGCAGGTGGAGCGTCTGCTCGTCCTTTCACTACACACCATAATGCGTTAGATATGGAATTATATATGCGTATCGCAATTGAACTTCATTTAAAACGTCTTATTGTGGGTGGATTAGAAAAGGTTTATGAGATCGGCCGTGTATTCCGTAATGAGGGTGTATCAACTCGTCATAACCCTGAGTTTACGATGATTGAATTATATGAAGCGTACGCTGATTATAATGATATTATGAAACTAACAGAAAATATGGTTGCTCATATCGCGAAAAAAGTATTGGGTACAACAACAATCCAATATGGTGATTATGAAATTAATCTAGAGCCAGAATGGACACGTCTTCATATGGTAGATGCAATTAAGCAACACTCTGGGGCAGATTTCTGGAATTCAATGAGTGTAGAAGAAGCGCGTGAACTTGCGAAAGAACATAATGTAGAAATTAAAGATACAATGGAAGTTGGTCATATTATTAATGAGTTCTTCGAACAAAAAGTAGAAGATAAATTAATTCAACCAACATTTATTTACGGTCATCCGGTAGAAATTTCGCCACTTGCGAAAAAGAATGACGAAGATCCACGATTCACAGATCGTTTCGAGTTATTTATCGTTGCACGTGAACATGCAAATGCATTCACTGAGTTAAATGATCCAATCGATCAAAAAGAACGTTTTGAAGCTCAATTAAAAGAGCGCGAGCAAGGTAATGACGAAGCTCACATGATGGATGATGATTATATCGAAGCTCTTGAGTACGGCATGCCTCCTACGGGCGGATTAGGAATCGGTATTGATCGTTTAGTTATGTTATTAACAAATGCACCATCTATTCGTGATGTACTATTATTCCCTGCTATGCGTCATAAACAAGACTAAGCTTTGGAGATTTCTCCAAAGCTTTTTTTATTTTGCTATGAGTGACATGAAGGCAGTGGATCTTGATAGGGTAGATAATGCGTGTAGAAATTATATTTATATAGAAGAAACATGCTATTTTTATACTTTTTTACTAAGTTAAAAATTTTATTAGAAAAACTATTGCATTTTAATAATCAAACTGGTATATTTATATTCGTTGCCACGAGAGGTAACAAAAGAAACAAACGAAAACAACTTATTGAAAAAAAGTTGTTGACGAAAACATAACGAAATGTTATATTAATAAAGTCGCTTCTGAGCGATGAAGTAGTTCTTTGAAAACTGAACGAAACAAACAACGTGAACGTCAATTTTTATTTTTAGATGCTAGACAAAC
>NZ_MACH01000063.1 GCF_001884065.1 Bacillus proteolyticus
TGAATAAGCACTCCCGCAGGAATGCTTATTCAAATTCAATTTCTGTTTTATTGTCTGATGTGAAGTATCTTGAGGTAGCACCACATGCCCATCAACTTAAGAATTCTGAATTAGCCCAAAACAAAAAAATGAGCTTTTTTGTTACAAGTTAGCACAAAATTTTGTTCTGGGCGTGCTATAAAATTTTGGCTTGATGGCGATGTGGCGGTACCCCAATCAGAGGAAAACAGAATAGATCGTAGTGATTACCTCTATTTGTCTTGCGATTTTAACTATGGGCTGGATAGTTACAAAGAAGAAAAGATTAGGCGACTATACCTAATCCTTTTCCTTTTTATTATTACATTTGCTTTGTATATCGAGTTATTTTCATAGAATCTTGGTTAAATAATTGCAAATTCTTTTTATCATAGTTTTGTACTTTGTACTTAAGGTCTTTATGAATAACTTCTGCTTCCTGACCATTTACAAATTGTTTGTCGATATGTAATCGTAACTCTTTGGATGGAACATCATAAGTCCATGTACCTTCAATGTGGTTACCTTTCTTTGGATAATCTCCATATAGGTAAACTTCAAACTGTTTTGGATTACCACCTTTTAAGATAAGAGAAGGTTGGAAACCGTTTTTCGTTTCAAAACCCCAGTTAGCAATTAACTCTGTTCCATCTACTACGTTCTTTTCTACTGCTTCAAGGTTAGTACCTTCTTTATTATCCAACTCGTTTAATTGAGCTTCTGTTATTGCTCTGTTAGGAGAGCCTTCTGTGAAACCAAGTTCTTTTATGAATTTAAACCAGTACTCGTCACCTTTCTTGATTTCATTATCAGACTCTTCTAGTAATTCTTTATCAGTTCTACCCCCTTTAGGCATTTCTTTTCTAGAAAATACTTCTTTCGATAGTTTCATTGCCTTTGAGAAGTGTTCCATTGAACTCTCTACATCTTTATGGACGTCTGCATACTCTTTAGGAGGGTCAATTTCATTAAACATATCAATTGTTCTTTCGAGTCGTTTAATTCTATCTATAATCGCTTCCCTTGTAGTAGTGTTATCCGAGATATGACTCAGTTCATTGTTGTATGCTTTAAAGTCATCTTCTAAATACTTACAATAAGTATTGATATCTCGTTTATAAAACTCAGCAGATACTTTATGAGTTTTAGCTACTTTCTTCGATTCTTGTTTCTCTTCTTGCTTGGCTTCGGCTTTTTCTTTTATCTTGTCTTCCCCACCACACCCTGTTAAGAGTATGATAGGAAGTGCTATGGATAATACCTTGTTCGGTTTCATAACATCTACCCCTTTAATATTTTTATAAGCTTTTATAAAGTAACCTCTACTTTATAAATGGATTTTTCTGCAATGGCATGCAAATGTCTCGTTTCCCACAACATAATAAATGATTAGATTAACTCAACAAATTTTGTTTGTTACAAATTCAAGTTATCTTGTGATAAAAACGTAGAAAATGCTTCAACTACTGCTTAGGAATCTAATCCAATAATTATGCGAACATCACCCATTTCCAGAAAAAAACCACAATTACCATTATAACATTTCCAATAAAAGACTAATGAGTTTTTATCATTTTAGCCAAGAAGACTCCTTCCTCAAGGAACGCGAAGTGAATAGGTGGGAGATGAATTGGCTTCGGACAAGGGATGGCAGGAAGCCATCTTAATTGTTCGACATACATAAACT
>NZ_MACH01000064.1 GCF_001884065.1 Bacillus proteolyticus
ATTAGAGTTCGATAGAACTCTTTACTTAGGAATCCCCCTCTTCTAAACGAAGTGAAAGTGGGGGTAGTTCAAGGTAATAGCTTATAATTTTCACGTTTTTATTTAGTCCCCCAAAAAGTTCGCATTTTGTTCGCGGTTTTTAGATTATCCCTAATGCTGTAGCAATCAATTTAACCGCACTCTGCTTCTTCTCATAGAAATATGTCTTCTTGAGTAGTAGATCATGATAAACGTCTGAATCCTTTACTCTCTCGTTTGTCAGAAACTTACGCTCAACGATTTTACGCTCGTCTTCATCTAATAGGTTGTTAAGCGCCTTCTCTACCTGCTGCACCTTCCATTTACTTGTATTCCTTGAATCACGTAACCCAGGGAATAAACTGATTCCTTCCTGCTCCACTTCATTACTGAATCGCATCTTGAGTGCTCTGTATTCCTTTAATACGCTCACTACTTCCTTTTGTACTTTCTTATCGTCGATAGCTGGTAATAAAGTTAATTGTCTCTCCATGAAGGAATCCCCCTATTTCTGAATTTGTAATTTTAACATCACATAAGGTACGTGAAATTTTAATATCTCATTGTTGAATAAGGGAACGACGGTTAGTAAGTAGCCCCACCATCTACTCGCCATCGTTCCGCTATCCATTAAGCCTTTAATAATTTACGTTTCTTGTTGTTCATTTTCTCTTTCGCTGCTTCAATGTCATTCGCTACCTTTTTATGGTCCTGATCAAATTGAATCATGCTATCTATTACCGGTGTGAATCCTTGCTCATCAATGTATTGTAAGTAATCAACTGGCGCTCTTTCTTTCTGTCTGATCTACCAGGTACCCGTAAATATCAAAGTCTGCTCTTGGTATAGACTTCTTAGCCTTCGGTTGATGAGACATCCTTACATAAAATTGAATGACTGTTAGTGGTACCAAGAAGACTGACTTATCCTTGCTGAATTCAATAAGAAAGAAGCAAACCGCTCCCATCCTCTCTGCTTTTTCCAAGTAATCTAATTGGTGCTGCGCAATGTTTTTTAAATTAAATCTATTTATCTCATTTGTAGATTTCGCCTCAAACGCTATAGCTCGTCCTTTATACACGCCGTCATAGTCTACTGTACTTTTAGATTCGTAATAACCATCTTTCACACGGCCATAGACCATCTTTAATACCTTTACAGGAGTCGGACGCTTGTTTATAAGCGCCACTCCCGCTCTTTGATACATTTCATTCGATAGATTGATAAGCTTTTCAAAAGCCATTCCACGGTTACCTTGTCCCATTTTTATTCCTCCATTTCTTTCTTGCAGCCTTCAAGAAAATCAATAACTTCCTGAACATGCTCCCTTGTTGTCATACTTTCCATTACGTATCCTGCATCGTTATAAACATTAACCTTATTTCCTGTAAACTCCATTCCGCACATTCCGTCTGCACCTAATAGCTTTACTTTATCTTCCACTCTGCCAACCTCGCTTTCTATTAAAATGATTATTTTGTTTAGTTTTCTTTCCAACTCTCACCCTTACGAAAATGAATATTCCATGCTTGTTGTCGTGTAAAACCTATATCTTGCAGCCCTTTTATATTTTGGGGCTCTTCAAATGTGCAAGGAACACTTATTTCTCTACTAAAATCAAAACCAGATTCAACTGTTTCATCAGAAGAAATATCGATTTCTTGAATACCACCCTGTATTTCCACACTTTCTCCTTCAGCTGTTTGTATAAAGTATTTAACACCTTCTAAATTCAGGCCCATATCCATTCCCCTTTTCTACAAAATGAAATTTTTATAATCATAATTAGATAAAAACAACATAAATTTTAATGAGACTGGGTATTTATTAGCGGTTAGGAGCGCCTTGGTCAAGCGTTCCTTTTTTGTGTGTACAAAATAGCGTTTTTGTTAAAATTTCACTTCAATATACTTCATTTATGGTATATAATGATAATTGAAAACCAAAACTTTCATTTTAGAAAAGTCCTTACGTTTATGTGAGGGCTTTTTTACATTCAAATAAGGATGTTATTTAAATTTTACAAAACCTATCTTTACCAAAATAGATTCAGAATTACCCATTTAGCATAATATAATCCTTTTAAACATTTTAAATTTATAATTAGTAATGGAGGCATTAAAATGGGAAGCATCCCAAAATTACCATCACAACAATCATCCCTAAAAAACCAAATTAATTCTAACAATCACCAACAAACGAATAAAAAACTAAGACGTCGTCTTTTACTAGCGCTAGCTTTTATGCTACCTATTGTTATTTCCGCCCAAATCTCCCTTTATAAGCAGGAGCAAATGATTAAGAAAAAACAAATTATACTTAATAATGAAAAACAAAAATTATCTTATTTAAAGAACGTTGGACACTATCTTGAAAATGATATTAAAACTTTAACAGAGAGTGAAGAAGGTATTTTACAGTTCGGAAGAAAGTTGTATGGGTTTTCCAAGGCTGATGAAACTATATTTCTAATAGCTAAATAGCTTTTCGATATATAAGCAATTATCATTAATCAATGAGCAATTTAATGATAATCGCTTATTATCAACATCCCATTAAATAACTATTTTGTTAAGATTTTAAATATCCAATTTCCTTTTTCGAATAATCTTTTTTATATCGCACATACTATCTCTAAGCCGATCTTTCCCCGGCTGCACTCTTTCAAAACGGAAAGCGCTCCTCCGTGCCGTGCAAGAACATGGCGGGCAACTTAATCAGTTGCCTGCTGTTTTTGTGTATAATCGTAAAAATTCTTGTGCAGTTGCGATAGGTAAGACTTTGAAGTTATCTCCATCTTCTCCCCCGCTTAACACTGTACGTGCGGTAGAGTAGGTAGCCAGCGAGTTACATATTTGAAATAAGCACTTTTCCAACTACCCCTCC
>NZ_MACH01000065.1 GCF_001884065.1 Bacillus proteolyticus
ATAGGCTCCTATATCTAATTTTACCCAATAAACTGCTCCAATCCCTTGTTCAAATGTATTCAATAACTGTTCAATTATAAACTCCTTCGGTGTTAACCCTTTCAAATCATATCCACTGGGTATTGTTCCGAACCAATACTCTTCACTGTCAGGGAATTCACAAGAAAGGAAATCCTGCTGCCATTCATTCAACTGTATAAGTTCTATTGTGTCGTCACTAGTAGCTTTTATATCCTTTTTTATAAGCTCACATATATCTTCTTTTGTATCTTCTGATAAAAGATATAGTCTATAATCATTACCTACGCCATCATATTCATTAACCTTAGCAAAATCACTTAATATTCTATTAATCTTTTCCATGTCTAAGCTCCTTCATCAATAATTAGGAAATAGTTCCAACATTATTATAGCAAGGTGCTACACGCTTCCCTATGGATATGTTTTTATTTGGCGGTACGCCTTATTTACAATGTTTTGAATGTAAATAAATAGGTATTGGTTTACATTCGATTTTTTAAGGTAAAAGGCTGAATAATTAAGAAAAGTGCATTTAATAAGTTACTATAATTTACATTTGAGTTAAAATAAGAGTGGTTGAAACTGGGGTCTCACTTTTGTTTAGAAACAGAAATTAGAAAACATACAAATGGGAGGATACAATGATGAACCAAAAAAAGTTAGAAATGGCTTTTAAAAGATATAGCAAAAATTTTGTGGATGGAATCAAATTTGAAGATGTTAAAGATAAATATAATGTCAGTAGAAGAAAGATTGAGAAAATCGTTGAGCAAAATGAAACAGATAAAGATCACATACTATTAATAAATCTAAGCAAAATTTCCTCATATCACTTGTCATTATGGAAAAATGATGTATTGATCAGCGGTGGAAACAATGCAGAAGGATTAAAGAACATGCAGAAGGTTTTATTTTACCAGTGCATGGGACAGGATCTCTATACAAGCAGGTATCCAGGGATGATCTTGGGATATACGTTTAGAGAAGTCGTCCTCACATTAGTTCATTTTGCAATGTATGGATGGGAGAAAGAAGAAAATATATTATATGATTTTATGACTCATCACTTCGGTGAACATTTAATAGATGCCAATGAAGAGGATAGACATATTTGGTTTTTGCTAGAACTGTACTTGCAGTATAAAAATAAAACCATCATGGGAACGAATGAAAAATTGCATCTAGCCGTGATAAATAAGTTTAAGGAAGCTGA
>NZ_MACH01000066.1 GCF_001884065.1 Bacillus proteolyticus
ACTTCTACTATATAAAAAATAGTAGTGCGAACCAATGCCTTGGCCTGCACTACTAATCTTAGTATGTTTCTTTTTTCAACTGTTCAATTGTTATAGGATAAGCCGGGTTCTTATCGACTGTTATAACACGTGGCTTTGAAACATGAAAAGAACGCATAGCTTTCTTGAAAAAGCGCTTTGCAGCCTTGTGGTCTCTTGTTTTGCTTAGGCAAAAATCGATTGTGTTTCCGTTCGAATCAACAGCACGATACAGGTACATCCATTGACCTTTTACTTTGATATATGTTTCATCGACTCTCCAAGAGTTATTTGTTTGTTTGAGGTAACGTCGGATCCGTTTGTCCAATTCAGGACCATACTGATGAACCCAACGCATAATCGTTGTATGAGAAATGGATAAACCCCGTTCCTCCATCATTTCCACCAAATCACGAAAACTTAGGTTGTACCGTAGGTACCATCTTACCGTTAATAAGATAATATCAGGCTGATAGTGCTTCCATTTGAACCAATTTTTCTTTTCCATACCGATCACACACCTTTTTAGAGTAATAGTATCAGTATGTCTAAGATTTAGAGATTACTTGTAATTACCTTGAAGTTTTTGCACCAGAACCTTAAGAAGAGGGAGATTTTTTGCTTTTGAGAAAAAGAACAATAATAAAGTTAAATATATACAGCAAAAAAAGAAAATTTTATTCACAAATTTCATAATGAAACATATATATAAGGTATAGGAGGATTCCTGTTCCTCCTGTTGCACCTGTGAAGAATAGAGCTAATATTTATACGTACTATAAATATAGCTCTATTCTTGTTATTTTTGTGCGTACTCTACATTTAAAAAGTGAAAATTATACATATAGTAAATGTTTTGTTTGTTCAACCTGGTATCTCTTTTTATTATTCATCACTAGAAATGTCTACATATAATGTTTTTAAGAAAGTAGTACAAGCCGTCACAATGGCTTCCAGCGCTAAGGGTTTTTGAGTCTTTTAACTCTGTTTTTAATTATGGTGCATTAGCGACCGATTGTAATAGTTTTTCTTTTTGTAATACAAAACAAATGATATTGTGTTGTATTAGGTTTATATATAAAAAGAGACATAAAATGTGTCCTTTTATATTCGCAATATTTTTTACAACGAGATAGTATAAGACACCAAGGTTTTTATAAAAAGAAATAAGAATACCACATTAATAATAAGGAAATACATCCAATTGCGAGCGCTATGCATTTTAAAAAATTCATATATACTCCTTTTAGGTGTAGTGTATACCTCAAAAAGGGGTATAGTCCCGAAAATGCGTATTTACAACGCTAAGCTACTTACAATGTTAAAAATGAACTATTTAACAACGATAGGATTTTTGAAACAAGGTTTTTCCCTTACTGTTGGAAAGAAGCAGGACAAGAAGAATGGTACTTATTGATTTTGGACAATTAAGTAAGTATGATTGATTTTAATCGTTTTCATTTATTTTATTAACTGGACAATTGATGAACATGATAAAACCGCTACTCATTTCGTGTTGTACGATAATAGCAAGTCAATTGGAGCTGGACGTTTTCGTATTGTAGATGGTGTTGGTAAAGTTGAGCGAATTTGTGTAGTGGCAACTGATCGCAAAGCGGGTTCTGGAAAATTAATTATGAATGAAATTGAGAAGTTTGCACAAAGTCAGGGCATTTCTAAAGTGAAATTGAATGCTCAAAAACATGCAATTGGTTTCTATGCAAACTTAGGGTACGAAAGTATTTCTGAAGAATTTATAGATGCGGGTATTCCTCATCGCACAATGATTAAAAATCTGTAAATGGAACGATAATGCAGGGATTTTATTAATTTGCTATAACTTTACAACGAGAAAAATCTCCCTAATATTATTTATAGTGGTAATTGTTCCTTTATAAGTCATATGAACTAATTAAAGCTTAATTTCCCTCTTACAACACCGAGAAATTAGGCTTTTTTATTTTAGGATTTCCTTAACGTTGTAAATCCGCATTTTCCTGACGATCCCCCTTTAACAGCAGGTGATTTGATTCAAATTGCACCTGCTGTTAAAGGGGGCTTGAAGTTACTACTGCGGCATTATCAATTTTAGAAATTGAACGTAATTAGACTAATAAAAAGGAACATATAGTTGATGAATAGAATACCCTATTTTAAGACATGTTTTTCTCTTCTAACTTATTCTAAAAAAACTAACCAAATGGTTAGTTTTTTATTGGAATTGTGAAATGTTAATCATACTTTGTTTTAAATTAAATTTTATTTACCTTAAGATAAAAGAATGAAACCTTTTCAAAAAAATGCATAAACTATAATGAATATAAATCCACTCTAGATCAGAAGGAGTGGATTTAGTATATTCATAAGGACACAACTTAGTTAAGTCCTTAGAATGGATTTCAAGGAGGAAGTGTCCTTATGACAACTAATAAATTTAATGAAGAGTTTAAAAAAATGGTGGTTGAATTATATCATTCGGGGCAATCCGTAAAAGAATTAGGTAAAGAGTATGGCGTATCAGAAGTATCAATTTATAAATGGATTAAAAAATATCCTTCTATTACATCAGTTGATGAAGATGAAAAAATACTGGACAAAATAACATTGGACGAAATAACATTGGACGATCTAAAACGAATGAAAAAAGAACTGCTTCGTCTAAAAGAAGAGAATGAAATTTTGAAAAAGGCTATGGCTATATTCGCGAGATAATAAACGATACAGAAATACACTCATTTATTGATTGCCAAAAGGAAACGTACTCTATTCATACAATGTGCCAAGCTTTTGGAATAGCAAGAAGTTCTTACTACCAATCTCATCACAAAGCAGAGTCGAAGTGTAGTCGTGAAAATAATGAATTAAACACATTTATCAAGATAGCAAAGAGTGTTATGGTGTACTAAAGATTCATCAAACACTGTTGGAACAAGTAAACTTAGCACTATTTCAATGCATTGGGGGAGGGTATAACCGCAAGCGAATTCATAGTATTATTGGATATAAAAGTCCTCAAGCTATAGAAAATCTAACTATAGAAGTAGCTTATATTTAACTTATTTGTGTCCGAAATATTGACTCAAATTAAGAGATGGATTGGGATTTAATCTTTTTTTTTATAAATTTTTACTTTTGTAATCAATCATTATATTTACACTTAAAATGTTCTAAATTAATACAAATTAATTTAATGATAAAAATTGAGCAATATTACCAGATCATTTATTTTTTTAAATCATAGAATATATTAGTATTTTATGTAAAATGTAAAATGCTAATATATTCTATATTTTTTAGGTGGGTGGAAAAATGGGTAATTTTAACAAATGTAATCATATTCCTTTCCCATGTGCTTTTCCTGTTGAACAACCAGGACCAACAGGGGCAACGGGAGCAACAGGTGCTACAGGAGCAACTGGAGCAACTGGAGGAGCTGGAGGAACTGGAGCAACTGGGGCAACTGGAGGAACTGGAGCGACTGGAGCGACTGGAGCAACTGGAGCAACTGGAGGAGCTGGAGCA
>NZ_MACH01000067.1 GCF_001884065.1 Bacillus proteolyticus
GGGGCTACTGGAGCGACTGGAGCAACTGGAGGAGCTGGGGCAACTGGAGCAACAGGGGCTACTGGAGGAACTGGAGCGACTGGAGCAACTGGAGCAACTGGAGGAGCTGGGGCAACTGGAGCAACTGGGGCAACTGGAGCAACTGGAGCAACTGGGGCAACTGGAGCAACTGGGGCTACTGGTAAAGCAGAAATGACGATTTATTTAGCTTCAGATCAGCAAATTGGTGATAATGATTTTATGGGTTTAGGTACTTCACAAGGAGGAGCTGCTAAAGGTTTTGAAAGAAATAATGTGGTTATACCACAAACGGCAACTATTACTGGTTTAGTTTTTAGTATTCGAGATAACGCTTTAGCTGCAAATCAAACTGTATCGGCTCAAATTGTTATAAGTACTACATGTGCTACTACAACAACAAATACAGGTATTATAGCAACTGTATCAGGTCCAAGTTCTTCTACTAATTGTTGTGCAATTGCTACTGGTAATTTTACTGTTCATCAATGTGATTTATTATCAGTAAGGATTACAACATCAGGAGGTGGAGCATTACCGGATGGTGCTGCTGCCACTGTTTTATTTACTACCTAATCACATTTCTGGTAGATAAACAAATCAACTTTCAATATGTATTATAAACAATGACATTTCAAAAGCAAAAACGCTTTATGAAAAATTGAAGGAAGATGGTAAATTTATTATTGGGTACAGCCAACGCACTAACGTAAAACCTCCGTTAAGGATTATTAATAGTGTAACAAATTTAATTCGTAACAAAACTTTTAGATATCCTTTTGTTACGGAATACCCCAGGTTATTTACTACCTTTTTATAGCATAGAAAACCCTTAGCGTAAGACCATCAAGGTGTTCACATGCGAAAAATGTCCCAAAGTGGGTTGTATGTCATTTGGTTGGCGGGATACATCATAATAATGAATACCAAAAAGAAAGAGAGTAAAATCTCTTTCTTTTTTGTTTATGGATGTTCTAACCTCTTTATTTGCATTGTTTCGAATGTATATTTTTATAGTCGTTTTTGAGGGGAATGGGTAAATTGCGATAAATTCAATAAAATCAAGGAAATGAATGTAAACTAATATCTAAAAGTTTACATTGGAACTTACAATTGAAATCAAACATACAATGCTATGAGCATTTACAACATAGTTTTAGTCAAAACCACAGCGATTGCTGTGGTTTTTCTTATTGATGAAACTGAAAGTGAACTTATATTCAAAAGTTTACTTTCGAATTAGAAGAGGTTAGCCTCTGGTTTCACCCTAGCTATTGCATTCATACTTTAAAAACGAGGGCCACCTTACAAGAGTTATATAATGTGTTTATTTTGATTTCCTATTTCCATACTAAACATCACCTATCGTTATTTCATATTTAGAAACTCTATAAATGCCATTTTTATAGAGGACTAGATACATGTAATCTCAGGTCATAAGTTATATTTTATTCATATTACCCAGTTTTTAATTAATTCTTTATATGTAGTCTTTTTTGACAGCACAAATATATCTGGGTTCCCACCTAATATTATTTTACTATATCTATTTATAAAATTTAATTAATTTAATGTAAATTATATTAAGAAAAGACACTCTTACAGGAGTGTCTTTTCCGATAGTTTTTTTAGCAGAAGCAAGAAGCCCCGACTATGATTAATAAAATAAATAATACAACTAATAACGCAAATCCTCCAGAAAAGCCACAGCCGCCACCACAACTACCACCAAAGCCCATAATAGTTCCTCCTTTTGATAAGAGGAGAACACACGGTGTCACTCATGTATTTTAACGGATTCATTTTACTTTATGTTTTTACGCATTAATTGAGCAGGTCCTTTTGAAAATTAAGAAAAGACACCCTAAGGTGCCTTCCTCCTACTTAACAACTATATTATTGAACCTCCATTTAAGGGGGTACCGCCCTATGGCCATCAACTTAAGAAAAAAAGTTACCCCAAAAACGATAAAAATAAATTTCAGGTCTATAAAAACACAAAATTTCCATTTAGAGGGTACTTTAAAATCTTAGCTTGATGGACATGGGGTATCGCCAGCATTTCGGAAAAAACCCACGCTAGCCAAAAAATACAAAAAAACGTCCATCAGGACGGTTTTACTTTTGACATAATTCTCGTTATCGGTAGTAAAGAGAATAAACTTGTTTTATTATGTTAGAAAAGGGAGCCTTGCTGCTTCAAAGTGCGTACCACGTGGCTCAGGTAGAATTATACCATTAGTAGTACTGAAAACAGAGATACTCACTTCATCTCTAGCTGCTAATTTTAAGATGGCAGAAACACTTGCCTCATCACCCGTTTCAACTGGATTTGCACCAAAAAAACCATTATCAGTTACTATAGGAATGCCGTTTACCCGGATATTAATTACAACTCTATAATTTGCCGTCACATCATTAGGGAAAAATGCAACACTTGCTATAATCGAATATACTCCATTTTGTTTTAGAGTGAAAGTTGATGTACCCGGGTCATATTCATTGTTTAGATCAAATATTTCATCTGGATATAAAACTGGAAATACCGGAGTATCTACAGAAACACTTTGTTCTGCAGTAACATTTATGGCCCTAAACGCTGATTGTGGAAATCCTTCCTGAATAGGAACAGGAAACGCACAAGGATTGAAATGCATTCTATTTTTTGATGACATAAATAATCAAGCCCCTTTGTTTACATTTATTATATTAAATGTAAAACGAGTCTGTTTTTCTTGTATACTTGTCTCTACTTGTCCAAGGAAAAGCAATAATATATATCGTATACATATAAAGTTTACATAACTTATCATTAGCGGGATTCAATGTATTTAGAAGACTATTAAAAGTCCTCCAGATTGTTTAACTGGGGGACTTTCGTGTTCATATAATCTCGTTATTGGAAGTGCATTTAAGACCACCATTAACTTAATAAGAGTCTAATAACTCAAGTTTCTTAGCCCCCACCTCACACTCAAAAAAAAGGAAAATAACGGAACCTGGTAATACACCCTTTATTGTGGGTAGGGTTGCACATATTTATAAAAAAATACTCTTGTCCAATCCATTATCATTCTCTAATCATTTAATATTACAAAGGGGGTGAGAACATGAAAAACAATGAAAAAATCACGTTTCGATATGTAAAAAATGATGGTGAAGAAATTAATTTGGGAGATCTTACTGATAAACGAAAAATTGTCATTGTCATTAATAACCAGATTACATTTGCACCGAATACAACACAAATTGCCAGTGGAGCCGGACAAAACAGTGCAGCAGGAAATAATGCGGCAATCGATTCATCGAATACCGAACAGCAACAAACGGTGGGTGCTGGAGGCAAAGCGATAAATAAAGGAATTAGTGGGGAGCAGATTGAGCCGCATAAAATGAAAAAAGAAAATTCGGATGAAGAGGTAGAATTTGTACTTATCATCAATAATCAAATTAATGAAACCAGTGAGGAACAGGCTAGTGCTACTCAAGTGGCAAGTGGTGGTGGAGAGGACAGTGCAGCGGGAACCAACGCTGCCATCGAAAGTTCTAATACCAAACAGCAACATGCAGTGGGAGGCGGAACGGGTAGTTTAGCTAGAAACGAAGGTGAAGAAGGCGATCAAATAGAAAAATCAGAAAAACGCAAAAAATGCAGAGGAAAATGCAAAAAACGCGATTAAAGAAAAAAAATCTGGATTTGAAGATCCAGATTTTTTTTAACACGGAGTTTTTTTGAACGTTTAAGTGAAGATAATCCAGATTTTCAAAAAGAATTATTTGAGGAAGCATATAGTTTTTTGAAAGAATGGTATATACATATCTAGTTAACATAACGACTCATTATTGATAGTATCCAAAAAAAGCTAGCTTTTTTTCACCAAAATACTTGGGGGTATTTCAAAATCTCAAGTTGATGGGCATGTGACGGTGCCTCATGCTCACCAAGCTAGTTAGTGTATGTTAAGTAAACCTTATGGATTTGTATATCTCATCCATCCACTTTCAGATTGTTTCGCTTTATACTTCCCATAAGACAGAAGCTTCATTGCCGAGCGATTGGCCGCATGAAAAACCAAGTTCAGCTTCCATTCTTCCTCCATTTCACTGGGATAGGTGGTGGATTCATAAACATAATAACCCGCCATGATACAGGGGACTACTTGCTCCGGTTCAAATCCATAAGCAGTTGCATCATCCACAACCAAATCAATGATGCATCGGTTTCCATCTTTAACTTTTTTCTGGAGTAATTTTTTTACCGATCCTGGTACTAATTCTAATATTTTATCCTTCATGTCAGTCACCTCATCTTTTATCATGTCCAGATAGCCTGGGGATATGTGTCAAACAGAATGAAATTCCAACCGTAATTGCACAGGTTTAACAAGATCTTAAGGACTATAACACCCTAAAAGGGAAAATGGCTTTAAATCCAAGAAATCTGGTGAGACAGGGAGAAACGTATTCGTTCATTTTGCAGTCGATTGGAACGAAACAATTTAAATGTAGGAAAACGTGTCGTGTCTAAAGTGGACAACCTATGTTTCTATGATTCTCCATATTGGCAGGATAATAATGTTGTAGGCATCTGTAGATGCAGGATTAGGATTTACTATAGACGCAAAAGTAACTGTCAATGGATCCACAATATAAAATACACAACAGCAAAGGCAAAACTAAAAGGCATGAGCCCGGTACAATACCGGACCCATGCCCAAGAAGCTGCCTAATGAAATAACGTGTCTAACTTTTAGATGTCACTTTGTGGCCATAAAACAAAGTTTTATAAAAGAATGATTCAATTGAATATAGAAAAAGCGTAATTTGAACAAAAGATTTGTCAAGCCCTAAATTAAAAAAGATAGATAAATTAAAGGACATAACATATTTTACATGACTAATATGTTATGTCCTTTCTTATTCAATAAACGCGCCCAATTGTTGAAAATCAATTAATTCACTTTTTTTAAAACTTCCCCCTATTAAATTTCAATAAGTATAGGAACAATCATTGGCTTTTTCTTAGTATGTGTATATACATATTGTCGTATTGATTTTTTTATTTGTTTTTTCATTACATTCCATTGGTTTCTATTTGCTTCTTGTAGCTCGTTAACAGTTTTTATAGTAAGTCGATTAACGTCTCTTCGGAGTTCCGAGAAATCTCTATCCACAAATCCACGAGAAATGGTATCGGGTTCAGAAATTAGTTTTCCTTCCGATTTGCTCATAGTTAAAACAATCATGAGCATTCCATCCTCAGAAAGTTGTTTGCGGTCTCGTAGCACAATTTCCCCAATATTATCGACATCCCCCCCATCTACGTAGGTATTCCCCACCGGTATTTTCCGGGTCTGACGGGCAATGGTATGTTCAATATCGACGACATCGCCATTATTGATGATAAAAGTGTTTCCTTGCTCTACTCCAACGGATTCCCCTAACAAACGGTGATGGTGCAGCATTCTAAATTCACCGTGAATGGGAATAAAATATTTTGGTTTCATTAATGTAAGCATTAGTTTTAAATCTTCTTGATAACCATGGCCAGAAACATGCATTCCGGATGTACTTCCCGATCCATAAATCACTTTGGCTCCAAGGGCAAATAAGTTGTCTACGATACTCGTGATATTTCGTTCATTCCCGGGTATTGGACCTGCTGCAAAGATAACCGTATCTTCAGGTAAAATGTCGACACCGCGAAAGTCTCCTGTGGACAGGCGAGCAAGAGCAGCCAATGGTTCTCCTTGACTCCCCGTGCATAAAATGGCCACCCTTTCAGGAGCCATTTCATTGATTTCATGTGGGTCAATTAACATTCCATCTGGAACTGTTAAATAACCACGTTCCATAGCAACCGCTATAACATTAACCATACTTCGTCCAAGCAACGCAAGTTTTCGATTTGTTTTTTGCGCTGCATTCACGACTTGCTGAACGCGACTAATATTTGAAGCAAAGGTAGAAAGAATAACTTTGCGTTCGGCTTTCATGAAAGCTGCTTCCACATGTTCACCTACCATTTGTTCCGATGGGGTCAAACCAGGACGCTCTGCATTGGTACTCTCAGATAATAGAAGCAAGACCCCTTCTTTGCCGATTGCAGCCATTTTATGAATATCCGAATTCTCATTATTCGCAGGGGTTAAATCGAACTTGAAGTCCCCTGTATGTACAATATTACCCTCTGGTGTGTGAAAGACTATTCCCAAGCAATCAGGAATACTATGGGTCACTTTGAAAAAACTTACCCTTATTTCTCCAATTGTCAAGTTTGAGTTTGAGTTGATTTCAATAAGTTCACTTTCTCTTAGGAGTTTATGTTCTTTTAATTTGATTTCAATTAATCCTAGTGTGAAGCGTGTGGCATAAACGGGTACATTCAATTTTTTTAAGAAGAACGGGATCCCCCCGATATGATCTTCATGTCCATGTGTGACAATTAAAGCCCTGACTTTATCTTTATTTTCTACTAAGTAAGCTATATCAGGGATAATCAAATCAATTCCTAATAAACTTTCATCTGGAAACTTATTGCCACAGTCGATAATCACAATATCGTTTGAATATTCGATTGCATACATATTTTTCCCGATTTCGTTCAAGCCGCCTAAGGCAAAGATAGATACTGCATTTTCTTTTGTACTCAAATTTATATCCTCCCATTTTAAATATAATCTTAGTATGCCCTTTGGTTTTCCTTTTATCAGTGGGTTGAATGCTCGAGCTTCCTATAAAAAAGGGAACTCTAGACTTGTTTTTTCCTAAAAATAATGACTACAACATTGATGTCTTAGTTTCCCACATCGTTATCGAGGTCTTTCCTCCCATTGAGGCAGCTGCTATTGAAATCACTCATGGTTTTCGATTCTTAATAAAGACGCAATCCTTTTAAAAAGGGAACACAATGAATACCTATTATGCAGCTATATTCACTTCTCAAAGATCAGAGCACAATTCAGAAAGATATGAAAGTATGTCAGAGAACTTGGTAGAACTAGTAAAAACACAACCTGGATTTATTAGGATTGAGAGCGCAAGAGATAACGAAGAGTATGGTATTACAATTTCTTATTGGGAATCCTTAGAAGCAATTCAAAAATGGAAAGCTAATACGACTCATCAAGTAGTACAACAAAAAGGAAAAGAAACGTGGTATAGCCAATATAACGTGCAGATTTGTAAGGTGGTAAGAGATTATTCTTTGAAAGGAATTGATTGAGTTAGTAAATTCGTCTAAAGGAGCTTGTAATTAAGCGACCTTTTTCGCTCTAACGGCGCGTTTGTTCAACTAGAGGAATAGAAAAATAATCAAACTTTTTTATAAAAGGATGATTTAATTGAATATAGAAAAAGCGTGTTTTGAACAATCTTTTTTCGAACCACGCTTTTTTTATTTGCTCTTTTATCAAGGTTTATTAAGTTAATTTAATCAAACCTTATTTCAAGGCTACACTTAGTTCTAAGTTTAAATTAAAAAGAAAAGAGGAGGTTTCTCCTTTTATTTTTTGTTGGGTGAATTTTATTTTACGTCGATTATATTTGAAAACTGTAGTTTCATCTTGTTATAAAAAGAATCCGTGCATATCACAGCACTATTTAGCAGATCAATATCAACAATAGTAATATAGCTAGTGAGTAAATAACCGTCTTCATGATAAAAGCTTTTGATGTCATTACAGAATGTGAAATTATTCACTAATCGAGACATAGAAAACATTAATGCCTTACCGTAAAAAAAGACACCCTAAGGTGCCTTCCTCCGAATTGAACCACTTTACTTTTAAAACTAAAGAATCTGCGTTAGTTCTGAATTCAAGACTCGTTGTGCAGTAATAATAACATTACCAGGTGCTATTCCGTAGACACTGTATAAACCACCGTTTTGATTAGGAACAATTTCAAC
>NZ_MACH01000068.1 GCF_001884065.1 Bacillus proteolyticus
CTTGATCTTGTAATCGTTTTTGTTGCTGTTGTTTTGTTAATCGATGAACAATTACACGAGCTGGCACTTTATCAATTATTCCTACATAAGCATCAGCTATTTCACATGTTTGTCCTGGTGGAAGGGAGTTCATTAACGTCTCCATATCTATCTGTATATACTCTGTACCTTTCTTAATTCTTCCATCTTGAAAATAATCAGGATTAGGATTTTTTTGATAAATACGTGTATTCGACTTGATACGAGAGAGGTAGTAGGCCTCTTTATCTTGTATATATTGAAGGTCTTTTAAATGAAAACAACCTAAATCTCGGATACATAAATCATTCGCTGTCACAGTTGGGGCACACAGAGAGCCGTAAGTGCGATCATGTTGTTTACCTGGACCTGTATGAATATGTAGGAACTGTCCACTTAACAAATCATACTCAAGTTGAATTTTTATCCCCGCTGTATGGCTGCATCCTCCTGCACCTGGATAAACCGATGAAAATACATCCGGGAGTTGAAATGCAGTTGAATCTAAAATACGAATACGCTTGAAAACAGAAGTGTATGGAGAAGAAATCGGCATAGATGCGGCCAATTTTTTGCTTAGTAGTTCGGCTAGTAGGTGTTGTAAAAGTAGGACGGCCGCCTTATTAAACCGTTGATTCAGTCCCTCAGGACTGATGAGTACTTCTGTTGATGCTTCTAAACAGCTAGATAATTGAGTTAAAGAAGTCATAGCTACATTTTGGCTCACCCATACACATAAAGCTATTAAATCTTTTGCTTGGTACTTACTGGTTCGTTTTACAAAACCAACATCTCTAGCAAGATCCCGTAAGGTATTTGGAGATAAAAAACTTTGAATCTCTTGAGCAAATAGTTGTAATTCGTCAGACACAGAAACAGACATAAAAAACGCCATCCTTTCTTATGATTCTACAGAAAGAATAACGTATTTTTTTCATTACGAAAATAATCCCAGCTTTCTAGATAAAAAGTTGGGATTATTAGATTTTTAATAGACTTAGAGGAATGAATAATATTCTTCGCTTATTCAAGAAAAGCACCCGTTAGTGCATTAACAAAATGTAATGTACATGTTGAAACATCCTACAAAAAAATAGAAAAATCATTAATACCTGCATATGGTACTTGATTCTTGATTTTGTCTTCTAAGCTAAGTAAGGTGTATTCTTGCCATTCTTCTAAATTATTCGCATCCCATTTTTGAATGAATAGTTGATACAAATAAATCTCTCTTATTTTTAAGAAAATAGGAATTTGTATAATTATATCCTTATGAAGCGTATTTTCTGTTTTATATCCTGCAAAAAAATTACTCATAAATATATCACAAAAAGAATGTGTATTGCCATTGAAAGAGCTATGTTGCCAATAAGCATGATAGAAAGCTACTGCAATATCCTGAGCATACCAATTAAATGAGCAGTCATCAAAGTCAATTGTAGTTATACGACCTTCCTCATTAATAATTAAATTTCCTAGATGATAGTCATTATGAATAAGTCCGAAAGTATCAGGATTAATAATATATGAAGTTAGACTGTGTACCAATTTTTCATATTTCTCCCTAATCCATGGGTCTAACTTTCTTCTAATATCAAAGACATCAGGATTTTCAACTTTCCATTCAGGACGTTGTATTGTTTGTAATTTAAAATCTTTGGATAGTGCATGCATTCTTCCTAAAATTTTACCAAGTTTTTTAAAAGTTTTTTCATTCCAGTGGGATTTATTTGTAACATCAATTTGATCGCCCTTAATAAATTCAAAATATGTTTTAACCCGTTCTTCCTCACACTCTAAAGGAATTATTGGCTTAGGTACAAGTACACCTTTTTCATATAAAAAATTCATCCACTCTATTTCTTGTAAAACCATCTCTTTTGTTTTACTCTTTTCAGAAATTCTAACTACCCTTTCTTTCTCTTTGATATAAAAAATGTCGTTATTAAATCCTCCATTCAATCTAACACGATTTTCTTGCATCCTGTTTTCCCCTTTAACTCTCAATTTACAAGACCACTTTAATAATTCTTCTCCTTATTCATTATTAATCATCTTACAACTATAAATTATAAACTTAATTCAGTAGCATGTAGTTCTTTAAAATAGTACTTACATTTCTTTAAATACCACAGAAATTTTGCTTAGCGTATATTTTCGTTAAAATGTGGGCGGTACGCCCTGTCCACCAAGCTAAGGTTTTGAAGTACACCCTAAATGAAAATTCTCTTTCTCTACAGTTAGTTTTTTTGAGAATTCAGCTCATTTTTTCTTTTTGGGGGTGTTTATTTTTCTTAAGTTGATGGGCATGGGGTCACATCACATATCCATCAACTTAAGCATTTACCACCAATACGGAAATTTTGTGCATTTTGCTCTTTTTATTGCTTTAGGTTCACTAGTCCTTTTATCTTGATGGACATAGAGCACGGCTCCCTACTATCACTTTCTTACCTTGTAAATATATGTTCCATACTATAAAATCTAATAGTATTTATATTTTTCAGAAAAATCAAAACAAAATATAAACTTTATTGTATAATGTTGTAAAAAGATGTCGGAGGGATTTAATGTTAAATAAAATATCTCAATTCACAATAAAACTTTCATCAATTCTTTTATCACTCTTACTATTACTAAATTTACCTTATTTATTTATCACTCAACAGGGATTCACTTTTCAACCAATTCATTTTTTTAATCAGATCGTTACTATGTTAAAACAGGTTTTCTCACCTGAATCATTAGTAGTTATAGGATCAGACCCGAAATTTGGTAGTTTCAAAAAGACACCATTATTTCCAACTGTTTTAGAACCTTACCTATATTCATTTACTGTATTATTTATAGCCTTTTTTCTTGCGCTCTTTCTATCATCTAGTATGGCATTTTTTTATTTTTTAGCAAAAGATTATATAAAAAAATGGATAAACCGAATTGTGTTCATATTAGAAGCTGTCCCTGATATGATGATGATGATTTGTTTGCAAATATTTTTCATATGGGTACTTCAGAAATTCGGAGAATCTCCTGTCACCATTATTTCTTTTAATGAAAATCGAGCTTATTTACTCCCTATTGTATCTTTAGCGGTCTTACCTACATTACAAATGTTTCGGATGATGGTGTTATACATAAAAGAAGAACATGGAAAACATTACGTAGAGGTGGCATATGGAAAAGGCCTTTCATCAAGTTATATACTATGCATTCATTTATTCAAAAATATATCTATCCACTTCTTCCACCATTTAAAAACGATTTTTGTTTTCTTACTTTCTAACTTATTCATTTTAGAATTTGTTTTTAATATGGAAGGCATTATTCAATTTTTATTTAAGAAGGCGTTTATTTCACCTCCAGCTGCATTTATCATACTTGTTATGATCATTTTACCATTTTATACTATTTTTCAAATAACCTCATTCATGATGAATAGATGGAAAAAGCAATTGAAAGGAGCAGCATTATGAAATCTATTTGGAAATCAAAACGCTTTTTAATTGGCTTTACTTATCTATTCATACTTGTTTCAGCTAGTTTTATTTATAGTTGGTTCTTTAAAGATAACATCCCAAAACCTCCTCAGTTACTTTACAATGACAATAACGAATTACTTGGAAAGGCCCCCTTTCCACCAGCGTTAATGCCGCCTTTTGGAACCGATCGTTTTGGAGAGTCTGTTTTCTTACAAATTGTAGAAGGAGCAAAATTCACCATTTTATTAGCCGTGGCAATTAGCTTCTTTCGAATTTTATGCGGAACATGTATAGGAATCCTCTTAAGTTTATATGCTCCAAAATTCAAGAGATTTTTCCAGACATGCTCAGAAGTTTTTTATTATATTCCAACTCTATTTATCGCATTTATACTCATCACGCCCGTTAATATTGTAATTACATCAAATGCTGATAGATTAGACCCAAATATTTCATTTACGTTTTATCAAGTACTCGTACTTATTTTCGTCGCTCTGCCTACACTTTCTTTATATATATCCTCAGAGGTTGATGAATTTATGAAACAAGATTACATTTTAAGTTCACAATTACTGGGTGCTAGCCGTTTTCATATTATAAAAAAACACTTACGAGTCTTATTACTTGACCGCTTATTTGTGTTATTCATGGAACATATCGTCCAAACACTCATACTCGTTATCCATTTAGCGTCGCTTGACATTGTAATTGGCGGGATACAAATGCGGGAACTCTATGACGGAGTGCTCAAACCTGTTTCTCTATCTAATGATTGGGCAGGCCTTATTGGATTAAATCGTTATGAAATGAATCTTTCATGGTGGATTATTTTTTATACTCTCGTTTCATTCTTTATTACGATTCTTTTTATTAAGCTTATGACAATCGGGATTCAAGATGCACTGAAAGCAAGAGATTCGCAAGTTGTAGCAATTCAAACCGTTCCAGATCATAAAAAATTTGTTAAACATAAAGATTCTTTTTCGTTTGCAAATAAAGTGAACCTTTAATCAGCGGGGATTTTCTTCATCCCCCACTGACTATCAGCCCTCACCAATCGGGCTTTTATGGGCAATTGATTCCCCACCTAACTTCTTTGCCTTCACCGAATTTTGAGGTGGGGATCTTACTACACGACAAATAGCGGGATAAATTGAACCTTTAATCATTTCTCATTAATCGGCATTGCTATTAGTGGAATATAAAGAAGATGATCCCTGTTGAATACAGGGATCATCTTCTGCATGCCGTCTAACTTTTTTACATATCCTTTGCTAGACTCATGCTTTTTATATTTAAAGTGAATTATTTGCAATCACAATTATGCTGTTTAAAATCGATTACCATACGTCCTTGAATTCTACCTTGTTCCATTTCTTCGAATACATTTTGTACTTTATCTAGAGAACACGTTTGAACAACTGGCACTACTTTCCCTTCTGCGCCGAACAAAAATGCCTCCTCTAGGTCCTTACGAGTACCAACTAGAGAACCTACTACTTCAATTCCGTCGAGTACAAGTCGTGGAATATTTAAATCCATAGTTTCTACTGGTAAACCTACCGCAACGACTTTACCACAAGCACGTACTGCATCAACCGCTGAGTTGAAAGCTACTTTAGAAACAGCTGTTACTACAGCAGCATAAGCTCCACCAAATGTCTCTTGTACAATCTTATCAGCAGGACCTTGCGTAATTGGATTGATAGTCATATCCGCACCAACTTCTTTTGCTAAGGCTAATTTGTCGTCATTGATATCTACTGCAATTACCTTTGCACCAAATACATTTTTAGCGTATTGGATAGCTAGGTTACCTAATCCACCACAACCATAGATGACAATAGGTTGACCAGGTTTAATGTCCGATACTTTTATAGCTTTATATGTAGTTACACCCGCACATGTGATTGATGATGCTTGAGCAGGATCTAATCCTTCTGGTACTTTCACCGCATAATCAGCTGTAACAATACATTGTTCAGCCATACCACCATCTACTGAATAGCCAGCATTTTTCACTTCACGGCAGAATGTTTCTCTACCAGTTACGCAATATTCACAACGGCCACAAGATTGGAACATCCATGCAATACTTACACGGTCACCAACCTTTAGTGAAGTAACATCATCAGCAATTTTCGTAACAATACCTACACCCTCATGACCTAGGATACGGCCATCTGTATTACCAAAATCGTGATTTGCAACGTGTAAATCAGTATGGCAAACTCCGCAATACTCTACATCTACTAACGCTTCGCCTGAGCGTAACGGACGTAATTCTTTTTCAATAACTTCGACGTTTGCTCTGCTGTTTTTATTAACCACTACTGCTTTCATATGTGATCTCCCCTTTAGTGTTTTAGAATTTTAATGAGTTCTTCTCACAACTTCTGTCTTCACTGTTTTGGCCAACTATTGCACCAAATTTAAGTGTTCAATCATCATTACATGTTCATCATAACATGTAATTTTATAAGTCCATTGTAAAATATTGAACAATATTTGAATTATTATCCAAAATGTATTTTGATGTATGAGGCTATTTTTTGCTTTTGTATGCGAAATATATAGGTATAACAAAATGAATGTTTTTAAATATAAAAAATTACGAATATTAATTAGTGACCTTTTTCTATGAGGGAATTTAAAAAACGTAGATCTAGAGGATATATCAACAGACAATTGACCAATATAAAAAGCTCTTCATTTGAAGAGCTTTTTATATTCGCTTCATCGAAATTGTTTCACGAATGCTTTGTAAATTTTGTAGTGTTTCATCTTGGCGCTGTAACGACAATCCCACATACAAAGTACCTAATAAACTTGGTTGTGCTAATCGCGATGAACTTGCTTCCGTATGAAATTCTGTCTCACGAGTCGAAGTATATAGTGTTATGTCAGCAAGTTGACTTAACGCTGATTTCTGATAGCTCGTAATTGCAATATACACACAGCCTGCTCTAGTGCCGTTTCATTTAACAAATGTAATGTATCCTGCAGTCCTGTAATATGCGAATGAAAAACTTTTTTAGCGACAGTTACCATACTATCTTCTGCAGACACTTCTTCATGAATATTTTGCATTGGTGTATGTACAATCTCACGAGCTAATGTAATTTTCAGGTCTTGAAAACCTAGGTGTTTGCATAAGCGGAATATCGTTGCTTCAGAACTATTCGTAACTTCCGCTAACTCCGTAATCAATTTATGTACAACATCTTGTGAATGTTTCAAAATATGTTCGCCAATACTTCGTAATTTCGGTGATAAACCATTTAACGAAGCCTGAATCTTTCCAATCCCACTTTTTGTACCAGGCATATCGTATCTTCCCCTTCCATAGTTGCTATATCTCGTATTAACGGGCAGTAAGACTCCCTCCTCAAAATTCGATGAATGCAAGGGAGTTAGATGGGAGTCGGGCTGCCCGTAGAAACCCGATTGGTGCGGGCTAATAATCGAAAGAAGAACCACCTTTATTTAGCGCATCACTATACATTTTATTTGCTCTTATGTATTCTACCGTAACATATGACACAATTATTCATACTTATTTCTAGTTTTCCCCATGCTTTACTGCGTATAATGCAGCTTGTGTACGATCATCTACTTCTAATTTAGCCAATACGTTAGAAACGTGTGTTTTCACAGTTTGTTCTGTAATATGAAGCTCTGCTGCAATCTCCTTATTGCTTCTTCCTTTCGCAATTTCACGAAGTACTTCTTGCTCCCTTTTCGTTAACATAGAAAAAGGATTCTCTTTTTCTTTCTTGACTGCTGATCGTCCTAATAGTGCTGGTGTTACTTTCGGGTGAAAATTTGCATTTCCTTGATATACCGCAACAATTGACGCAACAAGTTGATCTGGCTGCACTTCTTTTAATTGATAACCATCTGCCCCAGCTTCGAGTGCTGGTAAAACGTAATCTTGTTCTGAAAAACTACTGAGCATAAGTATCTTTATCGTCTCATCATATTGTTTTATACGTTTTGTCGCTTCAATACCATCCATTTTCGGCATTGATAAATCCATTAATACTACATCTGGCCTTTCTGTTTGGACGAATGTTAATGCTTCTTCACCATTTTCTGCTTCCCCAATAATTTCAAATTCTTCTCTCGTCTTCAAAAAGAATACGAGTCCCCTTCGAACGATATGATGATCTTCTACAAGTAGTAATTTAATTTTCATAGACGTTCTCCCTTTCAAACCGGTAATTGAATTTCTATTTTCGTTCCCTTTTCTGGTTCTGCTTTTATTCGAAAAATCCCCCTCATTAATTCAATTCGTTCTTTCATACTTTTCAAACCAAGTGCGGACTCTCTTACTTGTTCCTGTATAAATCCTATTCCGTTATCTTCTATGTAAAAGTGCAGCTTATTATCTTCAATCCTTAAATGAACACATACTTTTTCACACGAAGCATGCTTTTTACAATTATGTAATGCCTCTTGGCTTATACGCCATAAAACTTCTTCTATTTCATCTTCAATTAAAACCATTCCATCAATTCGAACTTCCACTTGAATCCCTAACAGTTTTCCATAATTTTGTATCGCTTCTGCTAAACCTTTTTCTAATCCTTCAGGTCTTAATTGCCAAATTAATAGCGTCATCTCTTGTAATGCTTCTTGCGATAATTCCCCAATATAACTTAACATCTCTTGCAAATCTCTATCTTGCGTCATATTCAGAGTACCTTTCGCTGTTAGCATAATAGAAAATAACAATTGTTTAACTGAATCATGTAAATCACGAGCCAATCGATTCCTTTCAGCTACAACTACATATTTACGTTCTTTCTCCACTAATTGAATACGTTGTATTGTCGTTCCAATTTGAAATGCAATCGATTCTAATAACGCTAACTCTTCCTCAGAAAAATGTGTTTTATGGGGCGAGGCCACATTTAATAGACCAAATCTCTCTGATCCGGACCTAAGTGGAATTGTCGCATGATGTGTAACATCTTCTGTTTCACCCCAATTACATTCAATCGCATCTTCTATTCGCTTACATTCAATAATATTTGTCGCTTTTTCTAATCTGCCATTCACAAAACGTTCTACACACCAACAGTCTCCTTCACACATCGGCTTCTTCTTTTGCCACGTAAGGGCTGGTGGTAAGTTTTCGTCTACAAGCATACGGTGCTTTCCACTTTCATCAATAAAGAATATCCACCCTGTTTGTAAATTCATAACTTGTAACAATGTATGTAAAACTTTTTCTAACATGTCCTGTAAATTCGTTGCTTCATTTAGCAATTCCGCAATTTCTTTTAATGCTTCTAAACGATGTATCTCTTTTTCTTCAAAGTTCATTCTCATCACCAACTATCATTATAACATTAAGAAATTTCTAAATTCTATAAATAAAAAAGAACTGAATTTCTTCAGCTCTTTTTTATTTATCAATCATTTTTTTATTTTCTCTTTAAATTTTGGCAGCGTAATTCTTAAACTGAACTACGCCAAGTAATGAAGTTACTTTTTAAGCCCTCTAAAACTCATCTACATCTACAAATCCGAATTCAAAATGTAAAGCTTTATTTAATTGTCTGACAAAGATTGTTCCCCATGGATATGCTGCAAACTTTCAGTAGTAACGAACATATTCGCTGCTGGCATTTGCACTTGATGTTTATGGAACATAGCCATTAATGCAAATCTTACTTGTCTAGAAGTTTCAAAATAATCTTCTGGTTTAATTAAACCTGTAATACAAAATTCATATCCAACATATTTAAGGTTAGGATTTAAGTCTGTAACACCAACATATTTAAATGGTTCAACAGCCTCATCCTCTACTTTATACAGACTTTGTTCCAAATTTTCATTGCATATAACACATACGTCTTCTAACAATTCCTTAACTCTTGTAGGATCTTCCTGATAACTTACCGTGATGCGTTCAATTACTCGCATCCACCCTTTATTAAAATTTTGTATCGTTCTAATCTCTCCATGTGGTATGGTAAGTAGTTTTCCTGACCATTCACGTATTTGCATAAAACGAATACTAATTTCCTCAATAGTTCCCGAATTTGTTCCGTTAAAAGTAACAAAATCGCCAACACGAAACTCTTTGTCCGCTAATCTCGCAAAGCCTAATATGACATCTTTTAGCATTTGTTGCGCAGCAAAACCAATGACTACTCCCGCTATCCCTGCACCTGCAATAATGCTTTTTATATCTACAAACTGACTAATTAAATAAATGATTAGACTGATGATAATGATATATCTAAAAATAGATCGAATGACACTTTGAATCGTCTGTTCTACCTCTTCATCAAAAAAGCTGGACTTTCTAAAAAACCAATCAATAATGCGATTTATTACAAACGAAATGATGATAAGAACTAAAGCAAATAGTAAAAACCTTAATAGTAAAAACTCCCTTACATAATTAAAAAACTCCTCAGTATACGCTAATACACTCATCTATCCACTTCCTTATTTTTAAAAAATTTCATGCAGAGCTGATTTATTGTAATTACTTATTGATTATCTCAAAATTTGCTTTCGCAACTTTTTTCCCTGATCTTTCATTTTACTTTCTTAACTATGTATTTGTATCCCTAGTTCATCTCCAACAATATAACCCTTTCATCAATCTTTCAACTTCAGATGTCCTTTTCTATTTACTATAAATATACCCTTTTTAATAATCTAAAGGGAGATTACAATAGAAATTTTTATAAGCAACTTTGTAATTCTCACCTCGTTCAAAGGAATACATTCACATAACACCGAATAGTTCATTTGATACTTTTTTCATGGAGGTTACAATTAATGGGATATATCGAAGAACTAAGAGCAATTGTTGGATCAAGACCACTCAATTTAGCAGGAGTTGCTGTAGCTGTTTTAAATGACCAAGGACAAATATTACTACAACAAAGACGAAATGGCATGTGGGGTGTTCCTGGAGGGTTTGTGGAACTCGGTGAATCCACAGAAGAAGCTGGAAGACGAGAAGTGCTTGAAGAAACAGGTATTGAAATTGGTATACTTCAGTTAGTAAGTGTATTTTCAGGTAAAGAGTTTTTTGTGAAATTAGCGAATGGAGATGAATTTTATCCTATAACAATCGCTTACCTTTGCAAAGACATTACAGGTGGCTTGTTAAAAGCAGACGGAGTTGAATCATTACATGTACAATTTTTCGATTTAAATGGGCTACCAGAAAAGATTAGTCCGTTCATTAAAAAGTTAATTCAACAACAATTCGTTTCTATTTAAATGTAAAAAAAGAGACCTTTTCAAAGGCCTCTTTTTCACTTCACTTCTGCATTTAAACAAGATTTAAAATGTCCAAGTGCATATTCATGCCCTTGCGCATTAAAAGATGCAACCGCCTTTTCATAAACGACAATTTTAAATCCTTTATTATAAGCATCTACTGCTGTATGAAGAACACAAATATCAGTACATACCCCTACAAGATGAACTTCTTCTATTCCTCTTTCTCTTAGTTTCATCTCTAGATCCGTTCCCGCAAATGCACTGTATCGCGTTTTGTCCATGTAATATACATTCTTATCATTTTTATATTTTTCGTATACATTTTGTAATTCACCAAACAAGTTTCTTCCATTTGTACCTGCTATATTATGAGGTGGAAACAAATTGGCTTCTGGATGATGTACATCATTTTCTTCATGTTTATCGATTGCAAACACTACGTAATCTCCATTTTCAATATATTGCTTCGTTATATGTACAAGTTCTTTCTCAATTTCTTGACCTGGCTTCCCGCAAGTTAAAGCACCTTTTTCAGCTACAAAATCATATGTATAGTCGATATTAATAAGAGCTCGTTTCATTACTACTATCTCTCCTTCTTCTGTTTCACAGTAAACAATAGAAAATTTGTTATTACGACATCGTATGTACTATTCGACATTTCAAATGAAATCCCTACATTTCCAACTCAATACTTACCTTAATCCGAGTTTAGCATAAAGTGAAACTTTAATCAGAGGGGGGTGTCCATCCCCCTCTGATTATTAGCCTTCACCAATCGGGCTTTTACGGGCAGTTGATCTCCCACCTAACTTCCTCGCATGCGCCGAATTTTTAGGTGGGGTTCTTACTGCCCGTTAAAGCGGGATAAAATCGGTACACAATGACAAAACATACAGTTCCAATTAATAAATCATGAATTTGATAATTGAGCGTTACTTCAATTTCCTCTTGTAAGGTAAACCAAATTATCGACATCATTATCACAAGTAAGAAAATACGAATACATCGCTTCAAATTTTCAATCCCTTTCTCTTACATAGCAAAGAATAACTTCTTCCTATTCATTCGTATTGGAAAGCGAAACAGATTATTCTCTATTACATCATTCGATCCATACAAAAAAGCACACTACTTTTTTGAGTAATGTACTTTTTATTCCGCTTAAGACGCAGGCTTCGTTTCAAATGTCGCTTGATTAAAGCTAATGACTTTTCCTTTCGGGTCATTGTTTTCAAACTGAGCTGCGGTAATCGTATGACTACCTGTCTCAAGCATTTTTTCTTTTAATTGTACTGTTGTCTGTGTTGAACTAGTTACTTGATGTTTATCTGCAAATATTTGATCTACAAATACGAATGTATCTTTATCGTTTTGAAAATTAGAAAGTTCTAACTCGACTTGCTGAATTAAAGTATCTTTTTTGATAAATACAGTCGGTATATTGCCATTTTCAGAAGTACCATCTGGTGTAATTACTTTTACTTTCCCTTCTCCAACTGGTATTGCCCCTTCAGGAAATACAACCATATTCTCATCACTTGCATTTACAACCTGTTCTTTCTGATTAGACTGTGCGTCCTCTTTTTCCTTTGGAGTACCACAACCTACTAATAACAATACAGACAGTCCAGCGATTATGAATTTCTTCAAAATTCATCCCCCCTGTAATTTCATTATATTTTATTATACAAAAATAATTTTAATATTTTAAAACTACTTTTAACACTTTCATGAACAAATACTATCTTGCTCACGATTACTGTATCATACTTTCCTTAATAGAACATTAATTTTTTGTAAGCAATAAATAGAAATTCTTTCTTATTCATCATTTTAGCCCAAAATCACACCAAAATATCCCAAAAAATAAAAAGACATCGTTATTTCCAATGTCTTTTTTATCTATTATTTAATAAATGTTGTAATCTCATCTACTTCTTTTCTTGGAAGTTTCTTCGGTTTATCTTTCGGAAACCCGAGTGAAATAACCATATTTATTTGTTTTCCAGGCTCAATTTGTAAATATTGTCGCAGTTCATCCTGAGCTAATAATACAGGTCCTGTCATTGGACAAGTACCAAGTCCCTTCGCATGTGCAGCCAACATTAAGTTTTGTGCCGCTAAACAGCTACTCTTAATCCCTTCCTCTTCCCACACTGAATCAGGAACGAAGGCAATTGGATCAAATATCTTTTCACGAAACTTTGATTCATATGGCGTTGCCAAACATACGATTAATACTGGTGCCTCTGAGAAAGCTGTCGCATACGGTCCGAAAGAACGTGTAAGTAATTTCCCTGCTTTCTCTTCTCCATTTTCTGCTGCTTTTGCTGCAAGTTTATGTAATGCATCCCATGTCATTTGTTCAATTTCTTTAATTTTCTCTCGGTTCATAATAACCAAAAACTCCCACGTTTGTGAGTTCGTATCACTCGGTGCGTAACGAGCACAATCAATAATTTCTTTTATATCACTTATGGACACTTCTTGTTCCGTGAATTTTCTAACACTTCGTCTACCGTGAATTACTTCTTTAAAATCTTCATAATTCATACATAAAATCCCCTTTTTACAGCGTTTTCAAAACTTGTCCTACGGTTGAATTATATCATGAAAAAAAGCCGGAAGAATACCAGCTTTTTTCTTCAGTATTAATTTGTCACTTTAAACAAACTAATACTCTCTTCATATGCAGCTTGTAGTTTTTTCGTAATTGGTCCTCTTTCACCGTTTCCAAACTGCTCATCACCAATTTGAACAACCGGGAATATTTCGAGCGGTGTCGCTGTAAAGAAGCACTCATCAGATTCATATACTTCCTGTAATGAGAATTCTCGCTCTTCTACTTCAATATGTAAAGCTTTTGCTAATGTAATAACATAGTGACGAGTAATGCCGTGTAGAATAAAATTGTCAGTTGGATGGGTAATCAATGTATTATTTTTCACCATAAAGAAATTAGAGTGACACCCCTCAGTTACAATTCCCTCTCGTACTAATATCGCTTCTTGATACCCTTGCTCATTTATTTTATTTTTAATCATAATATTCGGTAGCAGGTTTAATGATTTTATATGACAAAACTTCCATCTGATGTCCTCTTCTACTGTTACTTTGATCCCCGCTTCCATTGAAGCAACTGGTCTTGGGAACGAAACAAGATTTGCAAAATATGTCGGCTGTAAATCTGCCTCATATACATGATTACGCGGTTGTGCGCCTCTTGATATTTGTAAATATACATTCCCATCTTCTTGAAATTGATTTTTTTCAATCATTTGATGTAACCCTTCCACTAATTCTTCCTTCGTAAATGGTGGAACTAGTTTAATTTCTTCCATTGATTTAAAAAATCGCTCCAAATGTAAATCTAATAAATGAGGCTTACCATCGTATAGTCTAAATACCTCATAAATACCATCACCAAATTGGAAGCCTCGCTCTTCTAATGCGACCATCGGCTGTTCTTCCTTCGTATTAATAATTCTCCCATTGAACAAAATCCAATCTTTATGAGTAGCCTTCATTCTTCCCCACTCCTTTATTACATGATTGGTTTTATTGTACAACTTATACCGTTCTGAAAGAAGGAATTTTCTGTATTTTCACAAATAAAAAGTACATCACTTCGTAAAAGTGATGTACTCTATCATTCATTTATTTAAGAAAATATTTTTCAATATCATCTAACATAAGGTTTGCAGCTTTAATGCCGCCTGCTGTATTCCAAATTACTTCATCTACTTGGAATACTTTATTATTTTTAGAAGCCTGTAATTGCTTAAAGAGTGGATCTTCTGTCCATTCTTTCGCTAACGTATTTCCTTCATTATTCTTATCCGCATCTTTATCAGATGTGAAGTAGAATATGTAGTCCCCATCCATATTCGGAATTTGCTCTTTTGTAATTCCTTTTATCGCAAATTCATCTTTATCTTGTAGTGGTGGTCGCTTAAATCCAACATCATTTAAAACAGCACCTGAGAATGAATTTTTCTGATAAATCCGGACATCACCTGGTACGAAGCGAATAATAGAAACTGTAGAATTCAATTTATCTCCTAGCTTCTCTTTCATTCCTTCAATACGTTTTTTATAATCTTCAAGAGCCTTTTGCCCTTCTTTTTCTTTATTTACAGCTTTTGTATAGAGTGTAAAGTTTTCCTTCCAATCCCCGCGCAATGTTTCAGCGTATACAGTTGGCGCTATTTCGTTCAATTGCTCATATATTTTTTCATGACGCATTTTATTCCCGATAATTAAATCCGGCTGAAGCTTCATAACTGCCTCTAAATTAATATCACGCTCAGTTCCTACAACTTTCGTATCTTTTAACTCTTTTGCTAAATGAGGATACCATTCATCGCCAGCACGTGGTTTTGTAGTTCCAACTGGTGTTACTCCAACAGCTAAAAGTGCCTCCGCACCCTCATTTGTTAAAACAACTACTTTTTTAGGTGTACCATTTACTGTTGTTTCACCCATTGCATGCTTTACAGTATACGAATCTTTTGCTTTAGCTGATGTATCATTTTCTTTTTTCTCTTCTTTGCTACACCCTGCGATTATTACCATAAGTATCATAATGCAGAACATAAATATTTTTTTACTATGTACCATATGTCCTCCCTAGATGAAATCGATTATCATTAACAATTAAAGGTTAATGTATATTACATACATTGTCAATGTATATCAGAAAACTTTTTTAATATATACAATTTAAATTTTATCCGCTATTCAAATGTTTATTTTTAAAATAAACTGTATAAGTATGAAAATAATAAACGTTCTTAAAATGCGTATCTACGTTATACATAAATACGCATTCATATTACATTATAAATTCATTTTCTAATATTGATTATATTTAATATATGATGGATCATTGTACACCCATTGATTTCCACCAAGGTTCAACCAACCGTTTTGATTAATATACACTAAATAAGATTCTGGATTATTTAATTTACGAATAACTGAAGAAGATGTTGATGGACCACTTCTTAAATTCACATTCGTTCCTTGTATATATGCGACACCAATTGCACTTCCATCACTATTGCTCGTCTTTACAAAATTAATGTACGAAGGGTCATTATACACCCATTGTCCATTTCCTAAGTCCAACCATCCATTACTTTCCTGATATACGACATACGACTCTGGAGAGTTTAGTTGACGAATAACTGAAGAGGACGTTGATGGACCACTTCTTAAATTCACATTTTTCCCAAGTATATAGGCGATCCCCTTTGTTTGTGGTGTTGGCTGAGGGTTTGGAGGTTGTGGATTTGGAGGATTGGGATTTGGAGCAACTCCAAAAATAGCTGCTATCCCATTTGCATACGCTTGACTTAAGTCTTCAATAAATTGTGGATTTTTCAATAAATTAGCATCAAACGTTGTATCAATAAAAGCAGTCTCAGTTAAAATTGCATCCATTGCAGTCTCTCTTAGTACCGCATAATTTGCTTTTTTGGCTCCTCGGTCACGAAGACCATATTTAGTTAATACAGGATTGACTGCTGCATGCATTTTTTGTTGCTTTTCATATGCGGAACTACTATTAGATAGCGCATTGTAAATATAACTTTCAAATCCAGTGCCACCGCCGCTATTAATGTGAAATGAGATAAAATAATCTGCACCAAATGAATTAGCAATATTAGCACGTTCTGATAAAGAGATGAATACATCGCTGTCACGTGTCATTTTAATATTGATTGGATAATTTGCAGATAAAATATCTCGTACACGTCTAGCAATTTGAAGTGTTAACTCTTTTTCTACTAACCCATTACCAACAGCACCAGAATCATATCCACCATGCCCTGCGTCTATAACAAGTTTCATATATCTTTTTCGTTCCTTTCGTTAAGGTAATAAGCTTACATTTCTACTCGTCCTATTTTATGTTAGTTGTACAAGTTCCGTTACAAATACAAAGAAAAAACCCCCTTATGTAAGGCGGCTTCTATCACTTTTCTTTAACCAATTTAAAATGAATATGTACGATTGATAGTGGATGTAACGTATACAAAACAAAATAAATATAAGAGCTATTCCAACACCGCTGTATAACAATCCAAACTTTAAAAAGATGTTCAAAAGAGGTGAAAAATGAATTACGTTTTGTAATGCAACTAACATGCAAAACAAAATTACAAACACGGGTATATATTGTAATTCATATGGTCTTCTCTTCTTATACATTCTTTTTCGAATAAAGATCTGGCATAGTTCTGCTACAATAAAACAACCTCCAACTAATACAAGACCAGCAGTCATTGTCATACATTCACCTGCCCCATATTCATTTCATCAAGTGATCAATATTCATTATATTTTCTTTACATATATTCCATTTTCCTCAATAAAACCAGATCCCACTATGAAAGATTTAGCTTGTTCCGTAAACACCTCTTGCAATACTTTTATTTCATTCACATTTCTCTGTTTCATTATTTCTTCAAATGTAAAATACGTATTTGTCCCGTATCCATAACCTTGATAATCAAAATGAATAATTAACTGTGACAAAATAGCACTCTCTTCTTGGACACTATAATCTATTACACCAATATATGTATCATCAACTTTTACACAATACTGAACCTTTTTCATATCTAAGCTGTGTGAGTGAAACATTTCTTTTACAACGCTTTCATTTTCTGTATTTACTTTCTCAAACGTAATCATATGTTGTCCATCCTTTTACTATTATTATATCAATTATAATTACAATTTATGAAAAAAACCTTAAGGCCGAATACGACCTTAAGGTTTTTTTTATTAAACTAAGCTATACGCACGCTTTGTTTCTTCGTGGAACTTATTCGTATCGTATTTATGCTCAACATAAATTTGATGCCATACCATAAACGCAAGTACAGTCCAAATTTTACGGCTATAATCGCCTTTATCTGCACAATGTGCTTCCAGTAAGTTTAATACATACTGTTTGTCGATTAAATGATCCGTTTTGCTTTCTTTAATAATATTTATAGCCCAATCGTGCATTTCATCTTTTAACCAGTGACGAATTGGTACTGGGAATCCAAGCTTTTTACGATCTAATACGTGATCTGGAACAATGCCACGTGCTGCTTCACGTAAAATAGCTTTCGTAGTTCCGTTAGCAATTTTAAATTCAGTCGGAATTTTAGATGCAACGTCAAATACTTCTTTATCTAAGAACGGTACACGAAGTTCTAATGAATTTGCCATCGTCATTTTATCAGCTTTTAATAAAATATCGCCGCGTAACCAAGTGAACATGTCAATGTACTGCATTTTACTTACATCATCATAATCTTTAATTTCGTTATACAATGGTTTCGTGATATCCATATAGTTAACACTTTCATCGTAATACTTCATTAATTCAGCTTTCTCTTCTTCACGGAAGATTTTCGCATTTCCATAGTAACGCTCTTCAATTGGCGTACATCCACGCTCTAAGAAGCTTTTCCCTTTAAATCCTTCTTTAAGAGCACCACTTAATGCCTTTAGAACGCTCTTTCCTGGGCTAGGAATGTAAGAGAACATTTTTAAAGAGTTTGGCTCACGATAAATGTTATACCCACCAAATAGCTCGTCTGCACCTTCACCAGAAAGAACAACCGTTACATGTTTACGTGCTTCTTTCGCAACGAAATACAATGGTACAGCTGCTGGATCTGCTAAAGGATCATCCATATGCCAAATGATTTTTGGGAACTCATCCATAAACTCTTGCGCTGAAATGAATACGTTATGGTTTTTAACTCCTAATTTCTCAGCAGTTTCTTTCGCAACGTCAACTTCACTGAAACCGCGTTGCTCAAAACCAATAGAAAATGTTAAAAGATTTGGGTTCATTTCTCTTGCGATAGAAGCAATAATAGATGAATCGATACCACCAGAAAGGAATGAACCTACTGGTACATCACTACGCATATGCACTTTTACAGAATCGTATAATACATCACGAATTGCTTGGATATGTTCTTCTTTCGTTGCGCTTGAAGCGTTGAAATAAGGATTCCAGTAGCGATGGATTTCCATCTCTTTACCGATTTCTTTTACGAAGTAATGACCAGGCTCAATTTTATTAACATCAATTGTTAATGTTTCTGGCTCTGGACCATATTGGTACGTAAAGTAATGTTGTAATGACGTTGGGTTTACCCCTTTGTCTTCCATTACATGCATAATACTTTTCTTCTCAGATGCGAAGAATGTAGTATCACCTTGTTGTGCGATGTATAAAGGCTTAATGCCGAAGTGGTCTCGTGCACCGAAAAGTGTCTTTTCTTCACGATCCCAAATCATAAATGCGAACATACCACGAAGGTAGTCTACACATTTTTCTTTCATATGTGCATACAATGCAATGATAACTTCTGTATCAGATTGCGTTGCAAACGTTGCGCCTTTTTCAAGTAACATTTCACGTAATTCTACATAATTGTAAATTTCACCATTAAAAATAATTACATATCGATCATTTTCATAAGTTAGCGGCTGATGTCCTGCCTCTAAGTCAATGATGCTTAAACGGCGGAAGCCAAATTGTACATGTTCATCACGAAAATATCCTTCGTCATCTGGACCGCGGTGGAAAATCATCGTGTTCATATTTTCAAATTGATGTTTTTCTGTTTCTGAAAACTCTCTAGGGTTTTCACATAAACATCCTACAAAACCACACATACTTCTTACCCTCTTTCAGTTTTCATTCTGTCTCTATACTACTATATCAACCCTATTTATACTAGCATAATCAACTGAATATGGCGACCAAAAACTATAAAAAAATCACTCCATTTCACATTTTTAACAATTTTTTATGAAAACATGAAAACTAGGCAATCACCTTTCTCCGCTTTTGTCATATGATATTGCATATTGATTTCTAGGAGGGAATACCATGAGTGAAGAAAAAAAAGATTCTTCTCGCCCACCGGTTCGCAATTATTTAAAGCAAATTGATGATTTCTTCGAGCAAACACCACTTCGCAATGTAATCGCTGATTTAAATCATTTTTTCCAAAAAGGAAACCGTTTATTAACATTCCCTGTAGATTTATATGAAGTTGGCGAAGAACTCGTTGTTACAGCTGAACTACCAGGTATACAAAAAGAACAAATTCGAATTGAAATACAAAGTGAATACTTAAAAGTCTCTGTAAAAGAAGAGATACTTGGCGAGGAAGAAGAACAAACATCTCATAACTATTATCGCCGAGAACGTTCCATTTCAGAAGCATCAAGATTGATTAAGTTACCATACTCAATTAATAAAAAAGCAGCGAAAGCATCTTATCAAAACGGCGTATTAGAAATTCGTGCACCAAAACTTCCACAGCAGCATGACATTTTATCCATAGACTAATGTAAAAAAAGAAGGGTACTATGCACCCTTCTTTTTAATCTGCTAATCGCTTCATATCACGTATAATATCTTCGTATGGCGTATTACTAATGCCACTATATTTTTTCATTACTTTTCCGTTTTGATCGATTAGATAAAAAGATGTACCGTGTATTACTTGCCCATCTTCTGGTTTATCTACAAGCGATTGGAAGTTATCTTTTGAAAACTTTGTAATTTCCTCCAGTGAATACCCTGTTAACAAGTTCCAGTTACTTGTATCTTCTGTAAACTTTTGAATGAAAGTTTTCAAATTTTCTGGTTTATCAAGTTCAGGATCTACACTAAACGAAACAAACTCAACATCCAATTTCTCTTCCTTAGCCATTTTCTGTAATTTAGCCATATTAGCAGTCATTGGCGGACAAACTGTTTGACAGTTTGTAAACATGAAATCAGCTACCCAAACTTTCCCTTTTAAATCTTTTGTACCAAATGGCTTTCCTTCTTGATTTGTAAATTGGAAAGTTTCTAAATCCCAGTTTAACGGTTTACGTAATTTTGAACCTGAACTGCTACAACCTGCAAGTACAAAGAGACAAAATACAACCATAAGACCAATTAACTTTTGATAACGCTTCATTATTAAACCTCTTTTCTCTTTCCTTAATTTATGTAAGTAATGTATATCATAACAAAAGTAAACACTATGAGAAAATTGTTTACGTCATTTGTTCACGAAATCGTACGATTTTACGTATGTTACTTCTTTATTTAAAGCTAATTACTAGACAAAATATATTTTACTACTATTATTTCTCTAAACATTATTTACGAAACAAAGTTCATTGTTAAATTTGTAAATACCTATCCCTGTTTTTTTACAATTACTTAAACATTAATCCATGTTAAACACTGTATTCCTTAACAACATTTCGGTACAATACAACTACAACGATTTTAAATGAGGTGATGTTCATGGCTAAGCGCTATGAAAATATGGATAATGTAAGTACAAAAAAATCAATTCGCTCCTTCCTACGCTGGCGTAAAGAGAGAAAGCAAAACAAAAAAGACTTTTCTTTTCTAGTAGAACAATCACCTGTTAAACAAAGTAAATTTTTGCAAAGTAATGTTGAAAAAACGACTGTCACATGGATTGGGCATTCCACTTTTCTTATCCAAACGAATGGACTTAATATATTAACGGATCCAGTATGGGCCAATAAATTAAAGCTAGTTCCAAGACTCACAGAACCTGGACTCTCTATAGAAGAATTACCTAAAATTGATATTGTCCTTATTTCACACGGTCATTACGATCATTTAGACTTTTCATCTCTGCGCCAACTAAATGATGATGCCTTATACCTTGTTCCTATTGGGCTTAAAAAATTATTCACTCGTAAAAATTTTACCAATGTAGAAGAATACAACTGGTGGGAAAGTACAACAATTGATGAAGTCTCTTTTCACTTCGTACCTGCCCAGCACTGGACGAGAAGATCATTATTTGATATGAACACCTCTCACTGGGGAGGATGGATCATTGATAATATAACTTCTTCAGAAACCATTTATTTTTGTGGTGATAGTGGTTATTTCCAAGGTTTTAAAGAAATTGGAAAACGTTTTTCAATTGATATTGCACTTATGCCAATTGGCGCCTATGAACCAGAATGGTTTATGAAAGTGTCTCACGTTTCACCTGAAGAAGCTGTGCAAGCCTATTTAGATATAAAAGCTACACATTTCATTCCAATGCACTACGGTACTTTTGCTTTAGCAGATGAAACACCAAGAGAAGCAATAACAAGACTACGAAATAACTGGAATTTACGAATGCTACCGTGGGAACAACTACATGTTCTCTTTTTAGGTCAAACTTTCACTTATAATAGCGCAACAAATGATAAACAAGTAAATGAAAAAATCGAAACGCTACATGTATAACGGAACTACTTATTTCTTGCATCCATCATATAATATAGAAAATCATAAAGTGAACTTTAATCAGTGGAGTTTTCTTCATCCCCACTGATTATTAGCCTTCACCAATCGGGCTTTTACGGGCAGCCCGACTCCCGCCTAACCTCTTTGCTCCAGCTGAATTTTGAGGTGGGAGTTTTGCTGTCCGCAAATAGCGGGGTAAAGGGTGTTTTCTATGAAAGAATATTTGCAGACTCGTTATATCATTAGCGGTTGTGCCTGTATAACCCTTCTTATTTCTTACTTTCTCTTCACATAAAAAAGCTACTTGAAATATATTTCAAGTAGCTTTTTTATTACTCTGCTAAATACATAAATCCGATTGCGCCCGGACCTGTATGAGTACTAATAACTGGAGTTGTATAGAAAATTTCAGATTGTGCGAATCCACTCGCTTTTTCAATCGCTGCTTTCATACTTTCAGCTAAAGGAATTGCTTTTGCATGAGGAATCCCAACAGCTTTTATAGACTTCCCTGCTGTATCCTGTTCAAATAATTTAGTTAGTGTCTTTACAATCTGCCCTTGACTACGAACTTTTGTGACAGGATTGTATGCTCCACCATCAAGGTTTGCAATTGGTTTGATATTCAGTAAAGAGCCGATAAACGCTTTTCCTTTACCAATACGTCCACCTTTCACTAAGTTCTCCAATGTATCTACAACTACATATAAGCGAGTATTTTTTCTCACTTCTTCAATTCGCGTTAAAATTTCTTCTAATGAGCGCTCTTCTTTTGCCAACTTTGCTGCTTCAATTACTTGATATGCTAATGCATGGCTAATGAACTGAGAATCAACGACTGTTACTTTTGTATCGGTCATTGATGCAGCACTATTTGCTGTTGCAACAGTACCACTCATTCCACCTGTCATATGGATGGATAGTACTTCGCTCCCATCTTCCCCTAACTTTTCATACATTTCTACAAATGTACCCATAGCTGGTTGTGATGTTTTTGGTAATTCTTCTGATTTTGCCATCTCTTCAATAAATTCATCTGGTTGTAGATCAACGCGATCTAAATATGTTTGTCCATTTACAGAGATTGATAATGGTAGAACATGAATGTCATACTTCTCAATCACCTCTTGTGATAAATCTGCCGTTGAATCTGTTACAATTTTAATTTTTTGCATATTATATTCTTCCCTTTCCAATACGCTCTCCTTGTTATTATACTAGCATTCCAGATGCTTTCAACAATTTCGAATAAATTTCACCAAATTAATTATATTTCTATACCTAAAATGAAAAAGACAGAGCCGATCTAACTCTGTCCCTGCTGTATATTATGCATTCTTTTCAAGAGTATTTGTTTTATATACATTTGAATAATCATTCCACTTCAAACAACTTTGTAAATATTCACGGAAAGAGTACGAGAATCTTGGATTTTTATGTTTTTGAATTTTTGCAATAAACAATTGAAGACGAGACTGAATTAGAAACGCTAATGGATGCTGTGTTTGTAGGACAGGGATTTCAAATATTTTAATACAACTCCCTGTTGCATGAGTGAAATAAAAACTTTTCGTAATCACAATATCAATCCTCTTTTTCGTTGGATTTTTGAACTTCCTCCACTTTATTCTTTAACACGTTTTTCAAGTGTAGGTTTCCTATGAAAACTAAAATATTTTTAAGCGGCCCCCGTTTAGAAGTTAATACTTAATTTATATCCACCTAATTTGGCCCCTGTCCTATATATCCCTTGAGACGGGAGTCTTATTACCCATATATAGCTCGATAACTTCAGTATAAACTTATAAAGGTGAAAAGTTTGTCTAAATTTTGGAGATTCTATAATTTTTTTCTTCTATATATTGTATACGATTATAGCTAGAGTATAACAAATAAATTAAAAAGTGCCTTTATAAAGAGGCACTTTTCGACTGTTTTTCTTCTCTTTTTTGTTTTCGCTTACTAACAATCTTTGATAAAGCAATACTAATTTCATAAATACAAATAAGTGGTACCGCTACCAAACTATGTGATAAAAAATCAGGTGGTGATATACATGATGCAATAATAATCAATGTTACATATGCATACCTTCTTATTTTCACAAGGAATTCTGCCGTTAAAAGTCCGATACTCGTTAAAAACATCACCACTACAGGTAATTCAAAAATAACTGCAAATGGCACTGTTAAATTAAGTACAAAATGAAAATATTTTTCTGTAGTAAACATCGTATTAAACATTTCATTACCAATTGTCGTTAAAAAATGAAATAGAAACGGCATTACAATAAAATATCCGAAACACAAACCTGCAATAAATAATATAGATAGTACCGGTATATACATTAATGTCATTTTTTGTTCATTAGGATGCAAACCAGGCTTTACAAATAACCAAATTTGTATCGCAGCAAAAGGAATCGTACAAACGATAGCAAATACTGTAGCAATCGAGAAAAAAATCCACAATACATCACTCGGTCCCAGAACTGTTAACTTCATCGGCAAATCTTTTACGAGCCCAAAATATATATCCTTCGTAAAAGTAAATCCAATAATTAAAAATAGTACAAATGATAAGACTGTATATATTACTCGTTTACGAAGCTCAACAATATGTTCTACTACGCTCATTTCTTGATCTTCCATCTCGTTCACCACACTTTATTTATCCATTACAAGGAAAATCCATTACATTTTTTCTTTCTTTTCCTTCTCTTGAAATGCATCATCTGTCAATTCTTTCGTTGATTTTTTAAACTCTTTTAACGTTTCCCCTAAAGCCTTCCCGATTTCCGGTAATTTTTTAGGTCCAAATAAAATGAGTACAGCTACTAAAATTAAAATTAACCCTGGAAAGCCAATATTTGAAAACATTTCTCCATCCCCTTTATTAGTAGATTCCTTGTCCTACTATTACATAATTTTATTTTGTCAAAAAAGTTTGAAAACGTCAACAATTCCGTTATCTTTTGTCAAAAAAATTCAAAAATATAATCAATTATACAAATTTCATTTTCTATTGCCCTTGTGTATGATATGGTAAGGGAAATGAGAAATTATTTTATGATAGTAGAAAGGATTTGCATAATGACTGAAAAAATGACACGAATGACACATTTTGTGAAAGAAGAAATTGCAAATGCAATTACACATGGTATCGGTGCCATTTTAAGCATCCCTGCCTTAGTTATATTAATTATTCATGCTTCTAAGCACGGTACCGCATCTGCTGTTGTTGCATTTACTGTTTATGGTGTAAGCATGTTCTTACTGTACTTGTTTTCAACGTTGCTACATAGCATTCACCATCCAAAAGTAGAAAAATTATTTACTATTTTAGATCACTCAGCCATCTATTTACTAATCGCTGGCACATATACTCCTTTTCTACTCATTACACTTCGTGGACCTTTAGGTTGGACGTTACTCGCTATTATATGGACACTTGCAATTGGCGGTATTGTCTTCAAAATTTTCTTTGTACGCCGCTTTATAAAAGCATCAACTTTATGTTACATCATTATGGGCTGGCTCATAATCGTTGCTATTAAACCACTTTATGAAAATCTAACTGGACACGGTTTTTCACTACTGTTAATAGGTGGCATTTTATATTCTGTTGGGGCTATATTCTTTCTTTGGGAAAAGCTACCTTTCAATCATGCCATTTGGCATCTTTTTGTTTTAGGTGGTAGTACAATGATGTTCTTCTGCGTACTCTTTTACGTCTTACCTGCAGTGTAATAAAAAAAGTTTCAGCTTGATGTAAGCTGAAACTTTTTTTATTACTTATGTAATTGAGATGCAATAATATCCTGTGTATGCTTCGTTAATTCTTTAATATCCATATTCGCATACTCTTCAGGTGTAATCGGCTTAGAAATTGTTACTGTTGCATGAGCTGGTTTCATGCGATTTCCATTCGCTTCAAACATTTTATATGTACCATCTAACGTTACTGGTAAGATTGCTACACCAGATTTTACTGCTAGGTGAAAACTCCCCGCTTTAAACTCTCCAATTTCGCCACCCTTACTTCTCGTTCCTTCAGGGAAAATTACGATAGAATGTCCATTCTTTAATAGTTCAATTCCATCTTTAATCGCTTGAAGAGATTGACGACGATCATCACGAACCATAAATACACAATTCATAAGTTCCATCCAAGTTGGTACAACTGGAAATTTCTTAATCTCTGCCTTTGAAACGAATCCAATTGGTTTATTTAAGTAACCTAGTAAAACAGGGATATCCATATTACTTTGATGATTACTTACAACTAGTACTGGCTTGTCTTTCGGAACATTTTCAAGTCCTTTTACTTCTACTGTCCCCCCAGCAACACGTACCATTTTTTTACCAAACCAATTTGTCGTTTTATACACAGCATTATCTTTTTCTTCCGGTGACATCGTATTTACTTGTTTTTTAAGACGCCACATTCTCGGTGTAATCGCAATTACGATTAAAATTAAATAAAAGATTTTAAAAAACGTTTGAATCATACAGAACCCCCACCTATTATCATTCCGACCTTCATTATACTAGACAAACGAAGGAAAAAGAAGAAAAAATGTCCAAACAACAAGTGTTTGGACATTTTTAAGTATTCTATATTAGAAACGTTTTGCTAATTCACGAGCATTAGCAATTGCTGCTTCTTTAATTTCTGGTGCTTTTTCAGGGTTTGCATTCATACCTTCAACTGCAATATATTCAGTATCATTTACACCAATGAATCCTAATACTGTTTTTAAGTGATTGCGACCGAAGTCTACAGCTGCATATGCTCCTTCAGAATAAACGCCACCTGTCGCTTGAATGTGAAGTGCTTTTTTGCCTTCTAATAAGCCAACTGGACCATTTTCAGTATATTTGAATGTTTTACCTGCGATTGCTACGTTATCTAAGTATGCTTTTACTACTGGTGGATAGCTAAAGTTCCACATTGGAGTTACGAATACATAACGATCTGCATGCATAAATGTTTCTAGGTTTGTGTTCATTGCTGCTACTTTTTGTTGTTGAACTTCAGTTAAAGTTTCAAAACCTTCACCTGCTGCAAATTTACCCCAAGCAGCAAATACATCTGCATCAATTGCTGGTACGACAGTATTAAATAAATCAACTGTTACAACTTCGTCTTGTGGATGCTTGTTTTTGTAAGCTTCGATGAAAGCTTCTCCTACTGCCATTCCGAAAGAACCTTCTGCTGAATTTGGATTTGCTGTGATAAATAGTACTTTTGTCATTGTATTCTCTCCCTTTTTACATTTTATCTTTAATTTGAGATTTATGTTTTGTAAGTAAATAACTTACCTTATGTAAGTATAATACAAAAAGTTATACTTGCTGTCAATAAAAAATAGCTACTTTTTTTCGTAAGTTAATAAGTTATGTAGTTTCATTTTACTTTTGTATATAAACATTAAGATTTTAACCAAATAAAAAACTACCTCCCTATTTCATGGAGGTAGTTTCTATCAATTTCTATTTTTGAAAAATATGTTTCACTTTTTCAGCTGGAATGTTACTTCCGCCTCTACCTTTTACATCTTCAATCATCATTGTAATGACCATATCAGGTGAATTTAAATCAAACGCAGCGAACCAGCCTAGTTCTTTTCCTTCGGCCTCTTTAGATACTTTTAATTCCGCTGTACCTGTTTTTCCAGCAAGAGTCATTCCATCAATTTTAGCAATTTTCCCTGTACCATCTGGATCATTAATTACTTTTGTTAAAGCAGTTTTTAATATATCTTGATTTCCTTTAGAAATCACATTTTCTTTCCAAGCTTTTGGTTGTTTATCTGTTTTAATGATATACGGCGTGGGAATCGTTCCATCATTTACAATTGGCGCATACGTTAAAGCTAAATGAAGAGGAGTCATTAACACTTGTCCTTGTCCATAACCTGTGTCTGCCATTTGAATATCATTTTTAATACCATCATTTGCGATTTTAGAAGCTGGGAATCCATATTCAATTGGTAATTTCTCATCGAATCCGAATTTTTTCGCTTCACTCATAAATTTGTCTTTCCCAATTTTTAACGCTTCTTGTGCGAAGTAAATATTATCCGAGTATTTCATTGCCTTATCAAGATCAATCGGATTTGCATCTTTCACACGCGTTACATAATAATTACCCCAAGAAGAATCTTTTGTCCATTTCAATCCTTCAATTTTCAACTCTTCTTTTGGATCAATCGTTTTTGTTTCAAGACCAATTGCAGCTGTAATTGGCTTAAATACAGAACCTGGTACCGATAATTGTGTAAAACGATTCGTCATTGGTTTTTTCGGATCATTATTCCAAGCTTCGCGTTGTGCTTTCGATGTTCCTCGTGCAATTAAATTAGGATCATAAGCTGGACTACTTACAAGAGCAATTGTTTCTCCACTTTTCGGATTAATCGCCGCACTTGAACCAGCTTCTCCCTTCATTTCATTATACGTTTTTTCTTGAACAACACTATCAATAGTTAAAGTTACATTTTCTCCATCAACAGCATCTGTTTTTGCCAAATTTTTAATTTCTTTTCCTTGTGCATCTTCTACAAAGACACGGCCACCCTTTTTACCGCGTAGCTTTTCTTCCAACACTTGCTCTAATCCAGCCTTACCAACTGGCTCATCAGCTTGATAGCCTTTCTTTTGTAGCGTTTTTAAATCTTCAGCATTTACCTTTCCGATATAACCAGTTAGATGAGCTGCAGCTTCCCCTAACGGATATGTACGAACATTTACAGGTTTTGTTACAACACCAGGTAAATCAAGATACGTATTTTGCGTTGTCCCTTCAGGTAAAATTCCAATTGGTACGAGATACCCTGGTTTTACCCATTTAGCAGCTAGTTTTTGATCAATTTCTTCTACAGACATATTTAGCAACTTCGCTATCGTTTCCTTCGTTTGCGGAGCAGCATCTCCTAATTTTTCTGGAATCATTCCAATTTCAGAAGCTTTACCATTTACCGCAAGATATTTACCGTTACGGTCATATATTTCTCCACGTTTTGGTTGCGTCGTTTGCATACGCACTTTACTATCTTTTGTCATGCCTGGGAATATAAAATCAGGAGTCCAATCTATTTTCCATGATTCTTTATCTCCATCTTTTTCTTTCACCATTTTCGCTTCATGGCCAAAAGTGACTTTACCACCAACTGTATCCATGCTTACCTTAAAAGGAACAGGGCCTTCATCTTTTTTATCTTCTTTTACTTCCCCTGTTTCTACCTTTAAGTCTTTCACTTCGATACCAGAATATATCTTTTCATATTTCTCAGTAAACTCTTTCTTTGAAATATCTTTTTTTGCATTTTCTGATAATTGATCATACATATCTGCAAATTTTTGTTTATTCCATGCTTTCGCATATGTATCAAACGCTTCTTGTGGTTTTTCTTCTTTACCGCATCCGACTAACATGAATGTTAAGCAAAGAAATAGAATCCCCCATATCTTTCTCAATCGATTCTCCTCCTCTTTCTACATTAATACTTTTGAAAATTTTAGCATTTTTCACATGCTATCTTTCATTATAGCACTATCGAATATCATCTATAAACTTACATTTATAAATACAAATAAAAAAATTGATGCGAATACTCACATCAATTTTTATTATTATTATTATTATTGTTGTTTCTCGTATACATGGTAATAATACGTATACGGATTTTTTTCATCCGTTAAACCTTGTTCTACAAAAATCTCTTTCCAATTTGTTATATCCATTTCTGGGAAGAATGTGTCTCCTTCAAATGCGTGGTGGATTTTTGTTATATATAACTTGTCTACATAAGGTAAAAAGAGATCATAAATTTGCGCTCCGCCAAAAATAAAAATCTCTTCTTCATTTTTACATAGTTCAAACACTTCTTCTACAGTATGAGCTACTTCGCAGCCTTCTACATGATACCCTTCATTACGAGTTACAATAATATTACGTCTTCCAGGCAATGGTCTACCAATCGCTTCATAGTTTTTTCTTCCCATAATAAGCGGGTGGCCCATCGTCGTTTTCTTCACGTATTGTAATTCACTAGGTAAACGCCAAGGTAAGTTATTATCTTTCCCAATTACTCTATTCTCGTCCATTGCGACCATAAATGAAATAATCATTCTTTTCATCTCCTCTACAATTACACTGCAACCGGTGCTTTAATTGCTGGGTGTGGATCGTATCCTTCAATCGTTAAATCTTCCATTTCAAAATCGAACACAGATTTTACATCTGGATTTAATGTAAGTTTCGGGAATGGACGTGGTTCACGTGCCAACTGTTTTTCTACTTGTTCAAAATGATTCGTATAAATATGTGCATCACCAATTGTATGAACAAACTCGCCAACTTCAAGACCACATTCATGTGCAATTAAATGTGTTAGTAATGAATAGCTTGCGATGTTAAATGGAATCCCAAGGAATATGTCACCGCTTCTTTGATATAACTGACAAGAAAGCTTTCCATCTGCTACATAAAACTGGAATAGCGTATGACAAGGCGGTAAAGCCATGCTTGGTACATCCTCAGGATTCCAAGCAGAAACAATTAGTCGACGTGAATCTGGCGTTTTTTTAATCATTTCAATTACATCTTTTAGTTGATCAAGCGTTTCACCAGCTGTCGTTTTCCAAGCACGCCATTGCTTTCCGTATACGTCTCCTAAATAACCATATTTATTCGAAAAATCATCATCTTCTAGAACGTTCTTTTTAAACAATTCCATTTGCTCATCGTATTGCTTCTTAAATTCCTCATCTTGTTGAGAGCGAAGACCGAAATCTGTCATATCAGGACCTTTATATTCGTCACTTTCTACCCAGCTCTTAAACGCCCATTCATTCCAAATATTATTATTATGTTGCAATAAATAACGAATATTTGTATCACCTTTCATAAACCAAAGCAGTTCACTTGCTACAAGGCGAAATGGGACTCTCTTAGTCGTTAATAAAGGAAATCCTTTACTTAGATCGAAACGCATTTGGTAACCAAATACAGATACAGTACCTGTCCCCGTACGATCTTCTTTCTTCGTACCGTGCTCCATTACATGACGGCATAAATTTAAGTATTCATATTCAGCATGTTTCATATGTAAGAAAACCTTCTTTCAATCTTATATGCAATTTATCATAACATGAAAAACAGCGAATTTAATAATCCAAATTAATAAAAAACATTTCTATATTAACAGAATTCTACCTCATTTATTTTCTTACAAAATGTAAATTCATAATCGCCCGATCCTAGTTCCTTTTCAATCCTATCTCGCATTTCCCATTCAGCTTCCTGAATTCGTAACGTTGCTGTAGTATTTGCCGGTACTGAGACATTTAATATAGCTTGTTCATGTTCTACACGCCAATCAATTTTAATTTCTCCATACGCTGTTTCACGCTTTATATTAATCCATTCTAGATTGGAATCAAAATGAGGCTGGATATAAAAATGTTTATATACAAGCTTTGTTTCATTCACTTCTAACCCAACAATATATCGGTATATCCATTCAACGATAGAACCGTATGCGTAATGATTATAAGAATTCATGCTATCCTTCCAAAGTGTTCCATCTTCTTTCACACCATCCCAATGTTCCCAAATGGTTGTAGCTCCTTTCTTCACTTGATATAACCAAGAGGGATAATCTTCATGAAATAGAAGCTTACAAGCAAGGTCGTGACGGTTAAACTTGCTTAATATTAAATTCAAGTACGGAGTTCCTATAAAACCAGTTGTTAAATGATTTTTATTTTCTTTTATAAGCACAATTAAGCGATTAAATACTTTCTCCTTCACATTATCATTTATTAATTCAAACAACAGCACCAATACATGGGCAGTTTGGGTATCTGAAATTAATCTACCATTTGGTGTAACGAATTCATTTTGAAATGCTTGAACAATATTTGCATGTAACTCTTCATAAAACCTAGCATCTGTTTTTTCACCTAAAATCCCAGCAATTCTTTGTAAAAGCGATGTAGAATACGCATAGAAAGCCGTCGCAATAAAATACTTGTCTGTTTCGCCTTCATACACATCTGGTTTCGTATCTAATGCAAGCCAATCTCCTAAATGATAACCTGTATCCCATGTATACTCGTTATCACCTTGTGAACGTATGTAATCTATATACTTCTTCATACTGTCATATTGTTCTTTTAAAATCAATACATCCCCGTAATGCAAATAATGAACCCACGGACAAATAATGGCTGCATCGCCCCAACCTCCAGAAGTATCAAGATCAAAATCCGCTCTTTTTCCAAACGCATCTGGAATAACTAAAGGCACAGCTCCGTTAACATTTTGATCTAATGATAAATCTTGGAGCCATTTCTTAAAGAACGATTGAACATTCATGATTTGTGTAGCTGTCCCGATGAACATTTGTGCATCTCCTGTCCATCCAAGTCGATCATCACGCTGTGGACAATCTGTTGGCACATCAAAGAAGTTACCTCTTTGGGACCATTCCACATTATGATGAAGCTGATTGATTAATGGATTGGACGTTTCGAACTCAGTCGCTTTTTCCATATCAGTATGCAATACAATCCCCTCAAAATCTGTTATTTGAGGTGGTTGGGTTAATCCACTTATTTTCACATACCTAAAACCTTGATATGTAAAATGAGGCTCAAACTTTTCCTCAGCTTCTCCTTTTGCTATATATACTATTTTTTGTTTTGCCTTTCGGAGATTTCCAGTATAAAAACTACCGTCTTTATTTAATATTTCAGCATGTTGTAATTCTATCTTTTGTCCACTATAAACATGACGAACTGTAAATCGCACCCAGCCCACCATATTTTGTCCCATGTCAATGAGCCACTCATGATTTGGTAGTTTTGAAATAGAGATTGGTTTTATGATTTTCATTTTACGAATCGATTCGTTTTCTTGTGCAACAATTATTCGTTTAGAATGACCAATTACTTCCACATTCTCTAACTCTTGCCCACTTTCTTCTAACCTAGCGTCGTAAACTTCTCCTTCATAAATTTCAGAATACAAAATAGGGCTTTTTTCTACCTTCCACGTTTCGTCTGTTACAATTTTTTCTTTCGTTCCATCCTCATACGTTATATGTATTTGAGCAATAATCGCACGTCTTCCCCCGTAATAATTACGTACATGATGCATTGTAAGCGGTCCTTTAAACCATCCATTACCTACCAGTATAGAAATAGCATTGTGCTCATCCTTTAATAAATGCGTTATATCGAACGTTTGATACAATACTCTCTTATCATAACTCGTCCATCCAGGAGTAAAGTAACTCTCTCCAATACGCTCTCCATTTATAGCGGCCTCATATAATCCTAAACTTGTTATATATAAACGTGCTTTTTTTACTAATTTTTTAATAAAAATATTTTTATTAAAGGACATAACTTGTGTTCGCTCTTTTTTTGCAGCAATCCAGTTTCCCGTCCAATTGTCACTTTGTAATCCAGTCTCCCAAAATGCTACTTTTGACCAAGATGACTCTTCTTCATGATTATCCCACACCTTCACTCGATAAAAATAGCGTGTCTCCGTTCTATATAGAAAGGAATTGATCGGTATATGTAAACTTTGATCTGTTTCTACTTTCTGTGAATCAAATACTATATTTTCAAAATCTTTATCCTTCGCAACTTGCAATTGATAAGCACGTTGTTTGACATTTCGGTTATTCGACTCAAGCTGCCAACTAATTTTAACAGCTTTTGAATCTATGCCTATCGGATTAATTTTATTATCGCAAAGTATTTTCTTTATTGTTAGCACGCTTTTTCACCCTCTCTTCTCAAATCCAATTTAAATTAATTATAATAAAAATAAAATTCTAAATAAATAATAATTTTATTTATTCTTACAAAATTATTAACTTTCTGTATTTAAAAAGGGTTTCACTTTTCTATTACAGAAAGTATAGTGCGGAACATAAAAATTATATTTGGAGGTTGAAAGCATGTCTAAAATCAAAACTCCTGTTTTAAGTACGTTACAACATAAGGTTGAGAAGATGATGAAGGATTTAAACGTTCCTGGCGCTGCTATAGCTGTTATAAAAGATGGCGAAGTAATCATTTCAGAAGGTTTTGGCTATCGAAACATAGAGAAAAAAGAGGCTGTTACTCCGCAGACACGATTCGCAATCGGTTCCGCAACGAAAGCATTCGGGACACTTTCATTAAGCTTACTAGCACAGCAAAAAAAATTTAATTGGGATACCCCTGTCCAATCTTACGTACCTAACTTCTCTCTATCCGATATGCTCGCTAACTCGCAAGCTACAGGACGAGATTTGGCTTCTCATCGAACTGGTGTAAGTCGTCATGAGGCTCTCTGGTACAGCTCTTCCTTATCTCGAAAAGATCTAGTTGAAAAAATAAAACATTTACCACTTGATGCGCCGTTCCGAACAGCGTTTCTATATAACAACTTAATGTATGCGACAATTAGCTACATTGTGGAAAACATTACAAATCAAATGTGGGAACAATACGTTACAGAACATATTTTAGAGCCTTTAAATATGAATCAAACAAATTTCTCTGTTACAGACTCACAAAATACAGACGATTATGCTTTACCTTACATGGAAAATGACGGTGAAATAAAAGAAGTTCCATTCCGTAATATCGATACAGTTGGCGCTGCTGGATGCATTAATTCTACAATTGAAGATATGGCAAATTGGGTACTTCTTCACTTAAACGAAGGAAAGTTTGGAGATCATGAATTAATCTCCTCTGAATTATTACAACAAATGTATACACCACACAATTCCATTCCAGATCAACCAGTTCTATCACTCCCTGAATCTCCATTAAATAGTTACGGCCTTGGTTGGTTTATTAGCGCTTATCGTGGTAATAAAGTGATTCATCATGGCGGTAATATTGATGGATTTTCGGCACTTGTTTCATTCATGCCAAAAGAAAATGTAGGCCTTGTCATTTTAACGAATGCCGGAAGCACATTACTCCCTACTTATCTTGCTAACCAAATTTATGACGATCTACTTGAATTAGAAGGCATCGATTGGCATAAACGTGCTGTTGAAGATACTGAAAAAATGAAGGAAATGATGAAAGAAGCAACTGAATCCCTTCCTGAACAAATTAAAGGGACTGCACCTTCTCACAAGTTAGAGGATTATACTGGTACTTTTGAACATCCTGCTTATGGAGCATTACAAGTATATAAACGGGATGATTCATTACACGTACAATTTATGGAGATGGAGATTCAATTACAGCATCATCATTACGACATTTTCTCCGCACCAGTTGACTTGTTCCAAGCAAAAATGAATCTATTATTTGCATATGAAATGAATGTGAATGGTGAATTCCCATCACTTCAGTTACATGTGCCCGCTATGCTAAGTACTCAGCCGCTTACATTTACTAAAATTGAATAGTTAATTTCATAGAGGGAAGCTTTCGCTTCTCTCTATTTTTTCACAAGTAGAAATTTCATCTAAAACCATTAATTTATTTATCTAATTAAACAAATAATACTTTAGCACTACTCAAACCATTCATCATTATATAAGCTCAAAATACTCCTTTAGCATGTAAAAAAAGAGCAATCTTATTAGTTGGTTCATATAAACTATTGGATATTTGTAAGTCTGTAAATGCAAAGATACATAGTAAAATAGCAAAGCTAGCAATTAATATCACTTTTCTATTTTTCATCATGCTCCCTACTTTCCACTATGCTTTAATATAAAATTCCCCATTTCAATTGCTAAATCTTCACTTTGAGGATAGACACCTACGTTATCTCCATAAGCGTGCCCTAAACCACGATAAAGAACTGTTTCGGTATCAACTCCTTTGTTAGTTAATTTAGCTGCATAAGCTAAGCATTCTATCATTAAAAAATCATGCTCTCCTACCGTAATAAATGTACTTGGATAGTCTGGGGATACATCAACATATGGACTTAAATACTTAGAATTAATTTCTTTCGTACCAAGTACTTCTGACATACCTCCAACCATTGAATGCATAATATTAAGCATTTTTTCTAATCCTTTTTTATACTTTGGAGCAATTTCATATTTATCTATACTCCAAGAATAAAACTCATCTTCATAATCACACATGTTAATTGTAGGATACAGTAGCAACTGTCCCTTCACGTACTTCCTACCATCTTCCAAATCTTTAGTTGTACAATACTGTGTTAAGTTCCCTCCTGCACTATCACCTGCTACAAAGATATTATTCTTATCACCGCCTAATGTGCCAGCATTCTCATAAATCCACTTTAAAGTAGTGTAACAATCTGTATGCCCGGTTGGAAAAGGATTTTCTGGAGCTAATCGATAATCCACAGAAACGGCTAGTATATCTGTTTTTTCTACTATCAATTTCACAAGTTCTTCTACCACATCAGGTGATCCTGCCATAAATCCGCCACCATGAATAAAGTATAAAATTGGTGCATTCTCTCGTTTAGTACTACTGTTATAAATTCTTATAGGTATATCATAGCCATCTTCCGCTTTCACTGTTTTATGCGCAATATTTATGTCTTTAGTGACAATTGGAACACTTTTAATTCCATTAAATTGTTTTCGCATATTCTTTACCGATTTTTCAGAAGCATCCATTTTCATCATATTTTTAGGCATAAACCTCATTACATTCATTTGAACCTTCGTATCCTTATAAAGGCGTGGATCCATCGCTCCTTTTTCATCGCAATCTGGTATGTTTTTTACTAAGACTTTTGCCCCCTGCACATTGATGGTTTCTTGTTTTTCTTGAATTTGTTCTAATAAGTCTAAGTCATATTTTCTAGTCATCTAATATTTCTCCCCTCTAAATTCAAGCGCTTTCATTATTCAGGATTATATAACTTCCCGTTTACTAAATAAAAATACGTTCCATGTACAAAATGTACCATGGAACGTATTTTTATTGTTGTTCATATTTGATTCGATTATAGTCATTTTTTGATATGATATTTTTCCTATACTGTAATGGTGTATATCCATATTTGTCTTTAAACTGTGAAATAAATGATTTCACATTTGGAAATCCATGTTTCAGCGCTATATCTTGTATAGAATTCGTACTTCTAATAATATCTTCATACGCTTTATAGAGCCTGTATCTCGTTAAAAAAGTGGTGAAATTTGATCCGAATGATTTTTTAAACATACGTGAAAAATGTTCTTCACTTACAAAAAAATGTTTAGCCACATCTTTCAGTTTTAGTTCCTCATCATAATGTTTGTAAATATACGTAATTATTTCTTTCTGTCTACTTTCAAGTTGAAAATCATTGTCTATATTCTCCCCATCTTTGCAATATCGCAATAGAATATAAACAATTTCATAAATTAAACTATTAATTTTTATATAAGTTAAATCATCAGAATTTGTAACTAACCCCTTTAATTCATAAAACATTTGCTGGAGGTTAGTTTTCTGAACAACTGATTCTTTTATATTAAATCTATATTTATCAAAATCTTCATTTAGCTCTTTAAGAAATTCATAAGAAATAATTAGCATCATGACTGCACAACTTATATTTTCAACTTTTTCAAATTCATGAACATCTCCACTATTTACAAAAATAAATTCGCCAGCAGATACTTTCTTTTTTTGCCCATTCACATACAAGAAAACGTCTCCATATACGACTAGGCTAATTTCAATACTTCTATGCCAGTGAGGAGGAATATAATAGTGAAAACCAGTAGGTAACATTGTGTCCTCTATATATTCAACCATTCCTGGGATTCTATCGCGTAATTTTATTTCTTCATATTTGCCTTGCCTGATTTTCAATAATTCACCCCCTTTTTTTATTATAATGGAGACATCAAGGTTTTCATTCCTTCATAAAAAAACTACATATATAGTATGTAAAGAGACCATCTCATGAGTTATTTACAAATAGCAGGTGTGAGATTTCCCACCTACTATCCTTATTTTCTATTCATCATTTCACTATCAAACCAAATCGGCTTCGATAATTCAAAGTTTTTATGATCCTCTAAAACGATAGTAAGACGTTCTAACATATCATCTAACATATGTGGTGCTGCTCGTAAACACCAAACAACTGAAGAGAAAACCGTCATGCCAACGTACACCGCATATAATTTCCAAAACTCCTCTGGTATTCTACCATTAAAGTATCCTTCTATTTGTCCGATTGAATACGGGATACTAATGTCTCTTGCAAATAATGCAATCTTTACGAAATCATGAAGTGGGTCGCCCCAATCATAGCCATTAAAATCAATAACACCTACATATTTCCCATCCCGTACAATTATATTTTCTAAATGAAAATCATCGTGTTGAAATCGATTCGGGCGGTTCTTTACATACATTTCATTTTCATCTATAAACTTAATAATTCTATCATCATTTTCTATTTTAAATCCGCATGTTTTATATGCCTCTAAATATTTTCTATGTTTTTCCATTGCTCTTTCATGCCAAGGCAGTAAGTCCTTGGGAGCTTCATATGTATGCATTTTTGCTAAATCTTTTCCTGCCTATATACCAATATCATATTGTTCTTTGGGTAAATACGTAGGTAATAGCTTCTTCGCATCTTCCCCTTCTATATAAGAAAAAATGCCATAGCATACACCTTCTTCTGCCAACAAACCCATTTCAATTGGTTTTTGTGCTTGCACACTACGGTTTTGCATTTCATTTAAAATTTGAAACTCTATTTTCTTTCTTTCATACTCTTTTATATCGCCTGTCCGCAATAAATATTTTTCATTACTCGCACTCGTAATTATATATTTCTTATCAGGTGAGAAACCTTTAGAAATTTCTTCAATATCCACTGCATCTTTTACTATTTGTATATTGTTTTGCCATGCTGTAATTGTCTTCATGTCTATTCCCCTTACATTTCCGCATTCGGTGTATACGCAACCTTTACAATAAAACCATTCGGGTCATAAAAGTCTATTGTATAGTATCCATCCTAATAATGCTTTATTTCGATAGGACCACATATAATCTTCACATTAGTATCGACTAAAAATCCCGATACCTCATCAACTACTTTTCTATTAATAGCTTGATAACAAATATGTCTCGGTCCTAACGTCCTTACAATTTTCCTCGTCTACTTCTTTAAAATATATTTCACTTTCTCCCGTACTATATGCTCCTTCGCTTAATTTTCTCCATCCAATTATTGAAAACAACATATCGTAAAAAGAAATAGACTCCTCTAAATTTGCTACCCAAAATTCAATATGATGAATACCTGCTCGAAGTGTATTCATATTAAGAATGCGCTCCCTGTACTACTTGCATTATTTCCATTGGCGTATTGACCATATAATCTGGCGCATCCCCTTTTACCGTTTCAATAACGTCATATCCCCAAGAAACCCAAATTACATTTACACCAGCTTTTTTACAAGCTGCTATATCACGTTGTTCATCACCGACATACAACATATCTTGTTCTGTTAGCTTTTTCGATTTTAAAAATCTTTTTATCATTTTATCTTTACCAAACAAATTTTTAGAACAATACACTTCCTGTATATTTTCTATATCATTATTGTGTAAAAATGCCCGAATATGCTCTTCTGAGTTCGATGATATGACTGCAATTCCGTAGCCTTTTTTATGTAGTTCATCTAATACATCTTTCATCCCATGGAACAAAACGAGATCTTTTATAGCAGGTTGATACAATTTATAAAACTCCAGCGCTAATATCGGTAGTTTATACAGAGGTACATCAAGCTTTTTACATCTCTCTGGCATCGTTAATTTACGTAAATACTCAATTTCTTCTTCCCTTACCGTTTTATATCCGTGCTTTTCAGCAAGTTGATTATAAATTGGTACAAATATATTTTGTGAATCTACTAATGTGCCGTCAAAATCAAAAACAATGTATTTTTGCATTCCCATACTCCCTTTGCTTTTTTTCCTAAACATATGTTATTCAACAACAGAAATGTCTTCCCCTTTCATAAATATAAAAAAAAGAACAAGATTTTCTCTTGTTCTTCTTTAAGACAGCCATTTCGGCGGTACATTCGTATTCCAATAAATATTTCCTAACTCATGGTGTCCTGAGTATCCATCATCAAAACGATGATAGTGGAAATTAAAATAATATCCATCTTGCGGTGGATGATCTCTCCTCACATGAAATCGCAGTAAGTCAATTCCTGATTTCGTGTCATAAACATGAAAAATCTTTTCATTATTTCCGCCAGCCGGTCTTTGAGAAATCGCTAATGATTGTAACGATTCTTCTGGCACATCATTGGCAAGTTCTGCAATTGCCTCTTCAATTTTAGGTAATACAACATCTTTAAATTCATCTTCAATTACAGGCCCAATTTTAGAGCCGAATTTTTGCATAGATTGCTTCTCTGCTTCTTGCATCGCATAATTAATAAAGGTATCGGTGGTTAACCTATCATTCGTTTCTTCATATGTATAGGACGTACTCTCCAAATTTTGTTGCCCAGCTGTGCTCGTAGGCTTGTCCGCAGCTTTGGCATTATCAAGTAATATGGAAGGAGGCGTCACTAAACCAAATGTAAATACGGTAATTAATGCGACTAAGGTTTTTCTAAACCAATTTGGCATTTATGTTCCCTCCCCTTTCGCTCATTATATTTTATATAACGATTGTTTCTTCTATTATACAAAATGATTGTAATTTTTGCACTTTACAATTTTGTTAACGTTCACATATTTTTCACTTGAATATGAAATTGTAAGATTTCATACACTATATATACAACAACGAGGAGGCGATCAGATGACTTTAGATGCCCTGTACTCCGCCGCAAGCATACTCCTTTTAGTATATTTTATTTATCAGTGTGTTACAGACTAGAAAAAGAGCCGTTTCCGGCTCTTTTTCTATGGTAAAAATACAATCCAACCAATGAATACTATAAAAATAAACCCAATTATTACTGCTGGCAATAAATAAAACTGAGAAAGGATGACCGTCCCGTATATGAATACGGTTGGAAAGAGCAAATAACGATCCGCCTTCCATCTTAATAATAGTAATTCTCCTTCGTCACAATATAAATGTAGAAACATTTTCTTCGTAAATTCATTCCAATAATCACGTGCATAGCGAGAAATAGCAACTAAAGCAAATACAAGAATAATAGCTGTTATCCACTTCGGAGTCACGATAATACTTACAGTACTTATACATACAATTTGAATATAAAACATGAAAGCACTACTTGTACGCAAAAATTCTTTTAAAAAAGTTTCTACAATACGCGAATCAGATTTTTTTCCTAATATCTTTTTAGAACGAGGAAACATCCATGGTTTTTTATTCGAACTACTCGGTTTAGCTGCATGACCACCAACCTGCATAATCCCTACAGTCCAGCGCATACTTTCTTCTTTTTCTTTCTCAACTTCTTTAAAAAAGAATTTTTTATAATTCATCTTTTCTTTTACTAAGACTACAGTAAGTAAAGCTGCTAGACCGATAAATAATACTGAGTACAACGGATTTTTATAAATAAAAAATATACTGATTCCAAAAAAAATTAAGCTAATAGAAAATACAACATCTTTTACTATCCATAAAACCCATCGTTTCCCCACACGTACATTTATGAATCTCATCAACAACGATAACGTAAATCGAAAAACAGTAAAGAAAATCCAAAATAGTACGATTTGGATACTTGTCGCTCCCATACTTTTCATCAATATAGGTAACATAATAAATATTACAATTACGTTCGTTATTGCAATCCGAATAAACGTATACATCATGCCAATCCTCATTAATTTTTGCATATGATTTGGATACGAAATTAAAAATAAGCTATCTGCTTGCTCAAAAAACGAGCGAACGCCTCTTGAAAATGTGACAAAATAAAACGCGAGTAAGCCTAATCCAAAATAAACGGCCTCTTCCATCGATAATTCTTTCATCCATAGTGAACGATAGTAAATCCCCGCAAATATAAGTGCTGGAATAATAATATATAATGCGACTGTCCAATCTGTAACAGAACGAATCGACTTCCATTTTCTTTGCAATTCATGACGTAACCTTTTATTAAACTGTTGTTTAATCATGCTGTTCCCGCCTTACAATTGCATCAAAACAGTCTAACAATGGACTCCTTGGCATTTCTGCTAATGTTTGGATTTTGTCTAATTTCCCATCTGCTACTAATGTCCCTTTCGAAATAAGCAAAAATCTTTCACAAATCCTTTCTGCAGTATCTAGTACGTGTGTACAAAGTAAAATTCCAGCTCCTCGCTCTTTTTCTTTATATAAGTAATTCAAAAATGCTTTCGTAGCTACTGGATCTAAACCGATAAAAGGCTCATCAATAATATAAAAATCTGGCTCTGTTAAAAATGCTAATATAAGCATCGACTTTTGTTTCATACCTTTTGAAAACTTTGATATGTATTCGTGTATATGTTTTTCCATTCGAAACGTATGTAATAATTCCCTTGCTTTGTCCTCCCAATTTCTCACTTCATTTCCACGGGCAGCCATTAGCAATTCAATATGTTCCCACAAAGTTAAGTAATCATAATAAGTGGGGTGCTCCGGTACATATGCATATGGATTTTTCTTTTCACCAAACGAAATTTCACCATCCATATTGACTAGCAAACCGAGCATCGATTTAATTGTCGTACTCTTTCCTGCGCCATTTGCGCCAATAAGAGCAACTAACTCGCCTTTTTCAATTGCAAATGCAATATCGTGAACTGTCTTTTCACCTACTTCATATCCTGCTGAGCGAATATTCACTTCTAGCATACATTCCCCTTCTTTCCATTTACAATACAATCAAGGAAAATGATAACATATCCCTCTTAATATAGTATTATATCATTTCTAAAATATTTGTTTCGGTAGCAGGAAAAAACATACTTTAACAGAATATTTAATGTTTGAAGATTTTAAAGTAAATGGGGTTGATCATATGTCAGTTCAAATTCGTGAAGCGACTATAGATGATATTGATTCACTTTGTTCTCTTACAAAAGAATTAAAAGGATCCTCTATCTCTAATGAAGATATGAAGAATCGTTTACAATTCGTAAAAATGAGCCCTTTTGATTTTTTATATGTATATGAGGAAGATAATACTATTTTTGGATTACTAGGATTTCGTATACGTGAAAATTTAGAAGATGTAACTCGTTATGGAGAGATTTCAATTATTAGTGTTGATTCTACAATACGTCGAAAAGGTATTGGACAAGTGTTAATGGATTATGCAGAACAATTAGCAAAAGAGCATGACTGTATTGGTACTTGGCTTGTTAGTGGAATGAACCGCAAAGAAGCACACCCCTTCTATGAAAAATTGGGCTATGAAGTAAATGGGTATCGATTTGTAAAATATTTTTAAACTACTGGTACAAAGAAAGGACTATAACTATGACAAACATTGAAGCAATATTCATTGATCGTGACGGAACAATTGGTGGGGATACTACAATACATTATCCAGGTTCTTTCACATTATTTCCTTTTACGAAAGAATCTCTACAAAAATTAAAAGCAAAAAATATAAAGCTTTTCTCTTTTACGAATCAACCAGGTATCGCAGATGGACTAGCGACCGTGAATGATTTTGCGAAAGAATTAAAAGAGTTTGGTTTTGATGATATTTACCTTTGCCCTCATAAACATGGTGATGGATGTGAATGTCGCAAACCGAGCACAGGTATGCTCCTACAAGCAGCGGAAAAACATGGGCTTGATTTAACAAAATGCGCTGTAATCGGTGATCGCTGGACGGATATTGTTGCTGGTGCAAACGCAAATGCAACGACTATATTAGTTCAAACTGGTGCTGGATATGATGCTTTACATACGTTCCGAGATAAATGGGCACATATTGAACCAAACTACATTGCAGAAAACTTTGAAGATGCTACAAATTGGATTTTAAATCATCAATAAAAAATTAAATGAGGCGTCTTCACTTTGAAAACGTCTCATTTAACTATGTGTATTTCAAAAAGTTAATTCATAATGGAAATAACGATTATCTCTCAAATAACCATTTTCAGCGTATAATCGCTGTGCTGATAAATTATCAATCTCTGTTTGTAATTTTACACCTTTTGCACCATTTTTTAATGCGAATTCTTTTGCGGCCTCTAATAATTTTTTACCTGTTCCAGCTCCGCGCTTCGCCTTTTGTACAAACAGATCATTTAAAATCCATAATTCTTTCATCGAAATAGAAGAAAATGATGGATATAGTTGCGTGAACCCGATATATTCTCCATCTTCAACTGCCACGAAAATAATGGATTCTTTTCTCTCAATTCGATTTCGTAAAAATACTTTTGCTCCTTCAATATCGGAATCTTGTCGATAAAATACGCGATAATTATTAAAAACCGATGCTAGTCCATCTAAATCTGCAATTGTTGCCTCATATATTCTCATTTTACTGTATTCCCCTTCCAATATTGTTTCATAATATCCGTTGCCCATTCAGGCTGCTTTATTTCTTCTCTCGGTATAAATTCTTTCATAACAGGCTTAATATCCAATATAGGTGTACCATCGATTGCGTCTAATCCTTCAACAACGATTGTTTTTCTATCTCTTCTTATCACTTTAACAACTGTCGCTCCTAGTCGGTTCGGACGATTTTTTCCACGCTGTGCAAAAATCCCTACTTTTGGATAATTACTATTATTTCTAGGGTGTCTAGCAGAATACTGGATTTGTTCATCTGTTACTTTATGAAAATAGAAAATAACTTCAATATGAGAAAAGTCTTCAACCCCTTGTATACTTTCCTCAGTATACATATCAGTTAAAGTAATACAGGATCTTACATCTCCCCACTCATCATCTTTTATTTCCTTTCTTTCATTATGTACAAATGCGATTGGTTGAACTGAAAACATCCGCATTCCCCCTTGAATGTAACCACTTACATTATAAAATATTTTCTGAACATTTTCCACTCACACGGTCATTGTTTACATAATAAAATTATCTTTACTTATTAAAGACATATTCACAGCTTCAATTGCGTGTATGCGGGCTGTATCAAATAAAGGAACTATTGAACCTTCCTGTTTTACTAATAGCCCTATTTCCGTACACCCTAATATTATGCCTTTTGCCCCTCTTTGCACTAAATCTTCCATTACACTTTTAAAATATTCTCTTGATTGTTGGTTTATTTTTCCTAAGCATAATTCGTTATATATTATTTTATTTACTGTCTCTCTATCTTCTTCTGTTGGTACGATTACTTTTATATCATTTTCTTCTATACGTAATTTATAGAAATCCTGCTCCATCGTGTATTTTGTCCCGAGTAGACCAACTGATTGAATTCCATGTTGTTTTATTTCCTTCGCTGTTGCATCAGCAATATGTAATATTGGGATGCTGATTCTATTTTTTATATGCTTAATAACTTTATGCATTGTATTTGTACAAACTATTATAAAATCAGCACCACCCTTCTCCAAAGAAGAAGCTGCATTTCCCAATACTTCTCCCGCTTTATCCCAATCCCCTTCAGATTGATATCGCTCAATTTCTTCAAAGTCAACACTGTAAAGTAGACATTTCGCTGAATGTAATCCACCTAATCTCATTTTTACTTCTTCATTTATCATTTTGTAATACTCAGTAGATGACTCCCAGCTCATTCCGCCAATAAGACCTATTAATTTCATATATTCTCCTTTTAAATAATATTTTCAAACACACAATTCATAATGTAATTTATACACAATAAATAACGTTTCATTACTATAATAAATCAAATCCCCATCTTAATATATATGCGATCGAATGTATAGGAATATTATTCATTTCCACGGAAATAATTATAGAATATTCAGAAAACAACTCTTGTAGTAGACTCATATTGATAATCAAAACATTTGCGATACAATCCTTTTATTTCTTCATATGATGGAACTCTCGGGTTATTGCTTGGGCTACCACTTGCAATAGCATCTTTCGCCATTTTAGAAATAGCATTTTCAAATTCAACTTCCCCAATTCCGTATTCTCTTAAATTAGGAATACGAAGATCAAAGCAAAGTTTCTTAATTTCAGCAATCGTGTAGTTGGCTACTTCTTCTTCAGAATGAGAATATAAATCTTTGTTTAAGTTATGTCCTATGTCAGCTAACCTTCTTACTGCTTTCGCTTTTGTATATTCTAAAACTGTAGGTAATAGTATTGCATTCGATATTCCATGTGGTACATGGAATAATGCTCCCACTGGACGAGACATACCATGCACTAATGTAACAGATGCATTTGAAAAAGCAATCCCAGCTTGCAATGAAGCAATCATCATTGCTTCCCTTGCTTCCATATTATCTCCATCTTCATATGCGATACGTAAATATTTCATAATGCTTTCAATAGCCGACAGAGCAAGAACATCTGTAAGAGGTTGTGAAACTTTAGAAAAATAAGCTTCAATTGCATGACATAATGCATCTATCCCTGTTGCTGCAGTAATATGAGGTGGTAACGAACGTGTTAAAATCGGGTCAATAATCGCTACTTGTGGAGTGAAATTCGGATGCTTTATCATCATTTTTACATCCGTTTTTTTATTCGTAATTACTACTACACTTGTTACTTCTGATCCAGTACCAGAAGTTGTTGGAATTGCGATAAGCGGTAGCGGATCTTTTTCTATTTCAACATCCTTTTGTACGTAATCTTCAATTTCCCCACCATTTGTATATAACACTGCAATTGCTTTCGCAACATCAATACAACTTCCTCCGCCGATACCGATAATAAAATCACATTTCCCTTCTTTACAAATAGATAAAGCTTCTAATACGTGTATATTTGTAGGCTCAGCGTTCACTTTATTGTATGTACTAACAGTAATCCCTTTCGCATTTAATTGCGTAATACAACTTTCAACATACCCTAATTTCTCCATAATTGTATCACTCACAATAAAAGCCCTTTTCCCTAACTTTTTTGATTGCTCCCCTAGTTTTTCAAGCGAATTTCTCCCATATAATACAGACTTCGGCATACGAAATTCAGCAACTTCTTGCAAGTACTCCACCCCTTCTTATCCTAATGAATATTTTCTTTTCGTATATTAACTCTTATTAATAGATTCCTGTTAAAGTATAGAACGCGATGACTGCAAATACAGCAACCGTTTTCAAAACTGTAATAGCAAAAATATCTTTATATGATTGCTTATGTGTTAATCCCGTTACCGTCAATATTGTAATAATTGCACCATTATGCGGCAATGTATCCATTCCACCTGACGCCATTGATACAATGCGGTGCATAACTTCTAATGGAATGTTATATTGCGTTGCTGCAGCAATAAATTTATCCCCCATCGCACTTAACACAATTCCCATTCCGCCTGATGCTGAACCTGTAATTCCAGCTAAAATATTCGTCGTTACTGCCCCATTTACTAATGGGTTAGTAAACGTTGCAGAGATGCCATCTCTCATTATCGCAAAGCCAGGAAGTGCGGCAATAACACCACCAAACCCAAACTCAGCTCCTGTATTCATTGTTGCAAGTAGCGCTCCACCAATACTTGTATTCAAACCAGCTTGAAATCCAGTTACTACCCGTTTCCAATATAATAAAAGTGTTGATAGAATCCCTATAATAAGTGCCAATTCTACAGACCAAATTCCAACTACTGCACTTAATTCAACTTTTCCAAATGCTTTCATACCAATAGCTGAGAAATCAAAGCCATTCGGATACCACTTCGGTATCATGATTGTGAAAACTTTATTCATTACACCTACTAAAATAAGTGGTACAAACGCAATCACCTGTTGCACTCTTGTGATTTCAATACCGCTTAGTATCGGCATATCTTTTTGTTCTAATTGTAAAGATGCTGCCATTTCAGAATTTCCATCGTTAAAACCAAAATACCCTTCTCCTGCGGCTTTTGCCTTCTTACGTCTACTCTCTAAATATAGTAAACCTAATGTAAGAACAAAAATTGCCCCTACAATACCAAGTATCGGCGCAGCATAAATGTCAGTTTTAAAAAAGGTTGTAGGTATTACGTTTTGAATTTGTGGTGATCCAGGTAGCGCATCCATTGTAAACGTTACTGCTCCAAGAACAATCGTTCCAGGGATTAGACGCTTCGGAATATCCGCTTGTCGAAACAACTTATCCGCAAACGGAAATATAGCGAACACCACTACATATACACTAACACCGCTATACGTTAAAATAGCCCCCATTAGAACAATCGCTAAAATTGTACGTTTTTCTCCAACTAACTCTACAATGGTCTTTGCGATGGAATCAGCGATTCCTGACATTTCTACTACTTTTCCAAATATTGCTCCAAGTAAAAACACAGGGAAATATAATTTAATAAATCCTACCATTTTTTCCATGAAAATATTTGAAAAGAAAGGTAATACAAAACTAGGCTCTGTCAAAAATACCGCAAATAATGCAAAAATCGGTGCGAATAATATTACAGAAAATCCTTTATATGCTACAAACATGAGTAAACTAAGTGCTAATAATATAATAACTAGCTCCAATTATAACCCTCCTTTTAAACTGAAAATTCAATCTTTTAACAACAGACTTTTACCGGGATTTCAAACCCTTTTATTTCATAACATTCCTCCTCTTTTTATCCCGCTATTTGCGGGCAGTAACACTCCCACCTTAAAATTCAGCAAATGCGCGGAAGCTAGGCGGGATATCAACTGCCCGTAAAATCCCGATTGATGAGGGCTGATAATTTGTGGAGGATGGAAAAAGCCTCCACTGATCAAAGTTTCACTTTATTACAAATTTTTCATGCTAAAATTGTCTAATTATAGTATTCGATTACATATGTAAAATCCCTTTAAACAAAAACGATTTCATCGTCATATGTTATAAAGGGATTTCTAGGTTCTATTTCTATAGTTTTATCGTACTATTCTCTATACAAAAGCTTTGTAACTCTTCGACATCTTTCACTATATGAATCGCCCCAGCATCACTCAATTCAATCTCACTACCATATCCATACAATACACCTATTGAAGCAATTCCGTTACTGTTCGCACCGATTACATCATGCTTTCTATCACCAATCATCACCATTTCTTCTTTTTTAAGTTCTTCATTTGTTTGTAAAATATGAGCAATTATTTCTTCCTTTTTTATTCTTGTCCCATCTAAATTACTCCCTACAATCTCTTCAAAAAAAGTTGTTAACTGAAAGTGCTCTATTACTTGTTTCGCAAATACAGTAGGTTTTGATGTCGCTATAAACAAACGATTGCCAGCATCCTTTAATTCTTGCAATAGAGTTGTAATTCCATCGTATACTTTATTCTCTAATAAACCACTTTGCTTTAAATATTCCCGAAAGTAAAACACTGCTCGTTCTACTTCTATTTCGTTCATATTATATCTATCTACAAAAGATTGTTGTATTGGTGGGCCGATAAATGAATCTAACTCGCTTATATTTACTTCTTCAATCCCGATTTTTTCTAACGCGTATAGAACAGAATTTATAATCCCTTCTTTCGGATCCGTTAATGTTCCATCTAAGTCAAATAGAAATGTTTTATACATATTTAATTCCCCCACTGATTTTATATGTACCCTATTAAAGCCATTCTCCTACTTAGCTCTTTACTATACTATCACCATTTAACTTTTCAGAAAATTACTTTTTCTAACCCTTATACTTTCAGTTACAAAATCACAAAAGATATGATAAAGTGAAAAAGTTATACTTAATTTAATAGAAACTGGTGAATCAAATGTCAATTACATTAATTTTTATAATGGCTTTCACAATTGTTATCCACGCAGTTGAAACTAGCTCTTATAGTATTCGATTAGCTGGTGTACGTTTAAAAAAGATTGCCGTTGCCTTATCCGTCGTAGGAATGGTACTGCTTATTTCAAGAACATCTAACTTACTGCAAGCCTTTTTAATCGGTGGTATTGTCGATGAAGCAAAACTAGATTCTTCTATTAATTTAGAGCATATTATACGGCTCGTTCTATTATCTGCTTCTGTCGGTACTTTGCTCGCGATTATACTCTATCCAACTTTGACAAAGCTATTTGGATACGTCATTCAAAACTTTGAAACAGATGGTTCATTCATTCGAATGATGAAGACGAATAACATTCAAAAATTAAAGTACACAAAAAAATATGTACGCTTCCCCAAATTCGAAATGATTCATCGAATGAGGATCGGTGGTATACCAAAGCGTATTATGCTTATTAACATGTTTGCTACTGCAATTTATACAGCGGGGGTACTTTCAGCCCTTTACGCTTCCTTTTTAAACCCAGATTACGCAACAAATGCAAGTACAGCTTCTGGCCTAGTTAATGGTTTTGCTACCATTTTATTAACAGTGCTACTCGATCCACGCATTGCTCTTTTAACAGAACGAGCTTTACAATCAGAAAAGGGTGCTGAAGCAATGAGTAAAATGTATGGTTGGCTAATGATTTCTAGACTTCTCGGCACCTTATTAGCACAACTTTTATTTGTACCAGGTGCTTACTGGATTTTATGGATTATTGAGCTGATGCATTAATCTACAAGGAAGGTGTATTTATCAATGAATATAAAAACAAAGCAAGATTTAATTCACTTAATAGAAAACGACGAATGGATGATGAATGTATTACAAATGGCAAAATCACTAGAGCTACCTGATTGGTGGGTTTGCGCTGGATTTGTCCGTTCTAAAATTTGGGATACTTTACATAACTACGAAGTACGAACAGCTACACCCGACGTCGATGTCATTTATTTTGATCCATTACATAAAGATGAGGTATACGAACAATCATTAGAACAGAAGCTGACGAAGATGGATGCCTCTATCCCTTGGTCAGTAAAAAATCAAACTCGCATGCATGTAGTGAATGGAATGCTGCCATACTCTTCTTCTGTTGATGCTATTTCTAAATTTCCTGAAACAGCAACCGCTCTTGGTGTTTCTTTGGACGAACAAAACAAAGTCATACTAACATCCCCGTGCGGAATAGAAGATTTACTTTCATTACAAGTGAAACCTACACCTCATTTTCTTGAAACGAAAGAACGAATACATATGTATAAAAATAGGGTTAATAAAAAGAATTGGCAAAGCAAATGGCCTAACATTACAATCACTTATCCTGAAATTTAAAAAGGGTACTTCTCATTATTAGAAGCACCTTTCTTTTTTATTTTAAAAAATGAATGACTGTTTCAGCAAATCGATCTGCTACCTCGTAATGGGGTGTATGACCACTTTCTTCGAATATGATATGCTTTCCATTTAGAGAATCTCGATTGAATATTTCAATTTGCTTTTCACACGTTACTACATCATATTTTCCTACTATTAATAACATTGGATTCTGTACATCTATTATTTTAGATAATAATGACGTATGACATGCTCCCTCTGATTTTAATCTATCGAAATGGATTTTGGAACGATTCGAAAATTGTTCCCACTCTTCGTCACTATATAAGCTATCGTCTGTCTCATCTTCCTTATAATTGTAAATTTCCATTCTTTTTTCATCTAATTCATCACTTAACCTTATATATGCATCTAGTAACTCTTCCGAATTAGCATTACTAGATGAATAAGTTAGGCACTCTTCTGCTGCCGCTTCTTTTCCATACTTTTTTAATACCGTTCCTGTCTTTTGTAACAAAGCCCTACTTGTTAATGCAAAATCGAAAGTTGGCCCTTCAAAAATTATTTTCTCTATTGAACTTGGATATATCAACGCATATAACAATGCTAAATATCCACCGAAGGAGTGTCCAATTACAGACCATTTCTCAATTTGTAATACTTTTTTTAGTTCCTCACAGTCTTCAATCAAATCATTTAATCCAAAAGCTTCGTCCTCATTAATTTCTTCTGAGCGACAAACACCTCTTTGATCTATCATAATTACATATAAAGAATCTTTTAAACGTTCCGCTTGATGAAATGAAAAATCATAGCAGCTTTCTCCTGGTCCACCATGCAAGTATAGGACTGGTTTATTTTTAGGGCTTCCATGCGTTTCAACGTATAACTTTTTCCCTCTAATATTCATATACTTCCCTGCTTCTATCAAATTCGCTTTTATAATCATCACCTTCTTTTTTACTGAATATTATAACATTTAATGTTAAATAATTCCTATTACATTTAAAAAGACGATGATTATTGCAAGTGGCGCTACAAATCGAAGTAAAAATGCCCAACAAGTAAATACTTTCTTTCCGTAATTTCCACCTACAAAAAATTCTGCTTCTAACACTTTCTTTTCCATTTTGAATGATACGAAAATACTAATAAATAGCGCTCCGAGCGGCATTAAAATATTACTAGATAAGAAGTCTACTGCATCAAAAATATTTTTTCCAAAAATCGTAATATCACTCCATACTCCAAATGATAACGCAGATGGTATACCCACTAAGAAAATACAGAAACCAATGATCCATGATAGTTTCGTTCTTCTTTCTTGTTCACCATTTGCTAATGCTGAAACAACCGTCTCTAGTAGAGAAAATGCCGAGGTTAATGTCGCAAATGTAAATAGCGCAAGAAATACCGTTAAGAACAATCCTCCGAATGGAATTTGGCTAAATACAGATGGCAATACAATAAATAGTAAGCCCGGCCCCTCTGTCGGCTCCATTCCTAATGAAAATACTGCTGGAAATATAGCAAGGCCTGCAAATAAAGATACGAATAAATTCAATCCAACAATCGTAACCGCTGATTTTGGTAAACTTTCTTTTTTATTTAAATAGGAACTATATGTAACCATAATTGATATTCCGATACTAATCGCAAAGAATGATTGGCCCATGGCGAACAAAATACTTTCTGAAGTAATCTTTGAGAAATCTGGTTGTAAGAAAAACTTCACACCTTGCATTGCATTATCCAGTGTTAATGAACGAATAATAAGGGCGACAAATAAAACGAACAATGCTGGTAGCATATATTTACTTGCTTTTTCAATTCCGTTTTGTACACCTTTTGATACAACCCATATCGTAATGAACATAAAAGCGAAATGGCCAGTAATAGCCCAAACCGGATTTCCAATTGTTTCAGTAAATAACGAACCGTAATTTTGTCCCGGAGTAATAAGTTGTCCAGTTACTCCTCTGAATAAATAAATTAGTACCCATCCACCTACAACACTATAAAATGAAAGTAATATAAAACAAGTCCCAACCCCAAGACGTCCAATCCAGTGCCATCCTGTATTTGGTGCGATACTTTTAAATGCTCCAACTGCTTGTTTCTGTGTACTGCGTCCAATCATAAATTCAGCTATTAATAGCGGGAGACCAATTAATACAGTAAATAATATAAAGATTAAAAAGAATGCTCCTCCCCCGCTCTTTCCAGCAATATAAGGAAACTTCCATATTGCGCCAAGTCCAATTGCTGATCCTGCTGCTGCCATAATAAAACCTAATTTCGTAGTCCATTGCTCCGTTTGTTTCATCTCATTTTCCTCCTAACTAAATCTTTTTATATAAATAAATGAATTTTATAAACTATCCAAATAAACCCTCCATTTCTTTTTCTATAAAATAAAAAATGGCTTAGCATCTCTTTATATAAAGAGACGCTAAGCCATTTACTTAACGCGGTACCACCCTTATTGATTCCATTATGAATCCACCTTAGTAGTAATCGTTTGATTACAAACCTAATATCGAAGGTTAACCGTTAAGATTTACTAAGAATGTGATTCCGTTCCACCTTACTGCTCCTAGGCGAGTTCAGGATGTCATTTGACTATGTCACACCAACCCATAGCTCTCTGTACAAATATACGACCTTACTACTCCTATTCAACACATTTTAATATTTAGAATATATTTTCTTTTGAAATTAATATGAAGTATATCGATTATATTAGTAACTGTCAAGGTATATATTAATTTTTTTGTCGAAAAGAATGTTCCATTGTAACTTTGTACAATAGAGCAATGTTATTAATCATCTAGATCATCATGATCCATATCGTCTTCATCTTGGTCATCATCATCTTCATTTTTTATTAATTCAAATTCCTTTTCTACTATATTCGCATTAATCTATATATTTTGCCGTACCAATGAAATCCAACTTGTAGGTAGTCTTATCTACGAAGTTAACAATTTTACCTTCTTTATTATAATCATAATTATAAATTAAAATGATGGTATTGTATTTAGACTTTAACTTAATGTTATTGTACTGTTGTATTAATTGATTATCATATGAAAAATCTGCTAACAGCTTTTCTATGTCATCTTCAGCATCAGAAATCCAATCTTTTTCAACTAAGTCCCTATCATAATAACCTAATTTAAAATCTTTCTCAAAAATAGAGGGAATACTATCTCCATCTTCATTATATTTTATTTCAGTGTACGTTTCGAGTTCATCAAAATCACTAAAGCATCCTAACCATAAAGAAACATCGTTTTTCATTTTTCACCTCCTCAAACCTTCTGGTAAATCCATAATGCCATTTTTATTCTATTTTCAGCCCACTCATTAGGCCTTTTAACAAAAATTTCATAGTCAGAAGCAGAATCAATAATCTTTAACATTTCATTATGTGCTTTTGTCGAGCCTCTTCTTCCATGACGATCAGGTGGATTTACAAATTCAACATCTTTAGTCAGAGACCTCATTTCTTTAATATCATCCATACTAATTCCCCATTGCTTAAATTTAGGAGTTCTTGCTACAAGATGCCACTCGTGGTATCCTCCTGGGCGTCTAATCCTATCTTCTATTTTACTTCTCAACTGAGGGTTATTCCACATTTCCTCAAATTCTTTTACTGATAGATTATCAAACCATTTATTAAACTCATTGTTTCTTACTGATGGAACTCTCACATCACTTAAATGCTTACTATTCCCACTAGTACTCTTACTACCTTCACCCTTCCCCTTAACAACCCTACTCTCCATATACTGATAAGCCTCTTTCAGGGAATACTGTCCTCCCCCTGAGACATTTCCTACTCCAGCCATGGCGAAGCCTTTTCCCTCGCCTGGGATCCATTTGTACTCCAGTAATGTTTTTACTGCGTGCTGAATCTTTTCATTCCCCTGCAAGAAGGTTGTTTTTACGGTTGTGGCACCTTTGTTTCATAGGCTTCCGATTTTGTCGGCAAATCCTTTTGCTGTGGAGGCTACAAAGTTTACACCCTCTTTTACTTTGTGGCTGGCTGTTTTTATGCCATCTACAGCTACTTTTTAGTAGATACTTTTTATTTTCTCAATCTAACAAAATATTAACTTTCTTATTATATCTTATTTCTATACTGAGACGAAAAAAGCACTTGTTGTCTTTAATTGACAATCAAGTGCTTTAAGTTCATCTGTTTTTAAGTAGCATAAATTTGTAAGTTTTGTAGTAACAGTATGACACCTTTTGTACATCATGACAAATACTATGTTAAAACTTACGAGTTTGTACGAGTTCGTTAGTTTAATATACATTCCATGTACAACTATCGTTATTTGTACTTTGTCTTGATTTGGAATGAGCTCTATTTTCCCACCGATAAACATCGCTTCACTACCTTGTTTTCGCTTTTCTTCTAATACATCGCGAAGTAACCACGGTGTTTCTTCTGGCAATCGGAATGCACTCACTTCCTCTGAAGCTTCTTCTATCCAATTATTTAACTGTTCATCTAATAATGTAGGAATATCCTGTCCACTTTCTTGACACGTTTCAAACAAGTTTAATAACTTCATACCAAGAAACTCTGCAGCAATTTCACCGTGGAAAGACATCCCTACACCATCACATAAAACAAATATGAAACTAGTTCCATTATCTTGAAATACTAGGAAGTCCTGTCCACTCTCATTTAAATCCTGCGTTTCTTTTGCTCTGACATAGCTATATCGATAAGTAAAATGTTTGCTTTTCTTTTCTTGCAATACCGTTTCTCTCTCTTGCGATAGGATATATTTCACGATACTTCTCCCTCCTATCGAACCGGCGTTGCAGCAGACATTTGAAATCCAAGTGATACTAAATCCGCATTTGTACCAGGAAACATCATCACCGCACCATCTGCAATATGGAAACCATATTCAGTCATCATCTCACGATAGCTTTGAGGGATAGGCGATGAAAGTCTTTGCAACTTTGCACCATACTCATCTGTAATTTCTGTATTTGGCATAATCCCTTGCCACTTCTTTATGCTAGTAATTTGGTCTTGCATAATTTCATCTGAAATAAAAATGTTTTCAATTAGTACATTTCCATCAGGTACAGACATATCCATAATTCTTCGCACAATTAATTCTGGATCTTCACCAGTTGAAGCCCCATCTGTCATATGACAGACAACAGGAGCTGGTCCATCTTGTAAATTTGGTAATTCATTTTGTAATAACTTCTCTACTACAGAGAAAGCTTTTGCTGTATCAGTTAAGCGATGTGTTTGGATTTTTTCTAGCGGGCGCAGTCTTGCTACTTCGTCGATTGTTTTCACCCCACCCAATAAATCAAAAACATGATCACTATAGGCTAAAATAGACAATTTATACCTCGGGAGCAAACGACTACCTTTTGTTGAACGGAATACCATTTGGCGAATTGCTAAAGAAAGAGCATCCGTTACAATATCAATTCTTCTTTTTTCTTCTCCGCCTGCATCCATCATTTGATTCATTGATGCGCTTACATCCAGAAGATAGATTATATAAGCTGGTGTTTGTTGTGTTGCTTGAGTTTGATATAACATGTTTCATACCCTTCCATACATTATTATATGAACTATTTTTATATTCATGTTTTATTATAATTTATGAATTTTCTATTTCTCAATTCATTATAAAATTTTCTTGATACAATTTACATATTTTCACACAAAAAAACCATTATCATTCCCTTTAACATATGTTGAAATGCACAAAACCCTTCTATAAAATAGAAGGGTTTTAATGTTATGGTATAAGGCGTGTACAATCCCTCGGAAAAGCACTCGCTTCTCTTACATTCGATAATTCTAATAGCTTATACACAACTCGTTCTAATCCAATTCCAAAACCACCATGCGGGGGACAACCGTATCGGAATGTATTTACATAAGATTGAAATTTCTCTGGATGTAATCCTTTTTCTTTAAAAGATGCGAGCAACATGTCATAGTTATGAATTCGCTGTGCGCCTGACGTTATTTCCAACCCTTTATATAATAAGTCGAATGAATCAGTAATAGTTGGATTCTCTTTATTCGGCATCGTATACATCGGTCGCGATTCTTTCGGATAATGTGTAATGAATACTAATTCACTATTATACGTTTCTTTCACATATTTCCCTAGTAACTTTTCACCTTCTGTATCTAAATCCCCTATAGGAGATTCTTTTCGATACCTACTTTTCAAAACTTCTTGTGCTTCTGCCAATGTAATTTTAGGAATTTCTGCAATAACAGGTACTTCTTTTTGTAGTAGTTGTAATTCTTTTTCGCAGTTTTTTGACACTTGTTGAAACATATATCGTAAAATATCCGTTTCTAATTGCATCACTTCATGAAAATCATGAATAAATCCAAGCTCTACGTCTAACGATATATATTCATTCAAATGACGGGAAGAGTTGTGATGTTCCGCTCTGTAAACAGGTGCAATTTCAAAAACACGTTCAAGTCCTCCCGCTACCATCATTTGTTTATAAAACTGTGGTGATTGAGCTAAATAGGCTTCTTTTTGGAAATATGAAAGCTTAAAAACATTCGCTCCTCCTTCTGCCCCTTGCGAAACAATTTTCGGAGTAAATATACGTGTGAAATTGTTCTCTATCAGAAATTCACTAAAGCTCTGAACGAGTATGGATTTCACTTTAAATATCGCCGCGATTCGCTCATGTCTTAACGATAATACCCGCTCATTCAATAATTGATCTAATCCAACTTGTAACTTTTTTTTATTTATTTCAAATGGGAGTGATTCTGCTCCATTTAGTACTTTCACTTCATGTGCAAGTACTTCAACACCTAATTCTGTTTTCGGTGTCTCTACTATTTCTCCAATTATTTGGACCACACTTTCAACATCAACTTTGTATCCGGCTAACTCGTTTTCTAATACACATTGAATAACACCCGTTCGGTCCCTTAATAATAAAAAACTAACATTCCCTAGATGACGAATTTTTTTTACCCATCCTTGTAGTAATACAGCCCTTCCTACATACTCCGTACATTCTCGTGTGAGTGAACGCTTCATTATTTGATCCATTACATTTCCCTCCATTAATTTTATTTTTATTTACGTTATTGTTATTGTTGTCGTCGTCATCATCCACGGTCACTCACCTCCTTTCAAAGAATACAAAAATCCGCCCCTATAAATAGGGACGGATTTTTCCGCGGTACCACCCAAATTGTCATAATGACCATCTTAGCCCTGATAACGGTAGGTACCGTTTGCTTTTACTAATTATCACGTTCAAAGCAACACTCACAAGTGTCTTTCCATCATGCGGTATCGCAATCTTCCCAGCAACCGATTGCTCTCTGTAGACCTTTGCATCATGTACTTTTCCTGTTCATCACTTTTTATATTTACAGAGTATTCTATCTCTTCATTCTATAAAATGCAAGCACTTTTAAATATATTTTGATTTTTCACATCCAGTTTTGTACAATCTCCTCTAAAGCCATTCCACGTGAACCTTTCAATAAAACAACATCCTTTTTCGTTATAACTTTCAATACTTCCTTTGCTATCTCGGCTTTATTATCAAATGACTGTACTTTTCCTGTATGATAGTTCTTTCTTGCTTCTTCCGCTACAATTTCAGCTAACTCTCCATAAGTAAATACATAATGAATGCTCTCTTCATTTAACATTTTACCAATTTCTCTATGATATGTTTCAGCTTTCTTCCCTAACTCCAACATATCCCCAATTACTATGATTTTTTTCTGATAAACATTTAACTTCTCTAACGTTTCAATTGCAGCCTTCATTGAAGATGGACTAGCATTCCATGCATCATTAATAATAGTAAAACCTGTTTTAGCAGTTAAAAATTGAAAGCGCATATGAGTAATATTTATTTGCCGCAGTGCTTCCTTTATTTTTTCTGGAGAGACATTGTAAAATTGACCTACAGCGATTCCAACAATCGTATTTAAAATATTATGTTTTCCATGTAAGGGGACATCATACTGTAGTTTGGAATCATTTAATTTAAAATGAACACCATATTCATCTAATTGCACGTTTGTTGGAAACAAATTATTTGTATCCTTTTCACCAAATGACTTACATTTTAGACCTAGCACATTATTATTTCGAGAAAGTAATGTCTCATCACCATTATATAAAAACAGTCCTTCATCTTTTAATCCGTCTATAATTTCTAATTTAGCCCTCGCAATCTCTTCTCGTGATCCAAGTGTTTCTAAGTGAGACTGCCCAATCATTGTAATTATCGATACATCTGGCTGTGCTATTTGTGATAAGTTTCGAATTTGTCCTTTTTCACTCATTCCCATTTCAAGTATTAAAAACTCTGTATCTCGTTTCATTTCTAAAATCGTTAGCGGCAAACCGACTTGACTATTTAAATTCCCCTTTGTTTTATGCACACTATAAGTTGTACTTAAAATGCCTCCTATTATATCTTTCACTGTCGTCTTTCCGTTACTACCTGTAATACCGATTACTTTTACACCTAGCTCATTCCGATAAAATTGTGCCAATTGTTGCAAAGCAAACAAAGTGTCATCTACAAATATAATTGGTATCCCTTTTGGTGGAGTACCGTAAGACTTTTTCCACAAGGAAGCGACCGCTCCATTATCCATTGCCTCTTTCACATATTCATGTCCATCTTTCACCCTGATAATTGGAATAAATAAATTTCCTTCTTTAATGTTTTTTGAATTTATGCAGACACCATGTATTTCTATATGATGAAAAGATTCTTGTAATCCTTCTCCATCTACTACCTCTTCAAGTTTTTTCAAATTCATTTGAATCAAAGTATCACCTTCTTTCCATTTTATTACATAATTCCTATTTCATTTACGCATATTAATAAAAATTTTGTAGCGAGGTGTTTATATGAAAAAAGCGATTAGTTTCTTTCTCCTTTTGTTATGCCTAATTGTAGTGAATGAAACGCATGCTTATTCACCAAAATCTTTACCAATCTCTCAAAACTCTGATCAATGGCAAGTGAATATTGATGAACCGAAAAAAACAAACAAAAATATGCTTCAAGCTAAACAAAATGAATTTCAAACATATCAATTTTCAGTAAAGAATGTTGGAGAAAACGAAGTATATAACGTACAAGTTGAAGTCTTCCGAAATGAACCAAATATGAAAACAAAATATGAACTCTTCTCCCTAATAGAAAGTCGTCTAGCGAGTGGAAAAACTGGATTTAGACACGCTAACTTCCCTGTTTCTACAAAATCAGATGAGGTTGACGTATTAATCACTTGGCAAGAGCATCCTTTCCGATCTATGCGAAACGGCCAAAAAATTGAGTCTAGAAAATTTAAAGAGCATTTTGTTTTTAAAGAAGCAGTAAAGTAAACTTATCGGTATATGTACATTATTACCGATACCAATAATTTTTCCAGTACCAGTCCTTAAGCAAATTAAAAAGTCGTGGCTTATAAACGCCACGACTTTTTATATTAATTCGTACTAATTCCTCTCGCTGCCCAAATACGATCGATTTCAGCAGCATGTTGCCCGCCGTATAAAAGAGCATCTGCTTGCTTAATCGCTTTCGCTCCATCACGGAATTTAGCATTTGGCGTTAATGACCAATGTGATTGTAAAATAATTTTTGTTGCTACATCACGTCCAAAAGACTGCGCCATTTCGTATTGACCTTGAGCCCAAATTTCCCCATCATTATGCACTTCATTCGTTATATCTTTCGGGTATACTTTATTCGTATCTAATCGGCGTAAGCACGTCGGATCTGAACTAGAATAAGCAGTCGCATCCCATTCTCCAACACATGCTTTCCCGTATCCTGTCGTTGATACCGCATCTTCATACGTAGCACCTAAGAAGTCTCCAAACCCTTCTCCCATCGCTCCACCTTCTGGTGAACTTCCGAAGCCTGGTACTTGATTATCTTGAATAGAATGACCATATTCATGCGCGATAATGCCCGCATCTTCTGCGTCATCTACACCGCCAGTACCAAAAGTTAAAGCTTTCGTTGATGGAGAATAGAATGAATTATCGTCAGTTGTACCATTTACATTTACTTTAATCGAACGATTATTAATATTTTTAAAGCCTAATCCTTGAATGTAACGCTGTAATGTATCAATATGATAATATGACATAACATCTTCAAAACTATCATTTGCACGTGTATAGTTAAATTGTAAATTTGTAGATTTCGTCTTCGCTTTTGAAGAAATCGTGACATACTCCCCAATTAAAAATCCGCTACCATCTAAACCTTTTAAAGTAACGGTCTTCAATTGATTCGTTAGAGCTGTAGAATCTGCATCTTTATTATCCTTTAATCCTGCTAAACTACCACTTGATACGACAGGATTAGGTAAAAATACTTTCCCTGTTCCTTCTGCTTTTCGGTTTATATCAACCTTTTTAATTAGCTTTCCATTTTCCGCGTCAATAAATGTTTCCCATGCTCCGAAAGGTTTATTCGAATGGACTAAAACTTTATATACTGGGATAGCTACTCCATCCTCAATAACATATCCAAACTCTTTCTCTGTAGGAGCCCATAGATTTTGCTCACTTTCTCCTCCAACATACGCCATTGATTTTTGTTCAGCATCTTTTTCACTAATCTTATTCGCTATTTCTTTCACACTTTGAACTGCCTGGTAATCAGAAACAGCAAGTAATCCCTGCCCCTGTCCATTAATAGTAACTGTTATTTGTTTTGAAAATACAGGAGCACCATTGACCACTTGTTGGAATCTAACATATGAAGCTACTGGTGTTTCTGTTGTAGAAATATATTGTAAGTCTGAAAGGTCTGCCTTCAATCCATATTCCGTAGCATGTCCTTTTAAATATTCAATTGCTTTTTTCTGTGGTGAATAAGCTTCTACCTTTACTTGCTTTTTTTCCAATGCGGAAACTGTAGAAATCGTCCCCATTACTAATGGTACAGTCATTGCCATTGCCACCATTTTTTTGTTTAACATAAAACCACTCCCCCTAATAAATTGAAACCTTTATCCTGTCCCACCAGACTATTACTGTCCACAAGTATCGGGATAAAAATTGAATCTACGAGTAATTCTATATGAGTAAATACATTCCCTTTTCATTTAGGACAAGTGAAATTTTCTCAATATTTATGTATAAAATGAGAAAAATACTGTAGAAATATATTCCTTTATTCATTTCCTAAATCCTATACTTTTTAATAGAACATCAAACACTATTATTCGTTTTACTATTTGCTACTGGATTTTTCATTTTCAGTGTATTATTAGCGTTTTATGGAGAAATAAATTTTCTAGAGACCCTATCGAATGGAATGTGAGGAAATTGGCCGGATAAAGTAAAGCTTTAATCAATGGGGGTTTTGTCCATCCCCACTAATTATTAGCCCTCACCAATCGGGCTTTTACGGGAAGTCCGACTCCTACAAATAGCGGGATAATTTCCCAATCATACAAAAAGGAAGTTGGAATGATTCCAACTTCCTTTTTTCTTTAATTAGCTGTGCTTAATTTAATTCGGACTTTTGTCTCACCTAAAGAAAGCTCATCATCTTCACTTGTTAAGTGATCAAATGTAAATTGCTTAACGAGTAAGTTTTCTTCCAACAAATCTTTATGATTCGTTAACGTTTTCTGTAATTCTTCCTCTGTATCAAGAATAACATCCACTCTTAAATTAACTGGTAAATTCAACTGCTTACGATATTCTTGAACGGCGCGAATAAATTCACGTGCTACTCCTTCTTGTAACAATTCTTCCGTCACATTCGTATCTAACATAACCGTATATTGTCCGTTTGTCGTATTTGAGAATCCTGATTTCGCAACTTTCTCTACTAATACATCTTCAGCCGTCACAACTACTTCTTCCCCTGATGCAACTTCGTAAACTGCTTTTTCAGTTGATACAAAACTTTGTACTTCCTCTTGTGATAATTGTTTTAGCCAACCATTTACTGCATTCACATTTTTACCAAACTTCGGTCCCGCTGTTTTAAAATTCAACTTTAATTGATATGTTGTATACTTCGTTTCATCCAGTTCAACATGAAACGCTTTTACATTTAGTTCATCCATAACGATATCACGATAAGATTCCCAATCGATATTATTCTCTTTATTCTCAAGTAATACAAGCTCTGCTAACGGCTGTTTTACTTTTAATGAATGCTGATTACGGTTACTCCTTCCAAGTTCAACAACTTGTAAAACTGCATCCATTTCAGCTTCTAATTTCGGCTGAATAAGTGATTCATTTACAACTGGATAATCCTCTAAATGAACGCTACGTCCTTCTAAATTCAGATGAATATCTTCAGCGACAAATGGTGTAAATGGTGCAATTAATTTACTAATTGTTACAAGCACTTCATGAAGTGTTTCATACGCCGCTGCTTTCTCAGTATTCATACCAGATTCCCAAAAACGATTGCGTGAACGTCTTACATACCAGTTACTCACTTCATCTACAAGCGTGGCAATTTCACGAGCTGCATTTGTGAATTGATAATCATCAAGTGCGGTTCTTACCTTTTTCGTTGTACTATGCAATCTTGATAACACCCATTCATCTAATTTCGTACGCTTTACATCATACTTTTCTTTCGGATTATATTCATCTAAATTTGCATATAAAACATAGAAGCTATACACATTGACTAACGTATCTACAAATTTAGATTTCGCTTCTTGTACTGTTCTTTCAGAAAATCGTTTCGCATTCCATGGGGCACTGTCAACGAGTAGAGCCCATCTTAGAGCGTCGGCACCAAACTTCTCTACTAAATCAACTGGATCTAGTGCATTTCCTTTACTTTTAGACATTTTCTGTCCTTCTTCATCTAGAACATGCCCAAGTGATAACACTCGTTTGTATGGAACTTTTCCTGTATATAACGCTGATACTGCCAATAAACTATAAAACCAGCCACGTGTTTGATCAATTCCTTCTGCAATAACATCTGCTGGAAACTGTTCTTCAAATAACTCTTTATTTTCAAACGGGTAATGATATTGTGCAAACGGCATGGAGCCACTATCAAACCAAACATCGATTACTTCTGGTGTACGATTCATTGTACTTCCGCATTTTTCGCAGCAAACTTGTACTTCATCTACATACGGCTTATGCAATTCTAAATCTTCAGGTGTTTCTTTCGTACTATGCTTTCTTAATTCGGCAATACTTTTCGGTGCGAATTGATGATCGCAGCTTTCACATTCCCATACGTTTAAAGGTGTTCCCCAATATCTATTCCGGCTAATATTCCAGTCCACCATGTTTTCTAAAAACTTACCAAACCGTCCGTGCTTCATATGGTCTGGATACCACGTAACAGAATCATTATTTCGTAAAAATGTTTCTTTAATCTCAGTTGTTCGGATTAACCAGCTTTCTCCTGCATAATAAAGTAATGGTGAATCACAGCGCCAGCAATGCGGATAGCTATGTTCATATTTTTCTTTATGATATAGTAACCCTTCCTTCGCTAAATAACGAACGATATCTACGTCACAATCTTTTACAAATTTACCTTTCAAAAATGGTACTGCTTCTGTATACTCACCTTTTCCATCTACAACATGTAAGAACGACAATCCTTCACTTTGAACAACTCTATAATCATCTTCCCCATATGCTGGAGCGATATGAACGATTCCTGTACCACTATCTGCAGTTACAAAATCTGCTGCGATGACGTGGTACCCATTTGTAACTTCCTTCATCGGAAACGGTGCTGTGTAAGATGTATTTACTAATTCTTCACCTTTATGAACAGATAATACTTCATAGTTTTCTTTTAATACTTCTTGTACACGTTCTTTCGCAATAATGTATACATGACCTTCTTGTTTCGCTTTAACGTATTCCATATTTGAATGTACAGCGAGCGCTACATTTGCTGGAAGCGTCCATGGTGTTGTCGTCCAACCTAAGAAATACTCATTTTCACTATTTTCCACTTTAAACTTAACCGTTGCGCTTAAATCTTTAACCGTTTTGTACCCTTGTGCAACTTCATGTGAACTAAGCGATGTTTGACAGCTTGGACAGTATGGTGAAACTCTATGTCCTTTGTATAACAAACCTTTTTCATGAATCGTCCCTAAAATATGCCATACACTTTCGATATATGAATTCTTTAACGTAACGTATGGATCATCCATATCTACCCAATAACCGATACTTTCAGTGAATTCACGCCACTGCTTCTCATATGTGAATACACTCTCTTTACACTTTTGAATAAATGGCTCAATGCCGTACTCTTCGATTTCATGCTTACCTGAAATACCAAGTTGTTTTTCAACGCCTAATTCTACAGGTAATCCATGTGTATCCCATCCGGCTTTTCTTAACACTTTATATCCAGCCATCGTTTTATATCTCGCTACTAAATCTTTAATTGCCCGACCAAGTGCATGGCCGACGTGTGGTAAACCGTTCGCCGTTGGTGGTCCTTCATAAAACACAAACGATTGCGCGCCTTCTCTATTCTGAATTGATTGTTCAAAAATGCTTTGTTCGTTCCACTGCTTACGAATACGTGTTTCTCTCCCTACAGCTGACTCTTTTACATCTACTTTCTTCATCTACAATCACTCCTTTGAATGTTTTAAAAGCACACAAAAAACCCGTCCCCATGAAGTAGGGACGGGTTTACCCGCGTTACCACCCTAATTCTATTAGCTTTTCACTAATAGCACTTAGCAACGTACTAACATACGCGTTCTTTGTAACGGTAGACATCCGTCCGAGCTTACTTTATTCAGCCACGGCTCCTCGGAGATGATTTTCAAATAACGTCTGCACACCGGCTTTCAGCAATACACCGGCTCTCTGGAGAACAGCTCACTATTTTACTCTTTCTCGTCTTCAGATTTGTATACTTTATTAGAAGTTATTTTATGCCATTGGGCAATTAATTGTCAACTAATTCAAAATATATTTTTATTTATATCCTTTTTATCTATTTCTATACAATTACTTTTCAAGTTCTCGTAATCCTGCTAAACCTTCATCTTCCTCTGCAAGTTCAGCAAAGAATCCTGTGTCATCTTCACGAAGCACAATTTCAAGTTCTTCTTTCGCCTCTTCAATTCTGTTTAATAATGCTAAGTAGCAAGCATGATCGTATCTTGCTAACAAGTGTGTAGCATCAATTTCTAATATATCACTTGTTATTTTTTCTGCTTTGGTAGTTCCCCCAGCTCTATGATACGAAGATGCTAAAGCAATAAGAATTGCCGTTTCATTAGGATGATGTACAGAAGCATCTTCTAATAAATGAATCGCATCCTCAAACCTCTCTTGACTTTGGTATATTTCTGCTAAAGTAAGGAATCCTCTACTTACAAACGATGTTTTCTCCGTTAATTGTAAACATATTTTTTCTGCTTTTCTTTCTTCCCCAGCTTTCAAGAATACTTGTGCTTGTAAAAGAAGCGTATCATAATCATCCGGTAGCTCTCGAACCATTTGTTTCGTTAATTCCAACGCATCTCGTAACATGCCTTCTTCATACTCAATGAAAAGATTTACAAGTTGCTTCGCTACATCATAATCCCATTTATTTTCTAGCGATGTTTGCAATACTTCTATTGCTTCTTTATTCATTGCCGCATTCTCGTAAAATAGTGCAAATCGCTGCGCTGCCATACTATTTTTTGGATTTAACTTTAACGAAACTTCATATAAATCAATGATTGTAGTAATCATTGAAATTTCTTTCGCGCGGTTTTTCATACGATAAAAAGCTCTCGTAAATATAGATTTTTTCGGTTGTTCATTTTGTTGACGTTCAATCCATCTTTCTGTAACCGCAGCTGCGGCATACATAAATGCCATACTTCTTTCTGCTTTTTTCACCTTTAACGTATGAAGTGCGTCTCGTATTTGAGATATTTTTTTATGTTGTTCTACTGCTTTTACATATACATCAAATATACGTTCATTATTTAATTCTTTATGCATTACTTTCATTGCAACTTCAATTGCACTCGCATCTCTTTTTTTCACTAATACTTTCGCATAATGATATAGAACTTCTGTGTGTCCCTCATCTAATTGTAGCGCTTCTTCAATTCGCACCTGTTCTTTATCTATTTCATTCATCGCACCATATACATATGCAATCGCATCTAAACGCCATATTTCGGGTACTTCTCCTGCTAATTGATCTAGTTCAGTCAGCAATTCTTCATGAAGATTCAAATCTACTGAAAGCTGTGCCAAATATTCCATATTAATATGCAAAGGCTCTTCTTTCATCGCCTGGACCATATGACTTTGTTCTTTAGAACGATTTTCTTCTTTTTCGTATATTTCTGCTAGTTGCAAATGTACACCTGCGAAGTTTTCATCCAGCTCTAAACATATTTCATACGCTTGCTTTGCTTCTGTCAATTGTCCTAATACCATATATGTTTCGCCGATTCGATAATATGGCAAAGCAGTTCTCTTTTGTTCGATTGCCTTATTGTATCTCTTCATTGCCTGATCATACTGTCCAATAGATTCATATAAAATACCAGCATAACAACCGTATTCAATTACTTCCGTTTTTTCTTTTTGTAGCGTTCTTAAAAACGCTATGCCTCGTTGCACGAAAGCTGTTCCTTTTATTCTATTTACATACTCTTCTAACACGTTCTCTATATTACTATATAACTTACGTATACCGTCCTCTAATTTAGAAAGTGCCGTTTTCAACTCAGCTTCATTCCCGCCTAACGCAATTTCAGCATCCCACAGCACCATGCCAGCATTCATAAGAAAATCTTGATTGTCCTCAAATTGCTGATTGATACTAACAATATAATTTTTTGCATCCTCATATTGTTCCTTTGCCATGTATACTTGAATTAAACCAAAATGAGAATATACATCTTCATTATTTTCTTCTAAAGAGCGCTTATATATAGTTTCCGCTTCTTCAAGTTCATCATTTTGAAAATAAAAATCTCCTAAACGAACATATAAAGACGCCTGATCTTCACAATATCGAATTCCTTGTAATAAAATTTCCTTCGTACTTTTCTCATCATCCAAATCTGATTCATAGATTTCCGAAAGCTTCGTATATAAATAGGCTGCTGTTTTATCTAATTGAATTGCTACTTTAAGTCCTTTTACCGCCAAATACACTTTTCCTAAATGTTGAGCACATCTTGCACGTTCATACCAAATGTGCGCTTCATACTTATATTCTTTTAATAAATCATTAAAGAATCCATATGCTTCTTCATATCGTTCTAAATCTATTAAAATTAAACCGTGATTTACAAGTGTAAACCTTTCTGGGCTACGTTCTATAGCTGTTAGCGAATACTCTAGCCCCTTTTCGGATTGATCCATATACATGTATGATAATGCTAAGAAACTCCACGCAACTGGTTGGTCTGCATCCAGTTGTAATGATGAACGAAAACTAGAAATCGCTTCTGCATAATTATCTTGCTCAAAAGAATAACGTCCATTTATAAAATGATACAACGCTTGATTGCTTTTCTTCTCCACACTTTGAAGCATATGTCCTGCTTTTTCCATATCTTGCAGACGAATAAAACACTGTGCACTATGCAATTTCACAAAGTCAGAGCTTGGAAACTTTTCCATTAATTTTTCTATACAAAATTGAATAAAATCTTTATCTACTTCAGCATCTAAATGTTTAATCGTATATAGCCAAGTGTTTGGATTTTCACTTGTTTCTTTTAAAAATAATACTAACTTTTCAATTCCCTCTTTATCTTGCTCAGCTAAATGATCAGTAAGAGAAAAAATTGATTTATAATAATTATGTTCTTCCTCATCTAAAAATAAAAGTTGTTCCCTTCTATCTTTTGGTGTAAACGTAATAGCTAAACAATCTGTATAACGATATTTTTCTTGCAACTTATCATATTCCACAAGAATCGGTTCTAAGAAATTCGGATCTTGAATATAAAAAGCTTGCAGCACGTCGTCATAACCAGAAAGTACTTGTACATGGGAAGCGTGCTCAATATCTATACTTAATAAAACGGGAATACCTTGATCAAGTAATCTCTTATAATTTTCCTCATTCCCCTGAAAGTAACGATATTCGTAACCTTGCTCTTCTATATATGTAACTGTATCTGAAAACTTAGAACCTGTTACATCAAAAATATGTTGTGCAATTTCATCTTGCGTACGTTTTTCTCCCCATACCCCTAACATCATTTCCAAACTTGTCGGAACGCAATAGTTATCCTTTTGTACAACCGGAACTATTGGTAAACGAACCTTTTTTCCATCAGGATTTTTTTCTATATGATGATATAGAGAATTTTTCAAACTCTTTTCACTTTTCAATAGTGCTTGCAAATCGTGAATATTATTTATTTTATAAAATGCTTCTGCACGTAAATGTATAAAATAAGTTGTATATGCATGATGCGGAAGCATGTGATTGATTTCATCTATTACCGCTAACATTTCTTCATAGCGCTCTAGATCTAATAAATATTTTACTTTTTCAAAATAGAAATATGGTACTTGAGGGAACTTTGCAATCGCATCATTTATGAGTTGTAATGCTCGCTGCTGTTCACCTTTATATGCATATAATTGCGCCAATAAGTACGTAGCTAACTCTTCACAATCTTTATGCTGCTGACCGGATAAAAGTTGTTCCTCTGCTTTCTCCCACTCACCAGTCTGTATATATAAGTAACCCCATTTATCAAAAACTGCACGTGTACTATACTTTTCCGCCTTTTGCATATAGGCATAAGCCTCTTCATTACGCTTCATATCTAACAAACATCTAACTAACGTAAAATATGCTTTCGTTAAAACATCCGCATCAGTTTCCTCTTCATTTACCTCTTCCAAAGAATCTTTTAATAATTGTTCAGCATCAAGGATTTTACGCTCATCAATTAACTCATCACAATATAAAGAGAGCGTTCTCATATTTGGGAATTTTTTATAAGTATAACGAATTAAAAAGGAGCTATATTGATGCATCAAACCTTCATCAGCAAGGCGAATTAATGTATCAAACTCTGTAAATGATGAAACGTTAGAAAGCCAGTTCTTCACGTATGATAACTTATTCGTTTCTTTTATATGTGCAATTTCATTATTTATCTCCTGTAATCCATCTGCAAATCTCTTTTCTTTCAAACAAATCTCTAATTGCTTAAAATCTAGCATGCATTCACCTCAAATTATTATTTATACTGCCATTTGCAAGCAGTATTCTAACCTACTTGCTTAGATTTTACACATCATATAGTATGCATTCAACTAAAACCTCATATAATGAACGATATTATTTAATATTATTCAAGTTTCTCACTAAATATCTTAAAAACATTGATTTTTATGGGGATTTCGTTTAATTTGATGAAATAATGTATAATCTTATTCCAGTAAATGAAATTATACCGACGATAATTGATATATATCAATCGGCTCTTTTATTATATCAGCGATTCACTCATCAAATTTTAAATCTACAAAAACACCGTAATGATCACTTGGAAATACGTGTGATGAAGTTAATGCTGAATCTCCAAATACAGATACATTTTCTATATTTAGAGATTCAAACGAATCATTCTCTTGTATCAATATCCAATCATATCGTTCTTCTTTCTTTACATTCCCTATTAAATTTGTATTCTTTCCATAATCTAAAGTTGGCTGAGCCAAAGTGCAATCATGTTCTTCTTTAAACTGAGCTACATCTATCCATTGGTTATCTACTAAGTATTGATGAACACTCGAATCAGGATTGGCATTAAAATCACCACAAAGTACTTCATATGTACTATTTTTACTTTTACTCTTAATCCAATTATGTACTGTGCTAATTTGTTCTTTCCTTATCATAATTGACTTCCAATTCAAATGAACATTTGTTATTCCGAGTTTGCAATCTCTATATTTAAATGTAATTCTAATGGCACAATAATTAGCTTCCTTTGTATCAGTTTCCCAAATAGCCTCTTCAATTAATATAGGAACCTTACTTAAGAAAGCTAATCCTTCATCTGGAGAATCTGGATATTCTTTAAATATACAAAATGGATAATTTACTTGCTCCGCAATATATTGTGCAACATTTGTCTTCTTTCCTTTATTATTAATACAACTTCGAACTTCTTGAATTGCTAATATATGTGGAGCAATATTTTGGACTTCTTCACAAATAGCCTCTAACCTTTCAGACCACAATGTTTCATGATTCCAAATATTAAAAGTAGCAATTTTCATTATATCGCTACTTTTTAACATTGTATTTCGCCAAATGTAATTTTCATATTCGGAGCATAAACTAAAGATGAATGCATATGAAATGCTTTAAAAAACCGTAGTTCCGCTTCATATTGAGCTAGCGATTCTTCATATGTTAATCCTCTAGCCATTAAAAGTTCTATAAATTGCTGTTTATCACCTGGATTGCCCGCAATTCCCTCTTCTTTTAATGAATGATACAAACTATATTTATCATTATGATACATATTAGAATCTAAAAAGTTCACTTTATCACTTACTCTACACTCGATATTTTTCACACCTAATTCACTTAAATACGTAGGTATTTTCATACCGATATTTCCATCTTTACCGTTTCTCTGTGTATCCCTTTCAAATAATTTCTGCAAAACACCTAGCTGAATAATTTCCGATTGATTCTCTCCATCTAATACGTATGAAGACATATTTGACATCCAATGTGGTTCAAAACAGATTATTTTACCACCTTGTTTAATTGAATGTATCATCTTCTCTAGCATCGTTTTCGGGGAACTCATATGTAATAAGAAAGCCTGACAGGTTGCTATATCATATTTATTTTCCAATTCAATTTCTGTAGCATCTCCTTCAATAAATTCTGATTCATATGGAAGCGAACGAAACAACTCTCTCGCTTCAGCCATTAATGCTTCCCCGCTATCAATACCTGTATACTTTGATCCATTTGGAAGTAACGGCAACAAAACTAAGCCTAAATATCCATATCCACAACCATAATCAACAATATGTACCGGTTCAGTAATCTTCCAAACTGTATTCACTAAAAAACTTAAATAATCATCGTTATAATATAAATCTCTCGTATTTCTTAAATACGCTAGCTTACTATTCCAATCATATTTTTCCAAAACCCACGCCTCCTTTTATATACAAAACTATAGTTCTCCATTTAATAAATGTATTCCTATGTTTCTAAAAATTTTAGAGATGTTTAATTTTAATTAATGCGTTAAATTGTACATGTTCTTTACTCTCCCACCTATTTGACAAACTAATCTTAAAAAAATAAAAAGGACTACATACCTGAAACGATATATAATCCTTTTCATAATAATATTGGAATAAACAGAAGTTTAGTTAGTACAATCACAATCTGAGCAATCGGTACAATCTATTACGTCACAATCTAAATTCCCCTTTTTTTTGCTTCTTTTTAAATAAAAATATAGTAGCACCATAAATAACACGCAAATAACAAAAGCTATTGTTGCTTCTATATATTTTTCATGAATGATAAAACCAATTCCACTTCCACCTGATATAAAAATTAGAATTATGTAAATCCAAAACATGTAAGTAGCTACCTCCGTTGATATTTGGTTTAAGATGTAATCCATATAATACTAGATACAATAAATAGTCCCATACCATTACCGCTTAATAGGCCGGTAGTTACTCTTAGCAAATTTGTGCTGCTTCGCCATTTCCACTTTTGGGTGAATCCATCAATTATTAATGGAATTTGGGCAAAAAAGGATAGCATTAATGAGAGACTAAACGAAGGTGTTATTAAAAAGTAAATTGGAAACATACAGAAACCAATTAACATACCTGTGCATCGCGCACATAAAGGCATGTATTTTTGTAATTTAAGAAAACTCCTTTCCGGTAGTCTATGACAAGGAATATGTAAAATGAAACCTCGAATCAATACGGACCATCCTCTCTACAAATATTTTAATTGATTTCGCAACAAAATTATAGAGTTCTTACACTTCACAGCGTATAACTCTATATAGATAAGAGTTTATTTAAGAAAATACAAAAAGACAAAACAGGCTAATAATCGCCTGTTTTGTCTTTTTGTTACTCTATATTACGCTTTAATTTGATCTGCAGTTTATTAGTAAAGTGATGTGAATATTTCTCTCTGCGCATAAGCACAAAATTATTATTTACATCTCCTCAGGTGCCTCCACCCCAAGTAAACGTAATCCCTCTTTTAATACAACTGTCACAGCATAAGCTAATGCGAGTCTACTCTCTTTTTCTTCGTTCTCTTCTAAAATACGAACATTTCCATAATATTTATTGAACGCTTGTGCTACATCTAATACGTATTTTGAAATAATAGATGGCTCATTTTTGTTGAAGGCCGCTTCAATTACTTGCGGGAATCTGTTGAGTAATTTTACTACACTCCAGCTATAATCGTCTTTTAATTCAAAAGTACACGTTTCAAATTCTACACTTTCTTTTCTTAAAATTGAACAAGCACGCGCATGTGTGTATTGTACATACGGTCCTGTTTCCCCTTCAAATTTCAACATATTTTCTAATGAGAATTCAATATTATGCATACGCTCATTTTTTAAATCGTGGAAGATAACTGCTCCCACACCTACTTGCTTTGCCACTTCTTCTTTTTGTTTTAAATTCGGATTTTTCTCTTCAATATTTTGTTCCGCAAGTGCAACAGCTTCTTCTAGTACTTCTTCTAATAAAATAATTCTGCCCTTACGTGTCGACATTTTCTTGCCATCTTTTAATATAAACCCGAACGGTACATGTTCCATTCCATCAACCCAAGTGTAGCCAAGCTTTTTTAATACAGTGAAAAATTGATTAAAATGCAAGCTTTGTTCTGGTCCGACTACATATAAAGCTTTATCAAAATCGTATGTGTTTTGGCGATACAATGCCGCTGTTAAATCACGTGTTGCATAAATAGTCGCACCATCTGATTTTCTAATTAAGCATGGCGGCATACCTTCTTCTTCTAAATTAACGACTAATGCGCCTTCTGATTCTTCAAGCAAATCATTTTCTTCTAATATTACAATGAAATCTTCCATTAAATTATTATAGAAAGCTTCTCCTTGAAAATTTGTAAACTCCACACCGAGAAGTTCATAAATACGTGAAAATTCTTTTAAAGATTCGTGACGGAACCAGTTCCAAAGCTCGACTGCTTCTTCATCACCTTCTTCTAATTTTTTAAACCAAGCGCGTCCCTCTTCTTCTAGTTCCTCGTTCTCTTTTACCTCTTCATGGAATTGAACATATAACTTAAATAACTCACGTATTGGATCCTCTTTAACTACTGCTTCATTTCCCCATTTTTTATACGCGGTAATTAACTTCCCAAACTGCGTGCCCCAATCGCCAATATAATTGATTCCTACAACTTCATAACCACATTTTTCAGCGATACGTTTCAGTGAATTACCAATCATTGTAGAACGTAAATGCCCCATTGAAAAAGGTTTCGCGATATTAGGAGAGGAATAATCGATAACTACCGTTTTTTCACATCCAAAGTAATTTTGACCGTACTCTTCTTTCTCAGCTAAAATCGTTTTTAATACTGCATCACTTACAGTTTCACGATTGAAAAATACATTTACATAAGGACCAACGGCCTCTACTTTCGTAAAGAACGGATCATTTAATTTCTCCGCAACTTCCTTCGCTATAATAGCCGGCGATTTTTTATATTGCTTCGCTAGTGAAAAGCATGGGAACGCTGCATCTCCGAATTCATCTTGTTTTGGTGTTTCGATTAAATCTAAAATTTGATTTTGCGTTAATTCATTCGTAAAAATATTCGATAAACTTTTTGCAAACTGCGTTTTATAATCCATAATACAACCTCCTTATTTTTTGAATACAAAAAACTCGTCTCTAAAAAAGAGACGAGTTTTAACCCGTGGTACCACCCTTGTTGTTCATTACGAACCACTTTCCCGTTTATAACGAGGACAGGGGACCTCGGCTTACTCTACTATTCATTCAAGAAGCATCTCCGAAGTGCGCTTCATCTTTTTCTTCCGCACTAGGCTCACACCATCCCTAGCTCGCTTTCCTTCTGAAAAAGACTACTCTCTTCATCACCGACAGTATATTTAATTGATTATTGCTTATTATACATCTTTTCAAACAATTAGCAAGGGTCAATTACACCAAAGTGAAACTTAGCACTTTTTCTTTTGTATACGTGAAAATTATGTTTTTCAAATCTAGAACTACGAAAATGATCTTTCAGAACGACACGCTTTCTCGCCACACGCTTCGCTTCCGCAATTGTTTCGTCAGTAATATCATGATACAAAGCGAAGTGTTTTAATCCTTTTATTCCATCTGATTCTATGACAGTTTCTTCAAACATCGGATCAAGGTAAACAACATCGTAACTATTGTCTTCACATTGCGTTAAAAATGCGAAATGCTCTGTTTGCTTTACATCGATTCTTTGCATTGCCTCATCAATTTCTGCAACAGACGAAGACCAAGTTTGCAAGCCTTTTCCCATGATATAAGCCATATATTCATTTCCTTCAAGTCCTGTTACTCTTCCACTTTTACCAACAATATAACTAGCTACAATACTATCTGATGCCATACCGAGCGTACAATCTAACACTGTCATTCCGCTCTCTAATTTAGCAGCTTGTACAAACGGATCGTGTTCTCCGCGCATTAATCTTTTCACACGAAACATTGCTGAGTTTGGATGAAAGAAAAACGACTCTTCCGTTCCTTTTGGATAAATGGCTAAACGATTTTTTCCTACAACAAGTACATCTTGTTCATACTGTTCATGCAATTTATGTACAGGTATATCATTACGTATAACGAAAGAACTATTTAATTCTTCTGCTACCTTATTTGCATAAGCTGTCATTTCTTTATTTGTTCTTCCTGCTGTTGTTACTATCATTGTTTCACCTCTATATAAAGAAAAGAGGGAGATTCACTCTCCCCCCTACTTTAGCAATTCTTTTCGAAAGCTTGTTCTAAGTTCGTAATAATTTCGTCCATAGTTGCACCTTCAATTTCATGACGATGAATGAAGTGAACAACTTCTTTTCCTTTTAGTAATGCCATAGATGGTGAAGATGGAGGAATTTCTCCGAAGTATTCACGCATTTTTGCAGTAGCATCTTTATCTTGACCTGCAAATACAGTTACAAGATGATCAGGTTGTTTTTCAGCACGTACAACCGCTTGACCTGCTGATGGGCGTGCTAAACCAGCTGCACAACCACAAACAGAGTTTACAACTACTAAAGTTGTACCTGCCGTGTTTTCCATAAATTCTGTTACAGCTTCTTCTGTAGTTAACTCTTCAAATCCAGAACGCACTAATTCTTGGCGCATTGGAATTACCATTTGACGCATGTATTCTTCATAAGCATTTGACATCTTGTAATCTCTCCTTCAACTTTCATTCCAAATTCATCATATCACGCTCTATTAATAGGTGCAAAAGAAAGATAACGATGATTTCATTTTTTTGTAGGGATTTCACAAACCCCTTCACGGCAGTGTCCAACTGGGACGAGTTTTCTATTGTTAGCGATATAATCGTATACTTTACTTCCAAATCCAAGTACGATAGATAGCTTTATAAAAGGCACTGCAAACCAATAAGATGGAACAGCCTTTGCTAATACGTTAATGCTATGAATTCCATCATACCACTTATTATTTTTTAAAATATACAATCTTTGTTCCATCTTACTTTGTAATTCTTGAGAAAGTTCATACTTCTCAACTACATCTTCATCTCGAAATGAAACAAATTTCATCTTACCCTTTTTATCTAATCTTTTCATACGCTCTGCAACTGCTGTACACATCGGACACCAACTATCATAGAAAACAATCATAAACTATTCCCCTTTACGAGACTCCGTCATTTGCTTCCATACTGATCCTTTGGCTTCTTCGCCGCCTTCAATACGTTCTAAAGCTAAACGCGCTTGCATCGCCACTTCAAACTCTGGATCATCTTCTGCTGCTTTTAGTGCCGGAATTGCACTTTCATCACCAAGTTCAAATAAGAACATTGCTGCACGCCAGCGTACTAATTTACTTGAATCTTTCAGAGATTTAATCATAACGAACATCGCAGCTGGATCACCTACATCTGATAAGCAATCTCCTGCTGTACGGCGGACACTTACAGAACGATCTAATAGCGCTTTATATAATAACGGCAATACTCCATCACCTTTTACCATACCTAAATACGCTGTTGCTAAACGGCGGATAGATACTTTCTCATCCTCTAATGCCATTTTCAATATCGGCATATCTTCTTCAGTAGGATCCATTTGTTCTAAAGCCGCAAAACGGTTTTTCCAGTCAGCATCTTTCATCATCTCTTCTGTTACTTTATATGGCTCACGCTTTTGAATCGTTACTTCAACAGCACCCGCTTGATTCAATAGTTCTTTAACCGTTTCATTTACACGTTCTTCTGAATAAGCAGCAACAATTTCTTCTACTACTTCTTTCCCGATTTCTTCAAAATTACCGTAACGTGTACTTTGCTCTACCCATTTGCGCTCTTTCACAACGTTAGGTGCAGACATTTGCACTTTCATAATAGATTCTTTAAAACGATCAGGTAAGCCTACACGCTCTTCCGATGTTCCATCTGTTAACTTCACTTGCATCGGAATAGTAAAGAACATTTGAACAAACACTTTCACTTCTCCAAAATGAGAAAGTTGTTGTTCTTCGCTTTCTCCCACTATTTCTTCACCAAAAACGGCACGAACTTGTTGTAATAAAACTTTCCAGTCATACTTCGCATTTCGCTCCACTGCTAAAAAGTCTGCTACATGGTATACACCTTTAATGCCTTCTATTTTCAAAATTTCTTGCACTTGCATTGGTGCTTGTTCTTTATTTTCATTTGTATAATTATTACGCGCTCCTGATGGTAATACTTCATTCAAAATAACTTTCATTGTATTTGGACTTGGCGTTGGTTCAATTGCTTTAATTTTCACGTAAAAATACTCTCCTTTATTGCGTGTTCTTAGCTGTATTGTAACATGTTATTCCTCTATACTCCTACTCGGATGCTTAATTTTACTAATTCCTCTTCCACATTTTTAGAATTTCAATTATTACTATTTTCACCTAATCGTTCCGGAACTATAGTTAAAAGTCTAATTGACAATAACAAAAAAAGGTATTAATCTTAACCCATAAAATGACCGTAGTCATTTTATGATCAAAGTCATTTAAAAGTGGAGGGATAACAAATGAATAATGTCATGATTATTGGTGGTGGTATCGCTGGTCTTTGCGCAGCAATCTCCTTACAAAAAATAGGATTAGATGTAAAAGTGTATGACAAAAATATTGAATCTACTGTTGCTGGTGCAGGTATTATCATTGCCCCAAATGCAATGCAAGCACTTGAACCATACGGAATTTCTGAGCAAATAAAAAAATTCGGCAATGAAAGTGACGGTTTTAACCTTGTATCCGAAAAAGGAACTATATTTAGTAAATTGACCATTCCAGCTTGTTATCCAAAAATGTACTCCATCCATAGAAAAGATTTACATCAATTGCTACTTTCCGAACTACAAGAAGGTACTGTCGAGTGGGTAAAAGAGTGCGTAAAAATAGAACAAAATGCAGAAAACGCCTTAAAAATATTATTTCAAGATGGTAGTGAAACATTCGGCAATATACTCATTGCTGCTGATGGTATTCATTCTGTCGTCCGAAAACAAGTAACACAAAACGATGGTTATCGTTATGCCGGATATACGTGTTGGCGTGGTGTAACTCCAACTCATAATCTATCTCTAACAAATGATTTTATTGAAACATGGGGAACAAACGGTCGATTTGGCATTGTCCCTCTTCCAAACAACGAAGTATACTGGTATGCGCTCATAAACGCTAAAGCTAGAGATCAAAAATATACAGCTTACACAACAGCAGATTTATATAATCATTTCAAAAATTATCATAATCCCATCACAGCTATTTTAAAAAACGCATCTGACGTTAATATGATTCATCGTGATATTGTAGACATCACTCCAATGAAACAATTTTTTGACAAACGCATCGTCTTTATTGGAGATGCTGCCCATGCACTTACACCTAATTTAGGTCAAGGGGCGTGTCAAGCAATTGAAGATGCTATCATCCTTGCAGAATGTATCAGAAAAAATGCCCACTATCGTCAAGCATTTATAGAATACGAACAAAAAAGACGAGATAGAATTGAAAAAATCTCAAACACTGCATGGAAAGTTGGAAAAATGGCGCAAATGGAAAGTAAACCTTTGATTATAGTAAGAAACGAAGTAATGAAACATATTCCGAAATGGGTTTCTGAAAAGCAAGCACATGAACTATATAATTTTCATTTATAACAAGAAACTACAACGCTACATCCACAAAGGGTTTTCAAATACAACACGACCTAAAAACTCCCATGATTGTATTAAACTTCATTAAATAGTAAATTTGTTTATGAAATACAATTTCGTTTGAGATTATCTAATAAACAGATATAATTGTTTATGTTAGGAGAAGATAATATGCTTAGAGAAACGAGAAAAAAAGAATTAAAAGAACTTATATTCCTAAAAGCAGTACAACTCTTTCAAGAACGCGGGTACGAAAATGTAACGGTTCAAGATATTACTACTGCATGTGGGATTGCAAAAGGAACTTTCTTCAACTACTTTCCGAAAAAAGAAAACATATTATTATTTTTAGGTGATTCTCAAATTGAACTATGGAATGAAAGTTTAAAAACATATTCAAATGTGGAACATCCGAAAGAGCGAATCAAACTTGTTTTAGGAGATTTACTGGATCGATTTACTGGACATGGTGAATTAATGAAGCATGCCGTCTTTGAAATTATTAAATCTAACTACTTAGTAGAAAATGAATTAAAAAGTATACACCAGCTACAAGAAAGTTTGTCTTCTATTATTACAGAAGCGAAAGAGACAGGAACATTACACAGTCCATGGGATACAAATACCATCACTTCTACTATTATGAGTACTTATTTTTATACACTAATGTCCCACTCGCTATTACATGCTAATGAAATAAATACGAAAAATTTACTCAATCAACAGTTAGATGTTGTTTGGGAAGGTATCAGTCAAAATTAAGAGGGCTATACTACATAGCCCTCTTAATTATTAATGCTCTTTACGTTTTATTGTGATGCACCCTCACGTCTTCTCTCCAAAAATGTAATGCTCTCAATCACTACTTCAGTTCTATATATTCTCTTTCCTTGTTCATCATCGTAATTACTCGTATGAATACGCCCTGTAATCCCAACAAGTGAGCCCTTCGTACAATATTCTGTTACATTTTCCGCCGACCTTCGCCAAACAACACAATTAATAAAATCTACTTGTTGTTCACCTAAACTATTTCGAAACCCCCTATTCACCGCAACACATATCCGTGCATAAGCGACACCTTGTTTTGTGTAGTATAATTCTGGCTCCTTTGTCAATCTACCGATTAATACAACTCGATTCATCATAAGTTATACCACCTCACATATTTTTCTTCATTGTAAGGAAAAATTTGCGCAGGGTAAAACGTGCAAAATGATATATTTTCAAGTGAAAAGTACTACTTTATATCTTTTAAAAGTAAAAAAGAAACCTTACATATTTCAAACATGTAAGGTTTCCAAAAATATTATACTTCACTGCAAGAGATGTAATATCCTCCGCGAGCCATCTTTATTTCAGCGCTAAACAATACATCTTCTAAGTAGAATGTAATCGGTTTAACTTTACTCTCAAAGTTTAGCTGTTCCTTACATTCAGTTGCATATCCCTCAATAGCTGCACAAATGAATTTTGCTGACGGATATGTTAAAGCATCATCTAGTTCTATGAAAAAACTTTTAGAAAATAGTTTTTTCATAATCCCTTTCTTCTCTTTCATCATATTCCATCCCCTTCCATTCAAGCTTTTAACATCCCATATTATACCATGTATTCAATTTATCTTTGAAAATAAAAAATCCTGCACATTTCATGCAGGATTTTTTTATTAGTCATTTTTCGTAAAGTAAGAAACAAAACGAAGAATTTCTAAGTATAACCATACTAGAGTCATCATTAGACCCATTGCACCGTACCACTCCATATATTTTGGAGCTTGGCTACGTGCACCGCTTTCGATTAAATCGAAATCTAGTAATAAATTTAATGCAGCAACTACAATAACAACCGCACTAATGATAATACCAATAGTTCCGCCTTGGTGAATATATGGAACAGTTACACCGAACATGTTTAATAAGAATACGATTAAATACATAACCGCAATTCCCATTGTCGCTGCTATTACACCTGTACGGAATTTATCAGTTACTTTTACTACGCGTGTTGCATATAAAACTAACATCGCAAATAGAATTGAGATTGTTAGTAACACAGCGTTTAAAACAATAGTATCGCCAAATTTCATTGTATAAACCGCTGAAATACTTCCTAATACAACCCCTTCTACCGCTGCATAGATTGGTGCACCAATAGGTGATATGCGCGGGAAGAATATAGACGCAAACGCAACGATTGCCGCAATAACTAAAGCACCAATTAATACTGGCATCTTCATCGTTCCTTGCGTCATCTGTATGTATGAATAGACAGACGTTGCAAGCAGCAAGATAAGCATGATAAACGTTTTGCCTACTGTTCCGCCAATAGTCATCGCAGAAGCATTTGCTCCTTCTTTACGGAATGCCTCTTTTTTCAACATTGGATTAGATGTTCTCATTTTTTCCCTCCTAAAATAGGTTCTACCAATAGTGTAAAGTTTTTCTCTTTACTTTTCAATATATGCAGCTTGTTTTTATTTTAATCCTTCAACGATGTCTGATAGTTCACTCCATCTTTCCATCGTTTTTTCTAGCTCTTCTTCTGTTTTCTGCTGTGCTTCAGATAATTCTTGTGCCTTTGTGAAGTCAGATCCAACTTTCGTAAGTTCTTCTCCTATTGACTCAATTTTCTCTTCTAGTTCGGCAATTGTATCTTCAATCGTTTCCCATTCACGCTGCTCATTGTATGAAAGTTTACGTTTACGTTGTTGTTTTGGAGCTTCTTCTACTACTTTTTTCTCTTTTTGAACTTCCGCTTTCTCAATAAGTTCTTTCGTTTTTTCCATTTCTAAATAATCTGTATAACTACCTAGGAACTCACGCACTTCGCCTCCGCCAGTAAAGATGAACAGTTCATCTACTACTTTATCTAAGAAGTAACGGTCATGCGATACAGTTAAAACGACACCTGGGAAATCTTCTAAATAATCTTCTAGTACTGTTAATGTTTGTGTATCTAGATCATTCGTAGGTTCATCGAGTAATAGTACGTTTGGTTCTCCCATTAAAATACGTAATAAATATAAACGTCTTCTTTCGCCACCAGATAGTTTACCAAGCGGTGTACCATGTGAATGCGTCGGGAATAAGAAACGTTCTAACATTTGAGATGCACCAATTACTTTTCCATCTGTTGTATGAATAACTTCTGCAATCTCTTTAATGTATTCAATCATACGCTGATTTAAATTCATCTCTTCATTTTCTTGCGTATAATAAGCAACTTTTACAGTTTGTCCTACTTCAACTTCACCACTATCAGGAGATAATTTGCCTGCAAGCATATTTAATAGAGAAGATTTCCCGCTTCCATTCGCCCCAATAATTCCGATACGATCGCCTGGTTTCACAATATGATTAAAATTATGTAGTACCGTCTTATCGCCAAAGTTTTTCGTTACATCTTTTAACTCAAGTACTTTTTTTCCTAGACGACTTCCACTTAGTGCAATATCAACTGACTGTTTTGCAGCTGGTCCTTCTTGTCCCTTTAGCTCATCAAATCGCTGAATACGCGCCTTTTGTTTCGTAGAACGGGCTTTTGCACCACGGCGAATCCAAGCAAGTTCACGACGATATAAATTTTGGCGTTTTGATTCTTGTGCCAATTCTTGCTCTTCACGAAGTGCTTTCGCTTCTAAAAATGTACTATAGTTTCCTTCGTAGCTATATAGTTTACCATTATCTAATTCAAAAATACGATTCGTCACACGATCTAAGAAATAACGATCATGGGTTACAAGTAATACCGCACCTGTATATCTTGCTAAATATTCTTCTAACCATTCAACTGTTTCATGGTCAAGATGGTTCGTAGGCTCGTCTAAAATTAATAAATCAGGTGTTTCAATAAAACATTGCGCCATTGCGATACGTTTTTTCTGTCCACCAGATAAATTCCCAACAGTTGCAGTGAAATCTGTAATTCCTAATTTCGTTAGAAGTGATTGCGCATTTGCATTTGCTTCCCATGCACTCATTGCATCCATACGTTGCTGCACTGCAAATAATTGTTCCTGTACTTTTTCATTACTTGGATCTTTTTCGATATTTAATAGTGCTTTTTCATAATCACGAAGAAGACGAATTAAAGGTGTATCACCATGGAACACTTGCTCTAATACTGTTAGTTTTTCATCAAACTCTGGTTGCTGTGATAAATAACTAATTGTATATCCACGTGAATGCGTCATATCACCTGTATCAGGAGTTTCTAATCCTGCAATAATTTTTAATAATGTCGATTTACCAGTACCGTTTACACCAATAATTCCGACACGTTGTCCTTCTGTAATACTACATGATAATCCATCAAATAACGGTTTTTCTCCATATGATTTCGATAAGTTCTCCACAGTTAACATTTTCATATTTGTGCATTCCACTCTTTCATAAATTGTTCAATAAACTGTTCCATATAACGATGACGAACTTCAGCCTCTTGTTTTGCCGCGTTCGTATTCATTAAGTCTTTTAATTTTAAAAGTTTTTCATAAAAATGATTTAAAGATGGATCGTTATTTTTTCTATACTCTTCTTTCGTCATTACTTCACGCGGCGGAATAGTTGGATCATACATCAATCTCCCTTTCGCTCCGCCATATGCAAATGTACGTGCAATTCCAATTGCTCCAAGGGCATCTAAACGGTCCGCATCTTGAACAATTTTCCCTTCAACTGACTCAACTGCGCCGCCATGCCCACCCTTATAAGACATATTGGCGATGATATGAAGAATATGTTTACTTTCTTCCTCATCTACATGTAACTCTTCTAACCAATCAGAAACTTTTTTCATTCCTGCTTCTTCACTTTCATTTAACTTTTCATCTGCCACATCGTGAAGTAATGCTGCCATTTCAATTATAAAACGATTTCCTCCTTCTTGCCCGGATAAAGAAATCGCCAGTTTATGTACGCGCTCAATATGATACCAATCATGCCCACTCGCATCTTTTTCTAAAATATTTTTTACAAAAGTAATTGTTTTTTTAATCTTTTCTTGTTTTGTCATTTTATCTTCACCCAGTTTCTTATTGTAACACGCCCGCCTTTTTTCATCACATATTTTCTTGTCCGCCCATACACTAGGTGGTAGGCATCATCATGAAGGAGGAATAAACATGTTCTATAATAATCAACCGCCTTATCCACAACAACCATTTTACCCTCAGCAACCGGAACAAAGATATACAGAACAATATGAGGAACAAGAATTACAACAGCAACAGCAAGAACAACAATACGAACAAAATCCATACGCAACACCGCAAAATCAAGAAGCTGAATATCAACAAAATCCATATGACACACGTCCAAATTATGAATATCCTCAAAATCCATATGCAGCACCGCAAAATCAAGAACAACAATATCAGCAAAATCCATATCCAACACCGCAAAATCAAGAACAACAATATCAACAAAATCCATATCCAACACCGCAAAATCAAGAACAACAATATCAACAAAATCCATATACAACTCAGCCACAACAACCGCAATACCAACAACAAATGTATCAACCACACTATGACCCACGTGTCTCACCTCCAGCACCACCAACTATTGATCCTACGCAACCTCAAATTTTACCGCCTGGACCTACACTCGATATTACGCAGCCTCAAATTTTACCACCTGGACCTATTACAGAACCAACGCAACAACAAATCCAACAAGTTGTCGGTACACAGTTTTTACCTTTAAAGAAACCTGTCCTTGATTTCGTAAAACCTTGGGTAGATTACGGTTTAAATGAAGCGAAACATACATCACACAAACATGCTTTAACAGAAGTTGCTGCGATTATGTTCTTAGTTGGTAAAGGATTTAATCCAACGATTGCACATTATATTGTGGAATCTTGGGAGAAGAATGAGCAGTTTTAAGTGTGTTCATATTGTTTAATATAAAAATAAAAAGTGCCATAAATGACTGTTAAACAAGCATTTATGGCACTTTTTATTTATTTCACTATATTTTACTATAAAAATTCATTTCATATTTTTTCACGTGTTTTTATATAATTTGTGAGCAAAATGTGAGCAAAAAATTAGAATAAAACCATTGAATAAATATTTAATTTATGTTTTTTTAATCTGATTTTCATAATCTTCAAGTTCATAATCTGTCATTACATATGAGGAGGGATCCTCTTTTATAAACCGTACCGCATTTAGCCCGATCATCTGAGCAGCGGCGGACGGCTGACCATCTGGTAAAATAGGCGAAATAGATAGATCGGCAACCTTAAGATTTTTGGTACCAAACACATTGAGGAATCCATCGACAACCCCATCTTGAATCGTCTGTCCCATCCGACACTGCCCGCCTATAGAGAAGTTCGTGTAAGAGGCTTTGACATAATTCTCAAGCTGCTTTTGTTTGTTAGGATCGTTATCAGGTAACTGGAATATACTCTCTGGAGGATATACAACTTTCCCGATGCCGTTATTTGGGTATTTCAGTGGATCTCTAGCCTCTACAATAATATTATAAATTCTCTTATATTGATCGACCATATACGTTAGGTCATTAGGATCTTCCAACGGATTGAAGTTAAGGGATGGATAAGCCTCTGGATCGCTATGTTCCACTAGCACTGTACCCCGGCTTTTTGTTTTCACGTCTACCATACCAAAACTCATGATACTTGGAGTGGTTTGGAAAGTTAAATCTAAACTCCAACCATTGCTGATCACATCTGAAGCAGGGAGAAAAAATGGGAGAGGAGCTCCTATCAGTTGGAGACGACGACTTTCTAATAGATTCATTGGATTCTCTGCTTGGAAAGCGCCTAGGATAAGTGGATAGTTGGGGTCAGTAAAAAATATCGGAAGAATTTGGGCGGTATCTATCTCAACCCCTAATCCAATATAATTCTGGGTTTGAAGATTGTGCCCCACATTTGGACTCTCTATCAATGTTGGTATACCTGCATTAGCCAAATCATCCGATTTTCCGATTCCTGAACGTTGTAGAATGACTGAGGAAAAAAATCCTGCAGAGACGATAATACCCTTTCTTGCAAACCTTCTATGTGAAACGCCATCCTTGACAAATTCAACACCAACAGCAATGTTCAAACCATCTTTTTTCTTAAATAAGATTTTGTTAACGGTTGTTTTAGCTAAAATAACCAAATTTCTTCCACCAACTCCAAATTCATCTGGATTGGACTGGTTTCCTTGGCTGACAATATGGTCATTTAAATAGCCTGTTGCCGTTGAGGATCGGACAAATTGGCCAGGGCTAACCTCTTTTTGAATATATTGCGTTTTATAAAATGTACAATCCCTTATGCCCGTATTATAGTCCTCAGCAATCGGTGTTCCCAATACAGTGTTTGTTGCTTGAACTAACGTATTGATCAATCCATTAGGGGGAATATTCTGCTGTCTAATAAAAATCGGCCCTTGTGTTCCTCGTTCATTAGGGCTTTGTGTCGATCCTGTATAGGTTTCATTTTTTACAAATAAAGCGCTAATCTTGTCGTAACTCCATTGATCACCAACTAGGCTTGCCCACTGGTTATACAACTCTTTACTCCCACGTACGGCGTACATGTCACTAATTTCTGAGCTTCCCCCCATGGCGCGACCATGTGTTGCAATAAGTGTACGTGCAATAGTTGACTCTAGTTCAGAAGTAACATTAAAGCTAAACCTGTTACCGCGGGTTGTATTAATGGCGGCAAGAACGCTAGGGTTACTTAGCTCATTCGTCATATTTGTTCCTGCTTCAAGCACTAGTACAGAAGTACTTTTGTCATCCGTTAATTCTTTGGCAATTACTCCTCCAGCAGTTCCAGCGCCAATCACGATATAATCAAATTTGGTAGGGTCTATTGGTTTTATAGGCTCTGGAACTGCACAAGGAAATGCACAAGGAAATAATGAATAGGGAAATTCATGAGGATTGAAACAATTTCTTTTTTTTGATGGCATGAATAATCAAGCTCCTTTTTTGCATTTAGTATATTAAATGTAAAAAAGAATTTGTTTCTTGTACCAATGTCTTTACTTTTTTAAAAAATGTATGCTCTATACATGTAAGGTTAACATAACGAAATTTCTATTCATTATCATATGAAAGGATTGACTATTAATGAATATTCTAGAAAAATTAAATGGGGCCTTCACATTAGAAGCTCATGAATCACTAGCGAGTAAAGAGGCTATTCAAGAATTACAAAAGTTCTCATCAATAGATGTACCATTAGATTATTTAGAAGTAATCCAACATTGTACAAATGCAGAGATTAATGTACAAAATGAACTTTACATACTTTTTATCTTAAAAACACTTTTTCTTACTATTAAAGTGTATACCTATTTTTAAAACAAGCCCACACGCTCCACTATACTTTTGGTATATAATACCACATGAGATGTATATCAATATATGTTTCTCACTTGTTATGATAGTTGATTTTTTTATGCTCAAACAGTTACAAAATATTGAATAAATTTCAATTAACACCACAGGTTATATATATTAAATTGGAGGTGATGATATTATGAGTAAGGATAATGATCAAAAAAATGATTCAAGTAATAAAAATAACAATTCCTCTACTTCCTCCCAACAACCACAAGAAAACTTATCCCAACAAGGATACACAAAGAAAAAAGGTTGTGGCTGTGAAAAAAAATAAAAACCTTCATTTTGGATAACAAAATCCAGTCAGGAATATATTTTTATATTGATTCTTTATAAATAAATGTGTACTTAAGAGTGACCTCCTTGACCAAGAGTGCACTCTTTTCATTTCTTACTTCACATACACATTGATGGAAATGGGAAAATCATCTCTGCTTTCCCATCGGAATAAATTTTATTTTTAGTATAAAGGAAAAGGAGTACAATAGTAATGAAATATCCATATAGCTTTGAAGTACTTACCAACGGAAAATTAGTTATGAGGCTTCCTCAAGAAATTAAACTTATTGAAACTTTTTTAGGCGTTGAAGTTTCTGCATTTGGAGATTGGATTTTAGAAGAAATACATAGTGTTTTAAATGGGAAAGAAGATTACGTAGTAGTAAATGGCAACATTTGCGGTTTAGAAATTCGGAAAGATACAACCACTGTCCTAGACAATTTGGCCGAAGATGGTAAGGGAGAATTTTGTGAGATAGAAACGATTGAATTAGTAGACTTAATTCATATTTGGTTAGATAAACAAAAGGAATTTAAAAAAGAAAGAACAAAGAAGTAAAATAATAAAAAAGGCTGATTTCATGTAGATGTCAGCTTTTTTTATTATTTTACTGTTAATTGGCCCGGTACAAGCGTTCTTGTAACGCTTTTGTTGGTATGAGTTCATTTAGAGATATCGCCAGCATTTTGGAAAAATTCACAAATAAATCGTTCTGGTGGTAAATGGTATAGTCTTGAACAAGAGTGGGCAAAAGCTTTAGCTGATGGCAAAACTGTGAAAGTAAAAATAGAACCTAAATATGCAGGGGATAATATACGGCCAATATCATTTGATGTAGAATATGAAATTAATGGTATAGAAAAATTCATGCGAATGAACAATCAAAATGGGGGTTAAACCATGGAAACAAAAGAAATGGAAATCGTCTATCAAGAAATAGGAACAAGAGTTGACGAGATTATCCCAGGTGATTGGGAAAAAATTCATCTATATGCAGAAGTATTAAATGACTCAACAGAAGTATTCTTCTACTTTTCTATCCCTACTAAAGAAGGATTCATTTATTCAAATGATATCCCCAAAGTTTATAATGTTGATAGAAAAATTTATAAAGAATTACTATTTGAGCTATTTGATAAATTTGAAGAATTGCGTGAAGAATTTAGAAAAAACGAACAGGAATTATGGACAAATTTGACTTTAACGATAGAAAATTCTGGTAAGTTCAAAATAGAATATAATTATGAAGATATTTTATCTTCAGAAATAGGAAGTATGGATAGACAAATAATATGGATGTATAAAAACCTAGGTATTTTACCAGATAATGAAATCGATAAAAAGTTTTTAGATAATTATCTTAAAAATATAGAAGATAAATAAAAATATTGATAATTGTGTGTTATGTTACCCTCTATGAATTATCATTCATAGAGGATTTTTTTATAAAATTTAATGGTTAAAAATGAATAATTCTCATACTTAATTATATTTCCTTTATTAATAACGATCATCACATTTATTATAACAAATGAGAGGCAGGAAAATTATGATATATCAAAATGAGAAGATTCGTAGAAAAAAAGCATTAATCAGTGCCAAAAAAGTCTTTAGCCAATTTTCAAATTTAGAACTTATTGAATTTGAAAATCCCGATTCTGAATGGATAAAACTGTTCGACACAGCATTGAAACAGTTTCGTAATATAGACTCTAATCCAACATTTCACATTCCTATTGGTGATGTTAAAAGTAAGTATATTTTATGGATTGAAAGTTCTTTAGGTTCTTTAAGTTTTTCAAATCATAAAACAGAATATTTTATATTAGTTCCTAATTGTTTAGAGCAGGTATGGGCAAATGTTAGAATATTGAATTTCACAAAATCTATCGAGGAACTTTGGGACATTTCTGAAACTAATGAATTTATAATTGCTGATAAGAGTACAGGGCAAATTGCACAAATATTTTCTGAAGAAGAATGTTATGAAATTCACTTTAAGCGCTGCAACACAGACCTAATTGACTCTTTAAAAAATTAATTTGTAAATTAATATTAGTATTAGGAATTTAAGCCTTGATTAGCTAAATGTTTTTCAAACTTTCTGAATAGATGAGTATAGCAACTTGTGTAAAGTGATTGAGCAAGCAGTAAAAAATATATTATACAAAAGAGCATCCCTTAATTAGTGAGTGCTCTTTTGTAACTCCTACTTCACATATACAAAGGCTTCATTTGCAGTACATAGTATGTTCTGACAGTTATTTAAGGTACTCGTACCACCAGTTTTTCTCATCCATCCAAGCTGTAATCTTATCAAGTTCACCGTTTGGCAATACTTCAGTTTGTAAGTACGCTAGGCCAGTTAATGGATCAGAAACAACTTTCCCTTTCGTTCCACGCGCGTTCATAGCGTTTGCGACTTCTTGAACCATTGAGATGCCAAACCCACCTGATTTAACGTATTGATAGCCACCGTTATTACTTACGTTACCACCAGATTTATTAGAAGTGCCTGATACTGATTGTCCAGTTAAAGCGAAAACGATTGAATTAGCAATCTTATCTACATCCCATTTGGCCATATCAGATTCGTTATCGATGAATCCAAGCTCAATAAGAATGGCAGGTGCTTTAGTGTTAGCCAATACATATAGCTCTTTTCGTTCTTTAGCACCTCGATTGCTCCATCCAATGTCTTTAGACAGTTGAGTTGAAACTTTAGAAGCAAGAGATTGCTGATCATAATAGCAAACCTCTACACCGTTAGCTGTGCCATTAAATGCGTTTAAGTGAAATGAAATAACAAGATCCACATCATGAGAGTTACAATTCCGAACGATGTTTGATAAGTTTTGCGCTTGAGTTGCTCCTGCTTCGTCTGTATCATCATAAACTGTGTGTCCTAAAGAGCGTAATTTTGTAACAACTGCATCCTTCACCTGACGATCCATAATATGTTCTTTTCCATTTCCGTAGTTAGCACCTTGTACAATACTGTTATGTCCACCATGTAAACTATATTTAGCCATTACTCAACCTCTCCTTTTTTAACTTCATGTTTTTGTTTACCACCTAATATTTCAACTGCATTTGTTAAAGCTGTAGGTAATTTAATTCCCATACGACCAGCGTTTTCTAAAAGTGATAGCAATTCATTACCCATGAAGAAAAAGATTGTTGCTTCACGAATAGCGCTGTTACTTCCAAACGCTGTATCTAATTGCGCTGCCACTCCAACCAAAAGAAAAAGCACCACCTTTTTGGCGATGCCTTTAAAACCTACTTTACTTTTTAACTCTCCGTTGTATCCTGCTGCTATCATGCCAGTTAAATAATCTATAACTGCCATCGTCACTAAGATTTTCAATGTTGCATCCCATCCTCCCAAGAAATACCCACAGAAGCCACCAAACGTAGCTATAAATGTTTTCATTAATACATCAATACGATCCATCTTTTCCTCTCCTTTTTATGTAATAAAAACAGACCAGCTTATGGCTGCTCTGTTTGAGTTGTGTTTTTAGTTGTTTGCGCGTCATTTAACAATTTCTGAAAGGCTTCTTCTAGTGCTGCAATTCTTTTATCTTGATCCACCTCCTTAAGTTTTTGCGCTTCAAGTTCTTTCTCTAATTCGTCTACACGCGTGTTTGTAACGCTTAAAGTCTCTGTTACGCTATTTAAATCTATAGAATTTTGATTTACTTTCACGTCTACCTCTTGAATAGCCTGGATAGAAATAGAAACCGAGTTATATAGACTAATAGCAGTTTTATTTTCATCAGTGAATACTGAATCTGTATCGTCAGCTATCATGCCGTAATAAGTAACTAACTTGCTCAACTCTCCTGCTTCATATGCCTCTACATCATTAATGAAGTTGTACTGTTGAATTTTCACACCATTAATTTTTTCTAAAGCTGAGAACGAAAGATCTGTAATATTTGTTTTTAACTCTCTTGCCGATGTAGGATTGAATGCTTTCGCCCACATTTGACCAACAGCACTTATATTTTCTTCTGCTCGTAGTGTTCTTAGTTTAATGTCTCGAAAAGCGTCACCTGTTGCGCTTTTAATCTGTAATCCATCGCCTACATAATCAGGGTGTCTTGCAACCCTGAACATAATCTGATTAGCAAATGTAAAGTCAACATCTCCTTGATTAGTTGGAGCTAAATCTTTAATTATCATTGAGGGGAATGACTTGTTATCACTTGTATAAAAATTAAAGTAGCCACGTTTAGCAGTAAAGTAGATATCTTTAGAAGCACTCATAGTTATAAATCCTGTAGTATCACCTGTCGAACTAGCATTAAGATTAACGTTACCGTCCGTGTTAGTTAAGCTCATATCCCCTACCGAGTTAATTTGCATAGCTCCATCATATCTGTAGAAGTTGATATAAGATGATTTAATTACGTCATTTCCGTTACGACCTGTAGCAATCCCAATTGAAGCTACGGAGTTAGTGAATACGTTTGAATTGATAGTAGTTTGATCAATTACTAAAGAACCGTTCAGAGTTCCTGTATTCTCATAATCATTACCAAGGATTAAAGCAGACTGAACATTCCCATCTGTACGCTCAATGAACCCTAAATAACCTCTACTACGTCCACCGCCGTATACAGTTAAATTCTGTGCATTTAAACGAATTTGATTGGCACCTGAACCTGCAGGAGCAGTTTGAATGGTAACCCCTTGCAAAGTCTGAGCTTTAAGGTGTTTCGCTTCAATATAACCGTTCAAGTAAATCTTATCAGCTTGAATCAATGCAGATTGAGCTGTTAAGTTAAGCGCAGAAGCAATATCACCTTCTTTAACACGTAGACTTATCTCCTGGGAGTTTAACTCTATTTGTGACTCATGCCGTTCCACCATAGCTTTATCTCCATACTTACCGTCTGAGTCTACTTTATTGTATACATCCTCAGAGGAAGCTTTAAGAGTGATAGCTTGAGAGTTTTGTTCAATCTGAGTATCCATAATTGAAATCTTTTGATTATACTCTGACTGGGCCACTTTACCTGCTATAGTGTCAATCATCTCCCCATAGTTTGTAATATCCTTAGGGTTTGGCATGAAAGTAGAAGGATCGATACCTTGTTGGAATTGAGGCTGAGCTACCCATAGAGCTCCATTCTTTTCCACGGTAAAGTAAATCTTAGCGCTTGTAATTGCTGTAGAGGGAGCTTGCACTTTTAAGGTAGCAAGTTGCCATTCATTGTTTTTAAGAAGTGGCTTTAAGTCTATCTGTTTTCCGTCTACTCTGTTTCCGTCATTGTAGAAAATTACGTCAGCAGTTACGCCTCCATCTATCGCAGCTAAATTGTTTGTGTATATCCGTGTAGATAAAACATAGTCGATAGCTCCAGCGGCAACTTGCACTGTTTGATACACGTTCGCATAAACTCCAGAGGTTTGACCGCTTGAGATAATACTTACCGAGTTGCTACCACTAAAGTTTTTTACCTTATCAGCTTTAACTGTAACACCTGATATAGCTCCTGCGTTCGTCTCCCATTTCTCAATAGACGGCTCACGGCTTAATACATTACCGTAGTTATCAATCGTTTTCTTCTCAAATATAGAGTTAATTAATATGTTAGTAGTTCCGAGATTTCCTATATAGTCATGCATCTGCTTATCCGATATCTTAGAAGCTAACTTCTCATTAGTTAATTCTAGTTCGCACTGTATTTCTTCGACGTCCGGAACAACAGTTTCCCATATCGTACCTGTCCATATTTTTAAAATACCAGGTCTACCACCACTAATATCACGCCATAATGTCTTATTAGGTTTAAGGTCCGTGGTAGGAGGATTAACGCCTTCTATGATATCAACCATATTTTGATCCATGTACTCTTTTGTAGCATTCGCTAAATCTTTGGCGGTTTGTGATTCTTCTACTGCTGTATTCGCTTTATTTTCTGTTTCAACTACTTTTTCTTCTAAAGCATCAAACCACTCCTTAGAGACTTTATCTTGAATCATTGTAAGCATTTTTTGATACATTTTACGTAATTCTTCACTTGAATCAATAATCTCTCGATAGTCACCAAACACATATTTATCTTGTGTAGGGTCTTTAAAGGATTCATCACCAGCAATAGTACGCGCTTCAAGATATAATTTAGGTGTGAAACCTGTATCTATAATTCGGATTTTATCTCCTTCATTGATTAATTCATGTACTAGTCCGAATGTTCTCCATATACTTTGAGCTTGAACTTCGTATGAAACAGAAGTATTCACAAGTTTATTCATTTCCGTCTTCATCAGAGTCATAAGTCTTTGTGGAGTCATAAGTCTTTGTGGAGACATATCTTGGTCTTCTGTTTGTGGAGTATAGAAAGCAAATTTATGTTTTCCTTTTTCATTCCACCGCTGAAAAGCTGCATCATCCACAAGATACGGAACACCATTATTTATTTCTGAGATCGTAATGAATTCTCCATTTTCTTTTTGCACATAACCTAATAAGGCGGTACAAATATTTTGAGAGTTTTCAATACGTTTAATTCCTATCAAATCTTTACCAATAGTTATTTCTTTTCTTGTATCTCGTCCTCTTTTCTTAACCATATCAACATAACGACCAACAATTTGAGAGCCCCTAACTTCAGCGTGGTATTGAATTTCTAATTCAAAAGAAGCGGCAATTTTTTTTAGTAAATTCAACGGATCAATAAATTCTTCAATTACTATTGAATGCGCTCCATCATGTTCTGTTTTACCTATTTCCCACTTCGTCCCTTTGAGGGCTATTTCCATGCATTGTTTCAATGTTTTACTTTCAATTTTTTGTGGTTCAATAATTCCTGCTTTAGCAAGCTGAATCCATTCTCCTGATGCATAAACCATTAATGACCTATCATCAGAATCTTTTTCAGCTTCAGTAATGACATAAGGAACGATTCTACCACCACGTACTTCTTTCAAAACTAAATTTTGCTGCATAAGTGTTGCCGCATGATCTGTATTCTCAAACACTCTAAACTCTAATGTATCGATATTATTCTTGATTTCCCAACGCCTTTTATCATCCCAATAGTCTTTTGGCTGTATATTCGAAACGATTTGACTTGTTTTAAAATCAACAACATGTAAGTCCCCACTTGGTGTTCTCATCTAAAACGCTCCCTATATGTTATTTGCGCAGTACCTATATTTAAAGGGCGTACAATAATTTTATTTTGCCCTCGCTTTACAACAGGGAATGAACTGAATATATCTTTTAATGCAATTGCGTTTGTTCCGTTGATCGTTACTAATGATCTTTCTGTATCTATTTGAATTTTGTCTCCTACATCGAAAATATAAGGAGTTTCGTCTACATTCAAAATGTTTATTTTCCAAAACTTAACATCTTCAATAAATGCAATATCGGCAGGTGGATTATCACCATAAGCAATACACCCTACAGCTATCTTTGCTACTGGCCTAGCTGTCATAGGATTACTGTCAGACTCATCTCTCCATGTACGAACAAAACTAGCATCATCTATCTCAGTATTTTTACGATACTTAGCAAAATAGAAACTCCATTCTTTTCCCCTGCGAGCTACTGATACATGTCCTCTAAAGTCATTAAATGTATCAGAGTGCACTCCCATCTCGTCAGAAATCCACTTTCTGGAACCTCCTGAATCAATAATTGCTTGTGCTGTTGTCATTTCATGACTCATATACTCATCAGCCATTGCTAGTTCAACTATTACGTTGTCGTTAGCATCTAAAAGCATTACTACAGTTTTCCCCATTCTGTTCCAGTGTTCGGACTGGAAATTCATTTGCACATCAAGTCTAAAGTCTTGGATAACGCCCCCTGAATTAGGAATAGTCCGCTTCACAAAAGGACCATGCCACTCAGTATCCGTTCCCGTTCCGTATGAGTCAGGTGTAAAAGCATACCCTTGCCACACCTTCATAGCTCCCGAACTTTTGTAAATTCCTATTTGTCCAGTCACAGCAGTCCAAGTAGCTAAACTTTTCATTTCATCCCATATAAGCCGTTCGTCTTGCTTCACAACCTTAGTTTTAATCCCTGTAGGATAACCAAGTCTGAAATATTCATCGCCGTTCCAAACGTCTAAGAAAGGGCTCTGAATGCCTGTTACAATATCGATAACTGGGGTCGTTTCTACAGTACCTTTGTTTTCAATATCTGCTTGGAAATTACCATCGACGTTATTAACAAATTGTTTCGTTTGTACTGCCCCTAACTTATAAGGCATTGGGCAAATAAATTTAAGGATTCCTTTACCCAGAGTGACGAATTCATCTGGATCAAACCCCTCGTCCACAACAGCTAGATATGTTCTGTTTGGCTCTACATCAAAAATAAGCTCTACTGGCTGTTCTGTAATTAACCAATCTGCTATTTCTTCTTTCAATATCTCTAAATCCAATCCATCAGGGACTATAATTCCAACAGGAATCGAAAGAACACGTATGTCAGTTTGTGTGTTTAATAACCTTGCCCCTGAATAACCTGGAACACTTAGAAAATTCCGTTTCAATGGTGCCCATGCTGGTCTTTTCCATCCTTTTTCTATTTGAACAAAGTTTTTTCGTTGATTGTTAAATGTAAAAGAACTCATGTTAACACCTCTTTTCTTCAATAAAATAAAAGAAACCCTAACCTAAAAGGCTGAGTTTCTATTTGCTTCTCTATCTTGATACTCGGTTGTATATTTGAAAGTACCACGTGCTACATCTCGTCCTTCCAAAATAACAGGAACTTCAATTACTAAATCACCACCTTGTGTTGGTATCGCTCCATTAAAACCAGATTGACCAGGTGAATAATTGAATACTTGGTTTGCGGTAGTATTTGTCATGGCTTGTCTGCTATTTGACATACTTCCATACACACCACTCATAACAGTTTTTAAGCCTGATAACTGGCTCATAGAACTATCCATCATGCGACTCATATCACCCATTAATTGACTCATAGATCCGGTAGTCCCAATCATAGTTTTAGCAATGCCTTCACCAATGTCTCCAAGTGTCTTTTTATTTAATGGTAAAACCGCTTCCGGTCCAGCTTCACCAGCACCTTGCAAGTTTCCACCATTCATCCCAAAGATAGTCGGTTTAGTGAAGATACCGCCTTTCGCGCGCCAGTCAATATTGATTCTGGATGGATAAGTAACATCTTTTCCTAAAACGTTTTTCGTGCTTGTTTGTAAACTGAAATGTGGAAGAGGTGGCATTTCAGGCTTTGGAATTTTTAATTTTAGATTAGTAAAGAATCCCTTAATTTTCTCAATAAATTTTTCTACTTTATCCACTGCATCTTTTATTGGATCAATAATAAATCGTTTAGCTGCTTCAAATTTTTCCTGTGCTGCATTCTTCACAGAATCAAATTTTTCTTTAGCTAAATTATATAAATCGGTGAATTTTTGTTTCGCTGAATTATAAGCTTCAGTTACTGGATCAATCACATATTTCTTCACCAAATTCCAAGCTGCAAGTGTATAGGATTTTATTTTTTCCCAATTTCCTAATATCCAGTTTGCTAAATCTCCAAGTTTTTCTTTTGTTGTATTCCACAATTCTTGAACTGGCTGAATAACATACTGTTTTATTAAATTCCATCCTGCTTGTGTGTAAGACTTCGCTTTTTCCCACTGTGAACCAAGCCAAGAAACTAAATCACTAAACTTTTCTTTCACTAAGCTCCAAGCTTCTTGGACAGGCTGAGTAATATATTGCTTAAATAATCCCCATGCAATTTGCGTTATAGCCTTTGCAATTTCCCATTGTTTACCCAACCAATTAACCAATTCACCGATTTGTTTACTTACCCAATTGTAAGCTTCTTGGATTGGTTGAATGATATATTGAGATATTGCCGCCCAAGCGATTTGTGCACCTGCCTGTATTAATAGCCACCCTGCTTCAAGAACCGTAGAAATTAACGAGATAATTGGATCTAAGAATGTAAGAATAGATTGCCAGGTTTCCATCCATTTTTGGAACAATTGCATAAAAAATTGAGATGCTGTTTCGACCATTGAAGAGAACCAACTTGATACAGATTCAACCAAAGAAGACAACCACCCTGTTGCTGTATCAACTAGAGAAGATAGCCATGTGGAAGCCGTCTCAACTAAAGATGACCAATAAGTCGATGCCGTTTCAACCATTGATGATAACCATGTTGTCGTTGATTCTACTAGAGAAGACCACCAACTAGACACTGATTCTACAAGGGAAGATAGCCATGCTGATGATGTTTCGACTATTCCGCTCCACAATTCAGATAAATATTCTCCAATAATATTAAAGGTATCTATCGTCCATTGTTTTATAGATTCCCAGTTTTGATAAATTGCTACACCTAAAGCGACTATAGCGGCTATGATAATCGGCACAATGGCAACTATCCCAGCCGCTGCAGCCGCTCCAATCCCGAAGATACTCATGACCGTCACAACTATTGGCGCAAGTGCCATAATCGCACCTGAAATTATAGCAATGGCAGTTGCAACTGCCGCTAATGTTGCCGCTAATTTAGGATTATCAGAAATCCATTCAGCAAATTTAGAAATAAGATCGGCTACAACGCTAAGAACAGGCTGGAGCGCAACTTGTAAATCTTGCATAGCCTTTTGAAACTTTATAGCTGGGTTTGCATCCATTTTTTTGATAGATTCATTTAAGTTCTGTTGGTTCTTATCAAAATCAACTACTTTACTTTGCGCTCCAAGTAGCGCATATGTTATGTTTTCACCTTGGTCTTCGTACATTGTACCGAAAAGTTTAACACCTAGCTCATTTCGCTTCGTTTGATCTTCCACATTGGCTAAAGCCGCTGCAATCTCTGTCATAGCGGCAGACCCTTCTTTTCCACCTTTAGAAACAGATTGTCCCCATTTTTGTAATTGTTCAGCTGAGATATTAGTTCCTTCCAGTGTTTCCTTCATAGCCTTATCGACACCTTGACCGAACTCAGCCGCTTTGATGCGCCCTTCTTTCAAACCATCTAAAAGGTTATCAATATTCCATGTTCCTGTTTCAATCCCAGCTTCCATAATCGCTTGGACTTCTTCAGCGTTATAGCCTGCTCGTGTTAGCTGCCCGCCATATTCAGCAATAACGTCTAATTGTTCTGGTGGAAAACCTATTTTAAGTAAAGCGTTCGTCATACCAAGGGCGCCTTCTTGCGAAATCCCTAATTCATTGCCTATTTCATTCACTTCTTGAATTAATTCGGTGAAATCAATACCTTCATATGATTGTGCGATTGCCGCAGCTCCTTTTACAACTGCTGCATTTGCTTCATCACTTACACCTTTATTCAAAGCCCACTGCCTACGTACACCTTCTAAAGACGCTTCTGCATCCACACCATAAGCGGTTATACCACGCACAGCTTCTTCTACTGATTTTTTTGAAGAATCCGGAACATCGAAAGTTATATCGATTTTTGTTTTTAACTTTGACATATCCAACGCTTTTTCAATTGTTCCTGCAATACCGCCACCAGCTACCATAGCTCCAAGAACATTTTCTAAACCGATATCTAATTCTTTAAATTCTCTTTCTGTCCTTTGGGCCTCTTGCTGTAAATCTCTTAATTCATTTCGGACTTGTTGTATTGAGTTACCATCATCCACAGAGCGAAGCGCACGTTGTAACTTTTCAATATCTGCTTCTGTCCCTAATGCTTCTCGGCCGATAATTCCAATTGCTTGTTCTAGCTGTCTACTTGTAGCCGTTCCACTTTTAATTGCATTCACAAGACGATTTCCTAACGCGCCTGCAAAATCATCAACACTTTTTCCTGTCGCTCTAAACAATGTTTCTAGTTGTCTTGTGGAACTAGCTACATTTTCCTGTTCAGCTTTCATGCTTCCAAGCTTATTTTTCAGACCATTAAGTGACCCTTCTGTAAATTCAATTTCACGCCTAAACGCACGATATTGCTCTTCAGAAATTTTTCCGTTTTGAAATTGAGCTTGTACTTGTTGTTCTGCTGCCTTTAACTTATCTAGTTTGTCAGTTGTATTTTCAATTTGTTGAGTGAGTAATTTTTGCTTCTGAGCTAATGCTTCTACATTACCAGGATCAAATTTTAAAAGACGTTCTACATCTTTTAACTCTTTTGCTAAATCATTGCTACGTTTATTTACGTCCTTTAAAGCATTTTGTAAACCAACGGTATTACCGCCAATTTCAACCGTAATTCCCTTAATTCTTCCTGCCATATTTTCACCTCATTTCTTAGAAAGAATCGTAATCTTTTTGATTCGCTTTTCTTACTTTTTCTTTATCTGGATTTTCCATTTCAGCAAATTCAGCAATATAATCAAAGCAATCACCAACGGTCATTTCTTCCAAATCGCCATGTGTTAACTTTGCTTTATAACAAAGAGCAAGGAACGTATCGGTTGTTAACTCTTCATCACCGAAAGTCCCTTGCTCTCCATTATTTTTCTTTATTTTTTTTTTGCTCCCATAGTAACTTGAACTAATTCCATGACTTCTGGCATAATTTCTTCAATCGGGAATTCCTCAAATCCATCCAGCCACGTCATAGGATCAGGAATATTTGAATCAGCTGTTTTAGCGTATAACCAAGTCAAATCATAAATAAGTTCAAAGTCTACTTTACTTATATCAACATTTGACATATCAATAGGTTGTTCTGATCCATCTGATGAAGTTAAAGCATTAATCGACCCTAACCCCATCAAATCTGCAAATAAATTGCGTCTAAATTGCGCTTTATAACGTTTAACCGTTGCCGCAGTAGCTTTTAATCTGACTTGTTTACCATCAATTGTAATTGTCTTTTCCATCTATTTAAGCCCCTTTTATTATTTCTTTTTATAAACTTCTGTGTTCCAACCATCATAAATAGCTTGAGTAGTATTAGAAGTTGTCTTTGTTTTAACTACGCGTTTTCCGTTCAGATTGATAGGGCTGGCCACAAATTTCAATTCATTTGTATTAGGTTCAGCAGAGTTTGTTTTCGTTTTAGATGCAAGTGTTGGACGACTCGCTGAACAGTTATACATAACATGACGCGTTGCTTTTTTATCACCATCAAATTCAAATAGCAATGCGAAAGATTTTCCTTTTGCATCCGCTAACTCATTTAATACACCATCAACTTCATCTAGTTGCTCACCTAATGCATCGATAGCAAATTTCTCTGGAATACTAGCAATACTTAACGTACCATCATAACCTTGGTTATTACTTGCAGCGTAATAAAGCATATCGTCTGCATAGAATTCAATTAAATCTCCACGTGGTTCAAATGTCAGTTCAACCCCACCAGGAAGAGGAGTTGGCGTTTCAAATGTAACCACACCGTCTTTTTCATCAAATGTTGCATAATGAACATTTTTTAAACCAAATTGCACTTTGTTCTCCATCTATAACAACCTCACTTCATATGTTTTTTGATACATTTTTTCAGATTCAATAAAAGCCTCAAATGATTCATAAGGTATCTCATGATCATCTAAGGCTTTTTCTAATTTGGATTCAGCAACTAAATCCTTTTTAATTGTGTAAAGCTCAATACTTACATCACTTATCTCGTGATAAACCTTGTTATCGGCTGGCATATTAGGAGAGCCATCCACAAGATAACAAATATAAGGTGGTTTAGGTACTGGTTTACCAGGCGTTGCTGTAAAATGCGAATAGGCCACAGGATAACCTGTAGCATCAAGAATTCCCTTTAATTCACTTAATGTCATTGTTGAATCGCCCTTTCCACAAGTTCGGTGAAGTCGTTTATCGCTTTTTCTTCAGATGGACGTATGTGAACTTGAGCTGAAACACGACCACCACTCGCTTTTGCATGACCATTCTCTAATAAATGTGTAACTTGTGGCTTCAAAGCATTGTGGACGATAATTGCATCGCCATCTTTCTTTTTACGCCAACCTTTAGCATATTTCCCTGTATCTTTAGGGCTTTTTTGCTTTAATTCCCCCACAAGATTATCCGCTACTTTTTCTTTTGCATCTTCCATATCTTCTGCTACTAAATTTGCATATCTTTGCAATTCTCTAGCAATCTCACTAGCAAAATCATTCATCTCCCACACTCTCCTTTGCAATGATGGTCAATGTTCGATTCATCTCATCATCATTCATAGGCGGTTCGATAATATCAAAGATACGCCCTTTTAAATTAATCCGCATTTCTTCTGTAATTACAGAAGTAAATGGGATAACAAAACGATATGTTTTTGTCGCTTGTGAAGCTGAAGCTGCAATGTATTCAGAGCCTTTTAGCGTTTTTATCATAGCCCACGCTTTTTTTAACTCTTTCCACGTTATTTCATCTTCACTTGTTTGACCTAATTCATCTTCTATCGCTATTGGTTGTTCGATAATAATTCTATTCCTAAAATCACCTGTATTTAATGGCTTCTTATACTGAAAAGGACGCATATCAATCACCGTCCAATACAATTTCTTCTAATGCTTTTTCAATGCTGAAACTATTAATCATCGTTAAAAAATTACTATTAAAATATTCAAGTGCATCATTATAGACATAACGAGAGCGCTCAAAAACTAATTCTTTGAACGCTTCATCATTATTTATGTCATAAGATCCACATATTCTTATTAATTCTTTATTAGATGCAGAAAGGATACGGTTTAGATTAGCATCTTCATCATCACCTAATCGCATCCTTTCCTTAAATTGAATTAATATTTCAGATGAAATAGTTGTGATGCTCATTTACATCACTCCTCTTTTTCTTTCACTTCTTGAATAAAAACGCATTTATGTGTTTGGTGTTCTTTCGACAATTCATTTAATCGTTTTTTAGGTGGTTTATAATCACTTTTAGGATATTTTTCGCCCGCTTGATATAGTAGATTATTATCCTCTTTATCCCTAAATGCATTAATTACTACATAAGACATAGTTTATTCACCTTCCTAATTAAACTGTTGGAGCTTTAGGGACGAAAGAAATCTTTAAATCATAAACAAGAGCCGCTTTATTATCTTTTGGTTTACCGTTAGCGAACTGTTTAATTGTATAAAGCGTAGCATCTTCAATCGCTAATGTTTGGTCGAACTTTTTAAGTTTATATCCACCAGCGATTGCTGCAATATATTGATCTTTAACAAAGAATAACGCTTTACCAACTGGTACTTCTTCAGATTCCACAGTTTGAATGTTATAAGGTAATGCCATAACCCATTGACCAGTTGCTGTTTGGATTGTGTTACGTGCTTGTACACCAATAGCATCCACAGGATTTACAGCCATTACAATTTTATTTAATACTTTACGCGATTTCCCTTTTGCATCAGTAGATAATGCCTTTACTACTTCATATAGTTCTCCAGCCACAACTTCACCGAATTCAGAAGGAGCAAATGTTAATGTACCTGATGATGTTTTATTAGTAACAGCGCCTGTAGTTGGATTTACATCTTTCATTAAACCAACAGGCTGATGTGCAACAGAACCACCACCATTTACAAACCCAAACTCTAAACCAACTGAATATGTTTCTACTAATAAAGTTCGAACATAGCGTTCAACCCATTCTGGCCCAAGTTCTAACATATCGTTTGGAATAGCTGCGAATGCAGTTAATTTAAGTTGGCCAATTTGTTCAGATCTAAATGCAGCATTAACTTGTCCTTTGATTTCGCCAAATAGTTCGCCCCATGCATACGCTTTTGTTGCATCAGAATAAATGAACTTAGTAACCGCGCCTAAATCTTGTAGACCTAAAGCATCAAGTAAAGGATGTTCCTTAACTAAATTTTCAAATACGCGTTCTTGTGTAGTAACTGGAAGAATAGAACCATCTTTAAATCCACCATCTTGTACAACTGCGTTAAAGAATTTTGTTTCCGCTGCCGTTAATACATTTTGACCGCGTTGTTGAAGAATAGAACGATCTAACATTTCATCATTTACTTGATTACGTACCGTGTTAATTACATCCGTTTGCATTGCATCAAAGAAATTTTCAAAAGCAGTTGATTGTTCCTGTTCTGTACTTTCTGCATTAGTTAAAGCATCCGTTAATTTTGTTTTCGCTTTACTAAATGCTTCAGATTTATTAAATTTAATCGTCATTATGTGTTTCCCCCATTTTTTATAATTTTAAAAAGAGCCCTTTAATCCCACCATTTTTTACAGGTTTCGGATTCGGCTCTTTTGGTTTTGGTTCTGTATTAGTTTGTAAATCATTCAGTATTTCGTTTTTTAGCCCTGATAATGCAGCGTTTAAATCTTCTTTTGTAATCCCTTCAGTTTTACCTTTATTAAGTGTTCCATTTCTAAAACCATCGATTACTTTCTGTGGAAGCATGGCAGAAGTGACAGCTGAAGCAGTCATTTTAACCGGATTATCCATAAACATGATTTCATCCACAAAATTATTCTCTAATGCTTGTTGTGGGCCCATCCAAGTTTCTTCAGCCATCATATTAAGTAGTTCCTCTTCAGATTTACCACTTTTAATGACATAAGCATTTACAATTGCTCGATCTGTTGTTTTCAACATCTCAGCAGCTTTTTCCATGTCACGATGATCTCCACCGTTATACATAGAAGCATTATGAATCATAATTTGCGCTGTTGGTGAAATTCGAACTTTATCACCAGCCATTGCAATAACTGAAGCCGCGCTTGCAGCTAAACCAACAATTTGAACTTCCACATTACCCGGATAATTTTTTAATGCTGTATAAATCTCTGATCCTTCGTGTACATAACCACCAGGACTATTAATTGATACGATTAAATCCTCACCATTGGCATTAGTAAGTTCTTTTGAAACCTTACCTGGGCTTGCAGCATCCATTTCAAACCAATCATAAATCCAGGCTTCATCATTTGAAATAATTGGCCCTTTAACGTCAATTTTCACCGTCATTTGTATTCTCACCTCCTTTACTTAAATTCGTTTCTGTATAGTTTTTCGTAATGTAATGTTTGTTTAAATTAGGATCATCAGAAACTTCATACCCTACTTCTAATCGAATTTCATTTCCTGTAAATGCACTTGAAGAAATAAGTTTATCGATACTTGTTGCAAGGTCGAATATGTTTTGATAGGAAATAGCTTTAACTTCAATCTTTTGTCCTGATAGATACTCATTCATTTCAAAGAATTTAACGTTTGCTTCATCTGAAATCTTTTTTAATAAAGGATTTACTGTAAAAAGCATGTAATTCTTCGTTTGCTTATCTACATCGGCCATTTCGCCATATAACAAAGCTGTCGGAATACCAAAAGCCATTGCTACTTGGTTTAAGAAGCCGTTCGTTACTTTGTTTATTTCTTCCACACTTTGACCAGAGTTCCCACCGCCCGATGTTTCAGCGTATTTGAATCCAGGTTGTTGTGGAATGATAGCAACATCTTTTTCTCCAATCGCTTTATACATGTTATCAATGAACTCTTGCAGCTTTGATTGATGTTCTTTACTCTTTGCAGCAAGCATGTCCATATCAACTGTTCCGCGAATTTGATTTTTACGCTTTTGTGAGTTTAATATTCTACCGAATAAATCACCATAATCAGCAAAAAGACCATCAATGAGTGGTGATAATTTATCATTCCGATATCTTAAATGAATGACTTCACTTTGTTTAAAGCTTCTTTTAAACTGATAATCTTTTACTGTGACATTTGTAAAAGTATCTTCAAACACAGCGTATTCATTATGTTCAAAATCATCAGCGATAAGTAGATTACCATCATCAGCTTGTATAATTAGAGCTTCATTATCATAAATAAGTTTGTAAATGAATCTCTCCCAAAAGGTACTTGCTGTCATGTTCTTATTAGGCCTAACATTTAATCGGTAATAAAGTTCATCCTTTTCAAATGTTTCACCGTTTTTCACTCTAAATTCTGACTGGCTAATTGTTCTTCCTAAAAAAGAAATACAGGTATCAATCGCTAGTCGCTTCATGTGGACTCTGTTTGCCTTTTCAATAAACATTTCTACATCAAACATAAATCCTAGTTCACTATTTCTTTTAAATACTGTATCTAACCATCCAATGGTTATCACCCCCTTTATTAAAACTTAATACCATCCAGCATAAAGTCGAATTCATCCACAAGAATGTTATCCGCTTGCCATAGTGCATGAATGAAAGCTTGGAATCCATCTGTTTTACGCTTAAATTCATCTTTTTTCAGATATTCTTTGTTGCCGTCTTTTTTGATGTGGACGTAGACGTTGTTGGTGTACCAACGCATTAATGGATTATCTCCAAAAATAATACGATTGTTTGCAAATAATGTTTCAACTCTTGGTGCTAATAAAGAATGAATAGCTTTTGGATTACGAATATATAACAATATGAAACCTTCAGCTTCAAGTGCCGTTTTAACAAGATCAAGACGGAATGTATCAGCTACAATCGTATTAACCCCATATAACTCACGCATTTTTACAAACCAATCTACAATGTGAGAGATATTAATAACCGGTTCATCTAGAATAGTAAGTAATCCTTGTTCTTCCCATTCTTTAATAGGTACTTTTAATTTCACTTTATCCAAGAATCCTTTTCGTACAAAGGAGTGTGTTTTCCAAATGTAATCCTCACCATTCTTGAACAATAACCCTACTGATGCGAAGTCTTTGATGCTGGCGAAGTCGAGGCCGCCCACAGCTGTTTTATGTCTTAGATCTGGAATTTCTCTAAGTGTTTCCCCATCTTCTTCATAACCAGTACGAATTATTTCTTCCCACGGAGCAACAGACTTTGTTAAATCTGTTTCAGGGTAGTTCATACGTTTCGTTATAAATTCTTCACGATTAGATGGATTGTTTGCTAACTGTTTATATTGAGTTAATACCTTTTTAAATAAACCTTTAGCATAGGCGCTTCTCGGCTCGCTAAACATCGGGTTCGCTTTTTCCCACACTTCTGGATTATCAATTTCTTCTGGATCATCAATCTTACAGATAAAAGGAAACAATGGATCTTCTAAATCTTTTCCTTTAAGAATATTCATCGCTCGTTCTTTCGTCTTGTCTAAGAATCCATCACGAACAAAACCATCTGTACCAATAAAAAATTCTCTAGCATTTGGTACTTTTCCAAGTCCACTAGAGAATACATTTACTACATCAAAATTTTCATATCGATGTATTTCATCATAAATAACACAACCGTCACGAAGTCCATCTTTAGAACTTGCATTAGATGTGTGATATTGCATAACGCTTTTTGTATCATTACCAAGTATTTCAACCTTAGTGCGGTAAAACATGTCTTCTAATACTTCTTTACCTTCAATTGAATCATACACTTCACGAAAAGAAACTTTTGCTTGCTTCTCATTGTTGGCCACAATAGAAACATTGTAGCGATCTATTCCATGTAATGGACTAATAAAGAAATGGCATAACGATGAAATCAAACCATTTTTACCACCACCACGAGCCATCATAATTAAAAATTGCTCGTAAAATACAGAATCATCTTCTTTATAAAAGAGGAAGACGAATGCTGTTAGGAATTTTTGAAATGGCTGCAATTTGAAATACCATTTCTCAGTGAATTTTATATAATCCTCATGCATTTCAGTATCGAAATATAAATCGTCACGAGTTAATATATATTTCTCCAGGTACTCCATTAGCATTATGCGCTCTTTGTTTAGCTTAATTTTCTCTGTTCGATACATTTCTATATATTCACTGACATATTGATTCTGAATCATGTTAAATCTTTAGCTGAGCGCTTTGTTTTTTGTTTTTCATTTTCAGCAATTTCTTTTGGTAATAAATTAAACAGTTTATCACATGCAACCGTATAACGATTAATCATCGTATTGTATGATTTTTGGGAGGGGTTTTCCACGGTCATTTTTTGTGAACCATTCTCATATTTAATGGTTGGACCCTTTAGTTTAATTTCATCTTCTAGTATCTCAAGAGTAATTGTCATAAAGGCCACACGTTCAATTAACCTTGTGGCTGCTTCACGTTTTTCATTCGAAATATCTTTGAAAATTTCATGCCATTTTTTAACTTCTTCTGCAATCATTTCGTCTTGTTTTGATCTACTTAATTTAGCCATTCATGGGTACCCCCTCCCTCATGCGCAATATTGCTGATAAATTTGGAAAATCGACCCCCTCCTCCGGTGCCCCTTAGACGAAAAAAGGTGAAATATTTTAAGGGGGGGTATTGTTTCTGAATCATTTTTACCACTTCTCATCATTTTCCCATTTGTTTATTTTCTTTTTGAATGTTCTACCGTGTTCTTTATTGTGGCAATCCACACAGATTGTTTCTAAGTTATCTATTTCTAATGCAAGCGCTGGATGATGTTCTAATTCTTTTATATGATGGACAACGAGTTGTATCTTCTTACGCTTGGCACTCTCACTGTATTCGTTTGTATCAGTTTGAACACGACCGTTTCGTTTACACTCTTGGCATTCATAGTTGTCTCGCTTCTTTACTTGTTCACGTAACTGTTTCCATTCACCACTGTCATAGAACTTACGCTTCTGTTGTTTGGTTTTGTATTCATTCACTATCCTTTACCTCAATCAAACCTGTATCAATCCGCTTCTCTCGATGTTGAATATCAAGGCACTTCTCACAGTAGAAAGTAGCAGAGATATCCAAGCCATAATGTTTAGCATCAGAATAGAAAGAAGTAGTCTCACTATCTAATACTTGATGCTTATGCTCACACATCTATCCTCACTCCTTATCAATCTAATTCTTCTACTTCCTTAGCCTTAATGAACTGAATCATAATAAGTAAGCAGAGTGTCATTCCTACACAATATCCAATAAAGAAGCTCAACCACGTCATTCCCTCACTCCTTTAATCTATTTCTTTCACTTCTTCAATCGCACATACGATAGCTTCCAAAATGTCTTCTTCACTTATCTTTCTTCTTAGATCATTTTGTAAATTAACAAGTGCCTGTTTTAATTCTTCCACAGTGACCGACAATTCTTTTATCGATTCCTTTAGCTCTTGATTTTCTATAGCTAAATTAGATAAATATTCGAGTTTCTTTTTCAATTTGATGTTTTGTAACATTGCATCCATTACTTACACCACCTTTTGAATCCCATAATAAAAAGCACCCGAATGGATGCTTAGATTAAACTTATTCATTATTACTTTCTCTACTTTCATCATTATCTGATTTCGGGTCTAACATGCTTCCTATATCAGGCGGCAAAGTTAACTCTATACCAGCTACTGGTTGATTATCCTCATTAAAATAATACTTCTTCACCTTATTCAATTCTTCATTTTTCTTATTTTCACTCATATTACCCCACCTTTTATGTATGATATTAAACACTTTACTTAATATTTACATTGAGAAAGATAATATACTATTTTTTCAACTCTCACACGACTTATACACTTTTTCCATAATAAAAAGCACTCCATAAGGAATGCTTTAATTTTTAACTGTATTAACACTTAATCTAGAATTTCTGCAAAAACTTCTTTTAAATAACTATTAAATCGCCATTCAGAAAATCGCATTCCACTTCTTGAAGAATACAATTCATTTTCCAATAAATATAACTCATCTAACTTAGTAACACCCGTACCAGATCTTTGTTCAACGTCTATCACTCTTTTTTCTTGATTAACTACAAAACGAAGCACAGTATCTTCAATCTTAATATATTTACTATCCTTTAGATTAATTATTAAATTCTCTTTTTCACCGCTCAGTGGAAACTCATCACACATTTTTTGAAAAAGCGGAGATAGTTCATCAAACTTTTCGAATAGCATATCTTCTTCTACTTCACCAATATAAGACTTTAACCTACTAATAGTCGCATCTAGAGTCATCATTTTTTATACACCTCTGTTAAAATTAAATTTAGAATCGTTGTCAAATGTTAATTTTAACATAAGCAACATATATTTCCTCTTTAAAACTATTAAAAAGAGCAACCGTGCACCAGTTGCCCTTTCGTCAAAATCTTATTTTATCACTATATAAATACGGTAAATGAAGTTTTATTCTTCTTCCAATCGCCTAATGCCGCTACATTTATCTGCTCCAACAATATTAAGTAACTGGAAGAAGAGCAAAAGCTCTTCTTAATAACAGTAGCATTCAATCAGTACCATCTGCTGATTTCGGATTTTATGTGCCATCATTATGAAACCGTTTAGACATACAGATTATAAAGGAGTCTTTATGAGTCGTGTTTTCCGCCACTGCTCACAATACAAATATATCACGTTGATTCCAAAACAACCGGCACATTTACTGCCAAAAAGCGGTCACGACTCTGCCAATTATTATAAAATAGCAAGGTCTTTTCATTAACAACCATTATTAAAACTAACCCAAAAACGCAAGCGCATTTTTCGATTTTCTCGCAAATGCAAGAGGATCATCTAACGCTTCCCAGTGAACATATATTAAATGAGGATCGTCTTCTAACCAGTGATTGTGAAATGCTGAAACTATGAAACCAACTTGACGAAGATTTGAAATCAATTGATTGGTCTGCTCTTGATTCGTTGCAGTTTCACCTAAACAAAGTGCAACTTCCGATGAATCAAGGGACTCAAACGAAAAGAGTTGATGATGCACTAGAGGTGAATTTGTAGTTCTTCCTAAGATAGTCGCTTCAAAATTTAAAGGTCGCATAACAAAACATACGGGCCCTGATTCAATTTCACCTTCACCACCTAACATTGTAGTAAATGCATCACATAATTCTTGAAATTCTGGAGATACTACAGGTGGTGGTAAATCTGGTGGTAATACTGGACCTAAGAAATCAATAGCTTCTCTTGTTTTTCTCGCAAATGCAATAGGATCATCTATTGATTCCCAGTGAATATAAAATAAACGGGGATTTTCATCTATCCAGTGATTATGCAAACCTGATACGGTAATACCGCGATCACGAAGATTAGAAAGGAGTTGTTCAATCTGATTTTCAAAAGCTGCAGTTTCACCTAAACAAAGTGCATTTCCTGATTCATCAAGAGATTCAAACGAAAAAAATTGATAATTAACCAAAGGTGAATTTGATTTTCTTCCTAAAACTGTTGCATCAAATATTCTAGTTCGAGTTACAGTACATACAGGTCCTGGATCAATTGAATGATCAGTACCTCCTAAAATATCAAAAAATCGTTGGCATAAATTCCCAAATACTGGTTCTACTATTCGTATGTTTTCTTCCATATTATATTCCTCCTAAAATTTTATAGGATTATCTTCCTTAAATTGAAGAAGACAATATATGCTATTCTAGCAATCCATTATTAGCTTGGACAATAATGAAAAAATTAATAGAAAATCATAGCTTGTATCAGATTTCTCCCAATTACTCATATCTTATATTGTGTGTAACTGACCCATTCGTTGAATCCCTTGCTATCATTGACTTAATTAAATTTTCTCTTTTGAGTTACACAGTACAAAATTTATGAGTAACTATATAGGGGTACCACCACAACCTAAGATTAAGTAAAGTCCGTTCAACTAGATTTTTTCTGTTTTCTAAAGAGGTGATATCAGCTATCTAAAAATCTGTATACCAAATAAACCCTAACGGGTTTCATTTTTTTAATTAAGCTACATGATTATGATTAACGAAACAATTGTACATGACACCCAATATATCAAAGACTTTTTCTTCTCATATCGATGAGATTCCCTTCCGTTTTTCTGCAAAAAATTAAACAAACGAAGCAAGATTTTTGATAGTTTTCGAGTATCTTTTTGTAGAGATTGATAAAGAAATAGAAAGTGGTATTTTACAAATTTTATACACTTAAGGAATTTGTAAGGATCAAGTAAGAAAAACGAGAGCTTTGTTTCGTATAATCAAAATATAAAGTGAAGGAAGAGAGGTTAGGAATTACCAGAGCGATTACGACAAAACCAGAACTGTTGGTTTTAGATGAACCTATCAATGGTTTAGACGATTTTGCTATTCCATACTGATCATCACGGCCTTTTTTAGATTAATAATATCAGTATGTCCAAGTTTGGGAGATTACTTGCAGATATTTTGAAGTTTTTGCACCAGAACCCTAATTACCATACCTGTTTTTTTACCATCACATATTGGAGGTTAAAACATGAATAAAAAAAAGAAAATACAAAAATCAGCACTTTCCTTTATCCTACTCTTTTCTTTAGGCGTTTCATCTTTCCCGCTTACAACAGCTACTCACGCAGATACACGTGAGGAACAATCTGCAGAAAAGAAATTAGTCCCTTTAACGGAGCGTACATCATTATTTTTTGAATATCTCCAGCAAGGTAAGTATGCAGAGGCACTCCAGTTGACGTCTGCTGCTTTTCAATCCAAGTTTACAGCAAACACATTACAAAACTGGTGGACACAAAGTGGGATAAAAATCATGGGAACACCTGTAATAAAAGAACGAAACTTGGTCCATCAGACGGTGGAAATTCCAGGAGCCATTAAAGGAACTACCATACCGTTACTCATTAAATTCACACCTGGCGGGAAAGTAGATGAAGTTGGAGAAAGGCCGCCCCAGGAATCTTATACCATCCCGCATCCTAGCTATGATCAACCTGCTTCCTATCAAGAACGTGAAATCGTCATTGGAAATTCTACATATCCGTTACCAGCCACATTAACGGTTCCGAAACATAAGCCTGGTGAAAAGGTACCCGTCGTTGTTCTTGTTCATGGTGCTGGCATCCATGATCGCGATGCTACATACTTGGGAACAAAAATTTTACGAGACCTTGCGGTGGGCCTTTCATCCAACGGAATTGCAGTGTTGCGTTATGAAAAACGTACCTTAGAACACGCATTAAAGATGAGTGCAGAACCTGTTACGTTAGACCGTGATACTACAGATGATGCCATATATGCAGCAAAATCAGCAGCGCAGCAGGAGGGCATTGATCCAAATAATATTTTCATTCTCGGACATAGCCAAGGAGCTGGCACAATGCCGCGTATACTGAGCAAAGCGCCTTCCTCACTTGTTCGAGGAAGTATCTTACTCGCACCACCTGCACGCCCTTTGACTGACACTGCCATTGATGTGAGTCAATACCTTGGGGCGCCAAAGGAAGTAATCGATGAACTAAAAAGACAGTTCGCTTTTATCCTGGATCCTACTTTCAATCCTGACCATCCGCCAGCTGGCTACAATTTTCCGTTTCCGTCCCCTCATTTTATGTATGATGTTACTAGGTGGCGTCCAGTTGAGGAGGCAAAATCACGAAAAGAGCCTTTACTGATTCTGCAAGGGGCACGCGATTATCAAGTAACAGTAAAAGATGAATATACAAAATGGCAGGAAGGACTTTCAAACCGCGGGAATGTTCAGTTCAAAGAATACCCGAAATTGAATCATTTCTTCACGGAGGGTGACGGGGAATTGAGTCTTCCAAGTGAGTACGAAATCCCTGCCAATGTTCCCGAGTACGTCATCCAGGACATTATTACATGGGTCAATGAGACAAAAAAATAAGAAAACATCAAAAGCCTTCATGCAATCATCATTGCGTGAAGGCTTTTTTGAAACTAATAATTTCATCCAAGTGATTCAGACATATCTATTATTTGCCTTGTTACCCCTAGATTTAAAAAGAAAAAAGCAATGATTAGATTTTAAACCTAGTCATTGCTTTATCCATTGCATCTTGGTTTACACCTATATAACGTAACGTGACCTTCTCTGACGAGTGATTGAATATCTCCATAAGTAATGCTATGTTTTTCGTTTGCATGTACATATGATACCCGTACGTCTTTCTCAGTGTATGTGTGCCTATTTCATCTAATCCGAATTCTGCCGCAGCTCCGTTTAGTATCTTATATGCCATGCTACGACCGATTGGACGATTCCTCCCTTGTCTACTTTGCAATAGGTAGTCATTATCTTCTCTTTCTTCTATAAACCATTTAAGCTCTCTTTTAAGAGATGCGGTAATTTGTATTCTTTTTTGTTTCCCTGTTTTCTTTTCCCTCATAGATATATGACTGCCCTTGACATCTCCTACCTTCAGTTTCAAAATATCTGAGATTCTCAGGCCTGTATTAATGCCCATAATGAAGAGAATGTAATTACGTAAGTTCTTTTCCTTAAAATACTCTTTTAGCTGCTGTATTTGCTCTGGCTCACGTATCGGTTGAACAAAATTCATTATTCATTACCTCCAGTTTCTTCTGTCTCGTAAACTTCTAATCCAAGCGCAAAAGCAAGTTTATAAAATGCTTTGGACTTCCAACGTCGATAAGTACGCTCTGACATTCCAATTTCGTTATAAACCATGTAATCACATACATCCTCTTCTTCTAAATAACGTTTACAAATAATATCCCTTTGAATACTTCCTGCACGTCCATTTCCTAATCGATTTAGAAATTGATCAATACGTAATGAAATTCTTTCAAGCCACTCTTCTCTCTTACTTTGTTGAATGTTTTCCATAGCAACATCTTCTAAAGGCTTACCAACTGAATATGTAGGGCCATGTTCTCTTATTTCATAAGAAGGAGTGACTTTCATTTCTTTACGCATCATCCCAAATTGTCTATAAATACGTACACTTTCCAACACGCCTTCTAATTCCTCTTGTGTCGCTGTTCTATCAATTTTTGGTAAGAAAGATAATTGTTTAGTCATGTAAGACCACTCCTTTTTTATTTTTAGATTACTTTTGTCTTATTGCTCCACGTCTTCGTTCATAACAAGTTCTATGCATCCCCATTAAATCCTCAATGTCACGAGTACTTAATTTCTCTTTTTGTTTTTTCTTATTTTTCTTCTTTCCTTGCTTGGATTTCTTTTTCCATTCACGTAGTTGATCCTTTAACACCTTCATTTCCCCATCTCCCTTTTCAAAATAAAAAGGACACCTATTCGTAAAACAGCCATAATTGCTGCTTTAATGAACTGGTGTCCTCTAGTTTTCTAGCCGGACTATATTCTGTTTGCATTCACTTTAAAATATCAGCTTGTACAAAAATGTTTCTCCAAGCTTTATTCACTTGATACTTCTCCACATCTTTTGCACGACGAGCAATTGCTTTTCGGATTTTTCTTTTCTTCAAAGCTTTCATTCTCCTAACCTCACTTTCTATTAAAAGGATTATTTTGTTAGGTTTTCTAACAACCTTCATTTTAAAATTTTCAGATCCAGATGCACATCTAGACTCATAAACCATATGCTAATTTAAATAATTTCTAAGAAAGCAGGTGAAAACTATGCCATCTGTTGTTGGAAATCTGGTTGTACAAAATAGTAACGGTTCTTTCAACTTAGGTGATTTTTATAACGTGTCTCCAAAGGAAAATACAAAAGCTTATAATGGTTCAGGTTCATCAAGCGTTGCTTTTGTTGTCAATACATTTAGCGGTGTTAGTGCAACAAACACATTCGATTCTGATGTTGCAGACCAAAACCAAGTTGGGACATTCTAGAATTGTTCATTTCCCTCTATCCCCCTAAATAAAACTGAATATTCCGCCAATACTGTTGGTAGGCTGTTAGCCAGAATTCATTTAAAGAAGTTTTCTCTGTATCTCCTTGTAGGGAGCAGTTAGCTTTTGCTAGCTGCTCTTATTTTCTGCAATTGGTTACATTCCCCTGATGTTTTTAACATAATATTACGTTACAATATAAAAGAATAAAATATATTGAGCTGTTATACCATTACCCTAGGAAACTAGGGGTTTTTTTTCTACAAAATGAAATTTTTGTTTCTTCACATTACCAGATCCTCCTTAGACATTTAAAGTTCTCTTTTTACTTCTAAACTGATATACATATGCACTGTCAATGTAAAAGCTCACGGTAGACCACGTTTTAAAAAGCACTGTTATTTAGTGCTTTTTTATGAAAACTTGTGAATTAAATGTAGTTTTTATACTTCACCATCTTCTCTTACCAAAAATATATCTGTTACACCAAACTTAGGAATTGCACTAACATATTAGTACATAAGCCGTTTCACAATTTCAAACACAACATAGTATAAACTGGATGGACAAGCTTTCTGTTTGTTCAACTAAATAAAAAAGGAGTGAAAATAAATGCCTATTGTTAAACCCTTTATAGCTGGTAGAAGATTTGTCAGTACAGCAGGAACAGGGACTGCGGCTGGGGCAGATTTAACTTTTGCTAATACTGATTTTACAAATGATGCAGGTGCTGTCACGACATTTCCAGCTTCATATGCGTATTTAAGCTTATATATTAACGGTGTGCTACAAACTGCAGATACTGTAACAGGAGTTACCACTACTGCAATCACCATTGTTGGTGGTGCTGTGCTTGATGGAGCTACCCCACTAATCATTGAGTTTGTTGTAACATAGTTAACTTTTTTTGCAGGGTGACAAGTCACCCTGCTCTTTTTAGTCACCTACACACTAATTAATAATGATAAACTGTAAAACAATTGGTACTCCTTCAAAAGGAGGCTCCGGACCTAATAAAGTCAATTGTCCAGCTGTAACTTGATATTCAGTTTGCGGTTGAATCATACCATTAATAAATAAATTCATATACGAGACTTCACCTGGTGGTAATATTTGAGTTGTTCCAAGTAAAGGTTTACCATCACTATTTGTATAAACCAGTTTCTGTCCGTCAGAAAAAGTAAAGTACATTAAATTTGTTGCTGGTATTGGACTTGGAATTGAAGGTCCGGACGGTCCTTGAGGTCCGGGCAGCCCTTGAGGGCCGGACGGTCCTTGAGGCCCGGGCAGCCCTTGAGGCCC
>NZ_MACH01000069.1 GCF_001884065.1 Bacillus proteolyticus
GTATTGAAGAGCTTGTCCCAAAGTAGAGTGAACTAAACTTAGATTTATAAATTCAGAAGCATTAGCAGCCACATTGAAGTTTATCTGTTCGATTAATGTTCTTGTACCGTCAAGTCTAAAAGATCTAACTACCCCAGTAAGTGGACCTGCAGTACGATTGAGAATTTTAACCCTAGCTCTATTTGCATTAGTAGGTTGATTTCCTACGTTTTCAATTGGACCAGTAGAGAAAGGCATTTTAAATTCACCTCCTAATAAATCGAAATATTAACAATTTGCAGATTACAGTTTCATAGTATTCAATACTTTATTAAAATGATCTAAGTCAATTAACCAATTTGTTTTAAAAATAAAAATAAAGTTTACATAACCTTATGTTTTTTAATGATGAATGAGCAGGTCCTTTAAGAAATAAAAAAAGCCCTTTAAGAGGGTCGTGTAAAGGCTATCGCATATCGTATACCACAGTATATACATTTCTCGAAACAATGTGAACAAAATAGTTATTGTATTGAAGAAAAAAACATGCACAAAAATTGCGCATGCATAATAATAATAATAATCTATGTCTTGTCTATGTAAATATATGCTTGTTTTATACAAACAGTGAGCATGTTTGAGAAAAATGGTTATTTATTAACAAATATAAAGAGCGCTTTCCAAGGCGCTCTCTGACCAAAATTTATACTGAAAAAGAATGCACATGATATTGTATGCATGCTATTTAGGCATGTGTAGTTGTACAATAAAATTTTTATTTAAATAAAAGAAACCCAGATTGTCTGCGGGGTTTCTAAGGGGAATCGTCAAGCAATGAAGTACTCGACTAATTAACCGTAACATGAGTTTTTTGAGAATAATACTGATAAATGTGTCCAAATGAATGGGGCATCATTTCGAACAAAAACGATATTTTGTAAGTGGAAAAATAAGAGTGCCTGATTAGGGCACTCAATATCGCTTACAACAATACCTATAATAATATATGCGATTTTTATTTAATAATGATATTTGTAATAAAAATTTCATTTTGTATGTATTTGAAACATAAAAAGAGCACTTCATAAAAGTGCCCTTGTGACGAGTTTCGTTTCCTCAAAGAAAGGAGTACACCCTATCATACGAAGCTTTTCTGAAAGGTGCTTGTGTTAATTAATTAGTATTTGTAAAAATAGCAGCTAGCAAAAGCTAACTGCTCGGCTCTCCAAGGGGGAACAAGGAGAAAATCTAATGTCATATACAGTATTGACAGGCTGTTTATTAAATAATCATTCACTTATGGCTCGTTCCAAAAAAGGGCCGTACCAACAAAATATAAAATTATTAAAAGGACAATTGCTATGAAAATGATTAAAGAAATCTTTATCCATGAATTTTTCATCAGTAAACCTCTTTTAGTAAGAATATTAACATCTATCTAAAATTTGAACAAAATAGTTATTTGAAAATTAAAGAGCGCTTTTCAAGGCGCTCTATGACCAAGGTTTATTGTGATCTTTTTAGGTTTGTGGAGTATTTGAACAATAATTTAGTTTAAGACAAAGATAATTTCTTATTAGTAATACCGACTTGCTTTAGTAGACATGGCAATTGCTTTTGTTTCATGAACTGTACCATATGGATGCTCTGGGGGTGCATATATAGAGTAAATTTTAAGTGGTTTATTCCCCACATTGATTACATTATGCCATTTTCCAGCAGGTATCATAATTGCATAGTCATCATAGGCCATTTCTTGAAAATATAATTTATCTTTGTTATCACCCATTTGAACAAGTCCCTGTCCTTCTTCAATACGTATGAATTGATCAGTTGTAGGGTGTACTTCTAAACCTATGTCATCTCCAACATTAATACTCATTAAAGTTACTTGTAAGTTTTTTCCTGTCCATAAAGCGGTGCGATAAGTATGGTTTTGTTTAGTGGCCTGGTTAATATTCAATACAAATGGTCTAGCTCCATAATCTGTTAATCTAATGTTTTCACAATAAGGATTCCGGTTGTGATTCCAGGCGTGATTGTTGTTACTGTAATAATAAGGATTCCAATCATAAATCCAACTATTGTTATTCCAGATGCTATCCATTGAGCTTTGACATTGATAGTAAAAATGTGGATTATGTTGCATATCCAAGCTCCTCTCATGATTTTATCATTTACCTTTTATCCTATGCTGTTGTCTATTTATAGGAATGTAGAATAAGAGGAAATGGGTAGTAATAAAAAATCATAAGCAAACTTTATTATTTTTTCTATGGAATATGAAAATAATAGGTTACTAAAGGATGTACTATTGGTGTAAAAAAGAAAACTTAATAAAATCATTATTTAAATAAAAGAAACCCCGATTGTCTGCGGGGCTCCTAAGGGTAATCGTCAAGTAATGACGTACTCGACTAATTAACGATATCATGAATTTTTTGGTAAAAATACTGGTAAATGTGTCCAAATGAATGAGGGCATCATTTGGAACAAAAACGCTATTTTAATTTCAAACAAAAGAACAGTCAGCAAAAGCTAACTGCCCCATTTTGGAGGAAAATCAATTGTTACAGATTGGCGTATTCAAAGTATGGACAGAAATTGGGGATTTATTCAGACAAAACTAAAAAGAGCACCTTCAAGTAGTGCTCTCAGTAAGTTGGGCCCTCAGAGCGTAGTGTGGAACACATGATAAAATATGTGAGTTATTCATTGAGGTGCAAATACCTATTAAAAACTACATTTGGCACAACAAAGCAGCTAGTTCAATTAACTAACTACTTGTTGTACAAAAGAAATTAGGCCCTACAAGTAATGATATGTAACTTTAAGTTACAGTTATAGTGTAAACAAGATTGGAAAAGTTATACGGAAGTGAACTTAATAGAAATTTCATTTTGTAGAAAAGGGGAATTGGATATGGTTATAAATCCCTCAGAGCCATACAGACACAAAGATGGAACGATTGTACATGTAGTGGAGGTTAACCCGAATGATTGGTATTGCTGGGCTAAATATCCTGATGGTGATATCAAGCTAGTGTCAGAGGATATTTTCTTTAGGGATTTCGAACCACTTAAAAAAGCAGCTAGCAAAAGCTAACTGCTTAGCCCCAAGTAAGAGAGAGGAGCGCTTTATTAGGTCTAAGGCTGAAATAAGGGTTTTAGATGTTAAGACCAAAGACCTGAATATAGTATAGATCTCACTTCAGAAATTATGCATATAAATTATATTCCTACAAAAATGGTTAAAAAACAAAGCAGCTAGCTCAATTAGCTAACTGCTCATCTCCAAGGGGGAACAAGGAGAAAATCTAATGTCATATACATTATTGACGGAATATTGAGTTTTATTCAGTCGGACAAAAAAGGGACTGTATATAAGTACACTTCGGACCAAGTTTTTTATGGTAACAGTTATTGGTATTATGTGTAAGAACTAACGTGTGCCCTGAAAATACTGATTATTTATTCACATGTAAATTCACAATTAGAGCAAAATCGCATCAATACGCTCACAGTTAACTATAGTGATATCTCCGTTTTCATCTATAAATGTAGCAAGGGATGATTTATTATGGAAACCTACAAATATAGAAGCTGTTAATATTGTGCCGTTAACTAAAAGTTGTTTTATTTTCTTGCCTAAGTAAAATGTTTCTAAAAGGTAGCAAATATCTTTGGAACTCTCTTTTGGGGGTGGGATAAAAGAAGATTGGTTATTTGGAAGAGATGTTAGGTTAGGATTAAATACTTTGGGAGTAATAGCATAGTTTATAAAAACTGACATTTTTCCGGCTCCTCTATTTTATAATTTATATTGAAATATACTTATGGAATTATGAAATAGGGCTTTTTTCAAAGCCCTATGTTTACTCTAATCAGCTTCAATTCTAAGCGCTTGAATATCACGACAGTCCAAAACAATTACAGAGCCAGGTTCTGTTGTGTTATCCACAAATGTTACACAAAAATTATCTGGATTAAAGTTAGTAAAAATAAGATCCTCAAGTGTTGTTCCTGTGAGGAAAACATCTACTTCTGTACCTAACTGTAATCTTTCTAATTGTTCACAAACACATTTTGTATGCTCAGTCATATAAAAACCTCCTTTTCTCGGTTTGCTATTAATATATGTATAAATTAAATAGAACGATTGGGGTAATAGAATAGTAATATTAATTATTTTGCTAGTTAATATTTTTATAAAATAATCCATTTACGAAAAAAAAGGTCCTGTTGTCTCCAACAGAACCTTTCCTAAAATGGCAAAGAGTAACTCTTACCTTACTCTTCCACAATATAATACATAAATCACATATAGATGTGTAGAACAATAAATTCCAATATAATTATTTGAATATTTTGTTGAAATTATTTCTTCAGGGTTTAATATAAGGAATTAAATTACAAATGTTGATTTATCAATGGATATTAATGATGCACTAGAAAATGATAGTTAATAAAGAAATATTACAATAACAAAATATGAAATATTGCATATTCAATTAAAATAGAAATTTACAAGTAGGAAGCGAGGAATAATAATGGGACTAGGAAACCGTGGAATAGCATTTGAAATGCTTATCAATCTAGCGAATGAAATGTATCAAAGAGGGGGAGTGGTGCTTATAAACAAGCGTCCGACTCCTGTAAAGGTGTTAAAGAGTAAAGATGGTCGTGTACTAAATGGATTTTATGAAGCTAAAAGTACAGTGGACTATGACGGTGTATATAAGGGACGAGCTATTGCATTTGAAGCAAAGTCTACAGAGAATGCTACACGATTTGATTTAAAGAACATTGCACAGCATCAGCTGGATTACCTGGAGAAAGCAGAGAAGATGGGAGCAATTTGTTTCTTCTTTATTGAGTTTAGCAAGGATAAGTCAGTATTCGCAGTACCACTATCAGTCATTCAATCTTATGTATAGAAATTACACATTAAACCAGTGAACATTCTAAGAAGACAAGCATATGATAAATTCGTGGGACGAGTTATCATATGAGGTGAGACTTGGAGCGCCATACTTATTTGTTGAAGGGTACCTAATGACAGGTACTCTTTTTATATTGCACCTTTTAATAAGGACAAGCATATATTGGAGTAAAGGATAATCCCACTTCATATATTTGAGCACCTGCAATCGTAAGGTGCTCAATGACTAATTCTGAGTTGATCATGATTACTGTATGTATGTTTCTAATATATGTGCAGTTTTACACAAAATACTTATCTGGATATTCAGAAATTGCAACAAAAGGTAAATATCTATGAGTGGAGGGTTTCCATATAATAACATATACTTGTCCAGTTTAAAGGTGAACAGTTTTTAATAAAAACGCTATTTTGTACTTATTAATTGGTGATGTTTATTTAAATAATAAAGTAGCTAGCCCAATGAACTAACTGCGTTATTGTCCAACAATAACGATACCCACAATACAGTGTAACTTAAGGTTACAACTATAGTATGAGCAGAATCAAAAATGTTATGCAAGAAAGCTAAATAAAAACACAATAAAACAGATAGCTGAAGTAGCTAACTGCTCTATTGTACGCTTTTAGAAGTAGCATAGGATACAAATATATTATAAGCGGATATCAAAATATTATGCAGGAAAGAAAACTAAATAAAAACTTCATTTTATAAGTTGAAGTGTTGAATTAGCTGGAATTGATAAAATAGTTTCTCCAGCGAGTTGAGAGCAATCTAAGTCCTCCGAATCACTTATAAATAGACCAAAAGTAGCTTTGGCGTTTGGAATAGGATTGTTATTTAATAGTATAGAAATGATAGGCCCATAAGGAAGTAAAGAGGCTGCCAACGCATTAATTGAGGAAATGAAAGAAAACCGATAATCACCAGCTTGTGTAATATTAATCGTGGTAGGATTTAACAGAGAAATTCCCCCTACCGTAGGTCCGGCCTGATTGAAAGAAAAAGGATCTTCGAAAGAAACTGTAATGAAGTCCGTTTTCCAAAAATGTCCATAAGCTACTGAAAGTGTTCCAGTCGATCCAGTTGGTCCAATTTGAGGTGGAGGTACAGGGGGGAAGAAACATTCACATGGAATATGAAATTTCTTATTAAATTCACTCATTTTTACACCTTCCTTATCATTTACCAACTTACACAATCTACAACTTATTAATTAGCTAACACATAAGTATAAAGAAAAATCCCTTATGTCACAAATATAAACCCATTCCATAGAATATAAGGGATATGGGCTCACTCCAAGCAGCTTTCAATATATATATTAGGGGTCCGCTTCTTTAGTCAATACTGTTGAACCTGTTGGCTCTGTTAGTAAAGTGAATGACGAAAAATAGGTGGGAGTGTTGAATCAATTAAACTTGATTTAACAGCAGCTCCACGTAAAACAATATTTTCTTCATCCATAAATTCACCTCCTATGATTGCTCGTCATAGAAGGTGAATTTAGTGAAAAACAAATCGTGAAGCTGGAAAGCGATTATATAAAAGCACAGGGATCATTAAGAAAAATAAAAGAACGTATCGAAAGCGAGAAGTGAAGTAAAAGGAAAATGCAAGAAGAATTGTACGATCATGATGGTTGGGTGATATACGATGGTGAATGGGTTGAAGTGGACAAGCAATAAAAGAACAGCTAGCAAAAGCTAACTGCTCCGTTTTAAAGGAGAAATCAATTGTTACAGATTGGCGTATTCAAAGTATGAACAGTATTCGGGGATTTATTCAAAAAAACGACTAAGAGCACTTTTAATTAGTGCTCTTAGTAAGTTGGTCCCTGAGAGAGAGGTGTAGCACTCATGATAATATATGTGAGCTATTCATTAAGGTGCAAATAGCCCATACCAACTTTATTTGGCACTTGAGCACTCTTTAATCCAGCAATAGTTTGTTTAAGTTTAGTGATTACTGTCATGTAATATTCCTCCTTGTAAATGTACTTCAAAACATAGAATGCCTCTTTTGTTATCATAGTACGATTTCAAATTTTAGGGTTATGCGAATGGGAAATTTTACAGTTAATCATTCAAAGAAGGATTTTTTAGCTAATAAATGCAATGGAATAGTTTTGTCCCAATAACAAATGAAAAAGAGTACATATTTAATATGTACTCTTGAAAAAGGAAGTCTATAAACGTGATAGAATATTATATGTTTGTCGCGTTTAAAAGTTCAAGGAAATCAATAAAATTGTTATTTAGTAATAAATAGAAAGAACACATGTATTCAGCTCATGTTAAAATATGTACTTTCATATGAAGGGTAAGAAGAAAAAAATTATGAAGCAAATATCATACGCCCTAACTTTATGAAAATGTTGAGTACCTTTGAAAAATAAAGAGTACTTTAAAAGGTACTCAACAACTAATACTGAGGTGACTATGATTATTATATGTACGTTTCCAATGAATGAGCATTTTATTAAAAACCTTTAATTCATTATATTAAAATACACAAATAAATATCGGTTGAGATCACACCTTATACCTAATCATAGTGAAAGTGACGAGTTTACATTATACAGAAAGGTAATAATTATAGTTTTTCGAAACATGAGATTAGCGAATGGGTTCAGATAAAATTTAAAAAATATAAAAGAGATCCTAGTGGTCTGAAATCAAAAGCAAAATATTATCTTTAAAGAGAAAGTAACATCTTGATATAAAATTGTTTTTAAAAATCTTGATACAAAAAACATTACAAAAATAGTTATTCAAATAAAAATACATACTGGTCTAGGTTACATATGTAAGTGATGAATCATAGAATGTGAGATGAGACTACTGCAAAATCAAGAAATACTTATTAAGGAGATATAAAATGAACAAATACTTTAATAAAAGAAAAATAAGTAAAAGAGATTTAGTGGAATATAAGCTCATTGGAGACGGAAAAGATGGAGAAGTATACCAATTAAGCCATGATAAATGCGTAAAAATATTTTTCCTGGAAGAAACTCAAAAAAAAGAGTTGAGAGCTCTAGTAATTGGGCAATCATCACCTATTATTCCAAGACTTTATGGATATGGAGAAAATTATATTATCATGGAGTATATACAAGGAATTTCACTTGCACGTCACTTGAAAAAAGAAAAACAAATTACAGAAGAACTAACTGAAAGGATATTAATAATGTTGGATGAATTAAAAAAGATTGGATTTACTAGGTGGGACACGGAAGTAAGACATGTGTTAATAAATGAAGAAGGTCAGTTAAAAGTCATTGACCATAAAAGAGCTTTTACTTCAAATAGTGAGGTTCCTACGAAGTTGTTAGAAGGGTTTAAGAAATTGGGACTATCACAAGATTTTCTGAACTATGTGAAAAATATACGTTCTTCTGTTTATAATAGATGGGCGGAACATCGATAAAAAACAGATTATCTTGTGTATAACGTTTTTATATTGAAACTTTCATTTGGCTTCTTAATTATTCCCTTATAAAATTTATTATAAAAATGAATAAATATACATGTAAATCTTAATACAAGATTATTTTCTCTCTCTTTTTGCGGGCAGTACCTCCATCGTCATCAAGCTAATAAAGGCAAATACCCCCAAAATAAGAAAAATGGCATATAAGGTTCTATATTTCATGTTGCAAGCAAATTGACACTGCCACCCCTAAAGGGGCCAGCTGACTAACGTCAGTGGGATTCTTGCTACCAAAGGCGAAGTCCATTTCTGGTATCGCTGACGTGCAAGATTGCGGTGTGCCATCACCACTCCCACAACAGATCATATAGGTTCGTGGGCTACGGTACTGTGACCATACCGTACAGATTGTTGGTTCTCAAATGTTTTTACGTCTTTTGCATGACGACTTAATACATTTTACGGAGTAGAAGAATTTGCTACCCCAACCTCATATGTATTCTGTTTTCAGAGAAGAGTCGTTTTAGAGTCTTTTGCATGACTATGAATAAAGTATACCATGTTTTACTATGCAAAAACGATGCTTTCATCCCACGTCTAAAGACGGACTAAAGTCCTGTGTGGGCTTTCCCGTATCGTAAATTCTGTAAAAGACCCCTACGTAAAGCCGGATTCTCTTACAAATGTATTCGTTTACAAAAGGCTTCACTAAAAGAATTGAGTCTGAACCACTCAAGGTGTTTTCTTAATCTCGCATTGCCCCTGCCTCTCGGGAAGTCATTGCCCCTTGTCCTTCACTTACATCTTTTTGAATTTCTTGTTTTACTTTGTTTGCATCAGTTCCAACAAAATCAGGTTTCAAAATAGAACTCGAATTTTCTTTGGCTTTGTTATGATTTAGCATACAAGTCCTCCTCAATTTCTTGTTTAACAATCTTATTATTTACAAAATTCATTTGGTATATCCCGAGTAGTTGAGCGAATTTTACGTAAAGTAAAAGGGATTTAAATTGTATAAGTGGTTTCTTATTTTAGGAATAGCCATTAGTCGGATTTTATAACTTTTCGCTTACATTTTTGATAACATTTTCAATAGATTGGCACATATAAACTGAAAAGCCCCTTCGGTACTTCTGAAGGGGCACATTAATATATTCATTGTTATCAGCTATTTATAGTTCTATTTGGTGAGAGTCTCCCTGAATATACATACATATACTCAACAGTGACAACATAATACCCACAATGATAGTCATAGGATTATCTTCTTTTTCCTTGTCAAAAGTAAAGAAAGTTACTATACAAAAAATAATTGTGAATATGGGGATGATTACAAATGCGTAACCGAATATAAATGAAACTCCACCCATAACCATCCCTATTAGTCCATATGGATTTTGGGTTGGAATTTTTTCTATAAGTTCCCTCTCATAATCAGATATGCCTTCATAATTATCTTCTTTCCATTTGTTCTTTAGTTTATTAAGAAAATTGATTGTTTTTTTAAAAAACTTCATGGTTTACACTCCTAGAGATTACATGAACGCTACGGTTTATTAAGTTTTCTCCTCTTTATTTTAACAGCAGGTACATTTGCTTTTTCTAAATAAAAACTATTTATTAGTCTAAACCATTACATAAGCAAAGTAGAAAAATAAGAATAGAAGATTGAAATTTTGTTTAAAACGTGGAAGTCATTTTTTGAAATTGATGAATGTAAAAATATTAAAAGAGAAC
>NZ_MACH01000070.1 GCF_001884065.1 Bacillus proteolyticus
ACTGAGTGAATACAAAGCGATTTATATGATCAAAGATTACGTTCCTTTACTGTTTCAAGCGATAGCCGCTGGCACAGAAGAACTTTTAAAAATTCTGCATCGTCTTTATCTGCTGCTCAAAAAGAATGGTCGTAAATGTCATCGGTATAAGAAGATGACCGTCTTTGATATTCTAGGGATTGTGTATAAAACGACGGTGAAGCATAGACAAGCTGCCTAGCGAAAAAATCACGTTTTAATAGACTTATTTAGCATGCCTACTTTTCTATCAATTGCTAGTTTTAAAACAAGGATCGTTTCATATCTAGTAATTTACTCGGTTAGCTTGATGGGCATGGGTAGTACCCCTTATATCATAAAATTGTTGGGGGAGTAAAGAAGTTAGGGCGGAGATAGACTGGCAAGGGTATGAAAAAATGGCAAACAATGAAGCGGTATTTCCGCTAATGCCAGTTTCTTTTTGTAGCATCATTCATACATTAGGATTAGGTCGTATAGGGAGGGATAAGAGTTATGAGAGAGTGTGTTTTAGTTATTGGTGCTCACCCCGATGATGAGTTATTAGGATCTGGAGGGACTTTAAAAAGATTAGTGGAGAACGGCTATCGGGTTATTTCAATAATTATTGCTTCAGGAAGAAGGGAGGAAGCGGATCGGATACATCAACTAGGCAAGGATGCAAATAAAGAAATTGGTATTGAAGAAGTGATATTCCTCAATCATGCTAATTTAGAATTGGAATTAATTCCGTTGCATCAATTAACGAAAGAATTAGAACAATTAATACAGAAATATAAACCAAGTAAAATTTTCACCCACCATTATGGAGATGTCAACATTGATCATCTAATTACCTTTCAAGCGGTTTTGACTGCAACGCGACCTCTACCTAAACGAAATCCGATAGAATTAATTACATTTGAAACGGTTTCCTCTAGTGAGTGGAATGTCTATACAAATGATAAAGTTTTCAAACCTAATTATTTTGTTAATATTACAGATCAAATGGATTCAAAGATTGCGGCGCTCAAACATTATGATGTAGAAATGAGAGATTTTCCTCATCCTCGTTCGTATGAAGGCGTTCAGCATTTAGGAAGGGTTAGGGGCATGACGATTGGCGTACCATACGCTGAAGCGTTCGAAGTGATAAGGAGGATTTGGCAATGAGAAAGGAGAGTATGTTTCCGTATTCCTATTTAATCGAAGCGATGGATAAATATTTTGGAATGCCTTCACCTTCATCACCCAAACAGGAAAATGCAACGAGAGAACGATATGTAAATGCAAATCCAAAGGTGACTTCAAAGAAAAGAAGACTTTCTATATTAATTGCTACGTTTTGGGATTATCCTCATACGGGGGGGTTATCTAATTATATTACAGCACTTAGTGAAGGTTTAAAAAAATTGGGTCATAAAGTCGATATTATATCTCCTAATCAATTTCTTACGAGCGAAGTAAAAAACATGCGTAAAAAGGTTGTTCCAGAATTGAGAAATTTCTTTTATGCACGTTATGGAAGCTATAATACCACGATTTTGAGAAATTGCAGACATATGTATATCTACGAAATGATGCTGCTTAAAAATATCAAATTAAAAAAATATGATGTTTTTCATGTGCAAGATTTGTTTACAGCCAATATATTGGGAAGAATCAATCGACTTTATAAGAAACCTTTGCTATTTACACCCCATGGGATGTTTACTTTTAACCGGGTGAAATTTGGTATATTTGAAAAAGATTCACTAGAAGAAGCCTATTATAAAACATTAGAAAGTAAAGCTATTGAATTTGCCAATCATCTTATTATTCTCAGTGATTCATTTCGTCAACCGTTAATGCAACTGGGGGCAAAGCAAGAGGAAATGACAACTGTGCTTACGGGTATTGATTATCCTGAGAAGTATGATGTAAAAAATACATTGGCACAGAAAAAAATCGTTATTACATGTGTGGCGAGATTAGGACCAAGAAAAGGTCATAAAGTATTATTTGATGCACTTTCACAGATGGAAAGGAAATATACTGAAAACATTAAGGTGCTTATTGTCGGAGATGGCGAGATGAGAGATGCGTTAGAAAAGCAAGTTGCTTCTTTGAATCTTTCCATGGTGGAGTTTTTAGGGGAAAGAGATGATGTACCAAACATTTTAAGTAAAACCGATATTTTTGTACTTCCAACTCTAAATGATAGTCTGCCTATTGCTATTATTGAGGCCATGCATAGTGGAGCTTGTGTCATTTCGACAACATCGGGAGGAATACCTGAATTAGTGCATCACGAGAAGACAGGTATTCTAGTAGATGTAGGAGATGTAAATAAACTAAAACACGCATTAAAGTACGTTATTGAAAACCAGCAAGATCGGGAGCAGTTAGGTGAAAATGCAAGAAACTTCGCTAAAAAATATTTAACTAGAGAGACAATGATAGCTCATATCGAAAAAATCTACAAAGATATTAAGTGAGGAAGGATTCTATGTATCATGAACACAGTGCAGTTGTACTGGACTTAAGTGCCAATGGAGTTGGAATTATTAGAAGTTTAGCGAGAAAAGGAATTAAAGTTTATGCGTTTGATGTAGAGGGGCCTTATAAGATAGGGAGATCACGCCTTGCTTCATGCGGAGTATGTCCAAGTCCTTTATCGGAAGAAAAGGAATTATTAACTTTTTTAATCCACTTGGCTAAAGAATTAAAATTGAAACCAGTTTTGTATACAGGTGCGGATGATTATGTGGTATTTATTTCAAAATATCGAGCGGAGCTGTCTAACTACTATTTATTTTTGTTTCCTGAGCATTCATTAATTGAAACAATACTAGATAAACATAAAATGTATGAACTGGCTGTGAAGCATAATATTCCATGCCCGAAAACATATGTGATTGAACATAAAGGACAGTTAGAAGAAGCAATATTTAACCTCGGTTTTCCATGTATATTAAAGCCGACTTTGGGCCATAAGTTTCGAAAAAAAATAAATAAAAAGGCTATATTTATAAAAAATCCAGATCAACTAAGAAATGAGTATGAATTGTACCGACAGCATGGAAAGCTCATCGCTCAGGAAATCATTCCTGGAGACAATCAGCATTTTTATAAAGTGGCTACTTTTTATGACGATAATATGGAGCTATTAGCATTGTTTTCTTTGCAAAAGAACCATCAATTTCCAGCTGAATTTGGAACAGGAGCTCATATTGTTAGTAAACAGATTCCAGAACTAGTGGATGTATGTTTACCTCTTTTTAAAAAAATACAACTTAAAGGTATTGGCATGGCAGAGTTTAAAAAGGACCCGCGAGATGATGTTTATAAGTTTATTGAAATCAACCCCCGTTTTTGGTTAACCCATAGCTTAACAGAATCTGCAGGCATCGATTTTGTTTATATGTATTATTTATATTTAACCAAGCAAAACCCAGAGCCAAGACTTAAACAAAGAGATGGTATCAAATGGATTTATCTTGTGCGGTATTATTTAACGTTCCGTGACAAGAAAAAAAGAGCTGAAATGACATGGAAAGATTTTTATGAAGGCTTGCGAGGAAAAAAAGAGTTCGCTCTTTTTGCGTGGGACGATCCGATGCCATTTATTAGAAGCGCATGGTCTCATTTGAGGAATGCATGGAAACGAAAATGAAAGGAATGAAATCATTGTATGAAGCAAAAGAATTATCCTATTATTTAAAGAAGTTTAGAATCTCAGAAAAAATCTCTTATTCAATGGGTCAAAGGGTATCAATAGATTCTGCTAACATTGAATGTCTGAAATCAACAACAAGAACTAGTATCTACAAATTATTTCTTCGAAAAAAAATGAAAACCTATCCCATTATTTTAAAAGTATATAATTCAACAAGCTACAGAAATGAAGTAGAGATTCAAGTATATCAAAGAGCGTATCCGATATTGAAAGAATTTCTTCCTCAAATATATTATACTGAAAAAAAAGGAACTGAAACCTGGATATTCATGGAGTTTGTCCAGCAAGTACGCGGCCAGGTTACTTTCTCCCCAAAACATTTAGAACATATTATCCCCACTGTTGCCAAACTTCACGCACACACATTTGAAGACAATTTGAAAAAATATAAAAATATTTGGAATGAATGGCTCCCTATTTATGAATCAAGCAAAATGAGAAGTGGTCGATCTAAATACATTGGAAGAACGATTACTTTTCTTGATGATGCAGTGAAAGACGATAGGTTAAGGGAGGCCATTAAACCCTATCATAAATCGCTAATAAAATTGTGTCAGAAGGGACCGGATTTTTTTCCAGAACTATTTGAAAACGGTTCATCTATAACACATGGAGACCTTCATATGCAAAATATATGTAGTAATAATGTGACACTAGATGCTCCATGGAATATTCAGTTTATCGATTGGGAGTCTATTAAATACGGACCCGTCTGGTTTGATATGGTTGTTTTAGTCGAAATATTATTAGGATTTAGAAAAGATTGGCAGAGCAATGCAGAAGAGATTCGCACACATTGTGTGAATTTATATACAAAGCAAATGCAGAAGTATGGGATTGAATTTAAAACAGCTCCAATTGATCTTTATAAAATGGCGTATTTACAGAGAACATTAGAAAAGGGGCTGCATACTCAGTTACGAAGAATATTCAATAACCGTGCTGGTTGCGAATTATTAACATATCATCTTGAAAAAGTTTCAATTTGGGGAGAAGAATTAGGTTTATAGAGGATAAATCTCCCATGTACCATTAGAAGAGCTAGGATGTAATACTTCTGATTGCAATAAAGGAAGAGTGAAATAAATATATCAAATATAGAACTGCAATTTGGATTTGGCAGGAGGCACATCTATAGATTTGGAAAAAGATGTTTATAAAAGGACGAATTTGAAATGATAATGGGCTATAGAGCTCTAATCCCTTATAATAAATTAAAAAATTACCGTAGGGAATCTTTTCCGATGGTAATTTTTTTCGATGGCTCATATTGCAAAGGGAAATTTTTCAAGTGCTTTTAGTTTATTAATCGATACGTATCCGTAGATAAGAGAAATGATAGTAAATTTGTATTTTAATAGAAATAGTAAATATAAAGTGAATGATCCAATTATTACAGGAACAGTGATATTAGGATTTGAGACCGTACTAGGTAATAGTAGTGGTGTGAATAATGTTGCGAATTGAGGTGAAGTAGCATTGAAAGCAAAACCGAGGGCGGGTAGTGTACTAGGGGCTAGTGCTCCACAATTAAAATTACATTTTCAAAATTTTCTGCGGCTTGTTGCTGCATGTTTTGTGTGATATGGCTGTACTTGTCTAAAGTCATTTGGATAGAAGAATGACCTAATCGATCTTGAACGATTTTAGGATGCTCTCCAGCCTGAAGCATGAGTGTTGCATGTGTATGACTAAATCATGAACACGAATTCGAGGGACACCAGATTTGTTGTAGTGGTCCTTTAAAAAACGATGGGGAGCATCTATAGTAATTAAACTTTAAATGCTAATTACTGTAGCAGTTAAGTTTCTATCCATAATAGTGCTAGTTGATATATTAACTCCCGAGGCAGACATATTCAGACGGTATACATAAGTCCCAGGTGGAGGGATATCTACCCAGATTACTGAAACATTGTGGGTTAAATAGGCTTGAGTATTTGCCGGTTTCTGAATATTCGTTTGAGCTTCTACCTGAATCGCAATAATGGTGACATCTCTCACTAAATTAAGAACTGAAGATACACTAAATTCTGTAAGGCTAGGGTTAGAAACATAGTCAGATCTGAAAACCCCTTCTAACTTTACTATTTGATTAACTTCTACATTAATAGCCGGTAACGTGAGGGTAGTTGAGGCGGGTGCAGTAGTGCTAATTTGCCTAAATATAACTGAAATGATGCCAGTCGGCTTAGTTACTCCGGTTGAACCAGTCTGTCCTGTAGGTAGCGTAAATGATGGAATAGTAGGTAACTTGGGACCAATTAAAATTGGATCTAATGCGGCGCTCTGTAAAATTCCCGGTGAATTCAGTTCATCCTCCTTTGACATATGTTCACCTCCAAATAGTTCTAATCGTATTTAATAGATGCGCAATATAAATAAAATATGACCATATTTTTGTTTAGTAAGAAAGAAGATGGCTAAAAAAGCAGCTAGCAAAAGCTAACTGCTCGGTTTCAAGATGATAATCTAGATGCGAATACAGTATGGCCAAGATAAGCTGTAACTATTCAAGAAAGAAGATCGAACAGAGGGGGAACCGTATCGTATGAATCAGTTGTCATTTTTTGAAGACATCGATGAAAGGGAGATGCGAAGACTTGTGGTGAAGGAGCTGAAAAACTACAAAGCATTGTGCGTCCGGATGAAAGATCAAAAGGAGATGGAGCAACTGATGGAGATAAAAACTGAAGGAGAGAAAGCTCAATAAAATTTGAATTTTATAAGTAATTTTTTGTTAAATAGTTAACCGTTTATAATTTCCCCACCATTCACGTGCAGAATTTGTCCTGATATGTAAGATGCATCCTCGGATGCCAAGAATACATAAGCAGGTGCCACTTCAAACGGTTGACCGGCTCGCTTCATAGGAACATGGTCTCCAAATGTGGCAATCCATTCTGGAGGCAAGGAAGATGGAATTAATGGAGTCCAAATTGGTCCCGGGGCCACACCATTAACTCGGATCCCTTGCGGTGCCAGTGAAGATGACAGCGAACGTGTAAAGGAAACAATGGCTCCTTTAGATGCCGCGTAGTCAATTGCATCTTGATCTCCATGATAGGCACTAAGGGATGTTGTATTTATTATGGAGCTCCCTGAATTCATATATGGCAAAACAGCTTTCGTCAAAATAAACTGAGAAAAAACATTTGTGTGAAAGGTACTTGTTCGTTGGTTAGAGTCTACATCAAGTAGACTGTTCCTTATGTATAGTACACCGGCATTATTCACCAAAATGTCAATACGACCAAATTGGTGAATTGTCTGCATTACTGCTTGTTGGCAATGCTGCTCATACCCAATATCACCTGGAATGGTAATGCAACTACGGCCATACTTTTTAACATAGAACTCCGTTTCTTTTGCATCACTATGCTCATTTAGGTATGAGATTGCTATGTCTGCCCCCTCTTTCGCGAAGGCTACAGCGACAGCCCTCCCAATTCCACTATCCCCACCAGTTATAAGCGCTACCTTATTTATAAGTTTACCGGCTGGTTTGTAATTGGGGTTATCAAATATAGGTCTAGGTATCATTAATGATTCAATGCCAGGTTTACTTTGTTGTTGAGGCGGGAAACCCATCACATTCACCCCTTTTGGAATTTTCTTATAATAAATGAAATTCTGATATAAGTTATGATTATCATCAGGAAAATATATCCTTACCAAAGAATTAAATAGAGAAAGTGAAGGGGGATTTACTCCATCAAGGTGTAATATCATTCCTGGATTAGTAAATAATGAAATGGTGATACTAATAAATATTGAACGTAGATGACAAAGGAATGAGAATATTATTTTTATTTACACTGATTATGGCGGAACACATACAACCTCACTAGCTACAGCATATCATTTAAACAAACTATCAACTAATCGGAAATTAACGAGAGAAGAAATTTTAAATGTGGACTATTTCAATAAACTTAAAACTTCTGATATGGGGAAAATTATTTTTCATGACCGAGATGAGGGAGGTAATCCTGTTTATACTGAAGGGTGCGGGGCATCAAAAGTTGTGGTACCATCTATGAAAAATCTAGGTGAAATTCTTCAACATCAATATCAAAACAACGAAAAAATCATTTTTTCAAATACGTCACCAACTGTTCCACTTCCCATGACGTTTGGTGGTTTATTCTCTTGAAGATTACATATTGATTTTATCGGTGTTCCATTACTTGTATGGGGCGCAAAGATTTGTTGTGACAATATACAAAGACTGGTGGATTATACAAAAGAAGCTGGTAGACTGACAAACGATTATGTTGTTATATTAGATAATAAGACTTTCAAATGAAAAAAGCAGGATACATTGCTATCCTGCTTTTTTCTATATCATTTCAACTTTCTTTCGAATCACAATCTTATCAATTTTGTCTTCTAAGCAATTATCATAAAAGCGTTATTTTGTCGAAAAGTAATGCGGAGATAAATAAGACCGCTCCTTTTATCGGAACGGCCGTACAAATAACCTGTGCTGGAGGTCGCATCAAATGGCTTAAGATGTTTTCTCTAAGTAGTATGGACAACGATTTTTACGTTTATACGTAAACACAGCAGGTAATCGACTAGGTTACCTGCTGTGTTTTTAAACAATACGGAGGAGAGAGCCCCGATTTGAAAAGAGTGAAGCCGTGGGAAGTCGGCTTGTAGGTAGTATGTACGATATAAAAAAGATTATACGAAAAGGGGAATTGTATTTATGAATGTCCTAAATGCAAAGGGGAAGGACGAATTTAAGAAACATACAATGCATATCCACCAGATTTGCCAGATAGCGGTTGGGTTTATAAAGAAGGTATTAGATATCTAGATTGTGATTTATGTAATAACAAAGGTTATACGGAGCGTGAGTATAAAATGAAAACTAAAACTGAAATAATTGGTTACGAGTGATTTTAAACAAAAATGTCATTTTGTACAACAAGGTAGTCAGCGCAATTAACTAAGTGCTTGTTGAAAAAAAGAAGCCCCACAGAAAATGTTACAGGGCTTCATATGGTTGAGTTATGTCGTACTCACAAGGGATTTTAACATGAATTTTGTGGTAAATAAACTGGTAAATGTGTCTAAGTGGTTTAGAGCTATTATTTTAAACAAAAACGCTATTTGATAACTTAGTTATGTAGAAGAAAAATAGTGCACAAAGTTTTTTGTGCACCACTATATCAAAAACTATGTCTTGTCAGGTTAGTATATGTTCATTTTACACAATGGTGAACATATGGAAGTGGAACTTAAATTTAAAAAGAACACTTTAATAAGTGCTCTTAGGACCAAAACTCTTAATATAAAAGAATACGTGATATCGTATGTGGTTTCTTTAATAATGTGAGTCATTTGAATAAAGAGAAGTCGTACAGTAAAAAAAGAGCACTATACACCAGTGCCCTTCAATAAGGAGGTAACTCTCTGAGCTAAACATCTTTCGATATTAAGGTATGTTTAAGGGATAAGAAATAAAACCAAAAGTGTAGTGGAATAAAAAAGGACAAGAAGTTTCACCTGTTCATGAGCTAGGGAGTAGAATGCCTTTTTAGCTGGTATGTAAGCATTATATGCACTGGAAATCAGAACATACAAAAAAGAGCAGCTAGCAAAAGCTAACTGCTTAGCCCCATGGAAGAGAAAGGGACTCTTTATTAGGTCTAAGGCTGAAATAAGGGTTTTAGATGTTAAGACCTAAGACCTAAATATAGTATGGATTTCACTTCAGAAATTATGCATATAAATTACGTTCCTACAAAAATGGTTAAAAAACAAAGCAGCTAGCTCAATTAGCTAACTACTTGTTGTACAAAAGAAATTAGGCCCTACAAGTAATGATATGTAACTTGAAGTTACGGCTATAGTATAAACGTAATTGGAAATGTTATGCGGGAACGAAAGGAAACTTAATAAAAATTTCATTTTGTAGAAAAAAGTAAAAAGAGCACTATCAATTAGTGCCCTTTGTAAAAATAGCGTCAGTGGGCAGCTCACGTTACAAAGAAAGGTAGAATTTAATATACTCAAACCCTGCTTAAATAGTGAAAACAAAAGAGCAGCTAGCAAAAGCTAACCGCCCCATTGCAACTTGTTAACAAAAGAAAAAGGTTGCTATTCAGGAATTGAACAGCTTGTAGATATTATGTGGAAGTTTTGGAATTTTATTCAGATAAATTACAAAAGCAGCTAGCAAAAGCTAACTGCTCGCCTCCAAGGAAAGAGAGAAAGAGTTTGGGTTCTACAAATCGGTTATAGCTGTTTAACAGCCTATCTATAGAATGATCGGGATTTATAATTTTATTCAGACAAACAAAAAGAGCAGTGAGTTTTCACTAACTGCTCGACTCCAGGGGAATTGGAGACTGGTTTATCTACAGTATTGACGAAATATTGAATTTTATTCAAGGGAGGAAGAGGGAAATGAAACACTGCAGTAATTGTTTAGAAGAAACAGATTGGATCGATGAAGTATCAGAGATGTGTGATGCTTGCATCCACGAATACGAAGAGAATTCAACAAAATAATCGTTTGAATAGAAAAATAGATAAATTGTGTAAAAATGGTATAATAAAAATTAAATATTTAGTCCTACTGGAAGAACCAGCGGACATCAAACCATAAAGAGCAGCAACAATATTGCTCTGTGGTTTGGTGTCCGCTTTTTGTGTTTCATTAAAATAGACAAGAAGTGTTTTACATATGACACAATTAACTTTCTTACCTAAAATTGATCGTAAAGAAACGCAAGTTCGGTTAGAAGAGATTCTTGAAAATCTTCGTATTTATAGACAATTTGGGATGATTAGAAATGAGATGAAGGTCACAGCTTCTTGCGAGGTAAGATATCATGGCCCAACAAACATGGTAGGCAAGCCAGCTGAAGATGTTGCTCTAGTAAATGTTGCAATGAGTGAAAGAGAAGTGAAATTACAGCGTTTATCTTTTCAAATTGATAAGGCATTAAGTCGCTTTAGCAAGAATCAATGGGATATCATTGTAAAGCGATATTTAGAAGATGAAGATATCTTTGATTACATGGTTTATAACGAGATTGGCATGAGTGAACGTACATATAGACGCAATAAATCTAATGCTTTTTATAAACTAGCGTTTGCTTTTAGGTTAGAAGTATATGAGACAGAAGAGCATCATGGAGGCGATGGCCGATGAATTTTGTTCAGCCAATACGTGACCCAGAGCAAATACAACAGATTAAAGAATATCTGAGGGAAAACAATGAGCGTAATTATATTTTGTTTGTGATGGGAATTAATACAGGGTTGCGTATAAGTGACATCTTAAAGCTTAAAATAAGTGATTTAAAGGGCAACCATATTTCAATGAGAGAAAAGAAAACTGGTAAACAGAAACGTATTCAATTGACTCCAGCATTAAAAAGAGAACTACGTTGGTACGTTGAAGAAAGAGATGACAATGAGTATTTAATTAAGAGTCGTGAAGGTAAGAATAAACCGATTGGGCGCAGCATGGCATATAAGATACTTAGAGGTACGGCAGCAGAGTTTGGGTTAGATGAAATAGGAACTCATACATTACGTAAAACGTTTGGGTATCATATGTATATGCAGACAAAGAATATCGCCTTGCTAATGGAGATATTCAATCACTCATCTGAAAGAGTCACATTAAGATATATTGGAGTAAATCAAGATGCAATGGATAAAGCTATGACGCGATTTAAAATATAGCAACATCCTTTTTATTTTTTGATTTTTATAATTACCCATTTTTTATGTGTTGTGTAATTCGAAAAGAGAAGTTTTATAAAACCATAAATACCAAGGGATGTAGCGTAAGGGGCAGTTACACAAAATATAAGATAAGGGTAATTCAAATAATCCTTTTGTGAATGCAAGTTATATAATGAAGGAGAGGTGAAGTAGATGATGTGTGAAAAGCTGTTACAGGCATTGATTTAATTTCAAATGCAACAGAGAGGAAATTCTAACACATTAAGGTTAAACCCAGATTATTATAGAATGATACTAGAACAATTGGCATATCTAGAAGGGTTAATTCAAAGGAAAATTATGAATTTGGAACAAACATTTTTAGTGGTTTCAGTAGAGTTAACAAATGAAATTAAAACGTTTGAAATAAGAGAATAAAATAAGCGGTGTGACCGTTTTGCGGCAGGAAGTGTGCTGAGTGTTTTGGAGAAATCATATTATGCTTGTTCCGTGAGAAAAACAATCCTTTGTAGTTGTAATATGTAGATGAAAAGCATCTATCACTAGGGGCTTTTTTCGTGTGTGCAAATACAATTTATTCCGAGAATTGTCCGTGATATTTAAAAATCGCTATCCGTCATGTTAAGAAAATAATGTGCATACATTAATGTGTGCACATTATTTTGTTGTATTTTATATGAATATACGTAGGCATAAAATGGTAATGGTACATCCTTTTAATGTGTAATGGATAAAGATTACCATGTTATATTTTATTATCTATTAAGGAGTTGAACTCTTATAAATAATTATATTGATCAAACTCATATACATTATTATAATAGTCAGGTTTGGGGACATGGTAATACAAAGTGGTTAGGGTATCCCATACTAAAATATCCAGCTGATTTGTTTTTATATCAAGAAATTATTTTTGAAATACAACCGGATGTTATTATAGAATGCGGAACTTTTAATGGTGGAAGCTCACTTTTCTTATGCTCTATGCTAGATCTAATTGATAAAGGAACTGTTCTTTCTATTGATATTGACCCTAGGCCTAATCTACCTACTCATAAAAGGTTATCTTATTTAAAAGCATCGTCAACTTCAGAGATAGCATTACAAACTGTGAAGGATACGATTTCACCCAAGGATACGGTTTTGATTATCTTAGATTCAGATCATACAAAAAAACACGTCCTTCAAGAATTGGAACTTTATCATTCTTTTGTTACAAAGGGAAGTTATTTAATTGTTGAAGATACAAATATTAATGGACACCCAGTCCTGCCCGAATTTGGACCAGGACCTATGGAAGCTGTTGAGGAATTTCTAAAAAATAATAATGATTATATTATCGATGAAACTAAACATAAATTTTTAATATCGTTTAACCCTAAAGGATATTTAAAGAAAATAACGTAATTTTGTTCTGCTGTAGTTACATGTTGAAAGCACTCGTGAAAATGAGCTCAGAAAATTATTGAGGTAATTGATGAGGAATAGTGGCAGAGTCGTGACCGCTTTTTGGCAGTAAATATGCCGGTTGTTTTGGAAGTAACGTGTTATATTTGTATTGTGAGAAGTGGTAGAAAATAAACCTCACAATGTTGTTGCGGGATTTTCTAAATGGTCCGATTATATGGTAACACAAATTCGAAACCCGCTTTCGATGGTGCATGATTGAATATACCGGTTGAGAGAGGAGAGCATCTGTTTAAGATGGTCTCTTTTTTATGTATGGAGTATGATATGTTTTTTTTGACACCACTTCTAAGAATAAAACATACTGTATAGTAACAGTTGTAATTTGTTCACTCCTGTTTTAAAGGAAGAATAACTAAAGAATAAGAGGGCCCATACGGATGTGTTGGCCCTCTTGTTATGTTGCTACAGTCGTAGAAGATGTCGGTGCGAATTGTACAATTTCTAAAATGACTGGTGTGCCTGTTAAGATTGTCCCTGCTCCGGCCGGAACGGTAACAATTAATGATCCCACACCTGTCGCACCTGGTGTATATGCTGAAATACCTTCCATTTGTAATACGCCGTTTACATACACATTGAAATAACTATTATTTGCTGCCAAAGTAGGTAGGGTAGTGACAGCAGATCCGTCGTCTTGAAAGAAGCTTGCAGCGTCAATTGTTAAGCTATTTCCAGCAGTAGTTGGAGCTGTGGTGACATAAAAGAAACGGGAATCATCAGGATTAGTAGTTGTTGTCGTTGAGCCTGCGATAGCGATTTTCATCAGTTGTAATGCCATAAATTAACCTCCTGTTCTTGGAATAATTTGTCCACACCATAGTATATGCAGAAGGAGTAGCTGTGTTCATCTCAAAAAAGTTTGATGAATTGTAAGGTAATGGGGGTATGTGCAAGGGGAGGATTTTCTGACAATAAAGTTAATTTTCCACTTTCCACTTGATACGTATTTAATGGTTGAATGACTCCGTTAATAAATAAATTGAAATAAGATACTTCTACAGGAGAAAGGATAGAGGAGCTATTATATTCACTCAACCCATCAGAATTGGTATAAAAAAACTGATCTTTTTTGGCAATTGCATGATACATGATATTTTCGACGGATTTATGTGAGGGTAAAAGAATAGCGAGAGGCCGTTTTGGACTACAGTCAGGGTATCTGTTTTTATAATTCATAAGAAACTCCTTTCACTCCAGATAACATATTGTATGATAGGTTTTCAAAGACATGTATAGTATATTTATCTAAATGGATGATAATTTTCTAAAGTTGTATGATGTAGTGTCTGATAAGGAGATAGTCACTGAAGTACTTTATAAGAGGGAATTTGGGGCAGAGACGAAGATTGCAAAATCAGTAAAAGAGAAACATTAGTGTGTTAGGTAAAACAATTGATGTATTCCTGGAAAGTAAGGAGTGAGATAGATGCAATTCAGATAATTTCGGAGAGATAGATTTATACACCAGTGATGAACTGAAATTCCATTTGGGAAATTGTAGATATTTTCATAGGACGAGAGAGAAATATATTGTTAATTTAGCAAATGATAGACAAGACAACGTCCAAAAAGAAAACAATTTGAGTCCCTATCATTATCTTCGGTATTTGTTTGAGAAGCTCCCAAACATCGTTTTAAACCATAAAGAGGAAATTGATAAAGTCTTACCGTGGTCAATGAATTTACCATCTAGTAGCAAAATACCGAAAAAAAGTGAAGAAAACAAAAAGTAACTCTAAAATCAACCTTTATTATATATTTTGGAGTTACTTGACGTTTACGTATGTTATAATGAACAACCATATTGTGAATTAATTACAGCTAATTTCTATGAGATAGATTTTTGCCATGCCCTACCCTACACCTTTAAATGATTCGTATGATACACTTCGTGAAAAAATTGTGTTAGACCTTACTTTAAAAGTGTTATAAGTACAAGCATAAGAAAAATAAGACAATGTCTTTTTTATTATTATAAAACATATATAATGATGAAAATGGTCGCGTACTAAAAACATATTTTATGAATTTTTTCAGATAGGGGGATGTTGATGAATAGGCCATGGATTGGCAAGGGCATATGGTACAAAATTTACAAGGAGAAAAAGCCGAAGATTCAAGATGATTCATGCGAAATAAGAAAAAAAAAGGAAGGTCTAGAAACTGAATCAGAGCAAGAGGAAGTAAAAGAATTAGAGAAAAAAGAAGTAGAGACAGAATCAGAGCAAGAAGATGTAGAAACTGAATCAGAAATAAAGTCTTCAGTGCGTTCAATGGTAATGAAAACACCATTTTCTATTGTTTCAGAAGTGTCTAGTTTTTTGAAATTCCCTAATATAAGTATGAAAGAACAAGAAGCATTTGTATTTCAAAATGAAAAAAATGCAGGGTGTCGAGAGCTAGATGCAAAGTTATTAACTACAGTGCAATATTATCATGGAAAGCCTTATTGTAAATTAGTTTCTTCAAATCTTCATGAAAAGAGATTGTTTTCAGAATTTTCTAACCTTAAAGTCGAAGATGATATTGAAAAAAATAGGATCGAGGCATCTTCGTTGATTCCTATCCACAGTATGATATTAGAGAAGGAAAGTGAGGGTGAATTTAATGATTATAAAACAGCGAAACTACCAATAGAAATAGGGAGGTATAAAGGTGAAATTAGTTTACGAGAAAAGGTGGTATTTAAAGAAAAAGTCACAGAAATAAAAGATGTGTCACAGGAAATTATTTTGACAAAAAATGAAATTTTATTACCAAAAATAAAAAAGACAGGGCAGACTCCGGTAACAGTTGAAAAAGCGGGCTTACTTGTAGAAGGCTATATCTATCAATGCATTGAATATACTATAGAACAAAGTACATCTCATGATAATGTGTATCAGTTAATGCAAAATATCGTATTGGAATTAACTATCCAAGTATTACAAGAACAAGAAGTGCGAGTGCGAATGTGAATTACAAAAATGATTATATCTCCATTGATTAGAACAAAACTTTATTTGTAGTATACCGAATACTTTTACAAAAAGAATAGCTTTTAATATTTAAAGTGGGATTACACAGAAATACAACATATGTACATTTGTATAAAACCGGAATAAGGGAGAAGAACTATTAATTAGAACTTTACATTAAATTTTAATTTAACGTAAATAACAATTGTAAGAATCTAACTTTTTTATTTATATCTATCAAGAAAGAGTTTTTATATACCAATTAAAGTAGAATTCGAATTATATATTTTTTACATAATAAAATCAAATATTAAACGAATAATATATAGTGTTTAAAACCGTTGGGTAAAAGAATAAAGTTCAGCAATGCAAAATTGCTAAACTCTTATTCTTTATTTTTTCCTATTCTTCCTAAACTATCTTTAATAGTTGTTTCTCCAAGTTGGGTGTATAACAAAGCTGTATCTTGACTGGTATGCCCAAGTTGCTGCATCACTTGTAACGAGTCTTTTTCTTCCATATATAATTTATTTGCTAATGTATGTCTTAATTTATGAGGAGACATTCTTTTTCCATATGCCTTAGTATATTTTTCTACTATATCTTGGATAGCCCTAACTGAAAGAGGCTGTGCAGTATGTTTATATTTCGATAAGAACACATTTTTTAATTCTTTTCCTGGAGCGTATTTGTTATCTCTAATTTCCATATACTTTTCTAGATCATTCAATGCAATGGGGGTAATCCATACTGAATCTTCTTTATTTCCTTTGCGGATCACGTCAATTAGTCTTTCCTTTAAGTTTATATCTTCCAAACGCAGATCGGCTAATTCACTTACACGAATACCACTACCAAGAAAAAGAGAAAGAATAGCTACATCGCGCTCCTTATCTCTTAAAAAATAGAACAACTGATGTTTCGTTAAAGATTTTTCATGTTCATACTTAGCGTAATTTAAAAACTCTTGATCATCATCATTATGAAATATTTTAGACCGCATACGTTTTGCACGGGCATTTAATGTTTCTTTATCTTTATGTATTTCAATCTTAGCCATTACATTTCTATAGAAATAACATTCTCCATCATCATTCTCTGATAAGGCGGTAAGGTACTTAAATAAAGACTTTAAGGCTGAAATTTTTCTGTTAACAGAGGAATTCTGCATGTTTTGTTGTAGTTTTAGAAACCTCATGAAGTTCTCAACATTTTTTTTCTTTAAATTCTCTAAATCAGAGAAGGATATGTCTTTAATGGGCTTTAATTCAATAATTTGTTCAGATAATAACCAATTAAAGAAGACTCTAAAATCATATACATAATTCAGTAGGGTGGAGGGAGAGGCATCATGCAATTCTTTGTACTCCACAAATTCTTCTATGTAAAAGGGCATTTCACTTAAATTTTCGTATAATTTTTTACGATGTACGGATTTTTGACGTTGCTTACTGTAATCCATAAAAATCACCTCATGTATACTATAACAGAAAAACAAAACGAACACAAGTTCGCATAAAATTCAATTTTTACACAGACTTATTTACATAATAAAATTATGTTATATAAAAACGTATGTAAATTTTGAATGGGATAATATAGGTATTCTAATATTAACTATAGACAATCAAGCTTTAAATCTGTATTACGCTATAAAAACAGGTACAAAAACTACATATAACTGTATATAAAATAAAACTAATTTAATGTATTAAATCATACGGAATGTACAAAAAGTGTTTTCAAGTCGTTATAAAATGTGAATTGTTTAGTTTAATTATGGTTTATCAGGAGTTTAGGTCAACATAAGAAAAACTGGCGCAAATTAAAATGATATTTATTATAAAGGTTCTTTGTAAACAAATCAGCATTTGATTATTTTTATATAAAATATGAATTATATGGCTTTAAAACAATACACTAAAATCATGGATATAGGCTTTAAATCCCTAGAGGCTGTATTATATTTTTATAAAACTCTTTTATTGTTCGTAAAATTGGTATTTCGTGCGAAGTTGTAAGGTGTTTATTTTTCCCCCTTTTTATAATTCTTTTATGTTCATCCAACAAAATTCATCATGCACCTTTCATCAGTATGAACATCTTTTAGTTGCAGATACATTCACCTATACATTTTAATATTGATTACATGGTTGCTTATAGGGTATAGCTAGCATATATATACATGTTAAAAAAATTTCAATGCAATACGGGTAACTTTAACTACTTAAGACTAAATAGGTTGTGCTTTACCCAAAACTTAATTGTTTTTATATTGAAAGAGAATGTTTCCTAATAGTCCTGTAAAAAGTATTCTTCATTGTACTTTGTTTATGTGAACATACAGTGATTTTTAATTCTAATGCAGATTTTAAAATATAAATTCGCAATTTCCCCTTCCGTCTCAATAAGATAAGAATTCTTTTCATTTTGAGACGGATTTTACTCCTTTTTTTCGAATATCTATAATATCTCTTATGTAAACTAAATATAAGTAAGTAAACAATTTTTCTTTTTGAATGTGCTTCCTTGTTTTCTATTGTGGTAATCCACACAGATTGTTTCTAGATTATCTATATCTAATAGGATTGTTGAATGATGTTCGAGTTCTTTTATATGATGGATAATGAGTTGCATCTTCCTATGCTTCTGTTGTTTTGCTTTGTATTCATTCATGAAGCTTCCCCCTCCAACTAAGCAATATCAAATGTTAGAATGATAATCCATAAAGGTGTTAAACAAGTGATAAATACTAATGATACAAAACAAGTAGTCTTTTCTATCACATTATTAGATCCCTTCAGTCTATTCATTGGACTTAGAAACGTGGATATACTTTGATCAATTTTTTAACCAATTTTGGTTTTCAACTCGTGGTTATTGTTGTGTCTTCTATTTTTAGCAAATGGCTTGATAATTGCCTAGATAATTATAAACACCGTAAAAAACGCTATAACTAACCCCAATAGGTCGCGATTACTTTGCCATTTTGTAGTAAGTCTACTTTGATCATTTCTGGACGATCTTTCGCATTATCATCTTTCCATGTCTTCGTTCCTTCTATCTTTGTTTGGCCTACTTTTGTATTCGTGATATCATAACCTTTTACTTCTGTTCGGAAGGGTCTCAATGATTCTTTTAAATTGGAGTTGAAAACAGATTTGACAGCTAACTTTTCTGATTCCATGCACTTTATATCATCTTCCTATTGTACGTAGTTGCCCTTCTAGCTAACGGGTGCATTCGCTTAAGATCGGAGCTGTCTTTAAGGCAGCTTTTTCTTATGCAACCAACGGGGCAGGATAGTTAAAAAAGCTCGCTCGACGAAAAGGGCATTCCTAGTATTATAAGGGATGCCCTTTTTACTAAACTAAAGGGTATTTTGTTAGAATTCAAAGTGTAGAATCATTTTACTGGTTTGACCTGTAAACTTATAATTATAGGACCCTTTCAGGTTTTTTAAGTCACCGGTAGCTTTGATGATTGTTGCCGGAGAATCTAGATTTCCTTTATCAAAAATCCCTTGCTCTATGGCTGTAAATGTCCCCCGTTTCCCCTTGTAAGTTCCTTCAAAATGCAGAAATCCAGAAATTTTAGAAGTGGCCAAATGACCATCATCTACGTTTGAATCTAAATAATATAATAAATATTCAACAAAAGCTTTTCCTTTTAATTCACCATCAATATCATATTCGACATGGGCAATATTAATAGGGAAACCTTTTCTAGTGTCATCGACTGGCTGTTCATCCCATTTGCTTACTGTAAATGTTACCTCCATACGCGTAAACCTCCCTTCATTATTAGATGAGTAATCTTTTTAGAAAAATTGTATTAATTATCAACAATATTATTTTGTCGAACAAAATATATACATTCTTCAAGCGATTAAATATCTCCTCTTATTCCATATTCATATATTCTTCTAAAGTTAAGTGTTTCTTATATATATTTTCAGCAATATCTCCAACGTAGCGTATGTGCCAAGGCTCATACGCATATCCAGTAATACTCTCCTTACCTTTTGGGTAACGAATGATAAACCCTGCACGATGTGCGTTATCTTTTAGCCATTTGCCTTCCTTCGTATTCGCAAAGGATAGCTCTAGTTCATTGTTCGCGCTTTTAGAAGAAACATCCATTGTTAACCCTGTTTGATGTTCACTATGTCCAGGCTTTGCCGAGAAACGATCCGTATGCTCTTGCCCATTCTTTTTAACATTGCTGGCATACAGATTCTTTTGATACTCATAGGAACGAAATCCTGAAACTGCATTCAGCTGAATTCCTTCTTGTTTTGCTAAATCAAATAACTTTTCTAGTGCGTCAGCTGCCTCTTTACGAAGGTGACTCTTTTCTACCGTTCCACTAAATGAGAATGGTACATTTGGGACAACTAAATCATTTGGCTTATAGTTTTCAGGCAATCCATATTCCTTATTCACTACAGCCTCAATACTAGCAAAAGAACTTTCTTTCTCTTTATTTATGGAGTTTTCACGATTTTCATAGTTTGTCCTATTTGGTCCTTTACCAATAGATATGTTGGTGTAAAGAATAAAAATACCTAACACCACAATCATACAAGTGAAGATTCCTACTAATTTAAGTCTCATAATTCATTTCCTTCCTGCCACTCTAAATGTTTCTCGTTCATCATACTGCAACCATATCAAATTCATATTAACTTGATGTGAACTTTTGTTCTTAACATATTTTATAACAGAAAGACAGCATATCCTTCTATACGTTGGAAAGGCTTTAGATACGAACACGTAGAAACCAATTCTAGTCGTACATATAGATAAATAACCTTAAAATTTGTATAATAAAATTAGAAGTGTAGCATTCTATTATAGAAAGGTCTTGGTATAATGCTAGGTATTGATGTAAAAAAAACAGAAGAAGAATTAATAATTAAATGGCAATTGGCGAAGGTTACAATCCCTTTACGCGATGTGATTGAGGTTACTGAAGATGCTACGTATGCTGGCGTTGAAGATGCTAGTGCAATTCGTATTGGAACAGCCTATGGAACTACAGATCGTATTTTAATAAAGACGGTAAAACAAAATTATGTATTATTTACTACGAATAAAGTGTCGATTTTAAATGCAATTCATGCTTAACAATGAATATATAAACGGACTCAAACAAAGTTCAAATTAAGTAAAAAGGTGCGAAGCCATAGAATTGACTTCACACCTTTTTTAAAGCAATCTATATGAATGAAAATCCCCTTTAATACTTCAGTAAGGTCTACGCCACTTCTGTTACACCTTACTACTTTGTATCCCATCTTTCTAAACAGAAGTAGAACAATACCCCATCTTCTGTGTTGGTTACACCGTACTCTGCATCATGTAATTCGAATATGTTTTTTACAATCGATAGACCCAGGCCCGTGCCGCCACAAACTCGTTTTCTAGATTTATCCACTCTATAAAATTGATCCCAAATTTTCTCTATATTTTCTTCCGCAATATGTGAACCTTTATTTTCAAACCCTATATATACGCCATGTTCTTCCTCTTTTACCTCAATCACAATGGTTTGTCTCGCATCTGTATAACGAATTGCATTCGAGAACAAATTCGTTATCACTTGTTCCAATAAGTTTGCTTTCCCCTTTACGCGCACTTCATCTATATTTGTTTTGATTTGCAGTGATTTTTCATGAATTTGAACATGCAGATCGTTTTGAGCCTGATGTATCAAACTCCCTATAGGAACTGGCTCATATATAGATAAACGAACAAATCACTAATAAATATATTAATATCTCTCATACATTGGTACATTTATTATTATTTTTAATCTCATATAAAAATAAAATAAATACAATTACTCTATTTTGTAACATTATGTATTAAAAGAGGAATAAAAACCCCGATTAATTTTACGAAAAATTCAAACATTAAACCGAATAATTATATTTAACCTCATGTAAAAAAACAATTTTAAAGTAAAAAAGTCTGGAAGAAACCGATAATATCAGTTTCTTCCAGACTTTCCACTTCTGTTATACAACATAAAAATACGTCATTTCCAAGGTTAAGTTCACACATAGTCTCTAAACCCTAAAAAAACAATAAATATTATTGTTATATTCTCATGGTTAATCCACGCAAATCCTTTAATCTTAGAAATATACTCCTATAAAGGTCCACATAACTAATGTAATATATATTGATTAGCTTCTAGATGTTAAAACTCATAAATTAAAAGTACGAGGCAAATTAAAACAAGCGGTACAATAAGCTCATAAAATACTCCTACAAAGTCAAACTATACCCTAATTACCTATAAAATACCTAAGATATCCAACTTAACTTTATAGTCCTTGTTAATAGCCACCTTCTACCCTGGAATTCCTTATCATAAACTAATTATCAATAGATTGTTAATTCAGGGATTAACTTACAATTCATTTTCCCCTATCTCATACTAATAATTTATTATATTATTTTTACCTAATAAGGCACAGAAACAAAAGAAAAACTTCAGTGTGCTTGAGTTTTATTATAAATATAAACGTTTTAGGGTTAAACGCTTAAAGGGTACTTTAGTACTGAGTTTTTATTAAATGTTCCTGTACCTAATATTTAAATTAGCGTATGTCAAAATATTTTACAATACAAGTGTTAAATGTTACACCTTTCTATGTTTAATGATACATTTCATCAAAATACCTCCCCTTATCTTTATACTAAATACAGAAAATTAAGCTCGTTAGGATTTAATTTTAAAATCCTCATAATATCAAATAATAGATTAGGCACATAATTGTCACAAATTAATAGGTTATCTATTTTTTTTCACCTATGAAAACTTTATTACCACTTCAATATTTACTCCTAAACTAAAACACATCTATACCTACAATTACTTAACAATCTTTTAAATAATCTTTCAAAAAAGTTGATAGTTTTATATTTTTCATTTTTTTATTGTACATTTGTACAATTGATGTTAGGATTATGCCTAATAAAATTGAATCCTAACGATTCTTCTTTATAATTTCTATATTTTAATTGTTAAATAAAAATATAGATTCTGAAATACATTAAAAACCAGAACAAAAATGTCGTTATTTTACAATAACGTCGTGGAATACCTTTAGAATGGAAAGATATACGCAACAACGTGTTAAGGGGTTACAGGGGGAACAAAAATGAGAGACTTTTTTGATGATAAGTATAAAAATATTGAATTAAAAAGGAGGTTAATAAATTTAATAAGTGAAATTAGCGAATTCAAAGGAAAATTAGCTGCTTATCAGGAACAAAACCCTGACATATTTAATAGTTTAGAAAGAACTATACCACTACATTACATAAAAAATTTCACAACTATTTATGAGGATATAAAAGTTCCTAATAAAAGATTAAAAGAACTTATTTTAGATGATATAGTACCTCAAAATATTTCGGAAGATGCTATTTTTTGTTATTATCAAACACTTTCTTTTGTACATAAAAACTCCTGTACTTTATTAATCAATCCAGCAACTATACAGGAATTACATTTTCAACTAATACATTACATTACCTCTGACAGTGCCAAATGGCGTGAAAAACCTTTTATTATTCCAGGTATTCCAGAACATGGAATGCACTTGAATAGTTACCGCATTCTTCCGCATGAACTTATTCCACAGTTTATGAAGCAATTATGTGATCAATACAACTCATTAAATACTAGTAAAGGGCTACATTCGCTTTTATTAATAGCTCGTTTTATATTAAATTTTTATTGCATAGTCCCTTTCAATCAAGGTAATGGCAGGCTGGCATTTATGTTAATGCAATTGTTGTTAATTAAGAGCGGACATACATTTGTAAAATATGTATGTTTGGATAAATATATTAAGAAAAATGAATCTGATTATTACAATTCGATTTATAAATCTTCGGTGAATTGGTACTGCGAGGAACATAATATTAGCTTTTGGTTAAAAACGTTTTTAACAATTATATTAGAGGCTTACAAAGATCTTCATAACACAGTTCTAGATTCTATATGTAAACATACTAAAGTTGAGAGAATTCAGGATTTTATACTTAAACAAAAACAACCCTTTACTAAGGAGAGTATTCGTAACACTTATCCAGACATTGCAGAGAGTACAATCAGTAAGGCTTTAAATTCCTTGCAATTGTTTGGCCATATTAAGCTAGTTACAAAAGGGAGAAACGCAAAGTGGACTAAAGTTTGACCATACTTTTAAAACTCTTACGGTTCAAAAATTCAATTATAACTTTATCAATGATTTTCATGACTTTGGACTCAAATTCATTGAATTTCATTTTAATTTTAGGCTATTATTACTACAAAACATTTTATAGGAAAAGGTAAGTTTTCCTCCACCTTTTCCTATAAAATTATTATATTTAAACACAGAAAATTTGTCGGAAAAAGTCGTATTTTAATATTTTTTCTTTATTTTCTGGTTGTAAACGTTTCAATTTCATGTTACCATCTTAATCAAACAATAGATGGTAATAAAAATGAAAGTATTTCTTTCCCTTAGAAACATATAAACGTACGGTAATATCAAGAAAATAAGGCCAAAGAAATATTTGATACCTACTAAAATAACCAATAGGAATTTTGCACGTTATTTTTTCTGTTAATTCTGAAAAAATCATTTTGTCCCTAAACAAAATTTGTTAGCGTCCAAAATTCAAATACACTAAAGCACCCAAATAAATGTAATGTCCTTTTTAATCGAGCATTAAGGTATGAAAAAAGAATTCTTCCTACAAAAATTCAGCTGATTAACTTAAAGACATTTAAATTACTACCTTAATTGCCTTCTATTGTTGAGAAAATAGGTTGTGTTGCAAAGTTAAAAAAACATACACTTGTTTACAAAATAAGGTTATAGTTTAAGCAGTTATGAATAATTGCTGTAGTTCATTGTACGTCGAAAAAACGAAGTTTGGTTGGTGCAAACTTCGTTTTCGTTTATATAGCGCATGGATGGTTTCAATACCTTTCAAGGTACGTGAAGCATGGCGAAGAGTTTGAAATCCAGAAGATTTGACAAAGCGCCGCTTTACATGTCGATGATCTTGTTCAATCAGGTTATTGAGGTGCTTGACGGTACAATGTTTCGTACTTCCTTAAAAGCCGTTCTTTTTCAGTTTTTCGAACGCACAAAGTAAGGCGGGAGCCTTGTCTGTAGTAAGAACCGTTGGTTCTCCAAAGGTTTTGACGAGTCGTTTCATAAACATATAAGCCGCTTGATGATCGCGTGTTTTACGAATTTGAAAATCAAGCGTATGTCCATCGTTATCCACTGCACGATATAGATAGCACCATTCTCCTTTGACTTTGATATAGGTTTCATCTAAATGCCATAATAATTGAGCAGTTTTATTTTTCTTTTTCCAGATTTGATAAATCAAATTGCCATATTCATGGACCCAACGCATGATTGTTGTAGGGTGCACGGAAATTCCTCGTTCCCGTAGGATTTCAGATACATCACGATAGCTTAAAGAAAAACGACAGTAATAGCCAACGGCTACCAAAATAATATCTTTTTTGAATTGTTTTCCTTTAAAATAGCCCATACATGATGCTCCTCAAATCATTTTCCTTACATTTTAACTTCGCTTAGAAATCTTTGCAACACAACCCCGATGCGCTTCGTTAAGAGGCGTGCTAGCTTCTGGTTTATCTATTATGACTTAAGTAGTTTAGTTGGCAATTATTTTTATGAAAATTTAAAACTAACCTAAAAAGGCTTGTAGCAGATACTATCACTTTTTCAAATCAATACAAGATTAATTGGAATTTGCTTCATTTATGCTTTTCTAAAAATTTGATTATACGACGATATACATGTATCTCATTTTCTTTCTTTGAAAATCCATGTCCCTCATCGTCTAGTACAAGGTATTCTACATCCACCGCTTTATCCTTAAGAGCTTGGAAAATTCGATCCGACTCCGATTTTACAACTCGAGGGTCATTTGCCCCTTGTATGATAAGAAGCGGTTTATTCATTTGATGTAAATATGTGATTGGCGAATCTTTTCTAAGCTTATCTTTGTCTTTCTTAACATCACCAATTAAATTAACTGCAAGTGGCTTCCAATTCTCAGGCATAGATTCTATAAAACTAAATAAATCACTAGGGCCAAAAATATCTACGGCTGCACGGAAATACTCTGAATGACGCCCGTAGAGTAATAAAGTCATATACCCTCCATAACTACCGCCCACAACGAATAATTTATTAGGAGTTGAAATACCCTGCTTAAATAGCCATTCTATTCCTGCTACACAATCTAATCGAGGGGCTTCTCCCCAATCACCTTCAATCATTTTCGTAAATGTTGAACCATACCTTGTACTACCTCTAAAGTTTGGAGCGAAAATAGTATAACCTTGCCCTAATAAATATTGAAACATTGCTCTGAACTTTTTCGTCTCAGCACTTTGTGGACCACCATGAGGCCAGAATATAGTATATCCATTTTGCACTCCTTTTTTAGCTTGGAATAACAATGCTTCTATGATTAACCCATCAAACGAAGAATACGTAACAACATCAGGCTCCACAAGAGTATCTTCTGAAAGCCCAACTACATGGTTTCTAGTCAAAGCTATCCATTCGATACTATCAGACTCCTTACAGTAGATATTCGCTGTTTTCGTCGCACTTTCACCCAATAAGTATAAGTTTCCAGACTTAGCGACATGAATTTGTTTGATCGTATCTACTGGAGTATCTAATAAAGTTAATTCCTGCTTACCCCATTCAAATCTATATAATTTATCTGTAACACCTTTGGCAGTAACAATGTAACAAGTTGCTGATCCTGGGTGCCATTTTATATCAGATATGTCTTCACCTTCTATTTTGCAAATTGGCTTGAATTTCTTTTCATTCAAATCAAAAGAAGCTACATAGGAAAACTCCTCTTCATAATTTGTAACAAAAATCACTGTATTTTCATCGACATAACAAACGGATGCTATGGTGTGCTCTAGCTCGCTGGAAGGTACTATACAAATGAATTCTTCTCCACTTTTCACATATCCTACATTATATGTATTACTATATGACTTTAAGACAATGTAATTTGTTTCATTCGGGCTCACTGCCTCCACATATGTAGGTGTCTCTGTACCGGTAAACAGGAGAGTATCTTCTTTTGTACGTATATTATAACAACGTGAGTTTAAGAACCTTGGGTTATCTTTACTTGTGACATAGTATAGTCTTTCTCCATCCGCTGTTAAATGCACATAATAATCTTTTTCTTTCTCTCCTGCCGGAATCAACTCAAGCAATTCTCCACCCACTGGTTTCAATGCATAAATATGATAGTTTTCATCTCCATCTTTATCAAATCCAGCTAAAATAAATCTATTCGAGGGATCTATTTTAATAAAATTACTTGGTTGATTACAATATGTTAAGGGATAAGGGTATAAATTAGGTAAATCTATCGACCATAAATTAAAATGCCCATTTAAGTTTGTATTGAAAAGTAATCTTCTTTCATCTTCACTCACCGTAAAATCACTAATACTATATGACCTGAAAAATTGCTCAGCATTTTCTTTCGGAAATTGAATCATATTACATCCTCCATCCTATTTTGCATTAGAAAATTCAGAAATAAATATATATTATTATTCGCCGTTCCCATATATACCCCTTTTGACTTTCATTAAGTTCACTTTTATTTTCTAGTCACACTCTCATATGAATAGCATAAAAAGAAAGGGCAAGTTCTCACAGTAAGAGTTTGCTCTTTCTTGTATATTTAGAATATAATTATATTCTTTTATAATGTATCATAGATTTATATAGTAAGGTTTAAAACACCTAATAGAAAATATATTTGATTAAATAAGAAAGGAGGGGTAGTTATGTTGAAACAAGGATGGAGTAAGTTTAAACGTAAGTGTAAATCCCCTAAAGACTGTTTACGAAAAGCTTTAGACTTTATTTTTAGCGAAATCATATGGGATTCTATTTCCAAAGTTTTCCTTAAACTGTTATGGGCGTTTAAAGGTATGGGAAAAGGTTTGAAACGCCTAATAGATAGCATATTTACATAATTTTCGTTATTGGAAGTATACTTAAGACCATCTTTAACTTAATAGGAGTCTAAAAAGTCCTCTAGTTTGTTTAACTGGAGGACTTTTTATCACTTTTTTGTTTTATTTTTTCTCACTAATTTTAAGCCGTTTTGCATTTATGAAAAATGCGCTTCCAATTATGAATATAACGGAAGAGATATACATTGTTATCCCTGAGTATTTATTATCGAATATTGTAATATCAAGTAAATTAATGAACATTATCAATATAAGTGATATGTACAATCCATTAATATATTTCACTTATGCCCCCCTTTTACTATATTTTTTTTCTTTTCTTTTTCATCTCTTTTTTTCGGTAACTCCTATGTGATAAATAGTGGTTTCTAAAGGCATTATTTATTACATCCTTTTTCCCTATTTTACCATTTGAGAGAGGTGATATGTTGTATGATTTTAGTTGTATATTGTATACATGATCAGTTAACATAACGTCTCATTATCAGCAGCGAAGAAAAAGACGAATCCCTACTCTCACAAGGGAATCGTCTTTTTTGGGGTAGCGTCACATTGCTATCTAGCTAAGAAATACAAATACCTCCAAAACGAGAAAATGTACATTTTTTTAGTTTTGGAGGTTATAAAATCCTTAAGTTGATGGGCATGTGGCGGTACCCTATGCCCATGTGCAGGGACATCAAATAGATTTTTCGAAACTCGAGGAAGTTTTACAATCGATATTTGAGTGTATGGTAAAACATGCAGACTTTTATAAAACCATGTTTGGGCCTCATGGCATTCATGATTTCAACCTACAAATGCAGCAGACTATTATGGATAATCTTGAACGAAATTACATTGAGCTTAAAATTGGAGAACATGACTCAGATATTCCAAAGGATATGGTATTACGTTTCTTCACTTCCTGTGTTGTTGGGATGGCAATTTGGTGGCTTCAAAATGACATGAAATATTCACCAAAATATACTGCACAACAGTTAGTGAAGCTTATGACTAAAGGACCCTTTTGTGCAGTAGGTTTTACTTTTTTTAATGAGCGCTAGAAAGAGCAACTATACCAGGAATTGCAAAGGGTTCTGGTGCAAAAATAATCATCTTTGAAAAAATCAATAAATGATTTTTTCAAAGATGATTAATATGTTCTAAACTTTTATTCTATATAAAAGTAATTTTTACTTTTCTGTAATATTTACAAATTCAACGGCTCCCTTACCCTCAGTACCTAAAGCCGTATTCACTTTATCTATTTCCTTACTTAATTCTGGTGCTTTCCCTTGATTGAGTAAATTAAGATTCCCAAAAGATTTATTAAAAGATAGAATCTGTCTAGTTTTTTCTTCCCCATTTATTTCTTTAAATAATGTATCATCTACAATTAATAGGATTGCGTTGGATCCACCACGATATGGCGCTAGCCATACATCACCTTCGTATTGAGTACTCATTTTTTTCCCATCATATGTTATTTCTTTTAAGTCCTTATATTCTTTATTTGCAAATAAGATAATTTCATCTTTTTTTCTTTTTGGTAAAGAGGCAATAGGGACTGAAGATGTGAGCCCACTATTATTATCCCTTTCACGTATAAGCCCCTTTTTATTCATTTTTTCAGCAGTTGTTCTGCTTATAAATAGTAAATTACTAGGAGTATCCCCAAATTGTGTCGGGAGCTTTATGTTGAGTTTGTTATTATCTATGCTCCCCTCTTTTATTTTGAATTGCTCTTGTGATATGGTTATATCTTTGTATAGGTCTATTATAGAATTTCTTGTTTGTTCATTTAACTGCTCTACCTCTATTGAAAGCCCATTTGCCGGGGAGTTTTTTGCACCAAAGAATGAACATGCTCCTAACAAGGTAATCGAAATACCAGCTACTATTAATAACCCAAGTCTTTTTTTCATCCTATATTCTCCTTCTTTTTATTATTTTTGAATTAAAAAATCGTTTTATACATTTTTTTCAAGTATTGAGAACGAACAAAGTAAAAGTATATAATTTGCAAAACTAAGAAACAAACCAATACTATAACGGAACTACCCAAGACTGAAAAATTAGCTAACTTTTGTAAGGCGATAAAAGCAACCGAACTATGTGTAATCGCTATTGAAATTGGTAAAAAGAATAACAATGTAAGTTGACGTGACACAACTTTCTTTAATTCCGGTTTGCTTAAACCGACCTTTGCTATCATTTTATATTGCTGCTGATTTCGTTCTAAGTCTGTATATAATCGGAAATATAAAAAGCTTGCAGCAAACGTAAAGAAAACAATGCCTATTAATACACTCATGATGGATGCAAGTCCAAAACCTTGTTTCATCACTATCCATGTAGATATTAAAGAAGAAAATTTATATTGTTCGTTGTATAATACAGGCTCATGTATACCTTCATTATCTTTCTGAAGAGTAGTCACGATTTTTTCAGCAACTTTTTTCGTGTTCTCCCAATCCTTCACAATAAAACCATTAATGGTGGATTCACCACGGTAATTCTCTGGATCCACTATCATTTGATTATATACAGCGTCTGGTATAATAATTGTCGTTATGTTTGTATCTTGTAGTTCTTTTGGCGTTAGTGTTTTATTTACATGCATATCTATTTTTATATTTCTATGCGACAATCGAAAGTTATTTTGATTCGATTTTGTATTAGCGAATTTTCTTGCAGGTATGACAATACTATCATTTTCATTTTTTAATCTTTCTTTTTCAAAACCAAATGCCTCAGCTAACTTATTATAATCACTTATTTTTATAACGCTTAATAATACATTACTGTTATAAAGGGTATCTGGAATTTGTTTTATTGAATAAGCTACTTGTTTGAATTTAAACCCACCATTATTGAGTTCGCTTTCTATTTTTTTTAGATGCTCTTTTTCTAAAGGATTATTATTATTATAGGACTGATAAGAAAATGCAAAGGGACTATTCGATTCAGCCATAGATGAGTTACCTAATCCCATACAAGTTCCAACTGCAGTGAAAGCAACGGCAGATATAATAGTGACCATAAAAAACATTTTTGCATTATCTTTTAATTGATACACTAAATCTGAGATGGTGAGTATGTTTGTTTTCTTAAAGAAAATATTTTCCCTTTTCTTTAATGCACGTAACACATATACACTGAGCTGTGTAAATAAGAAGTACGTTCCAAGTACAACAAAGCTCACCCCTGTCGCCATCATGAATAATACATATTTCATATCCTTATATTGAATTGCATTAACACTATGGAATACACCCGTATATCCTAATCCAATACAAATAAGTGCGATTAAAGACAGCCAAAAGGATGCTTTGGGTTCAGGCTTTGGCTTTTCTTCTGCTTTTATTAATTCTACTAATTGCTCTACATTTACTAGTCGAGAAGTGAAAAGTGAAATAAATAAAAATAATAAGAAGAAAGCTCCAAATGTTATTCCAATAGCTTTAAAGGGCATGTAAAATGGGAGTCCTTTATCAATCATTAGCAGATTGTTGCTCATAATTAAGATAAACTTAGAGAACGCCATTCCAATTGTAATTCCTGTTAAAATAGAAGCGATTCCAATTATTGTATTTTCAATAAATATTAATTTATTCAACTGTGAACGTGACATCCCATGTAGCATTAGAATTCCAAAATCTTTTTTTCTTGTTTTTAAAAATGCACTTACAGAATATAAGATAAAGAAGAATGAGAAGAAAAATATTAACCCCTGCGATATCTGTAATCCTGACTTTGCAAATGTATTGATTGTTACACTGGCAGCAAGATCGCCTTGTAAATTAGGATGAAATGCAAGTAATGCATAAGTAAAGAAAATCATAATAGCAAACGTACTACTTAAAAAATGAGCCAAATATGTTCGTTTACTTCGAATGACGTTATTAAATGCGAACTGTCGAAAAGTCATTTGCATTTCCTCCTAATAATGCTAAAACCTCTAGAATTTTTTGATAGAATACTTTGCGATTATCTCCACAATAAATCTCATTGTATAACTGTCCATCTTTGATAAACACAATGCGATCACAATAACTTGCAGCCATTGCATCATGTGTCACTAACATCATCGTTGTGCTATTCTCTTTATTAAGCTTTGTCAATAATCCCATCACATCACTAGCAGATTTTGAATCCAGATTTCCTGTAGGCTCATCCGCAAGTAATAATTTCGGATTATGAATAGTAGCTCGCGCGATTGCTGTTCTTTGTGCTTGCCCACCAGAAATTTCATACGTACGTTTATCTAATATTTCAGTTATCCCTAGTTTTTCAGCAATAGCTTCCACTTTCCCTTCCATTTCTCTAGGGCTTACACCATCAAGCGTAAGTGGAAGAACAATATTTTCTTTCACTGTCAGTGTATTAAGGAGATTAAATGATTGAAAAACAAACCCTAATTCACGTCTTCGAAATAAAGACAACTGATCTGGAGATAACAGATATGGATTTTCTCCATGAATTAATACTTCTCCTGATGTTGGAGCATCTATAGTAGACACCATATTTAATAGCGTTGTTTTACCACTCCCAGATGGTCCCATAATTCCTACAAATTCACCTTTGTTTATTTTTAAATCAATATGGGATAATGCTGTATAAGAAATTTTCCCAGGATAAACTTTCCCTAAATCTGAAACATGTAGTATCTCCACAAGTTTTTCACCTTCCATTTCTCTTTTCGATACATGAAGTGTAACCTATACTTAGTATGTCTCATATCGATTTCCCTAACATTTATCTAACAAGTTTGTAAGATTCAAAAGAAAAAACCGATGAAAAGTCTACCTTTCATCGGTTAACGAGATGCATACGGGAATACGATTCTAACTTTTGTTCCCTTACCTACCTCAGATTCTAGCTCAATCTTATGATTTAATTTTTCACATACTTCTTTAACAGGTTTTGTTTTCTTTAAAATTAGAATCTTTCGCGAATGAATCTACAATTCGAATTTTCTTCCAATATATCCCGATACGCCATATCCATTCTAAAGGTCCCATTCTGAAGTACTTTAACCATATGTTACTATAAATAATTTGTATAACAATAATGGATAGACCGATACCTAAATAGGTTAAGAATGAGAATTTTCCATTTTCTAAATAGTCAAAAACAATAGATGTGTGCACTATAAAGTTTGACATAGACATTCGGCCAAATGCGATTAAACATGAGAACATACTTCTTACCATGGGAATCATACTTAAAATGGTAAAGCAAACAATATAAAATAGGGGCAGTACGAAAGAACTAAAATTATTCATCCAGCCATAAGAATAGTATGTTAAAAAGAAAAGGAGGACTAAACCTGTTACAAGTAATACCTTATATCTTTGTAGGTGATTGAAAAAAGATACTTGTCCTAAAAATATCCCTAAAATAACCATTGAAAACCCGCTTAACATGCTTACTAAAGATACAATTTGATTATTAGTTGATTCACCTTCAATTAAAACCATGTCACGTGTGAACCAAATTAATATTGCAATAGCGATAAAAACGATAATGTTAATCATCGGTGGTATATACTGAAATACAAATCCTATTAGCCCATAAATTGCATACATAATAAATAATCCACCGGCAGGGACCCCTACAAATGTACATGTAACACCAATTAATAACAGGATAATAAAACGCCGGATATATATTAAATTTGCCCTTTCACCCCTCTTCTTTAAATTTGACATTAATAATGCAGAAGATAAGCCTAGAAGGAACATAAATATATAAATAAATTTGGATACCATGAAAGTGTAAACGAAAGAGCTAAAATAAGGATGGGCATCAGTGCTCACCATACTCGTGTTTTGAAATATATTTGTAAAAGTAATGCCTATAAGCGCAAATCCCCGTAAATAATCAACTATTTCAATACGTTGCTTTTGTATCATAATTCCTTTCTCCTTTCAGTTTTGATTCTACATACAATGTACATATTGCATAGGATTTTTCCTATCGATTTCCCTAACATTTATCTAACAAGTTTGTAAGATTCAAAAGAAAAAACCGATGAAAAGTCTACCTT
>NZ_MACH01000071.1 GCF_001884065.1 Bacillus proteolyticus
TGGGAATACGATTCTAACTTTTGTTCCCTTACCTACTTCAGATTCTAGCTCAATCTTATGATTTAATTTTTCACATACTTCTTTAACAAGATATAATCCCATTCCCGTAGACTCTTTAAATTTCCTACCATTTTCTCCAGTATAAAATGGATTGAAAACACGCGGTAAATCAGCAGTAGGAATGCCCACTCCATAATCTCTTACTTCCAAAATAATTGCTCGTCCTTTTGAATACGCCGATACTATTACTTTCTCTTTCTTACTTGATGAATATTTAATTGCATTTGACAGCACTTGATTGAGTATAAATCGAAACCATTTCTTATCTGTTTCTACAATAAGACTCGGATCTACCTTTACCTCTGGATACACATAACTACGTATAAACAGACGTTTATTTTCATGAATAACAGAATCAATCATTCCTAATATTCGCAATCTGTCTACATGAAAATCCTGTTCAAATGTTTCTAAACGAGCAACATATAAGACCGTTTCCAATCCTTTTTTGATTCTTTCCGTTTCTTCATTAATACTGTCAAATCGAGAGTCATCTGCATCTTGTGTAATTAACTCAATAACAGAAAGAGGTGTTTTCATTTGATGAACCCATTGATTCATAAAAGTCATTTGTTCTTGTTGTTTTCGTTCCCATTTTTTTAATTGGTTTTGATAATATTGATATTGAGTTTGTAGTAATTTATCTAAGGCCATTGATAATGGAGTCAAATCACTATCTTTTATTGACTCATTTAAAGTTTCCATTGGTGTTGATAGACGCTTGTAGAATGAACGATGACTATAATAACGATATATTAGATAACCTATTAATAAAAAAACACCCAAAAATACAGAATATAATGCTGTCAAAATATGTGGATAACCATCAAACCAATATATAAAAAGAATGATAAACAATTGGACAAATGTATAACAAATGAGTGGAATATGTTCTTCTAAAAATAATTTCATTATTCCTTTCCTTCTTTCTCCCAAGTAGCATGCAAACGATATCCAGCACCACGAACTGTTTCCAGTGCGTTTTCAATACCTAAATCTTGCAACTTCCTTCTAATTCTCCCTATATTTACACTCAATGTATTCTCGTCTATATATGAACTATCCCATAGTTGTTCTAAAATCACTTCACGTTTTACAAGGAGTGGAGACTTTGTTATCAATATTTCCAATAAAGATGTTTCTTTTCTAGTAAGTATAATTGTCTTATCTTCTAGTTGAAGTTCCATTCTTTCTGGGAACAGGAATAATCCTGATTGCTCAACTATTCGTTCTTTTACTTTAGGAGCATATTCACCGTATGCTCTTCTGAGTTGACTACGGATTTTAGACATTACAACTTCATAATAAAAAGGTTTCGTAATGTAGTCATCACCACCATTTTCTAAAGCCATAACTTGATCCATTTCTCCACTCCTTGCAGATAGAAATATAATTGGACAAGTAGAAATAGCTCGTATTTGGCGGCACCAATAATAGCCGTCAAAATTAGGCAGATTTACATCTAATAGCACTAAATCTGGTTTAATCTTTTGAAATGTAGCTAAGATATTTTCAAAATCCTCTATCATAACACTTTGATATCCGTATTTTTTAATATGAGTTCCCAGTAATTCAGCGATTTTTGTATCATCTTCTACAATCATGATTGTATTCATATTGTACTCTCCTCTAATTTAAGTGTGATTTTTAAAGTTTGTTTGGCTTTTTATATTTAATTTTTAAGTTAATTTATTTAAAAGAAATAATATCTTACATACGCCCTAAAATGCAATTAATATCAAATAAAGCTTACATCTGTTGTTTTTTAATAATAAAAATTTTAAGAGTAAATGGGTTGGGCTTTTTCAAAATATAGATAAGTTTTATTAATAAAATGAATTGATATTAGTAAGGGTATTTGAATAGGTAATAACTCAATATATCCATTAATATTTTTTATTATAATGTCACACATTTTATAAGGTAAAAAGGAAAGGATAGATGAACAGGAGAGTATACCTGTTTACATCTATCCTTTTTTACAACAATATGACCACATTTACTACTACAACAAGGATTTTTACCACAACAAATTTTCATATAGTTATTGAACTATTTTTTGAATAACTAAATTAACCTCTTCGTTAACTTTAATTACGAATAAATGGTCCCCTTCACCTTCAATTGGATCAACTACATCTTCATTAAAAGATTCAGCATGTTGTCTACCATATCTATTAAACTAGCGGTTTTTATTTTCCCTGATTCCTTTCCATACCTAAGGTACCCAAAAGTCCACTGGATTCCCGAGGCTACCATCTACATTTGTGTCTCTGAAAAGACATTTTGTGCCAATAGACGTAACTGTAGATTCCTGAACAAGCAAAATCATGAAAATACACACAAAGATAGATTATCATCCATTACATTACTGTTTTGCTTCGTTCGAATAGAAAAACTCGGAAGAACGCCACTTGTTCGATATCTCCTCAATGTGATAAGGTGTCGTTCTGCAGCATCCACCTATTAAACGTGCACCTGCTTGGTACCATTCTTCGGATTGAATATCCAACCCGTTACATTGTTCATGACCATGCCATGTTTTTGATTCTGGATTATAAGTTTCACCCGAGTTCGGATAAACAATAATCGGTTTTTCGGTGTTTGCCTTCAACTCTTGGATTGCACCAGTCACAACGGTTACTGGCGCACAATTGATGCCTATCGCTACAATTTGTTCACTTTTCTCAAAAACTCGTGCACACTCCACGAGTTTCATACCTTCACTAATCTCTTTCTCATTTTTTAGCGAAAAGGAAAGCCAAGCATATGTTTCTGGAAACTCACGCAATAATGTATCTAATACTCTTGCTTCTTGCAGGGAAGGGATCGTTTCAAATGCCAATAGATCTGCACCTGCTTCGATTAACGCTGACATTCTCGAACGGTGAAAGTCTGCTAATGTTTTATCTGTCACACCATAGTTGCCTACATACTCTGAGCCATCTGCAAGGTAAGCCCCGTACGGACCAACTGATGCAACAACCAATGGTTTAGGCCTATTCGTTTGCGTATTTTCCTTCCAAAAATCATCTCTTGCCCTTCTTGCAAGTAACACCGTTTTCTTAATTAATTCCAAAGCTTCCTGTTCTAGTATTCCATACGCGGAAAAACCACTAATAGTAGCTTGATAGCTTGCTGTTATGGCACAGTCCGCTCCAGCACGAAAATAGTCCGAATGAACCTGATAAATTAGTTCCGGATTTTCTAGTAACACACGTGCCGACCAAAGGGGATCGTCCAAATTACATCCATGCGCCTCCAATTCTGTAGCTAATGCTCCGTCAAGAAGCATAATGGAATGTTGGGATAAAATAGCATCAATTGGGTTGATTTTGTTCGACATAATCTACGCCCCTCTTTTTTAGATTTTTTGTTAGATAATAACTTCCATAGCAAAACAAAATAAACGGTATGCCGCAATATAAGGCAATTCTCTGTGTTGGATCGAATGCAATTCCAATACACGATGCTAGACAAAGGATAAAAGAAGCAATTGGTACTAATGGATATAGTGGTGTGCGATAAATCAAGTCCTTTTCAGAATTTCCTTCTTTCAAAAATTGTCTGCGAAATAGGAACTGGGAAGCACTAATACTCATCCAAACTACAACTACTGCTAGACCGGAAATGGAAACAAGTACGATATAGATAGTATCTGGTGCCACAATACTTGAGAGCAATGCCAAAGCTCCACCCACCATGCTGAAAATGACGGCGTTGATTGGAACACCTTGCTTCGTCATTTTTCCAAAAATCGGGGATATCGTATTCTTATTAGCAAGCGACCAAAGCATTCTAGAAGAGGCATAAAGGCCTGAGTTTGCCGCAGATAAAATGGCTGTTAAGATAACGAAATTCATTATGTCAGCTGAATATGGCACCCCAATTCGTTCTAGAACTGCAACAAAAGGGCTCTCTAATACCCCTGCATCGGAAATAGGCAATAACGCAGATAAAACAACAATCGTTCCTACAAAAAAGATGATCAATCTCCACAGAGTAGTTCGAATGGCCTTCGGTATCATTTTTTCCGGGTTCGCTGTTTCTCCAGCTGCAATGCCTATTAATTCTGTTCCCGAAAAAGCAAAATTAACCGCAAGCATGGTCATTATAATGGCCGTAGCACCATGAGGAAATAAACCTCCACTTGTAAAATTAGAAAAGAATGGTGCTGCTTTTGAATGAGTCATCGGAAGAAACCCTAGCATTGCCGCTACTCCTAAAACAATAAAGATCACAATAGCTATAACCTTTATCGATGAAAACCAAAATTCGGATTCGGCGAAAAATTTAACAGTCAGGACATTTAATACAAAGATCAAAATGGCAAAAAGAGCACTCCATACCCAAACATCAATCGATGGAAACCATCGCTTCATAAGTAATCCTGCGGCTGTAAATTCAGAACCTAAAGCAACAGTCCAAGTTAACCAATACAACCAGGCTACTGTATACCCTGTACCCGGTCCAATGTATTTAACTGCATAACTATGAAATGCGCCCGTTTCAGGCATATGTACAGAAAGCTCTCCTAAACATAGCATAACTAAATAAACCACTAGCGCACCAATCAGATAGGATAGAATTGTTCCAAACGGGCCAGCTTGTTGAATAGTGTAACCCGGGCTTAAGAATAAGCCAGTTCCAATCACCCCACCAAGTGATAGCATGACTATATGACGTGCTTGCATTTTCCTTTGAAATTCTTGCCCATTTTTGTTCTCCATTTCTACTCTCCTTTAGTTACTATCCAGAAAAAACAAAAACGCACTCTAAAAAAGAGGGCGCTACTGACAAATAAAAACGGAAGCTCTCATCTATCAGGATTATCACCCGCTGGAATTAGCACAGTGTCTACTTAAGCAGACCTGTTGCTGAGGTTTCATAAGGCCAGTCCCTCCACCTCTCTGGATAAGAAATATTTTTTTATAACCTTATCAATCCATTCAATAACTGTCAAGATAATTCTGTTTTTTTGAAATTTTATCTATTATAGAAATACAAAAAATAGAGTATTTCTATAACTGCAACCCACTCCTTCTTGGGTATTATTTAAAAATCGAACATACAAAACAGGAGAGATTAGAGTGCCAGCTATATGGAAAGCTAATCGCTATTTTCCTGTGCTCCTCTACGATGTTTAAAATGCGCTAACTTCTTTTACAAAAAAAGAAACAAGAATTAAGTGAATATAAAGCAATTGGAATGATTAAAGATCATTTACACATTTTATATCGAACCATACAGCAAAACACCCAAGAAATAACAAAGATTCTAATCCGCCTGTTCCACTTACTCCAGAAGAATGGCCGGAAATCTCATCGATACGAGAAGAAAACAGTCTTTGATATTTTAGGTGTTGTCTATGAGCATAATGGTTTGAGAAAACAAAAGAAAGCTGCATAATTTTTAAAAACGATACCTATCTAGATTTATTTGGTATGCTCATTTTTAAGGACACAAAATATTTTAAGAGTTTTTTCGTTTATACGAACGAAAGTTCATTGTGTTTCCACTCTTAAGTTGATGGGCATGTATGGTGACCCCTATTAAGAAAAAAATGCAATTATTTTTCTTTCTTTAATCGCATTCTTCTATTTGATCGCCTTCTTCACCTGTGTTTACTGCCGAACTATCCGTTCCGCCTCCCACTGCATGTTGCTGTTTGGTGTTAGAACTTTCGATGGCAGCGTTTGTTCCCGCTGCACTGTCATCTCCACCACCACTTGCCACTTGAGTAGCACTAGCCTGTTTCTCACGGGTTCTATTAATTTGATTATTGATGATGAGTACAACTTCTGCTTCTTCATCCGAAGTTTCTTTTTTCATTTTTTGTGGCTCAATCTGATCCCCACTAATTCCTTTATTTATCGCTTCGCCTCCAGCGCCCACCGTTTCTTGCTGTCGGGTATTCGATGAATCGATTGCTGCATTACTTCCTGCTACACTATTTTGTCCGGCTCCACTGGAAATTTGTGTTGTATTCGGTGCAAATGTAATCTGATTATTAATGACAATGACAATTTTTCGTCTATCATCAAGATTTCCCAAATTAATTTCTTGCCCATCTTTTTTTACAAATCGAAACGTGATTTTTCCATTGTTTCCAATTTCCTCCCCCCTTTGTAATATTAAATGACAAAAGAATGATAATGGATTGGACAAGGCTATTTTTTTAACTATGTGCACCCCTCCCACAATGAAGGATGTATTCCTATGACTACTTTCCATATAGAAGTGAATGTTATTTTTCTAAAGCCATTCCAAAGTAAACTTTTAAATAATAGTTTACTTTCAGTTTCTATAATACAACCCAATAAATGTTAATATATATAATAGATAATCACTTTATAAAACAAGGGGGAATATTATGACTGAAACAAACGAATCTTCAGGAGCCAATTTTAAAAAAGATGTAAAGTTTTCTATTATAATCCCTGCACACAATGAAGAAAAGTACATTAGAAAATGTTTGGATTCAATTGCAAAGGCATCAGAGGCATATAAAGATCAAACTGAAGTCATAGTTGTTTTAAATCGTTGTACAGATAAAACAGAGGAAATAGCAAAGTCTTATAACTGTATTACATTAAAAAATAACGATAAAAACTTATCCAAAATCCGGAATGCCGGGGCCCAAATAGCTAGTGGAGAAATAATCATTACTATAGACGCTGATACCCAAATGACAGAGTCTATGTTGTCTAATGTAGATAAATATTTAGCTTCAGATAAATACATTGGCGGTGGGGTAACTGGGAAGTTTGAAAGAATATCTTTAGGAATATTCGTTTCCGCAATGTTAATAATAATCCCCTTACTTTTTAAATATGGAGCTATATCTGTAGGGATTTTTTGGTGCTATAGAAAAGACTTTATGGCAATCAACGGATTTAATGAAAACATGCTTATGGCAGAAGATGCAGATTTCGCTAAACGGTTAAAAAAATGGGGAAAGCAAAATAATAAGAAATTCGGTACCATTAAAAACGGAATGATAACTTCATGCAGAAGATTTGATAAATATGGAGACTGGGCTTTACTTAAAAATCCAAAAGTAATCTTAGCCTACCTAAAAGGAAAAGATAAAAAATATGCAGATAAAACATATTATGATAACCAGGAAAGATAACTGTGAAAATCCCTAAACAAATCATCATCAAAAGTATACATTCAGGATGCTGATTTATCTCTTTTCTTTAAAGACGATAATACAAAGAAATATAAAACAGCTAGTATTATTCCAAAAAGAGCATTCCATACTAAGTCAAGTACCATAAAAACAAATGAAAACAATATACCTAATGAAATTACGCCAAATATCGCATAAATAAATAGTTGAACTAAATGAAATTTTTTTAGGAGAATTCAGTTTACTTAAGACCTTTTTTGTAAACCAATCAATAATGAAACTGGTGTGAAAAGAAAATAAAGTTATTTAATTTTTAAACCCAAAACAAGCATAACCCCGTTCTAAATTTAGGACGGGGTTAAAATTTAGTTGTTTAATTTTCGATATAAGATACTTCACTGTACTCAAAATATAACAATAAAATCGTTTAAAAATCTATGGCTCATTCAACAATAGCACCCTTTATTGGAATAAAATCAATCACGATTTTTCAGCTTATGCATCGAAAGTATTTTTCTTTAATGTTAGTGTTACTTTACCTAATTTAACGACTCCCACAATTATAAAAAGCAAAGGTATTAAAAATAAGAGATGCCCTATTCCTGGAGCAAATAATGTTACCGTAGACAAAGGACCAAATAATTTAGGAAATCCAATTAAAATAATCAATGGCAGCAGCCAGTTAAATATTAATATAGACAACCCATTTAGAATCCTACGGAATGTTGTTACTTTACGATTTTTAGGTTTGAAAATTCTGTAAGCTGAACAAACAATTAAAGCAACTATTGCCAGTAAAATCAAATCAATAATTACATATTTCATAAATGGATTGCTATCAGATATAGAAGGTTCTTCATTATGTACCAGCTTGTTTATCCCGCTTATGATGGCATCATATTCATTAAGATTAAGATAATCCATTGAATTGATCTGCAAGCTGATGCCATACTCCCCATCTAACACAACTTTTGAGTATGTATTTTCTGTCCATCCATTATGGGAGATTCCTTCATTATTCACTTCCCATCCCATTGCATAGTAGGTATCATTCCCCATGAGTGCTGATGGATGATGCATTGTGGTCATTGCACTCGCTGATAAAATACTTCTTCCTTTGAATTCTCCCTGATTCAATTGTACGATCATGTAATTTGCCATATCTTCCGCACTGGAAATAAGGTAACCTGAAGAAACAGTTCCTTCATGGATTAATTGCTTTGTCGGCACCTTTAATCCAAATACAGTTTGGTATCCAGTCGCAATTGCATTGTTTGTATCATCTTTTGGGTTAACATAACTATTGTTCATTTCAAGCGGCTTGAATATGAATTCATTGATATACTCTTTATACGATTTATTCGTAACCTCCTCGATGACTAAACCTAAAATGTTATAATTTAAATTCGAGTATTGGTATTGTTCGCCCACAGAATATGTCAATTCTGTATTTGCCAAGCTTTTAATATGTTCTTTTAATGTTTTATCCCCTTGTGATATAGATACTTGACCATCATTTGTAGAAAGACCGCTTGTATGATTCAGTAAATGTTGAATAGTGATTTTTTCAGATGCTTCTTCATCTGAAATTTGAAACCAAGGTATGTAGGATTGCACCGGTTCTTCTAGGGAGATTTTCCCTTGTTCCACTAACTGCATAATGGCAAGGGCCGTGAACGATTTAGTAGTCGAACCAAGAACGATCGGCGTTTGCGATGTCATTTTTGTCCCATCTGGATTTGAAACACCATATCCTTGTATATATTCCGCTTGATCTCCCTTTACGATAGCCAATGATGCACCAGGAATGTTCAGTCTCTCTATCTCATTTGTCATAAACTGATCAATCTTAGAAATATCAAAACTACCATTTGTAGATTCGTTATCGTTTGCAAATACAACTCCGTTAACACTTATCATTAGCATTAGTATGGCGATTACGAACATTTTGCCTATTGCAAATTGACTTTTCCTCATAACCTGTTTTTCTCTGATTTTATTCCCGCATGTAGAACATTTAACTTTTTCTTGCTTAACAAAGTTTATCATTTCAGTCTCCTTGTCTACCTTGTTATCTGAATACCTACAGCGATACAAACTACTTATATTTTCAACCAAAAAAATTAATTGCAATTTTAGATTAAGACAATCCTTCACAAATTCTACACTAATATTAACATAAATATCCAATTAGATTCGCGATTTTTATTCCATTAAATGGCCGGATTGTTGAATAACATGACTTGCGTTTTTTAAACGACTTTATTGTAAATTAAACAACTTTATTATCTCTGTACAGCAGCCTGGATGTTAATAGGACTTCTCATGTAACTACATAATTAGTAACCCCCCGAATAAAACTCAATATTCTGTCAATAATGTATACAACCCATTTCTTAACCATATTCCATGATTGGAGCAGTTAGCTTTTGCTAGCTGCTCTTTTATTTATGAAAAAGTAAGATTCTTTATAATGACTCTTCTTTATTTCTCAATATAAAGATCATTGGATTTTCGCTAACAATTCCGTTATTGGTACAATTAACGTGGGTATCGAACCTGTTGGTATAGATATTACACCAGATGGAACTCTTATTTACGTTGTAAATAAAACAAATGTTTACATAGACAGAACATAGATTTTATATAGACATGTACAATTTTTGTTCATGTTTTTAATTGAAACATACAAATAAAATGGTGATAAGTAATTATCTTTATCATTGAATAATTTTTATTCCGGCACCTATACTAGGTGCTCTTTTTGGTTCTGGTGCAAAAACTTCAAAATATCTAAAAAAAGTCTTTCAGACTTGGACATACTGATACTATTACTCTAAAAAAGGATGTGATTGGTATGGAAAAGCAAAATCTATTCTTTCAGAAATAGAAGCGATGCATATCATTAAAAAAGGCCAACTTATTTTACGGGACAAGTCTGTCCAAAATGAAATGAAGTGAAGTTTATTCATCAACTATTCGGAATGTCTGCATAAGAATAGATTCCATTAGGAATCAATATACATCTTTCAAATAAATACAATCTTTGCACCAGAACCCTTTCGAGGATAGCCATGGGTAATGGCATATGCCCATCATTCGAAGAAAGGCAAATATCCCAAATTAAAATACCCTCTTTCAAAATATCGAATGGGGGTATTTTATAGCGGCTTAGTTAATATTGACTTGTAACATTTTGATCTTTCTATATAATAAACACTAAAATTCTTTCTAGTTAATTATATCTTTGAATAACAACAGCATTCCATAGTACCTCTTTTGGAAGTGAAAAAATTATGCTACATGGTATTAAAGAAAATAATCAAAATACAACTATTTACACATAAACTGATTAATTGTTTACAAACAAAATCAATGTTTAGTAAATCTTATTATTCGTGACACAATTATTGCAGTTATTAAGATAATAAGAGCGGTTATCAAGCCGGACTCTCCAATCCAAATCTCAGATTGATGTCCTGTACTTGCACGCGCGAAAGGTCCTTGAATAATGGCATTCCAAGTAGTATGGATGATAACCGAAGGCCAAATGCTACCTGTTAAAAGTCGTAGATAAGCAGTAATATAACTGAATGGTACAATACAAAAATAGATGCCAAGTACAGAGAGAAAGATAGATGTTCCCTCTACGTATAATCCAGCAATAACAATTGGGACATGCCACGTTGCCCAAATCAATCCACTAATAAGGATGGGACGTGAAAATTCCGCATCGACTAGCCTTGTGAGCATATACCCCCGCCAACCCATTTCTTCCCCCATAACTGGGATTAAGTTAAGCAAGCTTCCTAAAACGCCGCTCAATACTACTAGATAAATGAAACTGAATGGTGCCGGTAAATACTGAAGTCCAAGTATATTGTAGATTGGTTCTAACATACCACCTTCGGGATGCTGAAACCTCGCAATTCCGCTCAACCAGGCGATAGAATAAGTAATTCCACATATTATCATAGGTATTAACAGAGCAAGACCAATCCCCTTCCATATCTTTAAGTTACCGAGACTAAAAGATACATCTTTAAACCCTTCTTTCAGTATTATGCGAGTCAAAATAGAAGAAAATGCTGGGGTAAACATATATACCACAATAAGCGGCATACTTTTAGTAATTATTACTACTACATTTAGGATAATAGAAGTAATGATTAAGATACTCAGAAAGAGTTGAAGTCCTATTTTAGCACGTTGGATTTTATCTTTATTGTGGAACGATTTTGCGTGTAATATCATTGTAATCCGCCCTTCCCCTTTAATTCACTTGTTTATCGAATTTACTTCTTGTCATTTCCACAGACACAATTTAGAATAAAAATATTTTGACATACAGATCATTCATCTTTAAAATCCCTCCCAAACTCATAATCTAGTCTTACTTGCGACTCATCAATGTAATTATTATTTATAAGTTGTCATAGCCGTTAGTACAAAAGTGTAATGATTAACCTATGACTTGTGTCAATTTAACCTTATGACAATATGTAACTAGAAAATATGATATGGAATAGATAACAATTGAATTAAGGCAAAGGATTCGTGCAAGTACATGAATCAATCTTGCTTATAAAAATAATTCAATTGAGGTGGCAAAGATGAATAAGAAAAGGATAATTGCAATGGTTAGTACAGCTTTATTAGTCACAGGATGTGTGGAAGTAGGAAACGCTCAAACGGTAGCAGTCGAAAATTCAGGTCAATCAATCCAAAAAAATATAATTAAATCAATACAATCACAAGCTTACCCATTAAAAACGATAGAGCCATCAAAAACATTTGAGGATTTAAAACCACTTAAGAAAATGATTGGGAGCGCACAATATGTAGCATTAGGAGAGAATACTCATGGAAGCTCTGAAATTTTCACTATGAAGTTTCGACTTGTGAAATATTTGGTTACTGAGATGGGTTTTACAAATTTCACAATGGAAGAAGATTGGGGAAACGGCTTAAAGCTAAATGAATATATCCAAACAGGAAAAGGAAACCCTAGGGAATTTTTAAACTTTTTATATCCTACTGATGAAATTATAGCCATGATTGAGTGGATGAAAGATTATAATGCTGATCCATCCAATAAAAAAAAGATCCAATTTATTGGGCTCGACTTAAAGGAGTTGGACCAAGGTTGCTTTAATAAAGTAATTGATTATGTAAGGCTGCATCGACCAGATTTGCTGGCAGAAGTAGAAGAAAATTATAAAGAATTGTCGGCTTTTAATGGAAGTACACAGGAATATATGGACCTTGCTCCTGAAATAAAAGAAAAGTTCAAAGCAAACGCTGAGAGAGTAGCTCGATTACTAAAAGATGAGAATAAGCAAGCCAACACAGAAATAGTTTCACCCGAGTACATCTGGGCGAAAGCAACGGCAAGTGCAATAGAGAAATTTACCACAATGCTAATTCCTAACGACTATCCAAGTATGTTAAAGCTACATGAGCAATACTTGGCCGATCATGCAATGTGGGCACAAGAGACATTGGGTGGTAAAACAATGGTATGGGGACACAATATTCATATAGCTAAAGGAATTATCGATGAGAAATTATACCCTTATGTTGCGGGGCAATTTTTGAAGGAACGTTTAGACAATAATTATGTCACAATTGGCAGTACAACTACGGAGGGGAATTTCACCTTATACAACGCCACTGGAGATAAGATTACAACGGATCTGATTCCACAAGATATAAATAGTTTCAATTATACCCTCGGAAAAGTACCATATAAAATGTTTTTATTGGATAACCGTCACCTTAAAGGACCAGCAGAGAAATGGGTTAAAGCAAAAAGACCATTACTAAGTATAGGGGCACGACTCTTACCGAACGAATCGGCATACTTTGATAAGTCATTGCTTGAGCAATTTGATATTATTTTTCACATTCGAAAAACAAGTCCATCTCATATTAAATAAAAGTACAAAACAATCCCTTCTTGCATCTGCAAGAACGGGATTATTTTATGGAGATTAATATAAGCATCTTTTTTAACCAGAAGTAGGTTACTCTCCCCTTTTTAGCATCATTTAGAAATGTCATATGACACTTTTACACTAGTGAGAATGACAAAAAAAGCAGTACAATTCGGTTATTACATAGATAGGAGTGATGAACTTTATGAAATTAAGATTCATCCAGAATGGTTATTTTTTATTGCTAACTTTCGTTACAGGATTGTTCTATTTTTGTTTTTATCTAATAGCTCTGCTATTCAGCTTCACCCTTTCATTTACGGTAATTGGGATTCCACTAGTTATACGCGTACTACAGACTACTACACCTTTTATCCAATTCGAGCGCATACAGACGAAAATTTATACAGATATTTCAACAGACTCTTATGATAGAAGTATAACAATAGATACATCGAACTGGACTCAGGTGAAATTAGTGCTTACAGATCGCCGTACTTGGTCTGCTGTCTATTGGTTAATGCAGAAACTTACGATTGGCATTTTTAGTCTTATTAGTGCAACCATTTTTTATGTAATGCCACTTATGTTCCTGTTGGCACCACTACTGTATCGCTACATCGAAATGAATATTATTTTCATACAGATAGATACTTTTTCCAAGTCACTCTTTGTAATGTTTATGGGTATAGTATTTACCGCCATAAGTATTAGAATAGTAGATCGTTTGACAAAGAAAATTGGGGGCTATACACGTAGTATGATTCGGCAACTAAATCAATAGAAGTTTGCAGTCTGTGAGTAGTATCGCAGTTTTAAATTTAAAAGTATAATAAGACATGAAGGATTAAATTTTAATATAGGAAGTAAAATGGTAGGCTATTTAGGGGGTAAATGACTTGTTAGATATGGTTAAGTATTGGTTTTGGTATGATTGGATTATGTTAGGGATACGTCTACTTACTAGTGTGTCTATCATCCTAGCTACATTAAGTTTTCAGGATGGGTTAACATTGCCACTTTGGATCATTATTCTTTGGGAGGTTGTTGCCTTCTCAATTCCATGGGTAGCCTTACTGTTCAATTACAAATATTACTTGTTCACAGAAATACTGCTGTATGGTGGACAATGTATATATTTAACCTCATTATTTCCGGAAGCTTACAACATATTTCTTATATCGGTGTTTCTAATTGCTGTAAATAGTAAGCATTTGTCCTATTATTGGACAGCTCCAACAACAGTTTTTATAACAACTGGAATTTTCTATGCGGTTGCGCCAAGTAATAGCTATTGGGCTATGGTCACCTATTATGGATTCGCTTATGTAATGGGATTCGCTTTTCATTTATTAATCGCCAATCATAAGCAAAATGAAGCAATTCGTAAACAAAACGCAGTACTTGAGCAATATATGTCTCAGATTGAACGCATTACACTGGCAGAAGAACGGAACAGGCTGTCGAGCGAGCTTCATGATACAGTTGGTCACGCTTATACTTCTATTATTATGGGGATGGAAACGTTGCGTACCGAACTTGCTACTGAAATGGGTATACAGAGGCTAGATTCTCTGCTTGAAATGGGGCGTAAAAGCATCGAGAACGTGAGAGGTTATCTACACCAAATGGATTCTCCGTGTCAATCCCCTTCCTTGATTCAATCTCTACAAAATCTTGGAGCCGAATTTCAGGAGCACGCTCAGGTAAATGTAAGTTTTAGGACATTCGGAGAGGAATATCAATTGTCTCGGCAAGCGAAGATCGCATTCATTCGTTGCTTACAAGAGTCCCTTACGAATGCAGTACGTCATGGTCAAGGGACTGAAATTATAGTTTCATTGCAGTTTGAACAACAATATACGAGGTTAGAAGTTCAAGATAATGGAACAGGAAATGTAGAATGGCAGGAAGGCTTTGGTATGAATGCGATGAAAGAGCGGGCAATGAATTTGCAAGGTCAATTGTCTGTATATACAAAGCCAGAGGAAGGAATGCTTGTTACTTGTACCATACCACGACAAACTGAAATAAAAGATGGACTTATTCGTTTGTTAATTGTAGACGATCAGCCATTTGTTCGGGAAAGTTTGAGAACACTACTCGATAGATATGAAGATTTAAATGTAGTCGGTTTGGCTGAGGATGGCAATCAAGCCATCGATTTGTGTGGGCGCCTTCAACCCCATGTTATACTTATGGATTTAGATATGCAGCACATGGATGGAGTCGAAGCAACCAAAAAGATTAAGCAACAATGGCCACATATCCGCGTATTGGTTTTTACAACTTTTCAGGATACCGAACAGGCGTTGGAATCATTTCGCAATGGTGCGGATGGTTTTTTACTCAAATCTATTGAAACGTTGGAACTAGCTAATACGATTCGACTTATTCACAAAGGTGGGACACTAATTGATCAGGGAATGTCTCACAAAATATTTGAGAAGTTTGATGAGCAAAAAGAGACACCACAATCAAAAGCAACCGCTTATGAGCTAACAGCTAGGGAGATAGAAATATTGCAACTAGTAGCAAAAGGACTTCGATACACTACCATAGCATCAAGGTTATATTTATCGAATGGTACTGTCAGAAATTATGCTTCCACAGCTTATACAAAGCTAGGAGTCCGTAACAAAGAAGAAGCTGTTCAAAAGGCTCTAGAAATTGGAATTATTGAATAAGAAAAATGTTTTTTGTTTCTTTACAGCAAAGTAAACTGTAGTTACAATTTGCAATAAAGGATAAACTTACGAATTTAACGAATTCCCCGAAATAATTCTCCTTCCTCAAGCGTGTGAAGGGCGTAGCCCAACGATAGTAACATTATGTTTCTATAAAAACACCCTATAGAATAGACTTTTTTAATTGTCTATTCTATAGGGTACATTTTAGAATGAGTGTCTTTTTTATAAGCATTAATATCTTTATACAAACGAAGAAATAGTGACCATTATTCCTCTCAATGCGATTGTCCCTAGCATTCCTAGTAATACAACTCCAGTTAAACAAATCAGGTCTGCAAGACAAATTGAAGACTGAGACAAAGGAACAAACGGCACTATTATAAAATATAAGAACTGATTATCTAAAAACAACTTCTGATAACGATAATTATGGAAACGAGCTGTCCAGACTGGCTAGCTCTTTTTTGTTAATGATATGTATCCGCTTGGTCATAACCGCTGCCTAAACGTTATGTCTAAGTAGTATAGCAGTCGTATGACTATAATTGCAACCACATAGTACTGATAAAAATCATCTATCCCAGTGACAGGTTAAGGAGTGGTGAATTTTATATTCCACTTAGTAGAGATACACGAGTAGTTGGGATACGGTGATGCGAAATGCAGACACATTTATATTCTATATGGTTAATAAAAAGTAATAACCAAGAATAGTATTTGTAGATGCTCGTATAGATAAACCACTATCCTTTAGGAGGGTTCATCTTCTTAGATAAAGAAGGATTCTCCAATTCCGCTCTAGAATGAACAGTAATGTATAATATATCCCCCTAAAATATGGAAAGGAGGAAGTGGAATTTGAGCAGGATTATTTGGTATATATCTACTGTTTTTGCTGTTATAGTAGCTAGTTATGTTGTTTTCCAATATTTTATTTTGGATGGATCTCAATCAGGACTTATAAAAATGAAACTTATGTATGTAGCTAAATTAAGCAGTTTTTGGTACATTATATTATTTGTACATATTACAACAGGTATATTAGCGTTAGTAATTGGTCCGTTTACGCTGTCCACAAACTTTAGAGAAAAGAATGTCAACCGTCATCGATTACTCGGAAGAATCTATATGGTTGGTATATTATTAGGCGGCATATCAGGACTATACTTAGCCTTTTATGCTTCGGGTGGTTTACTAGCAAAGCTTGGTTTCGGTTTCGGATCCTTACTTTGGCTAATATCAGCATATCAAGCATTAAATAGAGTTCAAAACAAAAAAATTCAAGACCATCGCAATTGGATGATCAGAAATTATTCTTTAACCTTTGGGGCAGTTACATTAAGAATTTGGTTACCTTTGTTTATTGTGTTATTCGGCCCAGAGCAGTTTGAACAAAGTTACGCTGTTATTGCGTGGTTATCTTGGGTACCGAATTTAATTATTGCAGAAGTATTCATAAGACAAAGAACTAATAAAGGAATATACCTGAAAAGAGATGATTTATGGTATTAACGTATCGTTAAGAGTAGGGATATTTTAGTAATGTAATGGTTTTATAAATGAATTAACTTGTACAAATTATAAAGTAAGCTATTGAGGTGTTAGTTAATAATCTATCATTAAAATAATTCAAGAAAAATAGCACGTTGGTTTCTAGTGAGCATAAACCGCTATTTTAAAGGCGTTTTATAAAAGAATAAATTTTGAAAATATGTTAATACTATATATACACCAAGGTGCAAGGTGAATAGCCATCGAATTCTTCTTATGCATGCACAATTTTTGTGCATGCTTTTTCTTCAATAAAGTAAGGATTTTGTTTAATTTCCATTAACCTTTTTATCCCCTTCGAATATAGTAATATCATCCAAGTGAATACCCAGGTTGCTCTGGATCAGCTTCCTAGTGTTCCTGGTGCTCCTATTACGAAGAATCCGTTTATAACCAGCGGGTTCTTTAATTTTTTCTGCATTTAATAACTATTTTATTCAACTTTCCATTAAGCTAATTTTTCTAATAAACCTTACAAACTTGTAATACTAATGTCACCTAAAAGAATGTTTTCCTGGCTAATAATGGTTTAATATATAGATTGTTAACTTTATTAAACAAAACACCATTGGTAGGTGACAGTTTGTGGAAAGAAAATTATTACGTTATGGCATTGTATGTATAGCTTTTATTACTATCCCCATTTTATTTATACACTTTGTTTCATCTCAATTCGTTCCAAAAGAATACAGTGAAGAATGGCCGGAAGTAAGTAAAACTACTGAACTAATAACTATCGGTTACTTTAAAAAAGAAAAGGATCTTGATATTATAATTAAAAAAATTGAACCTTCAGAAGAATATAGAACACATGAAATCCACCTATACGGACATGTGGCAGATAATAAAAAGCAAAAAGTTTCTGCTGTTGTAAATTTTCGTGATAACTATTCAATTAGAGACACATCTGAAGTTAAAATCAAAGAGCCTTTAAATAAAGGTTGGATGCTCTTTCAGTTAAAATAACGCTTTTGTTTATTGAAAATCAATTAACTATAATTTGAAAAATCGAAAACATTTACTCAATGCTTTTTCTGAATACTCATGATATTATTTATGTGCTGATGTTCACCATCCCAAGAGCTCAGTAATTTCATCCACAGGCTCCACTCTCGCCCTTTTGAGAGTGGAGCTTTTATTTATGAGGATTATCCTCAATTCATTTTTATAAAATTCAAATTTTTCCCTACTTCACATCAACGCGTTTTTGACTAGCTTCTCGGCTGAATCCGTCTGGGTACCTTGTTGCTAATTTAGAGATATTCATTTGTGCAATATCTTCTAAGGTATATCCAATTTCGTGAGACATGATGGAAATGTAATACAAAAGGTCTCCTAACTCTAAAGCCAATCTATGGGTGTTTCCTTCCTCTTCTCCTGGGCAATGAGCCGGAGCAAATCCATGACCGTGAAATATACCTTTTTTTACAATATTTGCAGCCTCACCAGCTTCTCCCTTAAAATTTCGTTCTGGGGGTGCCACAAAATTTCAAGTTGATAGCGATATGTTGCTATCCCAATGAATAAAATTTGATTATATAAAAATAATAAAAACACAACTGTTATACGTAATGAGGTGTAAATCATGTCTTTAAATGAAAAGACCTTAGAAACCATGGAAAATACCATTGTTGAAACTATCCAGACAAATAATTTACAAGAACTTAAGAATACATTAGAACAGATCTTTGATATTTGTGCCGATTTAGTTGAACATCCATTACAATTAAAAACAAAAACGAATGTTCTACTGTATTATTTTGAAGGCCTGACAGATGGTTTTGCACTAAAAGGAAATGTCGTTACACCATTATTACAAGAAGTAAATGAAGACAGGCAAGTATTTAATTCTAATATTATTGCTACTTATACAAAAACAGTATATACATGGAATGAAATTAAAAAAGGGCTGCTCGAGGGACAATGTGTACTGTTTATGGAAGGAGAAAAAAAAGCCCTTCTCATAAATACAAAGGGATGGGCAGAAAGATCGATTCAGGAACCTATTTCAGAAGTTACCATTAAAGGTTCTCATGATGGGTTTATTGAGAATGCCACTAAAAACATAGGTCTCATTCGTAGATATATTCCTTCTACTGAGTTAAAAATCAAAAAAATGACAATCGGAGAACGGGCCACTACTTTTGTATATTTACTTTACTTAGGCGATGTAGCTAACGAAGATGTGGTACAGGAAGTGGAGACAAGAATCTGTAAAATTAAAACTGATACAGTATTGAGCATAGGAGAATTGTCCAACTTTACAAAAGATCAAAATTGGACTCCCTTTCCACAGGCTTATTTAAGTGAACGCCCAGATGCTATTTCTAATCATATCCTTGATGGTAAAGTAGCAGTGTTAATTGATAGATCTCCTGGTGCAATGATCGTTCCAATGAATTTAATTGGATTTTTTCAGACTCCCGATGATTATAATGTACATTGGCTGATTGCATCATCTTTTCGCTTATTACGATTTTTAGGATTTATTATAGCTATATTTTTACCCGCAATATATATTGCAATGGTTTCATTTCACTTTGAAATCATTCCTTTAGATCTATATACTTCTATTGCAACGTCAAGAGTTAAAGTCCCTTTCTCGCCTTTACTAGAAGCATTTATTATGGAAATCACATTAGAAATGCTTCGTGAAGCTGGTATTCGTCTACCACAACCAATTGGACAAACCATTGGAATTGTTGGAGGGATTGTAATTGGACAAGCAGCTGTTCAAGCGGGACTTGTGAGTAATGTTATGGTTATTATCGTATCTATTACTGCCATTGCATCATTTGTTGTTTCTAATTATGATTTATCAAGTTGTATTCGGCTTATTCGTTTTCCAATGATGTTATTTGCCTACTTTTTTGGAATTGTAGGTATAGTTAGTGGATTAATGCTCTTATTTGCTCATTTTGTTTCACTAACTTCCTATGGTTCACCATATGGATTGCCAATTGCACCATTTCGTCTCCAAGAGTTAAAAGATTCTTTTGTAAGATTTCCTATTTCTATGATCACCACCCGCTCGAGCACAGGACTGCCGAAACAAAGAAAGAAAAAAGAAGGTGGCTCGCATGGGGAAACTTAAATTCCAAAGCATAACTTTATTCGAATATATTGTTTTCATTCATTCACTGCAACTTGCATCAGGTATGTTAATTATGCCAAGCCCTCTTGCCACTACCGCTGGTACAGACGGCTGGATTTCTATCATTCTGGGATGGATAATTACTTCTATAATTGGCGTAATTATTATATTAATGTTACAAAAAAATCCTAACAAAAATTTCTCTCAGATCTTAAATACATACTTTGGTAAATGGATAGGGACAATTTTTCTTCTTTTATATGCCTTTTATCTATTTTTTGCTGGCTTTAATACTTTATTAAAGGCAACTGATATTGTAAAAGTATGGATATTCCCTTCCACTCCTGCTTATCAAATTGCCATATTATTACTATTACCTTTTATTATTTTATCACTGAGTGGGATAAGGGCTCTTACTAGTTACTCTATGCTGGTTTTCTTCTTCACTACTTGGATGCCAATCTTTCTCCTTTTCTCATTACAGAGTATTTACAATCCTTTACACCTACTACCTATTTTTAAAGATGGCTTATATCCTATTGTAAAGGCAACAAAAGAAACCATTACTCCTTATGCGGGCTTAGAAATTGCATATTTTATTTATCCGTTCTTACAAAAAAAACAAAAGGCCATAAAAGGAATACTAATAGCGAATACTGGAACCATGTTTCTCTATTTATATGTGACTATTCTTTCTTATATATACTTTAGTCCGGAGGGGATAAAAGACGTAATTTGGCCAGTATTTCATCTGTTAAAAGGAGTTCGTTTTTCTTTCATAGAACGATTAGAAATTTTATATATCGCTTACTATTTGATTGTATTTTCCACTACAATATATCCGTATTTATTTTTCAGTTTTGAATCTGTGACCATTTCATTTCAAAAAAAATCTCGTAATTGGGCGTTGGTTGGTTTTATGTTATTAATAGTCGGCTTGTTTGTTTTTCTAAATCCCGATGTGGATCAATATTTATTTATATATTCTCTTATGGATATCTTAAATATCATTTTCTTTATTGTATTACCAATCATCTTTTTCGCTTACAGCATTGTTTTTACTTGGTTTACTAGGAGGAAACAGCTTTGATTCGAAAATGGATATGGATTGTAATCTGTTGTGTATGTTTAATTGGTTGTAGTCATAGAATTCCTCTTGAAAAAGTTTCTTTAATCCTTTTAATCGGCTTAGATAGAACTTCTAATGGAAACATAAAAGTGGGCACAAGCATACCACTCTTTCATCATAAACAGCAAAGCAGTACTGTAGAGCATTGGGCTCAGGCGTCAACCATATATGATGGATTTAGCAAAATGGATACAAAATTAACAGGGTATGTGACATCATCCAAAGCTGAAGTTATTTTAATTGGGGATAAATTAGCACAAGAAGAAAATTGGATACAGGCGCTCGATTCCTCTTACCGTGATCCTTACGCTACCATCAATGCTAAAGTGGTGCTTGTTGATGGACCGGCAGAAGATGTGTTTAAAGTTAATAGGCCTGATAAGCCATCACTTCCATCTTATATAAAGGGTGTAATCGAATCGTCTATTCAAAATAATCAATCCGTCTCTTCCACGATTCAGCAATTAATGAGAGAAAAAAATGAACAGGGAATGACGCAAACTGTTCCCATTATCAAGAAAACAAATAATGAAATTGATACGGTAGGAATTGCATTTTTAAATCATCAAGGAAAGTACTTAACGAAGATTCCTAAAACCGATGTGAAGTTTTTCAACCTTATTAATAAGTCAAAAAATACAGGTCGGATGATACTACACCTTGTTCTTTCTCCAAAAAAATCTGATAAAAAGCCAAATACGTCTGTTCTCGTACAAAATACAAAGAGAAAAATTAGTGTTGATTTCCAAAAAGGTAAATTTATTTTTAATATAGATGTAAGTATGAATGTATCCTTAATTGAAAAAACCAACGGAAACTTAACTAAAACTCGTTTACATGGTAATAAAAATATAGGTAGGTTGGAACATGAAATCCAGGAAGAGTTCAATAAAAAATTACAAGGCATGTTACAGGATATGCAGAGAAATAAAATTGATCCAATTGGTTTATCATTACACGCTAGAGCTTTTGAATATAAAGAATGGAAAAAGGTAAAAGAAGATTGGTTGCGCGCTTTTTCAAAAGCTAAAATACGTGTGAATACACACGTTAAAATAAAAGATACAGGAACAGTTAGAAATTAAACTATCTAGATTATTTTTAGCCAAGAAAACTTCCCCCTCAATTTGTGTGAAGGTGCAAAGTTTCTCAAGAGATAAACAGAGGCATGAATATATGAGGAAATATTATGAGGCTACTAGTAATTCCTGTAATTCATGATATACCGAAAAGGCGAAGTCTCCAAAGAGACTCCGCCTTTTCAACGTCCAATGAACTACAACAAAATGTTTTAGTTTTAAAGCCATCGATTAAACTTCCTGATGTATAGTCTCTTTATAATTTCAGTAACTAGAGCATATATTGTTAAAATTCCAAATAACCACGGGAAATAATACAACGGAAGTGGAGTTAAGCCAATTTGGGTACTTAACCTGGTAAATGGAAGGGAAATTCCTATAATCATAACTAAACCTGTAAGTATTAAAACAGGTCTAGCAGCCGTACTTTGTAGGAAAGGAATATGTTGAGTTCGAATCATATGCACAATCAATAATTGTGTTAATAATCCTACTACGAACCAACCCGTTTGAAATAAGGATTGCATTTCAGGGATATTTGCACCAAATATATTCCACATTACACTAAAAATGGTTATATCAAAAATACTACTTACCGGCGCAATAAAAATGATAAAGCGAAATAAATCTTTCTTATCCCAACTTCTTGGTTTTACTAAAAATTCATTGTCTACTTTTTCCCATAGAATTGAAAGTTGGGATAGATTATATAACAAGTTCTGACATAATATCTGAATTGGTAGCATTGGAAGAAAAGGAATAAAGGCACTAGCAATTAATAAACTTAATACATTTCCAAAATTTGAACTTGCTGTCACCTTAATATACTTTAATATATTCCCAAACGTTGTACGACCTTCCACAATAGCATCTTCTAATACATATAAGTTCTTTTCTATAGGTTTAATATCTGAACACTCTTTAACAATATCATCTGCTGTATGGATAGATATACCAACGTCAGACTGCTTTAAAGCAAACACATCGTTAATTCCATCTCCCATAAACCCAACTGTATGCGCATTCATTTGTAGTGCCTTAATAATACGGAATTTTTGACTAGGATTTAATTTTGCAAACACATTCGTATTACTCGCTAAATCATGAATTGCATGAAATGCCCAGTGTTCTTGTGGGACATCCTTAAATGTAGTTCTATTTACTCCTGCATCGATTTGCAAATCATTTTTTATTACATCCCAAAGTGGATTATTTTGACGTTTTGGTTGCCCCTCTTCATCCCATTTTATTCTTTCTGTTCCTAATTCATAATTCTAATGGTGTGGGGTGTATATTTCTCCGTAAAAGTAACTTATTTTCATCTTTTTCAAACAATTTATTATATTATTTTCATCTAATTAGGCACAGAAACAATTTTAAAATTCTTACTACTTTTTAGGAAAAACGTTTTTAGGGTACATTTTAAAATAGCTCTTTTTCTTTAAAATGTTTCTGTGCTTACTATTTAAAATATCTTATGTCAAAATTCCCCGCAACTAATATGTTAAATGTTTTATAATTATATATAATATGGGATATTATAGTTAAATATTCCATATTATAATCTATTAAATATAGCGTATTTAACTTATTATGAATTGATTTGTTAGTCTAAGTATGAATTATTAAGTATGTTTTGTTTATAATTGTCACAATATAATTTTATATTCGACCTTTTAATTACTTATAGAACATTTACATATGTTATAACTGTTATTTATGAGATAAAGAATCTCTCTACATATAAGATTTACTTAATTTAGATTTTTTCTCTCTCAATCATTTTGTCGAAAAAAGTCGGATTTTTAGATTTTTTCTTTATTTTTTATTGTAAACGTTTTATTTTCGTGTTACCATCTTAATCAAACAATAGATAGTAACAAACTTAAAATATTTCTTTCCATTAGACACATATAAACGTTCGGTAACAACATGAAAATATGGCCAAAGAAAAATGTACTACATGTTAAAATATTCAATGGGATTTTTACCACCTAATTTTTCTGTTAATTCAGAATTTACACCTTTAACATTTTGTCCCTAAACAAAATTTATATTTTAGCGTGGAAAACCCAAAAAACTAAATCACCCACCCAAATTAATAAATGAAATATCTGGTTATATCTAGTAATAAGTCATGAGAAAATGATTTCTTCCCTAAGAAAACTGAGCCAATTAATAAAAAGCATCTAAATTACTATCTATTGTTGATCACATATTTACCAACTATAAAAAAGAACCTACTGAAGGTTCTTTTTTATTTCACCGTTTAACTCACATCTGATAGAGATAAGGAACTAATTTCTGGATTTATGTTAACTCGGTTTATATAGGTTTCTTTTATTTACATTTGCTCACTTATATAGATACGGTGCTGATTTTACTTTTTGTTTTTTTATTTTTATACAACTATGTTCCGAATGATGGATCATCCACAATTTTATATCTAATAATGAAAGGATTTGATCTTGGAATCGATGATTATATTACAAAACCATTCTCTTTTCATGTTTTGATTAGACGAGTCGAAGCAGTACTAAGAAGAAGCAATGCTAAAAGCTTAGACAATCATTTCGTCTTTAAAGAATTGCGTGTCGATGTCGACGCCTATAAAGTATATGTAAATGAAGTTGAAATCTCCTTAACAACGAAAGAATTCGAAATTCTGCAACTACTACTTCAAAATGAGAAAGGAGTACTCCCAAGAGAAAGCATCGTAAAAAAAATTTTGGGATACGATTATATTGGAGAATCACGAATAATTGATACATATATGAAAAGACCAATTTTTCGTTTTGGGGTCACTTCAACACGTTAACTTGTTGGCATGTGGCGGAACCCCTTCAATCAAATTTGTGTACGTTTTATATAACTACCGAAAATTCCTAACGCATATCCTAATAAACCGACAACTAAGATATCTCCACCATTCGTAAAAAAAGAATTAGATAAAAAGATGGATGCCTTTTCATTAACAAATAATTGCTTTATATATGGTGTGATTGCCAATAGACGTACCAAGGCATAAAAAAGGATAATTTGCCAACTTGTAATGGAAGCGTCCTTGAATATTATTTTTTGACGTTCATCGCCCTTTGATAATCCTCCACCTTCCCCTGCTAAGTTACGTGTAAACAAGCTAAATATTCCAACCAAAATAATGACTAAAATAATTTCCATTCTAATCTTTCCTTTACATTTAAATTTATTGTTTATGAATCCAAATTAAGAATTACGCCTTGCAACAGACATATGGCTAATTTGGTAAACGATAGGATATAAAAAAACTAGAAAAATTAATGGTTTGTTATGCATATTGTTAAAATTCCATGTACCTTCTGATATAAATAAAATACCTACAGTTAATACATACATTACAAAACAACATATTGATAAGCTTTTCTGTCTGATATGTAAAAACATTTCATCGATAAAATGCACGTTCTCTTTTTTACCTTTTAAAATTTTCTTCATGAATAATGATTGCAAAATGATTGTAGCTACAAATAACGTAGTGATAGATAGCTGTTGCTTCTCATACCACTCAAACGCAAGTAAACCCATAATCACAATGTATAAACTAGTAAATAAGATATTAATTCCATTCTTCATTTGTTCCTTCTCCTCATCTAGCTTTTATAAATAAACAATTGATCAACTGTTACACCCAGATTTTTCGCCAAACTAAAAGCAAGTTCCAATGTAGGATCATATTTATTATTTTCTATCGCATTAATCGTTTGTCTTGAAACATGACATAATTTAGCTAAATCATCTTGGGAAAACTTTTTCTCTTTACGTAAAATCCGAATTCCATTCTCCATTTAAATAAACATCACCCCTAATGTTGTCAAAAACCTTTTACACAATTAGTTTATCTACTTAAGTAATAAATGTCAAAAACTTTTTACATAATTCTACAAATAATAAAGATGACCCTGACACTCAGGATCATCTTTTTTTGTAGAACAATTAATTCGATTTTACAATTGTTAAAGGATGATTTTGACATCGCACGTCTTATCTAGTTGCAAACAATACACTGAAAGGTCCTCATAGATTTCGCGATGTACAAAATACAATATGAAAAGATGTATTTCGGGAGGAATAAACAAAGACGAAGTCTTCAATCAGACCTCGTCTTTTCGTCGTATAAAATTCAATTGTAATTTCCTCACCGTTTTATGTGTTAAGAAACTTTACAACAGAACCGTTTCTAGTTTATCAGAAATCTTTTGGCTGCACCAAACCGAAAGATTTCTCCCACCTATCGTTGGGCTATCCCCCTGTACACGCTTAAGAAAAAGAATTTTTTCGGATAATGTGTTGAAATTTAATTTCAAAATGAATCCAAATTATCACCATTAGAGGCAATAACATTTTTATACCATGCAAAGCTTTTTTTTCTATAACGTTTTAGGGTCCCATTTCCATCATTATCCTTATCTACATAGATGAATCCATAACGCTTTTTCATTTCTGCTGTTGATGCACTTACTAAATCAATTGGTCCCCATGTAGTATAACCTAATAAATCGACTCCATCAGCGATGGCCTCTTTCATTTCTGTAATATGAGATTTCAAATAATTAATTCGATAATCATCATGTACTGTACCCTCTGTATTTAGTAAATCTACTGCTCCAAAACCATTTTCAACAATGAATAGAGGTATTTGGTATCGATCATATAACAAATTCAAGGCTATGCGTAAACCTTTTGGATCAATTTCCCATCCCCAATCTGAGACCTTTAGGTATGGGTTTTTAACACCACCAACCTGTAAGTTACCGGCAGAAGTTTCATGTTTATCAGGAGAAGCAGATGCCGTACCGCTATTATAGTAGCTAAAACCTAGGTAATCTACTTTATGGGATGAGAGAATTTCCTCATCACCAGGTTCCATTGTGATTTGTATTTGATTTTCAGCGAAATATTTTTCAGTATATGACGGATAATACCCTCGAACTTGAACATCAGTAAAGAATACTGTTTCACGATCTAACATCATGGCTTTCCATACATCTTCAGGATTACAAGTATGCGGATAAGTTGGCGCATAGGCAAGCATGCAACCTATCTTACTATTCTTTATCGTTTCATGACCTGCTTTTACAGCTAAAGCGCTTGCGATAAATTGATGATGAGCCGATTGATACTGTATATTTTGCTTATGATCCCCTTCTTTAAACTCGAGTCCCCCACCAGTAAAAGGAGCATGAATTACAAAATTAATTTCATTAAACGTCAGCCAATATTTCACGTGTTTATAGCGTTCAAATAAAGTAGTAGCAAAATTTAAATAAAAATCAATAAGTTTACGATTTCGCCATCCACCATATTTTCTCACTAAATTGAGAGGCATTTCATAATGAGATATTGTTACGATAGGCTCAATGTGGTATTTTTTCAATTCGGCAAATACTTGATCATAGAAAGCTAATCCTTCTATACTTGGTTGAGACTCATCACCATTTGGAAAAATTCGAGTCCATGCTATACTCATACGGAAGCATTTAAATCCCATTTCTGCAAAGAGAGCAATATCTTGTTTATAGTTATGATAATAGTCAATTGCAGTATGATAAGGGCAATCTCCATTTAGTAAGAAATTTGGTGGGCTAAAGACACCATTTGGTAGTACATCTGCTGTAGAAAGACCCTTTCCACCTTCTTTATAAGCCCCTTCAATTTGATTTGCTGCTGTTGCTCCACCCCATAAAAAATTTTCAGGAAACGGTTTAGTGAATGGTTTCATATTTAATACCCCCTATTTAACTATTGTTAATAAATTAGCATTAGTTGAGACGGATTGATTCGTCGTTTGAATAATATCTAGAAATTGATTGCTATTTGTCACAATAATAGGTGTCGTTGTTTCATATCCAGCTTCTTTAATTTTATCGATTTCAAATTGAATTAAAGATTGCCCCATCGACACTGAATCTCCTGTTTCTACAAGCTTAGTGTAATACTTTCCATCTAATTGAACTGTATCAATTCCTACATGAATTAAAATCTCGATTCCATCATCTGAGGTAATTCCCACTGCATGTCCAGTTGGAAACATAGTAGTCACAGTCCCGTTTACTGGGGAAATCACCTCACCCTTATTAGGATCAATGGCTATACCTTTACCCATTGCTTCGGATGAAAATACTTGATCGTTTACTTGTGATAATGGGATGACTTGTCCAGATAATGGACTGTTAATTATTTGTTTGTTTAATACTTTTTTCGTGTTATTGGGATTACTCAGCTGCTTAGGTTCCCCTTCCATCTTTCCCTTCTGTTTTGAAGGTTTATCTTCATATCCAAAGAAATAAGTAAGCAGTGTAGCTCCACCAACTGTAAGTAAGATCATTAAAAAGTAAGGTAACCATGGAGTGGTAGAACCACCTAGTGTAAAAATACTATGCAGCATAAACGCTGTCGCTTCGGCTTTAAATGACCCAATAAATGCGCCTCCGATAGCACCAACAATAATGACGTAAGCTAGGGTACGTTTATGAGTTAAAATTAAGCCATAAATAATTGGTTCTGTTACACCAGAAAGTAAACCAGTAATTGTAGTAGATCCTGCTAGAGATTTTAGTTTTTTGTCTTTCGTTTTCAGGAAAATCCCTAAAGCGATTCCCATTTGTGCAAATGTACTTGCTGCCCACATTGGATCTATTGGATCTCCACCATTCGTTAAGTTTTCGATACTCATTGGAATGAGTGCCCAATGAAGTCCAAAGACAACTAAAATAATCATTGTACCTCCAATCACTGCACCAGTCAGTAATCCACTGTGTTCGCTTAAAAAGTTAATACTAGAGGTAATCATTTTTCCTACATAAATTCCGAATGGCCCAAACGCTAGTACTGTTAATGGAACTATAATAATCAATGAAATCATTGGAGAAAGAAATAATTGTAAATCTTTATGGATAACTTTTTTTAGGAACTTCTCCAATTGTGCATAAATAAGTACAGCAATAAAGGATGGAACGATACTTGAAGAATAATCCATTAATAGGACAGGAATTCCCAAGAATGAAGTTGTATCTCCACTGCTCATTAGACTAGTAAAATTCGGTTCTAATAATGAAGCTCCAATAATTCCACCCATATATCCATTAGCACCAAGTTTAATAGCAAGAGTAATACCAATCATAACAGGTAAAAAGTATAAAATAGCATTTCCTGCTGCTGCTAGGATTCCATACGTACCACTTTTTTCAGAAAGAACACCAAACATAACTAATACTGCTAATATCGCCTTTAACATCCCAGCTCCAGCAAGTGGTGCTAAGAGTGGTGTAAACGTACCAGAGATTAATTCGAAAATCATTGCTGTGAGCTTTACCTTTTCTTTTGGTTGATTATTTGATTGAACAGATCCACTATTAAAGTTTCCTACTTGAACTAAATCATTGTACACATCTGCAACATTTGAACCAATTACAATTTGAATTTGTCCTGTACTCTCAACAACACTCAGTACCCCTTCTAAATGTTCTAACTTTTCTTTGTCTAAAAGCGTTTTATTATTTAGTTGGAAGCGAAGACGCGTAGCGCAATGGACAACGCTTTTGACATTCTCCTTTCCTCCGATTCCTTGTATTATCTTTTTTGATAATTTTTCATATTTCATTCTACACACTCCTTTATTATTAAAAATTATTATATATATCAAGATATCCTGAATTTCCTTAGAGATTTGTACTCAAAATCTTAATCCCTTGGACACAAAAAAAGGAAATTGGAGAAACAAAAGGTTTCTTCTAAGAGAATTTCTTAATTTTTGATTAGATAAGGATCAATGCTATAAAATGTAGCATCAGAAATATAAAAAACCTGAGTTGAAACTATGTATATACATAAGCTTCAACTCAGGTTTTGCCTGCCAAACAGTCACAATCCTGTAAATTAATCATTTTGATTTAATTTTCTTTGAGTAACACGATTTATATGAATAACAAAATAAGTAATCTCATTTTTTGTAAGTTTTTGATTGTAGTTAGATTTTAAAAGTGCCATTATCTTCTTTGCACAACCGTAAGCTTCCGGATAACTTTCCTTAACTTGTTGATATAATAAGCTATCTTCTTCTACTATTTGTTCATTACGAGAGAGACGATAAGCAAAATACCTTAAATGTGTAACAAAACGATTATAGTTCAGAGATTTTTCATCTAATTTGATTCCAAAATGGTAGTTTACAATTTTTAAAATTTCTCCTACTATTTTTGTTACCATAATAGTTTCTTCCATTACTATATTATCTTGTTGTGCATTAATTACATGTAAGGCAATGGAACCAGCTTCTTCTTCTGGTAGTTCAAATCCAGTATGTTCTTTAATTATTGTAAGAGCTGTTAAACTAACATTATACTCTTCTGGATAAAACTTTTTTATTTCCCAAAATAAAGGATTCCTAATAATTTGACCTTGTTGAATTCGATTAATTGCGAAGTTAATATGATCAGTTAAGGTAAGATAAATATTATCACTAATTGAGTTAGAAATTTGCTTCTTTATATATTCCACAATTTGGGTAGTAAGTTCGAAGTGTTCCGTAGGAATCTCATTAATTAATTGTAATAATTTATTCGATACTTGACTTTCCTTCTCTAGCACAAATACTTTATCCACTATGGATTCATCAATATATTCACCTACTTTTTTTTGAAAAGCAATTCCTTTACCCATGACAATCATTTCTGTTCCAGTTCGGTTTACCAAAGCAACATTATTATTAAAAACTTTTTTTATGAGCATATATCATCACCTTATTAGGTTTTTAGATATTGATTGCTCAGCAGCAGCTACATACTTTAGAGTATAAAAAAACCTAAATTAATTAGAATCCAGTATTTCAAAATCTGGTTTCACCATAATTTAGGTTTTGCCTGCCGAACAGTCACAATCCATTTGAAGTTTTATACCCTGATTATAGCCAACCATGTTAGCGTTTTCAATAAGTTTTTATAATTACATATTATTTCCTGTTTTTTCAACTGGTTTGACAGTACATGTTGACCATAAGGTTCGTAGCATAAATTGAATATGAATCATAGCTAGCAATACTCTACTATGCATAGATTTGAACTACTCACCACTTCAAATAGTCCGTGAGGGTATTAAGTATTGACGCTCTTTTTTGTTATCATAAGAAAACGAACAGTTCTATTAGCATAGTCTGTTCGTTTAAAAAAGAGATAGGAATAGGGCCATACCCTTATGAAGAAACTTTACACTAAAACCTTAATTTGTAATAGCGTATATTTTCACTGTAAATTTGTTAGTTGCGCCACTTGGGTTTGCAATATAGTATTTAGAATTTGTATATGCTTCAGTCCTAGATCCATTCGAAATGTTTCCCCAACGAACAGAATCCGTCCCCAGAGAAACATCAATCATAACATTGAAGGAAATAGTAGAAGCATTATCTTTTTCTGTAGGCTCGATAACCCATTTTAATCCCTTTGTTCCTGTGGGTAAATTATTAATGCTAAAGTTTTGACTTGATCGATTTTTTTGTCCAGATAATGGATTCGATTCAGAAGAAATTTGGGAAATTAATATTTCTTTTTCACTTGAGTCTATCCCATTTAATCTGATAATACTATCTATTAAACCTGGTCCAGGAAAATCAGCAGCAATAATACCAGAATGCTTAATACCACTTTGTTCTATGAAATCAGTTCCAAGTGTATTCATTCCCCCATAAAATACTTGTCCATTTATGTCTCGAGGGAAATCTCTCCATTCATTTGTTACATTTTTTTGAATCAGTTTTGGATTACTATTAGTATTTCTGCTCTCTTTTCCGCTTGCAACAAACCAAGGGTAACAATTATTCAATAATGCTGCTGCACCACCCGTGCCACTAAAATGGTTGAGATAAATCTTACCATTGTTAAAGTTATTATTTGCATTTAGAAGATGGGTTTTCACCGCATTCCATTTTTCATACATTCCGTCTGGTCCAGTGCCAACTTCAAACTTATCTTGGGTATTCAAAGATTCATAATTAATACCATATTCTTGAGATGCCGAGAAATTTTGTAATATTACAATTTTCCCTCGAACATCTCCTAGCTTAGGATTATTTTTTTCTGAGGATGGTACAGAATTCGGATCCCAAAAATAGGAAGCATTACGGTCTTTATAATTTTTAAATATTTCCTCGAATGATAGCGAGCCACTTTCAGGATCAGTATCTTCCTTTAAACGCATTAAAATAGTTTCTTTAGGATTATCTCTTAGAAATTGAATTGTCTCTTTTAATACATCTTCAAACATTGCTTTTTGATTTACAATTCCATGGTGCATCGCAAAAGAATCTTTTACACGTTTAACACGCATGTCTACATAACGAATTCCTGCATTGAATTGTTGAGATAGGGTCATTGTTTGATTTCTTGTCAAATTTTCATCAATAAAACTTGCCCCATGTAAAGCCATTGAACCATGAGTCCCCGGGATAGATACTTCGCTTATTCTTTTTGTATCTTCTAGTTTTGACATCCATGTTGGATTTTGATAGCCTATATTGGATTCATAGGAATAACCTGGATGACTATCAGCAAATACTGTAGAAGTCGTACATAAACTTGCAAGTGTAAAACAAGTAAGGATTCCACTTTTTAAGATGTTTTTCATTTTTATTTTCTTCATTATATCTCTCCTAACTTTTAAAAGATTAGTCTCATAAAATAAGGTACGTTTTTTTACAATATACATTGCTTCTTTTCCCAGAATAATGAAATTTTCTGCTTGAAAATATTTTTGATAGCGGTCAGTTACTTGAAATTTTGAAGGGCCATAGTGGTTCATCCAACAACCATCAGATTCATACATATACAAATTTCATAGAGCTGAACCCTAGACATGTAAAGACACCATTCTTCATCATACTTCACGGATTTTAAAAAGAATCGAAGCCACTCATTTTTTAAACAAACAAAACAGAAGTCTTAAACAAGACTCCTATTTTGTGATATATAATGATAGACAAGATGGTTAACAAATTAAGAAAATACAACAGATGTGTTAATACTTGGTTTATATTTATATAAAAGTTTTTTATAACAAGGATGCTTACGAAAAATGGGCTTCTGCAAAACTAAACAATAACTTATTTCCCCTTCAATTTCTACTCATTAAAAGTTAAACTAACTACAGTGGCAATTGATTGTGCTGCTTGTTCCCAGCTTCCATCTATAACTTTTCCAAGCTGTTGACCAAGTGAGTTTAAATCGTTTGGATTAACTGGGATTCCATTATACGCAGCAAGAATTGATAAAAGCGGAGCCACAAATGGTGTAAAACCACCCCTATCAATATTAAATACAGGCTTATCTATCACCTTTCCATCTTGAACTGTAAACTCATAATAAAATTGATCATCTGGACGAAAACTTAAATGATGAGAAATTTGTCCCTTAACATATTTTTTACCGCCAGCTAAATTTACAACTTCAATTGGTTTTACATTAAATTCATGATCGAATACTTTGATTTTTTTGACTTCTGGACCATTTAAAGCAGCATTAACAGCTGTTTCCAAATTACTCTGTGCAAACGGTTGAATACTAATTTGTGACTCTTTTTGTTGGATAGGAGCTTCTTTTTCTGCAGCAAACACCGATGTAGTAGGTAATGCACCTGTAGCTAACGTAGCTGCAAGAGCTGTTGTCATGATCATCTTACTCTTCATTTTCATAGTTTTCTTCCCCCTTTAAGTTATGATATATAACCTTTTAAATACTGACACCGTACATTGTTTTTATCGTAATATACACCAAAGACTAGTATAAGAACACCCGATAAGTAATGTCAGAAAATTAAAATGAATTATATATGTATTTACAATAATACCTATGTGCACATTTTTTCGCAATTTTCAGATAAACAATTAGATAATAGCCTTTTATAAGATAATTTATCATCTTAAATCTTTATATATACTCTTTAAACATAGTAAAATTATGTTGCCAATACTATAATTGAAGCGAAAAATCATATTAAAGTTAATAAATTAACACAAATTTTCATATTTATTTTTAGGTTCTGTTACAAACTTTCTTAACAGATAAAAGATGAGAGGGTTTACAAGGTGAGTATCTTAAATTCATAAGTTATTATCTAACTGCTGGTGTTCACCATCCAATGAAACCAGTAACTACATCAAAAAAAGTGCTCCTAGATTTATCTAGGAGCACTTTTTTAGGAAATACTCTTCTCTCCATGCTTACTAATCCTTTCATAACAGCCATGTTTGACAACTTGACGAATTTCTATTAATTCATTTTCTTGAATTTGGAGTATTTCTGAAACATCTACAACAATTGTATTTGTTAGAACGTTTACCACATATCCAATTAATTTTAAGGAAGGATTGTCACGATAAGGAAATTGGACATAATCCCCTGTTTTTACTGTAATTATTTTTTCCATATAAAAACCTCCCAAGTGTATTTTATATTTATAGTTCATTAGATCTGTTCCATATTCCTTCTCAATATATCCAGGTTACAATAAATGTATTAGTCTAAAGACTATCCACATCCTCAATCGTATTCAAAGGAGAAAAAGACGTGTTAAATAGGATTGCATTACAAGAACAAGTAGAGAAAAGAAAGCAAAGGTTCCTAATATTAGTAGAACAATACAGCTATACCCACTCTATTTTCCTAGCCCCTAGCTACGAATTGGTTAAATGAGTTTATAAACTCATTTGTTCCCATAATACCTAATAGATATATGCTTCATATGGTTCTCACATCTATCAAGCATACTCAACAATTACTTTTCTCTAGTAAAGTAATAGGAACATCTATGTCCCCATTGACTTCAAACTGAGTTCTCCTCCTTTTCAAATACTATTTCAATAATTGGGATTACAGTAATTTCATATAATTTTTTCATCTACTTTTTGTAGCAATGCTCCTATAAGAAATGCTACTTTACTTCTTCATATTATTTTATAAAAAGTATTTTTCAGGCCAATTATTTTCATAAATTGAACCCCAATGATTTCACTATTTTGGATAAGTTTCTTCTATAGAGAAATTAAATTTGATATGAAAGATTGGAATACCTTCGCTTTATATTTATTTTTTCATTATAATATTCAAAGGAAGTAGGAAAAATGGAACATAATAATTTATCAGACGGAGAGAGAATAATATATGTACCCAAAATTCATTGACAAAATAGCGCTTTCGAAAGCTCATAAAGATTTATTAATTAAACTGTATAATAAAGAAATTTCAAGAAGTGAGTATAATCGGTTGGTAGATACGTTTTATCGGCCACAACAGAAAGAAACTATGAAGTAAGTGTTTATGTAAAAATAAGGAATCACATATAAAGTAAAGCTACATCAAGAACACTTCAAAACCTATATATCAAGTGACCATTATAAAATATACCTTTCAGGTACCATGCGGATCGACAGAATCAAAGCGTTGCCAGATGGACAAAAAATAATTATGAGCGGTGAAGAAATTCAAAATAATATCAACTTTTTCTGTTTTACCGCTTAGTATGATGTTATTAATTTTTAAAAAGAAGAAAACGATTACAATTTTTAACTATTCCACTAAAATATAACGATAATTTTAGTGCCCTATCACAAGCTGGATAAATAAAATCCCACCTGAAATGAAAAAATACGCTATCCTTTCTGTAGAATCATAGGAAAGGATGGCGTATTTTTGAGTGAATTTATACCCAGGTCTATTTACTTAATATGGTGGCCCTCATTGTAAAAACTAAAATAAATTACATTTTGCAGCAAAATCAATTCATAATAATTAATCAAAAGACGATTATACAAATAGCTGCTGATCCTTTCTATATAGACGTTTTCATCCCCCTTAAAAATAATGAATTAACTAAATTTCACCACAATTAAATGACATATATCATACTCATGTGGAGTTGGCATAATCACTCATTATCTTAGTAGACAAAAAAGCTAATTTTGGGGGTACCTCAAAACACTACTATCAAGCTAGCCAAAAAAAACTAATATTTTGGCATATAAAAACACCATAAACCATCATTTGTGATGTTATAGTAACTATCTTGGTTTAATCATAATAAAAAAGTAAAAGGAACTAGTATTATACTAGTTCCTTTTACTTAGAGACTCATATTAGGCAGGGTACCATAGAATATGAATCAATTAAACATGAAGAAAAAAGATACCAATCTTTTATAATTAAATACTAGCAAATATTTTCAGAAAAATCATCATTTATTTGTTGGATATTTATTCCTTATTATATTATCTATTCACACTAGGATTTCATGAAGCGTTTTTTTCATTATCCTTTTTGTATTTAGTCTCCCAAAAATCAGCATTTTTAATGCCCAATCCTTGCGGATTAAATACAGGATCCTTGCCTTTTTTCTTTTGCCTTTCATAATCTTTTAAAGTTAAAAGTGCTGGTTTTTGTAGCAATAAAATAGCAACAATATTAATCCAAGCCATAATCCCAACACCAATATCACCCAAAATCCATGCAGTTGTAGAACTTTTTACACAGCTATAGAACACAGCTCCTAGAAAAATAAATCTTAATACAAATGACATCCACGGACGATCTTTATATCGGTTTAAATATTCAATATTTGTTTCGGCAATATAGTAATATGCCATAATGGTTGTAATAGCAAAAAATAGTAAGCTAATCGCAATAAAACTATTTCCGAAACCAGGGAATACTGATTCAACAGCTGCCTGTGTATATCCAGGGCCCGGTTGTGCCCCATTCAAATTATTCACAATAAACGATTTTCCGCTTACATCAAATACGTTATACATACCCGTAATAATCATCATAAACGCTGTTGCTGAACAAACAAATAATGTATCAATGTAAACGGAAAATGCCTGTACAAGACCTTGCTTAGCCGGATGTGACACTTCAGCTGCCGCAGCAGCATGTGGGCCAGTTCCTTGTCCAGCCTCATTTGAATAAATACCCCGTTTTACACCCCAAGAAATCGCTAACCCAATAATCCCTCCGAAAGTAGCTTCTAATGCAAATGCACTCTTAAAAATCAACATGAATGCTTCTGGCAATTTTTCAATATTCATAAACACAATTACGCAGGCAACCAGAATATATCCAACGGCCATAAACGGCACAATAACCTGTGCAACATTAACAATACGTTTAACCCCACCAAAAATAATAAGTGCCAATGCTATAACTAATATGACACCTGAAATAGATGTATTTATACCAAAAGCTGTTTCTAAACTAGAGACTATACTATTTGCTTGTACGCCTGGAAGCAGTATTCCTGTTGCTAGAATGGTTGCTATAGCAAAGAAAATTGCATACCATTTAATTCCCAATCCTTTTTCAATGTAATACGCTGGGCCACCGCGAAATTGACCTCGATGCTTAGTTTTGTATATTTGAGCCAGTGTCGATTCTACATAAGCTGAGCCTGAACCTAAGAAAGCTACAATCCACATCCAAAACACGGCTCCTGGTCCTCCAAAAGCAATCGCTGTTGCAACACCAGCGATATTACCTGTTCCAACACGTCCTGATAAAGAAAGAGCTAATGCTTGAAATGAAGAGACACCAGCTTCGGATTTTTCTCCTTGAAAAGTAAGCTTTATCATTTCGCGCACATGGCGTATCTGTAGAAATTTCGTGCGGGCTGAAAAATATAACCCCGTTCCTAGACATAAATAAACCAATGCAGGACTCCAAATAAGATTATTTAACCAATTTATGAAAGAATCCACGTATCTCACTCCTTTTATTTTTCTATAAAAACTGAATAGACAGATTTTAAAAACTTACATCTGTTTTTTGAAGCCATTTTAGGTGTTAATAGACATCCCATTGAACTAATGATTAAGATTATAAACAGGAGCGTAGTGCAAGAAATGCAATAAAATAAATTTCTAAAATTACTATTATTGATAAAAATCAGTTCATAAAACCCCTCCTTTTCGCGAAAAATGTCGATTTTTCTGCAATTCCTGTCCATAATAACATGATATTTGATAAAACACATTTATTTTTTCAAAAAATCAGATTATTGAGAAGAAGGCGATACAAAATACAAGATAAATATAACTTATAGATTAAATTTCAATATAATAATGTTCGGTATAAAGATATTTCTATAATTAGAGTAAGACAGCACAATACATTTGAGTATTCATATCATTTTATTTAAAATAGTATTTTAAGTAAAACAAGGAATTTTTTTCATTTTTATTTTTCTGTATTTTCTAATTTCATATGTTATAATGAAAAAAACTTAAATTTCGACATTTTTCGTCAATTAAAAGGAGAGTGCTCTATGAAACAATCGTTAACTTTTAAAGAAACAATCCCTATTGGACTTATGTTATTTGCAATATTTTTCGGTGCGGGTAATATGATATTCCCTCCATTATTAGGATATTCATCTGGAACAAATATTTGGATATCAATTTCGGGATTTGTTGTTAGTAGTATTGGACTTCCATTATTAGCCATCGCTGCTATTTCCCTTTTTGGTGGAAATGTTAGTACCCTTGCTAGTAGGATTCACCCCGCCTGTGGTGTTATTATCCCTCTAATCATTTATTTAGCAATCGGCCCTTTTTTCGCCATTCCTCGTACAGGCACTGTTTCATATGAAATGGCAGTTGCCCCCTTTTTAAGTACCACCATGCAAAATCAATGGTATACATTACTTCTATATACATTTATATATTTCAGCATAACGTTTTATTTATCTTTAAATCCCTCTAAATTGGTAGATAGAATTGGAAAATATTTAACCCCGCTGTTACTAATCATGATTAGTATTATTATTGTTAAAGCAATTTCTTCACCAGTTGGATCTATTTCAACACCCTCTGATTCATATCAGGAAGCTCCTTTTTTCAAAGGATTTATTGAAGGATTTTTAACAATGGATGCCCTTGCTGCTCTCGTATTTGGAATTATCGTAATTAACGCTATAAAAGAAAAAGGTGTTACAAATAAAAAATCCATTGCTAAATCTACTATAGTAGCAGGTCTTATAGCCGCACTTGGATTATCTATCATATATATATCACTTGCTTATATTGGAGCTACTTCTCAAACATTTGGCACATTTGAAAACGGAAGTGTGTTATTAACAAATGTAGTACAACATTTATTTGGTCAATATGGTCTCTCCTTATTAGGAATTACAATGTTATTTGCATGTTTAACTACATCTGTAGGACTCGTTTCAGCATGTGGGAGATTTTTCACAACACTATTTCCAAAGATTTCTTATAACAAAATCATTTTAATTATTTGCTTATTTAGCTTTGGGGTATCAAACCTTGGTTTGTCTATGCTAATTAAACTTTCCCTACCTATCCTAATTGTTATCTATCCTGTAGCAATTGTGCTAATTATCCTCGCTTTTTTTGATCGGTTTATAAAAGATAAGCAGGCTGTCTATGTTGGATCAGTTTTAGGAGCATTACTGATTAGTATAGTACAAGGATTAGAAACAGCAGAACTTGCTAGTGACTCGTTGCTTACTTTCATGCAATACGTTCCTCTATACAATGAAGGAATGGGATGGATTTTAATAGCCTTACTTGGTGGTTTGATTGGTTTGATGATTTCAGGAAGAACTAAACAATGTTCTACTACCTAAAATCATTAAGGCAATTGTAAACATTGGAACAATGTAACTCTAAAGGGGCGTCTGATTCGTGTACAAAAAGAAAATATATAAACGAAAATAGTATCGGGATTGAATTTTTCCTGGTATTAACATTATGTTAGCTGAATCACAGTTACAACATTTGAAATAATTCTTTTTCTCTTAAATAAGGATTTTGTTAAAAACTTAAATGCATATGTTTTTCGTTATATAATTAAGTTATCAATATATTAGGAGTGTTAAGTGTGTCAGAAACAATAATGATTTTGTTATACATCTGTTTCGGAATGAGTGCAGTTTTTAGCTTAATAAAGGAATTTCGAAAGCCACAGAAGAATCAGTTCTTGGTTGTATTTGATTCTCTAATTTTGATAGGAGCTATATTTTTAATAGCTAGTATCTTTATCTAAATTACATACGATACTCTCCAGGGATTGAAGCAGCTAGCAAAAGCTAACTGCTTTTTTAATTTAAATAACGCTTTTGTTGAAAATTTATATTCTTTTAAATTATCGGTTCTACTTCTCTTCTCTTGTTCATATGCCAAGTTCTTTATTCATACACTAAAAATAATTGGCATTACTGAATGGAGGGAAAAAATGTCTTTTGCAAATATTATTAAATACGGACGTGTCCCCCACTTTAATACAAACTTCCCTTTGATTTTATTTTGGAGTCAAAAAAGTGGTTGTACTTCTCTTGCACATTGGTTTTTTTATCAAATTAATTTATTTAAACAAGCCATAAAATACGATTCTTTCATCCATAATTATGAACATGAAATATACAAAAATTCCTCAGACTACTTTATTGAATTAGCTGCAGCTTTATGTTCAAAAGAAAAAGATACCTATAAGTTAGTAAGAAACCCATATACAAGGGCAGTGAGTTCATTCGTATCACTAATTGCTCCTCCTTATATAGAAAACCCAGCATGGGATCCTATTCGAAGGTTTTATTATGGTAATGATACTTGTAATAAACCTATTTCGTTTAAAATCTTTCTATATTATTTAAAAGCACAAATGACTGATTTAGAACAAATAGATCCACATTCCTTACAGCAATATGTACAAGGTGAAGAAGAATTTGTTACAAACTATGTTTACCTTGAAAATTTCTCTACTGAAATTACAAATCTCGAAAAAGCATATCAATTAAAAGCCTCTCCTTTACACATATTGACTTAATCATGGCACCATCAAATAGACAAAGCAATTTTTAAAGGTGCCTATGCAGATGCTGACATTACAGATCCTTTATTCCCACGAATCCCAACATATGATAGCTTTTACGATCATGAAACTATTCAATTAGTACAGGGAATTTTTTACAAAGATTTCATCACATACAAATATCCATTAACCCCGTTATTAAACAAGTGATTTTCTAACCACAGTTTCATATATTATAGAGAAACTTAAATTCACCTATTTAAGTTTCCTCATAAAACTCTCGTAGTAAGCTGGGACACTGTGAAGCAGTGTCTTTTTTAATAAAATTCAAATTTGGTCTTACTATCCGTTTGCTAATCGATCATAATTTACTTGGTTCTTTTCGAAATAGGCCTTCTCCATGTCTTCGTATGTCATGCCCATCTTCGTACCAATTGCCAACAATGCATTTAATGCGAAGGCATAACCAACTTTGCTGCTCTTATTCGCTGTGTAAATCTCCTCAAATAACTGATGGTATCTTATAACATCGAATTCTAATGTTTTCATTGATATTTCTAACGCCTCAATGCCTCTGTCAGATAATACAAACTCACTATGCCCTTACTTATTACCTAAACTAGCCATAAAGTGCATGCAATCCGCCCATTCATCGTACTGACGCGCTTTATCATCCTTCTTGTTCTTCTTCCAATATTTGAAGAACCCAATCTCATTTGAAAGCTCACCTAACTCCGTATATAACGCCTGTGTCACGTCTCCAGTTAAATTCTGACCTTGTAACCCATGTACCTCAACTACCTTACGATCTAGCTTGTCCTGCGCTTCAAAAATCTTTTGTATGTTTAACATTTAATTCCGCTCCTTATAGGTAATTTAATAATGTATCTTATGTAAACTAAATATAAGTAAGTAAACAATTTTTCTTTTTGAATGTGCTTCCGTGTTTTCTATTGTGGTAATCCACACAGATTGTTTCTAGATTATCTATATCTAATACGAGTGTTGAATGATGTTCGAGTTCTTTTATATGATGGATAACGAGTTGCATCTTCTTATGCTTCTGTTGTTTTGCTTTGTATTCATTCATGAAGCTTCCCCCTCCAACTAAGCAATATCAAATGTTAGAATGATAATCCATAAAGGTGTTAAAGAAGTGATAAATACTAATGATACAAAACAAGCAGTCTTTTCTATCACATTATTAGATCCCTACAGTCTATTCAATGGACTTAGAAACGTGGATAAACTTTGACCAATTTTTTAACCAATTTTGTTTTTCCACTCGTGGTTATTGTTGTGTCTTCTATTTTTAGCAAATGGCTTGATAATTGCCTAGATAATTATAAACACCGTAAAAAACGCTATAACTAACTCCAATAGATCGCGCTCCATTCAGGATAACTAACTGGAACGTTGGCATTTTTTGCATACTTAATAAATAGCAAAAAAAGCAAGTCTGCTGGAACAGGCTTGCTTTCTGATAGAGCTCTGACAACTCAAAAACCATTTCTCTATATTATTTTAAAATAGTAATTTATGAAAATTATTGCACTCACTTAATAGAGAAATTAAAGTCATGAACCCTTACATAAATATTTTAATGATTACTATAATCAATCGCAAAAATTAAAACAACGATATATAACACTAAATGAATTATTTTTAATGTACGTAATTTCATAATGCATCTCTTAATTTCCACTTAATTAACGAAGGTTGTATTTTTTACTTTCCAGTCTTCAAGTTTAATGCTAACCCAAAAACCATAGATACCTAGTGTAATAACTGTTAGAAGTAGCCATTTAATCCAGTTACCAAACAAGCCAACTGCTGAACCGTTAAATTTCATTCTATGCCCATCAACCACAGTATGGTTAATTTTCCAACCATAAACCATACACAACGCCCACGGATAGCAAATACCAAGCGTGAACACTGTAATAAGCGCTCCCAAGATACTCCAACCAATGAAGCTCAAAAGTCCACCATCAAAGAAAGACTGACGCCCCCATTTTGATTCTGGTCCATAGTTACTTCCTGCATTAACGTTTATGTTAATATTTTCTGCCATAAAACACACTCCTTTTCCAGTTTATCGTGATTAGCGCACGTATTTTATTCAATATAATCTTACATATTTTAGCACAAAAATGTTACTTCCATAAATTTTTTAAACGTTTAGTTATTTCATTGGTTCTGTTGCAAAGTTTCCTACATGAAGCTACACTCTAGAAAACAGGATATAGGAGAATCAGACATGAGGTACTTTAAAGGAAAACAATTCAAGAGAGATATCATTTTAGTAGATGTCGGCTACTACTGCCGTTTTTCTTTAAGTTATCGCGATGTATCTGAAATCCTGAAAGAACGTGGTATTTTAGTTCATCCAACAACCATCATGCGATGGGTTCATGAATATGGAAATCTCATCTATCAAATTTGGAAAGTAAAAAATAAATCTGCACGCTTATCTTGGCATTTGGATGAGACGTATATCAAAGTTAGGGGAGAATGGCGTTATCTCTATCGTGCAATTGATAAAGATGGAAACACGTTGGATATTCAACTTCGTAAAAAACGGGATCATCAGGCTGCCTATGCCTTTATGAAAAGATTAGTAAAACATTTTGGAGAACCAACAGTTCTCACTACAGACAAAGCTCCGCCCTTGCTTTGTGCGTTCAAAAAACTGAAGAAGAACGGCTTTTATGTACGTACAAAACATTGTACCGTTAAATATCTCAATAACCTACTTGAACAGGATCATAGGCATGTAAAGAGACGTTTTGCCAAATCCGCAGGATTTCAAAATCTTAGTCATGCTTCACGAACCATAAAGGGGATTGAAACGATTCAGGCCATATATAAACAAAGACGAAGTCTTGAATCAGACTCCGTCTTTTCAGTGTACAAAGAACTACAGCAATTAGTAGCGATTGCTTAAAGTCTATTTCCAATCTGTAGACCTCTCTATATTTTTTCTAACTTTGCAACAGAACCGAATATGTTCCCTTTCCGTTTTCCTTTTCAAAAAATGAGACTAAATAATACTTCCCAGGTTTCGCTTCAAATTTCCCTTTTATATTATTTCCATCCGCTTGGCCCGTAATAACAGGATGTTCTAAATCTGATTCGTGATATACATCCCATTGTATCCCAATTCCCTGTTCATCTATAAAAGAAATATCTACTTCTTTTGGAGATGTGACATTAAATGTGTGCATATACGCCATATTCGGACGATCCATATCTCCTTTTGAAAGCTTATTAAAACGAATTACCTTTGCATTTTGATAGTTATGACCTGCTGGCTCATCCTGTTTTACGGTAACCGATGTTTGTCCTCGGCCTACTTTTCCTTTATTATCTTTCACTGTTAGCTTTGCAGTATATGTTCCCTCTTTTCCATATACATGAGTAGGATTTGCTTCTGTACTTGTTGTACCATCCCCAAAATCCCAGAGATAAGAAACAATTTTTCCACCTGTGCTTTCTGTACCATCACTATGAAACTCAACTTTTTCATTTAATATTTCATTGTACGGTCCATTCATATTTACTTTAACAGTCTGTTTTTCTTCTTCTCCCGTTGCAACACCATGGAATACAACATCATATTCAAATTGATTTTTCGCATTCACACGATAATTAACAAAATACGCTGTAACTGTTTTGTAGCCGCTCCATTCTTTTTGCGCTAACTGTTCTAAAGATTGATTGATTTTCTTGCTCATCGTTTTCCAATCCTCAGATTCTCCTTTTGTTACGCCACCTGAATATGTCCCTTCTAATGTAAACGTATCAAAAAATTGAGACTTATGCTTTGTAATCGTTGCATCTTTTATCTTTGCTACATCTGTAATGTCTTTCTTTACATCAGCTAGTGGCTTTGGTAAAGGGGTAGCTAAATAATCATCTGATACTTGCGGAGTATTATATGTACCCTGATTATCAATTAACTGCTTCATATAGTCTTGGTATCCTTTATTTAAATTTGGATCCTTACTTAAAGCTTCACGATATGTATCATAATTCTTCACATCATTTGCACGAATGAAATCTTGAATCTTATCGAAAGCTTCAAATTGATGAGTATATAAGTAAGACTGCAGTGCAAAAGAATAATTATAAAAGTCCCATTTTTCGTCTCCTTCTCCTTCTCCATATTTCGAAAATAATGTTCGTTCTGCTGTATAACGTTTCGCAGGATCAGATGATAATCCACTAATTATACTTTTGCGCGGAACAACATTATTCGTACGAGTAGATCCTGCAAAAAATTCTGCATTTCCTTCTTCAAACCAAGTCAAACGTTGATCTTGATACATTTCTCCTTGTCCCCATGATCCTGGAACTTCGTATCTTCCCTGTAAATAGTGTGTAAATTCATGACGGAACAATTCTTCCAAACTATAACGACTTTGCTGCGGTGTACGCTCAAATGTAAAGAACGTTCCGATTCCTTCAATATAAATTCCACCATTATTCGTATCATATCCATATAGTTGGCTATTTCGTTTATATTCATCTGGATTATTATAAATGACGATTGTCAGTACATCATCAGCTTTCCCTGATTCTAACGCTCCATCTTTTCCAATTACACGATGATACTGCGCTTTTACTTCTTTTGCAGCCCAATATAATTTCTTAACCTTTTCTTCCGTTACTTTATCTCCTGTTTTAAATACAATAGAGCCGTCATCGAATGTATACGTTTTTGGTAAGTACTGCTGCTGGCCTTCTTCACGTATTTTCTTAAAATCTACTGTATTTCCGTTATAATCTTTTCCACCATAGTTTGTTGAAATTTGCTCTACCGCATTAAAATAAGCCTCACTTAAACGAGGGTACATATGCATTGCTTGTGTAAGTACTTCTAAAGGTTTATTTGGATTACTATGGAAATTCCCTAAACGACCAGTATAATATATACCATTATTAATTAACCATTTATTTTCTGTTGTTAGATGGTTCAAAAGAGCCATTCGACTAACTTCATTTATGTAACCATCAATTTTCCCATACCATATTGTTTCATCCGCTTTTTTACGTGTCTCAAACAAGTAAGACTGTATATCATCATCAATCCCTTGTATAAGCTCATACAAGGCGTCCCCTTTCTTCTTGTCACTTATATATGTGGAAATATTATCGTTATATTGCTTTAATATATTCGCCGCATATTGAACTGTTTCAGCATCACAAGAAGCGTTTCTAATTAATTTACCGTATGCAGATACCACTGCATCCTGTTTATCTGTACCAAATTTAAAATTCGGATTTTTTGCAATTGCTTTTAATGCAGGTAAACATTTATCATGAAAGCTTCTCTCATTTAAATAGCTTACCTCTCTATTATTAAAGCCTACATAAGATATGGAACGTAATACTTCAGCAAACGTCTCAATCCCTTTTGTATCATCTTTTGTAAATGTGCTTCCACGACGACCTAATTCATCAATAATAACCTGTATTCGCTCTTTATTCTGATAAAACTCTTTTGTTTCTTGATTAAATTGATCTAAATCTGTAATTTGATTCCAACTAATACTTGCCAATGTATCGATGAATTCGTCATTACTCATTCTATTCAGCTCTGCCACAGAATACTTTTGCTGAAATTGCTTTGCCGCTGCTCGTTTCACGACCGGAGCTGGACGTTGTGAAAAATCGCCTACTTTTAAACGTTCTTCATAAGACAATGTTTCGTCTGCTTTTGTAGAATGTGCAATTTCATCTGTTGAAGTTTCTATCCCAATTGGTTTCTTTTGTAACACATTATAAGGTGTGTTTTCTTCCGCTGATACTTGTGTTTGGATACTTCCAAATGATAAGGCTATTGTACTAATACCGAGCATCATTTGGGTAAACCTTGATTTCTTGTTCATAACATTTCCTCCATTTGTATATTACATTCAATAAATAACATATTATCCCGATGAAATAATGTAAAATGCAATATTGCATATTCTTTCTTTGTACATTTCTGTACACGGTAATGTTGAACAAAAAATCATAAAATGCCTCCTATTTTTGTGTTTAAAAACCTTGTAAATTTACGTGTGTTCAGATAAACATACCTTTGCAAACAAAAAAGAATCCCAAAAGAAACGAGGGATTCTTTTTTGCTTTATCTTTTTATCAGAACCACATTAAATAAATAGCTTTCTACTAATAAACTTATTCATAACGAAGCGCTTCAATTGGATCTAATTTTGCTGCTTTGTTCGCTGGAATCAACCCGAAAATAATACCAAGTGTCATAGAGAATAACACACCGCCAACGACTACTTGCCATGAAACAAGTGGTGGCCATTTTGCAAATGTTGACACAATATATGCACCTCCATAACCAAGGCCAATTCCAATTAGTCCCCCAAGAAGCGTTAACATAACAGCTTCAATTAAGAACTGTAGTAAGATTTTACTACGCGTTGCTCCAAGTGCTTTACGTACCCCAATCTCACGAGTACGCTCTGTTACAGATACAAGCATAATGTTCATAACACCGATACCACCAATAATCATCGTCATGATATTTGTCATTTTGGAAATACCCTCTTGAATTTCTTTTAAGTTTAGTACCTTATATTTACCTGTAAACTCACTTTGCTTACGACTATTTAATACATCAGCTGCTTTCTTTCCAGCGGCATCTAAATTATCGATTTTTTTCGCTTGGACAGAAATACTTTGAATTTCATCTGTTCCATACAATGTTGGCCATAACGCTAATGAAATAACGCCTCGGAATCTCCCATTCCCATAAATCCACCTGTAGCTTCATATACACCAACGATTTGCATTGGTTGGCCTTTCATTTCAATGATTTTTCCAATGGGATTCTCTTTTTCAAATATCCTTTTTTCTAAACCCGCGCTAATCATGACAACATTATTTCCTTGTTCAATATCTGTATCATTTAAAGAATGACCTTTTTTCACCTTAACTTTATTTACAGCAAAGTATTCATCGTCTAGCCCTTTTATATTTACCATTTCTTTTTTATCATTAACATCTAGTGTTTCCATATTTTAATTTGTCTTAATTACATGTGCATTCTCTGGAATCTTCTTAATTTCAAAAATATTTTCTTCTGTCAATTTCGGTTGTCCTATTGATTCCATACCGGATGGATCATTCATGTTGGCCTTATAATGAATAGAAATCACACTATTTCCAGAACCAACAAATTGTGATTTTAATGCAGCTTCCCCGCCCTGTCCAATCACAACAACGGTAATAATAGAACCTACACCGATAATAATCCCTAGCATTGTAAGGGCTGAGCGCAGCTTATGAGCTAGAATAGAAGATAGGGCAATTTTGATACTATCTAGTAAACTCATACCGCGCACCTTCTGTCTTCTGTAATTTTTCCATACTGATCACGCACCTTTTTTAGAATTATACTATCAGTATGTCCAAGTTTAGGAGATTACTTGCAATAGTCTTGAAATTTTCGCACCAGAATCCATATATCCAAGTATCAAAGCTAACGGCATTAACATCGTCTATTACTTCGAAAACCTTATCTAAGTCTGTCTTACCAATTGGTAATTTCCCTTCATCCCAAATTAAATAAACCTTCTTATTATATTCATCGTAACAACTATTCAAATGTGAAATTATTCATCAATTGTATTTATTTCAATGCACTGAGTTATTTTTGACCATTCAATACGTCCCCCTTGTGTAATATAAAAATTAGTTTCAAAATTTATAAGAACCATTTCTCTTTCTTCTTTAGATAAGATTCTTATATTCTGTCCCAAAGTTTCAATACATTCCTCTAACAATGTTTCCATACTATCACCTACTTGTTTAAATGATTTAATAATGATATATAAGTTTCTTCGTTCCCCTCAAGTCGAACCTTTTTATCGGGTTGTAAAGAGATATGAGGAAAAGGGAGTGAAATAAATAATCGTATACAACCACTCTCTTATTATAGATATGTTCTGTTTGTGAACATATAAAAAGGGAAAAGAATTATAAAAATCCTTCTCCCTTTTTACCTACTGGAACTTTCATAATCATTAGCTTCGCAGTACATCGAAAAATGCTGTAGAATTTACCTTTTCTATCATAACAATATAAGCCGTCCTTTAATATGTAATATTGCATATTAAAATATAATGTTATCTATATAACCGCTTACTATAATGAGAGTATAAAAATTCATAATATATTAATATAAAAATATGGATTTTTATATTGATTTCCGAACAACTCATTCTCATGAGAATATAACATTCATGTTGGATTATCTACGTAATCATTTTTGCACCAGAACCAAAAATAAGCCCAAAGAATTAAATAATTCTTTGGGCTTATTTTTAAAGTTAGGAAGTTACATTCTTTCTTCCTATAAATAATCTCACAGAACAGGACCAGCGACATGTAAAGCGACAGACACTTTTCCAAATCAGCAGGATTTCAAAACATTCGTCATGCCTCACGTATAGTAAAAGGCATCGAAACCATTCATGCCCTGTATAAAAAAGACGGAGTCTTCAACCAAACTTCGCTTTTTCGACGTATAATGAATTACAGAAATTATTGATGACTGCAAAAAATTTGTCTTCCTCAACCATAGATCTTTTACATTTCAGTTAATTTTGCAAAAGAAGTTAATAAAATATATCTAATTATTGATTCACCGCTTTGGCTACAAGTGCTGCGTATGCTTCTGCACCTACTTTGGTTAAATGCACACCATCAGGTGCAAAGTAGTCTCTCTTTCCAGCACTTGCTGCATACCAATCTACTAGAGTTATATTCGGATATTCAGATGTTGTCGCTTTTAATCTCTCATTCACGATTGATTCCCACGGACGTGGTACCCTCGTATTAATAAATATCATTTTACGTTCATTCCCAATTAAATTTATTAATGATACAAGTTGCTCAGTAGTAAAGGCTCCATTTGTACCTAATCCAATAATAACATAGTTCCCTAAATTCCCTTCATTCTTTAACTGTTCAACTACTGGAATCGCTTTTGACAGTTGGCGACCAATTTGTGCATCAATCCTAATATCAGGAAAAGTATTTTTTAAATACGGAGCAATATCAATCATAACGGAATCGCCTATTGCAGTAACGGTGTGAGCATCTTTAGGTTGCGCAGAATTTACTTCTTTTGATTCTTCTTGATTTTGAGGCGTCTCTTGAGTTGGATTATCCCAAGATGCAACTGGATGTTTCGCAGGTTGTGTTTGTACTGCTTCCGCCTTATCTAGTTGAGGATTCTCCTTAGCCTTACTAACTTTTGATAACCCAAAGACGGCTATCGACGAAACGCATACTGCACAAATTAAAGCTAACTTAACACCTAAAGCGACATTTTGAATTCTTAAATTCTTAAACTCAATATTTCGGAGCGCACCTTGTCGGATTGGTTTCTCAATATACTTCCATGAAATTTGCGCAATCATTATAATAAGAAGAAATTGAAGAATTGCTCTTATTAGTGAAAAATCTCCAGCATTTACTTTTGGAGTCGTCAATGTAAGAATTGGATAATGCCAGAGGTATATGCCATACGACCTTATCCCTATCCAGCGTAAAGGCCTAAATCGTAAAAATTGAGCGATGCGGCTAGCTGGATGAGCAAGATTTGCCACTAATAATGCTGTTGCAATTGATAAGAGAACCATTCCTCCATTGTATAGAAACGGATCATATTGATTCGTCTTCCAAAACATAAGCA
>NZ_MACH01000072.1 GCF_001884065.1 Bacillus proteolyticus
CTGCCACCAGAACCGCTGCCACCAGAACCACTGCCATCAGAACCACTGCCACCAGAACCGCTGCCACCAGAAACGTTGCCGTCAGAACCACTATCGTCCTGAGAACCATTGTTTCCTGGAGGTTTATTATTATCTTTTGAATTACCTTCTGCTAAATTATCGTTATTTTGTACAATAGCGTTTGTTATTGGGTGGAAGTTCTCCGTTGCAGCATTACCAATATTTAAGCCGCTAAAAAAGGATAAAGAAAGTGTAGATGCTAAAATGAAGATTTTTGTCATTGTTTTCCTCCTGAAGAAAAAATTATTGTTCCATCTAAAAAATATCCCTTTTGTAATATTTCATAGGAAAAAGAGTTTTATGCAAAAAAAACTATATATAGAAAAAGGTGGTGTATTTCTAAAGAGAGAAAAGAGTTAATGTAAATTCCCTACAAATAGTAGAGTGATGGAGAATTTACACTCATAACAGTAGAGGAAGTGGCAACGGATGAAAGGATATATTGCATTTGATATTGGTGGTACGCAAATTAAATATGGAATTGTTTCAGAAATAGGGGTAGTACTAATGCATAAAAAAATCCCAACAGAAATTCATTTGGGAGGGGAACAAATTGTTCAAAAGCTTATATACTTATCAAAAAAGTTAATGACTGAACATGATATTTCCGGAATTGGTATTAGTACAGCCGGAATTGTTGATATTGATAAAGGAGTTATAACGGGAGGGGTGGATCATATTCCACATTATGCTGATATTTCTATTGTTGAGAGATTACAAGAAATATTAAAAGTTCCTGTATCTATTGAAAATGATGTTAATTGTGCAGCCTTTGGTGAGAAATGGAAAGGGGCTGGGAGGGGAGAAAGTGATTTTATTATGCTCACGCTTGGAACGGGGATTGGTGGAGCGATTGTTATAAATGGGGAGTTATACCGTGGACATTCGTTTGGAGCTGGGGAATGGGGGAATATGATAATAGAAGGGAAAACTTTTGAGGAGGTTGCCTCAATTTCGGGATTAATTCATCTTGTACGAAGATATAAAGGTGAAGAAGAGTGGGATGGCAAAACAATTTTTGAATTATATGATAAGGGTGATAGTGGTGTTACTCAAGCCGTGAAGATTTTCTTTAAACATTTGGCGATTGGAATTAGTAACCTTGCTTATATTTTTAATCCGAAAATGATTATTATTGGTGGGGGAATTACTGAAAGAGGAGATGCTTTCTTAAATGAAGTGAAGGAAGAGATAGGAACATACTTAAATCAAGAGATTTATAGTAATTGTGAGATTAAACTTGCGCAAAGCGGCAATTGTGCAGGAATGATTGGTTCCATTTACCACTTCTTACATCATCATAAGTAAATTATATGGATGTTTTCATATAATTGAGAATTTATCCTTTTTCTCACTAGATAAATAATGCTACAATATAAGAGAAGAATACAATATTTTCCGATTCGGAAAATGCTTTGTAGAAAGGAAGAAACTTCATGCCTATTATTTTAGAAAAAGGACAAAAGATCGATTTAACGAAAGGACAACCGAGAGTGGCAAAACTGCAGGTTGGCTTGGGCTGGGATCCAATTGGGCAATCAGGTGGTTTTCTGTCTTCTTTATTTGGAAGTAAACCAAATGTAGATTGTGATGCATCTGTTGTTATGTTAGAAGGAGATCGTTTTTTAAACAAAAATGATCTAGTTTATTTTGGCAACAAACTTTCTACTTGTGGTAGTATCATTCATTCAGGAGATAATTTAACAGGTGAAGGTGCTGGTGATGACGAAACAATTTTCGTAGAATTACATAAAGTTCCGAGCCGTATTAATCGTTTAGTATTCGTTGTAAATATCTATGACTGTGTAAATCGTCGTCAAGATTTTGGAATGATTCGCAATGCATATATTCGTATTCAAAACCCACAAACAGGTGAAGAATTAGCACGTTATAACTTGTCAGATAATTACGCTGGCAAAATGACTTTAATTGCAGGGGAAATGTATCGAGACGGAAACGAATGGAAGTTTTCAGCAGTTGGAGAAGGAACGCAAGATAAAAACTTAAGTGAGATTGTATCACGTTACCAATAAGATAAACCAAGGAGGAATTGTATATGGCATCAATTTCATTGAAAAAAGGACAAAAGGTAGACTTAACAAAAACAAACCCAGGTCTTTCGAAAGTTCTTGTAGGACTTGGTTGGGATACGAATCGTTATGACGGACAAAGCGATTTCGATTTAGATGTTAGTATCTTCTTAGTAGGTGCTAACGGTAAAGTTTCAGGAGCAGAGGATTTCGTTTTCTATAATAATCCAAAAGGTGCGAATGGTGCTGTAGAGCATTTAGGAGATAACCGTACAGGTGAAGGTGAAGGCGACGATGAAACAATTAAAATAGACTTAAAAAATGTTCCTGCACATATCGAACGTATTTGCTTCACAATCACAATTTATGAAGGTGAAGGCCGTAGCCAAAACTTCGGACAAGTTTCTAACTCTTTCGTACGCATTATGGATGAAGAAAAGAATGCAGAATTAATTCGTTACGATTTAGGAGAAGATTTCTCTATTGAAACTGCAGTAGTAGTAAGTGAATTATACCGTCACGCAGGTGAGTGGAAATTCAATGCAATCGGAAGTGGATTCCAAGGTGGATTAGGTTCTCTATGTAATAACTTTGGTTTAGATGTAGAGTAATAGACTTATATATCCATCAGTGAAATGTATATTTACTGATGGATATATTTTTTGAAATTAAAATATAGAGGTGAATATGCATGGTTATTCAATTACAAAAAGGACAGAAAATTGATTTAGCTAAAACAAGCCCAGGTTTATCAAGAGCGGTAATTGGTCTTGGATGGGATATTAAATCTTATGATGGTGGATCTGATTTCGATTTAGATGCATCTGCCTTTTTATTAGATGCGAACGGGAAATGTACGAAGGAAACTGATTTTATTTTCTATAATAATTTACAGTCTCCTTGTGAATCAGTTTTACATACAGGAGATAACCGTACAGGTGAAGGTGACGGTGATGATGAGCAACTTGTTGTAGATTTGAAAAAGGTTCCAGCAGATGTTCATAAAATTGCTATTACAGTTACAATTTATGATGGTGAAGGTCGTAATCAAAACTTTGGACAGGTTGCAAATGCATTCGTTCGTTTAGCAAATGAAGAAACAAACGAAGAAGTTCTTCGTTTTGATTTAGGGGAAGATTTCTCCATTGAAACAGCAGTTGTCTTTTGTGAATTATACCGTCATAATGGACAGTGGAAGTTTAATGCAGTAGGAAGTGGTTTCCAAGGTGGCTTAGGTGCGCTTGTAAGAGCGTATGGCTTGGATGCATAAGAAGGGAAACGACATTCGTTTCCTTTTTTTGACCTTTCTATAAATCTAGCAAAGAATAGGGGATAAAGGTAAGATGAGTATTTTGCAAGGAATCCTTGATACGTATGCTCAGTTTTTTGACTTGGACATGTGGATTAAAGTGTTGCAAGATCCAGTATCTTGGGGATTAATCGGTACACTTGTTGTACTTGAAGGGTTACTATCTGCTGATAACGCACTTGTGTTAGCGGTAATGGTAAAACACCTTCCGGAAGAGAAACGTAAAAAAGCATTATTCTATGGACTTATTGGAGCGTATGTATTCCGATTTATCGCGATTGGAATTGGAATGTACTTAATTAAATTAGCATGGGTAAAAGTGTTAGGTGCACTTTACTTAGCTTGGCTTTCAATTAAATACTTCATTGATAAACGAAAAGGTAATGCAGAAGAAGAGGAAGCTGATGGTATGAACCAAAATAGTATTCTCTTCAGAATGTTCGGTGTTTTCTGGGGAACGGTGGCGATGGTTGAATTAATGGATATCGCGTTCTCTGTAGATAGCGTACTTGCTGCGTTTGGTGTATCGAATGAAGTTTGGATTTTACTATTAGGTGGAATGCTCGGTATTTTAATGATGCGTGGTATCGCTGGCGTATTTTTAAAATTGTTAGAGCGTATTCCAGAACTTGAAACGACAGCCTATATTTTAATCTTAATTATTGCAGTAAAAATGCTACTGTCTGTTATTCATATTGAAGTAAGTCATACAGCGTTCTTTATTATTTTAGTTGTAGCGTTTGGAGCAACATTTATACTTCACTACATGAAGAATTCTGGACAAGCTAAAGAAGAAGTTGCAGCTACTAAAAATGAACATAAATAATTGAAATGGGTTTGCTCGTTATGCGAGCGCCCATTTTTTATAACTAAAAATAGTTTATAATAGAAGAGAGACTTTATAAAAAACGTAAATGTTTTTGGGGGTGAACTGTTGTGTTTTCACGTTTTACACTTCAACCATGCGCATTAAAAGAAGAATCAGATTTAAAGCAATTTGAAGCGCTTTTAGAAAAACGTCCACAATATGAACTGACAGAGAATGAGATGAAATTTAGTTATATAGCAACTCGTATTCTTGGTGTTCCCAATGATGTAGATGAATATTTCAATGAGTTATTTGATTATAGTGAAGCAAAAGGGATCGAGGTTTTGCATGAACAAAATTTAAATAAGGTAATTGATCCCGAAAAACTGCGCCATATTCAAGAAGTTTTTACATTACATCAAGAAGCACCGAATGGACTTACAGTAAATAGACTTGTAGCCCATTTGTCTGGAAAACAACTATTACCGCAAGTAGACAATCCTGACTTACAGCATTATATACATACGACGTTTATTTCGGTATTAAAATTGTATGAAAAACAACATAATCAATCTTTAAAAACAGAAGGGTTCCGTCGTTTCTTAATCGATATGATTAAATTAAGTGAAAATTACGTAACGAAGTGGTTCTCTACGATTAATTATAAGAAACAAATGCCGCGTATCGTTTGGTACGGTGATGCGACGGAGAGTCGTATATATTTCTTATACTTTATTATTATGCTCGGCTGCGATGTGCTTTATTATCACCCTGAAGGAAAAGATGGGTTTGAGAATATAGATGAGGAAGGAAGGACTTTTGTCGTATCTCATTCGGGCCGTATTTCATTGGAATCATTTCCCGATCGGCGTCGTGAGCGCGTCGCAACAGTAGCTTATCAAGCTTCAAAAGAAATCGAGCAAGTACTTCACCACGATAATTCACTGCTGTACAAGCCGTGGCAATTCCGTTCATATACACCTGTAGCACGTACATTAAAAACAACATATGATGAACTCTTTTTAATTACGAAAGAAAAGGCATTTGTACGCCCAACCTTCTTTGTTGAAAACAAGCATATTTATATTCCTTCTTTATTTGCAAAAATATCAGGTGTGTCAAAGAATGATAAAGAATATTTTCAACGATTAAAGGCTGTTACATCATTTGATAACAGTTTATTAATTAATACATTTCCGTTTACGAAAGAACAAAAAGCGAATTTCCAATATCATTATCGAGATGCATTGGACCGCGGGGGAAAATTACATCCAGATTTAATTATGAATAGTCATTGGTGGCCACATAAACGTTTACCAGAAGGTTTACAACATGGTATTGCAGAGGCAATCATTCATACGTGCGAAAGTGAAATGTGTAAACCAATTGCGAAAGAGACGAAACAAGATGTAGCACTGTATGTTTTTGCACAGCTTTCTCAAATCCCACCGAACATTTTAGAGCAACTTGAGAAATTTGATTATTCGCAAGAAGTACCGAAAATTGTTATATTTAATAATGAGAAGAGCGGAGAATTAAGCCGTTCTGATGCTGTTTTATTATTGTTTTTAAATCAAATTGGAGTAGATGTATTCCACTTCAATCCAACGGGGAGAAACGATATTGAACCGTATATTGAAGTAGGAGCATTTGATTCACATTGGCTTGAAGAAGTTAATTTCGACCTTGAGTTTCATGGTTCATCAGCCTATAAAAATTTATCACAAACAATAAAAGGACTATTTCGTCCATTTTTATAAGGAAAGGGAGAATACCATATGAATAACCCAGTCGTACTAGATTCGAAAACAGAACTAAATGAGCAAACTGCACAAGATGTTCGTTTACAACTTAGACAAGATGCGGAAGTGCAACGTATTTATAATGCGGTAGATATTAAAGATCAATTAGAATTAATCGAGCTTGGAAAAGAACCATCTATGGAAATTTCACGTTTCGCTGATCAAATTTTACATACAATGTCTTTATCAAAAATAGAAGACTCTGGTGAATTATTAAAACAGCTTGGTAAAATTATGGACAGATTTGATAGCAAAGACTTTGCGGAAGAGAAAAGTGGTTTCTTCTCACGCATGTTCAAAAAAGCAGATAAAATGATCGAACAAATCTTTAGTAAGTATCAGACAATGGGTCGCGAAATGGATAAAGTATACGTAGAGATTACGAAGTATCAAGATGAAATGAAAAAATCAATTGGTACATTAGATGGCCTGTATGAGCAAAACTTAAAGTATTATTTAGATTTAGAAAAATACGTAGTAGCAGGGGAAATGTTATTAGAACGTTTAAATACAGAGTTAGTTCCGATGTACGAAGAGCGCATACGTAATAATGATCAGTTAGCAGGTATCGAATTAGAATCGCTTAAAAACTCTGTTGAAATTTTAGAACAACGTATTGATGACTTAGAAAAAGCACGTATGGTTGCTCTATTAACAGCGCCACAAATTCGTATGATTCAACGCGGTAACAATAAATTAATCGGTAAAATCAATACAGCATTTATTACAACGATTCCTATCTTTAAAAATGGTATTATTCAAGCCGTAAATGCAAAACGTCAAAAGCTGGTTGCAGACTCTATGGCGGAACTTGATCGTCGTACAAATGAATTACTTAAGAAAAATGCACAAAATATCGCGACTCAAAGTGTGGAAGTGGCGAGATTATCAGGTTCTTCTAGTATTAAGATGGAAACACTTGAGGAGACTTGGAACATTATTTCAAGAGGTATGCAAGAAACACAACAAATTGAAGAACAAAATAAACGTGAGCGTGAAGAAAGCCGTAAGCGTATGGCTGCATTAACAGAGAACATCAAAAAAGAATTACAAGGCTAAAGTGAAACTTTAATCAGTGGGGGTTTTGTTCATCCCCACTGATTATTAGCCTTCACCAATCGGGCGTTTACGGGCAGCCCCAATCCCACCTAACCTCTTTGCTCCAGCCGAATTTTGAGGTGGGAGTTTTACTGCCTGGCAAATAGCGGGGTAAATGAAAAGGCAATGAGGAATATTCCTCATTGCCTTTTATTTTCTCTTAAATAATTTAATAATTTCATTCACAACAAGCGGAATGATACTTAATAAGAGAACGAATCCCCAATCTCGCATTGTTAATGCATGTATACCAAATATATTTGCAAGAGGAGGAATGGAGATAATACAAACTTGCATAAGAACACCGATAAGAAGTGAGAAGACTAAATATTTATTTGTAAATATCCCAATTGAAAAAATTGATTTCGTTCTTGAACGTAAGTTAAATGAATGAACGAGCTGAGAAAAACTAAGAACGACAAATGCCATCGTTTGAGCATGTAATAGGGCATCTTCATCAATTTGTTCTGGGAAAAGAGGGAATAAATTTGTATCTCCGGTATAGAATTTTGCCCCGACGATAAAGGCTATTAGCGTTAAAAGTCCAATGACAACGCCATTGAAAATAAGGAAAGGAACGCTACCACTAAATAAGCTTTCTTTCGCATGTCGTGGTTTTTCCTTCATCACATCTGGATCTTCAGGATCAACACCAAGTGATAATGCAGGCAGTGTATCTGTAATTAAATTGACCCACAAAATATGAATAGGTCGTAGTGGTGTTGCCCAGCCGAGTAAAATGGCTAAAAATAAAGCGATAATTTCTCCGAAGTTACAAGAGAGTAGGAAGAGAATTGATTTTTTTATGTTACGATAAATATTTCTACCTTCCTCAACAGCTTTCACGATAGATGAGAAGTTATCATCTGTTAACACGACATCTGCTGCTCCTTTTGCGACGTCTGTTCCTGTAATGCCCATCGCTACGCCAACATCTGCTTGCTTTAAAGAAGGAGCATCATTTACACCGTCACCAGTCATCGAAACGATATTTCCTTCAGCACGTAATGCTTTTACAATCTTCACTTTATGTTCTGGAGAGACCCTAGCAAAGACATTTAAGTGATTAATTTTATTTGCTAGTTCTGTATCTGAAATGTTATCTAATTCAGTTCCAATCATAATTTCAGATTTTTCTTCAGCAATACCAAGTTCTTTGGCAATTGCAAAGGCGGTATCCTTATGATCACCAGTAATCATAACTGTGCGAATACCAGCTTTTTTACATTCTGTAATTGAATCTTTTACTTCTGTGCGTGGTGGATCAATCATACCGACAAGACCGATAAAGATGAGGTTTTCTTCGAGATGATTTATATCCACAGCGTTTAAATCGTATCGTTTATATGCGAATGAAAGTACTCTTAGGGCTTCTTGCGACATTGACCCGGCAGCTTCTAATATTTGATTTTTATCAGAATCTGTTAAGACCTCAATTTTATTATTTATAAAGATATGGGTACAGTGAGGTAAAAGTTTATCAATAGCACCTTTAGTCATGCTATAGTAGCTTTCATCGTACGTATGTACAGTTGACATCATTTTACGATCAGAATCGAAAGGTAGTTCGTTAATACGTTCATGTGTATTTTCTAATTGATCTTTTTGAATGTTAAAAGAGCTTCCGACAACAAGAAGGGCAATTTCTGTAGGATCCCCTGTTTGTGAGTCGGTACCGTAAGAAGCGTCGTTACATAAAACCATATTTTCTAATAGTAGGCGGTGTATATCATTATTTACATTCAAATTTTCTAAATGATCATATGTGTGATCACTATAAAAGTGAGTAACAGTCATTTTATTTTGAGTTAATGTACCCGTTTTATCTGAACAAATAATTGTGACAGAACCGAGAGCTTCAACAGCTGGTAGTTTACGAATAATAACATTTTGTTTAATCATACGCTGAACACCAATTGCAAGAACGATGGAAACGATAGCTGGCAACCCTTCAGGAATAGCTGCAACGGCTAAACTAATAGCAGTCATAAACATTTCTAACGTATCCCGGCCTTGTAAAAAGCCGATGAGAAACATAACGATACAAATAGCTACAGCGACAAAGCCTAAATACTTTCCGACTTGTGCCAAACTTTTTTGAAGTGGTGTCATATCATCGTCTGCTTCATGTAAAAGGGTAGCAATCTTACCAATTTGCGAGTTCATTCCAGTTTCAACAGCAACACCGACGCCTCGGCCATATGTTACAAGAGTAGACATAAAGGCCATGTTTTTTTGATCGCCTAATGGTACTTGCTCCTCACTTTGCATGGAAGGGTGGTAGATTGCATCTTTATCAACAGGGACGGATTCACCAGTTAGAGCAGATTCTTCCACTTTTAAATTTGCGGTTTCGATAAGTCGCAAATCGCATGGGATATATCGTCCGGCGTCGAGCATAACGATATCACCTGGAACGACGTGCTCAGATGGGATCTCTTGTAGTTCGCCATCTCGTTTAACGATAGCTTTAGGTGTCGCCATCTTTTTCAATGCATCTAAAGCTTGTTCTGCTTTTGATTCTTGGACGACGCCAATAACAGCGTTTAAAACTACAACGAGCGCGATAATACTGGCATCAGCCCATTCACCTACAAAGGCTGAAATAAGAGCAGCAATAATAAGGACATATACGAGGACGTCATTAATTTGGGCGAAAATACGCTGCCATAACGTGCGTTTTTGTTTTGTAGCTAATTCATTAAAACCGTATTGCTTTAAACGCTCATTTACGATTTCATCTGTTAAACCGTGTTGTTCATTTGTTTCTAAGTCGATTAATGTTTGATCTTTCGTCTTACTGTACCAATTGCTCATAAGTAAGCACCTCCAGTAAAAACAGTTAGCAATGGTAGTGTTGCTATTATTTGTGAGTAGTATGTATGGAGAAAAAATCTAAGGTGAGGTTCTACTTCTATTGTACAATATTTTACAGTTGGTTGAGGGAAAGAGAAGAGTTGTCATGAATTTGTTGGAAATAAAAAAGAGCCTCATAAGTGAGGCTTCTTACTTTTTAATTAATGTACCTAATTCTTCTGTAATAGCTTGCATTTCACTAATGCTGAATGTTTCACGTTTCATAACATGATCATAAATGTCACGTAAGTCTTCGTACATTTCTTCATTAAAGCTAGCAGCTCTCATCGCTCCAGCATTAACCATACGTAATTTTTCTTTAATAGCTTCGACCATATATTCAACGTTTTCTTCTGACTTTACGGATAAATCCACCGAAGTGTCCCCCTTTAAAATAACATAAGGCTATCTTAACATTTTTTATCATTTTCGTTAATGAATCTTTTCAATCCTATTAAATTAGTAGGGATTTCCTTTATATTTAATAATTGGTTGTTTATACTATAAGTATATATTAAGAAATGCACCAAGAAAGGAAGAAACAAATATATGGTTCAAGTATTGTTTGTTTGTCTTGGGAACATTTGCCGTTCTCCGATGGCAGAAGCGATTTTTCGAAATCTTGTCGTAAAAGAGGGACTCGAAGAGAAAATTGTCATTGATTCTGCAGGAACTGGAGATTGGCATATTGGTCATCCGCCACATAAAGGGACACAAAAAATTTTAAAAGAAAATGCAGTCACTTTTAAAGGAATTAAAGCAAGGCAAGTAGAAAAAGAAGACTTAACAAAGTTTGATTATATTATTGCCATGGACAACAAGAATATAGCAGATTTAAAAAGTTTAGGTAAAACTGGAGGCTATATTGGTATGCTGTCCGATTTTGTTCCAGACGGTGGCTGGACAGACGTTCCTGACCCTTACTTTACAGGGAACTTCCAAGAAGTGTATGACCTTGTAACAGAAGGGTGTGCAAAGCTATTAGCTTTCATTCGAAATGAACAAGGAATATGAGGAAGCTTAGAAAGTAATACTTTCTAATATAAGAAATGAAAGGGTGAAGGAATATGGCAAAGAAAAATAATATTGCTCGAAACATTGCGCTTGGTGTAGCTGCAGGTGTAGCTGTATCTATGTTAAAGAAAGAAAATCGTGAAAAAGTAAAAAATACAGCAGAAAAAGCAAAAACAAAGATGATTGAAATTGGTGAAAATGCGAAGATAAAAGAAAAAGTGCAAACTGTTACAGATAAAGGACGCGAACTTGCTGATTTTAATGTAGTGAAAGCGAAAGTAGCAGAAATTAAAAAATTAACGCCGTCTGTTGTAGAGACGTTAAAAGAAACGAAAGAAATTTTTAGTAAGAAAAAAGTTGAGCTAGTAGAAAAACCAGAAACGATCGAAATTCAGGCTGTATCTCCGAAGGTAGATGAGCTTAAAGCGGAAGAAGAGCCAGTGGTAGCTGAAGATGGTGGTATGAAAGAAGCGCGTGAATTATTTATGAAAGACTCAAATGCAGAGGAAAAAAAAACTGAAGCATACATTGAGCTAAAGCAAAATAAAGAAGAGAAGAAAAGCGTTTAAAAATATATGAGAAAATTTATAGAAAAAGTAAGAAGACATCGTACTTTTTCGTTTGGGAAAGATTTATATGACCGGACGATGCGCGATGATGTAGCGGGCTTGGCAGCACAGCTCGCTTATTTCTTCTTGCTTGCGATTTTTCCTGGGCTTGTTTTCTTAATTACGCTTCTTGGCTTTATTGACCTTCAAACAGAAAGTGTGCTCAATTTATTAGAACCGTACGTACCAGAAGATGCGATGAACTTAATTGAGGTAAACGTAGATAAAGTTGTAAACGAGCAAAATGGTGGTTTATTATCATTCGGTTTACTATCGATGCTATGGTTTGCTTCAAACGGGGTGAATGCGGTTATGAATGCTTTTAATCGTGCTTATGATGTAACAGAAACCCGTTCCTTTATTAAAACAAGAGCTTTATCTATCGTGTTTACGTTAGCAATAATTTTTATGATTGTGTTTGCACTAATCGTCCCAGTATTTGGACAAGTGATTGGGGCAGCTGTATTTAAAGCAATTGGTTTATCGGATAGTTTTTCTTACGTGTGGAGTATTACACGATTAGTAGCGAGTTTCTTCGTTTTGTTCGCCTTATTTAGCTTTTTATATACGTTTGCGCCTGATCGGAAATTAAAGCGAAGAGAAGTCATATCGGGGGCTTTATTTGCTACTGTAGGATGGATTGTGGTATCGTACTCATTTGCCTATTATGTAGATAAATTTGCAAATTACGCTAATACATATGGTGGTCTCGGTGGTATCATTATTTTAATGTTATGGTTTTACTTAACTGGGTGGGTAATTTTACTTGGCGGTGAAATTAATGGTTTACTCCATCATTATAGAACGGGTGACAATAATTCCCGTAATGAAAAATGAGCTCTTGTTCCATAATAAAAGGGAACAGGGGGGATATTTCATGAGTAATAATAAAAAGAACCACAATAATAAAAATAACAAACAAAAGAGCAGTTCGCATCCAAAGCATAAAACGAGCAGCAGTGCGAACGGTCACAATAGCTACCATTAAAAAAAGCGGGTCCTTTATGAGGGACCCGTTTTATTTATTTCCTTTTAATAATCGCAAACCATTTAAAATGACAAGAATTGTACTTCCTTCATGGCCAATAACACCGAATGGAAGAGCTAAAAATTGCAAGAAGTTAGAACAAATCAGCATTGCAATTACAGCTAGAGAAAAGATTACATTTTGCTTCACAATACGGTTCATTCGTTTGGATAAACGGATTGCTTGAGAGAGACGAGATAATTCGTTCTTCATGAGAACAACGTCTGCAGTCTCTAATGCCACGTCTGTTCCTTCACCCATTGCAACACCAATACTAGCCGTAGCGAGGGCAGGTGCATCGTTTATACCATCTCCAACCATGGCGACTATGCCGTACTTTTCTTTTAACTGCTTTATCGTTTCAACTTTCGTTTCGGGTAAACATGATGCGTAATATTCTTTTATATTACTTTCATGGGCAATTGCCTTTGCTGTTTCTTCATTATCACCAGTAATCATGATTGCTTCTACACCAATGCTTTGCAAATCAAGAATAGCAGATATCGTTTCTTGCCGAAGGGTATCTTTTAAAGCGATTAGTCCAAGAATACCATCCTCATCACTAATATAAACGACAGTTTTTCCCTCTTTTTCAAGTGAAGCAGAAATGCCATTATGAAATGTCTTTATTTCTTCCCCGATAAAATCAGCTTTACCAATTTTATAAGCTTTGTTTTCTAGTATTCCTTTTAATCCAAAACCAGTTACATCTTCAACGTTTTCTGGTTTTTTTATCGTAATGTCGTAAGCATGTTTTGCATATTTAACAATCGCTTCTGCTAAAGGATGTGTAGAGTGACTCTCAATCGCTGCTGTAATAGAAAGTACTTCACTTTCTGCTATGCCTTCTCGAACATATACATCTGTAACAGTAGGTTTTCCTTGTGTTAATGTTCCTGTTTTATCAAAGGCAATCGCCTTTACTGAAGCTAGACGTTCTAAATGAATACCACCTTTAAAGAGAATACCATTTCTCGCTCCGTTTGAAATTGCTGATAAAGTTGCTGGTGTAATGGCTGCAACTAGCGCACAAGGAGAAGCGACTACAAGTAAGATCATAGCGCGATAAAATGTTTCATTCCAACTCCAATCAAGTAAGAAATGAGGAACGAACATCATAAGTGCAACAACGAGTAGTACACCTTTTACGTATGTTCCTTCAAATTTTTCGATGAATAGTTGTGATGGTGATTTTTCGCTTTGTGCACTTTGAACGAGACGAATAATCTTTTGGAATAATGTTTGATCGCTCGGCTTCGTAATTTTAACTTCGATAGCACCACGTAAATTTACAGTGCCGGCAAATACTTCATCGCCGAATTTTTTCTCATTCGGAATAGGTTCTCCTGTAATAGCTGCTTCATCAATATTTGTTTCACCATTATGAATTGTGCCATCAGCAGGAACACGCTCACCTGGCTTAATTAAAATAATATCGTTAATTTCTAATTGTCCAACGGGAATACGTTCCTCAGCTCCGTTGGAAATGCGTAATGCTTCTTCCGGTTGTAGATCAAGAAGCGCTGAAATTTCTTTTTGGCTTTTACTTAATGTATAAGATTCCATTGCTCCGCTTAATGCAAAGATGAAGATTAAAATAGCACCTTCTGCCCAGTAACCGATAACTGCGGCACCGATAGCTGCAAAAATCATGAGCATTTCAACATTTAGCTCTTTCTCTTCAATTGTGTCTTCAATACCTTCTTTCGCTTTTGCGAATCCCCCAATTACATAAGCAAGGATATAGAAAGTGATACCTGCACTTATTGCATCGTTTTTTGTGAATAACCAACCAGCTAAAATGAAAATACCAGATGCGATTGCAAATATAAGTTCATAATGTTTCTTTAATGTATCCCATAAAGAGGGATGAGAAATATCTTCTTGTGCTTTTAATGTTTTTACTTCTGCGTTCATTAATACTCGCTCCTTCCGAATTCTTATTGAGAAAAAGAATCAAAATCGAAACCCCTATAAAACGACGAAAGCTGCCATCCGTAACGGATAGCAGCATTTCTGTTGAAACTGATTTTAATAGTTATTATGTTGTAATTATTCTACAGTATAGCATATGTTTTTATGAGATGATATGTTTTTGTTTCTATTATAAACGGAAAACTTGTGTTTTTGCACTTCCTTTGGTATATATGAATATTGTTCATAAAAAGATCGGAAAGGAAGACAGCAAGTTGAAGACAGAGAAATTTTTCACCCATCCGATTGGCGTATTTATTGCTGCAATAGTGGCAACGTTTTTATGGGGAAGCGCATTTCCCTTTATTAAATTAAGTTATGCTGAACTTGGAATTCAGCCACATGAAGTCGGAGAACAAATATTATTTGCTGGCTATCGCTTTTTCTTATCTGGTGTAATGCTCTTATTCTTTTTTAAAGCGTTAGGAAAAGATATGCATTTCAAAAAAGGGACAGGAAAGCAGTTAGTACAAATTGGTTTGTTCCAAACTTTTCTTCAATATATATGTTTTTATATTGGAATGAGTTACAGTTCAGGAATTGAAGGAGCGATTATTTCAGGAACATCATCATTCTTTCAAATTTTACTCGCACACTTTTTATATAAAGATGATGCTCTAAATATGAGAAAAATAATTGGAGTATCTATCGGTTTTTGTGGTGTGATTTTGGTGAATGTACCGAGTGACGGAAGCTTATCATTCCATTTTGGGATAGGTAGCTTATTACTTCTTGGGGCAGCAATGATGTATTCGTATGGAAATATACTAGCAAAAGAAGGAAGTAAAACATTAGATGTTGGGTATATGACAGCATACCAAATGATTTTTGGATCAATTGGGTTACTATGTATCGGTGCATTTCAAGTCGGAGTGATGCCATTTACATTTAACCTACAAGCAATACTTATGCTTATATATTTATCTTTCTTATCGGCAGCGGGTTTCTGTATATGGAATACAATTATGAAATATAACAAAGTAGGAAAAGTATCGATGTATATGTTCTTCATACCAGTGTTTGGTGTGTTATTATCAAGTATGATTTTAGGAGAAGCAATTCATTCATTCGTACTATTTGGTTTAGTATGTGTCGCAGCGGGAATTATTGTAGTAAATCGTACTCCGGCTAAACAAAAAATCGAGCAAGAAAAACAGGTAGCATAGAGAATAGAAAATCTATTAAAATGGAAGAACAGCAATGTTCTTCTTTTTTTGCATAGAAAAAGGAAAACGTGCTATATGTAACGAAAAAAAGATAGAAAAAGCATTTATTGAGGAGAACATATTATGAATGTACTTTACATTGTGTTAGTCGGGCAAATTATTCTTTTTTTAACGGGAGCAATTTATGCAATAGGACAGACGAAAAGAACGAGAAATAATATGCCGTTGCCGTTAGCGGTTCGTCTTATTCTGAGTTTTTCTTTAACGGGTAGTGCAATTTGGATATGGTTACAAGATCCGTCGGTAGAATATAGTACATGGGTTGCACTTGGTATGACTTTATCAACTATAGGAGATTTATTTATGGCAGGATTGATTCCAATTGGTCATCGATTAATTGGAGGAATGGTTACTTTCGCTCTTGCACATTGTTTCTATGTGAAAGCATTTTTACAAACAGGTATTTCATGGAATGGTTTTTGGATTGGTTTACTCGTATACGGACTCTTTCTAATTATAGGATGGTTCTTTTTTATCCGAAATGAAAAACAGGATAAATTGTTTACGATAGGGGCTCTAATTTACGGTTTGTGGGTCGGAGGGATGGCTTGTTTTGCATTCGCCTTATATTACGAGAATACAGGAATATGGTGGGTACCAGCACTTGGTGGTTTATTGTTCGTGATTTCTGATTTTATTATCGGTGTTACAGATATCGGGGGGCGCAAACTGAAGTATGAACCACTTTGGATTTGGTTTACATATGTCGCAGCGCAGATGTGTATTGTATATGTAGGATTATAAAAAGATACTCTCAAAAATAGTAGATAGGCTATTTTGAGAGTATCTTTTTTATTGCTATGCTACTATATTTGTTTGTTTAATTTATGCAGCATAGTATATTTACTAAGCAGGAATTTCATAGGAAAATGCCAGTCTAGTAATATATAAGAATAGTAAATTTGCGATGATTATTATTTTATATTTATAATATTCTAATGTTATAAATAAGAATTTTGTGGAAATTAATCGGTTGGAGTATTTATAATAAAAATAAAAAGATGATGAGATGGTGGAATGATGCAAAAGAAAAAACGTTTGCGTGAATTCTTTGAAATAATTGCAATAGCATGTTTATTGGTGTTTTTGGCAAAAATCTTTTTGTTTTTTCCTACGACTGTAAAAGGAGCATCGATGAGGCCGACTTTACAAGATGGAGATAAAGTAATCATTAATAAACTTGCCAAGAGATTTGAAAGTTATGAGAGAGAGGATATTATTGTCGTGAAGACAGATAATTTCTACGTGAAGAGAGTTATTGGATTGCCAGGAGATGTAATTGAGATGAAGAATGATCAATTATATGTTAATCATCAAGTGAAAAACGAAGAGTATTTAAATAATAATAAAAAACAGGCAGAAAAATTACTTATCAATTTAACTGAAGACTTTGGACCGATTACAATTCCTAAAAATAAAATTTTTGTGATGGGAGATAATCGTTTAGTTAGTAGGGATAGTAGGAACGGCTTAGGACTCATTGATAGAACTGAAGTATTAGGAAAGCTCATGGCGATATATTATCCATTTGAACATGTGAAAATTGTAAATTAAAAATAAGAAAAACCAAGCGAATTAGTCGCTTGGTTTTTCTTATTTAAACAGTTGATGTTGTATTTATCCAGCTATCTGTGGGTAGTAAAACTCCCACCTCAAAATTCAGGTGGAGCAAAGAAGCTAGATGGGAGATCTACTGCCCATAAACGCCCGATTGGTGCGGGCGTTTATGGGCAGTGGGGGGATGAACAAAAATCCTCACTGATTAAAGTTTCACTTTATTGTTTCTTGTGAAGCGATGGTTTCAATATTTAACATGAATTTTTTTTGTAACAATTGCAATTTAAATAGTGTTAAAGGATCATGATAAGTTTCTGGGTTTGTTCTTAGCTTTGTCAAAGTGTGCTCATCTTCTTGTATTTCAAGTTGAGCCGCTTCTACAGTTTGTTTCAATATGCTAAGAGGGTCTTTAAAGAACATCATGATATCACGTTCTAGCGCACCTTCAAATACTTCAAATTGTAGGAAGAATTGTTTTGAAATCATCTGAGCAACTTCTGTATAATCTTCTGTTTCAATATATTGTTTATATTTATTTGATAGCATAGATTGATTTTTTTGCATATTACCGAATAGCTTTCCTGCACTTTTTAAGAAAAATTGTGTCGGTGTAAAGCGTAATAAAATATTGATGTTAGCCACTGTAATTCTGTTCGTCATTCTTGCAACATCTCTATCCCAGTCATCTAGTAATTTGAAATCGCAAGGAAGTTTAATACGCTCTTCCTCATAGAGTTTATTAAAGGTATCGCCCATTTCATCTAAATAAGCCTGAGCTTGGATGAATTCATTATGAGCAGTTTCAATCCACTCTTGAATAGACTGAGTAAACTTAGGAAGAAGGACTTGCTGTACATGCTTTTGAATTCTTTCATTCATTGCTACATTTAGTTCTTCATGGACTAATTTGAAATCACTATCTTCTTGAACAAGATCAGAGCAACTCTGCAACAATTCAGGGATTTGAGAATGTATATCCCGCGTAATCTCTTCTTTCGTTAAAAGATAAGATTCTGTAATAGAACGAATTTTATCTTTTTGGATGGCAGTAAGATTATTAATAAAACCATCAAGTTTTACTAAAATATGCTTATTCCAGCGGACTGATTTCACTAACGTATTTTCTAATTCCACACGTTCATTTAAAAGGTATGCAATTGTTTTTTGGATAAACCATAATAATTTTTCAATGCGTTCTTTTTCCACGTTACGCTGAGTAAGGTTAGAAAGAATAGAGTCTGTTACATTACCTAGCTGTTCACTACTCTCTTGGGAAGGAGAATAAGGGAACAATTGTGCTTCAGGGAAATGTACGAGTATTTTCTTTTTAATGTTTTTCGTGATGTTTTCGCTAGTATTCGCATCAATTGTTTGTAAGATGAATTGAATCTGTAAATTAGGTACTTGTTCACGAATATATAGTAATGTATTGAGCTCTTCATCATGTAATGGTGAAGCTGAATTTAGTACATAGATGAGACTATCTGCTGCCTGTAAGTATTCGAAATGAGAGCTGTTTTTGTCAAGTTGTCCATGCATAGTAGGTGTGACAAGGAATGAAAACTTATTTTTTCGTAAAAATCTACTTGGTAATTTAACTTCAATACATTTTTTTTCTAGTTCTGGCTGAGAAGGTACCGCCAGTATGTTATGAAGTTCGTCAAAGTTTGGTATATTTCGTATATCTAGCTCTGTAAGCTCAGTTATTTCAGTTTGACTATCATCTTTAAATGTAATTGCAGTTGTTACAGTCTCATTTAATATATTTTCGCCTAGTATAGAGTTAATAAAGGCTGATTTATCATAATCGTTAGCTCCTGCTACTAGAAGTTGTGCAACGTTTAGATCGTATAACTCACGAACAAGTAGTGTGAATTGATGACCTAAATCTACATCATTCTTCTCAGCCCATACAGCAATCGTTTCAAATAATGTTGATACATCAGCCATATCAACATTTGAATGAGCTGATGCATTTGAAAGTAAGGCACCTGCACTTTTTACAAGTAATGATTCTAGGGTTGTCGGTGAAACTTCATTCCATGCTAATACTGCTGCGGAGACAAGTAAAGAATCTTCCGCTTTTGTTAAACTAAACCAATTTGTTAATAAATCTGGTACAAGTCCTTGTAATTCGTGCATGAAATGTTGTCCAGTAATCAATTCGAAGTACGTCTCTTGATAGCGAGTAGAAATTTCATTCCAATCGTCATTAGCATCTACTTCAATATGTAAGAATAAGTGATTTATTGTTTGAATCCAAGGTAGATGGAATGATTCATTTTCATAGCTATTCCAAAGTGAAATAACAAGTTCTTTAAACTGAACTTGATCAATAGCGTATAAGGATTTTAAAGATTCATAGAAATACTCAGGTTTTATTTTGTTGGTAAAGCCTCTGTTTACATAATTGATTAAAGTATCAAACCAGTGTAATGATTTTGTTCGAATTCCTTCTTGAACCGCTAGTTCAATAGCATTATTCCAATCTTCTTGTTTTTCATAGAATGATCGAGCGATTGCGGTAATATTTGGATAGTCCGGTTGAAACGCAACAGCTTCACTAATCGTCTTAAATGCTAGACCTAAACGATTTTGCTCGATATAAAGAGAAAGAAGTTGTAGGGAAACTTCCATCGTAAGAGTTGTATCTTCTGTTTGGATAGATGTATAAATTTCTTCTGCTTTTGGTAAGAAATCTAATTCGAAATAAGCATCTGCAATATTCTTCATGGCCCAGAGAGCAAGTTCATTATTTACTTTCTCCCATTTGAATATAGCGGCTTCAAAGTCTTTAGTTTGAAAATAAACTTCACCTTGTGCGAAGCGAATATTAGATATATTGGAGAATTCATTTTTTGATTCATTTATATATGCTTCACCGAGTACTTCCGTTACCGGGATGGAAGAGTCTTCTGTTAAAAATGTTTTATAGTAAATCTTTTGGATAAATTGTTTTTCAATGGTCATGTTCGTTCCCCCTGTATAATTTAGAAAAATGATGTTGTATGTAAAAGGGTGCGTGTTACTCTAATAGGTAGAAGTTGCATCATATAGACCAAACTATGTTTTTGCTAGATATATCATTTTTCCTGAGAGTTAAACCGTTGCAAAAAGTAACTTTCCTTTATTGTAACAAAAAAATAAGCCCATGAATTTTTATTTTTTAATCTGGCTATTTATAGGCAGTAAGACTCCTACTCCAAAAATTAGCGAATGCAGGGAAGTTAAGTGGGAGCCCTGCTGCCCGTAAAATCCCGATTGGTGCAGGCTAATAATCGGTGGGGAGGGACAAAAAACTACGGATTCAATCTCTGTTAAAGGAACGGAGTAGAAGTAGAGTTCATTATAAAAACAATGTATAGTGAATATGTATACCATGTTTGGCTTGAAGATAGAACGGGCACAATATGGAATAACGATCGTGCATAGGATGTGTCTTCCGAATGGAGCAACATATTGGCGAGTTAATCGCACATTATGGGTATTTTGGAATTATTATAGCTTTAGCTGGCGGGATTGTTGGATTACCTATACCGGATGAGTTTTTATTGACTTTTATAGGCTATAACATTTCAAAAGGAGCTATGTCAGGAACAGCTGCTTTTTTAAGTGGAATGGCAGGTGCAATGCTTGGCATTACATTAAGTTACATATTAGGGTTAAAACTTGGGCTCCCTGTTTTAAAAAAATATGGACCGAAAATTAGAATTAAAGAACATCATATTGAAAAAACACATATTTTATTTGAAAAATACGGTCCGTTTCTTTTAATGATTGGCTACTTTATACCGGGAGTACGTCACTTAACAGCATATTTTGCTGGGGTTTCGAATTTAACATGGTGGCGTTTTTGTCTGTATGCTTACGGTGGTGCACTAATTTGGATAAGTGTTTTTATTGGCCTAGGTTGGAAACTAGGAGAGAAGTGGCGCTTCGTTGAATATAGTTTACATCATTATGGAATATGGATTTTATTAGTTTCGGCAATTGTAGCATTGATTGTGTGGATTTACATAAGGAAAAGAAAAAACCGCTAATAATAGCGGTTTTTTAGCTGAAAGCAATAAATAATACACCAGCTGTAATAAAGACTACACCAATACCAGTCATAAAGTTTAACTTTTCACCGAGTATAATCATCGCGAGAATAATGGAAAATACTACACTTAATTTATCGATAGGTGCTACTTGTGAGACTTTTCCTGTTTTTAATGCAAGAAAATAAAATAGCCATGACGAAGCACCAGCGATTCCACTTAATGTGATAAATAGCAGTGCTTTTTTATTTAGGAGGACATCACCGATATTTTGAAATTTACCTTGTATAATAATAACTCCTACCATAAATAGTGCCATAATAATAGAACGAATCGTCGTTGCGACGTTGGCATCGATTCCATCTAAGCCGATTTTTCCAAAAATAGATACGAGGGCAGCAGCAATTGCTGATAATAGTGCGAATAATAGCCATGAGCTCATAGTAAAATTCCTCCAATCTTACATTATTATACATGAAAATTATTCTCATGTATAAAAACGAAATAATCCCCACCTTATATTTTTAATAAGGTGGGGATTATTATACTACTCTGCAATTTCCTCATATAAAAAGTACGTTACATTATAAATATGCTCTACTTCATCATCAGTCATAAATAATAATTCGTCACGTTCAATCCCTTTTTTCTTTTCGATAAACTCAATCATGTTTTTTCGTTCTTCTCTTTTCATCAATTTTATTTCTCCCCTCAATCTGTTTTAATACAGTTTATTTAAGTTACTGCTATTATATAACAGAATCTTTAGAAAGTTCCACCTATTTTATTGTTTTTTTCAGAAGAACTTTTCGACAAAACAAGCCCACCTAAAGGGGGCTTGTTTTGTTTTATAGTCGTAAAAACTCGGGCTCCGTCGTACCAGCACCATCGATGTAATAAATTGTATCGGGATTGATTTTTATTAATACGTAATTAGGGTCTTCAGGGCCGAGTAACCAACGTTTTAAGCTATTATTCCAAAACTTGTTTTTTAATGTGGAGTCTTCCTCGATTGAAGCTAATCCTTCAACTTCAATATAATCTTCATCTAATTTTTTTCCTTCACGTCCAAGTAGTGCATGTACATTTGGATTTTTTTCAATATCTGCTATTTTTTTTGAATTTCGATCTGTTGCAACATATAGTACAAAATCTTCGTGGAAAAACATCATGAAGGCACTATGTGGCTTATCGTTACGTACAGTAGATAATACACCAGTGCGTTGACCTTGAATAATAGTTGCGATTTTTTCTTTTAAGTGCATGCTTGTAACCTCTTTTCATAATTTGTAATTGTTTCGTCTACACAAAACAATTTAAATATCTTTCATACTGTTTTCTTCAACCCGATTTTTTAAACGTAATTGTGATGAAATCGGACAAGTTAGGAGATGAATAATAATAATATCGAGGAGAAATACATACGATGGAAGGATGGAAAGCATGTTTAATAAAATATTTCTTATAGTAGCGCTGATTGGGGTACCACTTTCTGTACTTGGAAAAACGCTTCATTGGCCTCAAACAATTATGTTCGCCGTGTATTGCATTACGATTATTGCATTAGCGGGTTTTATGGGGAGAGCGACAGAAAGTTTGGCAATCGTTTCTGGGCCCCGGATAGGTGGCTTATTGAATGCAACTTTCGGTAATGCTGTTGAACTTATCATTTCAATTTTTGCACTTCAGGCAGGATTAACAGAAGTTGTTTTAGCTTCCTTAACTGGTTCTGTACTTGGAAACTTATTACTGGTAGGAGGGTTATCTTTCTTTATAGGTGGCCTTAAGTATAAAAGGCAAAGCTTCAATGTTTATGATGCAAGGCACAATTCAGCTTTATTAATATTTGCTGTTGTTGTAGCCTTTGTTATTCCAGAGATTTTTTCAATGAAGATGGATGCTGGAAAGACGTATCAATTAAGTATTGGTGTTTCTATTATCATGATTATTATGTACCTTGCTGCATTGTTATTTAAGTTAGTTACGCACCGTGGTGTATATCAACATAAAAGTGATGAGGTAGCGCATGAGGAAGAGCCAGAGTGGTCCAAAGGTAAAGCGTTACTCATTTTAGCGATAGCAACACTTGCAGTTGCTTATGTGTCAGAGGCCCTCGTACATACTTTTGAAACGGTCGCAAAGTCGTTTGGCTGGTCGGAGTTATTTATAGGGGTTATTATCGTTGCAATTGTTGGTAATGCAGCAGAACATGCATCTGCGATTATTATGGCGTATAAAAATAAAGTGAATATCGCAGTAGAAATTGCAGTAGGTTCTACATTACAAATCGCGATGTTTGTTGCTCCTGTATTAGTACTACTATCCATGTTCTTTGCACAAAGGATGCCTTTAGTATTTACAATACCAGAACTTGTGTCCATGATTACAGCCGTTTTCTTAACGATTGCGATTTCAAATGATGGGGATACAAACTGGTTTGAAGGAGGCACTTTATTAGCGGCGTATGTCATTATGGGAATTGGTTTTTATTTATTATGAAAAATAGGCATAACAATTGTGCCCAGAGAAAACAATAAACAAAGTAGTATATATACCTTTATGTAGGAAGGAGCCAGACAGGTGAAACGAGTATACAGCATATGTCTTTCAACCATGGTCTCGTTTATTTTATTATTTCCTAACAGTAGTTTTGCAAAGACAACGGTAGAAGTAAAAATGCCTTCATCTGTTTTAAATATTTCAAAAGATAATACATTTCCAAATGACGCACAAGATTTACCGCGTTTACAGCCAAGTAAGTTTGCGCAAGAACTATTGAAAACAGCAAATATCAAAATTGAAAACCCTGATTTAATTCGGATGTTTAATGAAACAACAATTTCGAATGCACCACTTGCGGTAGGATACCGAGCAAAAATTTATTTAGGTCAATGGGCATTAAATTATGAATCAATAGATACATCGATTAACTGGGAATATAAGCAAGTGAATCGAAATGTATATGACAATCGCGGAGGGGATCGCTTATACCCACTTCGCTATAAACAAGAAACCCAAAAGACAATCGAAGGTGATTTAACAGCAGATATGAAAGATGCTGCAGATGTGAAAAAAATGATGCTTTTAAAAGCGCTTGAAAAAGTACAATTGCCACTTGCATTTAAAACGACCATTGGTTATGGTACAGGACATGAGCGTGTGTATAATATTAGTCCGAGTCAACTTGGATATTTATACGCTTATACACCAGCAGTAAATGAAAAAGGAAAAGTAACATTTGGCGAAGTCTACCTTGTGTTAAAAGGGAATCAAAAAAGGCTTGTCGTGAAAAATATTACATCTCAAGGAATTGGGGCAGCTATTCCAATTCACGATCATTTGTTTTTTAAATTTATTTCTTCATCGCATTCGCAATAACATGAAAAACGTCAGCTTATAAGCTGACGTTTTTATTTATAATGTAATATTTGCTGTTTTTGATAAGAAATCTTCTGTCGGATAGTAGCTGTTTTTTACAAGAACATTCGGTCCAAGGCATTTTACAGCAAGACAGTGACAGCTTAATGATTTTGCTGTTTTTGAAGCGCTCCATTTTTCATACGCTTCTTGTAACGTATTTGTTTGTATGTTTCCTAGAAGTGGAACATCACCAAAGTCCGTTACAATAATATTTCCATCGAAAATATTTACATTTAAACGAGAACGGCCATCTGGATCATTACGAACTGTGACATTTTTGCTCTCTTGTAATTTCTTAAATGTGGCGACGTCTCGCTCGTCATCGCTACAAGCGTAGAAAGGTAAAGTCCCAAATAACATCCATACATTTTCATCGCGAATTTCTAGTAAATGCTCAATTGCATCACGAATTTCAGCTTTCGTTAAAATTTCTAAATTGCTCGCGAAGTCACTCGGATACATCGGATGAACCTCATGACGCTTACATCCCATTTCTTCGACAATTTGACGATGAATATGTTCCATATGTGGTAGGGTTCTTTTGTTCAACATTGTTTCTGCTGATACGAGTACACCTGCATTTGATAGAGCTTTACTATTTGTAATCATTCTTTCGAATAATTTTGCGCGTTGTTCATAAGTAGGTTTACGCTCCATCATTGCAAATCCGCCTTCAACGAAGTCATCAATTGTTCCCCAGTTATGTGAAATGTGCAATACATCTAAGTAGGGAATAATTTGTTCATAACGTGCTAAATCTATAGTTAAGTTTGAGTTGATTTGAGTGCGAACGCCTCGTTCATGGGCATATTTTAAGAGTGGTGTTACATAATTGTCGACGGATTTTTTGGAAAGCATAGGTTCTCCGCCGGTAATACTTAAAGAACGTAAATGAGGAATCTCATCTAATCGTTTTAATAAAAGCTCCATCGGAAGCGGATTTGGATCTTTCGGCTGTAATGTGTAACCAACAGCGCAATGCTCGCAACGCATATTGCATAACGTCGTCGTTGTAAACTCAACGTTTGTTAATAGTAGTTTGCCGTACTCTTCAAGGTCCATATACGCTTCCCATGGATCGTAAGAAGGAGTAATCGGCTTCATTATTTGTGATATCGTCATATGAAATACTCCTTTGACTATTGAAATAACAATTTGTCCATTCTCTATAATAGAAGAATATGTGCTTTTTATAAAGTGAAACTTTTTTGTGGAAAAAGAGAGAGGGCTTACATTAGAATGAATTACTGTTACAAAATCGATGAAATTACATGCCCATAGCAATCATTTTTGCGGTATAATAAAAGTAACTCGAATTAAAAGGAGAGTGCCTTCATGGGAAAAGCAATTCAAGATAAAGATACACAATTAGTATATTTAAAAGAGCGTTTAAATATGTTCATTGAAGTAATTGATACAATTGAACCTGAAGAAGTAGAGTTAGAAGATGTAGATCGTCTTCTTGCGATGTTAGATGAATTAGAATTAAAATGTGAGCAATTTAAAAAAGACGAATAATATATTAAAAAGGCTGCCAATACAAAATTGGTAGCCTTTTTCTGTACGGATAATAGAAGGAATATAGAAAAAAAGGTATAATCAAGTTGTGAAAAATTTCATTTATACTTTAATAGCGTGAAATAAATAAAAAGCTGAAGAGCATAACAATGGAATTTTCATCTCATAACGTTTTGGTAGCGTTCACAATTGAGGGGGAAGTAACAATGGAAAAGCTTCAAGAAAGCATGTATCAACTAGTTGTTGAAACGTCAACGAACTTACCGAAAGATGTTCGTCGTGCGATTCAACAAGCGAAAGAGCGAGAAAACGCAGGGACTCGTTCAGCGATGGCACTTGGCACAATTACAAATAACATTAAAATGGCAGATGATAATATCTCGCCAATTTGCCAAGATACAGGGATGCCAACGTTTAAAATTTATACGCCAGTTGGTGTGAATCAATTAAAACTGAAGGAAGCTATCTATAGTGCGCTTGAGCGGGCGACAAAAGATGGTAAACTTCGTCCTAACTCTGTTGATTCTCTTTTTGGGGATAATAGTGGAAATAATTTAGGACCGGGAACACCAGTTATTAAGTTTGAGCAATGGGAAAAAGATTACATTGATGCACGTTTAATTTTAAAGGGCGGCGGATGTGAGAATAAAAATATTCAATATAGCTTACCGTGTGAATTAGAAGGGCTTGGACGTGCAGGCCGTGATTTAGAAGGAATTCGTAAATGCCTTCTTCATGCGGTATATCAAGCACAAGGCCAAGGATGTAGTGCAGGTGTAATTGGTGTTGGTATCGGGGGAGACCGCACATCAGGTTACGAATTAGCAAAAAATCAATTATTCCGTACATTAGATGACATCAATCCAGTACCAGAGTTACAAAAACTTGAAGAGTACGTATTAGAAAATGCGAATAAGCTTGGCATTGGTACGATGGGATTCGGCGGAGAAACAACTTTACTTGGTTGTAAAATTGGCGTATATAATCGCCTGCCAGCTAGCTTCTATGTATCTGTTGCGTATAATTGCTGGGCATATCGCCGCCTTGGTGTAAAAATCCATCCTGAAACAGGAGAAATTATGGATTGGCTATATCAAGAAGGTGACGATACACTTCAGCAAGAAGTACAAGAAAAAACAGAGCAACGTGAAATTGTATTGCAAGCACCAATTACAGAAGAGCAAATTCGTGAACTTCGCGTTGGTGATGTTGTAACAATTAATGGCATGATGTATACAGGCCGTGACGCAATCCATAAACATTTAATGGATAACGATTGTCCAGTAGACTTAAATGGACAGGTTATTTATCACTGTGGTCCAGTTGTAGTGAAAGACGAGAATGACAATTGGCAAATTAAAGCAGCAGGACCAACGACAAGTATTCGTGAAGAGCCATACCAAGGGGATATTATGAAGAAATTCGGTATTCGTGCTGTAATTGGTAAAGGTGGCATGGGTGCAAAAACATTAGCAGCATTAGAAGAACACGGCGGCGTGTATTTAAACGCAATTGGCGGTGCGGCGCAATATTATGCTGAATGTATTAAAGAAGTGAAAGATGTTGATTTCTTACAATTTGGAATTCCAGAAGCAATGTGGCATTTACGCATTGAAGGTTTTAAAGCAGTTGTAACGATGGACTCTCATGGTAACAGCTTACATGCTGATGTTGATAAAACTTCACTTGAAAAACTAGCTAGCTTTAAAGAGCCTGTATTTAAGTAAGTAAAAATGTACCTCGAATGATTCGAGGTACATTTTTTGGTATATATAGAAAAACATGTTCAGCATGAAAGAAAGCAGGGAAACAGAAACTACAGGTACGATTATATATGGAAAGGAGACTATTTATGAAATATAAATGGTTATATATAGGTCTCATTTTTTCAATTATGATGGCACTTGTTCCAGTTTCAACATTTGCTTATACGAATACACCACATAACTGGGGAATCCCACGTCCTAAAAATGAAACGGTGCCAGATGCAGGGAAATTATATACAGAATTACTACAAAAAAATGGTGGGTTTTACTTAGGAAATACGAAGAAAAAAGACATTTATTTAACATTCGATAATGGATACGAAAATGGATATACAGGAAAAATTTTAGATGTACTGAAGGAGAAAAAAGTACCAGCAACTTTCTTTGTGACGGGGCACTATATAAAAACACAAAAAGATTTATTATTAAGAATGAAAAATGAAGGACATATTATTGGTAATCATTCTTGGAGTCACCCTGATTTTACAGCAGTAAACGATGCAAAGCTTCGTGAAGAATTAACAAGTGTAACGGAAGAAATTAAAAAAGTGACAGGACAAAAAGAAGTGAAATATGTACGTCCTCCGCGAGGTGTGTTTAGTGAACGAACGCTAGCTCTTACGAAAGAAATGGGATACTATAATGTGTTTTGGTCGCTTGCATTTCTTGATTGGAAAGTAGATCAGCAAAGAGGTTGGCAATACGCTCATAATAATGTAATGACTATGATTCATCCAGGATCTGTTTTATTACTTCATGCGATATCAAAAGATAATGCGGAAGCACTTGCGAAAATCATTGATGATTTGCGCGAGAAAGGGTATCATTTTAAAAGCCTAGATGATTTAGTAAACAGCAATCAACCGTAAGCATGTATGCTTGCGGTTTTCTCATGCTATAATGATGTGTAAAAAGGATGGGGAAACGTATGTGGAGCGAACATGTTACGTTAGAATATCCGTACCATTTTGGGGAAGTGCTAAAGCGTTTATCTTTCGACCCGTTAAACGTCATTCAATTAGACGAGAAAGTAATTTATGTCCCGATGTTTATAGACGAAGAACAGATTGTTGTTCGTTTGCAAGGGATTGGTACTGTTCAAAATCCACAGTTTTGGATCTCTAGTCAGGCAGGAGATCAAGAGAAAGTAATGAAACGAATGAGATCCATTTTTCACTGGAATGAACCGTTTCAAAATATACAAAATCATTTTTTAAACACATCATTACGTCCACTATTTGAAACATATGCTTATACTCCAATTATTTTAGAATTCGATTATTTCGCTTGTCTTCTTCGCTGTATTATTCATCAACAAATAAATTTGAAATTTGCTACTGTGCTAACAGAGCAATTTGTAAAACGATATGGGACAGAAAAAAATGGCGTTTTATTTTTCCCAACACCAGAAAGAGTAGCGAATATTCCAATAGAGGAATTGAGAGAGCAGAAGTTTAGTCAGCGAAAAGCTGAATATATGGTAGGATTAGCAAAGCATATCGTAGGCGGTAAATTAGATTTAGCAAGGATAGAAAATGAAACAGAAGAAGAAATATCGGCACAATTGTTACCAATAAGGGGTATTGGAGCATGGACAGTGCAAAACTTTTTAATGTTTGGGCTTGGACGAAAAAATATGTTTCCAAAAGCAGACATTGGAATTCAGCGCGCAGTGCAAGGTGTATTTCAATTAGATGATAAACCTGATGATGCATTTTTAGAAAAAGTGAAACAAGAGTGTGAACCATACTGCAGTTATGCAGCGTTATATTTATGGAAAAGTATAGAGTAGAGGTGTAATAATGATACAAAAGCAACATGAGAGTAAGTTGGAAGTTGGTCAAACGTTCCCTGTGACAATTAAACGTCTTGGGATTAACGGAGAAGGCGTTGGTTATTTTAAGAGACAAGTTGTTTTCATTCCAGGGGCATTACCAGGAGAAGAAGTTGTTGCAGAAGCAACGAAAATTCAGCGTGGCTTCGCTGAAGCAAAAGTGAAAAAAGTTCGTAAATCATCACCACATCGTGTGAAAGCACCGTGCTCAGTATATGAGGAATGTGGTGGCTGTCAATTGCAACATTTAGATTATAAAGAACAATTAAATCAAAAGCGTGATATCGTTGTACAAGCATTCGAGAAGTATATGAATAACAGTCTAGAAGAGAAAATTCGTCCAACGCTTGGCATGGAAAATCCATGGCATTATCGTAATAAAAGTCAATTACAAGTGGGACGTAAAGATGAAAAGGTTATTACAGGGCTATATAAACAAAACTCACATCAGTTAATTGATATTTCTCATTGTATGATTCAACATAAGGCAACGAATGAAGCGACAAAAGTTGTAAGACGTATATTAGAAAAGTTAAATGTTTCTATTTACAATGAGAAAAAACAAAAAGGTTTAGTACGTACAATTGTGACACGTACTGCAGTTCAGACAGGGGAAGTACAAGTCACACTTATTACAACAAAAGAAGAATTGCCAAATAAAGAACAATTTATCGCAGAAGTACAAAAACAGATGCCAGCGGTTAAATCAATTATGCAAAACGTAAACTGGCGTAAAACATCTGTTATTTTTGGCGACAAAACGTTTAAATTAGCTGGAAAAGAAGTAATTCAAGAAACACTTGGTGATTTATCATTTGAATTATCAGCACGTGCATTCTTCCAATTGAATCCAGAGCAAACGGTTGTTTTATATGATGAAGCGAAAAAAGCAGCTGCTTTAACAGGAAATGAGAAAATTGTAGATGCGTATTGTGGTGTTGGTACAATTGGTCTTTGGCTTGCGAATGATGCAGCAGAAGTACGTGGTATGGATGTAATTCCAGAAGCGATTGAAGATGCAAAGAAAAATGCAAAACGCCACGGATTCACAAATACAAAGTATGAAGCTGGTAAAGCGGAACAATGGTTACCAAAGTGGGTAAAAGAAGGATGGCGTCCAGATGTAATTGTTGTCGATCCACCACGTACAGGTTGCGATGATAAATTACTGGAAACAATTTTAAAAGTGAAACCGAAACAAGTTGTTTACGTGTCTTGTAACCCGTCATCGCTAGCACGTGATGTAAATGCATTAATGCAGAGTTATGAAGTGGAATATGTACAACCAGTTGATATGTTCCCACATACTGCTCATGTAGAAAATGTAGTGAAGCTTGTTAGAAAGTAAAGTTTATTAATATTCCCTCATGGTATGAGGGAATATTTTCTATGAAGGAGAATACTATGCACAATTATAAATTAACGATTCAGTATGACGGTGCGCGTTATAAAGGGTGGCAACGTCTCGGTAATAATGATAATACGATTCAAGGAAAAATCGAAAGTGTAATATCTGAAATGGTCGGGAAAGAAATTGAAATTATCGGCTGTAGTAGAACAGACGCTGGTGTACATGCTTTGAATCAAGTAGCTAATTTTAAAAGTGATGAAAAGTTAGTGGAACATAAAGTGAAAAAGTATTTAAATCAATACTTACCAAATGATATTAGTATTACGAGTGTAGAAGAAGTATCAGATCGTTTTCATGCTCGTTACAATTCTAAGGCGAAAACATATCTATATAAAATTTGGAATGAAGAGCATACGAACCCATTTATGCGTAAACACAGCATGCACGTGAATAAAAAATTAAATGTGGAAAGCATGAAAGAAGCTGCGAAACATTTAGTTGGTTCACATGACTTTACTGCTTTTTCAAATGCAAAGTCTAAGAAAAAGTCTATGGTTCGTGAAGTGTATACACTTGATGTGATGGAAGAGGCAGGATTTGTACAAATTAGAGTAAGTGGTAATGGATTCCTTCATAACATGGTGCGAAAAATTGTTGGGGCATTAATTGAAGTTGGATTAGGACAATTAGATGCTGAAGCAATTCCAAACATTTTAGAGGAAAAACAGCGTAATCAAATTAATTGCCTTGCTGAGGCGAGTGGTTTGTATTTGGAGAATGTTGAATTTTAATAATAAGTAAAAAATCGAGCTGATAAGGCTCGATTTTTTTGCACTCTGAAATTAAGAAGATTTCTCTCTCTTCATACGCAACTTCAAATTCCAAAAAGAAGCAAGCATAATAGCCGCAAAGGAGCCGCTAATTGTTCCGAGTAGCTTTGCATAAGGGAAGCTACTCATATCACCATTAATGAATAACATCATACATAGAACGGCAGGGAGAAGGTATAAGTAGTGTAATAACTTTAATTTTTTTTCATTACTCATATATATATAGCCCCTTTCTAGCGTGGTATATGTTTATTATAATATATTTTTCCATTTTTTTACACCTAGAGAAAGGTTCATTTCATATGTGTAAATGCAATTTTTTAATTCGATATTGTAAGTTTTGTCTACTCAATCCTAAAAATTTTGCGGCTTGTGAGATATTTCCTTTATTTTCTTTAAGAATTTGATGGATGTAGTTCTTTTCCATTTCTTCTATTGTGTGCTTTAAAGTTTTAGGTGTATCAGCATTGTAATTAGTTAGTGAAGGTTGCATATTGAATTCTTTTTTTATTCGTTCGCGAAAGCGAGTTGGTATATGAAACGCTGTAATGATATTTTCATCTTCTATTAAGTTCATTGAACCTTCAATTATATGTTCAAATTCTCGTACGTTTCCGGGCCAATCGTATGCATAAAAGAATTCTCTTACATGTACATCTACATCGGTTACGCCGAGCCCAAATTGAATATTGTACTTTTCGATAAAGTGCTGAACAAGATATGCAATATCTTCTTTTCGTTCCCGTAAAGGTGGAAGACATAAAGTAACGACGCTTAATCGGTAATATAAATCTTCTCTTAACCGATTATGTGCAATAGCTTCAAGAGGGTCTTCATTAATAGTTGCTATAATACGAACATCAATTTCTTTTTCTTGTGTGCCTCCGATTCTTCGTATTGTTTTTTCTTGTATAGCCCGGAGTAACTTAGCTTGAAGTGCGGGGCTTAACGAGTTGATTTCATCTAATAGCAAAGTTCCGCCGTTTGCTTCTTCAAATAAACCAGGTTTATCTATTGCTCCTGTAAAAGCACCTCGATTCGTACCAAATAGTAGACTTTCCATTAATGTTTCTGGTATAGCGGCGCAGTTTTGTGAAATAAATGGTTTTGTTGAACGCTGGCTTTCATTATGGATGCTTTGCGCAAATAACTCTTTACCAGTTCCCGTTTCCCCGATGATAAGTATGGAGGATGGTGTACGTATTACCCTTTTTGCTTCTGCAATGACCGATTGAATCGCTTTAGAATCACCAATTATGTGATCAAAGGTAAACTTAGTATTTTGTTTTCGAGAAAGATTCGTTTTCATTGTTTGTTTTAAATGGCTTACCTCTTTGGAAATTTCAATAGCACCTTTAATTTTTCCATTTTCTATTATAGGGAAAGTATCGTTAATCGTCGTAATTTCTTGCCCTTTATTGTTAAAATACGTTTGTTTTATATTTTTTTTTGTTTTCCCAAATTTTAATGCCTCTATAAGAGTACTATTTTTATTTTCTTCAAATGCAAATACCTCTAAAGGACTTTTATATAGCACATCTAAGCGGTCCATTGATTCAATTTCCATCATTTTACGGTTATAGATAATCGTTTTACTTTCCTCATTAATAATATGAATCCCAATATCTAGTTCATTGAGTAAATTTTCATATAGCATATTCATTTCAATAATCTTTTTAAAATTGATTTCTTCTGTATGCATGTATTATCTTCTCCTCGTTTCACCCTATGAAGACTGACTTTTTATAATTTTATTAAAATTCCCATAAAACCGCAAAATTTTTTTGCTATTTTCTTTTAAAACTTTTCAAACGATAGAAAAATTTTGCAGTTATGTAGATTTTTTTGTACGAAATCTTAATTTTTATAGAGATATTGAGGTTGGTACGTATCTTGCATAAATAATAATGGAAATCTTTAAATTGAAGGAGTGGGGGAATTAGAACTTTTCATAGGGTATGCGACATTTCAGTGCAAATTAATTAAGAGGAGGAATTTATTAAGTGAAGACGGTTATAGAAGGCGTGTATAGTCCTTGTTACGGGAAAGTAGAGAAATTATTTGTTACTGAAAGTTCTTACGTATATGAGTGGGAGAAATTAGCGTTAATTGAAACAAAAGATAAGCAGCAAGTGGAAATCAAAGTGGGAATCAGTGGTTATATCGAATCATTAGAAGTGGTAGAGGGAGAAGCTATCGCTGATCAAAAACTATTAATAACAGTGAGAGATGACCTTTTAATAACAGGTAGCGATTAATAGAAGTAATATGTATTTTGCTCTTTTAAATAATTATTTTTACTATGAAGAATTTTAAAAACGCTTACATTAAATGGGTTTGCAAAGTGAAAAGGGGGGATTTATATGATGGATCAAAGCCAAGGATTAAAAAGGGAATTGAAAAGTCGGCACATATTTATGATTGCACTCGGAGGGGTTATTGGTACTGGGCTTTTTTTAGGATCCAGTTATACAATTCATGAAGCTGGACCTGGAGGAGCAATTGTAGCGTATCTTGTCGGTGGATTTGTTATGTATTTAACGATGCTCTGTCTTGGAGAGTTAGCGGTTGCGATGCCTGATGCAGGATCGTATCAAACATATGCTACAAAACATATTTCACCTGCAGCGGGTTATGTAGTGGGATGGATGTCGTGGCTAAACTGGACGGCTACGATAGGCATTGAATTAATTGCAGTTAGTATATTAATGAAACGTTGGTTTCCAGATGTATCATCATGGATTTGGTGCGTAGTGTTTGCCGTATTGCTCTTTGTTATTAATGCGTTATCTTCAAGAAGTTTTGCGGAGGTTGAATTCTGGTTTGCAAGTATTAAAGTAATTACAATTATTGCATTTATCATTTTAGGCGGGGCAGCAATGTTTGGTTTTCTAGATATGAAAGGAAATGAGCCAGCACCGATGTTTTCTAGCTTTACTGATTATGGTGGACTGTTCCCGAATGGATTATCAGCAATTTTAATTACGATGATTGCAGTTAATTTTTCCTTCCAAGGAACAGAACTAGTTGGTATCGCAGCTGGTGAGAGTGAAAATCCAGAGAAAACGATCCCGAAGGCAATTAATAATACAGTTTGGCGCATACTTGTTTTCTTTGTACTATCTATTTTTATTCTTGCGGGACTATTTCCTTGGCAGCAAGCAGGCGTGATAGAAAGTCCATTCGTAGTTGTATTTGATAAAATTGGTATTCCTTATGCGGCTGATATTATAAATTTCGTTATTATTACAGCGGTACTATCAGTTGCGAATTCAGGATTATATGCAACTTCCCGTATGCTATGGTCGATGTCTAATCAAGGAATGATTAGCCCGATTTTTGGTAAGTTATCTAAAAACGGTGTTCCTATCTATGCATTGATTGTAAGCACGATTGTAGGGTGCCTCTCATTATTATCAGGTATCTATGCGGAAGATACAGTTTATTTGTGGCTTCTTTCCATTGCAGGGTTCGGAGCGATATTAGTTTGGGCATCTATTGCCCTATCTAATCTATTGGCTAGAAGGACATACGTAAAGCAGGGTGGGGATATTAAAGATTTGAAATTTAAAACACCGCTGTATCCATTTGTGCCACTTCTCGCGTTAGTCTTAAATTTAACAGTAATTGTTGGCATGGCTTTTATTCCGGAACAAAGAATGGCATTGTATTGTGGTATTCCATTTATGATTGTTTGTTTACTGTTTTATCGTGCGACAAGAAATAAGGATAGCAAAATAGAACATACTGAAAAAGTAAATACGACAGAAGTAGAAAGTTTATAAATATATTCGAAACTTGTGCTTAATTTAGAGACTGTAGAATTGTAAACAGTCTCTTTTTTTGTGAAAATAAAGCTGGAAACATACTACGTATGCAAAGGGGAATTAGCAATGAATCAAGAAGTTTCACAGCTATTAGAACAGATTGATTTACGAAAAGAGGAGCTACTAGAACTTACAAAAACTTTAATTCGTTTTGAAACACCAGCACCGCCAGCGAGAAATACAAATGAGGCGCAAGAATTTGTTGCAGAGTTTCTAAAAAAACGACATTTTAGTATTGATAAATGGGATGTATATCCAAATGATCCGAATGTTGCTGGGGTAAAAAAAGGGACGGAAAGTGAGTTATATAAAAGTCTTATTATTAATGGCCATATGGATGTAGCTGAAGTATCAGTAGATGAGGCGTGGGAAACAAATCCGTTTGAGCCGTTTATAAAAGATGGTTGGTTAGTTGGGAGAGGCGCGGCAGATATGAAAGGTGGACTAGCTGGAGCCTTATTTGCAATTCAGCTTTTAGAAGAAGCGGGAATTGAATTGCCAGGTGACCTAATGTTTCAATCGGTAATTGGAGAAGAAGTGGGAGAAGCCGGAACACTTCAATGTTGTAAGCGTGGATATGATGCTGATTTTGCAGTAGTAGTTGATACAAGTAATTTACATATGCAAGGGCAGGGCGGCGTAATTACTGGATGGATTACAGTGAAAAGCCCACAAACGTTTCATGATGCAACACGTAGACAGATGATTCATGCTGGAGGACGTTTATTTGGAGCGAGTGCTATTGAGAAAATGATGAAAATTGTTCAAAGCTTACAGGAGTTAGAGCGTCATTGGGCAGTAATGAAAACGTATGAAGGATATCCATCAGGGGCGACAACAATTAATCCTGCTGTCATTGAAGGGGGGCGTCATGCAGCATTTATTGCGGATGAGTGCCGGTTATGGATAACAGTACACTTTTATCCAAATGAAACGCATGAACAAATAATAGAAGAAATAGAAGAGTATTTAGGAAAAGTGGCAGCAGCAGATCCATGGTTAAGCGAGAACCCACTACAATTTAAGTGGGGCGGAGAATCAATGATTGTTGATCGGGGTGAAATTTTTCCCTCTTTAGAAGTAGATAGTAGTCATCTGGCTATTCAGAAACTAAGTTCTGCACATGAATATATATTACAGAAAGTCGCAACTTTAGATATGTCTGCTACAGTAACTGATGGCGGATGGTTTAGTGAGTTTAACATTCCAGCTGTAATTTACGGACCAGGTACATTAGAAGAAGCTCATTCAATAAATGAGAAAGTTGAAGTTGAGCAGTTAATTGAATTTACAAAAGTAATAACAGCGTTTATATATGAATGGTGTCATACGAAAAAATAGATGAGTATGTTGAAATCGTACAGGTATGTATACTTGTACGATTTTTTAGTGAACCATTTCAGAGTTGAATAGAAACAACTGAAATAGCTCTTTATTTTTCTATGTCTTTCGTTTTAATTCGATTAATTTCTCTTTTGCTAATTCAACAGCAATCGCATCATCTAAATAACCAATTGGAAAGAGATAATCGGGGATAATATCTGTTGATAAAATGAAATACAATAATGCGCCTCCGAGAACCGCACGTTCTTCGTTTGAAATAGTCTCATTGCAAAATTGTTGATACATATCTGTTAATTGTTCAATAAAAGGACCAGCGCTATCAATTTGTTCTAATTTACTTGCGAAACTTTCGTGAATACGTTTTTCACCTTCTGTTGTTTGAGCATAGCGTTCATAGTTTTCAAGTTCTTGTTTTACGCGCGTTGTTGTGTAGTCGAAATCAAATAAGTTAGAGGATTGCAGAGTTTGCTGAATTGTATCAAGAGATGTGTACATATCCGTCTTTTCTTTATTTATGTGAGGAGAATCAGGATACATCGCATCAAATAACAATTGAGGTGGAACTTGAAGACACTCAGCAAATTTTTGCAGATGTTTTTGTTTTGGCGGTTGTTTGCCATTTATAATTCTTGAGATTGTAGCAGGATCGATATTTGTAAGTATTCCTAGCTGTCGCATTGATAAGGCACGTTCTTTTAAAAGTTTTTTTATTAATGTACCAAGTCGATCGTTTGGGTTTTCTTTAGGCATAGTGAAGGCACTCCTTTTTATTGTTGAAAAAATGTTGAGCATTTATTACAAGTATATGAAACAGACAGGCACAGTTGCTCAACATTTTCATAATATACATGGAAATATGAGAAAAGGGGTGACTGTACTATGAGTACGGCAAGTTTATTTTCAATTCTTTTAATTGGAATTGCGTCCAATTTAGATAATGCAGGTGTTGGGATTGCGTATGGTATTCGTAAAATTCGAATTTCGTGGTTTAACAATTTTATCATCGCATTTTTTGGATTTTCATTTACTTTACTAGCTGGATTTTTTGGGAATTGGATTGCATTATATATTTCGGAGTTTACAGCAAACCTTATTGGAGCAATTGTTTTAGGAATAATTGGGGTATTTATTTTATGTCAGCCTTTCTTGAGTCAAAAAGACACCGTAGAATTTAAGGATGGTAGTGTACTTATGGGGATTTTGCGTGATCCAGAAAAAGCAGATTTTGATGGTTCTAAAACAATTGGTTTTTCTGAAGCAATTGTTTTAGGAGTTGCATTATCTATAAATAATATTGCAGGTGGATTTGATGCTGGAGTAACAAATTTAAATCTTTGGCTTACAGCATGTATTTCTGGGGTGTTTAGTTTTATTTGTATTAGTGGTTTTGTGTATGTAGGAAAACGATTTTTAGCTGAATACTTAGGGAAATGGGCGACTATAATTGCAGGCGTTTTATTAATTCTCATTGGGATAGACCAATTGTTGTAAGAAGAATAGAATACAATGTTCGAGTATTTCCTTGGAAATTTGGTAAGGGATTGCATATATCGACATACTTCTCTTCATACTAATACTGATTTCTTTTAAAGAAAGGGGGATCCGTATGGGACGTGGGAAAGCATTTGATCATAAGAAAAAAGGGCATGATCATCAACCGCCTAAAGGTGCTCATATTCATAAAGATGTAAATGAGCATACATTAGAAGAGGAAGAATTACCTGTTAATATTGAAACGTATAAAAATAGTTTAAAAAAACATTAAAAGCACCTACATAGGTGCTTTTTTAACGTATATCTTCAATTAATTGTTCCGATTCTTCATGCATACTGTACTCACTTAATACTTGGATGCAAAGCCACTTTAATTCTTCGATAGTATGCTCAAGTTCTTCAGGAAGCACATGATGAATGTCTTCAAGTCCCATTCCGAAATGAATAAGCTCTAGTACTTGATCATCGATGTTCCGATCCATTAATAATTCAAGCACCTCTAAATTGAATATGTATCGGTGAGCTTCATCGAGTGAAACAACTTTTAACTTCAAGCTTTCTACAATACTCAATATAAAAAGAAGAATTGTTTTTTCAAGAACAGGTTGTTTTTCCATTTGAAATATCAGTTTCATCTTTTACACCTCCACATATAGCGTTAGGTTGTACTATATTATTCAGGAGGGGGGAGCAAATATGCATAATAAAGCGAAACTTTCATTATTGTTTTTATTTTGTTATTAATGATTGGTGAAACTAAATTTTTCGTGAAATAAAAAATCCTGCTAGTATAGCAGGATAACTTCCGAAATTAAAATATACTCCAGCCTTCTTGGGCAGAAAGTAATTCAAGAATTTTAAAACCAGCGATACTATTTCCGTTTGCATCTAAAGCGGGTCCGAAAATGCCGATTCCCATTTCGCCTTTTACGCAGCCGAAAATACCGCCCGCTACACCACTTTTTGCAGGGATTCCAACGCGAATTGCAAATTCACCAGATTCATTATACATCCCGCAAGTAACCATAAATGTTTTACAAATTTTTGTAATATGTTTAGGGATAATTTGTTTTTTCTTGTATGGATCGTAGCCATCCATTGCAAAAATTAAGCCAATACGTGCTAAATCGATACAATTTACTTCAACTGCACATTGACGAGTGTATAAATCCATAAGTTCTTCAATGTCACAATCTATAATGCCGTTTTGTTTCATATAGTAACAAAGTGAACGGTTTAAGTAAGCAGTCTCTAATTCTGAATTGGCAACTTTAGAAGAATAGTTAATTGTAGGATTATCTGTTATTTCACGTGCAAAATGAAGAATACGCTCCATTTTTTCTTCGTTATTTTTTCCTGCCAACATGCTTGTAATAGCTAGTGCACCTGCATTAATCATTGGATTAAGAGGTTTGGAAGGACTTGTCGTTTCTAACTTAATAATAGAATTAAAAGGATCACCAGTTGGCTCCATTCCAACTTTAGAAAATACATATTCTTCACCACGATCTAAAAGGGCAAGTGCAAGTGTAATTACTTTGGAAATACTTTGAAGAGTAAATAGTGTTTGTGAGTTGCCAGCATGGATATATTCTGTTTCTTTATGGAAAATGGCAATCCCTAAATCATCTGGATTTGCATTTCCTAGTTCGGGGATATAAGTAGCAAGCTTTCCTTTTTTCGTATATGGTTTTACTTGTTCTAACAACTGTTGTAAGTTGTTTGTTTCAATGCACTGCATAGTACCAACGCTCCTATTTCGAATTAACTAAGTTTACTTTTCCCGATATGCTCAGAAATAAATAATAACATGAAAAAGTGGAATGATAAAACGAAAGTTATTTGTGCTATAATAAGTTTTTTTGTCTGTATATTGTGTAGCTAACAAGGAGAATTTCCCTTTTATATAACAGTTTGGAAATAGAAAACTTATCCATAAAAAGTTCGAAAATAAAAACTACACATCTATACAACTATATGTTATTATGATTATGTAATAGAAAGCGTTTTCTAAGGCGTACTTATAATGATAACGATTTCATAAATTTGATAGGGGGAATTAAAATGTTGCAGTTTTTACAACGTATTGGTAAAGCGTTAATGCTTCCAATCGCCGTACTACCAGCAGCAGGATTATTGCTTCGTTTAGGACAAGAAGACGTATTTAATATTCCTGTTATGGCACAGGCCGGTGCAGCAATTTTTGATAATTTAGCACTTATTTTTGCAATTGGTGTTGCAATCGGTTTGTCTATTGATGGTAGTGGAGCAGCAGGACTTGCTGGGGCAATCGGATATCTTGTTTTACAAAATACAACGAACGCTCTAAGTAAGGCATATTCAGCAGCGGAGCTGAATGATAAATTAAAAAGTGTTCAGGATTTAGTAGGTTCAGTAGATCCAACTAAATTAGCAGATACAATGACAAAAGTTTCAAAAGCAGCGGCGTTAACGCCAAAAATAAATATGGCCATACTTGGTGGTATTATTGCTGGGGTTGTTGCTGGATTACTATATAACAAATTCCATAAGATTAAATTACCAGAATGGTTAGGTTTCTTTGCGGGGAAACGTTTCGTACCAATCATTACTTCTATTGTAATGCTTCTTTTAGGATTAGTATTCGGTCAAATTTGGCCAACAATTCAAAGTGGTATTGATGCGGTAGCACACGGCATCGTGAACTTAGGGTCAGTTGGTGCTGGTTTATTCGGATTATTAAACCGTTTATTAATCCCAATCGGTTTACACCATGTAATGAACACATACTTCTGGTTTGTACTTGGTGACTTTACAAATGCAGCTGGTGATATCGTTCATGGTGATATTGCACGCTTCTTTGCAAAAGATCCATCAGCAGGTATGTTCATGACTGGTTTCTTCCCAATCATGATGTTCGGTTTACCAGCAGCGTGTTTCGCAATGATTGCGGCTGCTAAACCAGAGAAGCGTAAAATGGTTACAGGTATGTTAGGTGGTCTAGCATTAACTTCATTCTTAACTGGTATTACAGAACCGATTGAATTCTCATTCATGTTCTTATCACCAGTATTATACGGTATTCATGCAGTATTAACAGGTCTTTCTTTATTCATTACAACAACACTTGGCATTCACGATGGCTTCTCATTTAGTGCCGGTGCAATCGATTACGTTTTAAACTTTGGCATTGCAACAAAACCAGTATTGCTAGCGGGAATCGGTTTAATTTACGCAGCAATTTACTTCGTAGTATTCTACTTCTTAATTAAGAAGTTCGATTTAAAAACTCCTGGTCGTGAAGATGACGATGAGTTAGCTGAAGAGGGTGATGCACCAGTTGCAGGTTCAATTGGTGAAACTTACGTAGCAGCTTTAGGTGGAAAAGAAAACTTAACAGTTATTGATAACTGTGCAACACGTCTACGCTTACAAGTGAAAGATGCTGGTCAAGTAAATGAAGCAGCATTAAAACGTGCTGGTGCAAAAGGTGTTATGAAATTAAGTAACACAAGTGTACAAGTTATCGTGGGTACAAATGTTGAATCTGTTGCCGATGATATGAAAAAACACGTATAAATAGTTAGATAAGAGGATATCCAAAAAGATTGATAACACCAGTCTTTTACAGGATATCCTCTTTTATTATGTTGAAATTTTAAAGGGAATCTTACTTTTGTAAATTTTCTTTTTCTTTTTTATACATATAGGTTGGTAATATGTTCAGCGCGTGATAAAGTAGGGATGACATAGAATGGAGTGTCTATAATCTACTGAAATGATTTGAAAAAAGTCTTGTGTAGATGAATTAAATTATCGGTAAATAAGGGGAAAAGGGTAATCATGGATCAGGAAAAAAATACTGTTAGTGGGAAAGTACGTCGTCCGTTTGTATACATAAAAAGAACAATCATTCTCGTCCTACTATGTTCACTTGTATATTTCATGTATACAAAAATTGTTGCGCATAATAAAAAAGAGGAAACTTTAAAAGCAGTAGCAGAAATGAAGAAGCAAGAAGAGATAAAAAAGCAAGAAGAAATGAAAAGACAAGAAGCTGAAAAACAAAGAAAACAAAAAGAACAGGAAGAACAGATAAAGCAGGCGCAAGTTATAGAGAAACCTGCTGAAGGGCCGCCTCAAGAAATTAATGAAAACGCTCAATTGGATCAATATTTACAAAACACAGGATTTAGTGGGACAGCTGTTATTGTGAAGAACGGAAAAGTTCTTTTGAATAAAGGATACGGTATGGCGAACAAAGAGAAGCAAGTACCGAATAATTCAGAAACGACCTTTTATATTGGCTCTATTTCAAAGGCATTTGTAGCGACTACTATTATGCAACTCAAAGATCAAAATAAATTACAGGTAGAGGATACGATTGCAAAGTATATTCCAGATTTCCCTCAAGGTAATAGCATTCAACTAAAACATCTATTAACACATACATCAGGGATTCCGGAATATGAGCAGGGAACAGAGGATATTTCTCATGAGGAACTGATAAAGCGGATAGGCAATCAAAAGCGTATTGCAGGCCCAGGAGAGAAATGGAAGTATTCAGATTCGAACTACTCTATACTTGCCTACATTGCCGAAAAGGTAAGTGGACAACCATTAGAAGAATATATTGAACAACATATTTTTGCTATTGCTGGTATGAAGCATTCTGGTTTTGGTAAAGCGTTAGAACAAACAAGATTCCCATCAACGGGTTATAAAATAGTAAATAATAATATGACAACACCTAACATTCCGAGCATGTCACAACTATATGGTTGTGGTGATATATATACGAGCGCACATGATTTATATTTATTTAATGAAGCACTATTCTCTGGAAAATTAATTTCAAAAGAGAGTTATAATCAAATGTTTACTGCCGTCAAAAAAGATTACGGATTTGGCTGGTATGTTGATCCGGGCAGTTATTCAAATCATGGTGTAATGCCAGGTTGGAATTGCTTAAATGGATTTAGTAAAAATGGTAGTGTATATGTTGTTTTATTATCTAACATTCAAAATAACATTAAATCGTTTGGTAAAGTGAATAACGATATTTATACGATGTTACGAAATATTGAAGTGTAAAAGACTATCCCTTTTGGATAGTCTTTTTTTATTGAGGAAGTGTATGTGCAATGGGATAATGAAATAAAGTGAAACTTTAATTAGTGGGGGTCTTACTGCCCGTTAATGCGGGATAAATGGAAAAGGGGGAGGGATATGAGTATACATAAGCATCACGCACGTAATGCGAAACGAATTTTCTTTGTATCTGTCATTGTATGGATTATCGTCGCAATTGTATTAGTGATGGAATATAACAAAGGGATGCTATTCACTTCGGAGAAAGAAAATCTAAAATTAATAGGTGTTGTACTACCAGCATTTGGATTATTAATATATAGCTTTACGGAAAAACGAAGATCAAAAATGCTTAAACAGGAAAATTATAATATAGAGACTTCTGAATTATTTGAGCAACAAAAATTTGTTGTTCGCAAAGAGGTAGGGGTATTTCAAGTAATAACGTACTTTGGATTAGATGGAAATACAGTAGGTTTTTTAAAAGAAGAGTATGATTTTGTTATTCAACGTGTATGGCAAGCTGTACTTTCTTTTCTTTTTAAGGGACTACATAAGCAACAATTTTATTTATATAATCACTCGGGAGAAAGATTGTTGCGTGTTCAAAAGAAGATGGGAGTACGTAATTTCTATATTTTTTCTGATGTAGATGGAAAGAAAATTGGAGAGTTGAAACAAGTACTAAGTTTAACAAAGTGGGAATGGATCTTTTTAGGGGTGAATGGTAAAGAATTGGGTAAAGTGACTGGAGACCTTTCAGCAACAATGCAGAAAATAGACTGGCGAGATGGCACGCATATTGATGTGAAAGAAGATGGTATTCCGTTAGAAGCTGCTAAGTATTTCTCGGCAAGTGGTGGTTCACTTGTTACAGCTTATATAAGTGAACAGGCAGAATTACCACGAGCAGTTTATTATAGTGTCTCTGCGATAGTTACAATTAAAAATTAAAATATATATAAAGATAGATGGGATACCATCTATCTTTTTTATGTGATTAGAACATATTGTTTCGTTGAAAAATGTATGTCTTACCTATCACAAAAAAGTTTGTTTTGTATACATTAAGATGTATGGATGTATTTTTATAATTTAAAAATAATAGGAGGAGAAGTGTATGTGTCTGTTCGGTAAGTATTGGAAAAAGTTATCGAGATTGTTTAATAGACAATTAGATTATTTTTTAGATAATAAGTTATTGCCTGCTGTGGAACGACTTTTATTTTCGCAAAACTTCGCAAGGTTTATTCAAAGAAATTCTAAGCAAGCTACGGAAGATTTTATAGAATCAAGTCAATTCCAATCTATTATTTGTAACATTTTAAAAGAATGTAATACATCACCATTTAAAGAAATTGCAAAGCAATATTTAGGTAAAAACGTCGAAATTACTGTGACAGTTGGACAGTTAACGGGTGTCATTGTAGCAGTTGGTGACGATTTCTTAACGCTGCAAGAAGGAATAGGAACTGAAGTTTTATTACCATTTACAAGTATTATATCAATTAAAGAAGTGTAAGAAAGGAGACTTATATATGTTATTTACTGATGAATTGCGTAACCATGTTGGTGAGTTAGTGCAAGTTGTGACAGCTGTAGAAATCGTTGCAGGTATTCTTTTATCTGTGACGGACGGGGCAGTAAGTGTTCGTACTTCTCCTTCTTATGGACCACCGGAAGATGTACTTGTACGTATTCCTATTATTTCTTATGTTCGCTTGGAAGGGTAAGAGTGATGCAAGTATGAAAGTATCAGTTGTTATTCCGGTGCATAATGAAGCAAGTACTTTATCACAAGTCTTAGTAGAAGTGGAGAAGCTCGAGCCTTATGAAATTATCGTAGTAGATAATGGATCGACAGATGAGACAAAAGAAATAGCCTTCCAACATCATTGCCGCGTGATTTATTATAAACATTCTCTTGGCAATGATGTTGGAAGGGCAATTGGAGCTAGAGAAGCAAATGGTGACATCGTATTATTTTTAGATGGTGATATCGTTATTGATAATATAGAGCTACAACGTTTCGTGAAAGGAATCCAGCGGGGGCATCAAATTGTTGTGAATAATTTAACATGGTCTGTGTATTTAAAGGTGAGACCACATTATACGACAGTTGGAAAATGTATGTTGAATCGTTATTTGAATAAAAAAGAGCTTGTTGTCGGATCATTAATCGCAATTCCACATGCGATGAGTAGAGAAGTTATCGAGAGGCTTGGATGGTGGAATTTAGCAGATCCAGCATTATTTCAAGCGATGGCGATGTCTAGAGGAGTAGATATTGTTGATATGGCTTCGGTCGATGTAATTCACACAAATAAAGTTCGTCCTGTGCATACTGGTACATCACCAGGTTCTCCTTATCCGAAAGCGACTAGTCGTATTATGGGTGATCATTTACGTGCTTTGCAATATGTAATCGAAACATATGGTAAACGTGGCGGTTTTTCGGAGGGAAACAGGGATAGAGAGTTTATAGGGAAGTATAAACCAGTTTTATTAAAGAAGGAACAGGCGAAATATAGTGCGATTATACCAGTGTCAGAAGAAAAAATGACTATAAGATCTGTTATACAAGAAGTGAAAAAAGCAGGTGTAGATGAAATTATAGTTGTTGCAAATGGAGCAGATGGTGAGACGATTAAACAAGCAAAGTTAGAGAATGTTATTGTAGTTGAATTCACGAAGGCGCTTGGACATAATGTAGCACGAGCGATAGGGGCTATGCATGCTACGGCAGATATTTGTTTATTTGTTGATGGTGACTTTGCTATTCCGGCAAAAAAACTAATTCCATTTTTGCATGCTATTGAAGACGGGAATGATGTGGCGTTAAATGATTTACAATGTTTGTTAGATATGTTTCATCCGGCAGATCCAATTAGTATGGGGAAATATTTCGTGAATTTGGTAGCAAAACGACCAGACTTATGGAACAACTCGTTAACGGCAGTACCACATGCTATGCGTAAAAAGGTAATAGAGAAAATTGGATATGATTCTCTTATCATTCCCCCATTAGCTCAAATGAAAGCTATTTTAGAAGAATGTTCTATTACAGCAGTGGAATTTGTAGATGTTATAAAAACAAATCGAGTACGCCCAGAGCAACATGGGTTTGTAAATGGACGTATTCCAGCATTTGACCGTATTTTTGGTGATCAGCTTGAGGCGATTGCGTATTTATTACAATATACGGACGAACGCGGAGGATTTACAGATGGAGAGCGGGATAGAGATATAATTCAACAATTGAGAAAGGAAGAAGAAAATATAGATGGATGCTAGTAGTAAAGTAACTATTATTGGATTAGGATATGTCGGCCTTCCTTTGGCTGTCCTTTTTGCAGAAAGAGGACATGCTGTACTTGGATTAGATAAAGATACTAGGAAGATAGAATTAATAATCAAAGGAGAAAGTTATATTCCTGATGTTTCTTCTAACGTATTACAAAATTTATTGAACGAGAGAAAATTAATAGTAAATACACCAGATAAAGGTGTTACGGAGTTCCAAAATAGTGAGTATGTTATTGTGACTGTGCCAACGCCAATTAATGAGAATAAAGAACCCGATTTAAGTGCCCTCGTTTCAGCCTCTTATTATATACAACAACACCTTCAAAAAGGACAAACCTTCATTTTTGAAAGCTCCACATATCCAGGTACACTGGAAGAAGTTATCATTCCTATTATTTCTCAAACAGGTAAAAAGGTAGGAGAAGATTATTATATTGGGTATTCTCCAGAGCGAATTGATCCAGCGAATAGCCAGTATTCAGTCGAAACAATTCCGAAAGTTATTAGTGGACAAACCGAGCAGTGTAAACAAAAAGTACAGGATTTGTATAGCACTATATTTGATGTAGTCGTTCCAGTTAGCTCTCCGAAAGTAGCCGAGATGTGTAAGCTATTTGAAAATATTCAGCGCTTAGTTAATATTTCATTAGTAAATGAGTTAAATATACTTTGTGAAAGTTTGAATATTAATTTTTATGAGGCGCTTGAAGCTGCATCTACAAAACCGTTTGGATTTACTCCGTATTGGCCAGGACCAGGAATAGGGGGACATTGTATCCCGGTAGATCCTTTGTATTTTCAATGGAGAATAAGAAAGGCTGGAGCAATTAGTCAATTAATTGAGGTAGCACATGTAATTAATGAAGAAATGCCAGAGAAAATAATCGGGAAAGTAAAAGGTGTGGTGCAATCACCAGCAACGATTTTAATTGTAGGAATTGCATATAAGAAAGATGTAAATGATTTGAGAGAATCACCAGCGTTGCCAATTATTCAATTATTAATAAAAGAAGGATACAAGATAGAATATCATGATCCGTATATTTCTACAGCGAAAATTGGAGATACACTATATCAATCCGTCCCATTAGATGAACAAAGAATTAAACAAGCGGATTGTATTTTAATTGTAACGGATCACTCTAATATCGATTGGAATCTATTTAAAGGCATTGAGCGATTAATAGATACACGTGGAATTATAAAGAAGGTGAGTGTATGAGTAAGAAATGTTTGATTACAGGTGGAGCAGGATTCATTGGGTCGCATCTAGCTGAAGAATTGGTGAAAAGAGGTTATGAAGTCACGATTGTGGATAACTTCTATAAAGGGAAAAATAAATATCATGATGAATTAATGAAAGAAATTCGGGTTATTCCAATAAGTGTTTTGGATAAAAGTTCTATTTATGAATTAGTAAATCAACATGATGTAGTATTTCATTTAGCGGCAATATTAGGTGTTAAAACGACAATGGAAAAAAGTGTAGAGCTTATTGAAACAAATTTTGATGGGACGAGAAACATTTTGCAAGCAGCGTTAAAAGGGAAGAAGAAAGTAGTATTTGCATCTACTTCTGAAGTATATGGAAAGGGAGAGCCGCCATTCTTTGAAGAAGGAGATCGTTTATACGGTGCAACTTCTAAAATACGCTGGAGTTATGCAGTTTGTAAAACGTTAGAAGAGACATTATGTTTAGGATACGCATTAGAAGGTTTACCTGTAACGATTGTTCGTTATTTTAATATTTATGGTCCAAGAGCGAAAGATGGTCCGTATGCAGGAGTAATACCACGATTTATTCGTGCGGCTTTGCAAGGTGATGATATTCTCGTGTATGGAGATGGAAAGCAGACACGTTGCTTTACGTATGTAAGTGATGCGGTCGAGGCAACAATTCGCGCAATGGGTGAGAATGTAAATGGTGAAATTATTAATATAGGTTCTGAGAATGAAAAAAATATTAAAGAAGTAGCAGAAGTAATTAAAGAACTAACGAATTCTTCTTCGAAAATTGTACATGTTCCTTTTGAAGAAGTATACCCACATGGTTTTGAGGAAATTCCAAATAGAAGACCAGACGTAACAAAATTAAGAGAACTTGTTCAATTTCAAGCGACAGTAACGTGGGAACAGGGATTGAAAGAAACTATTAAATGGTTTCGTGAAGAAAACAATGGCTAAGTCATTATCGGTTATTATTCCTGTATGTAATGAAGTGGATACGATTTCAGATGTGATTCAATCGGTAAAACCACTAAATCCAGTAGAGATTATTGTAGTAGCAAATGGTTGTAATGATGGCACAGAAGCGATTGCTGAGAGCTTAGGATGTACAGTAATCCAGTATAAAGAGTCACTTGGTAACGACGTTGGACGTGCAGTTGGTGCGAAACATGCGATAGGTGATGTATTACTGTTTGTAGATGGTGATTTTGCTATTCAAACTTCAAAATTACAATTATTCCTTAATCCGATTTTGCATGATCAGGCGGATATCGCTTTAAATAATTTGGACGCATTATTTTTAAAGAATCAAAAACCACATTCTATTACAGTATGGCGCCAAATATTAAATGCAATGTTAGAGCGCGAAGAATTAAAAATTGATTCTTTATTATCTGTACCCCATGCGTTGACGAAAGAAGTCGCTCAAAGTATTGGATATGAATGTTTTGTTAATCCTATTGTGGCTCATTTACGCTTAGCACAAAGTAAATGGAAAATTAGTCGTCATTGTGCAATTGACGTTATTACGCCGAATAAATTTCGTCCACTCGAGCATGCTGCATATGGCACGGATCTTTCTCAATCTGAAAAAAGAATGATAGGTGATCATATAGAAGCTGTAGCAGAGCGGATAGTAGGCAGCGATGAGCGCGGAGGATATTATGATGGGAATAGGAAAAGAGAGAGTGTCTATCATACTTTAAATTTTGAAGGATTTTCTCAAGGATGGGGCGTTACATCTAATTTGTATAAAGGAGAGCAATTATCGGTAATTATTCCTGTACAAGATGAAGAGAAAACAATTGGGAACGTTATAGAAGAGCTTCGTAAAATTGAACCTTTTGAAATCATCGTTGTTGTAAATGGTTCATCCGATAAAACGGCAACAATTGCAAAAGACAAGGGAGCAACAACAATTGTATATAAAGAAGCACTTGGAAACGATGTGGGGCGTTCGCTTGGAACTTATTTTGCAAAAGGAGAAATTGTGTTATTTATAGACGGCGATTTTGTTATTCCTGCTAGTGAGCTATATCCCTTTGCAAAAGCAATTGCAGATGGAACAGATGTCGCATTAAATGATTTAAATCATTATTTAGATTTGAGAGTACCACTGCATTTTGTAACTGCATTTAAATATGCATTAAATGTAGCTTGTAATCGAAAAGATTTAGGTGTAGGCTCTCTTATTGCTGTACCTAATGCGTTTAGCAGGTCGTGTTTGAAATCAATTGGATATAGATCTTTACTGTCACCTTGCGTAGCGCAAGTGAAAGCTATTCTTTCAGGATTCGAAATCGCATGTGTAAGTCGTGTTGAGGTCGATAAGATGAACCGTATTCGCCTTAGTGAACATTTTGCAAAAATAGGTCATCCTCCAGCTGTCTTGCGAATTATAGGTGATCATATAGAAGGGGTAGAGCAATTAATCGCATTAAAGGGCGGTCGTGGTGGATTCTATGATGGAAATAGAAAAAGAGATGTTTTATAGGTAACAAAAAAAGTGTACAACATATGTACACTTTTTTGTTCCGTTATAAAAACTATAACAGATTAGGAGATAAGAGTATTACAGCTCTACAATGGGTATCGTTTTTATATTACAAAATAGGACTCGTATATAAGGATACCAAAAAAATACAATTAAAGAAAGGGTTAATTCTAAAGAGTTTTGCATGAGGTTAACACTATGTATGTAGTTATTTGCTCAACATTTCACAAACATGTCACAACTATTTCGTCCACTTTCGAAAAAAAGTAGTATTCTAAGTGTGTAAGCTGTTATATAAAAAAACGTAGTCCTGTACTAATCAAAAATGGAGGAGATTAGGATGACTCAAGTATTAGAAAATGTAAAAAACGCGTGGGAAAACTTTAAAGGTGAAAAATGGAAAGCAGAGATTGATGTTCGCGATTTCATTTTAAATAATGTAAACGTTTACGAGGGAGAAGACTCTTTCTTAGCGGAAGCAACTGAAGAAACGAAAAAACTTTGGGATCAAGTAATGGATTTAACAACAAAGGAACGTGAAAACGGTGGCGTTCTTGATATGGATACAAAAATTGTTTCTTCTATTACATCACATGAACCAGGATATTTAAATAAAGATATTGAAAAAGTGGTCGGTTTCCAAACTGATAAACCATTTAAACGTTCTTTACAACCATATGGTGGTATTCGTATGGCGGAACAAGCTTGTGAAGCGTATGGATATGAAATGGATAAAGAACTTAGCAGTATTTTCAGAGACTGGCGTAAAACTCATAATCAAGGTGTATTTGATGCATACACACCAGAAATGAAAGCGGCTCGTAAATCAGGTGTTATTACTGGTCTTCCAGATGCATATGGACGTGGACGTATTATCGGTGACTATCGCCGCGTAGCATTGTACGGTATAGATCGTTTAATTGAAGCGAAAAAAGCTGATTTTAATTTAACTGGCGGTGTAATGAGCGAAGAGACAATGCGTTTACGCGAAGAATTATCTGAGCAAATGCGTGCACTTCAAGAGTTAAAACAGATGGCTGCTTCTCATGGATTCGATATTTCTAAGCCAGCTACAAATGCACAAGAGGCTTTCCAATGGTTATACTTTGCTTACCTTGCAGCAATTAAAGAGCAAAACGGGGCAGCAATGAGTCTTGGACGTACATCTACATTCTTAGATGTTTACATTGAAAGAGATTTAGCAAATGGTACTTTAACAGAAGAAGCAGCACAAGAAATTGTGGACCATTTCATTATGAAATTACGTCTTGTGAAATTTGCAAGAACACCTGATTACAATGAACTATTCTCTGGTGATCCAACTTGGGTAACTGAATCTATCGGTGGTATGGCGTTAGACGGTCGTCCGTTAGTAACAAAAAACTCATTCCGATTCTTGCATACATTAGATAATTTAGGACCGGCTCCAGAACCAAACTTAACAGTTCTTTGGTCCAAACAGTTACCGCAAAACTTTAAAAACTACTGTGCGAAAATGTCTATTAAAACATCAGCAATTCAATATGAAAATGATGACATTATGCGTCCTGATTACGGCGATGACTACGGTATTGCTTGTTGTGTATCTGCAATGAGAATTGGTAAACAAATGCAGTTCTTCGGAGCACGTGCAAACTTAGCGAAAGCATTACTATATGCGGTTAACGGTGGTAAAGATGAAAAGTCAAAAGCACAAGTTGGTCCTGAATACGCACCAATTACTTCTGAAATATTAGATTATGAAGAAGTTATGCATAAATTCGATATGACAATGGAATGGTTAGCTGGTCTATATTTAAATACATTAAATGTAATTCACTATATGCACGATAAATATAGCTATGAACGTATTGAAATGGCACTTCATGATACAAATGTTCTTCGTACAATGGCAACAGGTATCGCTGGATTATCTGTAGTAGCAGACTCTTTAAGTGCAATTAAATACGCAAAAGTAAAACCAATTCGTGATGAAAATGGTATTGCAGTTGATTTCGAAATTGAGGGAGATTTCCCTAAATACGGTAACAATGATGATCGTGTAGATGAAATCGCAGTAAATCTTGTGAAAACATTTATGAACAAGCTTCGCAAACATAAAACATACCGTAATTCTGTTCATACAATGTCAATCTTAACAATCACATCTAACGTTGTATATGGTAAGAAAACTGGTAACACTCCAGATGGACGTCGTACTGGAGAACCATTTGCACCGGGCGCAAACCCAATGCATGGACGTGATACAAAAGGTGCATTAGCGTCACTATTATCTGTAGCTAAATTACCATATGAAGATGCACAAGACGGTATTTCTAATACATTCTCTATCATTCCAAAAGCACTTGGTAAAGAAGATGATGTACAAGTACGCAACTTAGTATCTATGCTTGATGGATATGCAATAAAAGAAGGACATCACTTAAATATTAACGTATTTAATCGTGAAACATTAATGGATGCAATGGAGCACCCTGAAAAATATCCACAATTAACAATTCGTGTATCTGGTTACGCTGTTAACTTTATTAAATTAACTCGTGAACAACAAATTGATGTAATTAACCGTACAATGCATGAAAGCATGTAAGTGAAAAAAGTGTCCCTCCGCTTTTAATATATAGCGGGGGGAGGCTGTTTCAATAAAGGAGGAAGTAACATGGTAAAAGGAAGAATACATTCTGTAGAGTCTTGTGGTACTGTTGATGGCCCAGGGATTCGTTATGTCATATTTACACAAGGGTGTTTATTACGTTGTCAATATTGTCATAATGCTGATACGTGGGAAATCGGTAAAGGTAAAGAAATAACAGTTGAAGAAGTGATGCAGGATGTGACATGTTACCTTCCATTTATTGAAGCTTCTGGAGGCGGTATAACAGTTAGCGGTGGAGAGCCACTATTACAGCTAGACTTCTTGATTGAGTTGTTTAAAAAGTGTAAAGAATATGGTATCCATACAACGATCGATTCTTCTGGCGGTTGTTATTCTGAAGAACCAGAATTCCAAAATAAGCTAGATATTTTAATGGATTATACAGATTTAGTTTTATTGGATTTGAAGCATATTGATTCAAAGAAACATCGTAAATTAACAGGGAAACCAAATGAACACATTTTACAATTTGCTCGTTATTTATCGGATAAAAAGAAACCAATTTGGGTAAGACATGTATTGGTTCCTGGTGTTACCGATGGTGAAGAGGATCTGCAAAAATTATCAAGCTTTATTCAAAGTCTATCGAATGTTAAGAAAGTGGAAGTGTTACCATACCATAAACTTGGTGTTTATAAATGGGAGGCACTTGGACATAAGTATCCACTTGCGGATGTGAATCCACCGACAGAAGAAAATGTTGAGCATGCGAAACATATTTTAAAAGCAGTCTAATCCAAATATTGGATTAGACTTTTTGTTTCTTTATCCCGCTATTTGTGGACAGTAAACGCCCGATTGGTGAAGGCTAATAATCAGTGGGGGATGAATAAAACCCCCACTGATTAAAGTTTCACTTTATAATAAAATCTAGAGTATATATTCAGAACAGAGTATACTGAAGAAAGAATATCCATATTTTTGTAAAGAGTAAGCGGAGAAATTTACATAATTGTAAAGGGAAATCAAAATAGTAAAAAGAATTAAGAAGTAAAAGAGTGAGTATCATGGAATATAGAACATTTGTAAGTTATTGCGAAAGCTCTTATAGGAAAGTATAATGTAAAGATATGAGCACAGATAGGATTAAGGGGTCAATCTTATATGCTTTGCATATCCACGACAGGTACATAGCTAACAGGGGAATATTGGAATCCGAGTATGTAATGTTTAAGGAAAATGTTTTTCCTATTGTCGTATATGCAATATGGAGAAACAAAAAGCTAGGAGTGGATTTGTTTGATAAAAAACCCCAAGGTTTTAATATTAACTGCACATTACGGTAACGGTCATGTGCAAGTAGCGAAAACATTAGAACAAACCTTTCGCCAAAAAGGAATCAAAGATGTAATTGTATGCGACTTGTTTGGAGAATCACATCCAGTTATAACCGATATTACAAAATATTTATATTTAAAAAGCTATACGATAGGAAAAGAATTATATCGTTTGTTTTATTATGGTGTAGAGAAAATTTATGATAAAAAAATAGCATCGTGGTATGCGAATTTTGGAAGAAAGCGTTTGAAGTTGCTATTAGAGGTAGAGAAACCGGATATTGTTATTAATACCTTTCCAATCATCGCTGTACCAGAATTGAAAAAGCAAATAGGTATTTCTATTCCTGTTTATAACGTATTAACAGATTTTTGCGTTCATAAAATATGGATCCATCGAGAAGTAGATCGTTATTTTGTAGCAACCGATCATGTGAAAAAAGTGATGGTTGATATTGGTGTGCCTGCAGAGCAAATTGTTGAAACCGGGATTCCGATTCGTAGTAGTTTTGAGCTAAAGATCAATCCAGAAATTATATATAATAAATATCAGTTATGTAAGGATAAAAAGATTTTACTAATTGTAGCAGGTGCTCATGGTGTGCTAGGAAGTGTAAAAGAACTATGCCAGTCATTTATGTCAGTACCAAACTTACAAGTAGTTGTCGTTTGTGGGAAAAACGAAGCTTTAAAGCAGGAATTATTGGGGCTGCAGGAGCAAAGTTCTGATGCTTTAAAAGTATTTGGTTATGTTGAAAACATTGATGAGTTATTCCGTGTTACTTCTTGTATGATTACGAAGCCAGGTGGTATTACATTAAGCGAAGCAGCAGCATTACAAGTACCTGTCATTTTATATAAGCCTGTCCCAGGACAAGAAAATGAAAATGCGTTGTATTTTGAAAGAAAAGGGGCTGCAGTTGTAATCCGTGATGATAGTGAAGTTTTTGCAAAAACAGAGGCGTTATTGCAAGATGATATAAAGCTTCTCCAAATGAAAGAAGCGATGAAAAGTATTTATCGTCCTGAACCAGCTGGTCATATCGTGGATGCAATTTTGGCAGAAAATCATGCAGAGCCGAGTCGTATACCTATTAAATCACCAGCTCTTGCCGAATCTTTTACTTAATATGAAACCCCTCTTTTAAACTTTTAAAGAGGGTTTTTTTATTATTGTAACAAAAGTAAGCCTGAATTATTAACTTATCCACAAAGGATCGCGCTTTCATTAGACAGTAAAATCGGAATATTAACAACTATATCCACATAGTCCACAATTTTTAGAAAATTATCCACAATTCGTGTGTTTGGTGTTTAGTTAAATAAATGAATTCGCAAAAGATTTTTGGAATTTATGCACAATTCTATGGATTTTGTGGATAAAGTTGTTCACAAAAAAGGTTCCTTATAAATAAGGAACCTTTTTTGCTAATTAATTGGAAAATCTTATGCAATGAAACTGAATAATTAGGGGGGAAAACCTTCTAATTATTCAGTTTCACTTTAAATACTTTTTGAGCGATATCCCGCTGCACGATCTGCTTTTCGAAATTCTCGTTGATAAAGAACTTCTTGTGTACTAGATAATGTGTTTTTCGCTTTGTCACGTTTCTTTTTATCCATTACAAATCACCTCGTGTCTTAAAGTCACTATCTATCGTTTCCAAAGACATGGGGTGATATACATATATGTCAAACTAGTATTGAATAATTATCATTTCAAAAAATTTAGACTATGCTTCTTTTAATTGATGAGCATCTTGGAATGTTGTATCTCGCATTGTAGCAAGTGTATATTGATCTTTTGGAATTTCATATAAGTTATAAACTTCTTCATTTGCATTAATTTCATCATAAACGGCTTTTCTTGTTTCATTTGCTAGATTTACATATTGTAATTTTTCGGCAGCTTTAATAGAACGAATATTTATTTTGCGAATACGCATAAAAATTGTTTCAATATCTAATTCATAGAAAAGTTCGCTAAAAAATGAATCTTTCGCCAATTTATTATAGCCTTTGCCATGGTACGGTTTTCCAAGCCATGTTCCAAGGAATCCGGCTTTTTCTTGCACATCAAATAAAGTAATTGTTCCGATAGGGTTACCCCATTCATCTAAAATTGTGCGTGAAATTAATTCCCCACGCTCTTCAGCTTCAATCGTTTGTTTTGTTAAAAATAAATATTCCTCATAAGAATAAGCCTTTTGACGCACAAAAGGGAAGACAGCTGGATCCACCATTAATTCGTATAGAACGTGGCTGTCGTGTAAGTCGCGTTTTTTCAACACACTAACTCCTCCTCACACGAGGGTAGCATGACGAAAAAGCACCCCACCCTCGAAATTTTTATATCAATCTTTAAAAAATTTCGGGGTGGGAATCGAACCCACTAGAACCAGTTTATAACGCTGGTGGCGCACCATTTGCCTTCCCCATTCATCAATTTGAAAATGATAATCACGACACAAATTGATTATGGTTTCATTCAGTTTATAATCGTATAATACTTTATCTAGTCAAAAAAATAAACTAGTTTTTTTTATTTTTTTTGTAAATTATTTTCCCATCAATCATAGTTAGTACAGGCTTGGCTAAATAATGGAAAGGATGATGTGTCCATAACACGAGATCGGCGTCTTTTCCAACCTCAATGCTTCCAATTCTATCCTCTAAACGTAAATTTCGCGCTGGAAATATAGTGATTCCTTCCAATGCAGTTTTCTCGTCTAATCCTTCCCTTACTGCGACAGCAGCACAAACATTTAAATATTGAATGGGTGTATAGGGATGATCTGTTGTTATAGAAACTTCCACTCCATTTTTTGATAATATATGGTAAGTATCCCATGTTTTGTTTTTTAGTTCGATTTTAGAACGGCGTGTAAGAGTGGGGCCAACTGAAACCTTCAAATTGTGTTTCGAAAGCTCTTCAACAATAAAGTGTCCTTCTGTACAATGTTCAAGACGTAAATCAAGATTGAATTCTGTTGCAAAGCGTAGAGCAGAAGTAATATCATCTGCGCGGTGAGCGTGGATACGTACTGGTATTTCCCGGCGAAGTGCTTTTAAAATAGGAAGCATTCGAAAATCAGCTTCATGTCCATAGTGTTGTGCTTCGTAGAATGATTCTCGAAGTAAACCCATAATACCCATACGTGTTATTGATTCTTTTGTTCCGTTACTATGAACTTTTTTAGGGTTTTCTCCAAAGGCAATTTTTAAACCAGCAGGTTCTTGAATAATCATATGATCAATACAAGTTCCAGCAGTTTTTATTACACAAGTAGTACCCCCGATAATATTTTGACTCCCAGGCATAACATGAACAGTTGTAATACCATTTTGTACAGCATCCTGAAATGCAATATCAAAAGGATGGATTCCGTCTAAAGAACGGATATGCGGTGTTGAAACTTCAGAGGTTTCATTTGCATCATTTCCAGCCCAACCAGTGCCTTCATCATAGAGACCAAGGTGAGTATGGACATCAATAAATCCAGGTAAGAGATGAAGAGCTCGCGCATCTATAACGGTCATATCTTGAGTAGGCTGAATAGAAGGTTTGACCTCAGCAATTCGTTCGCCTATAACGAGTACATCACCTTGGAACTTTGGAGATGTAATAGGGTACACAATGGCTTGTTTGAGCAATATTTTCATAGGTACCTCATTTCTGTTACTTTACAATGTTAATGGAATTTAAGAAAAAGTAACTGAAAGGTTATTTGTGTAGTAATGCTCTGGATCCTAGACCCCTTGTAAAACTGTGTTTTAGAAGTACTACATTGTATGCGAAAGTATATTTTGTAATGCATGGTTTACTGTCGGAAATGTGTATTGGTACCCATGTTCAATTACTTTAATAGGTAATACATGTTGCCCTTCTAGTACAAGTATACTCATCTCACCCAATAAAGCGTGAAGCATAAATGAAGGGACAGGTAACCAATGAGGCTTTCCCATTATAGTTGCAATGGTTTCTCCAAATTCCTTCATTCTTATAGGTAGGGGGGCTGTAATATTAAGAGGACCATCAATTTCTTCTTTGTGTATGATGAAGTCAATCATGCGAACGACATCGTCTATATGAATCCATGATAACCATTGGTTTCCAGATCCAATTGTACCTCCCATATAGAATCGATAGGGAAGTAGCATTTTTGGAAGAGCTCCTCCGTCTGCACCTAATACGACTCCGAATCTTGAGTAGATTGTTCTTATTCCAAGAGAACATGCTTTAGATGCTTCTTGCTCCCATAAAAATACTGTTTCTGCTAAAAAGTCATTTCCTGGAATTTCTTGCTGCTCGGTAAAAGACTCTGTTTCAGATGTTCCGTAGTATCCAATAGCGCTTGCGTTAATAAATGTGTGTGGTTTTGTACCAAGTGCTTGCAATTGTTTAATGAGTCCTTTTGTTGTTTGAATTCTACTGTTTAAAATTGCTGCTTTTTGTTTCTTTGTCCATCTACTATTAATAGACTCTCCAGCTAGATTAATAACTACATCGATAGAAGAGAGGGGAAAGGTCTGTAAATCCGGTGTCCATTGTACGTATTGAAGGTTAGTGTGTGAAGTTTTAGTAGTTTTTTTTCGAGTGAGAATGTAAACAGTATATCCTTTTTGAATAAAAAAACTAGAAAGGTATTTGCCGATAAAGCCAGAGCCACCAGAAATTGCGATTTTCACAATCATTTCCTCCTCATTATATATATTCTTGAAAAACAAAAATGTTCCTCGACTATGTTAAAATAGTAGAGAGGTGAGAGTATGGCTGTCATTACAAAAATAGAAGTGCAAAAACGATCGAAAGAACGATTTAATATTTATATTGATAAAGGTCAAGGTGAAGAGTACGGATTTAGTGTGGATCAAGTAATCTTAATGAAACACGGATTACAAAAAGGCTTAGAAATTGATGAAATAGCGTTAGGAAATATTTTGTACAATGAAGAGGTACAAAAAGCATATTTACAAGCAATCTCCTATTTATCCTATCAAATGAGAACAAAACAAGAAATAGAAGATTTTTTACGAAAAAAAGAAGTGGGACAGGCCATCATCTCTGAAGTCGTTTCGAAATTATTACATGACCGATATATTAATGATAAAGAGTATGCCATTTTATATACGCGAACGCAAAGTAATGTGAATCGAAAAGGTCCAACTGTTATAAAGAGAGAGCTGTTAAATAAAGGTGTTCAGGATCTAATCATTACACATAGTTTACAAGGGTATCCAAAGGAGAAGCAAATTGAAAATGCTTTGGTTCTTATAGAAAAGAAGAAAAGATCTTATCAAAAACATTCCTTTTTACAAATGAAGCTAAAGTTAGACGAAATGCTTGTGCGTAAAGGATATTCTAGAGATGTGATTCAAATTTGTCTAGAAGAATTGAAAGACGAAAAAGATGACGAACAGCAACAAGAAGCGTTACACTATCATGGGAATAAATATTATGAGAAATATAAGAAGTATGATGGATGGACATTCGAAAATAAGATGAAACAAGCGTTATATCGAAAAGGATTCTCTATTGATGAGATAGAGATATTTTTACAAATGAAACGTGAAGAGGGATGAGGGGAATAATAAAATGAATATGCCAAAACGCTACAGTGAAATGACAACGCATGAGCTTAGAGAAGAAATTGGGGCTTTGAAGGAGCAAGCAGTAAAGGCTGAGCAACTTGGAATTGTAAATGAATTCGATGTGTTAATGAGAAAGATGGCCATGGCCCGTGCTTACATGACTGATATAAACAAATTCCATATTGGTGAGACATATGAATTAGTAGAAGAACCTGGTGTATTATTTAAAATCACGTACTTCAATGGGGTATTTGCTTGGGGTTATAAGCAAAACGATAATGAAGAGATTGGGATACCAATCTCCTTGTTGCAAGAAAAATAAAAACCAGAGAGCGAATATCTCTCTGGTTTTCATCTTTGGTAGGCGTTAAAGGAGATAGGAGATTCTAAAATTGGCGTTTTTTACATTCATTGGCCAATATAATGAGAGACTGGGTCTGTTGCGTCTGTCCGTTAACTTGCGCTTTCGCATGTTTCGGACGAGTCCACGTATGGTTAAATAATTCAGAACGACTATCTAAACGATCACGGTAGCTCATCTTTATCACCTCGTGTAGGAAGTTAATTTTTTAGGTTGTACCTGTACTACTCTTCCTGCTGATTTGCAGCACGCATACGTTCTTGTGGGTGCGTGTTAATTGTGCCGTTAGGTCGTTTCGAAGCGAAGCGTGATTTCGCTTTCGGCTGACCGTCGATTTTGCTGTTGTTTTTTGACTCAGACCAAAACTCGGCTTGTTTACCCATTGCGAACGCCCTCCTCATCATCAGTTGATACCTCTTTAAGAAGTATCACTTATAGAATGTGCAAAATAGAAGAAACTATCCTTTAGAAATGAAGGGATAAATAGGTAAAAGGAGACTAGAACATGAATGATATTTATGAAGCATTAACGAAAGAATTATTAGACAAGAATGACAAGCTTTCTTACGGACAAGCTCGTGCGTGGGTTGAATTACTGTGGGAAGATTTTCAAACAACTTATGCGAAATCAGGTCGTTACCAAGGTGAGGAAATGACTGAGCAAGTAGTACGAACATGGATTAATAATCATGGAGCGCGCCTTCATGAAATGCGTACAAATAATCCAAAGTATAGCCATTTAATCAATCAAGAAGATCATTTGAAACATTAAAAAAAAGCGACTTAAGTCGCTTTTTTTAATGTGGAAGCAATTCTAATTTCTTTCGAAGTTTTTCTTCGCTGAAAATCCATCCAGTATATGAACTAATAATATTTAAATTTTGATCGAGTTGAACGATTGCGACGAATGGATAATAATCTTTGCTTCGATACCGCAAATCAATGAATCGAACTTCATAATAGTTATCATAATCGAAAATATCCCAGCGATATACAGGTGAAAAAGATAAGAAAGCAGATATATTTTCATCTCGCACAGCAGCTTGCATAATGGCAGTATTCGGGAACGGTACGCGATCAAATTTATCGTATACAAGGATGTTACCGCGGTGCCATCTTGCGACGTAGTAATGTTCCGTTGTAACGACGGCTAAATGATAATGATAAAATTTGTAAGAAGGAGAAATAATTACTTTCTCTACATTTTTGAAACGTTTGTATACTACACTTTTAATATTTCGATGCATCATAACGCGGCCGATGTAGTAAACAAACATTAATATATACGCTGCTAAAGCAGTATATCCTTTATGTGATCCGACAAGCATACAAGCAATCGCAAGTATATGGATAAAGAAAATGGCAGTATCGAACGTATTAATTATGCCAAGTGCTACCCATTTTTTGGTGAAGGGCCTTAATGCCTGTGTACCATAGGCATTGAAAATATCCACAAAGACATGAAGAAAGACGGCAATAAATGACCAAAGTAGTAGATGCAGATATGGAGCGTCTGAAAAGAAGGCGAACGAGATGCCACTTATAAGGAATGACCAAAGAATTACTGCAGGAATGGAATGAGTAATCCCGCGATGATTTCTTATATATTTAGCGTTATTACGCAATTTTAAAACTGTATCGATATCAGGAATATTGGAACCAGCAATTGTTGCAAGCATCACTGCTTGTGGCCCAACATCACTTTGAGCTATGGTTGGATCTAATGTTGCCAAACTGCCTAGAGTAACGCCCATAACAAGGTGAGTGGCTGTGTCCATAGAAATCCACCTCCGTTTTTTATTAATGTAACTCTTTTTATTCGATACCTCAAGTCCTTTGCCTTCTATTTCCTATGTCATCTTACTTAAATTTTTTCCTAAAATCTTTATAATAGTACATATATGCAAAAAAATGAGGGGGATCAAGTTTGACACTTGAAATATTAAATAAGTTTAACATAGAGCAATTTCAAAATGATTTAATTGGTTGGTTTGAAAAAGAACAACGTGATTTACCGTGGCGAAAAAATAAAGATCCATACCGTGTTTGGGTTTCGGAAATTATGTTACAGCAAACAAGGGTGGAAGCTGTAAAACCATATTACGCAAATTTTATGGGGAAGTTTCCTACGCTTGAAGCGTTAGCAAATGCCGATGATGAAGACGTATTAAAAGCATGGGAAGGCTTAGGTTATTATTCTAGAGCGCGAAATTTACATGCAGCAGTAAAGGAAGTAAAAGAAGTATACGGCGGGGAAGTACCGAGCGATGTAAAGAAAATCGAAAAACTAAAAGGAGTGGGACCATATACAAAAGGTGCCATTTTAAGCATTGCATACGGTATACCAGAGCCGGCGGTTGATGGAAATGTTATGCGCGTATTATCTCGTATTTTATCAGTGTGGGATGATATTGCAAAACCAAAAACGAGAAAAGTGTTTGAAGAGATTGTGCGTGAAATTATTTCAGCTAAAAATCCATCCTATTTTAATCAAGGTTTGATGGAATTAGGAGCATTAATTTGTATACCGAAAAATCCATCTTGTTTACTTTGCCCTGTACGTGAACATTGCCGAGGATACGCTGAGGGTGTTCAAAAAGAATTACCAGTAAAGAGTAAAGCGAAAGCACCTACAATGGTACCGCTTGTTGCAGGAGTACTTCAAACTGAAGATGGTCGTTACGTAATTAATAAGCGTCCGGATACCGGGTTGTTGGCTAATATGTGGGAATTTCCAAATGTTGAACTTGGCGAAGGGATCCGAAATCAGAAGGAGCAGCTTGCAGATTATATGAAAGAAAAATTTGAGCTCACGGTTTCCATTGATGAATACGCCATGAATGTACAGCATACTTTTACACATCGTACTTGGGATATATTTATATTTTACGGAAAAGTAACCGGTGATATTGTGGAAACAGATACATTGAAAATTGTATCGAAAGAAGCATTTGAACAGTTACCTTTCTCGAAATCGCATCGTACAATTTACGAAAATTGTGTGGAGAAAATTACAATGCAATAAATGAAAAAACGTGTTCTAGAACTTTGGAACACGTTTTTTTTATTGGGGGAAATTTGTATTTCGAGGCTAAAAATCCATGCTTTTATAATCCGCCACGTGACTCGATTTCTTTCACAATTTCTTTATAAATCGTTTGTCCCTCTACATTTAGATAAGGCATAATTTGCTGAAATGAATGATGAAAATGAGCCAATTCATCTTTGTTCCATTCATTTTTGGAAATCATAGTTAGCTCAGTCATATCACGTCCAGTATACATATTCCCACCTCCATCATATGTAGTTTGAATGAGTGATAAGAGATATATGCGTGAATTTTTTTAAAGAAAATTAAGGATAACTTCTAAGTGAATTGGTTACATTATTGATTGTGGAGGTGAGAAAGATGAGTAAAAAACAACAAGGTTATAATAAGGCAACTTCTGGTGCTAGCATTCAAAGTACAAATGCTAGCTATGGTACAGAGTTTGCGACTGAAACGAATGTACAAGCAGTAAAACAAGCGAACGCACAATCAGAGGCACAGAAAGCACAAGCTTCTGCTGCTCAGAGTGCAAATGCTAGTTATGGTACAGAGTTTGCAACTGAAACAGATGTGCATGCAGTGAAAAAACAAAATGCACAATCAGCTGCAAAACAATCACAATCTTCTAGCTCAAATCAGTAATGATGGAAAAACACTTCTCCGTTCGAGAGAAGTGTTTTCTATGTGTGCGGGTCATTGTAATGAAAATAAAGGGAACGACATAACTTCTAATAAGTCAACAAATGTAGTCAAAGGAGAAAGAAGTGCGCGATTAGAAATATGTAATAGGAATTATAACTGGCGAATGAATTTAAAAGGGGGTAAGTGATGAACGATTTTGATAAGTTGGTAGGAGAGCAGTTGGAAACGATGGATGAGCTTTTAAAGTTACAATCGCATTTAGAGAAGTATCAGCAAATTGAAATGAGTGAAAGGGATACGTGCGATAAAAAAGAATTGCATTTTATCCGTCAAGAAATATATAGAACAGAAATAGCATTAAAACTTTTACATGAAAAATTTGAACAGCAAACGAATAATGTGATTCAATCTTTTGAAACCGAAAAAACAATTTCAAATTAAGGGTGAGATATGTTGTTGATTTTAGGTGAAAAGTCCTTTCTTAAACAGAGGTGAGGGGGCTTTTCTTTTTGTTATATCTTCGTTTGATCTTCTAAAATACGTATTGCTAATTCATAGGAAATGTTCCTTCGTTAAAAGGGTTAGTGATGTGGTATTCAATAATATAAACTTCATTATATTCCTCATGAAAACAAGTGTCCTATCGCTTTAGTTTTAAAATTTTGACAAAAAAGTTATAATAGAAAAAAAGTGAATGCAGTTCAAGGGGTAGCTAAGACAACTTAAGAAAAGCATTTGCGGTTGAAAGAAGGGAGCATATATGGGATTTCCCAAAGAAGGAGAAAAGGTACAAATACATAGTTATAAACATAATGGCTCCATTCATAGAATGTGGGAAGAGACAACAATTTTAAAAGGGACGCAGAGCCTTGTGATCGGAGCAAATGATCGTACAGTAGTTACGGAATCAGATGGTCGAACATGGATTACTCGCGAACCTGCGATTTGTTACTTCCATGCTAATTATTGGTTTAATGTGATTGGAATGCTGAGAGAAGAAGGAGTATATTATTATTGTAATTTAAGCTCTCCTTTTGCATATGACTCTGAAGCATTAAAGTATATTGATTACGACTTAGACATTAAAGTGTATCCGGATATGACATATACACTTTTAGATGAAGATGAGTATGAAAAGCATAGTCAAATCATGCAGTATCCACCTGTTATTGATACAATTTTAAAACGAAATGTAGCGCATTTAACACAGTGGATTCATCAAAGAAAAGGTCCATTTGCACCGGATTTCGTAGATATGTGGTACGAAAGATATTTAATGTACAGAAATTAAAACAAACCTGCAGGGGATTTCCCGGCAGGTTTGTCCTATTAGAGGGGGGATTATGTGCAAGGTATAAAAAGATATTTACAATTTGTTAAACCATATCGATGGCTTATTGCTATTACAATTGTTATCGGTCTAGTTAAGTTCGGTATCCCGCTTATTATGCCGTGGTTATTAAAGTATATTATCGACGATGTAATTCAAGGCGGGGGTTCACTTCAAGATAAAACGTCCCAATTAATAACGGCGATTGGGATAGCTTTTTTTATTTTTGCAGTATTAAGGCCACCGATTGAATATTATCGTCAATATTTCGCGCAACGTATCGCCAATACAATACTATATGATTTGCGGAAACATATTTTTGGTCACTTGCAAAAATTGAGCTTGCGTTATTATTCGAACACAAAAACAGGAGAGCTTATTTCACGTGTAATCCATGATGTAGAGCAAACGAAGGATTTTGTAATTACCGGTTTAATGAATGTTTGGTTAGATACTGCAACAATTGCGATTGCTATTATTGTTATGTTTTCTATGAATATAAAGTTAACGTTTGTTGCTTTATTGATTTTACCTATTTATGTTGTTGCAGTGAAATATTTTTTCGGACGTCTCCGAAAATTGACGAAAGAACGTTCACAAGCGTTAGCAACGATGCAAGGATATTTACATGAACGTATTCAAGGGATGCAAGTGACACGTAGCTTTGCATTAGAAGAGTATGAAAGGGGCCAGTTTGAAAAGAGAAATAATGAATTTTTAACGAAAGCACTAGCGCATACAAGTTGGACGGCGAGAACGTTTTCGGCAGTGAATACGTTAACGGATTTAGGGCCGTTACTCGTTATTGGTTTTGCGGCGTATGAGGTAATTCAAGGGTCATTAACACTGGGGACTATGGTGGCCTTTGTTGGATATATGGATAGTTTATATAGTCCGCTTCGTCGCCTCGTTAATTCATCTACAACATTAACGCAATCTTTCGCCTCGATGGATCGAGTATTTGAACTGTTAGATGAAAAATACGATATTGTTAATGTACCAAATGCGGTGCAAACGAAAAGGTTAGATGGAGAAGTTATATTTGATAATGTTTCTTTTCGTTATAATGCGGATGAAAAAGAAATATTGCATAATCTGTCATTAATTATGCGACCAGGAGAGAAGGTTGCGCTTGTAGGGGCAAGTGGAGGAGGAAAGTCATCTCTTGCTAGTTTAATTCCACGTTTTTATGATGTTTCTGAAGGTGCAGTTTATATAGACGGGATAGATGTAAGAAAGTATAATATGAGAAATTTACGTAGTCATATTGGAATTGTGCTACAAGATAATTTATTATTTAGCGATACAATCGGGGCTAATATTTTATATGGTAATCCGAAAGCTACAGAGGCGGAAGTGATTTCAGCTGCCAAAGCTGCACAAATTCATAATTTTATTACAGAGTTGCCAGAGGGCTACGATACTGTCGTTGGGGAACGTGGTGTGAAATTATCGGGTGGGCAAAGACAACGTGTAGCAATCGCGCGGGTTTTTCTAAAGAATCCATCTGTACTTATATTAGATGAAGCAACTTCCGCTTTAGATTTAGAAAATGAACGATATATTCAAGAGGCACTGCAAACGTTAGCGGCAGATCGGACAACGATTATAATTGCACATCGATTAGCGACGATTACACATGTCGATACAATTATTTACATTGAAGATGGCGAAATTAAAGAAACAGGTTCTCATGAAGAGTTAATGAAAAGAAGAGGATATTATTATAATTTATATCAGCTTCAACATATAACAGAAACAGCTCCTTTAGCATAAAAGGAGCTGTTTTTTATTCGTCTTCTTTTTTATCGTCGATTTTGAGTTCGGTTTCTGGTTTATGGTATGTGTAGAAGCTATCCACAAGTAAATCTAAATGTTCTACTTCTTCACTATAGTTAATAATTGAAGAAATAAGAGGGAAGAGGTGTAACCATATTTTATATGCTTCCTCATCATCCTTGTTTTGATAATCCATAAAGATATCAATTAATTCTTGTTTAGCTGTTTCAACTTCATCAAGCATTTCAACAGATTGTTGTTTTTTTGCTTTACCAATAAATTTTAATAAAACTTGTTCATGGTAATGCGTTAATGAATCAAGTTCGTTTTGAATAGATTCCTGAAACTCTTCTGGCATATAGCGCAGTTCATTTTCAGTACGGTGTAATGACTTTAGCGTACTTAAAGCACGGCTTGTTGTTGCAAGCATTTGTCTGAATAAAACGAGCTTACGAATTTTTGCGAACTGTACCTTTTTCGTGTAGCTTCTTTCTTCTTTATACAGCAAATAATAATGGTTTAGTTTGATCATTTTTTCTTTCATACGATCAATATCAGTTTTTAACGTTGTAAAGTCAGAAGCTTGCCTGCTGTTCATTCGAATCCATTTCACAATTTCTTCTGTATTATCAACGATACGGTGATAAAGCTTTGTTTCGTATTTTGGCGGCATAAATACTAAATTTACAAGTGAAGCCGCAATAATTCCGATCATAATCGTCGCAAAGCGAAGTAAGGCAAAATTAAAGAAATCTTCGCCTTGATACTCCATAATGGCGATAACTGTAACTAGAGCGATTGATATTGTGTTTTCTAATCGTAATTGTAATGTAAGAGCAATTACTAATATACATGTTAATCCAATAATAAAAGGATTATGTCCAAAAGCAGTAGCAAATACGATAGCGAATACCGCACCAATTACGTTTGCTTGAATTTGTTCAAGTGCCGTTAAATACGAACGGTATACAGACGGCTGAACAGCGAAGATAGCTGAGATTCCCGCAAATACCGGACTCGGTAAGTGAAGTAAAATACAAGCAAATAAAGCTAATGTAATGGCAATACCCGTTTTTAAAATGCGAGCACCAAGTTTCATACCCTTATTGATATCCTTTCTCTTGTCATAATGAATGTACAACATGATACTATACATTCATTACAATATGTTAGCAAGTGATATTTTAGTGATGTTAAAAAGTTTAATAAATAAATTACAATCAATTTATAATTTCTCCAAATTCTCTTTAAACATCTATTCTTTAATAAAAAAACCTGCTGAAATTCAGCAGGTTTCAAATTGTTATTATAGATTACTATGCGATGCTTGCTTCGTCAATTTTTTTATGAAAATAAATATTGTACATATCCCGCATTAATGCCCGATTGGTGAAGGCTAATAATCAGTGGGAGATGGCCCTCCACTGATTAAAGTTTCACTTTATCATTCAGTTGAGATAGATGGGTCCGCCTGTTCTTTTTTCGGGATAATTTCATAGAAGTGAAGCTGGATATTATCTAATAATGGTGTTAATAAAGCGACTTCTTCATATTGTTCATGCTCATTTAATACACGAATGTAGTCTAATAATAATTCATTTACATCTTGCAAACCATTTTTGCTAATTGGCTGCAATGTTACATTTGCACCTTTAGCGATTCTTTGTTTTAAGGCTTGCTCTGTTAAACCTAAGTTTGGCTCATGACGTAAATAAACAACACCACCAGTCATGCCGGCACAAATCCATGGGCCAGGATCTCCTAAAACAAGAGCACGACCATTTGTCATATATTCAAAAGCAAACCCTTTTATATTGGAATATACGCCTATATTCCCTTGTTCTTTTTCACGGAGTGGTTTTGTAATTCTACCTCCAATTATCATGTCTGCCCCAGAAAGACGAATACCAGCACGAGCATCAGCGTTACCTTGCACGTATAATGCACCTTTTTGAGCGCCGTATCCAAATCCTTTTCCGACAGAACCGTTATAATATGTTCCATCTTTTCCTTTTGCTTTCGTTATATAAATGCCACCACCAAATGAAGTTTTCCCAATGCCGTCTTGCGCACCGCCGTTTACGTGTATAAATAAGTTCTCGCTATTGTACGCGCCTAATCCGTTTCCAGGAACAGAACCGTTTGTATACTTTAATGTAAGTGGTTCAAGATGAGTGTTTTCATATAATTTACTACGAACACGATAACAGGATTCTAGACCGCCCATTACACGTTGCTCTACGCCGACGCTTACTAATTCTTTTGACTGGAGAGAATTAGTTGATTCAAATTGTTTTTCTTGTACAGATTCCGTTATTTTCACGGATGAATCTTCTATCGTTTGTATTAAGTTTCGTAAGTCTAATAAGTTCTTGCCTCGAATTTGTTCTAATAAATCTGATCGCCCGACAATATCTTGTAAGTTTGTGTAACCGAGCTGCCCTGTTAAACGTTTTAGTTCTGTACCGAAAGTAGTGAATAGGTTTAATAACCCGGCAACTGCGCTTTCTAATTCACGTGGAACGAAACGGCGCAGTCCATGTTCTTTTGCTTGAGCTTCAGATTCAATTTGTGTTGCAATTCCGACGTGGCACGTATCGAGATGACAACCACGGCAAGTTGTACAGCCGATGGCAATCATTGATAATGTACCAAATCCAATCCGGTTTGCTCCAAGGAGCATGATTTTTAAGGCATCATTTACGCTTCGGATACCACCGTCTGCCCAAATCTCTACTTTATGTCTCATATGTGCTTCTAATAGAGCGTTATGTGCCGATTTAACACCGATTTCTACAGGAAGACCTACATGTTGCAATGCATGAATACGTGCAGCACCTGTTCCACCATCAAACCCGCTAATGTTAATAAAATCAGCACCAGCTTTTGCAATACCGACAGCAATTGTTCCAATGTTAGGAACGACAGGGACCTTCACAGCTACTTTTGCAAGGTGATTAGCCGTTTTAATTTCTGTAATCATTTGGGCTAAGTCTTCAATTGAATAAATATCATGGTTGTTAGAAGGTGAAATTAAATCCGAACCAATTGTAGCATTACGTGCTTCAGCGATTTTGGCAGTTACTTTTGAACCAGGCAAATGTCCACCTTCACCAGGCTTTGCTCCTTGACCAATTTTTATTTCAATTAAATTTGATGAATTTAGTAGTTCAGCGTTTACTCCAAATCGACCAGATGCAACTTGTTGTCCGCGTGTATTTGGGTATTTGCCAATCATATCTTTAATTTCGCCACCTTCACCGTTCAAACTAATCATATTTAGCTGATCAGCAGCTTCTGCATATGCACGGAAGGCTATTTCATTTTGAGAACCGAATGACATGGAACTAATAATAAATGGTAAATCATGATTGTGTATGCCGATGGACACTTCTTCAGTCGGAATTACATGTTTTGTTTGTTTTGTTTGAATAAGGTGCCTGATTGCGATAGAGTTATTTTCTTCTAATTCACTTAACTTTTCGCGGTAATCATCATAAGAGTTTCCTTTGGCAACATCACCAATTGCTTTCCAAATCCGCGGGAATATATGAAATGATTTTCTCATTCTAACTTGTGGATTGTTATAATCAATGGCACGAATTTTTGCATCTTCAGCAATTGCTTCAAGTGAAAAAGCTAAATCATTTGAACCGAAGAAATTTGTAATTTGTAATGTATTTGCGATTTCCTCATGTAATCCAATAGAGGAGAAGAGGCGACCGTAACCGCGTAATTCATGAATTCCAATCGTTGAAATTACTTTCTCTAGGCCTTTATTAAGTGCGGTATACAAATTAGTAATTGGTGCTTTTGTTCCATCATTTACAGTTGCGAATAATAAATATGGATTAATACCGTCTGCCCCCAATCCATATAGTGTGACGATATCGTGTAAGGAGCGAAGGGCACCGGAACGTATAATGAGAGAGCATTTCCGGCGTAAGTTATTTTCAGTTAATGCTTGATGTACTTTAGCGGTAACTAAATGTGGATCAATCCATAATAGTTCATTTTGATGAGAGTTAGCGTCATCTAATAATAGTAGGGAAGCCCTATTTTTAACGGCTGCTATCGCTTCGGAACTAATTCGATTTAACGCGCTTTGTAAATTTTCTGATGGACTAAATGTAACAGAAATTGTAGAGACAGAGCTATAAGTGGTGAATAGCTGTATAAGTTGTTCGTACGTAATCGTCTGTAAGTCTGCCGCGATAGGCTGAGCTAAATTTCCTTCTAAAATAATTGGAGAAAGCATCTCGATTACAAATGGTTGTTTAGAGTTATCTAATAAACTTGGACGTTCTCCGAGTACAGTACGTGTGGAGAAGTGTTCCACTTCTCGATCACGATCGATGGCTGGATTTGTCACAACGGCTACACTTTCCTTAATGAAATCGGCAATATTTCGTCTATCTGTATCAAGTGCGGCAAGTGGTGAGTCATGCCCAAGTGAACGAATTGGTTCGACACCTTTTGTTGCCATCTGTTCAAGGAGTTGAATATGTTCTCGATCCCAGCCGAAAGCAACGTATTGCTTCGTTTCAACTTGAACAGAATCACATAACCCCTGGATTTCTTTCGTTTCAGGGATAGATAAGTTTACATGATAATTGGTAATATCGATTCGTTTCTTAAAACGGTTATATACTTCAATTTGATAACTGTCGTATTCATAGAGAATAAGCTCATCTTGTTCATTCCATTTTAGTCCAACTTTTTCTCCAGGCGCGAGTGGTTTCGGCTCTGCTACATACTCAGTTGGTGATACAACTCCAGGTTCAGAAGAGAAAATATAGGAGCTCTCTGTCTCTACTTTCCAAACTGGGCGCAATCCAAGAGAATCGACACTGAAAACAGCTTCATCTTTATAACGTGAAATGATGCCAGCTGGACCTTGGGCGAAATGCCCCCAAGCCTCACGTATATAAGTGTATAAGTTTTGTAAGTTTGTTTCGTAAAGTTTTATTTCATTAATAATTGGTGGAAATAATATATCCATTGCTTCAAATAAGCTGTAGTTGTACTGAACGAGAAGGGTTTCTAAGGTGCGGTTTAAATCTTGGGAGTCACTTCCCCCGACAGTAAGTGGTACATGAATCATTTCGGCTTGATCACGTAATTTGGCAATTGTATTAATTTCACCATTATGTCCGAGAATGCTAAATGGTTGTACACGAAAAAAATTAGATAATGTATTAGTAGAATAGCGATTATGTCCTAGTGTCATAGTTGAAGCGATAAGTGGGTGTTGTAAATCGTTGTAATAGGCAACAAGTGTATCTCCAGCACCTAGAACTTTATATACAACGTGATCACGACTTAATGAAGCAACGTGAATCGCTTCATTTTCCTCTATTTTTATCGTTACAGCAAATAATGTTTGCTCAATATTTTTAACTCCATTTTCAGCGATAAGGGCAACTTGCCAAAATAAAGGTTCTTCCTGTTTACCAAGTGGGCCGAGTGCATCGGAATTTATTACATCATCACTTTCGAAAACAATAGTAAAGCTTTCGTTGTTTAATTGCGTGCGAATGTAATTTTTTAAATCAACAATATTTTCTTTTTTGTTTAGAAAAAAATGTCCAACGATAAAGTGGGGATGATCCACAATCGTTGGATTATATCCGCTACTTTTCAGTTTTTCATTCCAAAGTGCTTTTGGTATGTCGATATGAATTCCGATACCATCCCCTTCGCCATTAATAAAACCAGCTCTATGATTCATTTTGACTAGTGATTGTATACAAAGGTCGATGTTTTCTTTGGTAGGAATTCTTCGTTTTTCCATAACGGAAACGATTCCACACGCATCATGTTCTGCATTTCTATAATCTCGAAATAAAGACGGTGTCCATGTATTTTTTTTATTGAGCATCCGTCAATCCCCCCTCTTGTAAAAGAATGAATAATCTTACTATTTAAGGTGTAAATCACCTTGTACACAGAGATAATAACGATCTAAAAGAATATAAAACAGATAATTATGAATAATTATACTATTAATGCGGGATTTATGAAATAGAAAAAAGGAAAAAAGAAAGGTGAGCTTTCTTTTTTCCTTGTAATGACAGTATTATTTATTGTCTGCTAAAGCAGCAAATGCTCTTCCAACAGCTTCAATTGTATATTCGATATCTTCTTTTGTATGTTCTGTCGTTAAGAACCATGCTTCGTACTTAGAAGGTGCTAAATTAATACCTTCTTGAAGCATTAGCTTGAAGAATCTACCGAACATTTCCCCATCTGTATTTTTGGCTGCATCGTAATCTTCAATTGTATTTGTCGTGAAGTATACAGTTAATGCACCTTTTAGACGGTTTACTGTAATATCGATGTTATGTTTTGCCGCTTGCTCTAAAATTCCTTTTTCAAGCATTGCGCCAAGTTCATCTAATTTCTCATAAAGACCTTCTTGTTGAAGTACTTCAAGGCATGCAATACCTGATGCCATAGAAGCAGGGTTTCCTGCCATTGTACCAGCTTGGTATGCAGGGCCGAGCGGAGCAACTTGTTCCATAATTTCTTTCTTACCACCGTAAGCGCCAATTGGAAGGCCGCCGCCGATAACTTTACCAAGTGCTGTTAAATCTGGTGTTACACCAAGTAAGTCTTGAGCACCACCGTACATAAAGCGGAAAGCAGTAATAACTTCATCATAAATTACTAATGCGCCAGCTTCGTGAACAAGTTCGTTTACTTTTTCAAGGAATCCTGGTTTTGGCTCTACAATACCGAAATTTCCAACAATCGGTTCTACAAGAATCGCCGCTACTTCGTGACCCCATTTATCTAATGCCTCTTTTAAAGTTTCTACATTATTAAAAGGAACAGTAATAACTTCTTGAGCGATACTTTGTGGTACGCCAGCTGAGTCAGGAGTTCCGAGAGTAGAAGGACCAGATCCAGCTGCTACAAGTACTAAATCAGAATGGCCGTGGTAACAACCAGCAAATTTCATAATTTTTGTGCGGCCAGTGTAAGCGCGAGCAACACGAATAGTTGTCATTACTGATTCTGTACCAGAGTTCACGAAGCGGACTTTATCTAATGCAGGCATTGCTTCTTTTAACATTTTTGCGAATTTTACTTCTAGTGCTGTTGGTGTTCCGTACAGTACACCATTTTCAGCGGCTGTTGTAATCGCTTTTGTTATATGCGGGTGAGCATGTCCAGTAATAATAGGACCGTATGCAGCTAAATAATCGATATATTTATTTCCGTCTACATCCCAGAAATAAGCGCCTTTCCCGCGTTCCATTGCAACAGGAGCGCCGCCGCCAACTGCTTTAAAAGAACGGGAAGGACTATTAACACCGCCAACGATATGTTCTAAAGCTTCTTTATGTAATGCTTCTGATTTTGTGAATTTCACTACCATTCATCTCCTTACAAAAATCTATGTATTATTCTAACATGTTTTTCGAAAAGACGTATTGTTTGTGATAGAGAAGGCAGTTGGGTAAACTATTCGTTGTGACATTTAGGAAGGGGGTCCGATTATGAAATCGGTAATTGAGGTACAAGGGTTACGTAAAGAGTTTACAGCCTATTCAAGTCGTCCGGGTTTAAAGGGTGCATTTCGCGATTTATTAAATCGTAATTATAAAATAGTACCAGCAGTAAATGATGTGTCTTTTACTGTAAAACAAGGTGAAATGGTTGGTTATATCGGTGAAAATGGTGCTGGTAAATCAACAACAATTAAAATGCTTACGGGGATTTTGACTCCGACATCAGGGCAGATTACAGTAAATGGAATGAATCCACATAAACAAAGAGAAGACTTTGTAAGAACAATTGGTGTTGTGTTTGGTCAACGCTCGCAGTTATGGTGGGACATTGCGGTACAAGAATCGTTTCGTTTACTCAAAAAAGTGTATGGTGTATCGGATGCTCAATATAAGGAACATATGGAGCACGTAATTGAAACGTTAGATATCGGTCCTTTATTGGATAAACCGGTGCGGAAATTATCTCTTGGTCAAAGAATGCGTTGTGAATTGGCAGCAGCGTTAATTCATAATCCGCCATTATTATTTTTAGATGAGCCAACAATTGGACTTGATGTTCTTGTGAAACTGAAAATACGAGAATTTTTAAAAGAGATGAATGAACGTTATAAAACAACAATTTTATTAACAACACATGATATTACTGATATTGAAGCTTTATGTGAACGTGTCATCATGCTTGATGAAGGAAACATTATGTATGACGGTTCTTTAAATAATCTTCGTGCGCAGTGGGGAGCAGAGAAGGAAATACATTTTCAATTTATTGCACCAGTTTCCTATCAGGCTTTATCAATGGTTATGCCAGATAGTCATGTCGTTTGGTCAAAAGCGAAAGAGGAAAATGCGTGGGTTGCTAAAATCCCGAATGAAGAAATTATTATTTCAATGCTTATTTCTAAAGTAGTACAAGCTTTTCAAATTAAAGATTTAAAAATTAACGAAGTGTCTACAGAGGAAATTATTCGTAACATTTATGAAGAAGGTATTAAGCATGGGTAAGTATATTGAAATGATTCGTATTCGCTTTTTAATGATGCTTGCTTATCGTACAAATTATTACAGCGGGATTTTAATTTATACAATTAATATCGGTGCGTATTATTTTTTATGGCAAGCAATTTATAGTGGAAAAGAGAATATTGAAAGTTTATCTATTTCGCAAATGACTACGTATATTGCGATCGCATGGATGGCACGTGCTTTTTATTTCAATAATATAGATAGAGAAATTGCGATGGAAATTCAAGAAGGACGTGTAGCGGTAGAACTGATTCGTCCATATAACTATTTAGGGATGAAAGTGATGCAAGGTCTCGGTGAAGGGATATTTCGTTTTGCATTCTTTTCAATTCCAGGTATGGTTATCGTTACCTTATTATTTTCATTGCAAATTACAACGGATTTTCAAACGTGGTTATTTTTCTTCTTATCTTTAATATTTAGTTTTATCATTAATACACAAATAAATTTAATGACCGGAATGCTCACATTCTTCTTATTTAATAATAGTGGAATTATGTATGCGAAACGTGTTGTTATCGATTTATTTTCTGGTTTATTATTACCGATTAGTTTTTATCCGTTATGGGCCCAAAAAGCAATGGTATTTTTACCGTTTCAGGCCATTAGTTATATTCCGAGTATGATTTTTTCAGAAGGTATACAAGGAAGTAAATTGTATGAGGCATTATTATTCCAAGTAATTTGGGCAATTGTACTTATTATTCCAATTGTACTCATGTGGAGAACGGCGAGAAAACGTCTAATTGTACAAGGGGGATGATGAGATGATATATATAAACCTATTTTTGCAATATGCAAGCCAATATATAAAAACAAAATTGGAGTATCGGGGCGATTTTATCGTTGGATTACTTTCTGATTTATCACTGCAGGCTGTTAATTTAATCTTTATTCTCGTTGTGTTTGGACATACGCAAGCATTAAAAGGCTGGAGTAGAGAAGAAGTTATCTTTATTTATGGTTTCTTTTTAGTACCGTTTGCCATTTTCTCAGCTTTCTTTAACATATGGGACTTTAATGATCGTTACATTATTAAAGGAGAAATGGACCGTATATTAACGAGACCGATTCATAGTTTGTTTCAAATTATATTAGAAAGAATGGAACTTGAATCTTTAATTGGAGCGATTACAGGAATTATTGTAATGGGATATGCAGCAGTAGAATTACAGTTATCTTTTTACTGGTATGATTTCTTCTTATTCCTACTAATGGTAGGGGGAGGGGCGCTTGTGTATGGCGGGATATTTGTTACGCTTGCAAGCCTTGGGTTTTGGTCGGATGCGAAAAGTTCGATTATGCCGCTTATGTATAACATAGGGAATTATGGACGCTATCCTGTTGATATTTATAACCGTGTTATTCGCTTTATTTTAACGTTTGTTTTACCGTTTGCATTTGTGGGGGTATATCCAGCAGCATACTTTTTAAGAAAAACAGAGTGGAATAGCTATGCGTTTGCAACACCATTCGTTGGTATTATCTGTTTTACGATTGCAATAACTCTTTGGAATCAAGGGGTAAAAAGGTACCGGGGTGCTGGGAATTAATTATAGAAGCTTGTTTGTTTCTAAGGGATAAATCCAATGGCTGTCTCATACATATAAAATGAGGTGGAGGACATGTTATGGGGATTTATTCTATTAGTTGCAGCAATTGCTATTTTGAGAAGTGTCCAATTGTTATGGAGTTCATATTCAGATTCTAGGCGTTTCTTTTCGTTTTATAATTTAGCCTCCTTATTTTTAATTTATACAACGGTATTGATTGCGTTTGGGTTAAGTTATGTTGTATTAGAAGAAATGGGCTTTGCAGTTTTAAAAGAAGATGGAGAAAGCTTGCATGCTCAATCTTTTCAACTTGTAGAAATTTGCTTATATTTTAGCGCAGTTACTTTATTGTCCGTTGGGTACGGTGATATAGCTCCGATTGGAATAGGGAGATGGATTGCGATTGCAGAAGCGCTAATTGGATATACACTACCGTTTGCTTTTGTAATGAGGTCTGTAATAGACAATGAAAAATAAGATCGCATTTGATATAGTAAAAGAAAAGAATAGGAGTGATAACAATGATCACAGTAGGAGAAATGGCTCCAGAATTTACATTAGAGGGAAGTAACGGGGAACAAGTTCGCTTAGCTGATTTTCGTGGTAAAAACGTAGTTCTATATTTTTATCCGAAAGATATGACTCCAGGGTGTACAACTGAAGCATGTGATTTTCGAGATGCATATGGATTATTTCAAGAGAAAGATACAGTTATTCTTGGTGTAAGTCCTGATTCAGCGAACAGACATCTGAAATTCATTGAGAAGCATGAACTTCCATTTGTACTTTTAGTAGATGAAGATCATAAGGTAGCGGAATTGTACGATGTTTGGAAATTGAAAAAGAACTTTGGAAAAGAGTACATGGGAATCGAGCGTTCTACATTCCTTATTAATAAAGACGGTGAGCTTGTAAAAGAGTGGCGTAAAGTGAAAGTGAAGGGACATATTGAAGATGTTCTTTCTTATATAAAGTAAATCCATTGGGGAGATAAAATATATAGAAGTAAGGCGAGTGTCTATACATATTTTATCGTCTTACATAAAGTGAAGTGTAGGGCATACCTCCTCAGATGATAGTATTCCAAGTGCGATTATGTCGCACTTTTTTCTATGTAAATGTATAGAAAATGGGGGAAGATACATAAGAATAAGGCTATATACAAAAATAAACCACATACTTATAGTAGAAATATTGACGATTTATAAGAAAAGGAGTACACTCTTTATAAGAATTATAAAATAATAATCCGTATAGAATCGGGGTGCATGACGGTGGTCAAAGAAGAATTAAAAGAAGCGCTAGAAATGCTGAAAAATACGGGTGTACGCATTACTCCACAGCGTCATGCTATTTTAGAGTACCTTGTGGAATCTATGACGCACCCAACAGCGGATGACATTTATAAAGCATTAGAAGGTAAGTTTCCAAATATGAGTGTTGCAACTGTTTATAATAACTTACGTGTATTTAAAGAAGTTGGACTTGTAAAGGAATTAACTTATGGAGACGCTTCAAGTAGATTTGATTATGTTACAAGTCAACATTATCATGTGATTTGCGAAAAATGTGGTAAGATTGTTGATTTTCCTTATGGAGGTTTGGAACAGCTTGAAGAGGAAGCTGCGAAAACGACAGGCTTCGTTATTAATAGTCATCGCTTAGAAATTTATGGCGTTTGTCCAGAGTGTCATAAGGCGTAATATATAATAAAGAAAGAGGCTGACGGCTTTACGTCAGCCTCTTTCTTTATTATATAGGGGAATTGCGTTAGGTTCAGAAGGGTTTAAAATGTTCAGTACACAACCTAATTTAATTAAAGATAAATACAAAAGGTGATTTCTTGGTTAAGAAATCACCTTCTAATGTCTAGTTTTGTAAGGGTGCATTGTACCCATGTATACCTATGATTTGTAGCTCTTCTTATTATATTTCTCATCAAATTCTTTTCCTTCTAGATTTCGATCCATTGTTAAAGGTTGGTTGCAATGCATACATGCATCGACACGACCGAGCATTTTTGTTGGCTTATCACAGCTTGGACAAATAATTTGTACAGTTTTAGTGGATAACATACCAATCCAAAAGTAAACGACAGTACTAGCGATAACAGCTAAAAAGCCAACCATCATAAATGTTGTCATAATAATAATGTTGTCACGGAAAAAAACTCCTAAGTATGCAATGAAGAGACCGATAAATACTAGACTTAATGCAAAGGTCCGAATTTTATTGATTTTGTTCGAATATTTAATGCCCATTCTCACCACGCTCCTATAATAATAATATAACACAAAAATCAGAATTTTCATTCTCGTATAAACCTAGTGAAATGATAAGGTGTAAAATAAGAAGGAGTATAGCCATGTATAAAGAATACATGGGGAGATAGGATGCTATCGTTCAAGTGTTTTTAAAGTTTTTAACGGGATGTGAAATTTTTTTTGGAAAAGTATTGACCCTGTATATACTGCATGATATATTAATAAACGTCGCTGATGCGGAAACGCAACAAACGACAAAAAAGAAATTGAAAAACTTAGTTGACATCGAAAAACGAAGATGTTAACATAAGGAAGTCGCAA
>NZ_MACH01000073.1 GCF_001884065.1 Bacillus proteolyticus
TCAACAACAATGTAATGACAACACGACAAACATGGATGATGGTCAATAACAATATAATGACAACATGACCGATATGAATGATAGTCAACAACAATATAATGACAACATGACCGATATGAATGATAGTCAATAACGATACAATGACAACATGACCGACATGAATGATGGTCAACAACAATATAATGACAACATGTCCAACATGAATGATGGTCAATAACGATACAATGACAACATGACCGACATGAATGATGGTCAATAACGATACAATGACAACATGACCGACATGAATGATGGTCAACAACAATGTAATGACAACACGACAAACATGGATGATGGTCAATAACAATATAATGACAACATGACCGA
>NZ_MACH01000074.1 GCF_001884065.1 Bacillus proteolyticus
AGGTGGAGAAAATGTTGAAGATGTACAGACAGATAAACATATTCCATATGAACAAAATGAATTGCAGCAAACCCTAGAAAAGTACGATTCGAAGGAGTTGAGGTATAAAAAGAAAATAGATAAATTGACAAGAGAAAAGCACTTTGTGTATATCACAGATGTTTTTTATTTTCATTTTGATAGGGCTTGAATTAAATTTCCATGTTTTTTTGCATCCATTCAATACTACATATGTAGTATTGAAGTTATTAATAATAAAATGTATTATAGATAAGCGCAATTTATAATTCAAGTAAGCCGGAATGTGTATTCGTAGTAAATGTAATATTCAGAAGTAATAGTATCGTATGGAAAATGAGGTGGAATTAATAGAAACGTAACATATTAAATGATATGGATTGTATAGTTTAAATGACTTTTATAGTAGAGAAGAAGCTTTTAAGAAGGTCATAAACAAAGAAATATTGCTTTATATTGAAAAAAATAAAAGCGCTTTATACAAAAGATAAGGGGACTTCATAAAGATTCGTTTTGTAATGAAAGCGAATTAAAGGTTAGATTAGGAATAATAGAATTCCCTAGTGACGAAAGATATTCTGAAAAGAAGGTGAAATCTTTTTTGGTTTCACGGCATTTCCATTAGAAAGCGCCAACTAAAGAGGACAGTTGATTTTAAAAATTATAAATCGGTGAAGAAGAGGCTTATTTGTTAATAAGTATACTTAAGTACAGAAACTTATTAATCTTTAATTTATTAAACTATTTTTGAATAACATATATCAGATACTTGAAAACGCACAAACCTTAATATTTTCATTATTTAATAAAAATATTAAGATTCTTAGGAACAATACGTACAGATTAGTAGCGAAAATAAACACGGAGGTTTGAAAAATGGGACAAGGAAGCAGGTTTCAAGCAAAACAACAAAATCGTCGTCATAAGGGGATATTTAATATCGCATTTAGTGTGGTATTAGTAACAGTTGGCATAGTGACGTATCAGTTGTTTTTCACTTCTGATACATCAAAGAAAGCAATTGCTCAAGAAAAGAAAGCAACAAAGATAGAAGAGAAGAAGAACGAAGATAAAGAAGCAGTAAAGGTAGAAGAAAAGAAAAACAAAGATAAAGAAGCAATAAAGGTAGAAGAAAAGAAAAACAAAGATAAAGAAGCAGCAAAGATAGAAGAAAAGAAAAACGAAGATAAAGAAGCAGCAAAGATAGAAGAAAAGAAAAACGAAGATAAAGAAACAGCACATTTAGAAGAGAAACAAAAAGTAGAAGAACTTGTAAAAACGAAAGAAAATGAAAATAAAGAGGGAGAAAAAACGATATCTCAAGAAAAGGGTTCTCAAACTAATTCTTCTTGGAAGGCAATTGGTACAGAGCAAGGAGCAAAACCTGCAATGCAATTTAAAGAAGGAACAGTAGATTGGAATGAGATGAAAAAAGCAATTTCTTATGCTGTTGATGTTCCAGAGAGTCAATTGATTTTTGATTTTATTGGGAATAATGGTAATAATAAAGCCTACGGTAATGTACGAGATAAGCAAAGTAATAAAAAATATAAGGTTGATATTGATTGGGTAGAGAATCAGGGGTGGAAACCAGTATCTGTTCAAGTGGTAAAATAAATAAGCAAAATCTAAATGCTATCCTCTCTTGTTGTGAGCGACTAAGCTATTATAGTCTAGATAAGATAAACTTGGTTCTATATGATGTTTTAGTTGACGCTCCCACCCCTAAAGGGGCAAGCTGACTAACATCATTGGTGTTCTTGCTACCAAAGGCGAAGTCCATTTCTGGTATCGCTGACGTACAAGGTTGCGGTGTGTCATCACCGCTCTCACGACAGACCGTATAGGCTCGTGTTCAGGTGTTTTAGCGTCTCGTTCTTGACGACACATATCATTTTACTGATAGCATGAGAAATATACATAAAAATAAAAGGACAATGAATGTATTTATATCGTGCCGTTGATTCTGAAGGAAACACGATTGACTTTTATTTGAGTAAATCTAGAAATCATAAGGCTGCAAAGCGCTTTTTTAAGAAAGCTTTGTAGTCTTTTCATGTTTCAAAGCCTCGTGTTATAACAGTCGATAAGAGTCCTGCTTATCCAATTGCTATCGAACAGTTGAAGGAAGAAAAAAGGATATCAATGGGCACCAAAACCCGAAGGATAAAATATTTAAATAACATAGTAGAACAAGATCATCGTTTTATTAAAAAACGTATACGCTCTATTTTGGGATTTAAATCATACAAAACATCAGCTTCTATATTGAGTGGTATTGATGCCATGCATATGCCCAAAAAAGAACAAATTGATTTGCAGGACCAGTCTGTCCAAAATCAGAATGTTTTTATCAACTGGCTGTTTGGATTAACTGTTTAACAGGTGATTCCGTTGAGGAATTCTTGATACTTTTTTACTTATCATTTTTTACACCAGAACTGTACATTCTATCAATAAGAGAAATATGTAATTATGCATATCTGTTTATATTTAGATAGTATCAAAATATAATTAAAAGGTTTTTAATGGAGTGATAAGGAGATGCGAGTATGAAGAGAATCATAGGACTTATAGTATCATTATTTTTATTATTTTCTACTTATGCACCAACGTTTACAGAAGCAGCCGAAGCTTTAAATAAAGTAGGCTGGGTTAGGAAAGTAGAGAGCCTGCTCGTAATGAGTAGACCTTTTTTTATAACGTTTCTTTATAGGAAACCTTTTACATATTCGTTATAGATCATACTCACAATGTAAGTCCTTGATACGTCTGTAAAAACGTATCAAAAGTGTATTTTTTAATTAATTTAGCATATGTCTCTTTTTTGGGGGAATAAGCAAAAACACCTAGTTTAAAAATTTTCACAACAGAAACAGATAACCTGATAAAGTATTAGTTACTGTGTATGTAATTATAATAAAAGAGCCTTCCCAAATGGTGTTTTTTTATAGTTTAGCTTATACGATTTTAGGAAATTAATAGCATTTTATACCGCTATTATTTACCTAATTTCCAAGAAATAGAGGTGATTGTAGGTGACTAAACCTTTAAAAAAAAATAGTCGTTATATGGTTGGATTAGATAGTCTAAGGGGCCTAGCTATACTAGGTGTTATTTTGTATCATATTAATTTTAATTGGATGCCTGGAGGGTTT
>NZ_MACH01000075.1 GCF_001884065.1 Bacillus proteolyticus
GGATTCTTTTGTCTAATTCAGGACCATACTGATGAACCCAACGCATAATCGTTGTATGAGCAACGAATAAGCCCCGTTCCTCCATCATTTCCACCAAATCACGAAAGCTCAAGTTGTACCGTAGGTACCATCTTACTGTTTGCAAAATAATATCATGATGATAATGTTTCCACTTGAATAAATTTCGCTTTTCCATACTGATCACGC
>NZ_MACH01000076.1 GCF_001884065.1 Bacillus proteolyticus
TCTATTCAAGATAATCAAGGATATTATTTATCACGTCTTAAGTTACCAACTAAGATATATAGAAAAGAATTCAAAACAGTCGTATTTAAAACAAAACCAGCTCAACTGAGACCGGTATATATACAAATTCATTTGGAAGAAATCATGAACCAATTACAACCTGGCCAAGTGTATGAATTACGTGATGTATATGTAGGGAGCAAAGACAAATTACCTACTCGCATCGTGGTT
>NZ_MACH01000077.1 GCF_001884065.1 Bacillus proteolyticus
CTTGGACAGTGGTTTACAAGAGAACCAGCAGAATCAGTTGCAAAAGTGCGGATAGATTCTGCGGTTAAAGCTCAATGGATAGATCCTAAAACAGGTGTACTGACAGGTACTTCGCCAATAGAATCAACATACGCAATAAAAATTCCTAAAGGAACTACAATATATGAAGGGCCGGTTGGATATCAAGGAGGTCATTACCTTGGTGGAGA
>NZ_MACH01000078.1 GCF_001884065.1 Bacillus proteolyticus
GGAAGTTAAGCTCTCTAGCGCCGATGGTAGTTGGGACCTTGTCCCTGTGAGAGTAGGACGTCGCCAAGCAACCTTAAGACGAGTCAGAATGACTCGTCTTTTTTGTGTTTCTAACTTCTTATCAGCCTCAAGGTACCATTTTAAGTAATACTTCTTCTTTTAATCCTCTCATATTCAATTTCTTTCATCATTTTCGGTGTGTAGTTTAAGATTTTCTATTTTATTTTTTGTAGAACTAATCTGTCGGTGTGTTAAAATAGTACAGTTATTTTTTGAAGTACTTTAATATATAGAGATTTAATTTTAAAAAGGAGATAATATGAAAAAGATAAGTGTAATTACTATAGTAGTTTTAGTCCTTCTAGCGATTGCATATATGTTAGTCGGGAATTATTTCTATAATTATGCGTTGAATGCGAAACAAGGAAAAGATTTTTTAGAGGATAATCCTCACTTAACGGAAACGGTGAATGCATCGGGAGGTGCATTGGCTACGAATGAAGACAAGAATGCGAACTTTGTATCAAAATATAAACCTAATACATTAACTATACGCTCTTTTGATAAGCTAAATTTAACAGGTTATGAATATATGAATGAGCAATCTAGTCATAAATGGGCACTTGTAGTTCATGGATATGATGGCAGGGCATCAGCAATGACGAAATATATCCGGAACTTTTATGAACAAGGCTATAATGTCATAGCACCAGACCTTCGTGGGCATGGGAATAGTGAAGGGGGGTATATCGGTATGGGATGGCATGATCGCAAAGATGTTTTGTTGTGGATTCAACAAATTTTAAAGAAAGATCCTAATGCTGAAATAGCTCTATTTGGTATTTCTATGGGTGGAGCAACTGTTATGATGACTTCTGGAGAAGATTTACCTCCTAATGTTAAAGTTATTATTGAAGATTGCGGATACTCGACTGTTATTGATGAATTCACGTATCAACTAAAAGATTTATTCCACTTACCGAAGTTTCCTGTTATGAATGCGGCCAATACAGTTACTAAATTGAGGGCTGGATACGATTTAGAAGAGGCTTCGGCTGTAAAACAAGTTGCGAAAAGTAAAACACCTATGCTGTTCATTCATGGAGATGCCGATACATTTGTTCCTTTTGAAATGTTAGATGAGGTGTATAGTGCTGCAAAAGTAGAAAAAGAGAAATTAATTGTTCCAGGTGCGGGACATGGAGAAGCTGAGAAGGTAGATTCGAATACATATTGGAATACCGTATGGAAGTTCGTAGAGAAGTATATTCCAGCATAATTAAAGTTGTTTCATGTTTATATACGATAATCGGAGGGGGAATAGTTTATCCTTTTGATTATCGTTTTTTTTGCTAATTAGGTATTCTGCTATAAGTATACTCTTGTATGTACTATATGAAGGAGGTAGAGCAAAAATTTTTGAATTCTTTAATCTCAGTGCTACAATGATTGAAAACTAAATGTTAATGAGGTGTTCATATGAAAATTGAAGTTTGGTCTGATTTTGTATGTCCGTTTTGCTATATTGGGAAACGTAGATTAGAGACGGCTTTAGAACAATTCCCGCATAGGGATGATGTTGAAGTTGAGTTTAAAAGTTTTGAATTAGATCCGAATACTCCTGTTTACTCTGGAACGAGTATTAACGAAGTGCTTGCATCGAAGTATGGGATTAGTATTGAAGAAGCTAATCGTAATAATATACAACTAGGCAATCATGCAGCTAGTATGGGTTTGAATTTTAATTTTGAAGAGATGAAGCCGACAAACACTTTTGATGCGCATCGTCTGGCGAAGTTTGCAAAGGAGCAAGGGAAGGAAAAAGAGATTACAGAAAATCTTCTTTTTGCATATTTTACTGAATCACAAAATTTAAGTGATGTGGAAACGCTCGCTACGATTGCTGAAAATTCAGGGATAGATAAGCAAGAGGCTTTAAATATTATCAATAATAAAAGTGCATATGCAAATGATGTTAGAGTTGATGAAGCGATCGCTCAGCAATATAGAATTACGGGAGTACCTTATTTTATTGTTAATCAAAAATATGCCATCTCAGGTGCGCAACCACTTGAAACTTTTGTTGGTGCACTTCAGCAAGTATGGGAAGAAGAGAATCCTGCACCTAAGTTACAGGAACTTTCAGCAGATGGTGGAAGCGATTTTTCTTGTACTGACGGAAGTTGTTCGGTACCTTCAGAAGAACAATAGTTTTTATGATGGAATAGCACCCCATAGATAGTTCTATGGGGTGCTTGTATATAACTATAGAAGAAATACGTAAATAGATATTTTGATTACGTAAATGAAATCTATAAAATATAAAGTTTTCCAAAAAACATATTGACGATTATGCAAATGAAGTGTAATATAGAACAAGTCGCCGATGCAATAACGCAAAACGCGGCAAACGAAATAAAAAACTTAGTTGACATTAACTAACGAAGATGTTAACATAAGGAAGTCGCAAATGAGCGACCAAGTAGTTCT
>NZ_MACH01000079.1 GCF_001884065.1 Bacillus proteolyticus
CTTGAGGGCCAGGAACAGGAACAGGACAAGGAAAAGCAATCCTACATTGCCTCTGAAGTTCATGCAGACGGGATTTAGCCTTTTTATTTTGTTGCATATATATCCCTCTAATCTTTTATTTGTTTTTTATACAATTAGTTTTATTATATGAACAGACAAATCAATCAGACATAATGAAGATGTTTAATTATGGCCATTGCATCTTTTCATATAATACCCACATACCTGTAAAACTTATGAAATAAAAATATTAAAATTATATTTCTCTATCAGTCCCCTTTTTCTATAAAATAACTATTTTGTTCGAATTTTAGATAGATGTTAAAATTCTTCATAAAGGAGGCCTATTGATGAAAAAATCATGGAAAATTTTTTCTCTGGTTATCCTCATAGCGATTGTCCTTTTAATAATTTTATATTTTGTTGGTATGTCACTTTTTTGGAACCAACCATAAGTGAATGATTATTTAATAAACATCCCGTCAATACTGTATATGACATTAGATTTTCTCCTTGTTCTCCCTTGGAGATACCGAGCAGTTAGCTAATTGAGCTAGCTGCTTTGTTTTTTAACCATTTTTGTAGGAATACAATTTATATGCATAATTTCTGAAGTGAGATCCATACTATATTTAGGTCTTAGGTCTTAGGTCTTAGGTCTTAACATCTAAAACCCTTATTTAAGCCTTAGACCTAATAAAGCACCCATCTCTCTTCATTGAGGCTAAGCAGTTAGCTTTTGCTAGCTGCTTTTTTAAATTTATCTGAATAAAATTCCAAAACTTCCACATAATATCTACGAGCCGTTCAATTCCTGAATAGCAACCTTTTTCTTTTGTTAACAAGTTGCAATGGAGCAGTTAGCTTTGGCTAGCTGCTCTTTTGTTTTCAACATTTAAGCAGGTTTTGAATACATTAAAGTCTACCTTTCTTTATAACGTGAGCTGGCCACTTACGCTATTCCCATGCAACAAAGGGCACTAATGAAAGTGTCCTTTGTTGCATGGGAATATTTTATAAAATGAAGTTTTTGTTTAGCTTTCTTTTTTGCATAACATTTTCACTTCTGCTCATACTATAGTTGTAACCTTTAGTTACAGTGTATTGTGGGTATTGTTCTTGTTGGACGATAAAGCAGTTAGTTCATTGAGCTAGCTGCTTTATCATTTATATAAACATCACCATTTCCTAAGTACAAAATAGCGTTTTTGTTCAAATTTCTACGGTACTTATATACGTGCCTATATATCCAAAAACAAAAATATAGTAAAATATATTTATAAGCTCGTTTAATACTTAAATCTATAGAGAACAGGAGGTCCGTATATGAATAAAAGACTTAATGTGTTAATGAAAATTACGCCTTTCCTAAGTGTACTCTTTATCTTAATTGGAATATCTATGGCAATATTCAGTGCATTAGATCATAACCTAAAAATATTGACAGGTTCACTATTCGTAATTGCACAAGCTGTACTTGTAATTACATATACTAAGATGTTTAAAAAAATTGGTTTCTAAAACATTGAATACCAGCTGAAATGATAAATATATCTACTGAACATTTCAGCTGTCCTTTTCTATTCAAATAACGATTTTATATAAAAACTGCACATACATTAGAAACATACATACAATAATCATAATCATCTCAGTTTTAGCTATTGAGCACCTTTTAAGGTGCTCTTTATTTTTTCAAAGGTACTCACCATTTTCATATAACACGCATATATTTACATAGACAAGACATAGATTTTATATAGACATGTACAATTTTTGTACATGTTTTTTATTTCAATACATAATAAAGATTTTATTGTACAACTACACATACCTAAAACAGCATGCATACAATATCGTGTGTATTCATATTCAATATAAGTTTTGATCTAAGAGCGCCCTGGAAAGCGCTCTTTATCTTTAAATAAGGATTTTGTTCTGCTTTTTTATTTGAATCATATAAATAACAATAGGTAAGTAATTATCTTGATCATTAAGTGAGACTTATTAAGGCGCCTATACAGGGCGCTCTTTTTTGTCTCAAATAACGCTTTTGTTTATTGAAAACTAATTAACTATAATTTGAAGAATCGGAAATATTTACTCAATGTTTTTTTCTGAATACTCATGATATTATTTATGTGCTGATGTTCACCATCCCAAGAACTCAGTAATTTCATCCACAGGCTCCACTCTCACCCTTTTGAGAATGGAGCTTTTATTTATAAGGATTATCCTCAATTAATTTTTATAAAATTCAAATTTTATTATAATAACTGTGTTTTTCGCTCTTCCATACGAATTACTTTTCCACTTTGATATACAAATGATTGTTCACCAAATCCGCCTTGAGGTGGTTCTATTATTTGGACCTGACCATTTTTAACAATATATATTCCGTTTATTTTCAAATCTATTTCAGCTGTCATTTCTACAAGGTTTTCTTTTCTAATTCCCACCATAATCACTCCCATATGTTATAATTACTTTGTCGAAGTAAGTCGGGAGCAATCTCGGCTTTTTTGTTTGTCTACAAATATCGCACAACATTTTCTGGAACAAATGATTGTTCAAGTGATAAATGGAGCCGTATTGGAATCGGCTTTTTTTCATCCCGTGCTTGCTTACACATTTTTTCTGCTTCTTCCCATACAAATTCTTTATCCTCCGATCGCTTATAGCGCCAAATACCAATCACGTAATCTTCAAACAACTCATAACGCTCATCAGGTGCTGTCGTTGGTTTTAATTCGTCAATCGCCTTTGCTTGGCGTGGTATTTGTACAACAACGTCAGCAAAACGTAGTTTAGAATTTAACCGATGAACATGAGCCTTCTTAGGATCAAATGACACAACTGGTTCAACATCAAAGATTGTTAGCTGCTTTGGCATTACAATCCTCCTAAGCCTCTTTTTTATATTTAGATAACACTTGTTCTAAACGTTTACGTTCAGCTTCTAATTCGGTTTCACTACGCTCTACTGACTGAGAATGTGTTTCCGTATCTTGAGTATGTAACCAATCAGGAACAATTTCTTTTCGAGCATTATTTCTTCCACCACGTGACTGATATTTCTTACGGAATTGAGCTTGTGCAGCTTCAACATCATTAATGCTTTTATACCCTTTAGCATGCCAATCTCTTAAAATTCCTTGCACATAAGACATATTAGGTGCATTTTTTTCTAAAGCGATTTTCATTGCCTTAATTACAAGTTGTGTATTTAAATCATCAATCCAAGCGTTAATACCTTCAGCTACAAAAGGTTTAAGAACTCCAAAATTTTGTTCATAAAATGCTATTGGATTTTCTTCTGCTACTTTTTGCATTTCGGAGCAGCTCGCTGCTTCTTTTGTTTCTGTTTTTGTTTCTTCTTTTTCTTTTGTTTCTGTTTTTGTTTCTTCTTTTTCCTTCATAGGGTCATCGAAGCCCCTTGCAAGCCACTCAAAACGAGCTTGGAAGTACTCCTTAATACGAGGAATTTTAAAATCCTGCTGTTTCTCTTGCTCTAAACAGGTTTCATAAAAATCAACTAAAAACTCCTCGTCTTTAATGCTCTGTATTTCTTTCAGCACACACTTTTCAATGTTCATATTTGTAATAGCATTAAATTTAAGCCAATTAAGCAACATGATTTCTTTAGTCTTCTTGTTGTAATTAATTTTTCCGTAATCACTAAACCGCTCTAATAGTTTCTCAACTGTTTCACGGTTATATCCTGTATCCATTTCTATAACACGTAATGGAAGCTCATAAATTCCACTCTGAGAAGTTTTACTGTTAGTCATTAAATACAAGTAAAAGTATTTCTCCTCTGGTGTAAGATCTAAAACAAATGCATCTTGCCAATATGAAACCTGAACAGGTCTATAAACTGCCATAATATTCATCCTCCATTGTTTTACTTGGTTTACTTTGATATACTTAATCTACTTTTATTTTTATAAAGACTCTCTATAAGAGTCTAAAATCTATCACTCTGCCAAGTGATAGATTTTTTATTTTCTACGACTAACTAATGATGCATCGATTCCTTTCCCTTGAAGATTTTTAACAACTACTCGATAACTTTTTGATACATCATGTTCTTCTCTTGCGTTACGAATACTCTTGAATTCTTTAGCGCACCTATTTAACTCTTTCTCCCAGTGATCTGCTTCATCAAGCGAACCAGCATTAAACATGTTATGAATACATGTCACCATGCAGTTATGTAATTCACTTGCAAAAGCAAAGTCTCCTGGTAGAACTAAATCAAACAGACGATTACTTTCTACTTGCATGTTTCATCCCTCACACTTCAAATAATTTGATACTGTACGTATCGTTATGACCAGAAAGCACAATCTTATAAACTATTAACAATAGGAGAACAATTCTTTCTGGCCATAACGACAAGCGCAGTTGCTTGTCGCATTAAATCGGAATATGTTATAATTTATTTGTTGATATTATTGGTTATCGCGGGCTATGCGGTAGCCATTTCTTTTTTCTTTTTATTTTTCAAAACAAATGCAGCTTCTATAATTCGAATTCTTATCTCCGTTAATTTCTTCTCTTGCTTTAAACTTTTTGCCTTTATAAAATCTCCACAAATTGATGCGATTCGGATATCACCATATAAATTTGCTTCTTTTCTTACCAGTTCTTTATATTGCTTTAAAGTTGGACTCACATAATCAATTGTCATTACTTTAACCTCCCTAGTAATAATCAAATTAACCATCTGTATATTTCCTTGCTCTTAATGAAACCTTCCAATACTTAAATATATCTGTCATTGAAAAACCGTACTGATCACATAAGACCGCTACTAGACTCATCATCGAACCTGTAGCATCTAAAATTTCATGCATAGCCTTTTTCATAGATTCTTTCTCATGTTCAGACCATACTTGTGAAGGTTTAAACCAACATAATGTATCAAGCTGTTTCAAAGCTTCATTTGTTTCTTGCTGAACCATGTACCTCATACTTGTGGGATGAGGGTCTATGTATTCCCCATTAAAGAATGGAATACTTACATGACCTGTTGCCTCACTCCACATTTTAAAAAACAATTGTGGGTCATCTATTCCTTCAGTAATACATTTTCGTAGGTCTTTCGGTATTCGTCGTTTTTCAGTTTCATATTTTGCTAGTGACTCACGACTCACAGGGATTTCTAAGGAGAGTTGTTCTTGAGTGATTCCCTTTCGTTTACGTGCCATAGCAACTTCTTTTCCTATAGACATCGTTTACTTCCCCCATTCGTACCTAACGTATTATTTATTTGTGACAACCCAACATGGTAACTTAGTATTAGACGGATTCTTTAAATGGATTGTAATACTCTGTATTGTTTTCTACCCAGTCAGTATGATTTTCCATCCACTTAAAAAGAAGATGTGTAGGAATAAGAACCCCTGCTTCACGACATACTGGGAAATCAGGACGATTTAATAACTCAGATGCTTTGGTACGTTTGATATGTAACAGTTCCATTAATTCCGAAATAGTTAAAAATGGTGGTAGTTCGTTCATAGGTTGAAGATGCTCGGTTGCTTTTTGCACTTCTTCTCGGATGATTTGACGGAATGATTCAATATCGAAGTTAATCATTATTTACACACCTTTCTAATTGTATTTTTAGTAAACCATAGTTTACAAAAAGACCCTAAAATATCCTTTCCACATTCGTCCCTAGAGTTTTTGCAATTTTTATGGCTAGTTTAACATTTGGTTGCTTTTTATTGTTTTCAATTTCAGAAATATAAGTACGAGATGAGCCAACACAAATCGCTAATTTTTCTTGAGATATTGATTTTTCTTTTCGGAATACAGCTAATTTATTCATATACTTATCCTTCCTTCCTTTGTATTCATATGATTACAAAATTAATTGTAAACTATAGTTTACTTAACTGTCAACAATGTTTTACTTGTTTTTTTGTCTATTTTCGTTTCTTTTTGTAAATTATTGTTTACAATTATGATAGGAGGTTGAAAAATGAAAAAGACTCTTGGTGAAATTATTAAAGATTATCGTTTTAAAAATAAGCTCTCCTTGCGAGATTTTGCTCAAAAATGTGATGTAAGTCATACATATATAGATAAACTAGAAAAAGGCCTCGACTCTAGAACTGGCAAACCTGTAGAGCCGACACTGTTGGTAATTGAAAAAATATCAAAAGCCATGAATAAGAAAACAGAAACTCTCTTAGAAGAGATTGGATTCATTAAAAGAGAAGGTATAGAGGAAGAAACAGATATAATTAATGATTCAGATTTAGGTCTCTGGTTTAAAGATATTAAAGACGCCTCACCTGAAAAACGGGGGGAATTAAAACGTTTTTGGGAGTTTATTATGTATAATGAAAATAATAGAAAAATGTAGATTGATAAAAAATAAACATGCATTTTGCATGTTTATTTTTTATACTATTGAAGGGATAAATGGTTTATTTTCTTTTTTTTTATAAGGTGATTTTAATATTACCTGAACTAAATATCCCTTTGATTGTAAATTTAGCCTTATTTTATTTTCAATCGACTTTTCAATACTATCTACCCACTTATTTTCCTCTTTAATATTTACTACAATATCAAGTTCTTTAGCTTGTTTAGGCCTTATGCTTATTTGTGCTATATCAATAATAAAGCCTTTTTGTTTAAATTCACTTAACACTATGGGAACAACTATATCTTCTAAAGTTTTATACTCGTTTTTATCATAAATTATTTTTATCCCTTTAATTACGCCTCTAATTAAAGGGATAGCAAGTGGTATGATAGCTAGTGTAATCCATTTTATAAAAAATATATATAAAACAATACTGTTTACTACTGCTACTATCACTGGGAATATAGTGTATTTTAATAAATATAAAATGGATACATCAAACATTATACTTTTTTGAAGTTGTTTTTTAACTAATACATAAGACCATGTTAACAAAATGAATAGCGTTAAATTAACAACTAATATTTCCACTATATTCCCCTCCTTGATTTTTATTCAGTTGTTCTTATTGATATGTTTTGAGATCTTAAACTATTCTCATTCCCATTACTATTTTCAATAATATTAATTTCTAATGTTGGAGCTGCATTACTTAACCAATAATCTTTATTTAACTTCTTATTTATCATATCCAAATTTATATCGGCAATGTAAACATTTTTCTTTAAATCAAATCTCACATCTTCAATTTCTGTAAAGACGTCATCTTTAAAACCATGAATTTTTATAAAGAATTTTAATTCCTTAGAATTTATATATCTATTCCATTCATTATCAATTAGTTTAAACTCTAAAGAATACAAAGGAAACTTATTTAATACTATATCTTCTGCAAGGTTTTGAAAAGCTACTTGATATTTTTTATTTCTCATTATTCGAACTTTATACAAATCATCCTCTATTCTTATCTCTGAACAGTTAGCAATGTTTTCTTTGTTAATTTTTGTGTAACGAGTACCTTTTCCTTGGAATTCTTCTGGCATAATAAACCTAGTTTTATAATTACCCAACTGCAGAAACTCTATAAATTGTTCCAGTGACTCTTTACTAGCAGTACCTTCAAATATCGAAGCGATTGCATCTTCTGCTATTGTTGTATTGTACTTTTGTTCTTCACCAAAGATATCCACAAAAGAAATCGACAACTTTCTATGCGCCACCCTATAAAATACATCATTTCCATAAACGTCTGTTTCATTATCGAATTTCCAATGAATCTGTCCAATACCTAAATTATACTTTGCCATTACCTCTTCATATATATCCTTATATTTTATATCTAGTGTATATTGAGTAGGTAAAAATTCAATTTCCACTTGAATACTATTTAATGGTAAAAGAATCACATCAATTTTTTTAGCATCCTCCATATTTCCAAAGATATCTTTAGTAAAATATTCTATATTGTTTAATCCTTCGTTAAGTTCTAGAAGCATTTCACCTGCTTCATTCATACAAACTATTTCACCATTAATCGTTACAAAAGTACTATCTATTTCATATGTTCCTTGTTCAATATTATTAATACGAAAATAAGTATTGCCTCTAACTATAACTGCTTCATTTTCATTAACAATATAAGTATTTGCTCCAACAATTTCTCCAGAAGTCTCTGGACATGTAATCTCACTAATAACTTCTTCAATACTTGAATCAATCTCGATTGGTTCTTTGCCCTCAACCTCAACATATAATTTGTTCTCTTCAATATCATCTGAAAGTACTAGTTCAGCTTGCATATCAGTATTAATCGTAAACGTTTTAAAAGCATTTCTTTTAACGTTCTCACCATTAACATATTCATCCACAGTTACTGTTGTTGGACCTTGATCATATGCACGAATAACTAAACTTTCAAAATCATCTATTTTATCAGCTTCTCCATCAAATAATACATAGGTAGTGGTCCCTATAGTTTTTACATTATATTCTTCCTTCGTTATTTCTTTTAATCCCTCTTCATCAATTGTCTCTATTGCACCATACACAATATTACCATTTTTATCCACCAATGAAATCGCAACTGGACACGCAACTTTAATAATTGTCCCGTTATACCCCTTATTATGTGAACTATCCAATCTTGTGAAAAGCAATTCTGATTCTATTAATTCCCCCATAAGAGTATCCTCTTCTTTAGTAATCATATCTTTTACTAAATTCCTAACGATTGGACTCTTCGGCAAATCACTATGTTCCACTTTATGTACAAAAAACGATCTCTCTTGATGAGATATAGCACTAAATAGAGGGACTGTCCCATCACCGCTTCTAAAATCGCCTTCCGCCTCTTTCAAGGAATTCACATTAATTCCAGAAATAGTACCACTGTTTATTCCTACAATCTCATAATGATTAACATGTTCAGGCAGTTCTTCAGATAACAATTCTCTGAAATCTTCAATTACCTTGGAATATTCTAATTCACAATTTAAAAAATCTTCCTTTATATGTTTATCAAAAAATTCATCATGATCTTGATAACATACATCATTTATTTTATATGAGACTAATTCTTTTGTTTCAACTTGTCTAGCAAGCTCGCAATACCTATTTGAAGGAAGTAGCTGGTATATACTTGGGAAGTACGGCGATATCTCCTTACATGTTTTTTCAGATAAAAAGAGCCCTCTAAAAAGATTTTTTTCCGGTATAGCTTTACCGTATTTCAATGTTTTATATGCATCCATTGCACCATTCCATGGAGTTCCTATTGTAATTAGTTTAGATACTCTATTAATTAAATCAGAGCCTCTATGTTCATTAAGGAATAATTTTGCTAATATCCCCCCCATACTATGGGCCACAATAACAATTTCTTCTGCACTTGGGTCAAGTTTTTTTTCCAATTCTTTAAAATGATTTAAGTTATTCTGTCTCCAATCATACGGAAATGGAGTAACATTATTGGATATTGCTTTTAATTCTTCAACTAATTTTTTGTACGTATATGGTTCAAGTTTAGATGCATAAATGCTGGCTTTATTGATATTCTTTAAAGTTTTATATTGATCAAAGGCATAATCTGACCATGGCCAAATTTGGATATATTTATTCTTTAAAGTACTACCCATGATTCCGGGTATAACAATTATTTGAATATTATTTGACATCTCGAAAACTCCCCATTCTTATATTAAAATAATTAACTTCAGCTGCTATAATGTCTTAAATCTTTTATTTATCATACAATAACTACTAATTTTTAATGTTTTTATCTTTTTATTTATATACCAATCTAGCTATTAGTTTTTCTGTCTCATAATAACAATTATAAAATTAACTTTAGTATATATACTTTCTCTCTTATTTCTCGTTGCAAATTACAAATCTCTATTCCTCCTCAAATCCTTAAAAGTATATAAGTTTTTTAATTTTTCATCTTTTTTCGTTTCTTATTTCTACTATTATATTTTACCATAAATTTCATTCATCTATAACCATATCTTAACACTTACTTTCTATTAAAAGGTTGAATTATAACTTTCGAATCACATCTTTTAACTTTGTATTATTTATTATATTATATTAAAAAAAGAACAAACGTTCTTATTCAATTGGAATGGAGTGAAAATATGTATCAATCGCAACCCTACTACACTACACAACTTGAAGACTATATCCAGCACTTGTACCAATCCTTATCTATTATTGTTCCTGAACAAATTGATATGATGGAGATTGCGAAAAAGTTAAACATTTGGCTGTATTTTGCTCCATTTGGAAGTCATGCAATGGAAAGAAATCAAATGGCTAACTTAGTTATTGATAATCGTATCTCTCAGCAAGAACAATGGGAGGATTTTGGCCATGAGACCTGTCACATTCTATTTCATTCTGGTAATCAATTATTAATGCACCAAATGTTTCTAGATTATCAAGAAGCAAAGGCTAAAAACTTCGCACAACAATTTTGTGTACCTACTTTTATGTTAAGAAACATTCCTCCCCTACAGTTAAAAGCATATATAATTGCAGAAAAATTCAATGTAACACCACAGTTTGCCGAAAAAAGGCTTTTACATTATGAAAATCAATTACTAGCTAGTAAATTACAAAAAGAAATATCTCAATACTATAATTGTTCCAAATAACAATAAGGAGGGCTTATTTATGCAAGGATACTTTCATAAACGGGGAGAAAAATGGTCATTTACAATCGATATAGGTATCGACCCAACTACAGGAAGAAGGAAACAAAAAAGCAAAGGTGGTTTTAGAACAAAAAAAGAAGCCCAAAATGTTGCTGCAACGATGATTACAGAGATAGAGAAAGGAATATATTTTGATGACAAACAATTAACTGTTTTAGATGTATGGGAAAAGTTAAAGCCTCTTCGTAAAGCTGAATTAAAAATTACATCTTATGAAAAAGACATGAGCTTAGTTAGGCTCTATATCCTTCCTCCATTTAGTTATAAAAAAATTAAAAGTATTAAACCCGTAATGATTCAAAGCTACTATGCTGAACTTAAGGAAAAGGGACTATCAAATGGTACAATCAGCAATATCCACCGCTGCCTAAGATGTATTTTCAAACACGCTGTAGAATGGGAAATTATACATGACAATATAATGAATAAGGTTAAAAAACCACGTGAAGAGCAAGGTGAGATGAAAACATGGTCTAGCGAGGAATGTAATCGATTTCTCCAGTATCTAAAAGAAAAAAATATTAAGTACTATATGTTCTTCTTACTTGCAATCTATACAGGTATGAGACGCGGAGAATTACTTGCACTAACATGGAAAGATATTGACTTTGATAATAAACGTATTTTGGTTAATAAATCGCTGGTAAAAACAGAAACAGGACTATTTAAAGCTGCTACAAAAACTAAGTCTTCAAATAGAAGCATTAGTATCTCTTCTTTTGTTATAGAGAAGTTACAATCCTACTACTCCTATAAAAAGAAAGAATTTTTCCGCTGGGGTATACACTTGAATGAAGAAGCCTTTATTTTCACCGGCAATACGATACATTCGCCCTTACATATAGATGCTCCTCATCGCTTTTTGAATGATCACTATAAAAAAGCTGGTGTTCCTCGGATTCGTATACACGACTTACGACATACTCACGCTACACTCATGCTTCAGGCTGGGGAACACCCTAAAATCGTACAAGATCGCTTAGGGCATTCATCTATTCAAATGACTTTAGACAAGTATAGTCACATCACACAGAACATGCAGCAACAAGCCGCAGAAAATTTTGAGAATGTAATAAAACCTTATGAAAATATCAAATAAAAACCGAAGAAATTCTAATGTGAGCAAAATGTGAGCATCGATAAAAAACAAAACTTATAAACCTTGATATAACAAGGTTTATAAGCCTATATCGTTGAATCTTGGGAGAAGAATGAGCAGTTTTGGTATTTATTTAAAAAACATAAAAACTTCAAAAATGCCAAATCCCTTATGTCACAAAGGATTTGGCATTTTTAAGTTTCTAGAAAAATCCGATAAATATAAGTGGAAATTAAAAGACATGAATCCGGTACACTACTGTGTCCAAGCTCAAGGAACTGTCAAATGAAATAACGTGTCTAACTTTTTGGAGTCTATTGACCTTTTCAAATCCCCTTTTATTAGTGCTCGCTATTAAGACCTTTTTCTTCTAGGACCTACAATTAATTTGATTGCTGTTCTTTCTTGATTATCGATAGTAACCTCTTGAAACGCTGGAACAAGAACCAAGTCAATTCCACTTGGAGCGACAAAACCTCTTGCAATCGCAATCGCTTTAATCGCTTGATTTAAAGAACCAGCTCCAATTACTTGGATTTCTACATTACCACTTGCTCTCAGTACGCCCGCTATTGCACCTGCTACTGAATTCGGACTTGATTTTGAGGATACCTTTAATATATTTTCCATGTAAGTTGCTCCCTCTATTATTTAATCTCTCTTTTCTTACTGTTTGAAATATAACTAACGTATCTTTAACTACTACCCATATCGAATACAAACAATTCTGTATAATTACATTCATTCGATATTTTTTGCCTTCTTCCTGCCCAACTACATAAATAAAAAACAACGACTAAGTTAGAAACTTAATCATCGCTTTATCCATTTCTCTGTTTCACTAAAATGCTGTCCTTAAAATGCTTCTCATCTTTACTTTGGCGATATACTATCTTAAAGTTTAAATAATTCAACATTTTAAAACCTTGGATAGAGTTATCTGCTAAATTTTTAGTTTTTTCGTCTTCAAAAGTCATTACATATATAATTCTAATTCTATTCTTTTGAAAACTATACCTCCTCATTAGAGCACTTTATATTATGCCAGCTTTTTATCCCAAATCTATTACCTTATATATGGGCAAGTATACACGCCACTTGCTTTTCGATTGCATAAACTACTATGTGTTATACATTTAATATTAATATGAGGTAATATTTTGGGTTCATACTATCATTCTTCAAGTTCATATAAAAAATGTTCATGCCACTCTTCTTCTAGTTCATATAAAAAATGTTCGTGCCATCAATCTTCCAGTTCGTATAAAAAATGTTCATGCGACCATTCACATAAATCATCTAAGCCTGCTTACGGCACTTTTTGGCAAACTGAGTTTATAACTGTTCCTTTTGGCGGTTCTTTTCCGTTTAATCACGTTGGCCCTTTGGCAGGAGGAGTTTCCTTACTAAATCCGACTACTATACAATTTAGTAAAGCTGGTGATTATAGAATTTCTTTCATTTCAAGTATTAACACTACGTTAAATCCTGTATTTCCCCATCTTCCAGTCATAATTATATTTTTAAATAACAATCCACTTGCTAATAGTCAAGGTGATTTCGCTTTTCAAATGAATACTTCATCAAATAACAAATGCCTTCAACTAGTTGGCGAAACTATTGTTACGGTTCCAGCTAATTCAACTCTTCAACTTAGAAATAATAGTGGTTTCAATCATCAAAGTATTGTAACTTGTGATAATGGTATAAATTCAGTTGAATTAACAGTTACAAAACTAAATTAATACCATTCCCTCACATTCAGATGCTAATTCAGCATCTTTTTTTATTACATAACGTTTTTTGATTCCTATCGTCCTCTTATACAACATAAACTCCCATTTCACTTTTTTATTCATTTACTAAATATGAAAAAGTGCCGAAATCCTTCTACCACAAGAATTCGGCACTTTTTTTATTAAAACCTATTCATTCTTTCCTACTTCTCCACATAAACCGACTTAACTATCGTACGATTATAAGGTTGTCCTTCCTTATTCATCCCTTTTATATCAATTGTAACGTTATATACACCTGGCTGTTCTATATTTTTCAAAGCACCTGTAAATGTATTTGTATTAATATTTTGCGATTCATTTGATTCTGAAACTAACTTTCCATCTTTATTAATTACTCTTACTGTTACTGAAAGATCGCCTTTCATTTCTGGAGCTACAGGTGATTTTTTGAGTTTATACTCTGCTTTATTTACTTTAACTTTTGCCGGCATTTGAAGGACGAACGGAGCATCTTTTTTGTAATCGGTTACGATTACATATGCATCTTTCGGCTGCTTCGCCATCATTTTAACTTGCCATTCTCCTGCTTCCATTTTATCAAATTTAAATGTTCTTATAGTCGCTCCTTTAAAGAAAGATTCACCTTCACCAGTAGATACAGCACTATCTTTATTTGTATAAACTTTTCCTTTTGGAGATATTAGTTGTATTTCTACATCCGAAGAAGCTGTTAAAACAGAAACTACCCCTTCTGCCTTTTTATCAACTGCGACAGTTTGCCCTACCCACTGATTTTGTGACAACTCTCCTCCTAAAATAGCTTGATTAGAGGTTGTGTTTAATTGTTCTACCTTTTCCTCTGAACTATTACTTGGGGCTAATAAAACCGGTACTGGTACATTCGCCGTCCGTAAATATGGTTCAATTCGTGCGAAAACAGCTGAACCTTTTCGTATATTATCATGATCAAACCGTGAATCTGTAAATAAATGTGTTCCATATGGTAACTTAGCACTCCATTCGTTCACTAACCCATCATTAGAACCATATGATGACAAATACAACCCGCCCATAGATAATGCTGAAAAAACAGGTCCCCAGCTTGTCCCAGTAGCCGTATAGTAACGGTTTAATTTAGCTGCTGGATTATTATCTATTGTAGAACGAAACTTTGCCATTTCACCTATTTGTAATGAATATGTCCCATCATCTTTTTGACCTAATATAGAGGCAAGCCACCCTGCCCACCAACTATATGATAAATCCGCTAAATTTGATCCGTAATGTGGAGTGGCAAGCGTAATAACATTTCCAACAAATCGATTCGCTCCATATCCAACTAACGCAGCTTGTGTATCGATACCACCTTTACTGTGAGCTACAACATTTACTTTTTTACCAAAATGATTATAAATCTCTTCAAGCTTTTGTGCTAACAATTTTCCATTGTCCCATTGGCTAGCAGATCCTTTCCCTGCGGCATCATATAATTGAATAAATACAGTTTGATAGCCTGCTTTCAAAGCATAATCGTACATATCATTCATATCATGATATACTGTCTTTCCATACCAACTATCCGCATTACCATTTCTTCCTTGTACAAAGAGAATTGGTGGTTTATTCTCATCATAATTAGCAGGTTTCTGACCTAAAAACCATTCTCCAGGAGTAAATACTTCTTGATTTGGAAAGCCAGTCTTAAGCTCTGTTACAACCTCTGCGTGTACATTTGTACTGACAACCATCGGACTCATAAAACAAAGTAAAATAAGTAATACGATACACCTTTTCATAATCCCCATTAAAATCCCCCTTTTCCCCTTGAAAGAAAGCGCTACCATAACGTTGAACACCAATTGTTTTTATTCCATTTAATCGATTACTTTTACAATACATTTGATAAGAAATTAATAGCCACATTCCTTTCTTATCAAACGTTATTCTCTCAACATTCCTTCATTCCTTTTTGCAATAAGCGTTTTATATATTTCTCAATAAAGCTTTTTCTTTACAAAAAAAGCTGCGTATAAAAGGTCTCTTTAATAACCTTTTATACGCAGCTTCTTTGTTTAAAACTCGATGATGTACTCATCATCATATTTATCGTATTGCAAACCAGCTCCTATTTTCAATTCTGTAACTTTATCTCTTAGAAATGGTGCATCTTCTATTTTACTGGTTGCAATTTCAATTCCATATTTCTTCGTTAAATGCGCTAACTCTATTAAAAACCATTCTCTTCGCAACGCGACTGGAATATCATACGTCCGTCTTTTCATATATACTAGCACCTCATATATTTTCATTATTTAAAAAAGTACTACTTCTACTTTCGATACACTTTTTTAAACTATCGTTTATCATCAAAGGCCAATGAAACATTATAGTATATGCATGTCTGTTTTAAACGTGCTATTGCAAAAATAATATTAAAAAACTGAAAACACTCATTTAGTTTACATAAAAAAATTATGTAATAGTAAAAGGTAAGGCTTGTCCCTCATCCTTTTACTATAAAAATCTAAATTAAGAACATCTTGGTACACCTAAAGCTAAAAATAAACCTGCTACTCCTGCTGTAATTGGCACTTTCAACGTAATAACATCATCTACTTTTGTTACTAAAAAGTAAGCATTCCCTTCTTGTAACACGCAATTCACTAATAATTGAAATTCCATTCAAATCTCCTCCTTTCAAATGAGATACTATAATCTATGAAATTTTTTTCAAAAAGTAATAGTAATCAAATCCATTTTTCTTTATATATAAAATAATTGTTTATCTATCTATTAAAAATAATATAAATCTTTTTATTTTATTAAAAACCCTGTAATTCCCAATAGATTTTTATATAATCAATAGAGAAAATCTTACAAATGGAGGTATTCAAATGACAGTATTGAGTAATATTGGTGCGGCTTTATTTTTTATTGCTTTTATCCTTTTAATTCTTTGCATCATCTCGTTCTTTAAGAAAAATGGTAAAGTAAAACAATATGGTCGTTCTACCGTTATTCTTTTTATGATTTCAATCGTCTTAATAATAACTGGCGCAGAGACTTCTAATCACCCAATTGTTGAATTCTTTTCTATTTTAAGCTTTGTTTTATTTATTTTCTTCCTTGTTCTAGCAATCTTATCTGTAATTAAGAAAACCGGTGTAGCAAAAAAACAATTTATTATTACAGCTATTTTATTTGTCATTTTTGTTGCGCTATTAGGTATTTCAGGTCCTTCTTCTGAAAAAACGACAGCAACGAATAAACAAGTTGCTTCTAATAGTGAAGAGAAAAAAGATGCCGAAAAGAAAAAGGAATTAGAAAAGAAAGAAGCGGACGAAAAAACTCGTAAGCAAGAAGATGAGAAACGTCAAGCTGAGGAACTAGCTCGTAAGCAAGAAGATGAGAAACGTCAAGCTGAGGAACTAGCTCGTAAGCAAGAGGATGAGAAACGCCAAGCTGAAGAACAAGCTCGTAAACAACAAGAAGAGCAACAGCGTCAAGCTGAAGAACAGGCCCGTAAACAACAAGAAGAACAACAACGCCAAGCTGCTGAGCAAGCTCGTAAACAACAAGAAGAGCAACAACGTCAAGCCGCTGAGCAAGCCCGCAAACAACAAGAAGAGCAACAACGTCAAGCTGCTGAACAAGCTCGCGTACAACAGGAACAACAAAAAGCACAGCAAGCTCAAACAAAACCAGCTACAAGTAACAATAGTAATGTAATTTACAAAAATTGTACTGAAGTTAAGAATGCTGGAAAAGCTCCATTATATAGAGATCAACCAGGTTATAGCTCTAAACTTGATCGTGATGGCGATGGAGTTGCATGTGAAAAATAGTAATAAAAAAAGAAGCTTCTAGTAAGCTTCTTTTTTTATTATCAGAAACTATTGCGACCAATTACCCTCCCTCTCACTTTTATAAAACTCATTTTAGAATTCTCAAAACTGACACATTATAAGTGATTTCAATCACCACATTATTTTTCACTTATCGCTATTCTTAATTTAGATATTACATTTAAACTTTATGGAGGCATTCATATGGAACATACATTTACTGAAACTTCAATTGTTGGTGAGATTGTTACGCAATTCCCGAAAGCTAGCGACCTTTTTAAGTCATATAGAATAGATTTTTGCTGTGGTGGTAATAGACCACTGATTGATGCAATTAATGAAAGAAATTTATCAGCTTCTGAAGTAATTACAGAGTTAAATACACTTTATCATAATACGAAACTATTAAACGAATCTGAAATTGATTGGAAAAATGCTTCTTATCTCGAATTGATTGATTATGTAATTAATAAGCATCATCGCTATTTAAATGAGGAGTTGCCGCAGTTAAGCCCGTATGTAACGAAAGTATTACGCGTTCATGGAGCGAATCAGCCTCATTTAGCTCAAATTCATAAGCTATTTCATGAACTTAAAATGGAATTAGAACAACATTTAATTAAAGAAGAAACGGAAGATTTCCCATTAATTTTAGAATTCGAACAAAATCCAACTGATGAAAACTATGCAAAGTTACGTAAAGTAGTAGATGAGTTGGAGAATGAACATAACCACGCTGGCAATATTATTAAAGAACTTCGTAAGGTGACAAATGACTTTACTCCACCAGAAGGGGCTTGTGGCACTTATCGCCTTGTTTACCAGCGCCTTGAAGCCATTGAATCTGATTTATTTGAGCATATTCATTTAGAAAATAATATTTTATTTCCGCGTGCAATTACAAAAGCATAAATAAAGTGCAGGACATGAGTATAAATGCTCATGTCCTGCTTTTTCATTGTGTGAAAAATATTTATACTTCCCCTCCCCCTCTACCCATATCACCAAATTCTCTTTCGCTTCTCCCTTCACATAAATCCGAATTTTAACAATTTGTGAATCATTATAAAAGTGTGATAAATATCACATCTTCCCCTTTTTTGATTTTCTATAATGAGAATATAATACTTTGTTCAGAATTTCACATAAAAGGGGAAATGAATATGAAAAAACGTTTAGTTATGATCGGAAATGGTATGGCTGGAATACGCTGTATGGAAGAAATATTAAAACATGATAGTGATTCATATGAGATTAATATTTTTGGAGATGAACCACATCCAAATTACAATCGCATTATGCTCTCTCATGTTCTACAAGGCAAAACAAGTATGCAAGATATCATTATAAATGAATATAGTTGGTATGAGAATAATGAAATAACTTTATATACAAACGAAAGCGTTCAAAGTATTAACCGAGAAGAAAAAATCATTATTACAGAAAAGAATCGTACTCTTACATACGACAAACTCATTATCGCAACAGGTTCTAGTGCTTTTATTTTGCCTGTTGAAGGTTCTACCCTTCCTGGTGTGACAGGATTTCGAACAATTGAAGATACACAATTTATGATAAATACTGCTAAAGATAAGAAAAAAGCCGTTGTCATCGGTGGTGGATTACTTGGTTTAGAAGCCGCAAGAGGCCTCATTGACTTAGGAATGGACGTACATGTCGTTCATTTAATGCCGAGCTTAATGGAGCAACAACTAGATACCAAAGCGGCTTCTCTCCTTCGTGAAGATTTAGAAGCACAAGGCATGAAATTTCTCATGGAAAAGAAAACGGTAAAAATTCTTGGTACAGACCACGTTGAGGGCATTCAATTTGAAGATGGTGAAGTTGTAGATTGTGATTTAATTGTAATGGCTGTCGGCATACGCCCGAATACTCAAATAGCAAAAGATGCTAGTTTAATTGTAAATCGCGGTATTGTAGTCAATGACTTTATGCAAACAAATGATGAATCTATTTATGCAGTTGGAGAATGTGCGGAACATGACGGTATCGCCTATGGCCTTGTTGCTCCTTTATATGAACAAGGTGCAATATTAGCAAAACATATAACGAATTTACAAACTGATGGATATACAGGCAGCATCGTCGGTACGCAATTAAAAGTTGCAGGTTGTGATTTATTCTCTGCTGGCCAAATTTATGAAGATGATCAAACGAAAGCAATATCAATCTTTGATGAATGTAAACGTTCCTATAAAAAAGTATTAATTTGCGACAATAAAGTCGTTGGTATCGTTTTATACGGTGATACTGCTGATGGTACACGCCTCTTCAGTATGTTAAAGACAGAAGAAGATATACAAGAATATACAGCAGCTTCCCTTCTTCACAAAGCTGGTGAAGAAAGTGAACTTAACGTTGCTACTATGAGTGCCGATGACACTGTTTGTGGATGTAATGGCGTTACGAAAGGCACAATCGTACATGCCATTTTAGAACAAGAGTTAACTACTTTTGAAGAAGTAAAAGGATGCACAAAAGCCGCAGGGTCTTGTGGTAAATGTCGTCCGCTTGTTGAACAAATTTTATCTCATACACTTGGAGATGCATTTGATGCAACTGCACAATCTGCCGGTATGTGTGGATGTACAACTTTATCACGTGATGAAGTCGTAACGGCGATTCATGAGAAAGGTTTAAAATCCCCAAAAGAAGTACGAAATGTTCTTGGTTTTGCACATGAAGACGGATGTTCGAAATGTCGTCCTGCTTTAAATTACTATTTACGTATGGCGATTCCAGAAGAATATGCAGATGATAAATCATCCCGTTACGTTAATGAAAGAATGAATGGTAACATCCAGCATGATGGTACATTTTCTGTTATTCCACGTATGTACGGAGGCGTTACAACCGCAGATGATTTAATGAAAATTGCTGAAGTTGCGAAAAAGTATGATGTTCCCCTTGTAAAAATTACAGGCGCAAGTCGAATCGGTTTATATGGTGTTATGAAACAAGATTTACCTAACGTTTGGGCTGACTTAAATATGACTTCTGGATATGCGTATTCAAAATCCCTTCGTAATGTAAAATCGTGTGTTGGTTCTCGTTTCTGTCGTTTCGGTACGAAAGATTCATTAGGACTTGGTATGCTACTTGAACAATCATTAGAAATGGTAGATACACCTCATAAAATGAAAATGGGTGTAACGGGTTGTCCACGTAACTGTGCTGAAGTACTTACGAAAGATTTTGGCGTTGTTTGTGTCGAAAATGGATATCAACTTTATATCGGCGGAAATGGTGGTACGGAAGTACGTGAAGCTGATTTTGTAATGATTGTCCCTACTGAAGATGATGTTCTTCGCATCGCTACAGCTTACATGCAATATTATCGTGAAACTGGTATTTACGGAGAACGCACTGCCTACTGGACAGAACGATTAGGCTCCGATCATATAAAAGAAATACTACAAGATACAAACATGATCACGATGTTAAATGAGCGTTTCCAAACAGCTCGTAGCACATATACAGAAGCATGGGGACAAGCGCTAGGATCGAAGTCATTAAAAGCAATGTATGAAGTAGAAACTGTAAAATAAGGAGCGTGCACTATATGTTACAAACGAAAGAAAAAATAAAAATTATGCGTGCAGAAGACCTTCCTATTCAAATTGGTAAAGAGGTGCAAATGAAGGGTATGTCTATCGCCTTATTTCGTCTCTCAAATGGCGATGTTCGAGCTGTAGAAAATCGTTGTCCTCATAAAAACGGTCCATTAGCAGAAGGAATTGTATCTGGGGAATTCGTCTTTTGCCCACTACATGATTGGAAAATTTCATTACTAACAGGTGAAGTTCAAAAACCTGATGACGGTTGTATTCAAACGTACGAAGTAGAAGTTATTGATGGAGATATTTATATATACATGTAATTTACAAAAGGAAGCCTCCCTTGGCTTCCTTTACATAAAAATAGATGAGGTGCGAATATGAACGGATATGTATATTTAGTTGGTGCAGGACCAGGTGATGAAGGGCTTATTACAAAAAAAGCGATAGATTGCTTAAAGCGTGCAGATATTGTCTTATATGACCGCTTATTAAATCCTGCCTTTCTTAGTTATACGAAAGGAACATGCGAACTTATTTATTGCGGCAAAATGCCCAAAAATCATACTATGCGACAAGAAATGATTAACGCACACCTCCTTCAATTTGCGAAAGAAGGGAAAATCGTTGTCCGCTTAAAAGGCGGGGATCCATCTATTTTTGGCCGTGTTGGTGAAGAAGCAGAAACTTTAGCATCTGCGAACATTCCATATGAAATTGTACCAGGTATTACATCCAGCATCGCCGCTAGTAGCTATGCAGGCATCCCCCTCACCCACCGTGACTACAGTAATAGCGTCACTTTACTAACTGGACATGCAAAAGGTCCTTTAACCGATCATGGAAAATATAATTCATCCCACAATAGTGACACAATCGCCTACTACATGGGTATAAAAAACTTACCTACAATTTGTGAAAGCTTACTACAATCCGGAAAGAAAGAAGATACGCCAGTAGCAGTCATTGAATGGGGGACAACTGGCAAACAGCGCGTTGTCACAGGGACACTTTCAACCATCGTTCCTATCGTCAAAAACGAAAATATTTCTAATCCTTCCATGACGATTGTTGGTGATGTCGTTACTTTGCGGAAGCAAATCGCTTGGAAAGAACGTAAACCATTGCACGGTAAAAAAGTATTATTTTCAGCTGCTACAAATAAAGAAAGTACAATAAAACAAATGTTACAAGAATACGGTGCAGAAATATATCAAATTCCAACTTTCAAAAAGGAAGAATACACATTAACCTCTGAACAAATCAATGAGATTTTTAGCGTTGATCGTCTTGTATTTTGTTCAGCTGAAAGTGTAGAAATCTTAATGCGATCATGTAGTAAATATCATAAAGATATTCGTTCCTTACAGGCAGAACTGCAGCATATGAATGGTACCACTCAAGAAAAACTGATGCAATATGGACTATTAAGCCAACAAGCAACGTTCTCTTCCGATACAACTGTTTATTTAGGCCGAAATATTAATCGCATTGCTTTCATTCAAGAAAAAATTGGTGCTGGTTCTTATATGATGACTCATGAATATACAATTGATCACCGCTTCGATGAAATTCATTCCCGTATGCTTTCTGAATTCTCATGGGATAGCATTGTATTTGAAGGACGTGCTTCTATTGATACGTTTCTAGCAGAAATAAAACGCCTTGGCTTTATCGATATCCTTACTCTCCCATTCTCGTATACCGATGTTCCAACTTTACACTATGCAAATAAAGTCGGGTTTCATAACGTAGATCATCAATTACAAGAAACTCTTATGAAGAAGGACATGGTGAGACAATGAAAGGAATCGTATATGTTGGACATGGGAGCCGACTACAAGAAGGTAATGAACAATTCATTCACTTTATTCAATCTGTTATGAAAGAACGTAACGAACGGATTCAAAAAATTGCTTTTCTTGAACTAACAACACCTACCATTTCAGATGCTGTTACAGAAACAATACTAGAAGGAGCAACTGAAATAATGATTGTACCTGTTTTATTATTTGCGGCAGCTCACTATAAACGTGATATCCCTTTTGAGATAGAGCAAATGCAAATGAAATATCCAAACATAACATTTTCAGTTGCACCACCTTTTAGTACGCATCCACATATGGTTGAACTTGTAGTGAAAAGAATACGTGAAACGATGCCAATGCAAGATAGTAGAGTTTTACTCGTAGGACGAGGTAGCAGTGACCCTCAGCCTATATATGAGTTACAACAAATCGGAGCAGCTGTCGAACGGAAACTCGGTATGCCAGTATGTTGTTCCTTTTTAACAAAAGGAACGCCCTCTTTTACTACTGAGCTCAAAAATATAACATCGGCTGCTTCCAGTGTATATGTTATGCCGTACCTTCTCTTTACCGGATTGTTGCTTCAGAAAATTAAATTACATACAAAAAAATATGATCACGTTACGACTTGCAATTGTCTTCAATTTGATACATACATGAAGTTGGCATTATTAGAACGAATGGAGGAATGTGTGTATGTACAGCATGTACCCTCTTATGTTTAATCTAAATAAAAAAGTGGTCGTTATAATTGGCGGAGGTAAAATTGCATATCGGAAAGCGTCTGGATTAAAGAATACAGGCGCTTTTGTCACTGTTGTCAGCCCAGAGATTTGCGAGGAAATGAAAGAACTTCCACATATTACTTGGAAGCAAAAAGCTTTTACGAATGATGATATTAAAGATGCTCATCTTATTTATGCAGCTACTAATCATCATGCTGTAAATATGATGGTCAAACAGGCCACCCATGATTTCCAATGGGTTAACGTTGTAAGTGATGGTACAGAATCATCATTTCACACACCTGGTGTCATCCGAAATGATGAATATGTTGTCACTATTTCAACTTCAGGTAAAGATCCATCGTTTACAAAGCGTATGAAGCAGGAACTAACATCTATACTTCCTAAACTTATAAAAAAGCTTTCCCGTAAACATAAATCGTAATCTATCTCTTAGCTAACATATGAATTTACTTTGGACAAACGTTTTTAGAGACGTTTGTTCTTTTTGTTTTGGTTTCATTTTTCAGAATCGCCCAGGCGATTAGACAAGAATCTGTTAAGAAAAATAATAGTATTGAAAACTTGTAAGCAAGTGAATTTTATGACAACTGCAACATTACGAGCAAAAAAACAGTTGCTTGAGATCATTGGGTTCAATAAAGGTTTTATATTTGATATTCATTCAACCATATTATTGCTTGTTCATAATCATCAAAAAATTTTACAGATTCTTTTGTATTGGATTGTTGTAAATAATTCATTATCTCCCCTTCTTCAAGGAGAAACGCAATTGCCTTACTGTGATTCAAAATGGTTTCATTGAAGAACTTATCTTTCCATGCTTTTTGAACAGAAAAATGATTTGGCGTGTATCCTTTTCTATTCACCAACAATTTGTATTTCCGACCCTCGGAGATGAACTGCTGACAAACTTGCTCAAAGCCATTAAACCATTCATAAACATCATCTGTTTTTATCTTGCCAATTAGATGGGTAACAATTAAATCTCCTGAAACTGTTGTGCTGATATTCTGTTTACTCAACTTGGAATCATCTCCCTTAGTTACAATTATGCGTAAAATTTTCATAAAATCAATAAGGATAAAATTCTTAAGTAATAAAGCAACATTATTTACGAAAAGAGCCTTGTTATTCATAAGACAATTCATTCTTTTTTATTTAAGTAGAAAAAGGATGCCTAGTAGAGGCATCCTTTTTCTCTATTAATTATTCTTTAACATCACTAACAGCTTCTCTTGGCTATACATCCACACTGTAATGATTAAACAAGCAAGTGCGACTTCTGATAACGCCATAAATCCAATTGCATAATGACCTGTCAGTTGGAATAGTAATGTTAAAATTAATGGTGGGAAGAACCCTCCTAGTCCGCCTAAAGCTGAAACTAATCCATTTACAATCCCAGCTTGTTCAGAGAAGTACATTGGAACGAGTTTAAAGATTGTACCATTTCCAATACCTGCACAGAATGCAACTAGTAGGCAACCAAACGTATACACGTTCATACTAGGCATAAATGATAAAACAATACCCGATAGTGTTAAACCGATAAATACAAAGATTAATATTTTAAATGGATTAAATTTATCACCGAGCCAACCACCAATTGGGCGCATCATTGTTGCTAATACGATGAATCCAGCTGTACGCATACCTGCATCTACTTTTTCTAATCCAAAGTGAGATACTAAAAAGTTTGGTAAATATACTGTGAATGCAACAAATGATCCAAATGTTAAAAAGTAAAAGATACATAAAAACCAAAGTTTTTCATTTTTGTATACACCTTTTATTTGTTCCATTAATGGTGTATTTACCTTTTTTTCCTTACGATCACCTAATAAAAAGTTCATAAGTGCAAATGCTGCAAGTAGAATTAAATAACACTGTACCGTTGTTCTCCAGCCAACCGAAGTTGCAATGACAGGTGCTAAGAATGAGGTAATTGCTGTTCCGGCGTTACCCACACCATAAATACCATTTACAAAACCGTGACTCTCTTTCGGAAAGTATTTCGGTAAAGAAGTTACACCTACGGAGAATACCGCCCCACCGATTCCGACGAATAATCCACCAATAATTAAATCCATCATAGAATTGGCAACACTAATATAAAAGACAGGAAATAATAATAGAATAAAACTAATAAAGAATAATTTTCTTGCTCCGAAACGATTAGTCCAGTAACCAATTGGAATACGAAGAATAGAACCTAAAATAACAGGTACTGCTGTGACCATAGAAATTTGTCCCGCAGTTAATGGAATATCTGCTTTAATATAAGGCATTAATGATGATAAAATGACCCATACCATAAAACCGATAACTAGATTGGAAGTTTGTAAACTTAATTGAAAATTAGGACTTTTCATCCTGTTCCCTCCTATGTATGCATAATATTCATTCCCTCCAGCCTAATCACGTCCTTACATGATTAGGCTGAAAAGAATCAACCACCACTTACTGGCGGAATCATTGCTACGACATCGCCAGTTTGAACTATGTCGTCCTCATTTGCGTATTCTTCATTTATAGCGACCATAATCTCGTTTGAAATTGCTACGTTGTATTTCTTTATAAGAACATCCTTTAGCTCAGCAACCGTAATCTTTTCACACTCTATTGGCAAGACCGGCTTACTTGCTTCTTCTTGCAAATGTGCAAATAATAGTACTTCAATCATGTTCTCATCTCCTTTTCAGGCTCACCATTTACATATGCTATTTTCCCTAACTGATCCCCTATCCATGACTCACCATCTTCTCAAAACTCTTTCTTCCAAATCGGAACAATTTGTTTTATACGCTCCATAATATATTCATTCGCCTCATAGGCCGCTTTCCGATGTGGTGTAGCAACAGCGACAACAACAGCAAGATCAGAAATTTGCAATGTACCAATGCGATGTGTAATTGCCACATATGTCCCCGGCCATTTCTCTTCTACTTCGGTCCCAATCTTCTCAAGCTGTTTTTCCGCCATCGTCTTATAAGCTACATACTCTAAATAAAGCGTGCAACGTCCTTTCGTAAATTCTCTGACAGTACCAATAAAAGTAGTAACCGCACCGCACTCACGGCGAATTACTTTACTTGTAACATCTTCAATTGAAATAGGAGTATCAATTACTTCATAATACGTATGTGTCATCTTGCACCTCTTATCTTTGTATAAAGTGAAACTTTAATCAGCCCTCACCAATCGGGCGTTTACGGGCACCTAACTTCTTTGCTCCAGCCGAATTTGGAGGTGGGAGTTTTACTGCCCACAAATAGCGGGATAAATCATAATCCACGGAGAAGCCACCAATCTATTTTTCTATTATTTATATGATCGAAATGGTTCTTCCCACGGCCATTCACATCCGACGTTTAATTCTAATAACAGTACCGAAACAGTTACTCCCGCTTCAAATCCTCTCGTTCCTCCCGGCAGGATGATACATGCATTCGCCTCTGCAAGTGAAGAAATTGCACTAGATTTATCTAAACCAACTGGTGTAACTTGTAATTGACCATCTACAATTTCCACTCTACCTCTTACAAAACGAGTAAATGGGTTTGCTTTCGGAAAATCTTTCTGTAAAATCGCTTCTACACGATGTACGTGCGGATCTTCCCTATGCAAATATGTCCCAATGACCGGTCGAACAAATAATTCACAACCAACATAACAAGCAGAGGGGTTACCAGATAGACCAAATAATAGTTTTCCTTCTACCTCAGCTACAGTTGTCACGCTTCCTGGTCGCATCGCTATTTTATTGAAAAGTACATTAGCCTGTAACCTTTCATAAATAGCAGGTAAATAATCGTAGTCTCCTACTGAAACACCACCAGTTGTAATTAAAATATCGACTTCTTTCATCGACTTTTTCACAGTGTTATAACACGTCTCTAAATTGTCGGCGAATTGTCCATAATACTGTACAACTCCGCCCGCTCGTTCAATTTGAGCAGCTATCATATAGGAGTTACTATTTCGAATCTTCCCTGGTTTCAGTTGTTCATGTACTTCGAGCAGTTCACTCCCCGTCGTTATAATTCCAATAACTGGCTGTCTTACAACATATACGGAACTATAACCAAACGTAGCAAGGAGCGCCGCTACTCCAGGATTAATAGAAGTTCCTTTTTTCACAAGTATGGCATTTTTCTTTACGTCTTCTCCTTTAAAAGAAATGTTATCACCAGACGCAAAAGAGCGTTTTAATTTTATATAAGTCTTTTCGTTTTCTTCAAACGATTCCGTTAGCTCTAACATAATAACGGCATTACACCCCGCTGGAATTGCGGCTCCTGTCATAATACGTACAGCTTGAAATGTCTTTACTTCTCCTGTAAAAACATAACCTGCTCCAATTTCACCAATCACTTCAAACTTAATGGGGTTACTGCTACTTGCTTCTTTCGTATCTTCCGCTCGAATTGCAAACCCGTCGTATGGAGAGCGATCAAAATGCGGAACATCATGATCTGCAACAACATCTTCTCCAAGAATTCTTCCGTAACTGTCTATAAGAGAAACTTTTTCCGTTTCACCTTGATAGGCGTACTCCATTACACGTGCAACTGCTTCTGCCACTGGAATCGGTATACGTTTTTCTAACATTCCTTTTTCACCTCGTTTTGATAAGGAGAAACGCTCTTTCTATTCACCCTATATATTTTGCGTATAATCGTTTTGCCATTTTCACATCATTAGTCCCATGAATAAATGCCCTACCGTCTGTAAATAAAACAAAACGATATTCATCAACAAGAAACGATAGTAAATATGGTGTTTTTTTGACATTCACACTTTTTTGTAAGCGCTTTTGAATTTCTTCTAAATGAAGAACTCGCTTTATCCCTGGACGGATTTGAACTGTATTCCGCCCGCATAACACTTCAGTTTTCAACTGTGCGTCAAATGTTAAACTTGGATACTTGCGTACATTGCCACAAGATGGACATGTGCTTTTCTTCTGTCTATTTACCTTTAATGAGAGATATTGATTGTTCCAAATATCAAATGATAACATTGTTCCCCTTAGCGCCTTATAATCGTCCACCAATATTTTCATCGCTTCTGTTACTTGGTGAGCAACAACCATTTGTACAGCTGGTTGAATGATTCCTGCTGTATCGCACGTTGCTCCGCCCATTGGATGATCCATTAGGCAGCGAAAACATGGTGTTTCCCCTGGAAGAATTGTATACGTTACACCGTAACTTCCGATGCACCCACCATATATCCAAGGTATATTTTCTTTTTGTGAAATGTCATTGATAAGTAGGCGCGTATCGAAATTATCAGTCGCATCTAAAATAAGATCCACTTCTTTTGTTAACTCTTCCATTTCCTGCATTGTGACATCCGTTACAATTGGTACAATTTCCACTTCAGAATTAATCCTTCTTAAATGTTCTGCCGCTGCAATTGCTTTTGGTTTACACTGCTGTGCATCTTCTTCTGTGTATAACTGTTGCCTTTGTAAATTACTCCATTCAACGTAGTCACGGTCAGCAATTGTCAATTTCCCAATTCCCATCCTAACGAGCGCTTCCGCATTTGCAGCCCCTAGTGCACCCGCACCGATTAGAAGCACATGCTTTTCTCTTATTTTCTTTTGTCCCATTTCACCAATTCCAGAAAATAATACTTGCCTTGAATAACGCTCCTGCATACGGAATCCTCCTTTCATTATCCACCAATGTAGGACATTTCAATTTTTGGACGTTTTTTTGTACTTTCAGCTGTTCTTTCATCTGAATACCGATCTTTTCTAAATTCCCATGTATGTTTTAAAATTTTTAGTAGCGAGGCATCAGAAATATTCTCTTGAAGAAGCGTTCGCAAGTCTGTTCCTTTCGTTCCAAATAAGCATGTAAAAAACTTGCCGTCTGCCGAAATACGAGCCCTCGTACAAGAAGAACAAAAAGATTCGGAGACTGAAGTAATAAATCCAACTTCTGCGTTGCTCCCTACATATCGATATAATTTTGCAACTTCTCCAAAGTAACGAGGTGTAACAGGCTTAAGCGGATATACACGATTAATTTCCTCTATTACTTGTTCCTTCGTAATGACTTGTCCAAAGTTCCAGCCATTCGTACTCCCCACATCCATAAACTCGATAAAACGGAGCTGAATTTCTTGTTCTTTAAAATAACGAGCCATAAGAAGAATTTGGTTATCATTCATTCCTTTTTTTACAACCATATTTACCTTTACTTCTAATCCAGCTTCCTTTGCTGCTTCAATTCCTTTCAAGACAGGTTTTGTACTTACGTTTCGTCCATTAATTTTTTGGAAGACATGATCTTCTATCGCATCTAAACTAATATTTACACGTTTTAATCCAGCTTCTTTTAATAGCTTTGCTTGTTTTGCTAAATGAATACCGTTTGTTGTGAGTCCGATATCCTTTAAGCCTTCTAGCTTTGCAAGCCTTGCAATTAACTTCGGTAAATCTTTACGCAATAAAGGTTCACCGCCAGTAAGCCTAATTTTTTCAACTCCCATACTTATAAATAATCTCGCCAATCTTTCTATTTCATCGAACGTTAATAAAAACTCTTCCTGTAAAAAAGCGTAATCTGGTCCGAACACTTCAGCCGGCATACAGTATGTGCACCTAAAATTACAACGGTCAATAACTGAAATACGTAAATCTTGAAGTGGCCGCTCTAACGAATCTCTCATCTTCTCGTACATCTATATCCCTTCTTTTCTACTCAAATCCTTAGTAAGTTTCATATTTTGTATTTGCTTTCATTATAAAAAAGAAGCTACATATTCAATGTGACTTTTCTCACATTACTTTCCCCATTCAAAAATTCTTCACGAATTCGTTCGAATTTTGTTCACATCTCCACTCTTATTCTCTATACACATCGAATTTTTTTATTATTTATCTTTTCTTAAAACAATATCTTAGAGTCATATAATTCCTTACTACAAGTATCTTTGTCGAAATGTAAGATCATCTATCCTTACGGTCATTGAAATTTCACTTTATTTTCAAAAATATCTCTTGCATTTTCACCATACTTACATTCAAAATAAGAAATATATTGTTTATGAGAAGAAAGGTGATCGCTGTGGCAAACAGTATGACATTATCTCAAGATTTAAAAGAATTACTTGCATCTGTTGAATATAAAATGCAAATAAAAAAAGGAAGTTTTATTTTTCAAGAAGGTATGGAAGCAACAGACCTCTATATCATTCACTCAGGAAAAGTACAAATTAGTAAACTAAGTGCTGACGGGCAAGAATTAACACTTCGTATTTGTTCGGAATATGACATTATTGGAGAATTAACATTGTTCACTGACAATGCGAAGTATTTATTAAATTCAAAATGCCTTGAAGATGTTGAAGTAGGAGTTATAAAGCGTGAAGCCTTAGAAAAAGCATTACTCCAAAAACCAGCTCTTGTATTTGAATTTATGAAATGGATTAGTGAACATTTAAGAAGAATGCAAACAAAGTTCCGAGATTTAGTATTACACGGCAAAAAGGGTGCCCTATATTCTACTCTCATTCGAATGACCAATAGTTACGGTGTGTTAAAAGAAAATGGGATTCTCATCGATTTACCATTAACGAATCAAGAACTTGCGAATTTCTGTGCAACTTCACGTGAAAGTGTAAATCGAATGTTAAATGAATTAAAAAAGCAAGATACAATTTCTATTCATAAAGGAAAAATTACAATTCACGATTTACAATTTTTAAAATGTGAAATTGCTTGTGAAGATTGCTCTGCCTCTATTTGTAGCATTGAGTAGCATCTAATATAGATGCTACTCTTTTTTCATAGACACAATTATCTCCTATATAAAAAGACGAGGCCTTCCATTAGACCTCGTTTCATGTTAGCTGTTGGCTCCTATCCGTTTACAGCGGTATTATTTTTTCAATTCATTAGGAATACGTCTTCTGTAAATCACATAACTACGGCTTAAGTATTTAATTGGGGCACTAAATACATGGACAAGTCTAGTAAATGGCCATACTGCGAATAGACCCATCGCTGCAATAATATGAAATTTAAACCAAACAGGTACTTCCATCATATATTCAACTTTCGGTTGGAAAATGAAGAGACTTCGGAACCAAGGGCCAATCGTTGTACGATAATCAAATCCTTTTGAGTCGATATTTAAAAACGTTGAAGAAAGTCCTGCTAGCATAACGATAAGTAATAAAATAAGCGCAATATAATCTCCCGTTGTACTCGTTGCAATGATGCGTTTTACTGTTACACGGCGATACGTTAATATAATTAAACCGATGATAGAAGCAACACCTGCCGGAAGTCCGAAACTAATTGCCACTACATGATACATATGTTCAGAAATACCTATTGAACGGTATACGGACTCTGGAATTAAAATCCCCATAATATGACCACCAATTACGAACATGATCCCAAAGTGGAATAATAGACTTCCGACCCGGAGCATTTTCTTCTCTAATAGTTCACTAGATTTTGATGTCCATCCAAATTGATCATAGTTGTATCTGAAAATATGTCCACCGATAAAGATTGCAAAAATGATATAGGGAAACAACACCCATAAAAATTGATCCATCATTTTGACAACTCTCCTTTCTAATTTGTCTGTACACCCCATGTATCGATAGCGAGGAGAATAGCTGCAAGAATTGGTTCATACATACTGTCTGCTTCTTTTAACTGAACGTGCAATGCTTGTATATTCTCCTTGTATTTACTCATAATCGGTTCACTATCTTGTTCATCTGCATTTGCAAAAAACTCAAGTAATAGCGGTAAATAATCAGGTAGTTCTTTATCTGTTACTTCAAAACCAGATTTTTTATAATGCTGTTTTAGCTCTAATAATTCAATCCCTCTTTCTCTTTGTTCACCGGTGTTCATATAAGTAAGATACATATTTGTCTTTTTACCAAAATCGAATGTATATACGTAACAATCAATTAATTGATCATTCGTTTTATCTAGTGCTTGTTTAATAAATGCTGTAAGTGCTGCTTTAACGTCTTTCTGTTCAATCGCTTCAATCGCTTCAATCTCTTCTTGTAATTCAGTTAAAGCTTCTCCCCACCCAAGTTCCGGATAGGAGAGAAGAAAAGAAGAACAAGAAAAAGCAGTTTGTAAACTTTGTTTCATGATTTTCTGCCCCCTTTATTTAAGAAATTGTCATACAAGAGCCTGGGCCACCTGTGAAGGAAAGGCCACAGCTTCCTTGTTCGCTATATAAATCTGCAACTTGTTCGCGGTGTGAAGTCGGGATGACGAAGCGATCTTTATATTTTGCGATAGCAAGAAGACGATACATATCTTCTACATCCTGTTTCGTTAAATCAAGTTCTTTTAATACTGCTTCATTTGGTTCTTTATTAATTTGCAGTGCTCTCATATGCGTTCGCATGACAGCCATTTTTTTCAATGTAAGACGAATATGTGATTCATCTCCTGCAGTGAGTAAATTCGCTAAATATTGAATTGGAATACGCATATTATCGATAGCAGGGAAAATCTCTTCTGCTTGCCAGTTACTTCCTTTCCCTTCCACCATATTCATAATTGGGCTAAGCGGCGGGATATACCAAACCATTGGCATTGTGCGATACTCTGGATGAAGAGGTAGAGCGATTTTCCAATTGATAATCATTTTATAGATTGGCGACTCTTGTGCCGCTTTAATCCATTCTTCAGGAATCCCTTGTTTTTTCGCTTCCGCTGCTACTTCTGGATCATTTGGATCTAGAAAAACTGTAAGCTGAGATTCATATAAATCTTTTTCATTTTCAACAGAAGCCGCTTCTTTTACTTTGTCAGCGTCATATAGCATTACCCCAATATATCGAATACGTCCTACACATGTTTCAGAACAAATTGTTGGCATACCAGCTTCAATACGTGGGAAACACATTGTGCATTTTTCAGCTTTATTTGTTTGCCAGTTAAAATACACTTTTTTATACGGACAAGACGATACACAAAATCTCCAGGCACGACATGCATTTTGATCCACAAGTACAATCCCATCTTCTTCACGTTTATACATCGCACCAGATGGACAAGACGATACGCAAGATGGATTCATACAATGTTCGCATATACGTGGTAAATACATCATAAAGACATTTTCAAAATCCGTTTTAATTTCTTCTTCCATTTTCTTTACGTTTGGATCTTGTAATCCTGTTATATGTCCGCCTGCTAAATCATCTTCCCAGTTTGGACCCCATTCAATTTTATCAATAAATTCACCTGTAATTGCTGATTTCGGACGAGCAACTGGTTGATGCTTACGCTGCGGGCTATTTGTTAATGTTTCATAATCATAGTTCCAAGGTTCAAAGTAATCATCAATTGTTGGTTGATCTGGATTGTGGAAAATATTCATAAGGCGCTTCATTTTCGAACCGGATTTCAGCTGAATTTCACCATTTTTCAATTCCCAGCCGCCTTTATATTTCTCCTGATCTTCCCATTGTTTCGGATAACCAATTCCAGGTTTCGTTTCTACGTTATTGAAGTACATATATTCAGCACCTGGACGATTTGTCCAGGTGTTTTTGCATGTTACGCTACAAGTATGGCAGCCGATGCATTTATCTAGGTTCATTACCATTCCGACTTGCGCTTTAATCTTCAAGCCAATCTACCTCCTTCAGTTTGCGAATTACAACGTTTAAGTCGCGCTGGTTTCCAGTCGGACCATAATAGTTAAATCCATAACTTAATTGACCATATCCACCAATCATATGTGTTGGTTTAACATGAATTCGAGTTGGACTATTATGCGTTCCTCCGCGGTTACTTGTTAATTTCGAACCAGGTACGTTAATGTGGCGATCTTGCGCATGGTGCATAAATGCCATTCCTCTCGGTATACGGTGCGTTACAACAGCACGCGCTACAACAACACCGTTACGGTTAAAGCACTCGATCCAATCATTATCAGCAACGCCAGCTTCAGCAGCATCCTCTTTATTCATCCAAACAGTTGGCCCACCTCTAAACAGCGTTAACATCGGTAATGAATCGAAATACATACTATGAATCGACCACTTATTATGCGGTGTTAAATAGTTTAGTGTAATCTCTTTTCCTTCTACTTCGGGCCGTGATTTACGGAACGGTTTATGTTGCAGAATTGGTTTAAATGTTGCCATCGTTTCACCAAATTCTTTCATCATGTCATGATCTAAGTAGAAAGATTGTCGACCAGTTATCGTTCTCCAAGGGATAAGACGTTCAACATTTGTTGTAAATGGTGAGTAACGGCGTCCACCTTTTTCAGAACCTGTAAAGGCTGGAGAAGTAATTACTGTTTTCGGCTGCGCTGTAATTTGTTCAAATGTGAAGCATTCTTCTTCACGTTCTTCTGCTAAATCACGCAGTTTTAAATCGGTTTGTTTTTCAAGTGCTTCCCATGCTTTTACAGCCATGTGACCGTTTGTTGTAGAAGAAAGTGTTAATACCGCCTCAGCAGCATTAATTGCTTCTTTTATATCTGGGCACCCTTTCGCAATAGAATCCGTTCGCACAACTCCTAATCGACTCTTTAATTGCTCATATTCTTTTTCTGCAGACCAAGAAATCCCTTTCGTACCAATCGGTTGCTTTCCAGCATTTGGTCCAAGCGCTGTCATTTTGTCATAAATCGTTTTATAATCCCTTTCGACAACATGAATTTGTGGCATCGTTTTACCTGGGATTGGTTCACACTCGCCTTTGCTCCAATCTTTAATCTTGCCAAGTGGTTGCGCTAATTCTTGCGGTGTATCGTGAAGAAGTGGTGTGGCAACGACTTCTTTCATTGGCTCAAGATCGATTTTCTTCGCTAAATCTGACACAGCTTTAGAAAGAGCGGTGAAAATATCCCAGTCAGAGCGTGCTTCCCACGGTGAACCGATTGCTGGATTAAACGGATGCACAAATGGATGCATATCTGTACTACTTAAATCGTGCTTTTCATACCAAGTTGAAGCAGGTAAGACGATATCAGAATAAAGCGCTGTTCCAGCCATACGGAAATCTAAATTAATGAGTAAATCTAACTTCCCTTCTGGTGCTTCTTCATGCCACTTAATTTCTTCTGGTCGTAATGAATCACTATCATCATTCATTAATCCGTTTGTTGTACCTAATAAATGTTTTAAGAAATATTCGTGTCCTTTACCAGAACTTGAAATTAAGTTGGCACGCCATACGAATAAGTTGCGCGGGAAGTTATTTTTATTATCTGGATCTTCAATCGCAAATTTCAGTTCTTTTTCTTTTAATTTTTTCGCAACGTATTTTCCGATTTCTTCTTGCGTTGTTGCACCAGAAGCAACAGCTTCTTTATATAATTCAATTCCATTTTTCTCGAATGCTGGATAGGAAGGTAACCAGCCAAGTCGTGCTGCTAATACATTGTAATCACCGTGATGTTGATAACGAGAGTTGCCCTCAATTGGTGATGCTAAATGTCCAACCGGTGTATCTTCATAACGCCATTGATCTGTTACGAAATAGAAGAAAGATGTACCGTTTTGTAATTTCGGTGGCCCTTGCCAATCTTTTGCCATCGCGATTGTTTGCCATCCTTCTGCTGGTCGTAACTTTTCTTGCCCAACATAATGTGCCCAACCACCGCCGTTTACACCTTGCGCGCCAACGAGAAGAACAAGATTTAAAACGGCGCGATAAATCGTATCAGAGTTAAACCAATGGTTAATACCGGCCCCTACAATAATCATCGAGCGACCATTCGTATCAACAGCATTTTGTGCGAACTCACGAGCAATTTGAATAATAAGCTCTCGTTTCACTCCCGTCATTTTCTCTTGCCATGCAGGTGTAAACGGTACGTCATCATTGAAATCTTTCGGTTCTTGTCCCCCGAGCCCTCGGTTCACGCCGTAATTTGCTAACGTTAAGTCATACACAGTTGTAACGAACACTTCGCCTTCTTCTGTCATAACTTTTTTCACTGGAATTGTACGTTCTAATACTTTGTTTCCATCATCAGAGAAGTATGGAATTTGTACCGTACCAACCGCATCTTCCATTCCAAGTAAAGAAAGACGTGGATCAATCTTTTCACCTGTTTGTTCATCTTCTAAACGTAAGTTCCATTTCTTTTCATTATCCCAACGTGATCCCATTGTGCCGTGAGGTGTTGCAAAATCGTTCGTGTTCTCGTTCCAAAGTACAGGCTTCCATTCTCCTAATTTTGTTTCACGTCCAATATCAGAAGCATTTAAGAAACGATCCGCAACGAATTGATCTCCTTTTTGTTTCAATGTGACAAAGAAAGGAAAATCAGTATATTGCTTCGCATACTTTGTGAAGTATTCCACTTGATTATCTACGTAAAATTCTTGTAAGATTACGTGCCCCATTGCCATCGCAAGTGCACCGTCTGTACCTTGTTTCACACTAATCCAATCATCCGCAAACTTTGTAGATTCAGCGAAGTCAGGACTTACAGAAACAACTTTCGTTCCTTTATATCGAACCTCTGCTAAAAAGTGAGCATCTGGTGTTCTCGTCATCGGTACATTTGAACCCCACGTCATAATGTATCCGGAGTTATACCAATCACTACTTTCTGGTACATCTGTTTGATCACCCCAAATTTGCGGAGAAGCTGGTGGTAAATCAGCGTACCAATCATAGAAGCTAAGCATCGGCCCACCCATAAGTTGCATAAAGCGGCTACCTGCTGCATGACTTAACATCGACATAGCTGGAATTGGTGAAAAACCAACATTTCGGTCTGGGCCGTATTTAATTATTGTGTAAAGTAACGAAGCAGAAACGAGTTGTAATACTTCATCCCAATTCGCACGAATAAATCCCCCTTTACCACGCGCCTGCTTATACTTACGTGCTTTTTCAGGGTTTTCCACAATACTTTTCCAAGCATCTAGTGGTGACTCATTATTTTGTAATTCCTCTTGCCACATACTCCAAAGAACACCACGTACATACGGATATTTCACACGAAGTGGACTATAAATGTACCAAGAAAAACTCGCTCCACGCGGACAACCTCGTGGTTCAAAATCAGGCATATCAGGACCTGTTGTTGGGTAGTTAAGCTCCTGTCCTTCCCATGTTACAATTCCATCTTTCACATAAATGTTCCAACTGCATGAACCAGTGCAGTTCACACCGTGTGTAGAACGGATTACTTTATCATGCTGCCAACGCTTTCTGTACACATTCTCCCATTCGCGATCTTCATATGTTTCTTGTGTATGATTATCGTTATAACGATCTATTGGTGAAAAATATTTTAAACGTCTCATTAGTGCTGAAGGTTTCTTCTTCATACTGTTCACTCCTTTAATACGTCTCTCTTACATACCCTTACTATAAGAGAGGTTGTGAAATACAGATGTGACATTTCGCACAGTTCAAGAGATTGTCAAAAATTCCAGTGAAAATATGAAAAAATGAAAATCTAATCATTGTGGGGTTCACATCCTTCACTGACTGTTAAATTTGATATACTTAAATCGTTAGATGTGTTTATAAATGAAAATGCAATACTTTATATCCACTAAACCAAGGGCAACTGTCCTGAAAATAGTTGACCCAACAACGCCAAGAATGGCAAGATTATAAAGTAATAATAAAAGGAGGATATTATGATATTAGAACCACTTTATGCAGAAAACATTGTAGTAGCCGTCATATATAATAATGAATTTAGATGGTATGTAACAGATAAAGAACTATGGTTTTTAGATTATAATAAATTAGATAATGCATATAAAAATTTAAGTGTAAGCACTGAAGATAATTACGAAACGGAAGAAAGAAATGGAATAAAAGTATTAGATAATGAAAATATAGAGGTGTTTTTACAAAGGATTAATAAATATAACGTAACTAAAGAGGAATTAAATTATTTATTACTTGAAAATATTAAAAGTAAAAATGCAGGAGAAGATCTATTAGATTTCAGTCCAGTGTTATTAATTAACTTTGATGATACAATACTATATTCGATGTTTCCGGAACCAGCATCATATGAAGAATATGTACCAAAAGATTGGATAGGTAAATATGAAGGTTTCACTGAATTAATACCTGAATCAGAGAATTATTGGGTAGATGAGTTTCATAATAATCTACTTTTTCTATAATTTAAATAGGACAAGAGTGATGCTAGTATAAAGGAGTAGAATAGTAATGAAATATCCATATAATTTTGAAGTACTTAACAATAGAGATTTAGTTATGAGACTTCCTCAAGAAATTAAACTTGTTGAAACTTTTTTAGGAGTTGAAGTTTCTGCTTTTGGAGATTGGATTTTAGAAGAAATACATAGTGTTTTAAACGGAGAAAAAAATTACGGAGTAGTAAATGGCAACATTTGCGGTTTAGAAATTCGGAACGACACAACTACTGTGCTAGACAATTTAGCAGAAGATGGTAAAGGTGAATATTGTGAGATAGAAACAATGGAATTGGTAGAATTAATTCATATTTGGTTAGCTAAACGAAAAGAATTAAAAAAAGAGAAAAATAAAGAATTGTAATAATTTAAGTGGCTGGCCTCTACATGCAGTCGGCTTTATTTATTATTTCATATAAATTTTAATCACAAGACATATGATATATGTATCTAACCTTTACGCGTAGGGATTTCTACGCTATTTATTTTGGTCACCAAGGTTATCCTTTCCTTCCCTCCCTCCTCTTCTTTACCGACAATACTCTCGATAACCCATGATTATATATAAATAATAAATATTCGTCACCTTCTGACACGGATTATCCTATTGTTTTATTGTACGTAAGGAATTTATTTTTCTTCAACGCTACTATTTTATATCAAGACATATTTTATATAAAACTACAAATCATTATTTACTGTATTGCCCTTAGTTATGGAAACAATTATACTAGTTGTAATCGGAATAAATAATCTGAATATTCTCAGAATTTAAGATGAGAGTTTTACTACCCGCAAATAGAGGGATAAATTCTATTATCCACTAAATAGATTAGAAAACGATAATAAAATTAGGAGGATTACAATGCCCCAGCTTGATTCATTACATCCTATTGTAGAAAAAATAATCAACAATATTGAAAAATTAATGGTCGGGAAACGAAAAGAAACGATCTTAGCCTTAACAGCTCTCTTAGCTGAAGGTCATGTACTATTAGAAGATGTTCCCGGTGTCGGGAAAACAATGTTAGTACGCGCTCTTTCTAAATCAATTGATGCCGATTACAAGCGAATTCAATTCACACCTGATTTACTGCCTTCAGATGTAACAGGTGTTTCTATTTATAATCCAAAAGAACTCCAATTTGAGTTCAAGCCTGGACCAATTATGGGGAATTTTATACTTGCTGATGAAATTAATCGTACATCTCCAAAGACACAATCTGCCTTACTTGAAAGTATGGAAGAAGGTACTATCACAATAGATGGCATTACAAGACCGTTACCAAAACCATTCTTTGTAATGGCTACACAAAATCCGGTCGAATATGAGGGAACATACCCTTTACCAGAAGCTCAGCTCGATCGTTTCTTGTTGAAGCTAAGAATGGGATATCCTACACCAGAAGAAGAATTTGAAATTTTAAACCGGATGGAAAAAACAAATCCACTCTCTCATTTACAAGCTATTACTACAATAAAAGAATTACTTTATTTACAACAAAGCGTACGGGATATAAACATGGACAAAGCAATCAAGCATTACATTGTAAAGCTTGTTAGTCAGACTCGTTCTTATAGTTCTATACAGCTAGGTGCAAGTCCACGCGGCTCAATTGCTTTAATGAAAGCTTCACAAGCTTATGCATTCATCCATAGCAGAAATTATGTTATTCCAGACGATGTTAAATTTTTAGCTCCTTACGTGTTAGCTCACAGACTCATTCTAAAAATGGAAGCAAGATTTGAAGGAATAACAGGAGAACAAGTTATCGCCAAAATCGTTGCACGAACTACCGTTCCGACTCAAAGGAAGATGAACCTTTGATGAAACGACTACTACGGGCGCTATATCACGTTACGAAGTTATTGCTAATACCTTTATGCCTAGTCTTAACATTTGTATACGCTATGCTTCAAGGAGGATTTGTAAGTTGGTTTTTGTTTTACAGTACGATTCCTATTTGCCTTTATTCACTACTACTTCCCTTCTACGCTTTACGAGACGCTGAAGTAAAACGAATAACAAACCAAAACGAATATGCAGCAGGAGAACAATTTTTAAGCACTCTTACAATAAAAAGAAAATTTCCTTTTCCCTTACTTTATTTAGTTATAGAAGATGAACTGCCATCACAATTTACAAATTGTAAACAAACGAAGGCGAATAAGATAATACTCTTTCCAGGATTAAAACGAAATATTTCGTTTCAATATGTTATTGACACAATCCCTAGAGGAGAGCACACTTTTTCAAGCGTACGTGTCAAAACTGGCGATCTATTCGGTGTGATAGAGAAAGAAGTAACTTTTTCAGTTCCAGATACATTTTTAGTCTATCCCCAGTATGTAGATATAACGTATCGACAATTGGAAAATCATTTCGAACAAGGGGCACTTTCAGCAAATATAAATTTAGCAAAAGACTCTACAGTCTCTGTCGGTGTCAGAGAATATAAACCTGGTGACCGCTTTTCATGGATTGATTGGAAAGCAACTGCACGAACAAACAATATTATGACGAAAGAGTTTGAACAACAGCGCAGCCATAATATTATGATATTCATGGACAGAACCCCATCTCCTTTATTCGAATCAGTCGTAACGTTTACTGCCTCTATTGTAAGGGCTGTCTTGAAGCAAAATTCACCAGCGTCATTCGTGTCTGTCGGAAAAGAACGAACTTTTTTCCCTTTAGACAATGGAGATACGCAGTTACAACAAATCTTTTGTCATTTAGCGAAAGTACAAGCAGACAGTGTATTCCCGCTCTCCCAGAGTGTAGAAATGGAATTAAGAAAAATTTATGAGCCCGTAACGATTATACTCGTGACAAGCGTTCTTTCTCCCGATATTCAAAAGGCAGCTGACTATGCAGCTATTAAAAATAGAAAATTAATGGTGTTTGTCGTGAAAGAAAAAGCAAATCAACTTTCACAGCGGGAACTAAGTATACTAGAAACTCTACAAAAACGAAAAATATTTGTAAATGCGGTTTATGAAAACCGGTATACAAACGTATTTTTTGAGGTGAGCAAATGATAACATTACAAATAAAAAAACAGTGGGATATGAATAGATTCTTCATGCATGTATGTGCACTTCTACTTTTACTAGAATGGCTAAGACCTCTTATAGGTATTACAAATGTAGGTAGATTAGATATTTTTGTAATATTTATAGGAATTTGCTTCACTCTCTCTTTTTTTCAAACAAGATGGCAGATTCCTATAAAAATCGTCACGATCTTATTCATCATTCATTTCCTGTATTATAAAAATGCTTTTATAAATCCATCTTGGCTAACGAATTTTTTTTCTGATATTTCTCGAAATTCCTCCCTGTTTTCCCAAGGGAATTTGTTAGATATTTCTCCAGTTTTTCCAACACTTTTATTTTTTTTATCATTTTGGTTTTTGAGTTCTTTCATCTCGTTTTGGATGATTCATAAAAAACGTGGGCTGTTATTTCTTGTATTGACTATTATTTATATCACAACTTTTCATAACTTACATTTATACAATGCAAACTACGCTATTATTCGTACTGTTGTCATTGGCTTTTTTATGCTTAGTCTTCTTCAAATGGAACGAATAAAAGAGATTGAACACTTACAAAATTATGCTAGAGCAATCTCAAAATTACTTAGACCTCTTACAATATTTATTGTATTGTCAGCAACCATCGCATACTTCGCTCCAAAATTTGGCCCTCAATGGCCAAACCCAATGAATTTTTTAAAATTCAACACATCCGAAGCAAGTAAAGAACAAGAAATTTCTAAAATTGGGTATGGTTTAGATGACTCGCAATTAGGTGGTCCTTTTAAGGCGGATAATACAATTGTTTTTACAGCACAAACGCAAAACAAACAATATTGGAGAGTAGAAACAAAAGATTTTTATACAGGAAAAGGCTGGGAGGTTTCTGAAAATCCGAAAAAGGTTTCTTTTAAAAATAAAAACGACGTCGTGAGTTGGTACGAACAAAATACAAAAACGGAGACAACCGAAGCAACAATCACCATGCAAAAAAGTTATCCTCACCTTACCTATCCAGCAGGATTAGTATCGGTTGAGGCTTCTCCCGATGTATCATACAGCGTTGACCCATTTTCAGAAAAAATCTATACGATGCACGGAGATTCTTCTACTACTTTAAATTCGTATAAAGTAACATATGAAATCCCGGAGTTCTCCATAGAAAATTTGAAAGTTGTAAAAACGAATGAAGGTCATGAAACAAGTTCTTATTTCATGACAAAGTACACACAACTTCCTGAATCATTACCGCAGCGAGTAAAAGACTTGGCTGTCAATCTTACAAATGATAAAGACAACCGATATGATAAAGTATTGGCTATTGAAAATTACTTCACAGACCATTCTTTTGTATACGAAACAATGAATGTCTTATTCCCTGCAAAAAACCAAGATTATGTAGATCAATTCCTTTTCGATACAAAAAGCGGCTACTGTAATAATTTTTCGACGTCTATGATCGTGTTACTTCGTTCTGCCGGGATTCCTGCTCGCTGGGTAAAAGGCTTTACAGAAGGAACTCTTGAGAATACAATTGCTGATGCAGAAGGTGAGAATGTTTATAAAATCGAAAACAATAACGCACACTCTTGGGTTGAAGTATATTTTCCAGGATACGGATGGATTCCATTCGAACCAACAAAAGGGTTTACCAATCCCTATAACTTTATAAATAATCCTTCTGCTTCTACTTCACAAAATAACGAAGAAAATAATTCTCAAAACGTACAAATGCAAGAGCGGAACAATGAAGCAAAGCTCAAAAGTTTAATAGAAAATACAGAAGAATCCTCTACTAAAAAGATCACAAATTCTAAAAATGGATTTTCTTGGTGGTACGTATTCCTCTCTACGATACCGCTTAGTATTATAGGATACATTCTCTTCACCACTAGAATGAAGTGGATTACATTTTTTATTATTCTTTTCTATAAATATCGAAAAGATGATGCTGTTTATAGCAAAGCTTACGGTGCACTTTTAAAACAATTTGCGCGAATCGGTATACCACGAGGTGAAAGTCAAACATTCCGAGAATATGCACTCCACATCGATACGCTTTACAACTCGGCTGATATGCAACAACTTACTTTTAGTTATGAGAACGCTATGTATCAAAAGGAACAGGTCGCAGCCGAATGGAAGAAATCCGTACACTTATGGGAAGTGCTTATGAAAAAAGCAACTTCTTTGCCTAAATCAAATGACTTCGATGCAGTAATTTAATCTTGATAATGTGAGTTTAAAGAAAACGCCTCAAAGAACTGCATTGTTCTTTGAGGCGTTTTTAATAAAGTGAAACTCCTAGTTATTCTCCAAGTACCTTCTCAATCTCCACCTCTAAATCCACTGGCTTCGTTTGCGGTGCAAAACGCCCTACTACTTTCCCGTCTTTTCCAATTAGAAACTTAGTAAAGTTCCATTTTACTGCTTTCATACCAAGTAAACCTGGTGCTTGTTCTGTCATGTATGTATATAGAGGGTGAGCTTTATCACCTTTTACATCAATCTTAGCAAACATCGGGAAGTTTACACCGTAGTTTAATTCACAAAAACTAGTAATATCTGCTTCTGTTCCTGGTTCTTGCCCTCCGAATTGGTTGCAAGGGAAACCGAGTATTTCTAATCCTTGATCTTTATATTTATCATATACTTCTTGTAATCCTTTGTATTGCGGTGTAAAACCACATTTGCTAGCTACATTTACAATAAGAAGTGCTTTTCCTTCGTAATCTTTTAACGATTTATCTTCTCCTGTTATTGTTTTAGCTGAAAAATCATAAACTGTCATTGTTCCTACTCCTCTCTTCACTATCATTCTATGTTTATACTATACTACATTCGTGAATATACAGCTCTTATTACGTACTTATACACCGAAATGATAGCGCTTTATTTTCATTCAAAAATTCGACACAATATACTAGACTTTTATGATGGAAAGTTTTACAATTGAATTGTGAACAAAATGTGACAGTTTGTATTTCCATTATAAAAGAAAAGGATGGTGTTCATTATGAAAACTGCACAATATGAAACGATTTCAAATCGCGAGTTTTATTTCGTACTATATATGATGTTATTGTATGTTACTGGTTGGGTAATCGATGTAAATGGTTTATTCTTAAGCTCCTACTTTAATTTAGCAGGAGAAATTATGCTTCCAATAGTTGGAGGTATTGTTGGACTGTTCGTTATGTCTATTAATAAAGAACAAACGAAATAACAACGATAGAAAAAGGCAGAAGACGAGCTTTCGTTTTCTGTCTTTTTCTATTGTTAGCGTATAATAGATACATACCGTATATAAGGAGTGGTAAATATGAAAAAAGTAGAACAATTATCTTCTCACCTATATCTTATTGATGATTACGATTTACAACATAATGAACGAACAGGTACGTACGTTTTATTAGGTGATGAAATTACTTTAATTGAAACTTGTGCAGCCCCTTCTCTTCCTTACATTTTAGATGGCTTACAACAACTACATATTGATTTAAAAGATGTAAAAAATATCATTATTACACATGTTCATTTAGATCACGCAGGGGCAGCTGGTTTAATGATGGAGAAGTGCCCAAATGCTACTTTATATGTACATTCGCGCGGCGCTCGTCATATGATTGATCCAACAAAACTTATTTTAGGTGCAAAAGCTGTGTACAAAGAAGATTTCGATAAACTCTTTGATCCAATTCTGCCAATTGAAGAAGAACGTGTTCATATTGTACAAAATGGTGATACATTACAGATTTCAGAAGACCGCATCCTTACATTTTATGATACACCGGGACATGCGAAGCACCATATTAGCATTCACGATTCATTAACAAACGGCATTTTTACTGGCGATACAATTGGAATTTATTATAGAGAACTTGCAGATCTTAATGTAGAGTTATATCTACCGTCAACGTCTCCTTCACAATTTCAGCCAGATGCGATGATTGCTTCTAAAAATCACATTCAAAGTATGAATGTAGACACTATTTATTTCGGTCATTACGGCGCTTCATCAAATGTTACAGAAGTATATAACCAGCTTGAACATTGGTTACCTATTTTCGTCCATACTGGTAAAGAGGTCTTTGAACAGTATAATGACTTCGATGAAGCGACTAAGGCTTTACAAACTGTATTAATGGATAAAATCTCTTCTCATCTTACAAAGTTAAACGTCCCATCAGATCATTCCGTTTATAACATTTTACATCTGGATATAGAAATTAGCGCGATGGGCATAATTGATTATTTCACGAAGCTAGAAAAAACAAATTCCACTATTAACTAACAGTAAAAGAAGAGATATACAACAGTAGTTATTGTATATCTCTTCTTTTTTTGAATATATTTTGAGTAAAGGATGGTGGAATGCAATGCAAAAAGTGATGCTATACCTCTGCTTTACATTATTTATCGTCTTATTATTATTTGTCGGAGTGAAAATTCAATTTTATTTAGATACAGACGCGCAGGTGAATTTTAACGTTTATCCAAGATTATTTTACTTTACACTCTTCCCTCTTGTAGTTGGCATTTTATTACGATTCCTTCAATCCATTAATCGTGAAACGAGTAAACAAAACTGGAGCTTTCAGCCGGATAAATTTATCGCTATTACATTGCCTACGCTATTCATTTCCTTTTCCCCAGCTCTACTCTTTTCACCAGTTGGTTCATACCTACCTTATTTAGCTAATATTATTCTTGTGAATACGACTTTCGTTACCATTATTAGTTTAATAGCTGGTTACTCACTTTTAGATTGTTTGATACAAAAAGACAAGGAGAATAGTAAGGAATATAACTAAGCAATTTCCACTTTCACTTTATTAAGCAAATCAAGATAATTCTGCCCCTGACTTGTATGCAAAAGAACCTAATGTTCAATTTTTCAAATGTCGTTGGTTATGGTGGTTTATTTATAAGTGCAATACTCCTTGTAAGAGTAGCTATTCATGCGGTAAGGAACTTTAAGTAATAATAAAACGAGTATGAAATCACGTAGATTTTATACTCGTTTTTTATTGTTTATATATTCAATATGTACTAGGAAATTTATGTTAAACTATAGAAAATCGTGCACTAAGTCAAAATACATTTCAATCAAGGGAGAATTATTATGTATAGATTTTTTGGATTTTCGTGTCTAATGTTTCTCGCAAGTATATGTTCTTTCTTTATTTTAAGAGGACCTAATGCAAATTTAACTTTGATTATTGCGATTCTAGGCATACTTTCATTACTCGGTATTATTTTTGCGATAGCATCAAAAAATTGGTTATTCGGAATAGTTGGTACTGCATTAAATGGCGTAATATTAGTATTTGTATATTTCCTATTGCTAGCAAAAGGAATAGGTGGTTAATATATTTACTTTTCAATAAGAAAAGCTCACAGCTTAAGCTATGAGCTTTTTTACTTATCTCACCTTTTCATCTACATACTCCATAAACTGTTCTGCTTTAATAAATCTTTCTTTATACGCTTCAGGTACTTCTTCTACTGTTATCCCACCACTCGATTTCGCTTTTACTAATACAGTTTGATATGACATTAACGCTTCCATATATTGTTCATACTCTTCTGAAGTTAATACTTCTTTACTAGATTTATGGCCATTTAATTTATCAAAATACGGCTGAAGTTCCATTTCTACCTTTTTCATTTCTTCTTTTTTAGCTGGTGATAATTGATCATAATCAATATTACCGTTCGAATCCCCGTACTCAAGCTTTGCATTTGTTAATTTCTTTAGTTCTTTTGTAAACTCTTCATATTCCTTCGCACCCATTTCATCTTTCGCTTGTGATAACTTTGCATTAAAACGCATGTATCCTTCTAATGTTATAGCTCCGGCATGCTTCTTTAAATTTTCAAAAGACCCGTATATACCATCTGCCATAATAGATTGATAAGCAAAACCCGTTGTCGGAATTAAAAATGCTGCTGCAAGCACTCCTGCGATAAGGCGCTTCTTCCTTTTACTTCCACTGCGCTTCTTTTTTATTTGAATGATTACTTTTTCTTTTAACTCCGGCGGTGCTACAATCCCCTTCGCTTCTTCTTGTATAGATTCTCTAACTCTACAATCTAAGCTCATTTCACATTCCCTACCTCTCCTAAAAAGATTTCTTCTACTTGTTCTTTTTGGCGTAGTTTCTTTAATGCCGCATGAATTCTAGACTTCACTGTACCGATTGGAATATGTAATATTTGTGCTACTTCTTCTTGAGAGTAATCGTGTAAGTATCTTAAGATAATAACTTGTTTCAATTTATACGGTAACTTATGAATGAGTTCGATTAATTTTTGATTTGATATTTTACTTACAACATCGCTAGAAAAATCAATTTGCACTGGCTTTCTTTGCTCTTCTGCTTTTTTTACAATTCGCAGTCGCATCCACCTCTTTCTTCTATAAGAATGAATTTGTTTAATCGCAAGTCCAATGAGCCAAGGTCTAAATGGCTTCTTGCTATCATATTTACGAAGCGATTCATATAGCTGTATGTATATTTCTTGAACGACATCATCTACATCTGCTTTGTCTTCTATTAAAAAATGTGCTATCTTATATATTTCTTGAATCGTTTTATCATACAATTCGCTATACGCTTCTTTATTGCCTGATAAAGTTAATTGGATTAAATCTGTATACACTGTTTCATCCTTCATGTACCATCCCTCCTTTGTCTTACACTATATATTGGCAAGAAAACGATATTTCGTTCGATTTTTCAAAAAGTTTTTTATATACATTAATATAATGATTTAATGACTTCATAAGCTTCACTTATAACCTTGCATAACAATTATATAATTTTCCAATTCCTAATGAAGATTTAAAATAATATATATAGTCAAATTTAGGAGGATGTATATGAAAGCTATCGTTGTAACTTCATTCGGTGGTCCTGAAGTGTTGAAATATACAGACATGGATATTCCTACACTTTCAGATAACCAAGTTTTAATTCACGTTGTTGCTACTAGTGTTAATTTCGCCGATATTAAATCACGTTATGGCAAAAAAGGAAACAAAGCCTTACCTTTTATCCCAGGGATAGATGCAGCTGGTATTGTAGAACGCGTAGGTTCTCATGTGAAAAACATTTATCCTGGCCAACGAGTCATTGCTTTTCCTCAAAATGGTTCTTACTCTGAATATGTTGTTGCAAATGAAAATCTTACTTTCGTATTACCGGATGAAGTTGATTTCCAAACTGCAGCCGCTTGCCCTATCGTATCTTTTACAAGCTACAATTTACTTGTAAATGTTGCAAGACTTCAACAAGGTGAATCTGTTCTAGTTCATGCAGCTGCTGGAGGAATTGGTACTACCGCGATTCAACTCGCAAAATTATTAGGGGCTAAAAAAGTAATCGGGACTGTCGGAAGTGAAGCAAAAAGAAAAATTGCTTTAGATGCTGGTGCTGATTATGTTATTTGTCATCAAGATGAAGATTTTGTAGAGAAAGTTAATAAGCTTACAAACGGAGAAGGAGTTAATGTAATTTTAGACTCTATTTCTGGTACTATGTCCGAAAGTAGTTTAAAATGCCTTGCTTATTACGGTCGTCTCGTCCATTTCGGCAATGCTAGCGGAGAAGTTGGTCATTTTCAAACGAAAGATTTACACGCAAGTTGCCGTTCTATACTCGGTTTTAGCTTTGGCACTACACGAAAAAAACGTCCTGAATCACTCCAAGAAACTGCGAAGCAAGTTTTCCGTTATTTACGCGATGGAAGTTTACAAATTAATACTACGAAATCTTTTCCTCTTCAAGACGCAGGGAAAGCACATGAATGGGTCGAAAGTAGACAAAGTACAGGGAAAGTAATACTAAACGTTCAGACAGCTCCCTAAAATGAATACATGAAATAGAGGTGTTATTCATGGGATCACGAATTATGCATATCATTATCGCGAGCGGGATTGCCGAAAAACTATCTATTCCAGACAAAACTTCTTTCTTACTTGGTGGTGTAGCTCCTGATGCTGTTCATTCAAAAGAAAAAAAAGGAACTTCACATTTTTACGCTGGTACCACGAAGAACTATACGAGAAGAATAGATTTTGATTCATTTATTCATAAATACGAAGATCATATGGATTCCCCTTATATTTTAGGTTATTATACCCACCTCATTGCCGATGATAATTGGCTAAGCGGCTTTTTTCTACCATGGCTTAAAAACAGAATGGAAAACGACGAAACTATTGCACCTATGTACTATAACGATTTTAAATTATTGAACGCAAAGTTGTTGCGTCATTACGATAAAGAACAACAACTCTTCTCCCTTCTTAATCAAGAGACTAACATTGTGAATATCGATGAGGTTTCTAGAGAGAATGTTTTAGCTTTTCGGCAATATATTTTTGAAGATATGCTATATCCTGAGCAACATTTGCATGAAGAGTTACAAGTGTTTTCATTTGATCAAATCGTTGGTTATATTGAGACTGCAATTGAAAAAGGAACATTTTTTATAGAACAACTCGCTAATAAAAAATTCACTTCAAATATTTAATCCCCCTCATTATTTACGAGGGGGATTTTCACATAACAATATAATTATTTTTTCTTTTCCATTACTGCAAAATAATTCCCTTCACTATCAGCAAAGTTAAATACTTTACCAGAAGGCATAGTTACCATTTCGCCAACTGTAACATTTTTATTTGTTAAATCTTTATATAGTTGGTCAAGATTTTCCGAGAAGAACATTAAAGACGGTGTACCAAGATTCAATTCTGGACTCATTTTAGAAATAACTTCTTTATTATGTAGTATAATACCTGTTTCCGCATCGTTTGTTGGAGCAATTTCAATCCATCTCATCCCTTGCTTGTTATCTTCCTCTGCAACTACATGAAATCCTACTTTTTCAGTCCAAAAATTTACTGCCTCATCTTGATTATTTACGTATAACATAATTTGTCCAACTTTATGAATCATTTGTTTTCCCCCTAATGGTTTTTATATTCTATGTAGCTTTCTACAGGTACTATTATTATTCCTTTTTCATTCAGTTGAATGCTTATAAATCGCTAGTCATTAAAAAGTTATCTTTTTGCTATAGGGAACTTAAGAACCTTTGCTTAGTAGCAATAATGTGGCTGTAGCCCACCGCTATCAAGCTACGGTTATGAAGTCCCCCCTAAACAAAATTTTTATCTCTTTACAATTATTTATGATCATTCAGCTCATTTTTGTCGTTTTGTGGAACAACCAATTTTTAAAAATAGATTTTCATTTATATTACCGTCCTTTGGTTCAGCTTCACGAATCATATAACTATCTACCTTTTGCATTTAATATATTATGGTAAAGATAAAGATCAATTATGGCTATAACTCTATATAGGCTTTTCCCCACCTGGAATCTTAAATTTATTTACATCATATTCTTTAATTATATATACCTTTATCGCTTCAAAATCTTTACCAAAAGCAAGAATTGGATTTTTTAAGAAATATATTATCTCTTCCTCCTCATAAATTCGGGCTTTAATTACTTCTTTGTCAGAGTGAAACGATAAATTGACTCCTTTGTAAAAATATTCGTAGTATCCCTCTTCATCCTGCTCACTCTTATCTTCAAAAGGAACAGATTCAATATGATATATAGTCCCATTTACATTTATTGATTTCATACAACATTACTCCCTTTTCAAGAATATCCATCAGAATGTAAAGTGATAATAAAGTTGTTTAAATGTTGTTCAACTAAAACACCCGTTAGTTCAATAAGGGGTCCCTTCACATACCCATCAAGCTAAGAAAAGCAAATACCCTAAAACATAGATCCTATATCAATAAGTTAATCCATAAAATGGAATACACCATTAATTATACTAATAAATCCTTGAATTGACTTAAAAAAATTCAAGTTAGTAAATAATCTTTTTATATATTTTTAAGAGGAAATATTTAGTTACCTAAAATGAGCATATTAACTCAAACAAAAAAGCGTAACTACAAATAGTTACGCCTTCTTCATTATTTATCTAGGTTTTTTCTTACCAGTAAAAGCTGGTTTCTTTTTCTTTGGTTCTTGTGGTTTCGATTCTACAAATGTTCCTTTGAACATTTCTTGTTTCGTAAACACGATACCTAATTTTTTCGCAAATTGCAGTAATTTACGTTCTTCTTGTTGTGTTACAAGAGAAACTACTGTTCCTTCTTTACCCATACGTCCAGTACGTCCTGAACGGTGAATATATTGGTCTACAGTGTCAGGTAACTCTAAGTGAATTACATGTGTTAAATCATCAATATCTATTCCACGTGCTGCAATATCAGTAGCAAGTAGAATTTCTAATTTCCCACCGCGGAATGCACGCATCGTTGCTTCACGCTCTTGCTTACTTGCCTCTGCATGAAGAGCTGCTGCTTTCATTTTACGGAATTTCAATTTCTGAGTAATTTCATCTAAACGGAATGGGTCATTTAAGAAAGCAACTGCTTTTACATCGCCCATATGCATAATTCTTCTTACGTAATCATTTTTTTCGCGTCGCTCACAAATGATATACGTATGCTCAACTAAGCTTTTTGACTCTGCACGTGTTACACGTACTAATTGTGGTTCAACTGCTAAATCACGTGCTGCATCTTCTGCCGCTTTTGTCATTGTCGCTGAGAAGAATACTAATTGACGATCGCGCATCGTTGATTTAATTACATCCTGTGCAGCACCCATCATTTTTTGCTTTACAATTTGATCAAACTCATCAAATACAATTGTTTTCACTTCATGCATTTTTAGCTTTTTCATACGAATTAGTTCTAAAATACGGCCTGGTGAACCGACAATTACTCTCGGGTGTTTCTTTAATTTTTCAACTTGGCGCTTAATATCTGCACCACCAATTAAAGATGCACCTGAAATATCAGTTCCTGCTGTAAATTTTTGAACCTCTTCATGAATTTGCATTACAAGTTCACGAGTTGGCGCTAAAATTACAACTTGAGGTTGTTTAATTTCAGGATTAATTTTATGTAAAAGTGGTAATAAGTACGCTAATGTTTTTCCTGTTCCAGTTGGAGATTCAGCAATAACGTCTTGTCCTTCTAAAATAGTTGGAATCGCTTGTTTTTGAATTTCAGTTAATTCTTTAAAACCAGCCTTCTCCCAAGCTTGTTGTAAAAATGGTTGCATATCTTTTATCATTTGTTTTTCTCCTTTATCTCTATTTTTGAAGAAAATGTTGTATTGTTCGCACCGTTTCTATCATGTGTGAAATAACAGCTATTAAATCATCAACATGGTCTTCTGTAATTGCTTTTTGAAATAGAACCTCTACCTTATTATGATATGAAATCGCTTGCTTATTATATTCGTATGAAATTTTCTGCGTAATCATTCGCTCTTTTCCCCATATAGAATACAATAAAGTTTCAATTTCTTCGCATCCTACCTCTGGTTGTTCCATTTCGAACGAGAATTCCAGCTTCATTTCACAACCTGGTATAAACTGAGGTACTTCTAATATTTCACCTGATAAATTCTTTGCATCAACAGATAGTGAAAATGTCGCCTCTACCATTGTTTTAAATGGTTCTGTTAGTTGAAATGAAATACTATACATACGACTTAATGAAGCAAGGTCCATCACATCTTTTCGATCTGTTACGAGAATATCACCGTGTAAATCGAAATCATAGACAGCTCCTTCCACAATTACCTTTAAATTTTCAAAAGCAGTTGGATCAAACATAATTTCCTCCAAAAAACAGGCGCCTTTCGATGGAAAGGCGCCACTTGATGTATATATAGTTTACAGATAAACGAGATGAATTACAACCTTTTAGAATAAACCTACTGCTTTTCCATCTTCATTTACATCCATTTGCAGCGCAGCTGGCTGTTTCGGAAGACCTGGCATTGTTAACATTGTTCCTGTTAACGCAACAATAAACCCTGCACCGATAGATGGTTTTAATTCGCGAATTGTAACGATAAAGTCAGATGGGCGACCTAATTTCGTTGCATCATCAGAAAGAGAGTATTGTGTTTTCGCCATACAAACTGGTAGGTTACTCCAACCTTCTCCTTCATATTGAGCTAATTGCTTACGTGCTTTCGGAGCAAATTCGATATCTTTTGCACCATAAACTTTTTGAGCAATTGTACGAATTTTTTCTTCCAATGGTAATTCTAATTCGTAAAGTGGCGCGTAGTTGTTCTCACCTTTTTCGATTTCTTTTAGTACTTTTTCAGCAAGGTCAACTCCGCCTTGGCCACCCTTCTCCCAAACTTCTGTTAAGGATACTGCATAGCCACGCTCATTGCACCATTCTTGTAAGTATATAACTTCTGCATCTGTATCAGTAATAAATTTGTTAATAGCAATTACGAAAGGAACACCGAAGCTTTGAATTGTTTCAACATGCTTCTGTAAGTTTTCCATACCTTTTGCTAATGCATCTACATTTTCTTCTTTTAATTGATCTTTCGCTACGCCACCATGCATTTTAAGCGCACGAATAGTCGCAACAATAACAACTGCTTCTGGTTTAATACCAGCTGCACGAGCTTTAATATCTAAAAACTTCTCTGCGCCTAAATCTGCACCGAATCCAGCTTCTGTAATAACATAATCACCTAATTTTGCTGCCATTGTCGTAGCGATAACACTGTTACAACCGTGAGCGATGTTCGCAAATGGTCCGCCATGAATGATAGCTGGTGTATTTTCTAAAGTTTGTACTAAGTTCGGTTTTAATGCGTCTTTTAATAGTAATGTTAACGCGCCTTCTACACCTAAATCTTTAACCGTTACAGGTTGATTTGCAAAGTTGTAAGCAACTACAATGCGAGATAAACGTGCTTTTAAATCTTGAATATCTGTTGCAAGGCAGAATACGGCCATAATTTCAGATGCTACAGTAATATCAAAACCGTCTTCACGTGGTACACCTTGAACTGGTCCACCAAGACCAATTACTACGTTACGAAGGGCACGATCATTTAAGTCAACACAGCGTTTCCAAACGATTTTACGCGTATCAATTCCAAGTGTGTTTCCTTGTTGGATATGATTATCAATAAACGCCGCTAACGCGTTATTGGCAGTTGTGATCGCATGGATATCTCCAGTAAAGTGAAGGTTAATGTCTTCCATTGGTACAACCTGTGAAAAACCACCACCTGCGGCTCCGCCTTTTAGTCCCATCGTTGGTCCAAGAGATGGTTCACGAAGTGCAATTACTGTTTTCTTACCAATTTTATTAAAAGCTTGACCTAAACCAACTGTTACTGTTGATTTACCTTCTCCAGCTGGAGTTGGGTTAATCGCTGTTACTAAAACAACTTTACCGTCTTTTTCATCCTGTAAGCGCTTAAAAATTTCAAGAGATAACTTACCTTTATAATGCCCGTATGGCTCTAATTCATCTTCTAAAATATTTAAATCAGCTGCAATTTCTTGAATCTTCTTCATACTCGCTTCTTGTGCGATTTCAATATCGGATTTAACTGTTGTAGTAGTTGTCATATACCCTAGTCCCCCTTTAATTGGTTCTGATGATATTGTATCAGTTTTTTGTATTTTCTGCACTTATTTACCTCCTAAAAATTCTTTCTTTTCTTTATACGTTTTTTAACATAAATACCCATAAGAATGTTAATGATTGTTGTAACTCTGTAGGTAGTTGACCTAACATCTTCTCATTTACTCCGCGCTTATACACACCGATGCCATCTACAACTTCAAAACCTTGTTCTTTCGCTAACTGTTCAAATTCCCAAGGCATCATCGTATTACAAACAACGTCTTTGCCGTATAAACGGGGATAACTGTTTTCACGAGGCTTTGCTGTCGGTCCTAAAATCGCAATACATGCATGACCATCTTTCTTTAAAACACGCTTTATTTCATTTAATGCTTGTAATGGCTCCTCAGTCCATTCTAAAGAATTAATTGCCATTATTGCTTCAAATTGCTCATTTTCAAATGGTAATGCAGAAAGATCACCTTTTATAAAAGATAAATTTGAGCCCTCTCCGCGTTCCTTACCCTTTTGAATCATCACTTCCGATAAGTCCACCCCAACTGCTTTGTACCCAGTAAGACTTAATTTATATGTACCATATCCATCACCACAGCCAACATCTAACACTAGTGCTTCCTTTTCCACGTACTGCTCAAAAAATGGAATGATTGTGCTCCTGCTCCCGCTATCCCACATTTCTTGACTATTTTGATTCCAAAACTCTGCATTGTTATCCCATTTTTTCTCCGCCGATTCATGCCAATTAAACTTCGCCATACATTCCCCTACCTTCAGTTATTATCATTCATTTCATTCTACATCATTTTCCAAAATTCCTGTTTTATCTTCATAAGGAGATAAAGTGAAACTTTAATCAGTGGGGGATTTTGTTCGTCCCCACTGATTATTAGCCCTCACCAATCGGGCTTTTACGGGTAACCCGGCTCTCTTTGCTCCACCCGAATTTTGAGGTGAGAGCCTTACTGCACGGCAAATAGCGAGATGTACAGGATAACAATGGAATCTATTTTCTCCAATTTTTGCTTTACTTGGGTTTAACTCATACTCATGTTCTTTTCCTTATGAAAGATACTATAGATACACCCAATTGAAAGAGAGGGATGTACATGCGAAGAAAGAGAAATCATCATTTTAAAAGTGGTGAAAAAAACGAAGAGTATGCAGCTGAAATATCACCAGCTGGTATTCCGATTAGACATGAGCGCAAAGAAATTGCAAATGAAATAGAAGGTACAAATACCGGGGCAATGATAGGCTATGTCGCATTATTTCTTTCATTATTCTCCATTGCTTTTTATCCTGTTACACTCGGCTCCCTTGCGATTTTAGTTGGCTTATTAGCTGTCAACTTCGGAGCGAGAACACTTGGATATACCGCAATTGGTTTTGGCAGTTTTTCTGTTTTATTCACTTTACTATATCCGCTTGCTTTATCAGCGTTTTAAAAAAAACACACCAAGTTATACTTGGTGTGTTCATTCATGATACAACATGATATGACCGCATCCACAACAATGCTTGGCTGTAATTTCTTGAAAGACTGGATAATTTTCTTCGTCCCTTTGTTCAATAAACACCTTTTCAAATCGGTACATGTTTGGTGCATATGCCCAATCTTGTTTCGTACGTGCATATAACGTTGAAGAAAAAAACTCCTCACCACCACAAACAATACATTCCTTCTTCATTAATACCCCTCCTATGCTTGTCTTACTTCATCTATATGAACATAAGCATAAAAAAAAGACCTTCTATTACTAGAAAGTCTTCTCTGAAACAAAAAGAAATGTACCAAACATCCCTACTCCGCTATATTCTTTTGTAACACCAGCTTCTGTTTTATACGTTTGCTTTACAGTCATAAAGAAAACACCATTTCGTGCATCAATACTTTCAAACTGTAATTTCTCTTTTTTTTCATCTACATTTTGCGTGCATTCAAAGCTACTCTCGTCACATTTCAATGCATACTTATCCTCTAAATACAACTTGAAATCTGATTCTTTCGGACAAGTTATAAGTAATATCGCCACGAGAATAATACTTACCATACCCACAATTGTATAATATTTCTTCATTTGTTCTCCTTTCAAAAGACAAGAAAACTTGACTTCATGCGCCAAGTTTTCTTAGTCTACTACCCATTGCCACTCTTGTTCTTTCTTATCAAAAATGAGCCAACCTGTTTCTGTTGCGTCCGCTTTCAATTCATCGATATTATCTAGTACCTCATCCGTACTTTCGAATGATCCTACTACATATACTGGAATTTCAAGACCTCTTCTTGACTCAATTTTCCCCGCTAAATCAATGTATAACCCATCTTCCATTAACGGAACAAGCCCAAGGATAACTTCCTTTGAAATTGCTGGGAAAATTTTTGATTTTTGGAAGAAAGTAAAACGTTTCTTTCCAAACGAACCGAGTTTATATGGAATTACTTTACTTAGCATTCCTACAAAATCACCGATTCTACGGTAGTACACTTTGTTGTACCAACCGTCATCATGTGAAAAATAAACGAATCTATTTTTCAGTAACGGGAAGAACGTTCTTCCCAGTGGTTCTTTTTTGTGAGCCAAATATAATAATTCTGCAATTTCTTTTGGCTCTAACTCATCTAAATCGCTTGCATCATCAAAATCTACCCAACAAAATTCATCAAATTCATCAATCTCTGCTTGAATGAGTTTATGTATGTTTTCTTCCTCGACATATTCAAATAAAGTATGATAATGAAAATCTGTCCACTCAAAATTATGCTTTAAAAGTAATACTTGATGAAGCGGTGAAGGGATGTTACTTGCAAACTCTTTAAACGTAATTCCAGATGTAATAAAACAATGACCCCGACGATTACCATTAATATATATCATATTGTTTACTTGGTCAGATCCTCCAGACAAAGCACCCAGCCACCTTCGTTTTATATGTTTCAATTCTATAGCATATTTTAACATGAAAAATTTTAGAAACATAGAAAAAACTTCAAAAACTATTTACAATTTCATGTGTTTTATTACATACTGATTACAAGAAAAAACGCCTGCTCATAAGCAGGCGTTTTTAAAGGATATCATCTGGGTTTTGAGGGTGATGATTTTCCTCTTTCTTTTCTTCTTTTTGGAACATCGATTGGATTTTATCAATTGTTTGTGGAGCTAATTCAATCATTTTTTCCGCTAAATGTGTCGCATTTTGTAAATGAAGAATATTTACCCCGTCTTTATTCACAACTAGAAATGCTACCGGTGTAATTGAAACTCCACCCGCGCTACCGCCACCAAATGCAGGGTTACCATTCGCTCTTTGTCCCTCATTCGTCTGGAAATCAGAACCTCCTGCTCCAAAACCGAACGCTACTTTAGAAACCGTTAACACTACACCACCGTCAGCCGTTTGAACAGGCTCTCCAACAATCGTATTTACATCGACCATTTCCTTCAAATTTTCCATTGCTGCTTTCATTAATCCTTGAATTGGATGATCCACCGTTCATAACCTCCTTTGTCATATCTTTCCTAGTTTTTCCGAAAGTTTGTGAACTAAACATAAATTTTTATATTGATTTCAAAAAAATAAGTTGTAATATTCAGAAAAAAGGTCGATTCGTTATGATGCGAAAATTAACAAAGAAAGATCATGAACAAGTACTCGCATTTCTAAAAGAAGAAGCAGTCCTTAACTTGTTTATTATTGGAGATATAGAAGCTTTCGGTTATGAAACAGACTTTCAAGAATTATGGGGAGTATTTAATGAGCGTGGAGCATTAAAATCGATTTTATTCCGCTTCCATGATGCATTTATACCGTATAGTAAAGGAGAGTTTATGGTCGCTGACAATGAGGCACTTCTTTCCGCATATAAGCCACTGAAACTCTCTAGTAAGTCAACTATTGTAGAACGATTTGAAACCGCTCCACGTATACAACTAGGTGACAAAAATGAAATGTATTTTTGCAAATGTCTAAATAATACCAACTTACCTAGTACGCCTGTCCAAGAAACAATTAAACTTGCCACAATAGATGATGTAGAGCGAATTATGCAATTGCGTAGTAACATCGTTGAATTTCCTACAAGATTAAACTGATGGGGAGCACACACTATTAGGGAATCGCCAGTATTTTTGAAAAAGCCACGTTAAGAGCATGCAAGATTTCATACAGTTTTTTGGCTAATTCAGTAACAAATGAGAACACTAAAACCTACGCTAGGATAGGAATACATATAAAGTTGCATAGAATTATATAAAAAGAAAAAGGTAGATTCCTTTTGAGGGTAGGATTTCCCCTTGTCCTTGCCAACAATAATAGGACGTTATGTTAACAGGCCATGTATAAGCGTAAACAAAATGCAAATTTACAATGCTAAGGAAATGTCACTTAGTAAAACAGCCAATTTCCATCTCAAAAAATCGACTTTTTTAGTTATTTTTAAGGTCTTTTTTTACTATATGTATTAAGATTTATATTTTTTAACTGTACAAGGAATAGTTACAATGTATAAATCTATAGCATAGATTGTAACCCAAATACCTTTACCTTCAGCCGCTAGCTTTTCATTTAATTGTGATAAATGCTCTGAAACTTTTCTTTTACCCCATTTTCTAGGAAACCATTGAAAAACCTTGGGAACATTGTGTTTTTTGTTATACCATACATTCAATCTCCAAAAAATGAAGAAAAACGAGACAATCACTACAATACAAAAAATATCAAAATATGAAATCCCTAAAATCATGTAATATATTCTCCATTCTCATTAAAGTTCAGATAATTTTTTTCTTAATTCTAATTCATCATCCTCTGTCTCAAAACCCTTAAATAATAAATGAACAATCTGGTTATGATTAAAAAATACATTTATACCTGTAATGAAAGCAAAAACTATTCCTCCTTGATGAATACAACAATTTAACCTTTCTCTACACCAAACTTTATTCCCAAACCAATACCAAGACCAACACTTAATTCATTTTTCAATAGAAATTTAGCCTCTCCATCTATGTCTCCATCAAATTAAGCTTTAAGTCCTTGTTCATGAATCGTAAAATCTCCTGCTTTAAAACCAGCATCTATTAGTCTATTATCTATCTTTAATTCCCCCTTTCATCAAAATATCCCACTATTATACTATAACAGGCCATAACTCAATAAACGATATCTCCTTCTCGTATAAATATTAACCAAGGTAACCTACTCAGTTCACTAGATAGCATTAAACCAGAGAGCTCTACCTCACAAGTTCTAACTGGATAGTTATTGACTCACAAGCTTGTAAACTCTATAATTTTCCTAAATGAATATCTAAAAGAGCGGTCACTCATTGATAACACCTCATCAGGCTTAACCTCCGCCTCCACTTCTGCTGAAAATTCATTATCCGCTATGGTCGTTGGCGTATGTACACACCAAAATTATCGAGGAAGAGGATATGCTTCGCTCATATTATAGAAAATGATTCAAGACTTTACGAATGAAAGCCGTACGCTTTACTTATTTTATAACAGCCCAGCTGCTGAACGAATTTATAAACGATTAGGATTTAAAGATATTAGGATGCGGAAGATGTATCGATAATAAAAAGCTTTGTTCGCTTAATTACAATACTTTAGAGGTTTGAGACGTATAATGAGAAATGTTTTTGTTCAATCCGTTCGTTGATACCTTTCACTCTTAATGATGTTTATCGTTATCCATATTTCACCCTACATCTTATTAATGGTAAAATTATTTCTGCATTTCCAAGACAAGGTCGATAAATTAATTTTTGGAAGGAGAAAATAATATGGATTACAAATTCGAATTACTTAGTACAGGTAGCTTAGTTATTAGATTACAAAAAGAATTCGATATTTTAGAAGCTTTTTTAAATGTGGAGGTATCCCCATTCGGTGATTGGATAGCAGAAACTGTAGGTAAAGTTTTAAACGAAAAAAGTGATCATGAAAAAATAAGTGCGAATATTTTCGGAGCAGATGTTCGAAAAGATAAAACTTTTATATTTAATAAGTATGATGAAGATGGAATCCCTCTTGAAATAGAAACTATTACATTACGAAAACTAATAGATATTTGGTTAAATGAGCATACAAAATTAATAAGCGAAAAAAATAATAATTAAATAATGTTACATATAGTACAAAAGATCGCCTGTAATAGGCGGCTTTTTTCATTAAATTAACACACATTCACATTCGTATCATTAACCGTAATATAGTACACTTCACTTTCAAAAAATATCCTTCAATTTCAAAACCATAAGATGATGTTCGCTACTTACTAATTAAAGTAAAGCTCTCTCCAACTCTTATGGAAAATTTATTATTATCATTTCCCAATCAATAAAAAATTCCTAGGTGTTTATTCACCTCTATTTGTAATTTTATTAGCTAAACGATTAAATAATACTGAACGTCCATATGCCAACATCCCAATACCAATCATACCAATACTGAAAAATAGTTTCTGCCATAAATTAAATGGGAAAAAACACCCTGCAATAACAAGTACCATTGTGCCAATAATAATCATAAATCTGCCTTGTTTAAGCATATCTTTGCTCTTTTTTTCTTTTTCAGATAAAACTATAACTATAACGTTAAAAGAGGCAACCAGTAGGTCACCTCCCAAGTAAAACTATTAGTCATACATGTTACATATTTTCAACTGTTATTCCATACAATCTATTTCTATTTTGCCCTCTTCTTTTTTCGATTTCTAAATATAACCTCTAACACTACTACTGTGGTGAATCCTACAGTTAGTTGTAAACCTGTAAACAGCAGTTTATCATTTAGAGGAATATCAGGCGCACTCCACAGTAGTACCGGAGGGATAAGTATACCTATGATTACAAGAGTTCTCATTATCTTACCCATTTTGTTTCCCCTATCGTGTTTTTAAAATCTATATGTATTTTTTAACTAATCTACAATTCTACTAATTTCTCACGTAAATCTAATTCACTCTCAGTCATATACCCTCTATGCAGTTCTTCCACAATCTTATCGTGATTAAAGCACAGTACTTTTTCATCACCTAAATAGCCCACTGGGTAAGGGACGCCCACATAATCAAAATCACGTTTATCTGCTGATACAACCATTCTTCCAATGATCATAATAATCGGTTCTACTTCTTCTAGTTTTACTACTGTTCCTATTGGTAAAAGTTTCATATATGTTCTCCTTTTTATTGTTATAAAAACCAATCAAATATTATTAAAATCTACAAGTTAAAGTACCCTCAAAATCACAAATAATTCCTCTGTATTTGTGACCATAGGTATCCCCTATCATAATACACAGAGCATACTTACAATAATTGAATTCTTCCTTGTTTAAATAAACTACTTATCTCTATTTTTTTTAAATTTATTAGTTATGTATTCTAATAAGTTCGTTGTACCAAAAGACAAAAGAGCTAGCAATATTATAAAAGCAATTAACGCTAATTTTTTCCCCACCCATAAGGAGCAAATAAACTAAATATAAGTAAAGCTGAAAAACCAAAAATTTTTATAACTCTTGCTTGTTTAAACATAATTACTCTTGTCCTTCCTTAACAAATTTACCAAACAAACCACCACCAACATACGCACCAGTTTCTTGGCCAACATGAAGCTTATAACCAAATGTTCCTAATCCTAATTCTCCACGTACTTCAAAATCATATTCACCTATTATTGGGATAAAGTCTGGGATATCAATTTTTGTTGATAATTCATATTTTTGAACCGTTAACTCTACATCATCTTTTAAGGTGTAATCCTCAATTCCAAAAGCTACAGAACCATCTAGGAATTTTTGCGTTGCCTTCATCTCCTGATCGAATATAGCACTAGTTGTAATGGTATTCTCTAGACCTGTAACACCTGCTTTTCCTCCAATAATGTTGCCTGTAAACAAGTCTTCCTTTATGGTATCAAAGGAATAAGGAGCATTTACATCAATCTCACCATGTCCTGTCTTAAACATGAATTTAGTGTTTTCCGAAATATCAAACTTCCCTGTTACTAAATCCCCCTCTGCTTTCCCACCAAGGCGGCCATCTTCTTTCCATTCAGCTGAACCTATAAAAAACTCAGTTTGACCATTTACGCGGTCTTGTAGATACAATGAACCCACAAAACTAGCAACCTCCATATTATCAGTTTCTTCAAATTTTTTTGCGGTTGCAAGTAGAAACTTCTCAAGCGGCTCTAATATGGTTATAAATTGTGCCATTTTAAATGATGAATCACGGAAATCCGTATTAAATTTCATATAGGTTGAGCCCAACCAATTACTAGAAATCATATCAATATCTCGTTTTAGTCGGTCCTGTGTTGGAGTTGCATTCGTGATAGTTGATCTAATAGTCCATGCCACTTTTTGCAACTGTTCAGGAGTAACTTTTATATCCCCCATAGCCATTCCCCTTTAAATATTTCACCATAGAAAATTAATTTTACAGAATAATATTTTTTATACTCTTAAAAATCCGAAAAATACAACTCCTCAAGAAATACAATTTTAATCCATACTAATAAACGCACAGATAGCTGATAACGAGACGGAGGCAATTCATATTATTCTTTTCCTAGATTATATGTACACAAAGAACAGAGCAACCTGTGTGGGCTACTCTTCCTGAAATCGCTCTTAATGGGAGAAATTATCGTGATAATTTTCCTCTATTGTATTAGTCTTATTTATTATTAAATTTACTATACATCCGTTCGTAAAGCTTATTAGTACCAAGTGCACATGCTCCTAAAATAAGAACACCTATAATAAAGCCAATCTTTTTAGGTAATTCATAAGGAGACATAATAGCGACTACAAGAAATATAGCAATTGCAACATATGTAATATATTTTCCGGCCTTAAATGATTGCATATTAATATGTTCCTCTCTTAATCCTCAAATTTAATGGTACTACCTATCCCATAACCATCTCTAACGTATACTCCCGTTTCTTTTCCTAATTAATATCGGATTATCCCTATCCTTTTTCAAACTTTATTATTGTTTAAATTTGTTATGGATTCGTCCTACCACTTTATTCGCTCCCAATGAAATAGCTCCTAAAATTAAAACAAAAATAATAAGAGCAATCTTTTTAGGTAGGCTATATGGCAATAACATAGAAAATATAAGAAGTATCGCGACTGCAACATATGTAATATATTTCCCCATCTTAATTGGATCCATCTCAGCTTCCTTCCTTTGTTTTTTCAACTTTTATAAATCTCTCCAAAGTACCTTGCCTGTCTCAGCATCTAATTACACTCTTAAGCCAGATGTACCTAGTCAAACTTCTCCTTTTGCTATCAGATCATGGTCTCCTAAAACTAGCGTGAAATCTAATATAAGAAAAGATTTCATTCAACTTCTTACTTATTAACCAGAACTTCTATTGCTAGTTTGGCTCTCTACATAATCAAAATTACATTTATCTGCCGATTCAAGCATTCTACCAATAATTATAAAGATTGTTTTATTTCGTTTAGTTTCAATACTGCTCCAATCGGAAAAAGTTTCATTTATTCCACTTTTTATGTATCTTTTGATAAACTCGTTCAAATAGAACTGAAGACCCCACAGCTATTACACCAAATAAAAATACTACAAGTACATTTATTAATCTTGTTTTGTTGTCTGCAGGCACCATAAAACTTGCGATGAGTGTTACTATTGTGCCAATAATAATTATAATTCTTCCTTGCTTTAACATTCAATTACTCCTTTTTTCTTTGTCCAAACTACCTTTATAGCCATATTAACAGAATTTGTATTCATCTATATTTAGAACAATGTCAAAAATATCCATTTTACTTCATTTCAATTTATAGAAAAGAAATGCTCCTGTAACTCTACTTCTATAGAAATACTCATCAATCCAAGTTTCATTCATTTATTTATTTATTTATTTATCCTCCTGCTAATATACTCCATTAAAGTAATAGCTCCGACCCCCATTGCCCCCCAAAAAGCCACACTAATTGTATATATTGCCTTTTTCTTAGTTGAATATGGACCCATTAATCCAACAATGATTGCAATTACAACTCCTATAATCATTACAATTTTTGGAATCTTCATCACCTAACTACTCCTTACCCGTCTTCTCAAATTTTACAAATCTACACTCTTAAGCTTTACTACTGTTCCCACTTATAAAAGCTTCATAGTCATTCCCTTTTATCTTTTGTTTTTCCAATAAAGTCCATTAAATAGGTAAATCCAATTGCTAATCCGCCAAAAACAAGTACAAAAAAGAAAGTAAGTATACGATCTCCTAATGACTGCGGAAAAAATAATGAAAGTAATGCAATAATAGGTACTGTTATTAAATATATAGTTCTCATTTGCTTGAAATGTCGCATTTATTTACTCCTTTTTCTATTGAATTTCTCTATAAGATTTATAACAAATGAGTTCCATACTAGAGAAAATCCAGTAAATATAAGAACGGCTAGTGAAATAACAATTTTTCCTTTCCACGTTTCTCCATTTATCATAGCGAGTGTGATTAATAGCGCTGCCGCTGCACATATTACTATTTGCGTAACTTTGCGCATAGTAATCTCCTCCTTACACACCTTAATCATCAAACTTTCCCACTTCTTTCATTAAAACTCCTTTCTCAAGTTCCTCCGACTCAATTACAATTGCCATCAAGCCCTTTTCCGTACTCGTCTCATGAAACTCACCCTTCTCCCAAAACACAGCTTGTCCAGCTTCCACCTTCACTTTTTCTTTATCTACCCCGCATACATAACCTTCGCCGTCCACAATAAGAAGCAGTTGAGATACAACTGCTTCATGATATCCGATAATTCCATTATCTTGTAAATGCATGGCACGGATATGTATATTCCCTTGATGGTTTAATATTTTCGACATTATGAAATTAGATTGAAATACTGATATGTGCTTTCCCACTTTTTCGCTAAAGTCAAATATTTTCATTTCAGCTCCCCCCTATATGTATAAAACCATCCTTACTGTCTGCATCATATGTCCTTCAAAATCCTCTTCAAATTGCTCTAATTCCGCAAAACCTTTCGCTTCATAAAAGCGCTTTCCTTTTTCATTTGCTGCTTCTACATGTATGTACAGTTTTCGGATCCCTTTTAATGCCTTAACCCCTCTTTGTAATAAAGCACTTCCTATCCCTTTCCCTTGCTGACCTGGCAACAAATAAATCGCACCTAATTCTGCTTCGTTTTGCAGTCTAACAGGTGAAAAATTCGCAAATCCAATTACTTCTCCCTCTTCTTCTGCAACGAATAAATGTGTATTTTTAAGACGATATTTCATTTTTTCATCAGAATAGGCTTCATCTAAAAAACTATCTTGAATCTCTCTCGGAATAATTCCTTCGTAAGTATCATGCCAAGCTATTTTTGCTACGTTTTGTACAGCATGAATATCTTCTTGCTTCATTTCTCTAATTACATATGTCATCTCGATGTCTCCATTCTCTTTAAATTATATTCTGCTAATATACTAGAAGAAATGGCAAAACCATCTTCATAATTTACCTTAATTAATTTTAACTTCTCAATCGAAGCTATTGTAACATCAAATTTTTCATATATATATTCCATTACATTTACAAATTGATTTGAATTTAACCCATTTGCAATCGTGCAATGCGGAATCCATTTTCCCGGAACGTAATAGGACTGTGGATTACCATGAAAAGTTTTGAAATTCTCATGATAAGAATGATGAAGTCTTAATAATTCATCATTAATGCTTGGTGCTAGAAAGATCGTTCCGTTAGTAGGAAAAGTTCCAACAGAAGAAAAAGTTACAGCAGCAATGTTCTCTTGAAAAGCTACAAACTCCTCTAATTTCTTCGTATATAAATTAAAATCTAACTCCTTATAATCAGCCAATGTTATATGCGGTTCTACTCCGGCTAGTTCATTTGTTCCAATTATATTCGTTAATTCATTTTGCAATTCTCTAACTTTATTAATAAACACACAATCAAATGTAGCAATAATAGCATACACGCTTCCTCACTCCTTCGTTACACATAACACTTCCCACTCTTCACGAATCATTCCCATTCGAATAGAATCATAGTATGTTCCGTTATAGTATCGGCATTTTCGCATTCTACCTTCTAAGCTCATTCCTATTTTCTCTGCTACTTTCATCATTCTTTCATTGCCAGACCAAGTTGTAAGCCCCACTCTACCAATCTCCATATTTTCAAATAGTAAGTCCCTATATAATGTTAATGCTTCTGTACCGTAGCCACCATTCCAGTATGTTGGATCATAAATAACAATTCCCATCTCCAACCAACGCGTCGGTTTATGCTCCCAATAAAATCCGACTGTCCCTATAATTTGATCGTTATTTTCTATAATTAAATTTGACAGCGGTTCTTCTCGTAAACGAGTTTGCATCTTCTCTTTATAGGACGAGTATCCTTGCATTGAAAACGGAAAATACGGCGCATCCCATTTTTTCCATTCTGGATTTTCTTCTTTAAATATGAGATTCCATAATGTTTTTATATCTGATTCTTCAATTGTACGAATTGTAACTTTGTTTCCCTTTAATATAACGTTTTGCATAATTCCCTCCTACATCCACCACTATTTACTATATATTATTATAATATTTTTTCAGAAAAATCAAAACATAAACCTTCAATCATTTAATAATACTATTACGCCGAGGAATTTCATTCATACTTTTATAAAACTAAAGCAAAATGGCGTTTCCGAAGATAAACTATATAACAAATTAGAAGAAATACGATTTCAACGCCTACCGCAATAAAAAATAGGAGGATAAATCCCTCCTATTTTCAGCTATATATTTTTCACTCCTTTTCATTTTTTTCAAAAAGAATCCCTTTCTCTATCCAGCCTTCTACCCCATCTTTTTTAATTAAATCATATCCTGTACAACTACCATCAATGAGAGAAACAATATCCCCGTTTCTAACGCTTAATTGCGCACAAGAAATATCCGTTTTCACTGTATACTCACCTGATTCAAGTTGCTTTATATACTCGTTTTTCACATGAAGTAGTTCATTTGTTCCGAGTTGTTTACATAGGGTAAATTCTTTCATTCTCTCCACAGGCTCTATGTAATAATGCGGATATGTAACCCCGCCCTGCATTACCGAATTCGCATTAAAATCGGCCAATACTTCATACTGTGAAAAATGATCTACATATGTATAGGAAAATGTATCATTTAAAATATCTCGATGAATAATAAATGCATTTAATTGCCCTGCTTCTTTAATCGCATTACCACCATCAATCGCAATAATCTTTTTCTCCTTATCAATAACTGGATTGTTGGACGGGGCTTCATCAGAATAGTTCACAACAGGCCAATGCCCAACTATTACATACTTATTTGCTTTATGTGATTTATTATAAAATTCCGGCATTGCTATCGCATTTTTTCGTTCTGTTTCTTTCCAATCTTCTCTATCTTCAAGGCCAGCATGTACAAAGATATAATCCTCAGTTTCAATAGCAGTTGGCAATTCTGTTAGCCACTTTATTTCTTTTGAGAAATGGCTCATCAATATATTTTTCACTTCACGAATATTACTTTCTTCATGAACTGTATCGCCCAATTTCCCTAGCCATTCGTTAAAAATTGTATTTTTTCGCGTACATAAATAATTAATTAACGCAGGATGTTCATTTACAAGCGCTTCAATTACAACTTCACAATTCCCTTCAGTTACATAAACATTTGGCTTGCTAACTACTAAATCCATCACATAGTTTACGACGCCAATGCTATCGTTCCCCTTCTCACAAAGGTCTCCATTTATAATTAAATAATCATCATCTTTAAAATTAACTTTATGTAATAATTCCTTTAAAAGATTTAATTCGCCATGAATATCAGATATTACGATAACTCTTACACCTTTTGGGATTAATAGTTTCTGAATTTTTTCCAAGTATAAACTCCCCTAACCTTCTTCTAATTCAATATTATCGTCTCAATTATAAAGAGACTATTCGACAAAATAAGTAATTAACCCTCCTCATTCTTCAATTCTAAATTAAAAGGGGTTCCATATGTTCTCACACATAGTACCCCCTTAATATTATAATTCTTTATAAAAAGAATAGCTTACCTTATCATAGCCTTCTCTTTCATAAAAACGATGTGCATCAATCCTTGGAAACGCTGATGTAAGGACGATAGAACTGCACCCTTTTTCTTCCCCCCATTTTTCTACATATGACAGCAGAACCTTACCATATCCTTTTGATCTGTGAGCTTCTGCAGTTACAAGATCATATACGAAAACATGTTTCTCATTATAGAAATTCGTACAAATTGCTACACCAGCGAGACTAACAACTTCGTCATCTTCATTCTGTAACGAGAGTAGTTTATAATTTTCGTCTTTCATTTTTTGAAATAAAGAACTTGCTTCTTCTCTTGAAAGTTTTGTTCGTAATTGCTGTAATACAGGGAATACATCATGTAAATCAGCTTCTGTTACTACTTCTCTAATATTCATTATGATTCTCTCCTTACTATTTCAAAAGTTTTCTAAATGTTATATCATCATTATAAAAAGTAACTGCCCCTAACTTAAGTGACAGTTCGATTATTTTTTATATGGCCAGTTTTTAAAGGAGAATTTATAAAATGGATCTTACTATCCCATTGCAATTAGAAAGTAAAACACCAATTTACTTACAAATTTACGAATATATGAAACGGGAAATCTCTCAGGGATTACTGCCTGCCGGTACACGCCTTCCTTCTCACAGAAATTTAGCTATGCAACTTAATGTTAGCCGTATTACTGTTGAATCTGCTTATCAACAATTACTAGCTGAGGGTTATGTAGAAAGTGAACCGAAACGTGGGATTTTTGTTGCAGAAGTTGATATTGATGTCATTCAAAATAAACAAAAATTTGTGCCAAACAGCGCTAACAATATAAAAAAAGAACAATATGACTATGATTGTAGCCAAGGGCTTATTGATCAAAAAGCTTTTCCAATTACAAACTGGAAAAGAGCATTACACGAAACTTTATTCCAATATGAAAATGAATTATTTGCTAAAGAAGATCCACAAGGTGAATTCGTTCTACGAGAACATATTTCAAAGTATTTATATCATGCTCGCGGGGTACATTCTACATCTGATCAAATTATTATCGGAGCCGGTACGCAACCTCTTCTTTGGTTACTACTTCAACTGCTTGGTTCAAAAAAAGAATACGGAATCGAAAACCCTGGATTTCATCGTATAACTGCTATGATTCAAAGCTCTGTTCTTCCTGTTCACCCTATACCTCTAGATGATAAAGGGATTCATATTTCAGCTTTACGTGAATCAGGTGCTAATGTAGCATACGTCACTCCATCTCACCAATTTCCACTTGGAATAATTATGCCTTTATCTAGAAGACTCGAACTATTAAAATGGGCGAATGATTGCGGGGGATATATTATTGAAGATGATTACGACGGGGAATTCCGCTATGTAGGGAAACCTATTCCTTCTTTACAAGGACTGGATTCAAATGAACGTGTTATTTATATGGGAACCTTTTCAAAATCCTTTTTACCTTCTTTACGAATGGGATATATCGTTTTACCACCTCATCTTTTAAAAACCTATAAAGAACTTGAAGGTAAATTTAAACAAACTGTTTCCACAATACAGCAACTCGCTTTTGCCACCTTTATTCACAATGGTGATTGGGAGCGTCATTTAAACCGTAGTCGTACGTTATATAAAAGAAAGCATACATTACTAGTTAAATCTATCAAAAATGAAATGGAATCTCGTGTTCAAATACTTGGTGAACAGTCCGGGCTGCATATCGTACTTCACGTTAATAATGGGATGAACGAACAAGAACTTATTCATGCAGCTGCGAAACAACGCATTAAGTTGTACCCTCTCTCCACATACGATTCTGTTCATAATTTAAGGAAGGCATCGTATGTATTACTCGGGTTCGGCAGTATTCCCGAAGATAGTATCGAAACGGTTGTCAAATTACTGAAAATAGTCTGGTTCCCTAACTAAAAAAAACTCCACGTAAGTTATACTTACGTGGAGTTTTTTTAGTTACTATTTTTCTGATACTTGCCCTGATTTCGCTGTCCTTCCTGGACGCTTTACACCAGTTGTTTCTGTTGAATAAGAAGCTTCAATTATAGCACTTGGATCTACAGAGAGAACGAGATCTTTCATTTTCGGATAAATGAAACGGTTTGTAATACAATAAATAATTCTCTGGTGCTCTCCTAAAAAACCACCTTCTCCATGTAGATACGTAACAGACAGTTGTAATTCTTTCATAAGCAGTTCGCCAATTTCTTTATTTTTATTCGAAATAATCATGACGCTCTTCCCTTGATTAATACCGTCTAATATGAAATCTATCATTTTCGTAACAATATAGAAAATTGCTAATGAGAACATCGCTTGCTCAATTGAAAATAAAATAGCAACAAATACAAAAATAACCGCATTTACAGCAAGTAAAAATGTACTGATCGGTACTTTAAAATGCTTGTTCATCCAAACAGCTAACATTTCTGATCCATCAATTGCCCCGCCCATTTTTACAACGATTCCAACACCAACACCAAATAGAACCCCTCCATAAAGTACAATTAATAATTCAGAAGTCGTAATTGCTGGAAATGGTTTTAAATAAATCAATCCGAGTGTTGTAACAACATTTGCATAGGATGTACGGATGAAAAACTTCTTCCCCATTACTTTTGCAGTAAATAGCAAAATCGGGATATTAAGTCCTAAAAACACTCCGTAAAGCGGTAATCCAGCAACTTTATTTGCCATAATAGCAATCGCGGTTACCCCACCGTCTACTAAACCATTAGGCGCTAAAATAAGCTCTAGTGAACCCGCTACAATAATGGAGCCAATTGTTAATAATACGTATTCAAATAATTTTTTCATTCATTACCCCCAAAACTTATATATTTTCTTAGTATTATCATAACTAATTTTTTTCGCAAATACAAAGAAATTGCTTTATATACACACATTTTTCACCTTTTTGGTGATTCTTATGTAGAATCTCAAAATTTAATACACTTTATACAAAAATAATACCCCCCTAATTTTTACCTCTTAATAACATTATGTTATATAATCAATTTAGAGAATTTACAGAAAAAGGAGCTCTTTCATGCTACAACAATTGTTCACTTCACCTATTTTATCTGTTCAAGCTTTGCATCCAGGCTATGTAGACCATGCAAGCGACGTGTTTCTTGTTAAAACAGAAGCTGAAGAAGTTATTGTTCGTTCCTCAAAAATGACTGAAGAGCCCAACAATGATTTTTGGTGGGGATGTAAAAACCTTTTTGGAATTAATCCAAGGAACGTACATCATTTAGAAACAATACACGCATTATTGAAAAAGCATACTACCTTACCCATCCCTACTATTTTGCAAAAACATGTTTTAAATGGGCGAGAGTATGTAATCGTCGAAAAACTAACCGGAAGTACGCTGCAATCATTTATCGGACAACCTGATTCTATTTTATTCAGCCTTGGAAAAGGACTAGCAGAAATTCATTCGTTTCAAGCAGAGTTTATAGGAAACCCATCAAGTACTTTCCACATTCCACTAGAAGAATTTAAGTCTCACATATTAAAAGTCAGTAAAGATCTTGTAAATAGGTTCTATTCCGATAATGTTAGCATCCATAACGCATTTCATACTTTTGAGTCACAACTCTCTTCCTTGCCAGCACCGAAGGAAGCTACACTCGTTTTAATTGATATGGATCCTACTCAATTTTTATCAGATGGTACAACTATTACCGGCTTAGTAGATACAGAGGCTTTTGCAATTGCTCCACGAGAGTTTGATTTTATCGGCTTAGAATATGTATTTACAGAAAAAAAGGCTCATACTTTTAAAAAAGGTTATGAAACCATTATGCCCATTCCTAGTTTTAAAGAATGTAGACAACCCTATCGATATTTATATCGCTTATTATCTGTTCAGGGTAATGTGGAGTTAGAAAAGTGGTTACGTCATCCATCCTATTTTTAATAACGATTGCGAGGGATTATGAAATGAATATTGAAAAAAAGAAATCTTTAACAACAAACGAAATTCAGCAAATGAAAGATTTAGCTCATATTTGCGGGCAACACGATCAAATTGATTACTCGTCAGAGTTGCATGTCAACTTTTTAACTGCTCGTAATAAAGATGTGATAAATGATTTTCTATTTTATGATGATACTCAATTAATCGGTGCATTGAGTATGTATGACTTTGAAAGACCGACAAAACTGGAGTTAATAGGGTTTGTCCATCCGAACTATAGGAAACAACATATAGGCACTACTCTTTTACAAACCGCAATGAAAGAAATACGAATAAGGGAGGCAGATGAAGCTCTTCTTATTATGAATGGGGATTCTGCTTCTGGGAAAGAATTTGCAAAACAAATGAAGTTACCTTATTTATATAGTGAATATAGTATGGAGTTCAAAGCAAAAGAAGTGCAAAAAACAACAAAGAATACTATACAGCTCACTCTTGCATCTTCAGAATCACTTCTTAATCTTATTGAAATTTCCAGTAAAGCCTTTGGAGATTCTGTAGAAAATACCGCTACATGGTTACAGAAAATGATGAATTCACCTTCCCATCAAGTTTACAGTGCCCTTATCGATGAAAAAGTGATAGGAACGATTACAGTTTCTGAGCGAGGGCAATCTACTACACTATCAGGATTCGCAGTTCATCCTTCTTATCAAGGTAAAGGATATGGTAAAGATATTCTTAGTTATATGGTACATACACTTATTACAGATGGAGTTTCAACAATTGAATTAGACGTCGAAACGAAAAATAACAATGCTTTAAAACTATATACACAATGTGGTTTTGAAATTAAAACGAAGCATGACTATTATAATTTAATGAATCTTGAAGAGAATACATATGTCTAAAGAACTAATTTATTCTGATTATGATGTTTTTGCAGACATTTATAATAAACATTGGGGACATTTTGCAGAACACTCCTATCCAGCCTATCATAAATTCGTTTTACAAGATGCCGCTTCCCACTCCCGTATATTAGACCTTTGCTGCGGGACTGGGCACCTTACTAGGAAACTAATTGATAATAATTTTATAGTAACTGGTATAGATGGTTCTGCTCAAATGATTGAACACGCACGTCAAAACGCGCCAGGTGCATCCTTCATCGTCGATGATGCACGCTCATTCAAAGTGGATGAGCAATTCCACTTTGTCATTTCAGCCGGTGATAGCTTAAATCATATACTTAAATTAGATGAGCTAAAAAACACTTTTCATCATGTTTATTTAGCATTATATGATGGAGGTACATTTGCATTTGATATGAATATGGAGAAAGGTTTTCTTGAAAATTGGAGTGCGTCCTTTCACATTTCAGAACAAAAATATGTCTGTACGATAAACTCTACTTATGACATTGAAAGAAAAAAAGCAGTGATGAACTTTATACTATTTAAGCATGACATAAATGATAATTGGAAAAGAAGTGACTTTTCTTTTGAGGAAGCTTGTTACTCCAATGAAGAAATAATTTCTTCGTTGGAATCTGTAGGATTTAAAAACATTCAATTACATGGTGCAAATAGAACTTTTTTCATTTGTCAAAAATAAAAAAACTGAATCATAACGATTCAGTTTTTTCTTAATATATTTACAACAGCAGTCGTTTCATTATTTTCTTTATAAACACGTGGAATTCTTCTGTCTAACATACATGTAACTTCATAGTTAATTGTACCTAACATATCCGCTATTTCTTCTACTGCGATGTTTTCTTCACCTTGTTTACCGTAGAATACTACTTCGTCCCCAATTTGTACTGGCATTGCTTTTGAAACGTCTAACATGAGCTGATCCATACAAACACGACCAATAACAGGTACTCGAACTCCATTTATTATTGCATGCCCTTTATTAGACAACTGACGATTATAACCATCAGCATAACCAATCGGTACAGTTGCAATCCATTCTTCGCCCGTTGTTACATACGTATTTCCATAACTAACACCACGATTTTTCTTCGCATGTTTAACATGTGCTACTTTTGATTTTAAAGACAACGCTGGTTTTAACGCTACAACAGTATGATCAACTTCTTTCGAAGGATACATTCCATAGATTCCAATACCGACACGAACCATATTTTGAAATGTGTTGCTAAGTTCCATTGATCCTGCACTGTTTGAACTATGAATATATGGAAAATGAATTCCCAATTTTTTTGCTGTATTTACAGCTTTTTCGAATAGACTTGTTTGCATATTCGTATATGCTTTATCAGTTTCATCAGCGGTAGAGTAATGTGTAAACATTCCTACCACTTCCACATACTCCATGCGGTTTAATTCTTCTAAAAATGGTTTCACTTCTTCTTCTTGTAAACCGATACGACTCATTCCTGTATCAATTTTCACTTGAATTTGTGCTTTCTTTTGAAGACGGTTTGCAATTTCATTTATACTTTGTAAATCTTCTATTCTATAAACAGTCATCATAACGTCATATTGAATTGCCTCTTCCACAGCTGCTACTGATGTATAGCCTAAAATTAAAATCGGTACAGTGATTCCAGCTTCTCTTAATTCTATTGCTTCATCTACAAATGCAACTGCAAGTTGGTTTATTCCTGCTTCGATAGCTGATTTGGCAACTTCAACTGCTCCGTGGCCATACCCATTTGCTTTTACAGCAGCCATCATTGCAATATTTTCATCATTCACGCGTTTTTTAAATTCTTTTACATTATGTTTTACAGCATTTAAGTCAACTTCAACAATTGTATCTCTTCCATATTTCAAGCTCATTGGTCTAACTCCTAACTCAATAATTACATTCCATTCTATTTCACGTTTCATATGACCTTTTACAATATAATACTTTTCAATATGCTAGTCAAACTACTAGAATTTTCGGAATTTTGAGTATGATATAATACCCTTAAGAAACTATTATATACGGAGATGAGGAGAATTACAATGTTTGTACAATCTGCGTTGCACCAACTTAAAGTTGCTATTGATAGTTCTATTCATATGCTTAACCACTATACTGAAAACGAATTGAACATAAGACCGATTCAAGCTAAACGTTCCCTATTTGAAATGTATACACATCTTTCACTTATTTGCCATGCGGATTTCCTCATATTAAATGGTATTACGGAAAAAGATTTACATACCTTTTATATAGAACAAACACCAAAAACAATTACTCAAATGCAACAAATGATGATAAAAGGGTACGAACTACTTTCTAAAACTTTCTTATCCTATTCCAATGAAGAGTTAGCGGAAATTATGACTGCTTATTGGGGAATTTCTTATTCTCGATTCGAATGGTTGCTTGAAATCGTTGCACATTTTTATCATCATCGCGGACAAATTCATATTTTATTAGTTGAACATATTAAAGATCCTTGCATTCCTTTATTCGAATAAAAAGAGCGGAAACAAAACCAATAAAGAGTATCAATCCTAATAAAACAAACGTCTGAGCGTAGTCTCCTATTTTCATAAGATAAATAGAAATAATAGGTCCTATACTAGTTCCTAAAAATAAAATAAAAGTATAAATAGAAACTGCTATTCCCCTTGCTCCCCCTCCTAATTGGCCAACAAGAGAAACTAAAGACGGAACAGATATAGCAATACCTATTACAAAGCAGATGCTCATCATTACAAGTAGCGGCAGGTTCGAAATAAAACCCATTGAACTTAGACTAAAAATAGCGATCAACAATCCGCCCTGAAGAACTCGCCTTACTCCGAACCTCTTTGTTAAACGACCCGCAAGTGGTGACAGCAACATACCAAATAGCCCTGCTAAGCGAAAATAAATAATTTGTTCTGGAGTTAAATTGTAAGTAGGAGAGCTCAAATAATTTCCTAAAACAGTATACATATTAACAAAAGCCATTAATAAAACAAATGCAATCATATAGCTCAATACTAAGCTTTTATGTGTAAAAACTTTACCCATCTGTTTAATTGGTCCAAAAATATCAGTATAGGATTGAGACGTTTCCCCTTTCGGAAGAGAATAATGAACCCATACAGCAGTAATGATATAGACAATACTAAGAAGAAAGAACACCATATGCCATCCAAAATGCTGACTAACAGCCGTACTTATTACTTGCCCTACAATTCCAGCTACTAAAAAGCCAGTACTGACAAACCCAATTGTTGTAACCTTTTTCTCTACTGGAAATATTTCTACAACGTAAGCCAACGCTACTGGAGAAAATGTAGCTGCTGCTATACCCTGTAATCCTCGAAGAATAACAAGCCAGAATAAGCTATCCACGAACCCTAAGAAAAAAGAAACAATCGAGAGTGCAAGCAATCCAATAAAGATCACTTTTTTTCGCCCATATTTATCAGAGATTGCCCCAAATAACAAACAACCTATAGCAAAGCCTACAGAAAATATACTGCCTGTAGCCGCAGATTGCGCTAATGATACCTTAAAAAGGTCTGAAAATAGAGAGGTTAAAGGAATCGTCACATATAGGCTGGACATAACTACCATCCCTGCCCAACATAACACCGCTGTCATTATTGTGTAATTCCTTTCACTATTTACTTCTTTTGATATTTCCATCCTAAAATCTCCCCCTTACAATGATTTTCCCCATCGGTTTAAAACATCTAAAGTAAACTACTCAAAACGACATTCCTTCAACACTTACTTAATTTGTTTACGTTAAAAGACATATCACCACCCCTCATTAAATTAGCTAAACATATAATAAGGCAACCTAATTATATGTTTAAATAAAAAAGTTGACTCACACAATCAACTTCTTTATCTGCCTTCTCCTAATTTCTTCTGCATAGTTACTTGCATTTTATTTAATAGCTTCTCTAAAGTTTGACGCTCTTCTTGACTAAAGTCATCAATTAATGAAGCGCAAGATGACCAAAAAGTCGGTAAAGAATGCGTAACTAGTTCTTTTCCTTTCGGAGTAATTTTCACCTTTAATCTTCTTCGATCTTCAGAATGATTGAATCTTACGATTAACTCTCGTTTCTCCATCCAATCTAATAAGCCAGTGACAGAAGCACGTGTAATCCCTAAGCGGCTCGCAATATCCGAAGGACTCATGTTCACCTCTCCCCCATTCGATTCCATTTCACGCAAAATAAACAACAGTAAAAAATCTAATTTACTTTCTGAAATACCAAGCGGAGCTAAATCTACATCAACAGCATCTAGAACATTATCAGACGTCCATAACATTAACAAACCAAGTTTTGCTGCGATTGGATCCGTATCCGCTGATGCTGTCTTTTTTATTAACTTTGCATAAGGCTCAATCCCTAAAGGAAGAGCATCTTTTTTTGAATCCATTCATTTTCACTCTCCTTTCTTTCATTTAATTAGCTTACCTAACTACTTTTTATTATACTCATTTTCTTCCTTTTATTGCAAGAATATTGTTAGACAAAAAAATCCTGTTTTTAAAACAGGATTTTTCATACTGACTAACTAATATCTCTAAATAATCCCAAACTCTTTTAAAGCAAAAGAAATGCCACCTTCACTTGATTTCTTTGTAACGAAATCTGCTCTTGTTTTTAACTCTTCTCCGCCATTCCCCATCGCAATTCCTAATCCTACATACTGTAACATCTCAATATCATTCCCACCATCTCCGAATGCAATTGCTTCTGACTTACAAATTTTTAGATGTTCCAATACCTTTTGAATTGCAGTTAGCTTCGATACTTTATTATCTTCCAACACATTCATAACGTAACCATGAAAACGTTCAAACGTAAGTGCTGGATATCTTTCAAAGAATTTTTGAGCTTCTGTTTCATCAGCATACAGACATACACAATAAATCTCTTCTGATAAGTTTCTAACTTTGTCAGGATAATGTTCTAAATTTAACGTTTCATTTAATGCTCGTATTACACGTTCGTCTTTTGAGGCAATACCATTCATTACAAATTCTTCTGTAAAATAAGAAACACTATGACCATGTAATTCAGCAAAATTTGAAATATCATGAACAATTTCACTTGAAAGTACCGATTTATGTACAACTTCATCAGCACATTTTATATGTGCACCATTTGCAGAAATAAACGTATTTATGCCCAGCTCTTTAAATTGTGAGCATAAACTATATGGTCTCCCTGTTGTAACAACTACGTGAATTCCTTTATCTATTAACCTTTGTATCGCTTCTTTTGTGCTTTCATGCATACTTCTATCAATCTCGCTTAAAAGAGTACCGTCAACATCAAAAAATACAACTTTGTACATATCCTCTTACATTCCATCTAAATGATTTGTATCATTTATAAAATGAATAGTTTTCTGTTTATCCGTAAGTTCAATCAAACTAATTCCCGTATCTCCCATTTTAAAATAATAGTCCATGCTAATTGGCATTTGGAAAAACGCTCGTAAAATACTATTTATTACACCACCGTGTGCAACAATTGCAATTCGGTCATATGTATTCTCTGTCACGATTTTAGAAAAGATTCCTTCTATTCTCATTCTAAATTCGATAAATGATTCCCCGTTTTCAAAACGATCATGGAGAAATTTTGGCTCTGGATATTTTTTCGCTTCTTCAAAGGATAAACCGGCTTGTACTCCATTATTAAACTCCATTAATTCTTCTTCTAGTTGAATTGGGCATCCAATTTCTTCCGCTAATGTTTCAGCCGTTTCTCGAGCACGTTTTAATGTGCTTGCCCAAATGAAATCTGGCGGGAAATCCGCTTTCACTTTCTGTACAAGTCTTTGTACTTGCTGTCTTCCCTTTTCTGTTAATTCAAAGTCAGCTCGCCCTTCATGTACATTTAATATATCAGCTTCGGATTCTCCGTGTCGTATTAGTAGTATTTGCATGTTTCTTCCCCCTTATCTCCTTAAAACCAAGACTAAATCTTAACACATTATTAAAAATTTTCAAAATAGTAAAAGCAATCCCCATTCATAAAAGAATGAAAATTGCTTTTATTACTAACTAACTTTCTTTTAAACTAGCTTTAGACTTTCCTCCTACTCCCCAATGCGAACTCGGGATTTCATTCACCAGAACACGCACTCTTTCAACATCTACATCTAAGTTTTTCGCAACCGCCTCTGTAACATCAAATATTAGATTTTGAATTTGCTCCTTCTTTCTACCTTCTATTATTTGAATTTGTATAATGGGCATTTTTATCTCTCGCTTTACTTTTTATTCACAAAACATCGCTATACTTCCTAAATCATCAAATTGTGCAATAATAGAATCTCCTGCTTTGAAAGCAATCGCTTCTGATAATGCTCCACTTAATACAATATCACCTTTCTTTAACCCTTCATTTTGTAAACCAAGTTTGTTTACCGCCCAAGCAATCGCCTCTGCTGGATGTCCCAGTACAGCTGCCCCCGTTCCAGTTGTAGCAATCTTACCATTTTTCGACATAACCATCCCTACATTAGCTAAATCTATATCTTTAACATCAATCCACTTACTTCCTAACAAAAATTTTGAAGATGAACAATTATCTGCTATTACGTCAGGTAATGTAAATTTGAAATTTAAATACCTACTATCAATAATCTCTAAAGCTGGCGCAACATATTTTGTTGCCTTTAATACATCCTCAGCTGTCACATTCGTCCCTTGTAAATCCTCACTCATTAAAAAGGCAATCTCTGGTTCTACTTTTGGATGAATCAATGTTTCGTATTGTAATGGCTCCCATTCGAACGCTAACATATCTTCCAACAAATATCCGTATATCGCTTCATCAATACCCATCATTTGTTGTTTTGCCTTACTTGTTAATCCAAGTTTTACCCCAACTCTTTTAGAACCTTCGTTCATTTTTTGTTCAATTAAACATTTTTGCAATCTATATGCGTCATCCACCGTTAAATCCGGATGCTTATCTGTTACTTTCACTACTTCTTTTCTATCTTTTTCAGCCTGAAGTAAATAGTCAACAATTTCTATATCTGCTCCTTTTACTAAAGCCATCTTTTACACCCCCATTTTTATCTTTGCTAATTCTGCTGCGACATCTAAAATCATATCCTCTTGTCCACCAACTACTTTTCTTTTCCCAAGTTCTATTAAAATATCACGGGAGTCTACACCAAAACGCTTTGCCGCTCTTTCAGCATGTAATAAAAAGCTAGAATATACACCAGCATATCCCATTACAAGACTTCCTTTTTGAATTTCTTGCGGTGCTGGCAATAAAGGTGCAACAACATCCTCAGCTAAGTCCATCATCTTATATAAATCTATATCTAGCTTATATCCCATACGATCTAAAACAGCGAGTAATACCTCTGTTTGGGCATTTCCAGCTCCAGCGCCAAGGCACCGCACGCTTCCATCAATACGTGTCGCACCTTCTTCAATTGCCACCACTGTATTCGCTACTGCAACAGAAAGATTATTATGACCATGGAAACCAATTTCGACATTTAAAGATTGACGTAATGCTTGAATACGTTCACGTACTTCGTGAGGCAATAAAGCACCCGCTGAATCCGTTACATAAATCGCCTCAGCACCATAGTCCTCCATAAGCTTTGCTTGTTCTACTAACTTTTCAACCGGTGCAGAGTGTGCCATCATTAAAAAGCCACACGCTTCCATACCTAACTCACGCGCAAATTGAATATGCTGTGCTGAAACATCTGCTTCTGTTACATGCGTCGCTACACGAACAAGTTTCGCACCAATATTTGCAGCTTGCTTTAATTCATGGATCGTTCCAATACCAGGAATTAACAAAACAGCTACTTTAGCTTGCTTACACTCATCTACCGCTGCTTCAATCAACTTCATTTCATTAACTAATGACTTTCCATATTGTAATGTGGAGCCTCCTAAACCATCTCCATGACTCACTTCAATATAATGCATACCGGCCTCATCTAATGCTCTAGTTACAGATCGAACTTGTTCTTCTGTAAATTGATGTTTCATTACATGGCTTCCATCACGTAAACAAACTTCCGTTATTTTCACTGGTATTTCACTATTTCGCCTCATTCATTACACCTCTTTTCTTCTCTGAAATGATCCGCATTGCAAATTCTTCACCTACTTTTAATGCCGCTGCCGTCATAATATCTAAATTGCCAGCATAAGGAGGAAAGTAGTCTCCAGCTCCTTCAACCTCTAAAAATACAGTCACACGATTCCCATCAAACATCGGCTCTTGTTTTAGAGAATAACCTGGAACGTATGCCCTAACTACTTCAACCATCTTATGAATTGCTTCACGAATAGAATCCTCATCCATATACTTAACTTCACAATATACTGTATCTCTCATTAAAATAGGAGGCTCCGCAGGATTTAATATAATAAGTGCTTTCCCATAATCTGCTCCGCCAATCTCTTCAATTCCACGCCTCGTCGTAATTGTAAATTCATCAATATTTGCCCTTGTACCTGGACCTGCACTTAAACTTGAAATAGTTGCAACTATCTCTGCATATGTAACATTTGCCACTTCATTAATCGCATGAACAATCGGAATCGTAGCTTGTCCTCCGCACGTAATCATATTAACGTTTTGCTTATCTACAAAATCATTATTTCGGATAGCAGGACAAACGAACGGTCCGCATGCAGCCGGAGTTAAGTCAATTACTATTTTCCCAAGCTCTCCTAATACTTTTGCATGATAACTATGTGCTTTAGCTGAAGTTGCATCAAATACAATATCAGCTAAACTTGGATTATCAATTATTGCTTGTATACCATTATCAAAAACCTCGTATCCTGCTTCTTTTGCTCGCTTTAAACCATCCGATTTTGAATCTATTCCAATCATGGCATTTAGCTCTATAACTTCACTTTTTCTTAATTTATACATTAAATCCGTGCCAATATTACCCGATCCGATTATAGCCACCTTTGCTTTCTCCACATTTATCCCCCCTTTTTTCAACGCTTTAATCTATATGAATGTTACAGAAACCGATCCAAGTAAACCGAAATCAGCTCGAATGTTGTCTTCACTTTGAACTGAAACAGCACCAGATAATGCGCCAGGTAAAATTAGTTCCCCTGCTTTCAATCCAATATTAAATTCATAAAGCTTATTAGCTAACCAAGCAATAGCTTGTGCTGGATGGCCTAATGCAGCCGCGCCAGCACCCGTTGCAATTAAACTATTATTTTTATAAAGCGTCATTCCAGTTGTACGTAAATCTACTTTATCGATGCTAGAGAATGTATTACCAATTACAACCTTCGCTGACGAGCCATTATCCGCTACTGTATCAGCTAGTTTAATTTTCCAATCAGCAATGCGACTATCAATTATTTCAAGTGTAGGTACAACATACTTTGTCGCCATCAGTACATCAATGTATGTAATATTAGGCCCATTTAAATCTTGCTCTAGCACAAATCCTATTTCTGCTTCTATTTTCGGAGATACAAAGGAACTCATTGAAACTTCACTACCACTTTCTATCTTCATATCATCTAGTAAATGTCCATAATCCGGCTCATTTACCCCAAGCATTTGTTGCATTGCAACACTTGTAAGACCAACTTTCTTGCCAATTATGCTACGTCCACTCTCTAACTTTCTCCCTACAACTTCAAGTTGAATATTATAAGCATCCTCAACAGATAAATTATCATATCTCTCAGTAAAAGGAAGTATCCCTACACGTGAATTTTCAGCTTGTACTAGTTCATCGGCTAATTCTTTAATTAACAATTGCTCTCACCTCATTTTTAAATTTATATATCCCTAAATATTCACATTGTAACTAACCCCCATCTATCTACTTTATTTCCATAAATATTAGATGGGAGTTCTTTGTACTTTAAGTTTAAACATCACCTTTATAATTTCATCGTTACTGTCTTAGCTTCCGTATAAAATTCAAAACTATGACGTCCACCTTCTCGACCAATCCCGCTTGCCTTCGAACCTCCAAATGGAGTACGTAAGTCCCGAACATACCAACAATTAATCCATAGTAAGCCTGAATCAATTTGTGAAACCACTCGTTGCGCTCTTCTAAGATCATTGGTCCAAACAACTCCAGCTAGTCCATAAATGGAATCGTTCGCAATGCGAATTGCATCCTCTTCCGTTTTAAATGGAATAACAACTAGAACTGGACCAAATATCTCTTCTTGTGCTACACGCATACTATTATCAACATCATATAGAATAGTAGGTTCATAAAAATTCCCTTCTACTAAACTCTTAACTCTTTTTCCACCATAGGCTAATTTTGCACCTTCCGAAATTCCTATTTCTACATAGCGATCAACCGTTTCTAAATGAGATTTTGATACTAGTGCTCCCATATCTGTCTCTTCAGAAAGAGGGTTTCCAACTTTTATTCTTTGTGCAGCTGCTACAAATTTTTCTAAAAACTGTTCATATACACTTTCTTGCACAAGTAATCTCGAACCAGCTAAACAAATTTCTCCTTGGTTCCGATATATAGCTTCAATCGAGCCTTGTACTGCTTCATCTAAATCCGCATCTTCAAATACGATATTTGCTGATTTACCTCCCAATTCTAATGAAACAGGGATTAAATTCTCTGCTGCATTACGCATAATTGTTTTTCCTGTATTACTTTCTCCAACAAATGAAATTCTTCTTACAGCTGGATGTGTAGTCATTTGTGTCCCAACAGTACTCCCTGGACCTGTAATAATATTAAGTACACCTGGAGGTAATCCCGCATCATTTGCAATTTCGCCGAGCATAACTGCACTTAAAGGCGTATAAGAGGCTGGTTTAACAACAACTGTATTACCAGAAGCAAGTGCCGCTGATGCTTTCCACGTCATTTGCATAAATGGCAAATTCCAAGGAATGATTAAACTAGTCACTCCCGCTGGAGCGTACTTTGCATATGACATAAAATTATGTTTGTCATAATGTTCATGTACCAAATATTTAGCCATTTCAGCAAAGAAGCGAAAGTTATGAGCCGCACGTGGTATATCGAATCCTTTACTTTCCTTAATTGGTTTTCCAACATCAAGAGTTTCTATATACGCTAGTTCATCCACTCTCTCCATAATTAAATCCGACATTTTGCATAAAATATCCGATCGTTCTTCAACAGGCATTTTACTCCAAATCCCACTTTTAAATGTTCGTTCTGCCACATCAATTGCTCTTTTTGTATCCTCTTCATTTGCCTTCGCTACAGAAGCTAACTTTCTATTCGTCGCTGGATTGAACGTATCAAACGTTTCACCACATATGGAATCCACATATTGTCCATCAATAAACAATTTCGCATCTTTTACTTTCATTTTGTCAGCTAATAATTCTTTGTTCACCTTCTTTACCTCCTACTCCTCAATTTCTAAAACCATCTCAATTTCAATTGTTGTGTTATTAGGTAATTGAGCCATACCGACTGCAGAGCGAGCGTGTTTTCCCTTTTCTCCAAAAATCTCTACTAATACATCAGATGCCCCGTTCATTACTTTTGGCTGATTGATAAAATCCTCCGTACTATTTACAAAGCCAAGCAGCTTTACAACTCGTTTCACCTTATTTAAATCACCTAGTTCATTTCTTACAACACTTAATAAATTCAACATGGATTGTCTCGCTGCTTTATATCCATCATCAATCGATATATCCTTTCCTAATTTCCCGTGATACTCATCTACACCTTGTCCAGCAGTAAATAATAAGTTACCTACTTTTACACAACTAACATAATTTCCAACCGCTGGGCGAATAGCTGGTAGTGTAATTCCCAACTCTCTTAATTTATCCTCAGGTGTTTGTACTCTCTGCATATGCTACACCTCGTTTTTTTATATCAATATTTAAAAATTCTGCTGCATTTCCTCCAAGCATTGCTGCTTTTTGTTCCTCGGATAAACCAGATGTTTCATCAATCACTCTACCTGGATCAATTTCTCGCAATAAAAACGGATAATCCGAACCCATGAAAATCTTTTCATGTCCAAATCTTTCAATCATGTATTTCAAATTCATAGGATCATAATTTAAAGAATCAAAATAAAATTTCTTTGCATAATAACTAGGAGGATGTGTAGTCAAACGTAAATGAGGCCATACTTTCCAGCCTTGATCCAATCTTGGCAAAATATACGGAAAAGATCCGCCGCCATGCGCAAAACAAACTTTTAACCGTGGAAACTTCTCCATTATTCCACTACATATAAGTGTAGCTGCTGCAAGCGCCGTTTCACTTGGCATACCGACTGTATACATAAAATTATGGTGTGGCATTCTATCGCGTCCTAACGTTTCCCACGGATGGATAAAAATCGGAACTTGCCACTTTTCAGCCATTCGAAAGAATTCAATAAACGATGGATCATCTAAATTTTTACCATTTACGTTTGTGCCAATTTCAATACCATGTAAATTTAATTCCGTTATGCAACGTTCCATTTCACGAATTGCAGTTTCTCCATCTTGCATCGGAACCGTTCCTAACCCTACAAAACGATCTGGATGTGCTGAAACTGTTTCTGCAATAAAATCATTTTGAATACGTGCCATACTTTCGGCTTCCTCTGGTTTTGCCCAATACGAAAATGTAACAGGGATTGGCGATAAAACCTGAATATCTACACCTTCACGGTCCATATCTTCAATTCTTTTCTTAGGGCACCATACTTGGTCTGTCACATCACGAAAATTTTTCCCTCCAACCATAATACTTGCACCACATGTACAAGTCCGATTCAATATTGGCCAACGACCACCACCAAACTTCTCTTCAAAATCCGGAAAAGTTTCAGGAATAATATGTGTATGAAAATCTATTCGCACTTCCATTCCTCCACTTCTTCTGGCATAATGTGACCACAGTTTTTACATGCACGAATTTCCTTATTTGAATTAAAACTATGAATTGCTTCTTTGACTTGTTTTTCAATATCATTTAATTGAACACGTACACGATGCATTTCATGATTACACTCGTCACAGAACCAAACGAAATCCTCAAGTTCTCCTTGGCTACGTTTCCTTTCAATTACTAGTCCATACGTATTAGCAACGCGATGTGGTGAATGAGGTACCATAGCTGGTAGCATAAATACATCCCCTTCTTTTACTGTGACAACTTCTCGCTTACCTTCCTCTGTAATACACTCCACATAACAGTCACCTTTAATTTGATAGAAAAATTCATCTGAAGGATCTACGTGGAAATCACGTCTTCTATTTGGACCACCTAATATCATGGCGATAAACTCCGAATCTTGCCAAATAACTTTGTTATTTACTGGCGGCTTCAATAACTCCTTATTTTCATCAATCCATTTTAGTAAATTAAAAGATTGTAATGTTTTAGACATTTTGTTTCCTCCTCATTATTTCTTTTATTTATATCGTTTTAAAAGACCAACCGAGTAAAGAGCTAGACTTTTGCAACTCTCCATGACATACATAATTTCTAATTCTCGTTGAAGATATTCGCTCACCGTCTTCACAGCAAACATCTTTCACTATAGAAATATTGAAGTGTTCTCTTAGCAGCTCTATATTACCTTCTCGATTTTTTCCGAACCTAAAATCTTGACCGATATAAATGTCTACAGGATTTAGCCTTTTTAAATCTTGAACAAAACAACTCGCACTTTTTGTTATATATGACTCATCAAACCGTATTACAACCACATGTTCAACACCGAGATTTTGAAGACGTTCCACCTTCTCTTCAACGGGTGTTAATATTTGTGCTCCTTGAAAATAAGAGCGTGGTGGTGGATCAAATGTATACACAACATTTGTTATCTTTAATTCCTTTGCCTTCTCAACCGCATTTTTAACAACAGATTGATGTCCTTTATGTACACCATCAAAAGCACCTATTGAGACAATGGATTTCGTTAATTCAGGTATACACTGCTCATGTATATAAATAATTCTCATCTCTCTTCTTCTAGTGTTAAATTTCCAAATAGCCAAATTCCTTCGAAATCAAATTTGCCGTATTCATCACACTATGAATTATGATTTCACGATTACTTCCCTGCATATACGATATAGGTCCAACAATATTAAGCGCCGCGATAGTTCTCCCGGTATAAGATCGAATAGGAGCTGCAATCCCATACAGTCCATGCTCATTTTCATTATCACTAATTGAATAGCCTTGCTTACGAATCTTCTGTAACTCTGTCTGGAATTGTTTTTCGCAAGTAATTGTATTAGGCGCTCGCGGTAAAAGCCCTTTTTCTGAAGTATATTCTAAGGAAGATGAATTAAATGAAAGCAGTACTTTCCCTGTACTTGTACAATATGCAGGTTCTCTTGATCCGACATGTGTTGAAATTTGAACGGACTCCTTCGATGAAACCTTCAAAATAAATACAACATCACCTCGATCAAACATACCAATATGTACAGTACCACTAAAATTTCTTACCAGTTCTTCAACCAGCGGAATCGCACCACTATAAATCTCTTGCTGAAACATGACTTGATTTCCCCACTCTAACAATTTCCAACCTAATCTATATTTTCTTTGCTCATCTTGAATGAGCATTCCTTCTGCACACAACGTACGAACAAGGTGATGAACCGTACTTGCATTCATATTTAGTTTTTCCGCTATTTCAGAATTACCTAGTACAGGCTCATCACTTGTAAAACAATTTAGAATTTTACAAATTTTACTGATAGAAGCGATCAAATCATTTACCTCCCCTATTCCAGTTACAGTTCTCTAATTTTAGATGTTCTTAAAAATATAAGAAGATTTACATCCTAACAGTAAAATTCTTGTTATCATCTGTTGCTCCTTCCTTTTCTAAATAAAAATGTAAGCGCGAACATTTTTATTTAGCTCAAAGCACCTTCTGATGAACTCGATTGCAACGCATTGTTTACTAAGGAAAACGTTTGTTGTTTTTTGTACGCATTATAAAACATTCCCATTTTACGCACTGGATCTCCAGAATAATAACGCTCATATTGTAATAACCGTTGTCCAAAAGCTTCTCCACATAAATCCCATGCTAATTTAAATAAACGAACTCGTTCCTCAGAAGATACTCCTTCACGCCCAATGTAGTATTTTTCCATATCGTCTTGAATTTCGGGATTCATAAAATCTGCACCTGTCGGTGACATTAATAATCCACCAGCACCAATGGTTTGAATAATCTCAATTGCACGCGGATACATTTTAGGTAATAAACTGCGTATTGTATCAAGTGGCAACCTTGCAGGAATAACTTCTCCATATGGATTCGTTTCATATTCATACTCAGCTACTTGTAAGAGTGCACGTATCGTTTCTACATCTTGCATAAGCTCTGCTAACTGGTTTTGTACATTCAAAAATCCGTCTACTCCTATCGAATCTGCTAATTTCATAGCTACTTCAGCAGCGAAAGAAAGCTTAACTAATCCTCTTACTCCAGATTGATGCGCTGGTTGATGACCAATTCCCGTTTTAGGATACAATTGATTCCCAGCTTCTATATTTTGATAAATAAATACTTTATCCCATGGGATAAACACATTATGAAATACTAGTAATGCATCCATTTCCTCAAACCTTGATGCAAGTGGATGATCAAATAAAGAGCGTTTTCCATCTTGCATTGGCTCACGACAAAGAATTCTTAGTCCTGGTGCATCAATTGGGACTGCAAAAGAGATTGCATGACGTTCATCACCTGGTTTAAAACTCGGATAAGAATATATAATTACTTCGTCTGTAATCGGAGCGAGTGTCGCTAACATTTTAGCACCACTAACATACATCCCTTCCGTTGTTTCACTTACTACACCTAAATGCATCGTTTCATCTTCTTGTTGATGAGAAGCCTTACTCCGATCATTTTGCGGATTAATAATCGCATGTGTTAAAAACAAATCATTATCCCGTATATGCTTATAATAATTTTTTATATTCGCTCCCCAATCTGAATTGAACTTCTCAAAAAACCACGAATTACTTGCCATTGAGGTAACTGTTACATTTAAAAAGTCAGGTGTTCTTCCCATTAAACCAAAGGTAGCTTTTGCCCACACTTCAAATAATTCACGGCGTGCTTTTAAGTCCTCATAATTTTTAGGTACTAAAAATGCATTTGATACCCTTTCTCCCGTCTCTTCGCATATATGAGTAATCTTATCTTGATATTCTGGATTGTGCTGCATATCATATAAGTTAGCAATTTGTAAAATAGGTTCGCGAAAAACATCTTCATTTACTACATCCGTTACTCTTCTCCCGCCAATCCAAATTTCAGGATTTCTTTTTCGTAATCCTTCAATATATTGTTCCCCTGTTCTAATTGCCATTCTTTCCCCTCCAATTTCTCATAATAATATACTAAAAAGTTTAGAAATTCTATTAGATGACTGAATTTTCAATTATTATACCAATTTTAATTTGTTCAAGTTCCTCTTAATTTCATATTATGAAATTTTATTATTTTTTTAGAAAACATAAAAAAGGAACGGTTTCCCGTCCCTCACCCATTCACTTTCTCTGCATCATTCCAATAATACTTACTAAATGCTTCCGTTAACACATCAATGGTATTATATAGTTCGTCTAGCGTATTATCCACACCACCCACTTCAATTAACATTGCGTTTTTAGATAAGTCTTGATTATATACACCATTTCCTTCTTTTTTATCCTTAGGGAATATTCCTCTACTTATTCCGTAATAGTTTTCATCTAAATAGCTATTGATCGCCCTTGCAATTTTTTCATTTTCAGCACGCCCTTCGTTTTCCATCCCAATAATAAAATATAATCTTGCATACGATTTCCCGTTAATGACTTTTGTTGTTACCTTCTTTCGCTGATCATCACGATGTATATCAATCGGAAACGCAATTTTACTATTCTGTGCTAATGCTTCTTTTACATATCCATGAGATGCTTTATACGACTGATACCATACCCATTTTTTGCTTGCTAGTAAATCACCCATATTCGTTTTATCATGAATTACTGGAATTCCTTGTCCTTCAAGTTGCTCTTTCATACGTTTCCCTAGTAAAGATACATTTACATCTGGGCTAGATGGATCGGTTGCCCCTGGTAATAATGGAAAGAAGGATTCCCAGCTGTGTGTATGGTAAATATATACTGCACTTTCACCTTTTTGCGTTCCATTCTTTTTTTGCACTGGATTTTTCTTTTCTGCTTCTGTAACTTTATCTTTTGCTACTTCTCGATTTTTCGTTACTTCCTCAATTGGTACACTAGATTCATTAGGAATATTCGTATAGTTTGTCCCTTCCCCAGCTACAATAATGTTAGAATAATATTTTGACATACCGGGTACTTCTTTACCAACAAACGTTCTTAAATCTTTAATTTTTAAATCCGTCGCGATAGAGAATAGTAAACTTCCAACTGAGTCCCGTTTATATTTTTTAAAATAATCATATCCATAGTAATGATTCTCACTTTCTATCATTTGAACAAAACCTTGCATCGATACTTTTCCAAACCACTGATTCGCATAATAAGATTTCATTGTATGTAAAAGTGACGTCACAATCGACGCAATAATAATTACTACTAGTGCATATAAAAAGAGTAATGAAATTAGTTTCTTTCCATGTATACGAGTTGCAAACTTTTTCACTGTATCACCTTCTTTATACATGAATATGTACAAGCTTTATGTAATATACGCACAAAAAAAGAGAAATGGCATCCCATTTCTCCTTCTCACTCTTATTGTTCTTTACCTGTATCATTTGAAGGTAATTTCTTTGCTTGTTTTTCTTTAAAAATTTCCCCAATCGCACCAAGAGTACCAAGTGTTTCAATTGCATTAGATGGAATAAAGACTTTATTTGCTGGCCCTTTCGCAACCTCAATCAATGATTCAAATGATTTATAAGCAAGTACGCGCTCATCTAAATCTGCTGCACGAAGTAACTCAATTCGATTTTGTTCTGCTTTTGCAATTTCATCAATCGCTCTTGCTTCCCCTTGCGCTTCTAATTCTTTTGCTTCTTTTATACCTTCAGCTTCACGAATACGTGCTTCTTTATCCCCTTCAGCCATCAAGATTTTACTTTGTTTTTCACCTTCAGCACGAAGAACCTTATCTTGTTTTGCAGCTTCCGCTTCTAAAATGATCGCACGTTTATTACGTTCTGCTTTCATTTGTTTTTCCATCGATGCTTGCACATCTTTTGGCGGGTTAATATCTACTACTTCAACACGTTCAATACGAACGCCCCATTTTTCTGTTGCTTCGTCAAGCGCTAAGCGAATTTCTGTTGAAATTTTCTCACGACCTGATAATGTTTCATCAAGCTCCATTTTACCAATAATTTGACGCATAGTTGCAGAAGTAATATTGCGAACACCATATTCATAATTAGAAATACCGTATGTCGCAAGTTCTGGTTCAACAATTTGATAGAAAATAATTGTATCAATTTCTACTTGTACATTATCTTTCGTTATTACCTTTTGCGGTGGTACATTCGTTTGTTGAATACGTAGATCATGATATACACGAACGCGATCTACAATCGGGATTAAAATATTTAATCCTGGGTGCATAATGCGCTGAAATTTACCAAACCTTTCAATAACCCCAACTTTTTGCTGTGGGATAATTTTAATCGTCAATGCAACAAATACAACGACAATCAATGCGAAAATAATCGTTAACGTTACTGCTACTACCATATTTATTCACTCTCCTTTTTTACTTGTAAAATAGTACTATGCCTCTTTATAACAACGACTTTTTCTCCAGCATCAATAGGAGTATCCGAAATAGCTGTCCAAGTATCTCCATCCACTTTCACAATACCGTTCACTTCACTTGTAATCGCTTGCATAACAATTCCCTTTTTACCAACAAGTTTATCTACTGTATCAATAAAACCTTTTGCTTCTCGAAAGTTTTTTGAAATTCTTTTCGTAAAGAAGGTCAATGTTAAACTGACAATCGCACCAGCAACAACTTGTAAAAATAGTGCATCAGGAGCAAACAAAGCAATAAGACCTCCGACAACAGCTCCAATCCCAAGCCAAAGCATGTAAAACGTAATCGACAACATTTCTGCGATAAATAAAATACCTGCTATTATGAACCAAATCACCCATCCGGCCATATGCAACCCTCACTTTCTTTCTCATTTTCTATATGTATATGAAGAAAAGAATGGTTTATCCGCCCTTTCTCATAGAGGGGCGTTTGCTACAAGCTATTATATATATTCGCTGTTACAACAAGCATTAATAAAATACTATATTAATATATTCTTCATTATACATGAAAATTCCTTTCAAAAAATGACAAAAAATTTAATTCTTTCAAAAATATAACCAGCAGATTATAATAATTATAATTAAAAAGCATTATTGATTTGAAAGGTGGTATTTTTATTGGGGAATTGTTCACTGGTTTACTATTTAGGTTCCAAAATATGTATTACCCTTGCTGACATTGTATACGTAATGATTATTACAACTCACATCTATATCACAACTAAATCAGCTACAATTACCGCTCTCTTTCCATTATTACAAGTTATTACAAATCTTATCGCTAACATATCTGCACCACTTATAATGAATTGGCTTCCATCTTATACGTTGCTATATACTCTGCAATGGCTGAAAACAGCTCTTTTGCTATTATTAATGATTTTATTCCCGGTCTTATCCACAAACATTTTAGCTCTATTAACTTTCATTTTTTTCATTTCATTATGTAGTGGGTGGAGTGCTCCATTACTATACAGCATCCTTCCACGCCTAACACCAAAAGAAAAATTGGTAAAAATAAATAGTATCTTTTCCTTTTCAACACAAATTGCACAAGCGACAGCTTATTCATTTACAAGTATTATAGTTCTTCTCATTGGCGCTACTTCTACACTCATGATTAATAACATTTTGATGATTTTTGGATGTGTTGCATTACACTTTTCATTACGTTCCATACATACTGAACGAGTAACAGAGCCTTCCTCTTCAAAAAGCACCGCTTTATTAGAAGGCTGGAAACTATTATTTCATCACCCTTCTTTGCGCACAGTTACACTAATGGACTTAATTGAAACTTTCGCAGGAACAATATGGATTGGCGCTATTACGATGGCATATGTAACGACTATTCTACATAAAGGTGAAGAATGGTGGGGATATATTAATACAAGTTACTATGTCGGTACATTAATTGGTGGTCTAATAGCGTGGAGAATGAGTTCATACATTCAAAACAATTTAATACGCTCCATGGCGTTAGGCTCTCTTATGTTTAGTATCCTTACGTTTCTATATGGTGTTACAAGCAACGCATTTATCGCTATATTTCTTTGCATTCTAATGGGACCATGTTATCAAATTAGAGATATTTCTCAAACAACAGTTCTTCAATCAAGTGTCTCTCCTTCATTATTATTAAAGATGTATACAGCCCATGGTGCACTTCTCTCGACAGCTTCCGGCCTTTCTATGCTTAGCGTCGGCATTATTACTGATGTGTTCGGTGTTCGTACGATTTATATGATCGCTTCTTTTCTTATTTTATGTTCTGCCTGTTTATCTTTTAGCTTATTAAAATATCAGAAGACAGAGAAGAAAGATATTTCATTTTAATCTATAAAGCAAAAAGGACAGGGTTCACCTGTCCTTTTGTATTCTCTATTCATGATAAGTTTGGTATCTTTCTATGTTTTGTCGCTTGTTCAAACGCGTATGCTAGTTTAATTAATATTCCTTCACTAAAAGCAGTACTTGCAATCGTAATTCCAAAAGGTCTCCCGCTTTCCATATATCCCGCAGGCATTGCTATAGATGGATAACCTGCCTTCGCACATATAGTGGATCCTATATAGGATGGAAACAGAATCGCATCAAGTTTATATTTTTCCAAAGCAAAATCAATACCCTGTTCTTGAGAAAAATATACATCTTCTAATCTTGCATTTAAATATTCAGGATTTCTTAACGTGTTAGGAAAATCTATTCTTCTCTCTAATTTAGCTTGTCCATATTTCAAAGCTCTTTCTGCTATATTTTCATTAAACTCTATTAATTCCAACATAGAATGTACTGGAGTGGTAAAAGGTAATTTAGAAAGATAGTTATCTAAGCTATGCTTCAGTTCATAAAGCGGAACTCCCCAGCTCCATTCTCTGTGAAAAGAAGGAATATCAATATTTTCTACTACTGTCGCTCCCTCACTACGTAATACTTGGATCGTTTCCTTAAACAATTTTTCATCGTACTCACCAGATTCGTAATATTCTTTGGTGCATTGCTAAACACACCAATCTTCGCCCCCTTTAAACCGTTAGCATCGAGGTAAGTTGTATAATCTTGATATGCCATTCCTTCACTTTTATGAGTAGCTACATCCTTCTCATCCACCCCAGTTAGACTCCCTAGCAAAATAGCAGCATCTGTTACTGTTCTAGCAAATGGCCCAGCTGTATCTTGTGAATAAGTGAAAGGAATAATTCCACTACGACTAATTAACCCAACAGTTGGCTTAATACCTACAACCGAGTTTTGAACAGCTGGGCTCAAAATAGAAGCATCTGTCTCTGTTCCAACGGATAATACAGTAAAGTTAGCGGCAACTGCTATAGCAGACCCTGTACTGGAGCCACCAACGAACATATCATCCTCTCCTGTACCGTAAGGATTAATTGTTTGACCACCTCTTGCACTATATCCGGCCCACATTTCAAAAGACATTGCATTTGCTAGCTCTGTCATATTCGTTTTACCTATTATCACCGCTCCTGCCTCTCGCAATTTTGTAACGAGAAATGCATCTTCACTACTTATATTTTGTTCTAGGGCAATCGTACCTGCACTTGTATGCATGGAATCATTCGTTCCAATATTGTCCTTTAGCAAAACAGGTATACCATGCAATCGTCCCCTTACACCTTTTATCTTTCTTTCATAATCTAACGCTTCTGCAATAAAAATAGCATCCGGGTTTATTTCTAAAATAGAATTAATTTTCGGTCCATCTTGATCATATTGTGCAATTCTATGAAGATAATACATAACTAATTCTTTGGAAGATAACGTTCCTTCTTCCATTGCGGTCTGTATATCATGAATTGTTAATTCTTTTTTTAATACTGTATTAAACTGAATTTCCATTTATATTCTCCTTTATATCCCCTTTTAGTTTTTACGAATACTTCTTACTTTTTCATTTTTTCACCTCAACCTATTCCAAATTAATATCCCTTTAAAAGTTTCAACTTACTTTTTAATACACCTTTAATTTCCCGAAAAATAAAAAGAGTCTGAAACGAATTATCCTTCGCTTCAAACTCTTTTTTATTACTGTGCATATACCTCATCTAACAAATGTAAAAACTCTCCCTGTTTTCCTGCTAATTCAGGGCATTTTGCAATATCAATCCATTCGTAGCAAAATACTAAACCTTTGTCTTCCTCACCAGCACTTACTTTATGTTCCCACGTATCTTTCACATCTGTTAATAATGAAATGTGGAAAAAATGACGTTTTTGATATTCCTTTTTTTCTTTCATATAAATAATGTAATCAGAAAGGAAGCGCTCGATACAAAAATGGCGTAGTCCTGACTCTTCTTGCACTTCACGTAAAATTGCTGCCTCTAACGTTTCCCCTTCATCTACTGTCCCACCTGGCACTTGGATACCAGCCTCTCGTATATCACGATGTTTAAAAACGAGTAGTTGCATAACCCCTTCTTTTTCTCTCGTAATATATGCATGTACCTTTTTCTTATATAACATCGTCATCTTAGCCTTCTCCCCTCAATTCATTACTGTGTTACTTCTTCAATCGTCAGTTGGTTTTCATATAAATATGTAGCTTGCGGATTCCCAACATAGCGTACATGCCACGGTTCATAACGATAACCGGTAATCCCTTCTTTCTCTTTCGTATATCGAATAACAAAACCAAACTTATGGGCATTTTCAGAAAGCCACTTACCTTCTTTCGTCTCCCCAAAAACAGTTTCTAACTGAAACTTAGCTGATTGAGATGTAATATCCATAGCTAGTCCTGTTTGATGTTCACTCGTACCAGGGACTGCACTAGACATTGCTGTCTTTGCTTCTCCATCTTGCCTTTTATACATCGTATTTAATGCTTTTTGTCGATCAAAAGATCTAAATCCAGAGACTGCAAAAAGGAAAATCCGCTCATTATTAGCTTGCTTAAACATTTCTTCAAGTGCCAACGCTGCCTCTTTCCTCATCTTTTTCTTCTCTTGATCACCTTCACTAGAGTAACGTACTTTCGGAATAACTAAATCTGGCGGTCTATACCCATCTGGTAATCGCCTATTTTTATTCACAAGTACAAGCATCGAATTTGGATTACTAATGACTGCGATATCCCCATCCATATTAGCAATCGTTTCTTTTGCTTTTGGGAATATATTATTTACATTTACTTCCCGCGCCTCTTGATCCTTGTACATCTTATAATTTATTCCTGCTACTCCAACAATTAGTATCATTGCTACGATACCAAGTAGTACCCATCTTTTTTTCATATAACGACCTCTTATTTTAATAATTTGGCCATTTCATACTCATCGACACCTTTTCCATCGATGATAAGAGCAGATTTTTTGACACCTTCTTGTTCAAATCCAATTTTGCTATATAGTGCCTGAGCTCTTGTATTGTGGGCCATTACCGTTAATTCTAAACGCCATACATCATGTAATCTTGCCCACTTCTCTACTTTTTTAAACAAACTCGTTCCAATACCTCGGCCACTATACTCTTGCAAAATACCAATTACAATGCCTGCCACATGTCTCTTTCTTTGAATATTATTTCCATTAACTAAAATAAATCCTACTATTCTCTCTTCTTCAACTGCTACAAATATTGTCGCATATTCATTTTCTATAAAACGGTGGACCATCTTTTCTTGTTGCTCTACTGTAGTTTTTCGTTCTCCTGGTTCGTATAACATAAATTTCGTTTCTTCGTCTAATTGCTTACTTAATTGTAAAAATAATGCTGCATCTTCTACTCTAATCTCCCGAATCACCTTGATCACCCTACCCATTCCATTAGTTAAAAATTTTCCTTATAAAAAGATTTTCTCTACTATTCTGAAAAAACCCTTTCTAAATTCCTTACTATAAATAGACAAATTTCGATATTACTATAATAATAGTTAATTATGTCTATTATGTGACATTTCTTTCTAACCATAACTTATGTCCAAACAAAAAACGTAAGCTTTCCGCTTACGTTTTTCTCACTATTTGCGGGCAGTAAGAATCCCACTGATTAAAGTTTCACTTTATCCATTCACTTTTTCAGCTTGCCAAAAATATTCTCCAAATGCTTTAGCAAGAGCATCTATCGATCTATTTAATTCTTCCTCTGTATTGTCTACGCCACCAACTTCAATTAATATGGCTTGTCCTGATAAGTCCTGATTATAGACTCCATTTCCTGTTTGGAATCCTTTTTGAATTACACCACGGCTCACTCCTGGATATTTCTTATTAATCGTCTCATGTAAAGCCGTTGCTAATTGTAAGTTTTTTCCATAGTTTTTGTTACCTTTCCCGATTACAAAAGCAAGCTTCGCATATGATTTATCTCCAATTATTTTTGTCGTGACATTTTTCCGTGCACTATCACGGTGCAGATCGAAAAAATATTGGAGTTCTTTATTACCAGCCATCGCTTCTTGTACAATTTCTCGTGACAGTTTATAAGAACTATTACTGTTTAACCCTTTACTTATTAACTTTTGACCAACATCAGTTTTATCGTTAGTAGCACCGATCCCTTCACCTTCTAACTGTTCTCGCAATCGATCGCCAACTATTGAAATATTCGTTACAGAACTCGTTGCTTTATTTGGATTAGGATCATTCGTTAAGTTAAGTAACGGCAAATAAGATTCCCAGCTATGTGAATGATAAATAAATGCAACTTGTCTTTTTCCCGTCGTTTGAGATGGTTGTTTCTTCTCTTTATTCGGATCAGGCTTAGGAACATGTCCAACTTCTCCAGTCCGTTCCTTCACTACTTCTTCAAGCGGAACACTCGATTCTATCGGTAAGTTGGAGTAATTTGTTCCTTCACCTGCTATAACGATTTCTGTATCATATTTCCCAAATCCCGGAAGTTCTTTCCCGACAAAACTACGTACATCGTCAAAACGAATATTCGTAGCCATCGAAAAGAGGAATGAAGAAATAGAAAAGTCTTGATTCAAATTCCTGTACTCCTGTGTAAAATAATGATTCTCTTTCCCAATAACGTACATGTAACCATTCATTGATAACTCATTCAACCAGTTATATAAATACGTTGACTTCGTCTCTTTCATGGAAGTTACCATTACACTAATAAGAAAAAAAGTCGCTAATACCGTAGTAATAACAAATAAAATTAATTTGCGCACACTTGTTAATTTCACGTAAAAAAAGCCTCGATTCATACTATCACCCTCTCTATTTCAAGTTATGTACAAGCTCTAGAGAATAGACCGCTTAAATTTCGGCTATATTGTTAATGAGGTGAAATGAATTGAAGCTATTAATAGGAGCATTACCAATCGCTCTATCAATTACTTTTTATTTACTTGCTTTACATCCTAAAATTCGTATTGTGCTCCATATTTCTGCGTACCTAGCATTGTATGTACTTGGGACTATAATTTCTATTACTATATATGATGTTTTAATACAAAATTTAGTTTTCATGACAAGCATTCATGGAATTTTACTAAATCCATTTTTTCTACTCGCAGGAGCATATATAGGTATATACGCGTTGTACTTAATTTTGTCTCAAATTATTATGAAACTAATGAATTCCAAAAATGGAGTGTAACGAAATGCAGCCACCATTCATCTGTCATACATGTAAAAAAAGAATAACGAAAAAGAAAGATCTTATTACCTCTACACGGTATTTCCGCTTTTATTTATTTCACAACACTTGTTTCAAAAATCAGCAATTATTTGTCTCACGTTTTATTCCTATAAATACACTCTTTGGTTTCTTTCTTATTACATATGGACTTATTGTAGGTAGCATTCTAATGTTCATGGAGCCATCTATCGTTTGGCTTATTTTTTTGCTTCCTATCTTATATCGATTTCTTTCATATTATTACGTTGAACATTTTTTCTGTAAATAACTAGTAGACTGACCTCTAGGAATGCTTAAACACTCCCATTCATTTTCTTTTAACATTTTACCAATGTAAATAATCTGTCCAATATGTAAAGCATAATGAGAAATCTGCCTTTGGATCGCTTGCATTACAGTGTGTTCTTCTCCGCGAATGTACACTTTCTGCGAAACCTGCTCTGGCGTTAAATTATCCAAAGCTTCAAAAACATATTCCCACCCTTCTTGCCACGCAGCAAGAGCTTCTTGTTTTGAATTGTAGTCGACTTCAAATTCATCATCTCGATTACGATCTGTTTTTTCACCATCAGACGTTAAAAAATCCGTCCATCTTGAACGCATATTACCATGTAAATGCTTAATAATAATCGCAATACTATTCGTCTCCTCATGAGAAGACCACATTATATGTTCATAAGATAATTGAGAAAGTACTCGTTCTCCTTGGTTATGTGTTGCTTTGAAATTCGAAATTGCACATTGTAAATATTCTTGTCCGATATCCAAATTAACACCCACTTTCACACTAACTAATTTTCGTTCCATTCGGTAGTTCCATATTAGGCTGAAGTAAAACAACATCGCCAGCTTTAGGAACACCACCCAATACGAGCACTTCCGATTTAAATCCTGCCACACGCTTTGGTGGGAAATTCACAACAGCAACCACTTGTTGACCGATTAAATCTTCTGGGCTGTACCTTTTCGTAATTTGAGCACTGGACTGCTTAACCCCTAGCTCTCCAAAATCAATTTCTAACTTTATTGCAGGAACCCTTGCTTCTTTAAATTCCTCCGCCTTCCTTACCGTCCCAATACGCAAATCCAAATTTAAAAAATCTTCAAAACTAGCCATTTTATCAAACCTCCCACTTACCTACTTAGACAAAATATAAAAATCCCCTTCAAAAAAAGAAAGGTGCCTAGGCACCTTTCTTTTGTAACTCACTTGATTCATTTGATTTATAGAAGAAGAAACCGAGAATCCCGCCAATACATGATGGGATTAACCATCCTATTCCTTCTTTATATAATGGTAACATTTGTAACACGTTAGAAATCGCGTCAATTTTAATATTCGCACTTTCTAAACCGTTAAAGAAACTAATTAACAATGCGCCTAAAATAGCTCCTATATAAATGGTATTACGCTTTCCAATCCATTTATGGAAGTAAGAAAGTACGATTAATACGATTGCAACTGGATAAATGATCATTAACACTGGTAAAGTAACTGCGATTAATTGTGTTAAACCTAAGTTAGATACAATTAAACTAAACACACACACCATTGTTACAATCGTCTTATGCGAAAGTTTCGGGAATAAGTTTGTAAAGAAGCCAGCACAAGCTGATGTTAATCCAACTGAAGTTGTTAAACAAGCAAGTATAATAACAAGTCCTAATAAAATTTTACCACTTGTTCCATATAACTCATTTACAACATTCGTTAAAATAAGCCCACCATTCTCTGATACCCCAAGTGATGTACTTGTTGAACCAAGATAAGCAAGTGATAAGTAGATTAACGTTAAACCAAGTACTGCAATAATACCTGATACTACTGTTATTTTTGCAACTTGACTACTTTCTTTTATTCCTTTAGAGCGGATAACTTGTACAACGACAATTCCAAATACAAGCGCACTAATTGCATCCATCGTTAAATATCCTTGAATAAATCCACCAAAGAAAGCATTCTCTTTGTATGCCGCTAGCGGCGCAGCTGGTTCTCCAATCGGATCAATAATTGCCTTTCCGACTATTACAGCAACAATCAATACTAACAATGGTGTAAGAAATTTCCCGAACCAATCCACTAATTTAGATGGATTTAATGATAAATACCAAGTTATTCCGAAGAAAATTATAGTGAAAAGAAATAGCATGTACCACTCTGAAACCAATGCCTCTGATAGAAACGGCTTCATACCCATTTCAAATGAAACGGCTCCCGTACGCGGAATGGCGAAGAATGGTCCAATCGCTAAATAACTAATTAATGGGAAAATAAACGCAAATATAGGGTGAACTCTAGAAGATAGCGCTTTCAAGTCCCCCTCTACAAACGCGACAGCTGTTACAGCTAATAGGGGTAATCCGACTCCTGTTACAAGGAATCCAATTGTAGCAACCCAAACATTCTCTCCAGCTTGTTGCCCTAAAACTGGTGGGAAAATTAAATTTCCTGCTCCTAAAAATAGTGCAAATAACATTAAACCAATTGCTAATGTATCACCTGGCCTTAAACGTCCCTTCATGCTTTTCATTTGCATAGCACTTTTTCATTGTTTATCTCTATTTTCACAATATGCTATGCATCCTCCTCTCTGCTCAAGCTGATAAAATATACCCCTTACAAAGCAATGTCTTTCTCCATAATTTCTCCATTCCCCTTATTCTTACTCTAATTATTAATTTTTGATTTTTTCGAATATTCAACTCATTAGAGTGGTATTGCTTGGAATATGGTTGTCAGACCTCTTTGTTTTTATCACACATATAGTAACATATTTGGTTGAAAAATAAAAACATATTTTTAAATAGAATTTTTTGAAAATCGAAATTATCCACATATACTTCCTTTATTTATTCTATTACACAAATATTTTTAAAAATTTAAGATTCATTTACTTTATTATATCTAGATATCTTTATGTGAAAGAAAGTAAAAGCCATCAAAAATAAGATGGCTTTACTTGTTAGTCTATCGTTTCAACTTCACGTGGATTTTTCATCTCTTCAACATACACAACTCTAAATCCATGATCTTCTAAATCTTTTAGCAATGTTTCTAATTCGCTATCTTCAAACTCTTCTCCCAATGTAAACATAATTCTACGTACTAATAAAGCATCATTATCAAAAGTCATTAAACTTTGAATACCAGTGTATTTCTTTAGCACTGTCGATAATTTTTGAATAGCCCCATTATAATCTTGTGTTCCAATCATGACAGAATATTTACTAGAATGGACTCCCCATGCATCTTCTAATAGTTCAAAAACTTTTTTATGAGTTAAAATACCAAGGAAGACCCCTTTTTCATCAACTACTGATAAATAAGGTAGCTTTTTAATTGTAAAAAATACTTTAAAGAAGGAAGAGTCTTCTCTCACGTACCCATCTTTATCGTTCAATAATTGTAATACATTATCTTCAAGCGAACCTTTATATTCTAAAATATCTACTTTGTATACATTTCCTAAAAATTTCTCTTTTTTTTCATCTAAAACTGGTACACAACGATACCCTGTTTTATTTAAGTGCTCTAGCGCTTCCCCTACTGTAATTGAGCCGGAGCAAAATAAAACTTCCCTTTTCGGCACATAATTCCCTTTAATCCTCATAAATAGCCTCCTTATGCTAAAATACTTTCTGTGCCATAACTATATTATATTTTCAGAAAAAAATAAATGATTTATTTTATTTTTCTGAAAATTATTCATTTTTCCGTCATAATTTATTCATTAATCATACACTTGTATCAAGTGAAACTTTAATAAGTGGGGATTTTTCCACCCACTTATTATTAGCCCTCACCAATCGGGCCTTTACGGGCAGCCCGACTCCCACCTAACTTCTTCACATTCGCCGAATTTTGTGGTGGATTCCTACTGCCCGTTAAAGCGGGATAATCTTGAGCGTAGTACATTCTCTCTAACCTACTTCGAGAAAAATATGTTGTAACTTCATCCGAAAAAGGCTAAAATAAGAATAAGAATTTTCTGAATATTCAAAGAGTAGGTGATTGTATGTCCTTATTGCGCTCACATATATGTAAATTTATAATCGGTGTTTTGATTATTTTTGTCATAAGTCCTATTCCAACATTATTCATTACACATAATTACTCTTATTTAACTGGATTTGTAAGCATTTTTCATAATTTTGCACATCCTTCTTCCATTTCAATTCCAACAATTGATTGGATGCATGAACCTATCCTTTTCTCAGCAAATCAGCTTATACATGCACAAAATATAATACATACCTCTAATCATTCGTCACCACTGTTCCCCTACATATGGGAAATTTATTTTTTATCGATCGTTCGTTTCACATTCACTCTTGTAATCGGTTTCTTTATAAGTCTAGGAATTGGTCATCTATTTTTAAAAGCACCCAATTCATTAAAAAAGTGCAGTTCTTTATTTCGTTGGGTACCATATTCTTTTAGCACTGTGATATTACAATGTTCAGTCCTATTATCACTTCTCTATATCGCGAAATTCATAAAGTTTCCTTTCTTCTCCTCTATTATCATCGTATGTAGCGCTTCCATGATTATCGTTATGCAAGCAATTAAAAAATGGCTACCGTTCTTAAATAATACTAATGAATACGAAATAAAAAATTCATCTTTCCTTGTTGATACGTTATTTATTGCACTTACTTCCAATCATAAATCTATTTTAAGTTCCATTATTCTTTCATTCGTTTTTATGGAATGTATTTTTCACACAAACGGACTATTACAATTTATCGTTCAATTTGGCGGAAAAGCACCTATAGTTGTTACAATTGGTTTATTACTACTTTATATTCCATATAGCATCTTATCGTTTCTCCAAGCTTTATGGACAACAAACTACTCTAAACAAAATACGTATACTTTAACTAGAAGTATTTCGAAACCATAACATAGAATAACCGTCTACTTAAATTAAATGTAGACGGTTATTCCTATTATATAGAGGACAAAATAACAGCAAATTAAAAAACTACTATTAAAACCTACCATTATTTACCCATTTCCTTTGACTAATCTTTTCATTTGGATTTATTATAAAAGTATAACATAATTGCAGGAGGTGACATCTTTATTCCAAACTTTGGAATAGGGAACACACTTGGACATATTAAATATTTTTCTCATCTTTATACTTATCCTTATTTCTGGTTTTTTCGTTGCATCAGAATTCGCTGTTGTAAAAGTACGAAAAAGTCGAATCGATCAACTTGCCAATGAAGGTAATAAGCAAGCATTAGCTGCAAGAAGCGTCCTATCTAACTTAGATGTTTATTTATCCGCTTGTCAGCTCGGGATTACTATCACTTCTTTAGGTCTTGGTTGGCTTGGTGAACCAACTGTAGAGCATTTATTACGACCACTATTTGAAAGAATCAATATTACTGGAACAATGGCTAACACGCTATCATTTATTATTGCTTTTAGTGTGATTACTTTTTTCCATGTTGTATTAGGAGAGTTAGTTCCTAAATCTTTTGCAATCCAAAAAGCAGAGGCAATCACTTTAAAGTTTGCAAAACCACTTATTTTATTTGATAAAATTATGTATCCGTTTATTTGGCTTCTCAATAGTGCAGCTATATTTTTCACAAAATTACTCGGTTTAGAGCCTGCGAAAGAAAATGAACTTGCTCATTCTGAAGAAGAACTGCGACTTATTTTAGGGGAAAGTTATAAAAGCGGCGAAATTAATCAAACCGAATATAAGTATGTAAATAATATTTTTGAATTTGATGATCGTGTTGCGAAAGAAATCATGGTTCCTCGTACTGAGATGATCTGCTTATCTACTGAAAATACGTTAGAGGAAAATATGGATATCGTCGCAACCGAAAAGTATACACGTTATCCTATTATTGAAAAAGACAAAGACGACATAATTGGGATGATAAATACGAAAGAAGTATTTCACGATCAAACAAAAAGAATTTATAAACCACTTGAATCGTACATACACCCAGTTTTAACTGTTTTTGAAACAGTTCCTATTCGTAAAACGTTAATACATCTCCAAAAAAACCGTGTTCAAATGGCGATTGTAATGGACGAATATGGTGGCACTGCTGGACTTTTAACGATGGAGGATATTCTTGAAGAAATTATTGGTGAAATTCAAGACGAATTTGATGCAGATGAATCACCAATGATTGAAAAACGCACACCTAAACTTACAGTATTAGATGGAAAAGTACTTATTTCTGAAGTAAATGATATGTTTGGTTTACATATTGATGATAACGATTTAGATACAATTGGGGGATGGCTTCTCTCACAAGCTATTGACTTGAATATTGAAGCTGGCTATTCAGTTGAACATGATGGTTTTCAATTTAAGGCATTAGAACTAGACGGACATCAAATTAAAAAGATTGCTGTACATAAATTAGATTCTATTAAGGAGGTATAAAGTGACTGTATTATTAACCATTAGTATCATCGCTTGTTTCATTGTTTCATTTCTTGCCTTTATTTACCCCATTATTCCTGGCATTCTTGCAGTATGGGCTGGCTATTTCATTTATCATTTTGGTATAAATGGCGGAGAGTTAACAACATCTTTTTGGATCATTCAAGTCATTTTTACGCTTTTCATTTTCGGTGCTGATTTTATTGCAAATGGATATTTCTTAAAAAAATACGGAAGTTCTAAGTGGGGTGAACGTGTCGGCATGATTTCTATCATTGTCGGCTCGTTCTTCTTCCCACCATTTGGTCTTATTATAATACCGTTTTTATCGGTATTTATAACAGAATTAATGCATAAAAAGGCGCCAAAAGACGCCTTTTTAGTCGGAATTGCAACTGTAGTTGGTTTTTTAAGTAGTACAGTAGCAAAAGCAATTCTCCAAATCATTATGATTATTTTCTTTGTATGCTATATCATTTTTTAGCCATCCCTATTTTGGGATGGTTTTTTAATATGAAATACCTACTCTACTTTTCTCATATTTACTTTTATGACATAATCCCCATGTAAAATGAGCTGTATCACCAACAGTGATTTTGGATCCATCTGCCGGCAACATATCTTTTTCCGTTCGATATAAACCAGTTTCATCACCATTTATTAAATGCGTTGGACAAACAACAGTCCAGCAAAGTTTACTATTTTCCAGCGCTACATAGGCAGCTAAATGATCTTCCGCTGCTGTTGTTGTTTTTCTTTTCGATTCATTTGATTGGAAACGATATATACTTGGATTTGTTCGTGCTTGTAAAATGCCAGCAGTTCCTATTGTAACTATCTTCTTTATGCCCTCTTTTTCCATACATTTTATAATAATTGGTAAACTCTTTGCTAACGTTCCATTCCCATCTGTCCCAAGAGTACTAATTACAAAATCGCACCCTTTCACTGCTTCTTTTATCTCATTTTCATTTAATACATTTCCCTCTATAATATGTAACCTTTCATGCTCTATTTCCACTTTACTCAAATCACGAACTAATGCTGTCACTTCATATGAATCATGTAATGCTAACTTCAAAATGTGTGAACCTACTCTACCTGTCGCTCCTAATATACATACTTTCATATACTATCCCCCTCTTCCATTCTTTCTCTCTATTTTTCCGCAAAACTTACAAATATACAACAAAAAAGCTTCCCCATATATGTGAGGAAGCACTATTATCCATTTTCCCCGCTATTTGCGGTCAGTAAGACTCCCACCTCAAAATTCGGCGAGTACGAGGGAGTTAGGTAGAACCGGGATCAACTGTCTGTAAAAGCCCGATTAGTGTGGGCTAATAATCAGTCGGGGATGGACACCCCCCACTGATTAAAGCTTCACTTTATTTCTTTTCTTTTGAATCAGAAGACTTTTCTGTTCCACTTGTTTCTTTATCTTTCTTTTCATCTTGCTGCGAAGTTGTGTCATCCTCTTTCTTTTTATCCTCACCTTTACTACAACCTACCATTAATAAAGAACTTGCAAGTGCCATAGCAGTTAATGACTTAACCCATTTGTTCATTTGCGTTTCCTCCCTTTGATAGAATATGTACAATCCCATATTACTCTTTATTTTTAAAGGAAAGATTTAAAAATAGTAAAGATACAGTAAATTTTTGTAAATATCCCGATAACAAACTCACTCTTTAATCTTTACCCTCTAATTGAACATAAAAAAACTAAGGCGCCTTTCATTCCGCCTTAGCTTTTCACGCGAATTTTTCATTTTCATACACATGTTTAATCTTATATTCCTTCTTCATAACATATTGCCAAACATTATATGCGTAACGGTTCATTTTCACAAAACAATTTTCCAGAAAAGAACGAAACTCCGGGTTCGCAACTTCTACTGCCACTTGAGCAAACTTTAATGCTAATCGTTTCAAATGTGTAATATAACAAATAGCAATCCCAATATCCCCTGTATACTCATCATCTGTTTCCCTATCCATTTCAGTAAATTCTGGCCACATTTGTTTACAAGTTATATGTTGTATATTTTCTCCTTCTTGAAAATTCACTTGTTCATTATATGCTTGTAACATATACGGCAAATGATGCTGCAAAATATCCTTTAATTCTTCATCTCGAACCTTGCTCGTGTATTCTCCAACTTTATATATAAGTGTGTAACTATATGTCATCAATTCTTTCATACAATCCATTAAAGCGCCTCCCTTCCTATTTTTCACCTATATACTATAAATATGATGCGATAACATTCGCTATTCTTGCTAGAAACCAATCCCAGCGACTAATTTCTTCAAAATCTTCTTCTGAAAATCGTTTTGACTTATGAAAGTCTTCTTTTAGTCGATTCCAGACGTCAACAACGACTGCCTTATCATATATGACACAATTTGATTCGTTATTTAAATAAAAGCTTCTATTATCAAAATTCGCTGTTCCAATATCGACGATTTCCTCATCAATGATTGTCACTTTCCCATGAAAAAATCCATTCCGATATTGATAAATCTCCGCCCCAGCATCTAACATATCTTTCAAATGAGGATATGCAGCTTGTTTTAACAATACGGCATCACTTTTAAATGGGACGAGAATTTTCACACGGACACCACGATTTAATGCATCTTTCAGTCCTTTTACCATCTCTTTACTCGGTACAAAATATGGTGTAGCAATAATTAAAGAGTGTTTTGCCTTCTTTAATAGCGCTCCATACTTCTTCCATAATCCTCTTCCATTCGAAAATATATATTGATATTTTACATTTCCTTGTTCAGGTAAATCTTGATGTATAGGGAATTTCTCTCCCGTATCCTCTTGCCAATCTTCCGCAAACTTCCGTTCCATATCAGCAGCTCCATTCCCTTCGATGCGTACATGATAATCACGCCACGGACCAAATTTAGGATCTTGTCCAAGATACTCCTTTCCAATATTAAAGCCACCGATGTACGATACTTTCCCGTCTATCGTAACAATACGTCTATGATTACGTTGATGCAAAGAATAAAATAAGTTTTTTAATTTAGGTTTTTTACTAAATGTGAACTTTACGCCTTTTTCTTTTAATTGATTAATTATCTTTTTCTTAAGTTTATATCCACCAATACGGTCTACTGACAATTTCACATCTACTCCACTAGATGCTTTTTTCTCTAATAACTGTAAGAACTTTTGGCTGACTTCATCTTTTCCTACAATATAAAAATGAATATACACATTCTTTTCTGCACGATTTATATCCTCAAATAAACTTTTATATAACTCATCACCGTTCGTATATAATTGAAAATCCCCTAATCGAATTTTTTCTAATTCATATCCACTAGCCATTTTCTTCCCCATTTCCACATCGACGTTCATCCATATGAATACACCTATAAAACAAAATATTAAAATTAAAAAGCGCTTCATGGATATGTCCCTTTCTCTAAACACTGTTATTCCTATATCTTTCCTTTTTTTTAACATTACCATTCAAAAAATATGTCATTGCATGATATACGTCCATATCAAACCGGAGCTCATCTGCATATTGTATGTTGTATCTTAAAATAAAAGGAGGAAATAACAATGGGCTTCGCACATGGTAATGGATTTGCGCTACTAGTCGTATTATTTATCCTCTTAATTATCGTCGGTGCTGCTTGCTTCTGCTAAGCAGTTATTGTAATACGATATGCGGATGAAAAAACTATAAAAGCGGACACCTATTTTTAGGTGTCCGCTTTTCATTGCAAAAATCCCCTAGCCTATTCCAATAATAGTACCACTGGAAAAGTATGTTTCATCAAAAAGTTAACAGTGTAGCTACCTTCTTACTCTCTGCCTTACGAATATGGCGTTGTTCTGCACGTAACACAGCAATTCGATGCAATTCTTTCTCCTCTTCTGTCTCAGGGATAACACGCGGTACAGGAACTGGATTATTCTCCTTACTAAGCGCAACAAAAGTAACGAATGAAGTTGCCGCTACACGTTTTTCACCTGAAATTAAATCTTCCGCTACTACTTTCACAAAAATCTCCATAGAAGTTCTTCCCGTCCAAATTACGAAAGATTCATAACTAACACAATCTGAAGAACGAACTGGGTGTAAGAAATCTACCCAATCCATAGACGCTGTGACACATTCCATTCTCGAGTGTCTCGTTGCTGAAATTGAAGCAACCATATCCATCTCCGCCAATATCTTTCCACCAAATAGCGTGTTATGATCATTTAAATCTGTTGGAAATACTCGGCTCGTTTTAAACACTCTTGATTCATTAGCTGTTTTACCCTTTACTTCAGTCATTGTTATCACCCCTTTAATTATTTATCCCAAATATCCCAATATACTCTACATCTCATGAACTACACGTTTAATATTAACAATTTTTAGAACTTTTAGTCCATAAAAAAGAACCGATTTTATCAATCGGCTCCTCTAAATACATATTGTTCTTTCGGCTGTTCAACTTTATTCCATTTCGTTACTTCTAGAACAGGGATATTCGCATGAAACGGCTGATAAAATTCAGTTGAAATTTCTCCTTCCACCTGAATCCAATCATCATTTTTCCACTCTACACCTTCTGGTTTTTTTACTAACATACCATATACACCCGAATCCGCTACGCAATGTATAATACCGAAACGGAATAAGAAGTATTGTTCTTTCTTGGAAGAGTCATCGCGAAAAACAAACCCTTTATAAGACAGGGTTTTACCAGTAAACTCACCAGGATAATTATAAATTGTCTCCATACCCTTGAGGAAATCCTCATCTTTTAATGCAATATTGTCTTTTGTAACAAACTCTTTCTTCCCTTTTTCCATTACACCACGATATCCTTCTTTCCCGTAATAAATACTCGTATCCGGTCTTAAAAATTGTCTTGTCATAAATGGATCTTTGCTTTCCGCTTGTGCAACAGGAAAGTGAAACCCCTTCGCCTTAACAATGTCCGAATCTAATGTTGCAATCGGAAAAAATAATCCTGAAATAATCGGAAAACAGAACAGAGTATAAGAAAACGTTCGTTTCCACCATGTATTTTCATCTTTCGAATGATCATGACCACAATGGCTATGATCACAACTACAATCATGTTTCTCTTTTTCCTTTTGGTGCTCTTTCTGGAAAACGATAATAATTTGTACAATCGTTAAGAAACCTAAAATAATAGCTGCAGTTTTTGATAAATAGGCGTACTTCATATTTATATATTTCGTAATATTACCGGAAATATGAAGCTGTCCAATTAATATTGTAAAACCTAATAATATATATGCTCGAAACATAACCTACCACCCCATCGCATAAATGAGTAGTGAGCTTGCATAAACAACAAGTGTAACTGTAACCGTCACGACAATTACAAATTTTGTTTTAAATGTCGCAAGCATCATAAACATATTTTTAATATCCACCATCGGTCCATAAACGAGGAACGCGACAAGTGACGCTGTTGAAAATGTACTTTGAAACGAAGAAGCAATAAATGCATCTGCCTCTGAACAAAGTGATAAAATAAAAGCAAGTCCCATCATTACAGCTGATGAAGAAAACGGACCTTGTCCAATAGCAAGCAATGTTGAAGTTTGTACAAACGTTTGAACTGCAGCAGCAATTAACGCTCCTAACACTAAATATTTTCCCATTGAGAAAAATTCCTCAACAGCATGAGTACATACATCCCACATTTTTGTACGTAATGGACGCTTATGATTCACTTCTGGGAAGTGATCATCTCTTAATTGATGCTCTTTAAACATAAATGATAATATAATTCCAACAATAATTGCTACGATAATCGCTACAATAGAACGATACCATACCATGTGCATACTACTTCCAAAAGCAACATATGTAGCAAATAGTACAACTGGATTAATAATCGGTCCAGTTAACATAAATGCAATCCCTGCGTATGGTGGAACGCCTTTTCCGATTAGTCGTCTTACAATCGGAACAATTCCACATTCACATCCAGGAAACATCATGCCTAAAAAAGTAGCTAATAAAACAGAAAGAAATCGGTTCTTTGGCATCCATTTTGCCACCATATCTTCTGTCACAAACATTTGAATGAATCCTGAAATAAATACACCAATTAGCACAAACGGAAGTGCTTCGATTAATATTGAGATAAAGATTGTATTCATTTGCAGGAATGCTTTCGGTAATTGAAACAATTCCATGATGTATTTCCTCCAACTTTTCATTAACAATATGTAATTTTAACCCCATTTTATTATTTGAACAAGGGTTATACAGAATTCACACCCTTCATACACATTACATTTTACAATATATATTCTGTTCCAAAATTGAGATTTCATAGCAAAAAAAGCTGATCTAGCGCAGTTTTATAACTATGCTAGATCAGCTTTCCTATCATTAAAAGTAACGTTTCTTCCAAAAAACAAATGCTAAAGTGAAAGATAATGTTACACATATAATAAGTACAATTACAAAACCATGTGCTTCCCCTTCAAACGGAACCTTTACATTCATTCCAAAGAAACTAGAAACCATCGTTGGTAATGATAAAATGATTGTAATTGAAGTCAACAGTTTCATAACACTATTTAAATTGTTAGAAATAACCGAACTAAATGTATTCATCATCCCACTTAAAATGTGACTATATATTTCTGCCATTTCAATAGCCTGCTTATTTTCAATTAATACATCTTCTAATAAATCTTGATCATCTTCATACATTTTCAAAAATGTACTGTTTCGCATTAATTTTTGAATTACAATCTTATTGGCCTTTAATGATGTTGTAAAGTAAACTAAACTTTTTTCAAGACCGAGCAATGTGAAAATTTCTTTATTTTTCATCGACTTATTTAATTGGTGCTCTAAATCGATTGTTTTTCGATTAATTTGCTTTAAGTATCTTAAATAATAAGTAGAAATTGTATATAAGAGCTGAAGTGCGAAGCGCGTCTTTTTAAACGTATAAAATTCTTTAATACGTTGATTAATAAATCTTTCAAAAATTGGATTTTCTTCTAAGCAAATAGTAACAAAACAATCTGGCATTACAATCATACCTATTGGAATCGTGTCATAAATGGAATTTCCTTCTTCATCATGTCTGACTGTCGGAATATCCACGATAATTAAAGTATTATTGTCTTCCTTTTCAATACGAGAGCGTTCTTCATCATCCAAAGGGTCTTTAATGAAATCTAAGTCTACATTTAAAGTTTGTACTAGATACTGAATTTCTTCTTCTGTTGGATGAAGTACATTAATCCAGCAGCCCTTTTGCATTTCCTCAATCTCTTGTAGTTTTCCGTTTCGGTCTGTTAAATAAATATTTAACATACTATCACCCCGATTCTTTTTACATGTAGGAATCTACCTCACTTAAACAACAGTTTTTGAACCGCTATTTTCAGCATATGGAACAAACGATTAAATTTCAATAGAAAAATTATTTTGAAAACGTTTTTTTAAGAAAAATCTTGTAAACATAGAAAAAGACAGAGTGTTCTCTGCCTTTAAAAAAGCTTATGTTGCCTTTATAACATATTTAGAAAGCATCCACAAGTTAAAGCCGACTGAAATCGTATAGCCAGCATATGTTGAAATGATAAAACTCACATAATCAAAATACGGTAGCAATACAATATTTAAAACTATCTTTACAATTATTCCGATTACTAATCCTAGCACTGTTTTCTGCTGTTGATTGATTCCTTGTAGCATAGCAGCCGTTACTGTGAAGAGTGAAAATAATATACACGCAGGAGCATAGTACTGTAAAATGATTCTCCCCATCTCCGGATCATTTCCGGCACCAAATAAAAGAGTATATACTGGCTTAGCTAATACCATCATCCCAATTGCCGCTGGTACTGTAATCCCTACTACTAATACATTCGTCCTCGTAAAATGTTTGTACAGCAATTTTGTATTTCCTGCTGTATAAGCTTTCGTCATTTCCGGTACAAGAGACATACTAAAAGCGGTCGCAACGGAAACTGGAATGAGCACAACCATTTGAACTAAGCCGATAATCGCATTAATCTTTTCTGCTTCTCCTTGCATATATCCGATTTCTATGAGTAGTTTATTAATTGTAAATGTATCTATCGTCTGATACAACGGAATTGCTAAACCGACTACAACAAACGGTATTGAATATGCAAAGAGCTCCCTATATAACGAGAAAAAAGATTTCGTTGTTTGTTGTATACTTGCCATCTCTTTTTTCTTTAAGTGCCTTCTCCTTTTTACATAATACGCACTTAAAACTGTTAATCCACCTATTGCTCCCATAAATGCACCAAACGTTGAAATACCGACCGCTAGCGAAATAGACTCTTTTAAAACATATAAAACGACAAAACTTCCTATTAAAATGGTTAAGACCCGAAAAAATTGCTCAACAACTACACTTAGTGCAGAAGGCCCCATCGATTGAAACCCTTGAAAGAATCCCCTTAATAAACTCATTACTGGTACAAGTATTAGCGCAAAACTTACAATTTGAATGTTATTAGTGACCGCCGTTATACTATTCCCGGTTTGATCATTTCCATCGATTACAAGTTTAGCTAAATGTGGAGCTAATATATATAGTGTAAAACATGAAATAACTCCCATTATAAACATAAAAACGATACCACTCTTTAATACTCTTTTAACCGTATGATAATCATTCAGTTGATCATATTTTGATACCATTTTTGAAACGGCAAGTGGCAATCCCATCGTTGCAATGCTAAGCATAATTGTATAAGGACGGTATGCATACGTATATAATACGTACCCACTCGTACCTACCATTGCTGTAAATGGTATAACATATATGAACCCTAACATTTTAGATATCATCGTTGCCATCGTTAAAAATATCGTTCCACGTAAAAACGGTGATCCTTTCATCACATTCCCCCGCTACGCTTTATTATTACACATTATGGACAACTTCTTTTTTTTAGAACTGAAACAATAAAAAAAGCCAATGAAAAATCATTGACTTTAATGAGTTGTTTTTCTCTTTTTCAAAAGCTTTAAACCGAAGTAAAGAGCAATAAAGAAAACCGCACCTATAATTATGTAATGTGTGTAATCAGATGCATACTCTTTAATATGTCTCCAATTTCCACCAAGCTTTTCTCCTAAGTATATAAAAAGGATTGACCATGGAATAATCGCTACTACTGTATACAGTGTAAAGAGCTTTAACGGCATCTTAGCTAATCCTGCTGGAATAGAGATAGCATGGCGTACAACTGGGATAAAGCGTGCAGAGAATATTACACCTGCCCCGTATCGTTTAAACCAATTTTCTGCAATATCTAGATGATGCTTATTAATAAGTAAATATTTCCCGTATTTTTCAACAACCGGACGCCCTCCGTAGTATCCAAGCCAGTATAAAAAGATTTGCGCTAAAGTACCACCAATTGTTCCAGCGATAACAGCTCCGACAAAACTAATTTTTCCTTCTGCAACTAAAAATCCTGCATATGAAAGAACAATTTCACTCGGGATAATTTCAATCATTAAACCAAGCGCTACTCCAAAGTATCCTAGACTTGCAAAGAATTGCAATAACTGATCTATTATGTTTGCTAACATTTTCTTTTCTATCTCCTTTTTTCTTCACATACCATCCTATTATCACATAAAAATTGGCATCTGCCAATCTAATCATGTGAACCTCTTCACCTAACCTATAGACATTAATGATAACTACACAATGTTCTTTTTTGTTAAAAGAATATGTACAACCTTTCATCAATATACCCTAAAAGGATACTTGATTCATTTAATTAATCAAGTATCCTTTCCTTATTTTGATCTTTCATAAACGCAAACATTTCTTTAATCTGCCATTCGGTATTTCTAACGATTGATAAATCAGGTATTTCATTTTCACTAAAAAAATCTATATCTTCTGTTTCAATACTTAGCTTCTTTTCTCCGCCAACAATCTCGCAACCTATAAAAACCTTATATATATGGGTTGCTGATGGGGATGGTTGATGTTTTTCTTTATCGAATATTGCTAGTAGCCTAAAATGATCTACTTTATAACCTGTCTCTTCTAATACTTCTTTCGCCGCGACTTCTGTTGGCGTATAACCAATGTCAGCCCATCCACCTGGCAATGCCCATTTCCTATCACTTTTTTCTTTCACAAATAATAGTTTTTCATTTTGAAAAATAACTGCCCGTATATCAACTTTAGGCGTTTGATAGCCTGTCTCACTTGCAAATAAATTCACTACTACTTCCCAATCTGTGTTTGTGTAATGTGACATCATTGAAACTGAAATGTCCCGTAATTGTTGGAAACGCTCTATATCATATACATCTTTGGAATACATTAAACCAGCTTGTGCTATTGATTGTATTTGTTTGACCCAGTCAATCCATTTAACCGTCATATTTACACAACCCCATTCTTAATCAATTTCATTCCACTAAATACTATTTCACTTTTTTATTTCTCCGTCTTTATTATACAAAAAAGAGATTGATAATGTTTCAATCTCCTTCAAAATCATCCCAATTCATGAAGATGTTCTTGTATATATTTCCTTCTTTTATTTATATATTGAAAAATCATCTCAGCCTCTTGATTAAAAACTGCTATTTTCTCTTTCATATATGGATCCTGAAGTAAATGTGGACGAATGGATTCACACATACCTTCTACTTTCGGTTTTATAAAGGATTCTGTAAATTGTAATTCTAAAACTTCTTCTAATATATTTCGATATTGCTTTCTAAAAATCGGTATATCTAACAATCTTGCACTTAACGTATTATATCCTTGAATACGAATGTACTCATGATTAAGCGGTCTCCCTTGTACATCCCGCCCCCAAGTCGCATCGTAATCCCACGGGATGACTTCAAATAAATTTGTTTCATCGTTATGATACAGTGCATAGTTATGAACAAAACCATCAAAGTTTTGAGTCAAAATAACTCCAGCTAACCAACGTAAATATTTATCAACATGAAGGTATTTTCCAATCTCTTTTTCATAATCATCCCTCGATAGTGTATTTGCTTGAAAAACGAATTCACTCAGTTGCTCTTCACTATTTTCATTCGAACATTTAAACTCATACCCTGCAAAAAGCTCAGTTTTAACATCTTTATCTCTTTCACTCATTAAAGAAAAATTCGCGTCATCATCTATCGCATAATAAATAGAACCACTCGGCAACCCTCTACTTTTTAAAAAGTTTTCATCAACCGATTCTAACTGTAAATATACTCCTTGGATTTGACCATTTATTTTTATAATTACATGCTGTGACTTCGGTGAAAGTACCCCAATATCATTAAAAAAGTCTAATGATAATTTGTTACGAATAAGGGATGGATCCATAAATTCAGAGTTTAAATGATATTCCTTCACCCCTAGAAATTTTTTCGGTTTATAAAACTGAACATGATATGACTTTTTCTCAAACTCACGAATATGAGCACCCCGATAAACGATATCAATATCATACTTCTTTTTTCCATATGTTAACTTTGCTGGTACTGGACTATCTGACCAAATATCTTTTTTCAATTCCACTAAGTACATTGGATGAATAAAAAATTCATATGAAGGTAGCATATATTCTCATCCCTTCTCTGTTCTCTTCATTCAATGTATGCGCCTTGTCTTGTCCATACATCCGCTATCATCTATTTATATAAAATTACACTCTTGTCTTGTTCAGAAAGAAACCTAATCTCATATCATGTTAAGGAAAAAGAATACTTGTTCAATTTAATACACGATAAGGAGGATTTCTATGAAACGTGACATTAGAAAAGCTGTTGAAGAAATCAAAAGTGTTGGGATGGAGGATTTTTTATACCAAGATCCAAGTACTTTTGAGTGCGATGATGATAAATTCTCTCATCATAAATGTACAACAAGGCGTAAATTTACAACAGGGCGTAAATGTACAACAGGGCGTAAATTTACAACAGGGCGTAAATGTACAACAAGGTGTAAATTTACAACAGGGCGTAAATGTACAAGAACAAGATGTACTCGCGTGAAAAAATTCGATCACTTCTGGTTTAAAAAACGTAAATGTACAACAGGGCGTAAATGTACAACAGGGTGTAAATGTACAACAGGGCGCAAATGTACAACAGGGCGTAAATGTACAACAGGGCGTAAATGTACAACAGGGCGTAAATGTACAACAGGGCGT